>NZ_JAPNJZ010000001.1:0-1361177 GCF_026626765.1 Corallococcus sp. bb12-1 | reverse complement strand
AGGCTCCCTGATGGTGGAGGACCCGGAGCTGGCGAAGCAGCTGGGGGCCGCCTTCGAGCAGGACCTCACCCACTCCCGGGAGATCCACTGGAAGGGCTGGAAGAACCGGGGCCTGCTTCAGAAGCTGAGCGAACAGCTCCCCAGCATCATCGGCGATTTCCTGTAAGCCGGACCGTGCGCCGCTGCACGCCTGCCCGCCCGGCTGACAGGAGCGCTCCGTGCGGGAAGCGGGCGAGGGCCAGGACGCGTTTCTTCCTTCATGCCTTCGATTCGACCCCTGCGCCTCGCCCTGCTGTCGCTGACCGTGGCCCTGCCGGCCTTCGCGGCCAGTCCCGCCGTGTGGGGCGAGGGGCTCATGGTGAAGGTGCGGCCGGAGAGCGCCGCCCGGAGCGCCACCGAGGTGCGCCTCACCGCGGCGCGCAATGAGTTCGTCTCCTTCCAGGTGGCGCTGCACGGCGGGGACTCGGGCCTCCAGGGCGTGCGCGCCCGACTGCCGTCACTGGAGGGCCCGGGCTCCACGACGCTGCGAGGGCCGGACGTGGCGCTGTACCGCGAGGCGCTCGTCACCACGAAGAAGGCCTCCGTGGCGGGCGAGCCGGTGGGCCGGTGGCCGGACGGACTGGTGCCGGACACGGACGAGGTCGCCGGGGAGCAGCGCACGGCGTTCCCCTTCGACGTGCCCGCGGGCGAGGCGCGCGCCGTCTGGGTGGACGTGCACGTGCCGAAGGACGCGCCCCCCGGGGACTACACCGGCACGGTGACGGTGGAGGCGGCCGGAGGCTTCCAGCGGCAGGTGACGGCGAGGCTGACGGTGGTGGACGCGACGCTGCCGAGCACGTCCTCGCTGCCGTCGGCGTTCCTGCTGTGGCCGCCGCACGTGTGCCGCGCGCACACGGGCCGCGAGGACTGCACGCCGCGGGAGTTGCAGCCGCTGCTCGCGCGCTACCAGCGCATGGCGTTGGAGCACCGCTTCACGCTGTCCAGCCTCTTCCCGCGCAAGCCGTGGCCGCCCGCGTGGAGCGACTTCGACGCGACGTGGGGCCCGTACCTGGACGGCACCGCGCCCACGCGCCTGCCCGGCGCGCGGATGACGAGCCTGGAGTACGTGGGGCCGCTCGACGCGCAGAACCTGAAGGACTTCACCGCGCACATGAAGGCGAAGGGCTGGTTGGACCGGGCCTACGTGCAACTGGGCGACGAGCCCCCCTACGGGACGAGCTTCGATCAGGTGCACGCGACGGCGGACCTGCTGCGGCAGGCGGCGCCCGGACTGCGCACGCTGCTGACGACGAACTCGCACGAACTGGGCAACCACGACCTGGAGGGCCTGGTGGACTCGGTGGTTCCGCTGGTGAACCACCTGGACGGCACGGAGGGCACCTTCCGGGGCGACCAGCGCGACACATACACGGACTTCCTGAAGCGTCCTGGTACGGCGTTGTGGATGTATCAGAGCTGCATGAGCCACGGCTGTGCGTATGGGACCAACGCGCCGGAGAACAAGCCGGGCGCGGGGTGGCCGTCGTACATGCTGGACCGCTCGTCAGCGAAGGCGCGGTCGATGCAATGGGTGACGTTCCTGGAGGGCGCGACGGGGGAGCTCTACTACCAGTCGGTGGGCATGCTCTCCACGGCGTGGACGGACCAGTACCGCTTCAATGGCAATGGAGATGGGACGCTCTTCTATCCGGGCACGCCGGCTGCGATTGGCGGCACGACGGACGTGCCGGTGGCGTCCCTGCGCCTGAAGCTCATCCGCCAGGGCATGCAGGACTACGAGTGGCTCAAGGCGGTGAGCGACGCGGGAGACCCCGGCTTCGCGCGCAAGGTGGCGCGGGAGCTGATTCCGGCCGCGTCGCGCGTGCCGGACGACGGCGCCGCGTTCGATGCGGCGCGGCTGCGGCTCATCCAGCGCCATCAGGAGCTGACCGCCGGAGCAGAACCCGCCCCTGACGCGGGCACGCCGTCGGACGCAGGGAGTCCCACGGATCCCACGGATGCGGGCACGCCGCCGGAAGACGTCGCGGAGGGGCCTTCGGCGGAGGCGCCCACGGTCAGGCCGGGTGAAGACGTGGAGGTGGGTGCGCCGACGGGCGGCTGCACCACGGGCGGAGGCGGATCCGCCGCGGTGGCGGGAAGCCTGCTGTTCGCGGCCTGGGCGCTCATGGGCGCGCGGCGAGAGCGGGCTCGGAAGAAGGTGTGTCAGCGCCCTGGGTGAAAGCCAGCACTCCATGCGTGGAGAACGTGACGTGCCCCTGGTACGAAGGTCGCAAGTACTGCTGCCAAGGTTGCAACCGCAGGGCGGGACGGATGCGGATTTCTTCGTCGGCCGTATGATGCCCCATGAGCTCAGCCCACGGAGGTACGGCGCAAAGCCCGCATCCGTCGGGAGACAGCGACCACCGCGTCCAGTTCTATGAGGACCCGTTGTTCCTCTTCGACGTGGTCGCGAAGTTCCTGGACGCCGGTTTCCAGGAGGGTGAGCCCGCTGTCGTCATCGCCTCGGAAGCCCACGCGAAAGGCTTCACGGCGCGGCTGATGGCTTTGGGCGTTGACGTGGAACGCGCCCAGGAAGAAGGGCGGCTCGTCCTGCTGGATGCCCGGGACACCCTCGAAAGGTTCATGGTCGATGGACTGCCGGACTGGAGTCGCTTCCAGCAGGTCATCGGAGAGGTGCTCGACAGGAGCCATCACGCCGCTGGCGGGCGGAGGGTGCGCGCCTTCGGCGAAATGGTGGACCTGCTCCTGAAGGATCAAAATCCCCAGGCAGCGCTCCTGTTGGAGGCGCAGTGGAACGAGCTTGGCAAGTCGCACCCGTTCGGCCTGCTCTGCGCCTATGCGTTGGGAGGGTTCCAGACGCAGGAGGATGCGCGGGTGTTCCACGAGGTCTGCGGCGCGCATGCCCACGTCAGTCCCACCGAGGCCTATTCGCGGGTCCCCGCCGATGAGCTGCGCCTGCGCGAAGTCGCCGCCCTTCAGCAACGCTCCAAGATGCTCGAAACGGAGATTGAACACCGCAAGCGCATCGAGAAGGAGCTGTTGGTGGCGGTGCGGCTGCGGGATGACTTCCTGTCCGTCGCCGGGCACGAGCTGCGCACGCCCCTGACGACCCTCCAGCTCCAGCTCCACTCCCTCACGCGTCTGGCGCGGGAGGTGGGCGACGAGCGGGTGCAGGAGCGGGTGGAGCGAGCACGGCAGCAGACGCAGCGGCTCGGCACGCTTACGGAGACTCTCCTGGATGTCGTCCGCATCCGCGCGGGGCGGCTTGAACTCCAGGTGGAGGAGTGCGACCTGGCGGCCGTCGTGCTCGAGGTGGTGGAGCGCTCCGCCGAAGCAGTGACCCGGTCGGGCTGCCAGCTCCGGGTGCTCGTCGAGCAGCCGGTGTGGGGCCATTGGGACCGGTCACGGCTTGAGCAGGTGATGACGAACCTGCTCTCCAACGCCCTCAAGTACGGGGCGGGTAAGCCCGTGGAGGTGGTGGTGAAGGCGTCCAGGGACCGGGCAAGGCTCGTGCTCCAGGACCACGGCATCGGGATTCCCCTTGATGCCCAGGCCCGCATCTTCGACCGGTTCGAGCGCGCGGTGCCGACGAGCAGCCATGGGGGATTGGGGCTGGGGCTCTGGATTGCCAGGCAGGTGGTCGAAGCCCACGGTGGCATCCTCCGCGTCGAGAGCGAGCCTGGCAGCGGGGCCACCTTCACGGTCGAGCTGCCGTACCAGAAGGTTTGAGCCCCGAGGCCCCCAGGCCACGGCGGCGGTAAAGCTGAAACATGGCTGTCGCGTATTCCAAGAAAGGCTCGCCTTTGTTAGGGTTTGCGGCGCAACCCTGACGGAGGTCGCATGCGAGCGAGCATTCTCGGTGGTGTGTTGGCGACGGCGCTGATGGTGGGCTGTGGTCCCGCGATGGAGCAGGAAGAGGCACCTGACCTGGCCACGCAGGAGGCTCCGCTTCCCGACTGTGCGAACAGCCCGGACTACCTGACGATGTACTTCAGCGACGGGAGCTATTCGGAGCAGATTGGCGGCCGGGGTTGTCACTGCGGCTGGTGGGAGAGCTGGGGTCGGACGTCGGCCTACCGGCAAATCCTCAACGAGTGCTAGGCCGTCCGCCCGGCGGTGCCTGAGGGCGTGACAGCGCTGTCCCCCTGGTGACCCGCGTGCTAGGGGGCGGCACATGAGCACGGACGTGGTGGCGCGGATCCTCATCCGCGAGGCTCGCCCCGCGGATGACGGGGCGATTGGCGAGCTGCTGGTGGAAGCCTTCATCACGCAGTACTCGAAGAAGCTGCCGGAGGTCGTCTACTCCGAGGAGCGCAAGGCGTTCCTGCGCGACGTGGCCACACGCCGCAAGGAATGCACCCTGCTGGTGGCGGAGCTGGACGGCGAGGTCGTGGGCACGGTGGCCCTGTACCCGCCCGGTTCGCCGGGCTCCGAAGCCTGGCTGCCCCGCGCGGCGGACCTGCGGGCGCTGGCCACGTCGGTGCGCTTCCACGGGCAGGGGCTGGCGCAGCCGCTGCTGGCGGAGACGGAGGTCCTCGCGAGGCGCTGGGGCGTGGACGCCATCACGCTGCACGTGCGCCGGGGCGCGACGGGCGTGGCGCGCATGTACGAGCGCCGGGGCTACCAGCGCACGCCGTCGGGCGACATCGAGCGTCCGGATGTGTACCTGGAAGCCTTCATCCTGCCTTTGAAGTGACGCGTGTCAGGTGGGAGCGCATCCGCACGTAGGGGGCTCATCCCGTCCGGAGCCGGAGGGTCCGCGAGCCTTCGCGTGACCCGGGCGCCGGTCGGGGTCGCGCGCGGGAGTGTCCGTGTGCGTCCTGCCCCGGAAGGGGCGCCGGTCGGTACGCCGACCCTCACGTCGGTGTTCAAACCATGAAGCTCCAACTCCCAGGGCAGTCCCTCGTGCTGCTCATCGGTCCCTCCGGCTCCGGCCGCTCCACGCTCGCAAGTCGGCACTTCCCACCCACGGAGGTGCTGTCGGAATCCGGCGGCAACACGTCTCAAGAGGCCACCCTGCACGCCGACGTGGCCGCGAGGCTGGCGCGGGGGGCGTTCACCGTCATCGACGACGTTCCCCTGAGCGCCGAGTCGCGCAAGCGCTGGATGGCGCTGGCGCGCGAACACCATGTGCCCCTGGTGGCGCTGGTGCTGGACCTGCCGGAGGCGCTCCTGCTGGAGCGCAATCGCTTGCGTCCCGGCACCAGTGCGCGCGGGCTGCGCAACCAGGTGCAGCAACTGCAGAACGCCCTGCGGAGCCTGCCGAAGGAGGGCTTCAAACACATCCACGTGCTCACGCCGGAGACGGTGGACGCGGTGGAGTTCGAACGGCAGCGCGTGCCTGGCCATCGCCAGGATGAGCACGGCCCGTTCGACATCATCGGAGACATCCACGGCTGTTTCGAGGAGCTGAAGGCGCTGCTGACGAAGCTGGGCTACACGGTCGCTCCCCGCGCGGACGGTGCTCGCGGCTTCGACGTGGGCGTGCCGGCGGGGCGCAAGGTGGTGTTCCTGGGCGACCTCATCGACCGGGGGCCCGGCGTGACGGAGGTGCTGCGCCTGGTGATGGGAATGGTGGAGGCGGGCACGGCGCTGTGCGTGCCGGGCAACCATGAAATCAAGCTGCTCAAGAAGCTGCGGGGCAAGGACGTGCGGGTCGCGCGCGGGCTTGCGATGACGCTGGAGCAGTTGGAGCGCGAGCCGCCAGAGTTCTCAGGGGCGGTGGCGGACTTCATCGAGGCCCGCTCGCCGCACTACGTCCTGGATGACGGCCGGCTGGTGGTGGCGCACGCGGGCTTGAAGGAGTCGATGCACGGGCGAGACTCCACGGAGATGCGCGACTTCGCGCTCTACGGCGAGACGACGGGCGAAGCGGATGCGTATGGCCTGCCGGTGCGAGCCGACTGGGCGGAGCAGTACCGGGGGAGCGCGGTGGTGGTGTACGGCCACACCTCGGTGCCGGAAGCCGAGTGGGTCCACAACACCGTCTGCCTGGACACCGGTTGCGTGTTCGGCGGCAAGCTGACGGCGTTGCGTTATCCGGAGCGGGAGCTGGTCTCCGTGCCCGCTCAGCAGGAGTACTGGAAGTCACGGACGCCACTGCACGCGCAGCCGTGACTCCAGGCTGGCTCAGGCCGCGGCGGCGACGCTGCCGGTGTCCTGGGCCGCGCGCATGCAGTCGTCCAGGAAGCGCAGGTAGCAGTCCAGCCCGCGCGTGCCGTACGCCGCCAGCCGCGGGCCTTCGTCGGGATGCGTACGCAGCAGGTCCTCCCTCATCCGTTCGTTGAGCGCGGTGTGGCCCACGTCCACCCGTGCGCTTGCCGAGGTATTCCGGGGGCCCCTCGGCTGCACCGACGCGCTTTATCTGGACGGCGCAATCTCCCGCTTCCACCCGCCTGTCCTCCAGGGAAGCGACACGCGCACCGACGGTGTGTTCAGTGGCTTCCTCGTCCTCACGCCCAGGCGCTGAAAACAGGAAACCCCCTGGGTTACATGTAACAAGTCGCGGCGTTGTCGGTGGGAAAGGTGCGTGCCCCCCCGGACGCGTTTAGCCTCCAGAGCCCATGTCCCTCCGTAAGGACCTCATCGAGCGGGCCGTCGAGCAGTTCGTCGCGGCCATCGCCAGCATCCTCCGGGCCCGGAAGGAGAAGCGGTATGGGGACGCGCGCACCCTCATCCGGGAGACGTCGCTTGACGTGCTGGGGATGGAGTACGGCACGCTCATCCTGGCGGACGCCGAGTCCACCTCGCGGTTGCTCGGCACCTGGGCCCGCGTGCGGATGCTCGCGAAGCTGGTGCGCGAGGACGGCGAATTGATGAACGAGCAGGGGGACCCCCTCACCGCCGACTCGCGCTTCCTCCTGTCGCTGGAGCTGTTCCTGGAGGCCATGTCGCTGGGCCTCAACCCGGACACGGAAGACGCCACCGCCATCGCGGAGCTGCGCGGCAGCATCGACACAGCCAGCCTGTCCGAGCGCCACCAGCGGATGCTCGCCCAGGCCTGACGTGGCGCGGCGCGCACGTTGGCGCACCCCCTCCCGCTGAACACCCGCCCGCGCATCGGTCGGGTTTGCGACACGCCAACATTCGGAGATCCATCGCTTCCGATCAGGCGAGGACACCGTCGTGTCCCCCCGGCTTGCCGAGCGTCATGGACTTGCGTCTACCATTGCCGCCAATTCGTCACGCAACACCGGGGGGGTGCGCGTGTCCTTGGTTCGGTTTCCCGAGAGCGTTGTCTCTTGTCGTAACCTCGTGGGCGGGGAATGGCAGTCTCCCACCGAGGCCCAGGCGCAGGATGTGCGCAGTCCCTACACGGGAGCGCTCATCGGCCGCGTCCCGCTGACGACCGCGTCCGGTGTCGCCCAGGCGGTGGAGGCCGCGAAGGTCGCCGCGCACGACTGGGGCCTGACGCCGCTGCGCGAGCGCACCCAGTGCCTCCTGGCCTTCCGGGGGCTCCTGGAGCGGCACCTGGAGCGGCTGGCGCACCTGGCCGCGAGCGAGTCCGGCAAGACAGTGGCGGAAGGGCGCGCGGGCCTGCTCAAGGGCCTGGAGGTCTGTGATTTCGCCCTGTCGCTCCAGCAGCTGGACAGCGGCGCGCACCTGGAGGTGAGCCGGGGCGTCACCTGCGAATACCGCCGCGAGCCTTTGGGCGTCGTCGCCGGCATCACGCCGTTCAACTTCCCGGCGATGGTGCCCCTGTGGCTGTTCCCCATCGCCGTCACGCTGGGCAACGCCTTCATCCTCAAGCCTTCGGAGAAGGTGCCGCTCACCGCGTGCGCGCTGGGTGAGCTGATGGTGGCGGCGGGCTACCCACCGGGGGTCTTCTCCATCGTGCACGGGGGGAAGCCCGCGGTGGACGCGCTCGTGGAGCACCCGGACGTGAAGGCGATTGCCTTCGTGGGCTCCACCCCGGTGGCGCGGCACCTGTATGCGGAGGGCAGCCGCCACGGCAAGCGCGTGCTGGCGCTGGGCGGCGCGAAGAACCACCTCATCATCGTGCCGGACGCGGATCCGGACCTGACGCCGCAGGCGGTGGTGGACTCGTTCACCGGCTGCGCGGGCCAGCGCTGCATGGCCGCCAGCGTGATGCTCGCGGTGGGCAACGTGCAGCCGCTGGTGGAGGACATCGTCAAGCGCGCCGCGCGGCTGGAGCCCGGCCCGGGCATGGGCGCGCTCATCGACCGGGGCGCGGTGGACCGGCTGGAGACGGCCATCGCCAAGGCGAAGGCGGATGGGGCGCTGGTGCTCCTGGACGGTCGCGGGCGGCGCCCGTCAGGGGAGCTGTACGCGAACGGAAACTGGCTGGGGCCCACGGTGCTGGACGGCGTGCGGCCGGACATGGATGCCGCGCGGCTGGAGCTGTTCGGCCCGGTGCTGTCCATCGTGCGGGTGACCACGCTGTCGGCGGCGCTCGCGGTGGAGCGCGCGTCCCCGTACGGCAACGCGGCGTCCATCTTCACCACCAACGGCGCGGTGGCGCAGACGGTGGTGGAGGGCGCCAGGGCCGGCATGGTGGGCGTCAACGTGGGCGTGCCGGTGCCACGTGAGCCCTTCTCCTTCGGCGGTACGGGAGAGTCGAAGTTCGGCCACGGCGACATCACCGGGCCGTCCAGCCTCGACTTCTGGAGCCACCGCAAGAAGGTGACTCGCAAGTGGTCCGCGCGCTCCGACGGCTCGTGGATGAGCTGACCCTTTTCGCTTCCCCCAAACCTTTCAGGACTTTTCCGCGCCCGACAGGAGGGCGCCTCCATGGCTGACAAGAAGCCCGTCAATCACATCCGTCTCACCTCGCACCCGGACCTCCAGGCGCCCGGGGTACCCCTGCGCTGGGGCGAAGCGGAGCCGCTGCGGCGCGGCCCCGTGGTGGCCACGATGTCCGACTCCGGCAACCGCAACGTCATCGGCACGCATTCGGGCGCGTACGCCATCTACCGCGCGCTGGCGGTGTCCGCGGGCAAGCTGCCGCAGGACCATAAAGCGGACCTGACCAACACGTCCCCCGCCGCGCAGGTGGGCCCGTATCCGTCGTGGAGTGACCCCAAGCGCATCGTGTCGCTGGACCCCTGGGGCGCGGTGGCGTCGCAGGTGTTCCGCGGGTACGCCGAGCAGGGCGTGGACTACCGGCCCACCATCGCTGTCACCCGGGCCCACATCAACATGCCGGAGGTGCGCGACGCGATGCTCGCCGGACGCCTCAAGGTGGACAACGACCTGGTCGCGGCCAACGGCGACATCAAGGTCGTGAAGGCCGCGGTGGAGCCCGTCTGGTACCTGCCGGGCATCGCGGAGCGCTTCGGCCTCACGGAAGGCGCGCTGCGCCGGGGCCTCTTCGAGCACACCGGCGGCATGTACCCGGAGCTCATCACCCGCCCGGACCTGCACGTGTTCCTGCCGCCCATCGGCGGACTGTCGCTGTATGTGTTCGGCGACATCGCGAAGCTCGCGGACAAGGACGTCCCGCTGGCGGCGCGCGTGCATGACGAGTGCAACGGCTCCGACGTGTTCGGCAGCGACATCTGCACGTGTCGCCCGTACCTGGTGCACGGGATTGAAGAGTGCGTGCGGATGGCGCAGCAGGGCGGGGTGGGGCTCATCGTGTACCACCGCAAGGAGGGCCGGGCGCTGGGCGAGGTGACCAAGTTCCTGGTCTACAACGCGCGCAAGCGGCAGGAGGGCGGCGACTCCGCGGCCACGTACTTCCACCGCACCGAGTGCGTGGCGGGCGTGCAGGACATGCGCTTCCAGGAGCTGATGCCGGACGTGCTGCACTGGCTGGGCATCACCCGCATCCACCGCTTCGTGTCCATGAGCGACATGAAGCACGACGCCATCGTGCGCTCGGGCATTGAAATCCTGGAGCGGGTGCCCATTCCGGACGGACTGATTCCGGCGGATGCGCGGGTGGAGATGGAGGCGAAGAAGGCGGCGGGCTACTTCACGCGCGGACCGGTCGCGGACGCGGGGGCGCTGGCGCAGGTGAAGGGACGGGACCTCGATGCTTGATACGATCCGGGTGCAGGAGGTGTCTCCGACGGTGGCGTGGTTGCGCAGCCCGGCGGCCATCCGCGAGCGGTGTCACCAGGTGTTGGACCTGGGGCTGGCCGGAAGGCTGGAGTACTTCCGGGTGGAGCCCTCGCGGCTGCCCGTGGTGGTGGACCGGGTGCTGGCGGTGACGCACGAGGCGTACCCCCGGCTGGACATCCCGGTGCACAGTCGCTGGCGGCACTTCGACGCGGGCGGGGTGCCCCGGCTCGCGCAGCTGGAGGCGAAGCTGGCGCCGCTGCCGCCGGAGGAGCGCGCCCGGGCGAAGGTGGACCTGGGGGTGGTGAGCGTGCTGCTCGACGCGGGCAGCGGCCCGACCTGGCGCTACCAGGAGCGCGGGGGGGCGACGTACGTGCGCTCGGAGGGGCTGGCGGTCGCGTCGCTGCGGATGTTCATGGCGGGCGCCTTCTCGTCGGACCCGGACCGGCCGCTGCGCGCGGACGCGGAGGCGCTGGGCCGGATGACGCGCGAGTCCCTGGAGCGCGGCTTCCAGGTGTCGGCGTCCAATCCGTTGTTCGGCGTGGAGGGCCGGCTGCACCTGTTGCAGGGACTGTCGCGCGTGCTGCCGCGTCCGGGGTCGATGTTCGACATGCTGGCGGCGCACCGCCGGAGCGTGCGGGCCGCGGAGGTGCTGGGCACGGTGCTGGACGTGTTGGGCCCCATCTGGCCGGGCCGCACGACGGTGGACGGCGTCAACCTGGGCGACGTGTGGGCACACCCAGCGCTGGGGCCGCCCGACAGCGCGGAAGCGCTGGTGCCCTTCCACAAGTTGTCCCAGTGGCTGGCGTACTCGCTGGTGGAGCCGCTGGCGGAAGCGGGCGTGATGGTGACGGAGCTGGATGCGCTCACCGGCCTGCCGGAGTACCGCAACGGCGGGCTCTTCGTGGACCTGGGCGTGCTGGTGCCTCAGGACCCGAGGATGCTGACGGAGGTGTACGACCCCGGCGACGCGCCCATCGTGGAGTGGCGCGCGTTGACGGTGGCGCTGCTGGACCGCGTGGCGGCGCTGGTGCGCGGCCGTCTGGAGTTGAGCGCGGAGGAGCTGCCGCTCGCGAAGGTGCTCCAGGGCGGGACGTGGACAGCGGGACGACGGGTCGCGGGGGAGTTGCGCCCCGGCGGGGTGCCGCCCATCCGCGTGCGCAGCGACGGCACGGTGTTCTAATGATTTCCGGCGACGTGAAGCGCTTTTGAGCAGGCCCACAGGCCGTCCGGGACGCCCGGGCGGCGCGAGGAGAACCCATGGACTTCCCGAACTGCACGGTGGTGGACCACCCGTTGGTGAAGCACAAGCTGACGGTGATGCGCAAAACGGACACGAGCACGGCGTCCTTCCGGGCGCTGCTGGAGGAGATTTCACTCCTGCTCGGGTACGAGGCGATGCGCGACCTGAAGCTGCGCGAGGAGGAGATCCAGACGCCCATGGCCCGCACCACTGGCTGGGCGCTGGACGGCAAGAAGCTGGTGCTGGTGCCCATCCTCCGCGCGGGGCAGGGCATCCTGGATGGTCTGCTGCAACTGGTGCCATCCGCGCGCGTGGGCCACATCGGCCTGTACCGGGACCCGGAGTCGCTGGGCGCGGTGGAGTACTACTACCGCGTGCCCGCCGACCTGGAGGACCGGGACGTCATCGTGTGTGACCCGATGCTCGCCACGGGCAACTCAGCGGTCGCGGCGCTCCAGCGCGTGAAACGCAGCCGTCCCGGGAGCCTGCGCTTCGTGTGTCTGCTGGCCTGTCCGGAGGGGCTGACGAACCTGCGTGAGCACCATCCGGACGTGCATGTCTTCACCGCCGCCATCGACGAGAAGCTGGACGCGCACGGCTACATCCTGCCGGGCCTGGGCGACGCGGGAGACCGTCTGTTCGGCACCAAGTAGGACAGTGCGGGCTTTCGGCGTAAACATTCTAGACTGGATTTTCTCGATTGACGAGAAGAGCGGATTCACGTCTTCTCGTCGCATGAAGACTGTTCGTGCGTTGTCCGCGCTCCTGCTCCTCTCGTGTGGCGAGGGCGTGGCCCCTGAATCAGAAGGTGTCACCCCCGCCGCGCAGGAGCAGGCGGCGGACACCTTCGTGCTGCGCCAGACGAAGCCGACGGCGGCGAACACGGGTGCGGGCGTCATCCGCGCCTGGCCGACGAAGGTCATCAACGGCGACGTCACGTTGAGCACGGCGGGGCAGCGACTGGCGGACACCCTCGTCCACGGCCGGGTGTTCATCAAGGCGGCGAACACGGTGGTGAGCAACTGCGTGGTGGACGGCGGACCCGCGATGACGGCGGGCGGCTCCATCATCCAGATTGGCACCGGCGGCACGAACGCGCGCATCGAATACACCACGGTACGCGCAGCGAACCCGACGTACTGGGTGAATGGCATTGGCATGCGCGAGTACACGGCCTACCGGGTGGATGTGTCCGGCGTGGTGGATGCCTTCTCCGTGGCGCCCGCGACGGCGAACGCCCCCGTGAACGTGTCCATCCAGGGCAGCTACGGGCACGACCTGGTGCACTTCTCTCCCGACCCGAACCACTCAGGCAGCCCTTCACGTACGCACAATGACGTGCTCCAGTCGCACGGGGGCAGCGGGCTGGAAGTGATTGGTTCGAACTTCTCCGCGTACCACGACCCGACGATGGGGACGCTGCCCACGCCGAACCCGAAGAGCCAGCTGTCCGCGATGATGATCAACACCATCGTGGGGCCCTCGTCGAACCTGAAGATCGAGGACAACTGGTTCGGCGGCGGCGTGTATTGCATCAACGCCAGCGGCGCGACTGGGGGCGGCGGCACGTTCCTGCGCAACCGGTTCGACCGGGGCTCGGTGTCACCGGCGAACCCGGATGAGTCGTACACGCTGGTGTTCGACAGCACGTTCATCCAGACGTCCACGGGCAATGTCTATGAAGACAACGGGCATGCCGTGAAGGTGCGGACAGGCTTCTGAGGTTGTGCCGGGCGCCCATCCGAGCCCCCCGGCCGGGGATGGGGCGGGGTGGGTGCCCGGGTTTTTTCCGCGCCGTCGGGTGCGTGACGCGCGCTCGCGGTTCACATCCGGGCCCTGGCCCGACACGGAGGACGCATGACGCGGCGAGGGTGGCTGGCGGGACTTTCCCTGGTGGGGCTGCTGGGGTGCGGCGGTTCCGTGGAGGATGCGGACCTTGCGTCACCGTCGGTGGAGGGCACGGAGCAGGAGATCCTCGGAGGCTCCGTCGCGGCCCGGCACCAGTTCCCCTATCAGGTCCGCATCATGGTGCAGGGCGTGTTCACCTGTGGCGGGACGCTCACGAAGGCCGGCTGGGTCGTCACCGCGGCCCATTGTGTCGAGGGCATCGCTCCCAGCGCCATCCGGGTCATCGCGGGGGACCTGCTGCTGAGCACGCTGGAGGCCGATGAGCAGGTGCGCACGGTGTCCCGTAAGGTCATTCATCCGTCCTACGTCGCCACCGAACCCCTCCATGACGTGGCGCTGCTCCAACTGGCGCAGCCCTTCGCGCTGAGCGCCGCGGTGCAGCCGCTGGCGCTGCCCACCGCGCCCGCCCCCCTGGGGCAGCATACGGCGAGCGGGTGGGGCGCCACGCAGACGGGGCCCACGTCCAATGCGCTCAAGTACACGAAACTGAATGTCGTCGGTCCGGCGAGCTGCCAGGCGCTGGTGGGAAGCGGCCATGTCGCCAGCGCCGAACTGTGCGCGACGCCTCCCAACGGCAGCACGAACGTCTGTCATCGCGACGATGGCGGTCCCCTGGTCCTGGGCGGGAGGCTGTATGGGATTCTGAGCTGGCACGGCAGCAGCCAGTGCGACACGTTCTCCGTGTTCACCAACGTGTTCACGTACGTGCCCTGGATCCAGTCCCATACGGGCTAGCGGCAGCCTTTCGGCTATCGTCCGGGACATGCGAATGCTTGTCCCGATGATGCTGGCCCTGTGCGCGGGGTGTGTCTCTTCGTCCGCGCGAACGGAATCTGTTCCGACCCCGGATGCCTCCGCGCAGGCTCCGGCTCCAGCCGTCCTCGAACCGGCTCCGGCCGCCGCCGCACCGGCCGCTCCCGAGCCTCCTTCGTACACCGCCTGTGGTTGCGGCTGCTGCGGGGGCGCCGAACCGCGGCTCGAATGCGTTGGAACTCAGGAGGCGCTCGAGAAGGCCATCGCCAAGGACAAGGTCGACGCGAAGTCGCCGGACTGCCCCATGATGGGATGCGTCTTTCCGACGAAGTTCCAGCTCTGCGACAGGCCTCCCAGCACACCGTGATGCAGTGGGTCAGGCGGCCCCGACGCACGCTTTCACCTCGCGACTCTTGAGAACCGGGAAAGACGGGATTTAAAATATATCCGTCTAAACGTTTTTTACCATTCCCGGGAGTCCATGCATGCGCGCGTCGTGGCGGTCCACCCTGATGACGGTGATGTTGGGCGCGGTGTTCGCGGAAGGGGTCGCGGTGGCCGAGCCGGCTCCAGACGCCCAGCGCGCGGAGGAGGGTGCCTGGCGTTGGACGGAGGCGCTCTCCGCCGGCGAGGGCACGGGCGAGCTCGTGAGCACGCGGGACGGGCTGTTGTACGAACCCAACGCGGTGATGCGCCGGCCCGAAGGACTGAACCGGCTCACGGGCCTCTTCACGTTCCCGGCGCGCACGCTGGCGCAACCCGTGGACACGTTCCGTCCGCGCATCCAGGCGACGCAGTCCCCGGGCACGGCCGTGGAGGTGGATGTTCGCGTGCGCGTCCCCGGCGGGGCCTGGAGCGAGTGGCGCACCGCCACCGAGGGCGAGGCCGTCCGCCTTCCCCGCTCCGGCACGGAGGTGCAGGTGCGGCTGGCGCTGGTGGCGGACGAGCGCGGCCGGGGCCCGGTGGTGCAGCAGGTGGGGCTGGAGGGTTGGCGCGAGGGGACGGGCACGGAGGAAGGGCTCCAGGCGCTGGCACCCCTGAGCTACCGCGTCTACGCCACGCGTGAGGGATTGGTGGGCGGCACGACGGCGAACGGACACGTCATCAAGACGAATGACCGGTTCGTGGCGCTGCCGTCGCGGCGGGGGCTCGCGTCGAACGGGGGCTCCGAGTACCAGGTGCGCGTCTGCTATTCGAAGACGGCGAAGTGCGCGACGACGTCCGTCTGGGACGTGGGGCCCTGGAACACGAAGGACGACTACTGGAATCCCTCCAGCGTGCGCGAGATGTGGAAGACCCTTCCGCAGGGCAAGCCGGAGTCGCAGGCGGCGTACCAGGACGGCTTCAACGGCGGGTTGGATCAATTCGGGCGCCGGCCGTCGAACCCCGCGGGCATCGACATCGCGGACGGGACGTTCTGGACGGACCTGGGGATGACGAACAACGACTGGGTGGACGTGACGTACCTGTGGACGTCGGGTGGCGGCACGCCCACGGGCCTGGTCGTGGACAGCAACAACGCGAACAACGACCAGGCGAAGGGCTACATCCAGCTGACGGGTTCAAGCTGGGCGTCGTCCACGAACGTGGCGGGCTACTACGGCAGCAGCTACCTGGTGTCCCCGGGCGCGGCGGTGTCGGAGCCGGCGACGTTCTGGTTCTACCTGTCGGCGGCGGGCACGAAGACGGTGGATGCGTGGTGGACGGCGGCGACGGACCGCTCCACGGCGGCGCCCTTCATCGTCGTGAACGCGGCGGGCACGCAGTTGGCGAACGTGAAGGTGAACCAGCAGCTCAACGGCGCCAGGTGGAACACGCTGGGCACGTGGAGCTTCCCCGCGGGCTGGAACAAGGTCCAGCTGAGCCGCTGGGTCACGGCCGGTACCTACGTCGTCGCGGACGCCATCCAGGTCCGTTAGCCGCGCTCGGGGGGACGTCGTGGACGTCCCCCTCGTGCGGGCGGTAGAACGCTGGACCGTCCCTGAGGAAGACAGCCATGGCCTTGCGCACCGTGATTCCCCCTCCGCTGGAGGAGCCCCAGCTCTACACGGACCTCGCGTCCTGGTGGCCGCTGTTCTCGCCTCCGGAGGAGTACGTGGAGGAGGCGGAGGACCTGCTCGACATCCTGCGCACGGCGGCGGAAGGGCCGGCGACCACGATGCTGGAGCTGGGCGCGGGCGGTGGGAGTCTGGCGTTCCACCTGAAGACACACTTCACGCTGACGCTGACGGACCGCGCGCCGGAGATGGTGGCGGTCAGCCGGGCCGTCAACCCCGAGTGCGAGCACCGGGTGGGGGACATGACGTCCCTGCGGTTGGGGCGCACGTTCGACCGGGTGATGGTGCACGACGCCATCATGTACGCGGCGGACCGGGACTCGGCGCGGGCGACGGTCCAGACGGCGGTGGCGCACTGCCGGCCGGGCGGCGCGGTGGTGTTGCTGCCGGACTACGTGCGGGAGACCTTCGAGCCCACCACGGAGTCGGGGGGCCACGACTCGCCGGAGGGGCGGGGGATGCGCTACCTGATGTGGACGTGGGATCCAGACCCCGAGGATGAGACCTTCGAGACCGCGTTCGCCTACCTGCTGCGCGAAGCGGATGGCACGGTGAGCATGTCGCAGGAGCGCCACTGCTTCGGGCTGTTCCGCCGCGAGGACTGGCTCACGTGGATGCGGGAGGCGGGCTGTCCCGCGACGACCCGGCGCGACCCCTGGAACCGCGAGGTCATCATCGGGGTGCGGGAGTCCAGTGGCGGCGGGTAGGCGACGCGCGGGCCTCGTGTCCACGCTCCTGTTGTGGCTGGTGCCGTCCTGGGGGGCCGCCGCCCCCGCGCGCGTGGAGCTGGTCTTCGGCGGGGATGTGATTCCGCACGGCGAGGTGAAGTCGGTGGCGCGGGCGCATGCGCGCACCGGGGCGGTGCCCCTGGGCGGAGGCGCGGCGCCGTCGCTCAACCACGAAGGCTGGGACCACGTCTTCGGCCCGCTGTCGGACGTGTTGCGCACGGCGGACGTGGGCGTGGTGAATCTGGAATCGCCCGTTACGGACAACCGCAAGGCCGTCACCCAGGAGCTGGTCTTCAACGCGCCGCCGGCGATGGTCCAGGCGCTGGTGGGCGCGGGCGTGAAGGTGGTGTCCACGGGCAACAACCACGCGAGGGATCAGCACGTCGAGGGGATGGTGGAGACGCTGCGCCACCTGGACGCGGCGGGCTTGCGGCACGTGGGCACCGGGGCCACGCGAGACGCAGCCTGGGCGCCGGTGTTCATGGAGGTGCGCGGGGTGCGGTTGGGCTTCCTGTCCTTCACGCGGATCCTGAATGGCTTCAGCAACCCGAAGGACGCGAATGCGCCGCACGTGGCGCTGGTGCCCTATCCGGAGCACGTCTCGCGCAGGGGACTGAGTGAGAAGGAGGCGCTGGAGCAGGTGCGCGCCGCGGCGGCGAAGTGCGACGCGCTGTTCGTGATGGGGCACTGGGGGCGCGAGTACTCGGACACGCCGCACCCGATGGACCGGGCGCTGGGGCAGGCGTTGCTGGAGGCCGGGGCGTTGGCGGTCATCGGGCACCATCCGCACGTGCTCCAGCCGCTGGAGGCGTACACGACGAAGTCCGGACGGCGGGGACTCATCGCGTACTCGCTGGGCAACCTGGTGGCGAACCAGGGGCGGTTCTACAAGCACGCGCCCGGAAGGTCGGGCACGGACGGGGACAAGCGGGACTCGCTGCTGCTGCGCGTGGGGGTGACGCGCGCGGAGCCGGGCGTGGCGGTGGCGCTGGGGGACGTGGCGGTGTTGCCGGTGTGGATTGAGAACAATGCCTCCGGCCGCAAGGCGCGTGCGAAGCGGAACATCCAGCCGGTGCTCATCGACCGCGAGGTGGAGGAGGTGTCCCGGAGGCTGGCCGCACTGGCCCTGCGCGCCGGGAGCCCGGACAAGGCGGCCCGGGCGGAGAAGGTGGCCCTGGAGCAGCGGCTGGCGGGTGCCCGGTATCGCCGTGAGCGCATCCTGCGCATGCTGCCCGCGGAGTTCCGCGTGGCCACCCCGGAGCTGCGGCGGCGCGCGGAGGTGACGGCTCAGGCCGGGCCGTGAAGGTCAGCTCACGGGCACGCGGGCGATGAGGTCCGCGAGCTGGTTCCGACAGGTGGCGCAGCGCTGGCGGAAGTCCTCACTGAGGTTCGAGGACGCGACGAGCGTGTCCCAGTAGGCCAGTGCGTGACGGGCTGCGTCCGGCCAGACGTCCAGGTTGTTCGCGGTCGGTGGCGCGGGGCGGAATGCTCGCTCGACGAGGTGGGCACCGTCGGGTGCGAAGACCATGGGCAACATGTCGTAGATGGGCGCGAGCTGGAACATGCGCTCCTCGATGCCCGAGAAAAAGGAGACATTGCCAAGGTGTCGGTCGGTGTTCCCAATCAACTGCCCGAAGGTGTCAAGCCAACGGACCCGGCGGGTATCCTCCGGGGACAGGCGCTGGTAGGCGAGCAGGCGCAAGGCTACGTCGGTCCAGTTGCCGCCCGAACCTACGTGTTCGTTGTCGATGACCCGCAGGGACATCATGGCGCGCCTCCCATCGACGCCCACCCGGTCAAAGCGCTCGACCTCCAGGAACCGGTACGTTCCCAGGTCGAACCACTGGGCCTGTGCTGCGTCGAATCCCGCCGCGCGGACCGCCTCCAATGCCAGCGCTTCGCACGCAAGCAGGTCCCGCCAGCGCTGCCCGGCACTGCCTGAACTCGCGTCCACGAACTTCACGAGCAGATGGCGGCCTCTCCCACGGATGACGAACTTGGGTTGTTCGCCTGCGGCGGAGGAGCCCGCGCCGTCCGCGAGGAAGGTGTGGGCCCGCTCTGGATAGCTGTCGCGACTGATCTCCGTGCTGCCGTGAGTCATCTCTTGGATCAACTGGGTCACATGGCGGCTCAGGGACTCATGGCCCAGGATGAGGTTTCCCACACAGTCCTCGCCGCGCCGGGCCAGGGCGATGATCACATGATCATTGCTCCAATCCTCCGTGCGCGGTGGCAAACCCAGGTCGGGATGCCGTTCACGGAAGCTCCTCCCCATGTATCCCTGCGGCCGCATCTCTTCCAGGAAGGGGGGCAGCCCTTCGAAGGCTTCTTCTCCCCCCAACCTGAACTCGAGCGAGCAGCCACCCGTGGGAAGAAGGTGGAGTGTCGCCGCCTGCCAGAAGGTACCGTCTTCGTTCACGCTGTAGAGCGGGATGAATGCACCCAGATTCGGCAGGCTGCGGCTTCGCGGCTGCGGCTGCTCGGCCTTGCGTGGTTCCTCGATGCGTTGGATCTGCTCGCCCAGGGTCTTGAGCCCCTCCTTGAACTGCCGCCACAGGGCAGGCGGCGAAGCACCGAAGCGCTTCTCGAACTTCTCCAGCGGCATGGCGCGCAGGCGCCCCAGGCGTTCCAGCAGTTCAGCGACGAAGGGACGGTCAGAAGGCGCCATGACGGGGTGGGTGAATAGATAAGCCCGCCGAGGGATATTTCAAGCCCTTATGATTATTGGAGTTTCCTGCCTCCAGGCGCTCAATGCTGGCGTGGCGTCTCGTGCAAGTCCCGCAGGGACACCATCCGGTCCAACAGCGGCCCACCCAGCTTCCTCCGGGCGATGCGCTGCGATGGATAGATGCCCCGGTGTCCGGTGAGCAGGTACGCCACCGTCGCGACGATGGCCACGTGGGGCAGCACCGCGCCACCCACCAGCTCCACCGCCATCAATGACAGTGCCAGGGGCGTGTTCGCCGCCGCCGCGAACAGCGCCGCCATGCCCACCGCCGCGCCCAGGTCCACCGGCAAGCCCAGCAGCCGCGCGAGCACGTTGCCCAGCGCCGCTCCAATGAAGAACAGCGGCGTCACCTCTCCGCCCAGGAACCCCGCGCCCAGCGTCACCACCGTGAACACGAGCTTCCACGCGAACGCGTCCCCCAGCAGCGACACGTCGTGGAACGCGCGCAGGATGCCGGGCACGCCCAGGCCCAGGTAGTCATCCGTCCCCGACAACTTCCACAGCGCCACCACGCCCAGGCCGCCCAGGGCCATGCGCAATGGCAACCACGGCACCCGTCGCTCCAGCAGCTTCTTCAGCCCATGCGTGCCTTCGATGAAGGCCACCGCCACCAGCGCCACCGCCGCCGCGAACACCAACCACTTGCCCAGCACCGGCAGCGTCAACGCCAGTGCCTGCGGCGTGGGGTAGGCCGTGTGATGGATGCCCAGCCCCCGAGTCACCAGGTCCCCCACCACCGACGCGGTGAGCGCGGGCAGGAGCGCCTCGTAGCCCAGCCGGCCCACGCACACGACCTCCAGCCCGAACACCGCCCCCGCCAGCGGCGTCCCGAACACCGAACCGAAGCCGCCCGCGATGCCCGCCGCCAGCAGCTCACGCCGCGTGTCCGGCGCCACGCGGAAGCGGTGGGCGATCTGGTCCGCGAGGCTCGCGCCCATCTGCACCGCCGTGCCCTCGCGCCCCGCGCTCCCGCCGAACAGGTGCGTGAGCACCGTGCCCACCAGCACCATGGGCGCCATGCGCAGGGGAATCACCGCGTCCCCCTCATGCACCGTGTCCAGCACCAGGTTGTTGCCGCCCCGGATGGATGCGCCCCACCGGCCGTACACCGCGCCCAGCACCAGCCCCGCCACCGGCAGCGCGTACACCAGCGCCCCGTGCGCCAGCCGGAACGCCGTGGCCCACTCCAGCAGCGCCAGGAACACCGCGGACGCCACGCCGCACACACCGCCCACCGCGCCGCCCAGCAGCAGCCACTGTCCCAGCGCTCGGGCACTCCGGGGGAGGTTCACGGCCGTGGAGTCTAGGCGCGGCGCGGCAACCCCGGCCCGGAAGAGTTCTCCGCCCCTCGCTCAAACACAGACAGCGGATTCTTCCAGTCAAACAGGGTCCGCCGGCCCTGAAACACGGTGAAACAACGCGTCAATCCGGGGCGTCGCGTCATCCGTGAGGACAGACACCCGCTCCTCTGACGCGCCATGGCGGAATTCATGCTCAACCAGCAATGCTGGGTGTGGAGCTATTTCGGGTCTGGGTGATGATTCCAGAATCAATCCCGTGTACCTTGCGCCGCCTCTCCCCGTGCAGGGGAGAGACCCCCTACCTCCTCAGGAGTCGGTATGTCCGTTCGTCGCAGCGGGCTGTCCCTCGTCGCCGTCCTCGCCGCCACCACGCTGGGTGGAAGCGCGATGGCGAGCACCATCAACCAGAACACGTCGTGGACCATCAACCGTTCGGCGTCTCAGACGTACCGGGTGGTGGCGTACGGCGACTCCATCTTCGCCGGCTACAACGGTGGCATCGGCAGCGTGGCGCGCCGTGGCGCTCCCGTGGTGGAAGGTGAGTACGCGGCGAAGAAGTGGGGCACGAACGTGGAGGTCATCCGCCGCACGAAGTCCGGTGCGAAGGCGGACGACATCTACAACAACAAGATCGTCTCCGAGCGCTCGTACATGCAGACGGCCAACACGCGCGTCGTGATGTTCGAGATGTGCGGCAACGACTACCTGCAGGCGCGCAGCGCGTTCACGGACCAGACGGGCACGTGCAACTACAGCGGCCTGCAGGCGGCGCTGACGGCGTGCACCACGTACATGGAGCGTGGCATGCAGACCATCAACCAGTACGCGACCAGCGCCAAGGTCAAGGTCATCGCGAACATCTACTACCCCGGCTACGACGCGGACAACGTGCTGACGGCCTGCACGGATTCGGCGACGGGGCAGAAGGTGAACAAGCAGACCTACTTCCTGCCGCTGCTGGCGCGCAGCAACTGGCGCGCCTGTAACCTGGCGTCGAAGTACGGCTTCAAGTGCGCGGACTCGTTCGCGGAGATGATGGCGGCGGACTACGACCGCAACGGCGACGGCCAGGTGGACTCCGAGGCGATTGCCTACCGCGCCGGTGAGACCGAGGACGCCTACGTGCAGCGCATCAGCGTCACCCTGCGCAGCACGCTGCGCGACGCGAACCTGCACCTGGCGAACGCGAGCACCAGCTACGACTACATCCAGTCCGACAACACGCACCCGACGTACACGGGCAGCACCATCAGCGTGAACATCTTCTCCGGTTCCGGCTCCGGTTCGGCCGCGCCGGGCTACACGGACGCGCAGATCGTCAACGGCAAGAACCCGGACTGGAACAAGTTCGGTCACGAGCGCATGGGTTGGTCGATCTCCAACTTCGATCCCGCGACGCCGTGAGTTGAGACCGCGGTCGTAGTTCCCAAGGCCTCCGACCTGTCATTGGGTCGGGGGCCTTGTCATGTCCGGAGGCTGCATGAAGAGCTGTTGGCTCGTGGTGCTGCTGCTCACGGTGGGGTGCGCGACGCCGCGCGTGGTGCAACTGGACACGGGGCGGGGCGGGCCCATCGCGTATACGCCCTCGTCGCCCGCGCCGGTGGAGGTGGACGAAGAGGCGTTCCGGCAGAAGGGGCACCGAGGGCCGCATTCACGGGAGTACCATGCGACGGTCTTCGAGAGGCTCGGGCTCGCCATGAAAGGCTGCGAGGGGGTCGCGCAATGTAGGGCTGCGTTGGTCCAGGAGTTACAGAAGATTGCGCTCGACCTCATGACGTCTGGTAGCAATCTTCGGCGCTTCGTCACGAAGGATTAACCGCATGGCACAACGATTCTTTTCGCTGACGGAGGATGTGTATGTCCCGGGTCGCTGGTACCTGCGTGACCCCATCGGTGAGGATGCCAGCGGGTCTCGTAGCATCTGGCGGTTCACCCAGGGGCAGCGGGTCGAGGTGGGTGGCCGGTTGACGGTTCCGTTCAGGCGTCCCGGCAGGGAACTTGATTTCACTGCCGCAGGAGCAGCGTCGACACCCATGGTCAGTGCTCGGATCGCGGCAGTGCTTGAAAGGCTGGCCCCCGACGACGTGCAACTCCTTCCGGTCGATATCGAAGGTACGAGCGAGCCCTTCTCCCTGCTTGTCGTCACGAAGCTGCTCGACTGTGTCGATGACAAGGCATGTCAGGCGGTAGAGCGGTGGCTTCCAGAGGACGGTCGCCCGGACAAGGTGGGGGAGTATCGAGCTGTCTATGGACTCCGCATTGATCCAGAGCGGGTCAGGGGCGCCCGGATCTTCCGCCTGCGGGGCTGGACCCTGCCTATCGTCGTTGATGAGGAGATCAAAGAGGCATTGGGGCAGGTGGGCATCTCAGGGGGAAAGTTCGAGGAGGTCTGACCGTGAAGATGCGGCGCTTCTTTAGATTGGCAATTGACGTGTATGTCGCTGGGCGCTGGTACTTGGGGGAGCCTACGACCCTTGATGGAGCGGAGCTGGAGGACGTCTGGGTGTTCGGCTACGGCCACCCCGTGGCGTTCCGCGAACGGCTTCGTGTCCCCGTGAAGCGACCAGGAAGGCCACTGGACTTCGATACCGCTGGTGTCGGTCAAGCGCCCGTCATCAATGCGCGGGTCGCGGATATATTCAGGACGTTCGCGCCGCACGATGTGCAGCTCTTCCCGGCGGAGGTCGAGGGACAAACTGAGTCCTACTGGCTGATGAACCTGGTGCGAACAGTCCGCTGCATTGACGACAAGGCGAGCGCCGAGGTCCAGTTCTATATGCCTGAGGATGGTCGGCCAGACCGGGTTGGGGAATATCGGTCCGTCATTGGCCTGCGCATCGACACGTCAAAGGTCGGTGACGCGCGCGTGTTCCGCCTCTGGGGCTGGCATCCTCCCATCATCGTCGACGAGGAGATCAAGTCCGCGCTGGAGCACGTCGGCATCGTGGGGGGACGGTTCGACGCGGTCTGAGCGGCCTATGTGGTGCGCAGCGCCCGGTGGACGAGGTGGATGTCCCGGAAGGAAGGGATGCGCGCTGGGCCGAGGACCTGCTTCAAGGCCAGCCGCATCTGAGCCGCGCACCGTCTTGCTTCAAGCCCCCCGATGCCGTGAGCTGACACCACATCCGTGGTGCCCAGGGCCCTTGACCTGTCATAGGTGAGTGCCTGGAGGCTTCATGAAGAGCTGTTGGCTTATCGCGCTGCTGCTCACGGTGGGGTGCGCGACGCCGCGCGTGGTGCATCTGGACACGGGGCGGGGCGGGCCCATCGCGTACACGCCTTCGTCGCCCGCGCCGGTGGAGGTGGACGAAGAGGTGTTCGGGCGGGCGGTCGTGCAGTTGGTGCTCGACACGCGGTTGGACGTGGCGTTCGGGGCGTCTGGACGGCACGTGCTGCTGGCTTCGGCTGGGGGCGTGGTGGATGGCATGACGTCCGCTCGCATCTGTGAGGGGCTGGACGCGCGGGAGGCGTGTCTGGGGCTCCTGGGGCGCGGGCCCATGTCGGGTGCGATGGAGCGGCGGATGATGGCGCTCTCCTTCGCGTTCGACACGGTGTGGGAGGGCGTCGCGGACGTCATCCACGAGCTGATGGATCTGGCGGCGTTGCGCGTGATGGTCACCGCGACGGTGGGCAGCGCGCTGGTGATGCTGGTCATGCCCGAGCCCATCACGAAGATCGTCGCGTTGGCGCTGACCGCGTCGCTGATTGCGTATCTGGGCGCGGGGCCGGTGTGGAACTTGGGCCGGGGCTTCCTGCGGTTGATGGAGGAGTCCGAAGCGGCCCGGAGCCCCGAAGAGCTGAAGGAGGTGGGGCACCGGTTCGGAAGGGTGCTGGGGAGCAACGGGGCGCGGGTGCTGGTCGTCGTCGCGATGACGGCGATGGGTGGGAAGAACGCCCTGGCCTCACAGGGACCGAGGATGCCGGGCTTCGCGCAGGCGGCGGTGCGGGCGGAGGTCGAAGGCGGGTTCCAACTGGCGAGGGTCTTCTCGGGGGAGGTGCGGTCCCTGTCCATGCCGGCGGCCGGGGTGCTGAACATCGCGCTCGCGCCGACGGCGGTGGCCGCGGTCGCGATGGGACTTGGGGGCGGGATTCAAGGGGACCCCGAGGGGGACGTGCATCACATCTGCACGGACAAGAACGAGGTGTCGGGCAGTTCCGGGGGCCCGTGGACGCCGCAGTTCGAGAAGATCTTCGCGCGGGCCCGAATGAAGCTGAGCGACCTTTCCAATCAGGTCCGGCTCGATGGGCACAAAGGGCCGCACCCCCGCGAGTATCATGAGGAGGTGCTCAGACGTATTGATGTGGCGACGAAGCGATGCCGAGGTGCCGAGCAATGCAGGGCCGCGCTGGCGGATGAACTCGCGAGCATCGCAAGGGACCTCATGACGAAGGGCTCGAAGCTGCGGATGCTCGTCACGAAGCAGCCCTGGGGATGAATCATGGAACGGCGATTCTTTGACCTGAAGATCGACGTGGAGGTTCCAGGCCGTTGGTACCTCTCGGATCCAACCAACCCTTCGGGAGAGGAGATCGACGACATCTGGCGGTTCACGGACGGTCGTCCGGTGGAAGCTCATGAACGGATGCGGTTCCCTCTCTTCAAGCCGGGCAAGCCGACGGACATCGAGTTCGCAGGCGCGGGGCAGACCCCCGTTGTCAGCGCGCGGGTTGCCTCTGTGTTTCGAGAGATGGCGCCAGACGAGGTTCAGCTCTTCCCCGTCGAGGTCGAAGGCGAGGTCGGGCCCTACTACGTGCTCAACGTCATGCAGACACGTCGCTGCATCGACGACACGGCATGCGAAGAAGCACGGCTGTGGACGCCGGAGGATGGTCGCCCCGAACTGGTTGGCGGGTACCACGTGGTGTCCGGCCTGCGCCTCGACACGTCAAAGGTCGGTGATGCGCGCGTGTTCCGACTCTGGGGTTGGCATCCCCCCATCATCGTCGACGAAGCGCTCAAGGATGCGCTGGAGCGCGTCGGCATCGTGGGGGGACGGTTCGACGCGGTTTGAGCGAGCCTACGTGGTGCGCAACGCCCGGTGGACGAGGTGGATGTTCCGGAAGGACGGGATGCGCGCGGGGCCGAAGACCTGCTTCAAGGCCATCCGCATCCGTGCCGCGCACCGTCTTGCTTCAAGCCCCCGATGCCGTGAGCTGACGCCGCATCCGTAGTGTCCAGGACCCCTGAGCTGTCATAGGTGGGGGCCTTGTCATGTCCGGAGGCTTCATGAAGACCTGTTGGCTCGTCGCGCTGCTGCTCACGGTGGGGTGTGCGACGCCGCGCGTGGTGCAACTGGACACGGGGCGGGGCAGGCCCATCGCGTACACGCCCTCGTCGCCCGCGCCGGTTGAAATCGACGAAGAGGCCTTCCGGCAGGCGGTCGTGCAACTGGTGCTCGACACGCGGTTGGACGTGGCGTTCGGGACGTCGGGACGGCACGTGCTGCTGGCTTCGGCTGGGGGCGTGATGGAGGGCGCTGGGAGCAGTCTGTCCGCGCGGCTCTGCGAGGGACTGGATGCGCAGGAGGCCTGCCTGGGCCTCTTGGGGCGCGGTGCCGCATCCGGGGTGATGGGGCGGCGGATGATGGCGCTCTCCTTCGCGTTCGACACGGTCTGGGAGGGCGTCGCGGACGTCATCCAGGACCTGATGGATCCAGCGGCACTGCGCAGGATGGTCACCGCGACGGTGGGCAGCGCGCTGGTGATGCTGGTCATGCCCGAACCCATCACGAAGATTGTCGCGCTGGTCCTGACCGCGTCGTTGATCGCGTATCTGGGCGCGGGGCCTGTGTGGAACCTGGGCCGGGGCTTCCTGCGGTTGATGGAGGAGTCCGAGGCGGCCCGGAGCCCCGAAGAGTTGAAGGAGGTGGGGCACCGGTTCGGAAGGGTGCTGGGGAGCAACGGAGCGCGGGTGCTGGTCATCGTCGCGATGACGACGATGGGCGGGAAGAACGCCCTGGCCTCGCAGGGGCCCAGGATGCCGGGCTTCGCGCAGGCGGCGGTGCGTGCGGAGGCCGAAGGCGGGTTCCAACTGGCGAGGGTCTTCTCGGGAGAGGTGCGGTCCCTGGCGATGCCGGCGGCCGGGGTGCTGAACGTCACGCTCGCGCCCACGGCCGTGGCCGCGGTCGCGATGGGGATTCAGGGGGACCCCGATGATGGGGATGTGCACCACATCTGCACGGACAAGAACGAGGTGTCCGATGCTTCAGGTGGACCGTGGACGCCCCGATACGAAGATTTCTTCGAGCAGGCCGGGATGTCGCTGAATGACGCCGCGAACAAGGTGCGGATCAAGGGACACAAAGGTCCGCATCCGAAGGAGTATCATCTATCTGTTCTGGACCGGATTGAGAAAGCCATGGCGGGATGCCAGTCCGCCGGGCAGTGCAGGGCTGCGCTGACTGACGAACTTGCGAAGATTGCGAATGACCTCATGACAACAGGCACGAAGCTTCGAAAACTGATTACGAAAAACCCCGAGGCTTGACCGATGGATCGAAGGTTCTTTCGACTGACCATTGACGTGTATGTTGCTGGGCGCTGGCACCTGGGAAAGCCGACGACTCTCAGCGGACAGGAACTGGAGGACGTCTGGGTGTTCGGCTACGGCCAGCCCTTGGAGTTCCGTGAACGGCTTCGTGTCCCCGTGAAGCGACCAGGAAGGCCACTGGACTTCGATACTGCCGGAGTCGGGCAGGCTCCCGTCGTCAATGCGCGGGTTGCGGATGTATTCAGGAAGTTCGCGCCGCATGATGTGCAGCTCTTCCCAGCCGAAGTCGCGGGACAGGTTGAGCCCTACTGGCTGATGAACCTGGTGCGAACAGTCCGCTGCATTGACGATAAGGCGAGCGCGGAGGTTCAGCTCTACACGCCAGAGGATGGTCGGCCAGACAGGCTCGGGGAATATCGCTCCGTCATTGGCCTGCGCATCGACACGTCGAAGGTCGGAGACGCGCGAGTGTTCCGTCTCTGGGGCTGGAGGCCTCCGATCATCGTTGACGAAGAAATCAAAGCTGCGCTGGAGCGCGTCGGCATCGTGGGAGGACAGTTCGACGCGGTCTAAGCGGCCTACGTGGTGCGCAGCGCCCGGTGGACGAGGTGGATGTCCAGGAAGGACGGGATGCGCGCGGGGCCGAGGACCTGCCTCAAGGCCAGCCGCATCTGCGCCGCGCACCGTCTTGCTTCGAGCCCGCCGATGCCAGTGCCCAGGCCCGGGCAGACCAGGGTCCGGATGATGGGCGCTCCATAGCCTTCATTGTGTCGCTTCACCGCGAGCAGGATGGCGCGGAACGCCAGATAGGCATTGACCGTCTGGGCGACGCTTTCGGGGATGCGCATGGTCGGCGCGGCCACGAGGAAGGGCCAGCGCGCGTCGCCGGAGGACACGACCTCCGCCGCCCCGACGGGAAGCTCCCCATGATGCCGCTCCACGATGGCCTTCTGCACCGCGTCCTGCACCTGGAAGCCCAGCGTGTCCCGGATGGCCAGGTCGAGCCCTCCATCCATGATGCCAAAGCTGTTGGCCGGGCTGACCATCGCGTCCGCGGGAACGGAGAAGAAGTCCCCTTCCACCACGGAGACGAAGTCGAACGGCTTGAAGGCTTCAGCCCAGGCCTTCACCAGTTGGGGGGCACGGTCGATGAGGTAGATCTTCTCGGGAATCATGTCTGCTCGGTCGTGGCCGGTTTCGTGATGAGCGGGACGATTCGCCCACCGAGCGAGACGAGCACGTCCCTTGCCTCCCAGATGAGTGTCCGGCCCAGGGATGAGCGGAGCAGAAGCCGCGCCGGTCCGATGAGGGTGATGCTCAGGGGCCGGAACCTGGGCTTCTGCGTGGAGGTTTGCAGCAGGTATCCTGTCGAAGCGTCGGACCCAGGGGAGAGCTCCACAGGGCGTCCCAGTCGCTCGGCCAGCTTGTCCCGCACGAGTTCCGCGGCGGGTGGCGCCCCATCGAAGTCGATATCCTGCCCGTACCTGCCCATGGACGAATGCTAACGCGACCCGAAAGGCGCGCTACCTGAACTCATCCACGATGTAGACCCCCGCGCTGGGGGCTCCGAGGACGGCCATTCCAGGCTTGGAATCTGGCAGCTTCCTGAGCTGCCCGATGCCCAGCCGCGCCACCGCGCAGATGGGAACCTGCGCCCCTCCATCCAGGGGCTGGGCTGCGTAGTACCGGATGACAGCTTGGGGACCGCTGGTCCAGACCCGGCCATAGAGCCGGGCCGGTGCCGCCAGAGGGCCGAGATCGTCTTCGAGCACGCTCTCAATCGAGCCCTCGTACAGCGCAAGCGGGCTGCTCGACTGATTCGCGTCGAGCTGGATCCACGCGGAGACACCGACGAACAGCCGCAAGTAGTTCATCGCCTTGCGTGCCTCTTCCGGGCACTTCTCAGGCCCTGGCGTTCCGTCGGGACGAAGGGCCACTCCTCGTGTGGCGGCGCCAGGGCATCCGGACGACATCACGAGCAGCACTGCGCAGCTCAGGAGCGCGAGCTTGGTGGAGGCCATACGTCGCGCTCTTACTGTGCAACGAGATCTGGATCTAGCTGAACGACCGCCTGCCGAAGGCCGTCCTGCCGGTACAGCTCCAGGAACACCGAGGTCAACTTGCCGTCTTCGATGAAGGCGCTCCTGTCCGCCACGAAAGCCACCACACCGGACTCACCCGGAGCAATCGAAGGATGGCTCGCGCGAACCGCGACGGTGCTCTCCCTTCCGCTCGAAACGCTCAGGAGCCGGGCCGACTTCATGCTCCAGCCCTGCTTCATCGAAACGTTCTTGATGGTCAGGACTACCGCTGCCTTGCCCTTGCCTCGGAACACGGTCGCCTTGAGCCGGGTGTCGCCATCCTCGCCGTTGATGCGACTCGCAATCATGAAGGGCGTCTGCGCGACAGCTCCCGCGACAAGGAGCGCGGCCAGAGCGTGGTCCTCCGAGGTCTCCTCCTTGCGGTAGCGCTGGTTCTCCTCGGCAAGGGTGCCGTTCTCCTGGAGCGCCCTTCGCAGCGCCGCGTGCATGGCCGCGTAGCCCTCACGGTCCTTGTACACGTCGACCTGTTGGTCGGGCCGCTCCTGCTTCTCCCAAACCGGGGGCCGCAAGAGGAACGGCACCTCGGTTCCGTCCACCAGCGTCACGACCAGTGGAATCCCTTCCTCGTCGTTGAGGTCGTGGAGCGGTTCAAGGATGACCTTGTTGCGGACCACCGCCAACGGTTCGAGCCGGCCCTCCCAGCCGAGCATCTTCGTCCTGCTGGAATCCACGGCCTTCTCGAACCGCAGCGTCGTGACCACTTGCCCCTTCACGTAGACGCGATGGGTGTCGTCGTCTGGATGCTCGGAAAGCATGAGCGCGCGCACGGCGTTCTGCTCACGCCCGCTGGCGCCAGCGACGGGACTCATCAAGACGCAAAGCAGAAGGAGTCGAAGCACGCATACAACCTACCAGGACGGCTGTGCGGTCTCCAATGCCTCAGGCCAGCAGGCGCATCGCGAGGAACGCAGGCAGCGCGATGTAATACAGGCCCCGGCACGTCCACTCCGCTCCCGTGCGCACATGGCGCGCCCACCGGGGCCCCAGCCAGGCTGCTGCGAAACACAGCGCTTCCGCGAGCGCCCTCCAGAAACAGCCAAACAGGAGCAGGGCCAGGAACACCGGCAGCCACGTGCGGACAAAGGTGAGCAGGTACGCCTGGAGGCCGTACATCTGCCACTCGCCGAAGGCGCCCCCGAAGGAGATGTATTGGTGCGCCCGGAAGAAGATGGCAGCGATCACTCCCGGCACGAGGCCGTACTTCAGCAGCCAGTCGTACCAACGCCTGCGCCACTTCGCGCTTCGCGCCTGCGCGTAACGCACCAACGGATGCTCACGCGCTGCGCCCAACGGCCCCATCGCCGTGAGCAGGGGCACGGGGTCCTGGAGCTCCAGGCCGTAATCGAACGCGCGCCCCGTGCGCAGCATCAGCGTGAGCCCGGGGCCCGGAATGGGCAGCCACCACGGCCGGACCGACGCCAGGGCCTCGAAGGGAATCTCGAAGTGCGCACCTCCTGGCTGCGTGAGCACGAGCCCTTCGGGACGCACCGTCACCGTGGCCCGCGTGCCCAGTCGCAACAGGCGCAGCGCGATGAGCGGGAGCAACCCTCCGACCGCCAGCCCTGCCGCCAGCGGGCCGGGCTGCGTCTCCTGGCTTCCCGCGAGCACGTCCCGGAACAGCAGCACCGTGAAGTAGCAGAGCGTGCCCAGGACCCCTGCATGCAGCAGGGCCCCCAGGGCTCGCAGCCTGGGCGTGAAGGCGTGGACGGGGAAGGGGCCGGACGCGTTGACGTTCATGGGTGGCGGCCTGCGCATTGCTTCGGAGCGAGCGGCTTCCGTAGCATACGCGCCCCGGAGGCTCCCCGAGAACATGCGTTCCCCGCAGTCTGGCCCTGAGCGTCGCACGGATTCCGATGGCGTGACGCGGGTGACGCCCTCGCGAGAGTCCCGCGGCACGGGCTCGTGGCTCATCGGTGGCGCCGCCCTCCTCACGGGCCTGTGCGCGGTCCTCTGCGCCTGGTGGCTCTCCCGCCCCGTGACCGTGGAGGAGCGGCCGGAGCCCGTGGTCGAAGCGGTGTTCAAGCCCGCTCCCGAACCCCTGCCTCCGCGTGCGCCCGTACGTCCCTCCGCCCCCGTCGCCGCGCCCACACCCGTGCAGGAGCCCGACCCCGTGCCTGTCGTCGATGATCCGCCGCCTCCGGAACCCAAGAGCGGGACGGCGCTGTATCAGCGCGGCACCAAGCCGCTGAAGCGCGGGCTCGTCGTGCCCGAGGGCTTCGAATTGCCCCCCGGCTACCTGCGCCACTATCAGGCCACGGACCACGGTCAGCCCGTGGCCGCCATCCTGATGTTCGACCCGGACTTCGTCCCGAAGGACGCCAACGGTCAGCCCATTCCCATCCCCGAGAACCGCGTCGTGCCCGAGGAGCTGGCGCCCCCCGGCATGCCGCGCCAGATGCTGGAGCTTCCCGCCGAACCCGAGGACGGGGACGCGCCGTGACGGGATGGCGAGGGTGGGCCGGGGCGCTCCTGGGCGTCGCGGCGACCACCGTGTTGTTCGCCCTCTTCGCGGAGCTGCGACCGGGCTTCGTCTGGCTGGGTGCGGTGGCGATGGCGCCGTGGCTCGCGGCCGTGGACCGGGCCCCTTCCGCGCGTCGCGCGCTGGCCCTGGGCACGCTGTTGTCGGTGACGTTCACCGCGCTGGTGTTTGGCTGGTTCCCGGGCGCCATCGCCGCGTATTCGCACGCGCCCGCGTGGCTGTGCTGGGGCGTGTTCCTTCTCATCGCTCCCGTGCTGGAGCTCCAGTTCCTCACCGCTTCGTGGATCCGGTGGTACGCGCGGCGGAAGGTGGGGACGGACTCGCGCCTCGCGTGGGTGCCGCCGGTGCTCACCGCGCTCGTGTACGTGGGCACGGAGTGGTTCACGCCCAAGCTGTTCGCGGAGACGCTGGGTCACGGCCTCTATGCTTCGGAGGTCCTGCGCCAGGGCGCGGACGTGGCGGGCGCTCCGGGCCTCACGCTGGGCCTGCTGCTCGTCAATGAGTGCTTCGTCGCGGTGGGGCAGGGGGTCGTGGCCCGACGCGGCTTGAGGCCCGTGCCCCTGGTGCTGGCGCTCGTGCTGGCGCTGGTGGGGTTGGGCTACGGGGCCGTGCGGCTGGGGCAGGTTCGCGCGGCGGTGCGCTCCGCTCCGGCGCTGGTGGTGGGCGCGGTGCAGGCGAACATCACGAACATCGAGAAGCGGGCGGCGGAGGAGGGCACCTACGAGGTGGTGCGCGACATCCTGGACACGCACTACGCGATGTCGGACGCGCTCCTCCGTTCGGGGCCGCTGGACCTGTTGGTGTGGCCGGAGACGGTGTACCCGACGACGTTCGGCACGCCGAAGAGCGAGGACGGTGGGGCGCTGGATGAGGAGATCCGCGCATGGGTCGCGGAGCGCGGCGTGCCGCTGGTGTTCGGCACGTATGACCTCGACGGTGAGCGCGAGTTCAACGCGGCCATGTTCCTGGGCCCTTCCGCGACGGGCGAGCTGGCGCAAGCCGCGTACCGCAAGACGATGCTGTTCCCGCTGACGGAGTGGGTGCCGGACGCGGTGGATTCGCCCGCCCTTCGGGCCTGGATGCCCTGGACGGGCCGCTGGAAGCGCGGGCCTGGGCCCCGCCTGGTGGACTTCCGGTTGAACGGCGGACGCGTGCTCAAGGTCGCGCCGCTCATCTGCTACGAGGCGCTCTTTCCCAACTACGTCGCGGCGGAGGTGCGCCAGGGCGCGGAGTTGCTCCTCACGCTGTCGAATGACTCGTGGTTCTCCGGTACGCCCGCGCCCCGGTTGCACCTGATGCACGCGGCCTTTCGCAGCATCGAGACGCGCACCGCGCAGGTGCGTGTCACCAACTCCGGCGTCTCCGCGTTCATCGATCCCGCGGGCACGTGGACCTCCGAGATGCAGGACAACCAGCGCTCCAGCGTGGTGATGCGCGTGCCGGCGGCGGAGCGGCTGCATTCGCTCGCGGGCGCGTGGGGTGACTGGCTGGGCCCCGTGGCGCTGGTGCTGTCCGTGGGCCTGGGCGTGTGGCTCCGGCGCAGGGGGTGAGCCGTTCCTGGGACTCGCCTTTCAGGGCCTGCGCGCTCGGGTCTGCTTCAGCGGAGATGGGGAGCGGGCGGTGGCGCTAGCCCGCTTCGACGAACGCCGCGAGCTTCGCGAGGGACATCCGCCAGCCTTCCTCGTTGTCGGCGGGAGGCACACCGCTCGGGAGCCCGTCGTGCACGGCGATGACGTCGGTGCCGCCGTCCGCATCCACGAGCGTGACCGTGATGGTCATCTCACCGCGCAGCGTGGGGTCTTCCGTCTCGAACTCCGTGACCTCGACCACCTGCTCGTCCGGCACGAGCTTCGCGAAGTGGCCGTGGTACGTGTCGGTGTGCGCGGTCGTCTTGCCCGTCGCGGTCGGCGCGTCGTACGTGAGCGAAACCCGGAACGAGCCCCCTTCGCGAGCGTCGAACGCATGCACGTGGCTGGTCATGCCGTCCGGCACCTTCCACGCCGCGATCGCTCGCGGATCCAGAAGCGCGCGATAGACCCTCGCGCGGGGTGCGTTCACGTGGCGGCGGATGCGGGTCGAACCCATTCCCAGACAGTAACAGCCGTCGCCCAGGCCCAGACGGAGTCGTGCGCCCGTGGCGTCCAGGATGGGACTTTCGCCACGCCCAGGTTCAGGACGTTGGCGCGGGGGCTTCGACCGTGGGCGTGCCCTGCTCGGGCGGTGCCGCGCGACGCGCGAGGACGAGCGCTCCCAATGCCAGCAGGGCGGTGATGGCCACGCCCAGGGCCATGGGCCTCGCGGTGCCGTCGTGGCTGGCGCTCACCGCCGCCGACGCACTGGCCGCGAGCAGGAACTGGAGCGCGCCCAGCACCGCCGACGCGATGCCCGCCTGCTTCGCCTGGTGCTCCATCGCCAGCGCGGTCGCGTTGGGCGTGATGGCGCCCAGGCTGGAGACGAACACGAACAGCGACAGCGCGATGCCCCACAGCCCTCCCAGGCCCGTTACCACCACGCCCACCAGCGCCAGTCCCGCGAGCGCGGCCACTCGGACCGACCCTCGCAACACCCGCTCCGGCGAGGAGCGCGCCAAGAGCCGGTGGTTGAGCTGCGACACGAGCACCAGCCCCGCCGCGTTCGCTCCGAAGAACCACCCGAAGTTCCCCGGCGCCACGCCGTGCAGCGTGATGAACACGAAGGGCGATCCGCCGATGTACGCGAACATCCCCGCCTGCGCGAGCGCCACCGCCAGCGCGTACCCCAGGAAGTCCGGCTGGCGCACGATGCGGAGCATGGAGCGGAAGGGTTGGGACGGTCCGCTCCTCGGTGGCGCGGTCTCCGGGAGGATGGCGAACACCGCGCCCAGCGCGATGACGCCGATGCCCGCGTGGCTCCAGAAGATGGTGCGCCACCCGGACGTGTGCAGCACCCAGCCGCCCAGCAGCGGCGCCAGGATGGGCGCGAGCCCCATCACCAACACCAGCCGCGACATCATCCGCGCCGCCGCCGCGCCCGAGTGCAGGTCCCTCACGATGGCCCGCGAGGACACCATGCCCACCGACCCGCCCAACGCCTGTACGAACCGCCATGCCGCCAGCACCCCCGCCGATGGCGCGAGCGCGCAGCCGATGGAGCCCAGCACGTACAGCGACAGTCCGACGTATAGCGGCTTCGTGCGCCCGAACCGGTCGCTCACCGGCCCGGCGAAGAGCTGCCCCAGCGCGAGCCCCGCGAAGAACGTGGCCAGCGTGCGCTCCACCTCACCCGCGCTCGCGTGCAGCGACTCCCCGATGGAGGGGAACGCCGGCAGGTACATGTCGATGGACAGCGGCCCGAAGCCGATGAGCGCGCCCAGCAGGATGACCAGTCCGGGGCCCTCCGTGGACCGGGTGGCCTTCGGGGTGGCGGTCGTCATCAAGTGCTCCTCTTCGGTGGCTTCTTCGCGGTGCGTGCCCTTGGCGCCGGCGAAACGACGAGCACACGGATGAGCTGGCGCAGGACGGCGGCGTCCTCGCCCGGGGCATAGGTGGCGCCGCCCACGTGCGCGTTGAAGCAGCGGGCCTCCAGCGCGCCGCACAGGGCCTCGGCCACGGCCTTCGGTGCCGCCACGTCCGCGAGCCCCGCGCGCTTCACCCGGGACAGCCACGTGGTCAGCGCCTCGCGCAGGGCCACCGGCGGAGGTGTGTCCGTCCGCAACGCCCGCGCGCCCCCCAGCATCGAGTAGTGCAGCACGAACAGGCACGGCACCAACTGGCGCAGGAAGTCCCGGTGGTGCAGCAGCGCCTCCAGGAGCTGGTCCTCCACGGAGCGGTCCTTGCGCGGGCCCGGCGCCAGCAGCGCCACGGCGGAGGGTGGGACGGGCCGGAGCGCTCGGGACATCAGCGCTTCCTTGGTGCCCACCCGGTGCAGCAGAGCCGCCTGGGAGATGCCCAGCCGCTTCGCGATGTCCTGCAGCGGCGCCGCCGGCCCCTGCTCCAGGAACACGGCGCGGGCGACTTCATCAATCTGCGGGTCGAGGACGCGCTGGGGTCGGGACATGGTGGCGACGGATTAGTTACTGACTGGTAGGTAATCAATCCGTGCCGATGACGCAAGGGGCTATTCCTGCCCCCTTCCAGACGGGATTTCTAGAGGCGGCCGGCCTTGAGCTCGCCCACCAGGTGCGCGCAGGCACGCACGGTGAGCGCCATCATCGTCAGGGTGGGGTTCTGCGGGCCCTGGGACGGGAAGCAGGCGCCGTCCGTGACGAAGAGGTTGGGGATGTCCCAGCTCTGGTTGAAGGGGTTGAGCACGGACGTCTTCGGGTCCTTGCCCATCCGCGCGGTGCCCACTTCGTGGATGGCCATGCCCGGCTGGGACAGCGTCCGGTTGACCTGCTCCACCGTGTAGCCAGACTCCGCCAGCATCTCCAGACAGGAGTTGACCGCGTCCTCCGTCATCTTCAGTTCGTTGTCGGAGTGCCGGCACTCGATGTGCGCCGCCGGGACGCCCCACCGGTCCTTCACCGTGCTGCTCAGCGTGACGCGGTTCTCCGCGCGCGGGAGCATTTCGCCGAAGGGCACCATGTGCATCTGGTCGTCGAAGGAGAAGACCTGGACGCCGTAGCCGCGCGCGAAGTTGGGGTCCCGCTCGGTGACGTTGCGGAACTGCGGCACGTATGCCCAGCCGTGCGCCTTCTGCTGCAGGTGCTGGGGCAGGTTCATGCGCGCTTCGATGCCGCGCAGGTAGATGTGGTCCATCAGATGGCGGCCCAGCAGTCCGGAGCTGTTCGCGAGCCCCTCCGGGAACGCCCGGTTGCGCGAGTGCAACAGCAACCGCGTGGATTCAATGGTGCCCGCCGCCACCACCACCACCTTCGCGTGCACCTCTTCCGACGTGCCGGTGTTCGCGTCGATGAAGGACACCCCCGTCACCTTGCCGGTGTTCGGGTCGTGCATCACGTGGCTGGCGATGGCGTGCGAGCGCAACGTCAGGCGCCCCGTCTTCTGGGCCGCGGGCAGCGTCACGGGCGCGTTGGAGGTCCGCCGGGCGACGACGTGACGGTTGGGCCAGCGGGCCTTCACCTTCTCGCGCAGCCGGACCTCGCCGGGCGACAGCGGCGCGGACCCCGCGAAGGCGGAGTCCGGCAGCGTGTCCACGCCGTCCGAATTGCCATACAGGCCCATCCACCGCTCCACGACTTCGTAGGACGGAGCCAGCTCCGCGTGCGACAGCGGCCAGTCCGGGCTGAGTCCGTCCAGGCTGCCCGCGTGGAAGTTGAAGTCAGACAGCCGGTAGAACTGGCGGCCGTGGCTCTTCACGCTGGTGCGCCCGCCCACCTGCCTCGCGCGGATCCACGCGAACGGCGCGTCGTCCGGCGTGGTGTAGGGATTGTCCACGTCGTCCACGAACGCGTGCGGATGGAAGGGCCAGGCGAAGCTCGTCGCCTGGATGGACTGGCGCCCCTTGCGGTCCGCGTCGGACTCCACGCGGTAGCCCAGCTTCTGCCGCACGCGGTGCATCACGTGCAGCACCTTGTCCGCCTGCGCGCTCCGACCTGCTTCGAGCACCAGGACGCGGAGGCCCGCCTCCGTGAGCTGCTTGGCGGCCCAACCACCACAGGCCCCTGAACCGACCACCACCGCGTCGTAGACCGTCTTGGACACCTTCATTGCTGAATCACCTGGACGGTCATTCTGCCGCCGCTGCTAAAGTTCGCATAAACTGTAAACCACGAGCCCGTGGGAGCCTAGAGGGTGTAAAGGTCGGGCCGGTGCGAACACAAGCCCGGGGCCGGGACTTCCCCCGGGAGCGCTCCTGGCTGTCGGGGAGGGTCGGACATGGCCGGTGTGCTGAAGCGGATTCGGTGGGGACGGCTGCTGGGCGTGCTGGTGGTGCTGCCGTGCCTGCTGGTGGCGCTCACGCTCTTCGGCCGGGCGGCGTGGCGCTCCGAAGCGTACTTCCACTATCCGAAGCCGGTGGCGGTGCTGCCGGCGGATCTGGCCTCCGCGTCCGCTCGCGAGGTGACGCTGCGCACGGAGGATGGGGTGGAGCTGCGCGGCTGGTACGTGCCGTCGCGCAACAAGGCGGCGTGGGTGCTGGCGCATGGCCTTTCGCAGACGCGCATGGACCTGTTGCCGGAGGCGCGGGTGCTGCGCGACGCGGGCTACGGCGTGCTGCTGTTTGATTTGCGCGCGCATGGGCAGAGCGGTGGGGAGACCTCCACCTGGGGGGACAAGGAGCGCATGGATGTGCGCTCGGCGCTGGAGTTCGTGCGGTCGCAGCCGGACGTGGACCCCGCGCGGGTGGGGGCGTTGGGGTTCTCCATCGGTTCGGCGGCGGTGGCGGAGGTAGCGGCGAAGGATCCGAAGGTCGCGGCGGTGGTGCTGCTGTCGCCCTTCAACACGCTGTGGCTGGCGGCGGCGTATGACTTCCGTCGCTTCGGGGTGGTGACGCAGACGGGGGCGCTCGTTCCCTTCTGGCGACGGGGCATCCAGTTGGAGCAGGTGCGGACCATTGATGCGGTGGACTCCATCAAGCCCCGGCCGCTGCTCATCGTCGCGGGGACGGAGGAGTCCGGGCAGGTGCTGCTGGATTCGCTGTTCGCGCACGTGGCCCCGTATGCCCAGACGTGGCGCATTCCCGGCGCATCGCATGGAAACTTCGCCGCGACGGCTCCCGAGGAGTATCCGCGCCGGCTGCGCGCGTTCGCGGACGAGGCGCTGAAGGCCGGGCCTGTCGCGGAGGAGGCGGCGGCCGTGGAGCAGGCTCCCGCGGTGAAGACGCCGGGGAAGAAGAAGGCTCCGGCGAAGAAGCCTTCGCGGCGGACGAAGGCGGGGGCAGGGGCGCGCTGACGCTTTCGGGATGAAGCCGTGGGCCCGCTCGATGGAGCAGGCCCTTGGTGCTGGCTGCTACGCCTGGGCCGGAGTCGACGCGGCTTCCAGCTTCGCGAGCTCATCCAGGTACGCGCGGCCCTTCACGGGGTCCGTCATGTACAGGAAGGCCGCCATGCCCTTGAGCTGCTCCAGCGACTCACCCTCGCGGCCCGGCTTGCCCTTCTGGCGGTTGTGGATGGCCGCGCGCAGGCGGCGCACCACGTCGCGGGGGACTCGCGCGGCGGGCGTTCCGTCCTTCGCCTCGTTCACCACGAGCCCCGTCACCCGCTGACGGCTGCCCTTGCGGGCTACGCGCGTCTTGTTCGGGTGCACCGTGAAGCCCTCCGCCTCCACCACGTCCTTCACGCGCGCGAGCAGCACCGCCACCGGCGCGCCCTGGGCCCGACGCGCCCTGGGCGCCTTCGCCTTCGTCCAGGAGAACGTCAGGTCGTCCGCGTAGCGCGTGTACGTGAAGCCCAGCTTGCGCGACAGAGCCGACAGCCGCTTGTCCATCCGCAGGCACAGCGCGTTGGTGATGCCCGGCGACGTGGGCGCGCCCTGCGGCAGCGCTCGCGGCCCCTTCGCCACGTGCAGCGTCTTGCCCCGGAAGGACAACAGCTCGCGCGGGGCCTCGGTGGACATCAGCGCCAGCAGCGTGGACGTGCCCTCCGGCAGGCCGCCCTTGCGCAAGAGGCCCTTCACCCGCCGCCACGTCACCGTGGGAAAGAAATCCTTCAGGTCCACCTTCACCACCACGTCCGCGCCCTGGTGGGCCAGCGCGTTGGTGAGGATGGAGCGCCCCGCCACGAAGCCGTGCGCCGCGCCGTGCACCGGCAGCCGCTCCACGACGTTGGAGAGCACCCAGCGCTGCGCTTCCTTCAGCTCCGGCTTGGGCGACGTGATGGTCCGCTCGCTGCCGTCGCGCTTGGGGATGCGCCAGCTCACGTAGTTGGAGCCCGTGTCCACGTCGCGGTGGAACGCGAAGCCGCGCAGCTTGGACACGCTGATGTCCAGCGCCTTCGCCAGCGCCTCCGCCGTGTCCAGCGCGGGCAGGCCGTTGACGCGCGCGCGCTCCTCGCGGTGCTCAAGGTCGAAGCGGTCCGGGCCCGGGGCTTCACTCCAGTGGATGCCCACGCCCAGGTGGTTGATGTGCGTGGTCTTCCAGGCCTCGTGGGCCTGGCGCTCCAGCGCGCGGCGCTCCACGGCCTCCGCCTTCTTCTTCTCCTTCCAGGCGTTCTTCTCCTTCTCCTTGAGGGAGGAGAAGTCCACCTCGTCCGCGAGCGCGCCCTTGGCGACGAGCTGCGCCTGCACCCATTCCTCGGTGCCACCGGCTTCGGTGATGGCCTTCCAGCGCGCGAGCAGCACGTCGTGCGCGGCGCGGCGAGCCTCACGCTTGGACGCGGTGGCGGTGGTGTTGGACGCGGCGGCCGGCGGGACTTCGGGCACGGCCTGCGGCGGGGCGGCGGGGACGAACGACTCCAGCTTGGCGGTCATCGAGGCACCTTCGACGGGCGCGGCGGCTTCAGGAGGGGCGACGGGCGAATTCGAGCGGTCGAGGGAGGCCAGGAATGCACCACCAGCTCACCTGGGGCACGGTAGCCTCACCGGCTCTCCCCTCCGGTGCACTGGTGGCCGGGTGGGAAAACGGCGGTTGCGTCGTTGGTTCCGCTTCCCACCCGGCCACCAGTGCACCGGAGGGAGAGAGCCAAGAACAGGCTACCTTGCGGAGAGTGTCCAGCATTTCAACCAGAGCGGCGCAACGCCGCTCCCGCGCTCGAGGCGCTAAGGCTGATGCGGTCCAGACCTCTCTCGACCACTCGTCATTCGTGTTTCGTCCGTCGCACCCATCCCTCCAGCCACCCCGTCGGCGGCCGGGCCGTTGGTTGAGGGTTTACACCAGAGTCGAGGCCGCGTCGATGTAGCCGTCCGCGGTCAATTTCTCCAGACGGCTGAAGTACGCCGTCCGGGCTTCCGTGTCCGAGTCGAACCACAAGCGCTGGTGGCGCGAGTCGCCCAGGCGCGGTCCCCACGCGAGGGCCACCACCTTGCCGTCCAGCGAGACGCGGTACACCTGCTCCAGACCCGTCGTCGGGTCGCGGCGCACGTACGAACGCGTCTCCGCGCGGATGAGCTTGCGGCCCTCCGGCGTCTGACGCAGCGCTTCCTCCTCCGTACGACGGCGCGCGTACGCCAGGCGCAGCGCGAGCATGTGTTCGCACGGGCCTTCGCGCATCCCGGAGCGACGGAAGTGCGGGCAGCCGCAGCCCGCGTCCTTCACGCGGCCCTCCAGGTCCAGCGTGAAGCTGGGGAAGAAGCTGCGCACGGCCTCGCGGTCCACCACCTCGCCCTGGATGCGCGTGCCCTCGCCCACGAGGTCGTGCACCTGGGTGAGCTTCACTTCGCCCGCGCCAGGGCCGCCGTCGCCCAACAGGCGGTGGGCGCGTGCCTCGCGCTCGTTGCCGTAGCGCAGCGCGGCCTCGTCCACCGGGGTGGGCATCAGCTCACGGGGGCGGTAGGTGCCGCGCGCCACGTCGAAGAGGACGCGACCGCGCAGGCACTCCAGTTGGAGCGCGGCGCGCACCTGGTCCTTCGCCGCGCCCGCGTCCTTCGCGAGCACGTCGAAGCTCAGCGGGCCGTCCGTGCGCAGGCGCTGGCGCAGCTTCTCCGCGAGGTGCTCCGGCACGTCGCGCGGCATCAGCGCGTCGAAGGCCGCGGCGCTGGACCAGCCGCTCTCCGTCCAGCCGGTGAGCCCCAGCGTCAGCGTGGCCACGCCCAGGTCGATGACCCAGAACACCGGCAGGCCCGGACCCATCAGCTGCACGTGCACGCTCTTCGCGTGGGGCAGCAGGCGCGCGAGCGCGGTGAGGCGATTGCGGCCGAAGGTGCGCACCACCGCGGGCGCGTGGCCCTGGTACGGACCGCCGTGGCACTCCAGCACCTGCTCCCACGGCTCCAGCACCATTCGGGGCGCGGCGCCGGGGACCAGCTCGAATCTCAGCGCGCGGGGCGCCTTCTTCGAGCGGCGGGTGCGCAGCGCGAAGAGCAGGTTGTACAGGTCGATGGGCGCGATGGAGCAGGTGGTGGCCGGCAGCGTCGCGGCCGATTGCACCTGGAGGAAGCCGCGCAGCCACGCGTGCGGCACCTCCACATTGCGCGGGGCTCGGGGGGCGCCAGGCTGGGGGGAAGCGGCCTTCGCGGACGGCGCGACGTGGGCCTCCAGCGTCACCGGGGCGTAGGCGCGCAGGCGGTCCAGACGGGTGGGCAGGTCCGCGGGCACGTCCAGGAAGGTGGAGCCGTGCGCGGCCTCGCGGTTGTCGAAGAGGCTGTTGTCGAAGGCCAGGCGCGCGTAGGCGCTCTCGTCGCGGGAGAAGACCTCCAGCGACACCTGGTCTGGATCCACGGTGAGGACGGGGTCCAGCACAGCGTCCTGCTTCTCCTCGCCTTCCAGCGAGCTGTCGAGGAACGCCTTCTGGGCCTCCCAGATTTGAGCGCTGGCGCGCTTGCCCTGCTTCATCAGGTACGCGAGGTACGCGGTGCGGTCGCGGCCCCGGTAGCGCAGGTCGCTGGAGAGCACCGCGAAGGCGGCGGCCAGCGCGTCGCGGAAGAGGGTGGGGTCCTTCACGCGGCCGCTGACGCCCACGGTGCCGCGCGAGCCCTCCAGGGCCAGCTGCACGCGCGAGGCGTCCGGGGTGACGACCACGTCGCTCGCGGCGGCGTAGTTCAGCGCGACGGGATGACGTGCGGTTGCGGTGCTCACGACGGTTGACCTTCCTTGCGGGCGCGCTCGGCGGCCCGGCGTGCACGTTTGTGGGCGCGGTAGGCCGCCTTGCGCAGCTCCACCGACTGCGACTTGTCGAAGGCCGCCGTCTTCAGCAGCTCCGCCGCCTCATCACCACCCAGCCGGCCAATCGCGGCCCACGCATCCTGCCGCACCTCCGGCTTCGCGTCGGACGCCACGGGCTTGAGCGGTCCCAGGTCCTTCTTCGCCAGCAGCGCCGGCACCGCGAGCCTGCGCGGCTCGCTGGCCGTCAGCAGGCCCGGCGCCACCTTCGCGCCCGTGGGGCCCATGGCCACCGGGTCGAAGGGCTTCACTTCCAGCGCCCAGGCAGCGGCCTGGTCCGGCACCAGCGCGGCCAGCACCGACGCGGCGGCGGAGCGCACCGGAGCGTCCGGATCCGCCAGCGCGGTGCGCAGGGCCTGCGCCTCGTTCGTCGCCTTCAGCCGTCCCAGCACGCGCGCGGCTTCCTGACGCACGCCCGCGGGGGCATGGGCTTCACCCTTGCGCAGGACTTCGGCGGACGTGGCGACCAGCTCCTTCGCGCCCAGCCGGGAGCCTGCCCACAGGAGGCGTTCCCAGGCGCTGGCCAGCGGCTCGCGCTTCGGGGGCGACGTGGCGGCCCAGGAGGCGGCGGTGCGCCGTTCGGCTGCGACGACCGCGCGGGTCAGGCTGGCGGTGTCCACCGCGCCCGTCGCCTGCGCATCGCCTGTCCAGGTGCCCACCAGCCGCGCGGCCTCCTCGCGGGCCTCGGGCTTGTCGTGGCCGACCAGCGCGATGACCTCCGGCAGGGGCAGCGCGCCCCGACGGGCGAGGCCTCGGCGCAGCCTCAGGCGCAGCTCCGCGTTCTCCAGCGTGGCCAGCCGGGGCACGAGCTGCGCCGGGTCGCCTTCGCTGGCGAGGTAGGTCGCGGCGGGCTCGGAGATGTCCTCCTGGGTGCTGGCCACGGCGAGGAACTCCACGCGCGTGCGGTCGTTCGGGAAGAGCACGTCCAGCGCCTTGCGTGCGGCCTCGCGCAGGTCGTCGTCATCCTCGTCCAGCGCGGCGGCCAGGGCCTTCTCCGCCTCCGGGTCGCCGAGCTTGCCCAGCTCCTGCGCCACGGTGATGCGCACCTCGTCGTCCGTGTCGGAGTCGGCGAGCAGCGCCTCCAGCTTCACCCGGGCGCGCTCCCCACCGATGGCGCGCAGGCCGCGCACGCCGGCTTCCTGGTGCTCGGAGGAGGTGCCCTCCACCGCGGCGACCTCCACCTTCTCCTCGATGCGGCGGCGCTCGTCGCCCTCGGGCAGCCGGCTGGCGAGCCGGCCCAGGGCCTCGATGGCGGCCAGCACCATCTCCTGCTCGGCTGGGGCGTCCGCGGTGCCTCCGCCCGCGATCGTCTCCAGCTCGGACAGGGCGCGGGCGTCTCCCAGGGTGCCCAGCGCGAGCAGGGCCCGGCCGCGCTCCTCGCCTTCACCGGCGCGCGCGTACAGCAGCAGGGGCCGCAGGGCGCTGGCCCTGCGCAGGTGCGCCACGCCTTCGGCCGCGGGCAGCATCAGTTCGCGGGCTCCGGCGCGGAGGATCTCCTCCAGCGGCTCCACCGCCGCGCCCTGCTCCACCACGCGCTTCGAGTAGCGCGCCACCGCTTCGGCGCGCACGGTGACGTCGCGGTCGGTGAAGAGCGCGACGAGCAGCGCGTCCTGGCCCTCGTTCTTGCCGTGTTCCAGCTCCGTGGCGGCGGCCTTGCGGACCTCCACGTCGTTGCTGCGCACGGCCACCTTCAGGAAGCGCACGGCGAGCGCCGCGTCGCGCTTCTTCAGGTCGCGCTCCCGCTCCTTCAGCTTCTCCTGCTCCGGCGGCCAGGTGAGCTGCATCGCGGCCGTCACGGTGGCGAGGCGCACGGTGGCGTTCTCGTCCTCCACGCTCTGGCGCGCGAGCACGTCCAGCGCTTCCGGACGGCGGGTGCGGCCCAGCGCGGCGACCAGCTTCGTGCGCTCCGGGATCTCCGTCGCCACGGACAGACGCGCGGCGAGCGCGGCCACGGCGGCGGAGGTTCCCAGCCGCGCCAGGGCCTCCTGTGCACGGCGCACCACCGCGGGCACTTCCGAGCGCAGGAAGGTGCCCAGCACCTCCACCGCCCGGTCATCCCCACGCCACGCGAGCAGCTCCGCGGCGCGCAGCCGCAGGTCCTCGTGTTCGCTGCCGGCCGCGCGGCCCAGGGCCTCGGTGACGCGCGGATCGTTGGCACCGGCCAGACGCTCAATCACGCCCACGCGCAGGTCGGCGTGCTCGCTGCCCAGCGCGGCCAGCAGCGGATCCAGGCTGCCCGCCGGGCTCAGCTTCTCCAGCAGCTCGAAGGCGGACTTGCGCACCTCCGGCAGCGGCGAGTTGAGCGCCGCCGTCACGCGCGGACGGGCCGCGTCTCCACGCTCCGCCAGCTCCTCCAGCGCCGCGCGGGCCACGTCCGGCGACAACGACGCCAGGGCCAGCGCCAGGGGCTCGTCGCTGCCAGCGGGGTACAGCTCCTTGAGGCCCGCGAGCGCCGCGCGTCGCACCAGTTGGTGCGGATCCTCCAGCGCGCGCAGCAGGGCGGCCACGGCGGCGGACGTGCCCGCGTAGCCCTCCAGGGTGAGCTTCACCACGCGGTCCACGGAGTCGCGGCGGACGCGGTGGCCTTCCTCGTCACCCGCGGACACCTGCCGCAGCAGGCCCACGTAGGCGCCGAACGCCAGCCGGCGCAGGTGCTGCCGCTCCGCCTGGGTCGCCGTCTGCGGCGTCGCGGTGCTGCCCTCGGGCGGCTTCACCGCGGAGAAGAGGCGGCGCAGCCAGCTCTTGCCCGTGGCGGACGCCGTGCCCTGCTTCTCCGGCGTGGATGGCTGCATCACGTGCGCCGCGCCCTCGGCCGTCTCCGGCTTCCAGGGCGCTTCCAGCGTGCGGGGCCGCGCGACCTTCTGCGCCTCGCGGAAGTAGTCCAGGGGCTTGTTGCGCAGCAGCAGCACCTGCGCCGCCGCGTAGCGCTGCTCCGGCTGGGCGCTGGAGAGCGCCTCGGCCAGACCCACCACGCGCTTGGCCCGGTCCTCTTCCGAGGGCCAGTCCTTCATGTCGCCGACCTTCTCCGGGCGCGGCGGCAACAGCACGTCCACCAGGTGCGCGCGGTACGCGTCCGGCTCCGTGCGCAGCTCCAACGCGCGCGCCGCCGCGTAACGCACTTCCGGACGGCCGCTGGACAGCGCGCTCGTCAGCAGGTCCGGCGGCTCGCCGTCGCGGCTGGCGCGCAGGTCGCGGGCGAGCACGATGGCGAACACCATCTCCTGCACTTCGCGCGCGGAGTCCTCCAGGCCGTGCAGCAGGCCACCGTCTCCCTCCGGGCCCAGGGCCGCGAAGGCGAGGATGGCACCCAGCCGGATGGGCAGGTGCTCATGGCGCAGGTTGCCGGTGAGCACCGGCAGGGCGCGGACATCGCCCAGGCGCGACAAGCCGTCCGCCGCCCACGAGCGCGCCGCGACCAGCGAGTGGCCCAGGGCGTCCAGCAGCGCGCCCTCGTCACCCCGACGGCTCGCGGTGGCGAGTCCACGCGCGCCCTGCTCCTGCAGGTCCGACAGTTCGTGCGGCAGGAGCACGGTGGCGTAGAAGCCCAGCAGGCGCCGCGAGCCCAGAGTGGCCAGCGCGCGCGATGCGCGGATGCGCAGCGGGACGAGGTAGCCGGGCGGGTAGAGCCGCTCCAGGTCCTTGTCGGTGATGAGCCCGCGCATGGGCTCGATGATGTCCTCCGCGCCGCGCGGGGCGAGCAGCTCCGCGGCCCGCACGCGCACCGGCAGCGCCGTCGCCGCGATGCCCGCGAGCAGGGGGCCGTTCTCGGTGGGGATGAGCTTGTCGAGCGCGTCCAGCGCGGCGACCGCCACCTCCAGGTGCTCGTCCTGCACGCGCTTGAGGAGCGCGGAGCGCAGGGGCTCCGCGGGCGCGTGGATGGAGGCCTTCGCCGCCTTCTCACGCAGGGCCGGGTGCGTGGAGCCGAGCGCGGCCAGGTGCGGCTCCGGCTTCTCCTTGCCCGCCAGCTTCACCCACGCCTCGTACGCGGCGGTGGCCACTGCCACGTCGCGGTCCTCCACGGACTTCTTCAGCCGGTTCAGCGCCCAGTCTTCCGTGCCGCGCTGGGCGAGCACTTCCACCGCGCGGTTGCGCAGGTCCGGGAAGCGGCCCGTGAGCGCCCGGTCCACGGCCTTCTCCGGCTCCTTCTCGTTCCACGCCCACAGCGTGCGGAACGCCTCGCCACGCACCTTGCCGGACTCGTCCTCCAGCGCGTTGCCCAGCAGCGGCTCCGCGCCCTCCGCCTTCGCGCCCAGCTTCACCAGCCGGTCCAGGCCGCGCACGCGCACGTCCTCATGCCCGGAGCGCAGCGCCGCCTCCGCGGCGGACAGGGGCGCGTCCACGTCCAGCGCCACCACCGCCTCCAACGCCGTGGCGCGCACGTCCGCGTCCGCGTCGTCCAGCATCCACACCAGCCGCTCGCGGGCGCGCGGGTCCTGCAACGCCTGGAGCGAGGCCGCCGCCTGACGACGGATGGCCGACTCGTCCTCGCGCGACAACTGCAACAGCGCACCCAGCGCGCGTCCATCTCCCAGTTGCGCCAGGCCGCGAGCACCGCGCACCGCCGTGTCCGGCATGCGGCACGCCATGGCGGCCAGCAGCGGCTCCAGGTCGGCTTCCGTCAGCGCCGCGCCCGCCGTGGCGTTGGCGAAGAGCTTCTCGCGCGCGGTGGCCAGCTCCGCGTCGGTGGTGGACTTCGCCTCCGCGTCCCCGGCCGCGCGCTTCGACTGGAGCATCAGCATGCGCGCCACGTCGCGCACCGAACGGGCGAACTCCTCGTCCTGCTTCTCCAGCGTGAGCGCCAGCGCCCGGCGCTCCAGCACGCGCACGGCGAAGGCCACGCGGCGCACGTCCCGGTCCGCGTCGTCCAGCGCGCGTGCCACCAGCGGCTGCATGCGCGGGTCACCCAGCAGGCCCGCCACGGAGGCGCGCAGCAGCACCTCCACCTTGAGGGGCGCGGGGCCACGCTCGAAGGCCAGCTTCAGGGGCTCCGTGCTGCCAGCAGGGGAGACGGCGACGAGCGCGTCCAGCGCGGCCTCGCCCACGGGCGCCTTGTCATCCGCGAGCTTGCCGGAGATGAGGCCCGGCACCAGCGGCGACGTGCCGCCCAGCTTCGCCAGCCGGCGCAGCGCCAGCACCCGCGTGTCCGAGAAGCGCGAGTCGAGCGCCGCGCGCGGTGCGGCCAGCGGCGACTCCGTCTCCAGCTTCGTCAGCGCATCCAACGCGGCGGTGCGCACGCCCACCACGTCGTCGTTGAGGCGCTCGCGCAGCTTCGCCCGAGCGGCGGTGCGACCCTGCGCGCCCAGCTCCGTGGCGGCGAGCTTGCGCACCTCCGCGTCCGCATCGCTGCTCAGCAGCGACAGCGCGAACTCCAGCGCCTCCGGCTCCAGCAGCGCGGCGGCCTCGCGCACGGCGGCCTCGCGGCGGGGACGGCCCGCCTTGCGCGCCTCGTTGAGCACGTCGAAGCCGTGCGTGTACGTGACCGTCTCGTCCGTGGGCTTGCCATCCGTGCCCAGCGTGATGCGCGTGACGGTGCGCTCATCACCAGCCACGAATACGAAGCCCAGCAACTGTTTCGCCTGACGGGGATTGGCCGGCGGCCCGAAGGCCACCGCGTGCACGGCCTTGGTGCCCAGCTCGAACGTGCGCGGCTTGCGACGCTCGTCCAGCCGCCACACCTTCAGCTTGCCGTCGCCCCCCACCGACGCGATGCGCTCCGCCGGATCCTGGCCTGCTTCCGCCGGGGGCGTGGGCGGGAACACCAGCCCCAGCACCGGGCCCGCGTGGCCGCTGTCCTTCTCGCCGCGCACCTCGAACTCCACCGCGCCGACCAGGTACCAGATGCGCAGCTTGCCATCGTCGCCCGCGGAGACCAGCCGCCCGTCGCGGGGCGTGAAGGCCAGCGCGCGCACGGCGCCCTCGTGGCCCGCCATGTCCCGCTGTGCGCCGGAGGCCACCGTGAACGAGCGCACCACGCCGTCATCGCCCGCGCAGGCGACGTACGTGTGCGTGGGGTCCACTGCCACCGTGCGCAGCGGCTGCGGGGACGCGCTCCACTCCTTCAGCTTGCGCGTGCTCTCCCAGTCCCACGCGCGCACGAAGCCGTCCACGCCGGCCGTGTAGAGCACCTTGCCGTCCGCGCTGGACGCCACCGCCGTGCATCCGCCCGGGTGCGCGCCGTGGAGCTGGAACTGCACCGTGCCGTCGGTGAGCGAACCGAAGCGCACCGTGCCGTCCGCGCAGGCCGCGGCGTAACGCTCGCCGGACAGCGCGAGCCCCAGCACGTGGGCAGGCAGCGACGCCGTCCAGAGGACCTTGTTGGTGCCGGGCTCGTACGCGGTGAGGCGGCTGTCCGGGGCGGCACGCGTGCCCCCCACGAGCAGCAGGCGGGCATTGGCCGCGAGCGCACGGACCTTCTCGATGTTGCCGATGGAGAGGTTGGCCATGGTGTCGTTGTCCTAGATGCCGCCGAGCTGCACGCCCGGGTGAGCCGCCTGCAATTGCACCAGCGAGGCCAGACAGCTCTGCCACTCGCCCTTCGCCACCGACCCGGTGAACTCGCCCAGCACGGGCGCCACCACGCGGGCGAAGCTCTCTTCTTCCAGACCCAGGTCCCGCACCAGCTCCACCACGCGGCGCTTGGCCACGCTCGCGGACAGCCGGCGCTGCACGTCGCCCTCGCGCGCTTCCTTCGCGCGCCCCGGCGGCAGGCCGAACAGCATGCGCCGCAGGAACGTGCGCAGCGCCTCCACGTCGGTGAAGCGCGTCGTGCCGCCCGCCTCGCGCGCGTCCTTGCCGCCGCCCGCGGGCTTCCAGTCCTCCGGCAGGTGCAGCGGCCGGTGCTTCTCCCAGAGCAGCCGCACCGCGAACAGGCCCACCTCGCGGTCCGCGCTCTGCATCAGCCCGGACAGCCGCTCCGCCCCGCCCAGCCGCGCGTAGTGCCGGCGGATGAGCTCCACCGCGACCTCGCGCGTGCTGCGCTTGGTGGACTCCGTGAGCGCGAACACCTTGCCCGCGTCCAGCTCCTCCGGCTGCAACGTGTGGCGCGCATCCGCGCCCGGCTCGCCCGCGTTCAGCAGGGCGTCATAGGCCAGGTTGCGGATCTCCTTCGCGTCCGAATCCGCCAGCTCGTACACCCGCGTCTGGTAGCCCCACGCGCGCAGCTCCGAGCGGGCGATGGTCAGCGCGAAGCGGCGCACGTCGTCGCGCGCATCGAACAGCGCGGGCCACAGCTTCTCCGGCGTGTACGCCTTGCGAGGCGCCCGGGGCTTGATGTCGTAGGACTTCGACTCCGGCTGCTCCGGCCCGATGCCCGGATGGTGGCAGCGCAGGTACGTCTGCGCGAACGTGCGCACCGGGGCCGGCTGCTTCGCGCCCAGCGCCAGGTCGAACAGGCGCTCCAGGCCCTGCGCCGCGTCGCCCGTGTCGCTGAAGTCCGCGGGCACCACGTTCTCCAGCAGGTAGCGGTGCCCGAAGTCGTGCAGCGTCGGGTCCGCCCTGCGCGCCAGCGCCAGCAGCCAGGGCACCGTGAGCTGCCGCGCGGTGAAGAGCTTGCGGTTGCCCAGGAGCGCCAGCGCCGTCTCGCGGTGCTTCGCGCTGAACACCAGCGCCTTCACCCGCTCCACGTCCAGGCCCGGCAGGCTGTCCGCGCGCGTGAGCCACTGCGCCGCCTGACGGCCCAGGCGCGGATGCGACACGAGGTCCAGCAGCCACTCCGGTCCGATGTCCGCCGGCTTGTACGTGCCCAGCGCCTTCATCGCCGCGTCCTCCACGATGCGCGGACGCTTCGAGCGCTTGGCCTCCGTCAGCGTCTGCTTCCAGAACGACGCGGGCATCTCCCCGGCGGCGTACTTGGACGCGATGTAGCCCGTGGCCCACTTGAGCTGTTCCTGCTGCCCGAAAAGCTGCTCGCGGAGGAAGTCCTGGGTGATTTCCGCCCGGTCGAAGGACTGCTCCAACGCCTTCGCCGCGAAGCCCGCCGTGGCCTTCGTGACGAGCAGCCGGCCCAACAGCTCCAGCCCCAGGTCGCGCGGCTTGCGCTTCTCCAGCGTGGCGGCGGCGAAGGACACCACGTCGTCCTCACCGTTCTCCACCAGCTCCGCGAGCCTCTCCGCGGACATGTCCTGCGCGTGGCCGCGCGCGTACTCGATGGCGTACGCCCGGGCCTTGTCGCTGGGGGACTCCAGGAGCGCGAGCACCGCGTCGTGCAGCCCGACGGCGCGCAGCTTGCCCTGGTGGAACTCCGGCGAGCCCTGGAGCGTCTCCACCAGGAAGTCGTGCGCGGTGCCCAGGGGCCGGCGCGCCAGCCGGTCCAGCCACGCGGGCGTCACCTTGCGCAGCGCTTCCGGGAAGTCCTTGCGCAGGCCCTGGATGGCGAACTTCGCGGCCGGGTCCGAACCGCACGTGTCCAGCAGGCGCATCAGCGCGTCCGGCGAGCGCTTCCACGCGTCCGGGTACATGCGCTGCTTCACCATGTCCGCGGGCGGCTGGATGGGGAAGCGCGTCGCGGAGTAGTTGCGGCTGTTGTGCGCCCAGACGTGGTGCGCCACCCAGCAGGACGACCACGAAGTGTCCGGCTGGTAGTGCCGCAGCACCTCCACCGCGAACTGCGGGTAGAGCTCCGGGACGGCCGCGCCCAGGTGGCGCAGGAAGCGCCATGCGCGGCGCTGGAGGTAGGTGAGGGTGCCGCTGCCCACCTCACGCGAGCGGTGGCTGCCGCGCTCGGTGTCGAATCTCCACGCCAGCACGCCGAACATCTCCGCGTCGTGGCGCGCCTCGGCCAGCTTGTAGATGCGCTTGAGGCCGGCCCAGAGGCCGAACTTCAACGGCGCTTCCTTCACCAGCGTGAAGAGCGCGGCCCGCGCGGGCTCGCTGTTCTTCTCGTACAGGGACACCAGCATGTCCGCGAGCGCGAAGCGCGCGGGCATGGGCACGTCCTTCTGCGCGAGGAAGCGCTGCCACGCCTCATGCGAACCCTGGCGGCGGCCGGCCTTCTCACCGCGCTGCTGCGCCTGCGTGAGCAGGGACTTCAGCGCGTCGAAGTCGAGCGCGCCCTGCGGCAGCGGCGTGTCCGACGTCTTGTCCGGCTGGTCCAGGAAGGCCAGCACGGCCTCGGCGAGGTCGGGTGCCTCCGCCCTGGCCAGACGTTCGAGGTCCGTTGCGCTCAGCGCGTCGCTCGGGGTCATGGGTCCGGGGGTTTAACACAGCTCTCCATCACCAGAAGGCCCTGATGACCCAGGCATCACCAGGTGATGGTGGGCACCTGCACCTCCTGCTCGGCGGCGGTCCCCACCGTCACGTCCTGCCGGTACGTCAGCCACTTCCCGTTGCCCCGGTGGTGCAGCACCATCAGCGTGTAGGGCCCGGGCGGCACGTTGCTCCACGTCTCGTTGCTGGAGGCCGTGCGCAGGCCCTTCCCGCGCAGCTGCCCCGCCGCGTCATCCGAGCCCGGCAGCGGCACCATGCCCGGGAAGAGGAGCACGAGTCCCTGGGCCCCGCGCTCTCCCCAGCGCACCGTCACCGTGGCGCCCTTCGCGGCCGCGAGCAGCTCCACCCGGGTGACGCGATGCGCCTCGACGCGCACCTTCTGGTAGGGCGCCGCGTACGGGCCATCGCTGGAGCGCAGGCCCACCAGGTAGTCACCAGGCTCCAGCTCGCGGAAGACGGTCCGCGCGTCATCGTCGGGGAGATAGTCCGTGACCTCCTGGTCCCGCTGCGACCGGACCGACACCATGGAGGGGTAGGGCTTGCCCTGCGCGTCCTTCACCGTCACTTCCAGGCGGGTGTCGCCCTGGAGGCGCAGTTCGAGCGTGTCCTCGGTGGGGCCCAGCGCGCGCTCCAGCGTCGCGTACTCTCCCGCCCCGGTGTGCCGCGCGGTGAGCCGGTACGGCCGGGACTCCACGGAGGGCAGCGTGAAGGTGCCATCCCGGGCGGTGGTGGCGTCCAGGAAGCCGCCGGAGACCTCGTAGATGTCGTACTTCTCCCCCGACTCCTCCTCCGCCGCGGCCTTCAGCTCCTCGGGGGGGAGGGACAGGGAGAGCTCCACGCCCTCCAGCGGTTCGCCGGTCGCGTCGTCCACCACGCGGCCCCGGACGGCGTGCCCCGCTTCGATGCGCACCTCGCCCAGGTCCACGTCGCGTCCGGCGGGGACCCGCACGTCGCGCTGGGTGAACGCGTGGCCCGGGGCCTTGAAGGTCAGGTGCTGGAGGCCGGGCTTGTCCACGAAGACAGTGAAGGCCCCGCGTGGGTCGCGCACGGGCTCCTCGTTCAGGTCGAAGCGCGTGATGGGCGCCCCGTTCGGTTTCACCAGCCGCCCGGTGATGCGGCTCTGGGCGGTCAGGACGACGCGCACGGCCATGTTCCCCGCGCGAGCGATGACCTTGGGGTCTTCCTCGTCCGGCTCCCACCGGCCCATCCGCAGCCCCCCGAGCAGCTCCTCGGTCCCTTCGTCGTCTTCGTCGACCTCGGGCTCGGGCTTCGCGGGGGGCCGGGGCATCGCGTAGCCGGGCTTCGTCGCCGTCAGTTCGTAATCCCAGTCCCGGGCCAGCGGCTCCAGGGCGAATCGGCCGTCGGGCCCCGTCTTCGTCTCCAGGGGGGAATAGGAACGTCCCCCACTGCCCGCCTCCTCCTTGGCCACGGCCTCCACGGTGACGCCCCCCAGGGGCAGGCCCTGGCCATCCACCACCACGCCGGCGATGCGTCCATCCAGGTCCAGGTGCAGCGCGAGCTCCACGGTCTCCGAGCCCCGCACCCCCACGCGCTGGGGCATCAGGCGCTGGTAGCCGCCCTCGGAGGCCTGCAGCCAGACGGCGTAGTTGCCCGGTGGCACGCCCCGGATGGTGAAGGTCCCTTCCTCTTCGGTGGAGCCCGCGAAGGCGACGCGTCCGTGGTCTTCCGGGTCGTCCTCGTTCACGCCGCCCTTCGTCAAGGTGACGTCCACCTCCTTGACGGGGACGCCGCTGGAGCTCGTCACGGTGCCTCGCACCGTCGCGCCGGAATCCAGGGTCACCTTGAGTCCGGAGGTGGGGGCCTGGACCTGGAGCTCGCGTCCCAGGTAGCCCTCCGCTTCGACGGCGACGATGCCGGCCATGGCCTTCTCCATCTTGATGACGAAGTGGCCCGTGTCGTCGGTCGTGGCGTCGAAGGTGCGCGGGCGCCCGTGGTGCGTGCGGATCCGGTACCTCGGCGGGGACGCCGCCTCCTCCTCGGGTGAGGCCCGCAGCGACAGGGAGGCCTCCTTCACCGGCTGGCCCTGGGCATCCACGACCTGGCCCTCCACGATGACCGCGGGGGACAGGACGAACTCCAGGGGCGGGGTGTCGCGGCCCACGGTCCGCTCCTCGGTGAGGTCCAGCATCCGCTCGGCCTCCACCTGGAACCGGTAGGCGTGTTCCGCCAGGGGGCCCAGGCGCACGTGGCCTTCCGCGTCGGTCCGCTGGGTCTTGCTCGTGCTCAGGCCCACGCTCCACAGGCCCCGGTCGAAGGTCTCCTGGTCGACGGCGGCCACCACGGCGTCCCGCACGGGACGGCCCTCGGTGTCGCGCACGGTGGCGTCGACGAAGAACGCGGAGCCCAGGTGCAGCGTCACCTCGGCTTCGGGCTGGTGCTCCGTCAATTCCACCTGGGCCAGGGCCCGCTGCCCGTCGTGCTCCACGGTCATGCTGTAGGCGGAGGGCAGCAGGTTGTCGAAGGTGAAGCGCCCGTCGGCGTCGGTGACGGCGATGCGGTCACCGGCCTGCTCCAGCACGGAGACGCCCGGGACGGGACGCTCGCCGTCCAACACCTGGCCCACGATGCGCCGGGGCGGGTGCAGCACCAGGTCCTCTTCCAGGGCCTCCGGCCCCAGGTCCTGGAGCCACGTGGAGAGCTTGCCAGGGTGCGCCGCGGCGAGGGTGTAGTTGGCCTGGGGCAGGGGGCCCACGGCGAAGCGGCCCTCGGCGTCGGCGACCGCTTCGAAGTAGCGCGCGTTCCCGGTGTGCAGCACCGTCAGCCGGGTGCCGGGGAGCGGGGCGCCGTCCTCGTCCACCACGCGGCCGGAGAGCTTCAGGGCGGGGGAGAGCACCAGCTTCAGGTCCTGGGTGCCGGTGGCGACCTTCTCCTCCAGGGCCGCGCCTTCGGGACCCAACGCCCACACGGCGACGGTGCCTTCGGGCAGGCCCTCCAGGGTGAAGGTGCCGTCCTGTGCGGACGGGGTGCGGGTGAGCACGAAGGCCGAGCCCCGGCGCGAGGCCACCATCTCCAGCGCCCAGTCCCAGGCGGACGCGGTGTCGCAGTCCCCGGCCGACAGGGGGACGGCGGGATCCGTGTCGCACGGCAGCTCCGACAGCGTCTCGCCCGGCAGGGGCACCGAGGCGGAGACCTCCACGCCAGCGGCGGGCTGGCCCCGGGCATCCAGGACGCGGCCGCGCACCTGGAGGGCTCCCCGGGGCGGCGCGGGGGGAGGGGCCGACAGCGGCCGGCGCACGGGCCTGGACGTGGCGGAGGTCGCGTCCTTCGGGGCGGAGGCCGTGGGGCCCAGCCACCAGAAGATGCCCGCTCCGACGAGGAGCAGGAGCAGCACTCCCCCAATGACCACCGCCGACGGCTTCCGCATGGCGCCCCTCCAGGGTGGGCGACTGTAGCAGCAGGGCTGACGTGGACCGCGAGGGGGCGCGTTCAGCCCGGTGCGTCAGGGGGGCGGACGAAAAAAGCGGGGGCCGAACCAAGGATTCCAGCGGCCGACGTATTTGGAGATGAGGTGGGAGTGACGGTGGCAGAGCCGTCGTCGCTCAAGGGCTTCGGGCGCAGAGCGTCCTGGGCGGAGGGGGGAAGGGTTCTGGGGGTCGATCTTCCGGAACTCCTCAAGGTTTTCGACAGTCGTCGTCTTGAAGGCACAAGCAGGACGGAAGCGGGTCTTTGGGGGCCGCTTTCGATGAGGGGGACCCCTCGGGGGAGGGGTTGAGTCACTGGGAGCGCGTCGAGGGGGCGCGCTCCCAGTGTTTTTTCCAGGGGTCGGTCTGGATCCGCGCGGGGGCGCTGGGTCGGCCGGCCCTTCAGTCCGTCAGCGTCCGTGACATCGCCTGTCGCACCGCCGCCCGCACCGTCGCGGGCACCGCGCCCCCGGGAATCCTTCGACACAGGGACACCGTGCGCTGGAGTTCGTCGCAGGCTCCGGCACAGCGGGCGCAATGCGACAGGTGCTCCTCCAGGCGCACGCAGGTGGCCTGGTCCACCTCCTTCGTGGCGAACTCCGAAAGCTCCCGCGTCAGCTCCGGGCAGCCCGGGTTCGTGCCCTGGGCGCCTTCGCCCAGCAGCGTGGCCAGGTGTTCGCGCAGCAGCAGGCGTGCGCGGTGCAGCCGGCTCTTGAGCGCCCGCACCTCGATGCCCACCACGTGCGCGGCCTGCTCCGCCGTGAGGCCCTCCACGTCCCGGAGGATGAGCACCTCGCGCGCATCCTCCGGCAGGGCCAGGATCGCGGCCTGGAGGACTTCCCCCAGGTGCCTCGCGTGGGCGCGTGCATCCGGCAGGGACTCCTCCGCCGCGACCCGGCCCGCCTCGGGGGACTCCAGGCTCTGGAACTCCGTGGGGGTGCCCACGCGCTGGCGCCGCAGGCGCAGGCAGTGCGTGCGCGCGAGCTGGTACAGCCAGGTGGACAGCGCCGCGTCGCCCCGGAACGCATGCAGTTCGCGGAAGGCCGCGAGCAGCGTCTCCTGGAGCACGTCCCGGGCATCCTCCTCCGAACCGCACATGCGCAGACCGAACCGGTACACCTGGGGCTCATGACGGGTCAGCAACTCGTCCAGGGCCTGGCCGTCCCCCCGGCGCGTGGCCTCCAGCAACTCCTCATCGGTTCGCGTCGACATGGCCCGCTGTCTTCCCTTCCCCTTCGGGGAACACCCCCGCCGGTCTCCCGGATGCCGGGACGGCGGCCTGGACGCCCCGCGCCAGGGCCATGCCGGCGAACATCGCGGCGACGAAGAGGAGCACGGACGGCGCCCCGGTGGCGAGCGACGTGAGCGCGGGCCCGGGACAATAGCCGCCCAGCCCCCAGCCCATGCCGAAGAGGGCCGCGCCCGCGAGCAGCCTGCCGTCCACCCGCCGCGCCGGGAAGGTGGGGAAGTGCTCGGCGAAGAGGGGACGCTTCCTTCGAAGGATGAGGGGCCGGAGCGCCGCGTGCACGGCGACGGCTCCGCCCATCACCAGCGCGAGCCGGAAGTCCCAGTCGCCCGCGACGTCGAGGAAGGCCAGGACCCGGGAGGGATTTGTCATGCCACCCAGGCCCAGGCCCAGGGCGAAGAGCAGGCCGCTGAAGAACGCGCCGGACGCGGAACGCATGGGGGAGGCTCCTTTTTCTCTAGAAGACATGCCGGGCCACGAAGACGGTGAGGGCCCCGGTGGCCATGAAGGTGAGGGTGGCGGCCAGGGAGCGGGGGGCGCCCCGGCTGAGACCGCAGACGCCATGTCCGCTGGTGCAGCCGTTTTCCAACCGCGAGCCGAAGCCCACCAGCAGGCCCGCCACCCCGAGCAGGACGGTGCCGCCGCTGCCGGGAGGCACTGGGGGCGGAAGGGCCGTGGGAAGCCACCCGCCGAGCAGGGCACCGCCTCCGAGCAGCCCCCCCAGGAAGGACACCCGCCAGGCGATGTCCCCGCGCGAGGGCGACAGCAGCGCACCCGCGATGCCGCTGATGCCCGCCACGCGGCCCTGGGTGAGCAGGAGGAGGGAGACACCCAACCCGATGAGCGCGCCGCCCAGGAGGGGAAGGAGGAAGGAGGAGGTCATGCCCGTGAGAGCCAGGCGCCCGCGAAAAGGATTCATCCGGGGCCTTCCAGGCAGCCGGGCAGGGGGAAAAAACAGGGGGCCTGAATCCTCCGGACCCGCTCCTGGCTCTCACGTCCAGGAGGTCACGACATGATTTTCCGACAACTCTTCGACGCGGAGTCCTCGACGTACACCTACCTCGTGGGGGAGGAGGGGACACGGCAGGCCGTCCTCATCGACCCCGTGCTGGAGCAGGTGGAGCGGGACCTGCGGCTGGTGGACGAGCTGGGCCTCGTGCTCACGCACGTCCTCGACACCCACGTGCACGCCGACCACGTCACCGCTTCGGGCGTGCTGCGCGAGCGCACGCACTGCACGGTGGTGGGGGGCGTGGGCGGCGCCGCGTGCGCCAACGTCCAGGTCCGCCACGGGGACTCGGTGCGGGTGGGGCCGCTGACCTTCCAGGTGCTGGCCACGCCGGGCCACACGGACGACAGTGTCAGCTACCTGCTGGGGGACCGGGTCTTCACCGGGGACGCCCTGCTGGTGCGGGGCAATGGCCGGACGGACTTCCAGAACGGAGACGCGGGCCAGCTCTACGACAGCATCACCCGCGTCCTCTTCGCGCTGCCGGACGCGACGCGCGTCTACCCGGCCCACGACTACAAGGGCCACACGGTGACGAGCATTGGCGAGGAGACGCGCCACAACCCCCGCCTGGCGCACGCGGACCGGGAGGCCTTCATCCACATCATGGAGAACCTCCACCTGCCCCAGCCGAAGAAGATCGACATCGCGGTCCCGGCCAACCGCGCCTGTGGACGGGCGGCGTCCCCTCCCCAGGGCGCGTGAGCCCCGGGGCCCCTTCACCGAAGAGAGGTTGCACATGACGTATCAGGACATCGCTCCGGCCCGGCTCTCCACGCTGGGCCCCGACGTGCGGCGCATCGACGTGCGCGAACCGGACGAATACACCGGCCCGCTGGGGCACCTGCCCGACGCGGAGCTCGTCCCGCTGGGGACGCTGGAGGCGGCCTCCGCGGACTGGCCGCGTGACGCGCCGCTGCTGCTCATCTGCCGTTCGGGGGGACGCTCCGCGCGGGCGGCCCAGGCCCTGGCGCAGCGGGGCTTCCAGCGCCTCTACAACCTCGCGGGCGGGATGCTCGCGGTGCGCGAGTCGCCTCCTGGCAGCACGGGGGGCTGAGCGCTCGCGCGCCTGGAGCGGATGCCCATGCCCTTCGTTGGCTATGCCCTCGCGGCGCTCATCGGAGTGTCGCTCGGGTTGCTGGGGGGCGGGGGCTCCATCCTCACCGTCCCCCTCTTCATCTACGTCCTGGGCTTCGGCGCGAAGGAGTCCATCGCCATGGGCCTGGCCGTGGTGGGCGTCACCAGCCTCTTCGGCGCGGTGCACCATTGGCGCCACGGCAACGTCCAGCTCCGCGCGGCCGGGGTGTTCGGCGCGATGGCGATGGCGGGCACCTACGCCGGGGCACGGCTGGCCGTGTTCATCCCGGGCGCGGTGCAGTTGGTGTTGTTCGCCTCGGTGATGCTGGTGGCGGCCTTCTTCATGTTCCGCAACGGGCGCAGGGACGCGGTGCTCGCGGCGCGCAAGCAGGCGGAGGCCGGGCCTCGCAAGGCCCCCGTGCCGGTGATGGTGGCGGCGGCCCTGGCCGTGGGAGGCCTCACGGGTCTGGTGGGCGTGGGCGGTGGCTTCCTCATCGTCCCGGCGCTGGTGCTGCTGATGGGCCTGCCGATGAAGCAGGCGGTGGGCACCAGCCTGCTCGTCATCGCGCTGAATTCGTTCGTGGGCTTCGCGGGCTACCTGGGCCACGTCGATGTTCGCTGGGGCTTCCTCGCGGCGTTCACGGCCGTCGCGGTGGTGGGCATCCTCGTGGGCAGCCGGGCGTCCCACCACGTCTCGCCCGCGGTCCTCAAGCAGACCTTCTCCGTCTTCCTGGTGGTGATGGGGCTGTTCATCCTCTACCGGAACCACGACGCCTTCGGGCAACTCCAGCAGCCGCCCGAGGTCGACCGGTCCGGCCGCGCTACCTCTGGACGGAGAGGATGATCCAGCGCCGCGTGTCCACGGCGTAGGATGAGGCCACAATACTCCTGGCCATAGTCCCGCTCCTGGGCCCTGGGCAGGGTCATGACCGCCGGACATAGTTGATCAATGACGTCATCGATATCGCGAGACGGGGTGATGGCGTCCCATGGACCTCGGACCCACACCCTGTTGCTGCTTTCGTCGAAGCCGTAATCGCGCGAAGCAAGAGACGACTCAGGCCCTCCAGCACAGCCCAGGGCATAAAAGCAGAGGGCCGCGACGATGCGTGCGTGCACGTGGTTCTTCGAAGGACTTGATGTCGCGAGCAGCATCCCGGAGTCTGGCACGTGCTCCTGACAAGGACCCGGACCTCCTGAGTCCCGTACCCGGTTTCGCCTACCCCCCGGAGACCACCCGCAACGCCTGGGCTCCTTCGCGCGCTGGCAACCGCGTGGCTCCGGCCAGCTCCAGCACGTGCGCGCCTTCGGCCTCGAAGTGCGCGCGCAGCCAGGGGTGGCAGGTGAAGGCGATGACCTGGTGGTGTTCAGCCATCCGCGCGAGGAGGCGCACCGCGCCACGGGCCCGCTCCGGATCGAAGTTCACCAGCACGTCGTCCGCGATGAGCGGCAGCGCGCCGCGCGTCTCCCCGAAGTAGCGGATGACGGCCAGCCGGAACGCCAGGAAGAGCTGCTCGCGCGTGCCTCGGGACAACTGCTCCGCGCTCCAGTCCCTGGCCCCGTCGCTCACCCGCAGCTCCCGCGCATCCCCCGCCGGGATGTAGACGCGGCGGTAGCGGCCTCCCGTCATCTCCAGGAAGGACTCGCTCGCCAGTTGGATGACGCGCGGCTGCTGCTCTTCCTCGAAGCGCCGCCGCGCCCGTCCCAGCAGCGCCAGCGTCAGCCGGTCCGCCGCGTAGCGCGTGGCCAGCTCCGACGCCTTCGCCCGCAGCGTCTCTTCCTGGATGCGCAGCCGGAACACCCGGTCGTCGTTCTCCCATTGGGATAGCTGCGTCTTCAGGCTGCCCTGCTCGGTGAGCACCGCCTTGAGCCGCTCGCCCTCGGTGCGATAGCGCTCGCGCAGGCCGGACAGCCGCTCCTTCAGGCCCGCCTCCGCGCCCGCCGCGTGCACCTCCGCGCGCGCCACGTCCTCCTTGAGGCCCGTGAGCGCCTGCACCCGCTGGCCGTGCTCGCGCACCCGGACGACCAGCTCCGCGTACCGTCGCGCCTGCACCGCGCGGTGACGGAAGGTGGCCTCGTCCTGGCACCCGCCTTCCGCGAGCAGCGCGTCCAGCGTCTGGTCCTCGTCCAGCACCAGCTGATCCAACCGGGCCTTCTCCGCCAGCAATTCCCCGCGCTGTCCATCCAACTGGCGTTGATCCGCCGCCCTCGCGCGGACCTCCTCCAACGCCAGGGACACCCGCGCCGCCACCGTCTCCGCCGGACCCTGAGGCAGGGCCGCCGCATGGGCCTCGGCCAACAGCCGGGACGTCGTCGCGCCACACGCGGCCTCCGCCACGGTGAACTCCTCCTCGTCCGTGCGCAGATCCAACAGCCGCTGCCTCAGCGCGGAGGCATCCCGCCACAACGTCAGCGCCGACGCCGGGGCCAGGGCCACCGGGAAACGCCGCGCCACCAGGAATGCAGCCCACTCCTCGCGCAGCGCGTCCGCGCGTTGCTCCGCGCGCAGTCGTAGCTCCTCCACGCGCTGCTCCTCGCGCACCGCCCCGTCCCACGCCGTGCGCTGCGCGTCCTCCTCGCGCACGAGCAACTCGCGCCGTTCGGCCTGAGTCAGCCGCTCCGCCAGCAATGACTCCTGCGCGGCCAGGTCGGACAGCGACGCGCCCGGGGACAGGCCCGCCGCGCCGGAGGCATGCAAGAGCTCCCGCTGGAGCAGCTCCTCGCGCGCGGACATCGTCGCCTGCGCCGCGCGGAAGCGGTCCTCCTCCTGCTTCCGCCAGCGGTGCCGCGCCGCCTGCGCATCCAGGCTCGCATGCCGCGCCGTCTCCACGCGGTGGCGCACGAGCAGCAACAACCCCACCAGCAGCACCCCGCCCACCGCGCACAGCACGCCCACCGAAACACCCGCGAGCACCGCCGCGAGCACCGCGAAGCCCAGCGCCACGCCTCCCGCCGCCACCACCCATGACAGCGGCAGCAGCGAATGCAGGGGCACCGCGTCCGTGGGTGCCCGCACGCCGTCCATCTGCCGACGCTGCTCCAGGCGCTGCTCGGCCAGCCGCTCCAGGTCTCCGCGCACCGCGCGCATCCGGCCCACCGCCGCCTGCCGCTGGCGCACCTGCGCGGGCCGCTCGTCGGGCAGGGACTCCACCTCCACCTGGATCCGCGCCAGCGACGTCTCCAGCCGCGTCCGCTCCTCGCGCGTCCGCACCAGCTCCGTCTCCGCCGCGCCGACCGCGCTGTCCGAAGCGTCCAGCCGGCCCGCCAGCGCCTCCAGCTCCCCGCGCGCCCGGGCCCCCAGGTCCAGCGCGAGCAACCCGCCCGCATCCACCGCGAGCCCCAGCTCCCCCAGCGCCTGCTCCAGTTGCCGCCGCCGCGAGGCGAGCGAGGCCCTGCGCGCGGGCAGGGCGCGAAGCTGTTCCGAATGTCCCGCGAAGGCGGCCAGCGCCGTGCGCAGGGCCTCGGAGCGCTCGCGCACGGGCCAGGGCGCGGCGTGCCGTTCCCGCGCCTCGTCGATGGGCGCCAGCCGCTCATGCAGCTGCGCCTGCTGGGCCCGGTACGTCTTGCGTCGCTGGAGCACGTCCTCCAGCCGCGTCTCTCCGCCCGCGGGGAAGGTGTCCAGCACCGGCAGCTCGGCCAGCTCCGCGCGGTCGCGCGCGAGCACCGACAAATCCCCCAGCGCGGACTCCAGCCGCACCGCGTGGTCCAACTCGCGAGCGGCCTCCTTCTGCGCCACCTCCAGCGCATGGCCCTCCGCGATGCGCCCCGTCAGCCGGTCGCGCGTGGAGAAGTAGAGCGCGGGCCGGTCCCCCGCCTCGCGCAGCGCCTGCTGCACGTCCTCCAGGTCCTTCATCACCTTGTTCAGTTCGGGCTTCTGCCCTCGCGGCGCGTACAGCCCTTCCGCGTCCTTGCGCAGCCGCTCCAGCGCTTCGGGCAGCCGACGCGCGCCCTGCATGCCGGCGGCGAACAGCGCTTCGGACACGCCGCGCTGCTGCGCCAGTCGCTGGAAGGACGACAGCTCATCCAGCCGGAAGGCGAACACCTCGAAGAACAGGTCCCGGGGCACATCCGCCAGCGCCTGCGCGAGCAGCGTCTCCGGCAGCGGCTGCCCCTCCGGCGTCTGCACCGTGAGCGTGCCCTCCGACGCGCGCTTCCCCACGCGTCGGCGCACCACCAGCGGCCCCGCCTCCGTGTCCAACCACAGCTCGCCGCCGAAGAGCGCGCCCTCGGGTTCGTAGCGCTCCGGCTGGCCGCGCTTCTCGAAGCCGAACAGCACGCCGCGCAGGAAGGCCAGCAGCGTGCTCTTGCCCGCTTCATTGGGGCCATACAGCAGCGTGAGCCCCGGGGCCGGCGCCCCCGAGTAGCCCGAGAAGTGCCCGAACCCATCCACCTGGAAGCGGTTGATGCGCAGTCCTGGCTTCATGACGTCTCCTCGTGGAGTTGCTCCACGCCGCGCTGTCCCGCCTGCGCCACCAGCTCCGGACGGGGCGCTTCCAGTGCGTCCACGCCCAGCCGCTTCAAGCGCTGGCCCAGCGTCGTCAGTTCCTCGTCGTCCCACAGCGCCGCGAGCGCCGCGTCGTCCTGCTCCAGCGTCCGGGCCTCCTCCAGCAGCGTGCCCATGAAGCCGCCACCGGCCCGCACCGCCTCCAGGTCCACCTCCGGCCGGCTGCCGTCCCGGAGCGACTCCAGCAACACCGGCGGATGCGCGCGCGACAGCCGCTCCCGCAGGTCCGCCTCCAGTTGCGCCCGAGCCCCCGGCCGCGACAGCTCCCGGTGCAGCGGACCTCGGCCCGCCAGCGTGAGGCGCACCGCGTGCCCGTCGAAGTCCTCCGCGCACCGCCCCTCCACCACCTCCGTCGCCACCGCCTGGAGCGCGTCCAGCGAACCCACGCCGAAGAGCGGCACGTCCAGCCGGTGCCAGCGCACCCGGTCCACCGGCACGAAGCGCCTGCGCGCGACGCCGTCCTCCACGTCCACCACCACGCAGCCGCGCTCGCCCGTCTCGTGGATGTGCCGCCCCTGCGGATTGCCCGGGTACACCGCCACGCCGCCGCCGGGCAGCAGGTGCTCCGCGCGCGTGTGCACGTGGCCCAGGGCCCAGTAGTCCAGCCCGCCCGCCGCCAGGTCCGCCGCGGTGCAGGGCGCGTAGTTCGCGTGCCCCGCGTCGCCGCCCAGGTTCGCGTGCAAGAGGCCCACGCTGAAGTGCGTGCCGGTGCGGCGGAATCTCGCGGACAGGTTCTCGCGCACCTCCACGTCCGGATAGGACACGCCCTGCACGTGGCACAGGCGCCGGCCCTCGCGCCGCACCTCCACGTCCTCCCACTCCGGCCCGAACACCTTCACCGAAGCGGGCAGCCCCAGCGTGCCGGTGTCCCCGCTCAACGGATCATGGTTGCCGTGGACGATGAAGGTCTGGATGCCCGCCCGGTCCAGCCGGGAGAGCTCCGAGCGCAGCGCCAGCCGAGCGCGCACGGACCGGTCCTTCACGTCGAACAGGTCCCCGGCCAGCAGCAGGAACGTCACGCGCTCTCGCAGACACACGTCCACGATGCGCGCGAGCGCCAGGAAGGTGGATTGCTGGAAACGCTCCAGGAGGGGCCCGTGCGTGGCGACCCCCCGAAATGGCGTGTCCAGGTGCAGATCCGCGGCATGGACGAACGAGAAGCGCATCGTGTGGGCAACGTACCCGAGTCTCCCCGCACGCCCGACTTTCCCTCCCCGGAGGGTGATGCACCGGTGGACACACGGGATGTCCTGGAGTCGCACCGAGCGTCCGACTTCGGAAACCCGCCACGTCGTCCCGCGCCCACGGCCTCGCGTCGCGCGCTCGCGCCCTGCATGCCGCACGCAAAGCGGGAGGCGCGGGCCCAGCAGTCCACCCTGCCGGGCCCGCGCCTCTCGTCTTCCAGGACGATGCCCCGGCGACTAGCGCGTCGTTTCGTTGCCCGAGCCGCCCGTGTTGCCGCCGGTCCCGGTGGTGTTGTTGCCGCCGGACGTGTCCATGTCGTGGCCGGTGGCGCCGGAGCTACCCGAGGAGTCCATCGGCTCCTGCATCATTCCGGAGCCTCCGGTGCCGGAGTCCATGCCCATGCCGGAACCTCCCGTGCCCGCGTCCATCATGCCGGAGCCGCCCATGCCCTCTTCCGTGGAGCCCGACGTGCCGGTGCCCGTGCTCGGTGGGGGCTCCGTCTGCGTGCTCGGTGGGGGCTCCGTCTGGGTGGGGGAGTGCATGGTGTCCCCGGTGCTCTGGGTGCTGCCGGAGCCACCCGTGCCACCGCCCTCCTGGGGCGCCATGCTCTCCGACGAGCGGTCCCGACTCTGACACCCGGAGAGGGCCATCGCGCCCGCCACCGCCCCCACCACCAGCCATCGCGTGTAACCCGTCATTCGCGCTACCTCCATTGGATGTGACGAACCCAAGGCTGGGAGTGATGGCGCGTGGTGGCATCGTCCTGGCTGGCCAAAGCCGTCGGTTCGCCCACCCTGCCTGCCGCGAGGTGGGCGCTCGCCGGGTCGTCCACTTCAGGGCAGGCGTCAGGGTTCGCGACGGAGCACGAGCAGCGCGTACTCCAGCCCGCCATCCATCAGGCCCTGTTGCAGCCACAGGTGGTCGCGCTGCGACTCCACCCGCACGGCGTTGAGCGCGGCGCGCAGGTCGCGGGCGTTGGCGGGCGCGAGTCGCCGCTGGCCGGGAGCGATTCGCTGGCGCTGGCCCGGCCCGGTTCTCCCGGGGCGGGGTGCGTCTTGTGAAAGGCTCTCAGGGGCTTCATCGGTACTCCCGGGGCAGCAGGATGCGAAGCAGGGCTCCGCCGCCCGGCCCGTTGTGGCGATGCAGCAGGCCCCCGCTGGCGCGCAGCAGACACTCACTGGTGTAGAGGCCCAGGCCCGTGCCCTGGGGTTTGGTCGTGTGGAGCTCTTCCGCGGGCGCGGTGAGTCGCTCGGGGGGGAAGCCGGGTCCGTCGTCCTCGATTTCGACCTCCAGCCGTCCGCTGAGCGGTTCGGTGCGCGCGCGGATGAAGACCTGGGAGGCACCCTGTTCGCCATTGCCCTCGCATGCGTTGACCACCAGGTTCTCCACCACCCGGCGCAGCGTGACGGGTCCTCCGCGCAGCAGCGCGAGCTGGGGACGGGGCGGCTCCAGCTCCACGTGGATGTCCACGTCCGGGAAGCGTAAGGAAACCTGGGCCTGCACGGCCTCCAGCACGGGCCCCAGCTCCACGGGCTCGGGTTCGGTGCCGGCGAAGCGGCGGCCCTTGGCGCGCACCTCCTTCACCATCTCCTCGATTTGCCGGAGGCTGTCCTGGAGCTGTCGGGCCTGGTCCTCGAATTCGGAGCGCGCCAGCAGGCCGCGCTGTCCGCCGATGGCCTTCATCATGTCCGCCGCGCTGCCCGCGTGGAGCAGGGCCTGCTCCATGTCGTGGTGGTGGCGCAGCATCTCCGCCATGGCCTGGGTGAGCTGGCCCACGTCGCGCTCCTGCTGTTCGATGAGCTGCGCGTGCACGGCGGCGCGAAGGCGCTCCGCGTCGGCGCGGGCCTGGTCATGGCGCACGGCGAAGGCGCCCAGGTACAACTGGGCGAACAGGGCCGACGGAATCACGACGGCGAAGAGCACCGCATGGTCGGAGCTGACGCGCAGGGGCAGGGCGCACAGCATGCCCACGAGCGTGCCCACCGCGAGGAAAGGCTGGCGCCACGTCACGCGGTACTGGCGGCCATGCACGGCGGTGGTGAAGACGAGCACCAGCGCGAAGACGAAGGCCCCCGGCATCGCGGCGAGCGCCATGAGGCTCGCGAGGAAGAAGTGCAACATGGCCATGCAGGGCAGCCGCCAAAGCCAGCCCCAGGTGGACAGCCGCGTCCGGCGCGAATGCACGAGGGAGAATGCCAGCCCGTTGATGATGCCGGGCACGAAGCACGCGAACGCGGTGGAGAAGGGGATGGCGAAGAACGTGCGCGCGCCTGGGGCCCACGCGATGACGGCGAGCAGCGCGGTGCCAGCGAGGACGGTGCCCACGCAGGAGCCCACGCGTTCGGAGGCGAGGATGTGGGCCGCGTCCTGGGCATGCATCCAGCGGCGGAAGGCCGTCACCACCCAGGAGGACGCATCTGGCGGGGCGCTCCTGCGCGGACCGCGAGGCATGCGGGGGGCGCTCCGCGACGCGGCATCACCTGCGCGAGGCCGGCCATGGGCGTGCCCGGACGGATGGCTGTGGTCCTGTTGCGGCCTCATGCTGGTCACCCCCCGCACCAAGCACAGCCTTCTGCGTCGTGAAGCAAAGGCGAGCCCGGGTTCCCGGTCAAACCAGGGGGAGGGGCACTGTTGGCCAGTCCGCCGTGTGGGTCTGTCGTCCCAGTGCGTTACGCGCTTGGGTGCGCGTACGAGGCGGAGTAGAGGGGCGCCCATGCGTGACAGAATCCAGACGGTGTTGCGGCAGCTGGCCCAGTCCTCCGAGCTGGAGGTTCGGTGGCTGCATACGTTGTCGCTGCTGGAGTTCATCGGTGCGCGGAAGATTTCGCGCACGGTGGCGGACCGGCATCCGACGCTGGAGGTGTTGGGGCACCTGGCGGACGAGACGCGCCATGCCTTCACCTTCAAGCAACTGGCGTGCGAGGTGGCGGGCCGCGAGGACGTGACGGAGTTCCTGAGCGTGGGCGCGGCGTCGACGTGGTTCCAGTCGCTGGACCGTGAGCTGGCGACGTGGGCGATGCAGCTGACGGGAGAGACGGACGTGCACCTGCACTACCTGCTCACCACGGCGGTGGTGGAGCGCCGGGCGATGGTGCTCTACCCCCTCTACAAGGCGGCGACGCGGCACGCGGTGGTGCGCGAGGAGCTGGGCCGCGTGGTTGTGGAGGAGCAGGCCCACCGGCGCACCATCGAGGATGCCTGCGCACAGCGCCTGGCGAAGGTGGGCGCGACGCTGGAGCCCGCACTCGCGCTGGAGGCGCGCCTGTTCGAAACGTTCCTGGGCGTGCTGGAGAAGGACGTGGCGACGGCGCTCGAAGGGTCCCGAGCGGCCTGACCTTCAGTCCTCGTCCGGTGTGTCCCGAGGCTCCTCGCCCACGCCGGACAGCAGCACCAGCTTGGAGCCATTCCACGTGGCCTGGAGGTTGCGGGCCCGGCGGGCTCTCTTGCGGCTCAGCTCCACGCCCACCGCGTCCATGCCCAGCGCGTTGGCCACCGCGAGCGCCGTGCCGTGGCCGCAGAACGGATCCACCACCGTGCGCGTGCGCGTCTGCTCCAGGATGAAGCGGCACGCCACCAGACACGCGGACAGCCCCATGCCGCGCGTCCACGTCACCTCGCCGGCCTCCGGCAGCACGTCCGCGGTGGACTTTCCCGCGTCCGCCTTCAGCCCCTTGGAGAAGCACAGCAGGTGCGAATACGCGGGCCGCCCGAACGTCACCGTGCCCGGCGTCCGACGACACACCACCTTGTGCCAGAGCGTCTCGAAGCCCGCCGCGTCCGCCGCCTTGGACACCAGGTAGCCCTTGTCCACCCAGGCCCCGTCCTTCTTCACGTCGGACTGGTAGAACACCGCCACCCCGTCCTCCGGCACCCGCGACAACACCCGCGCCGCCGCCCCCACGAACCAGTCCTTCCACTGGGGCACCGTGAGCGAGGGGAACTCCGACACGTCCGGCATGGACGCCACCACCGAGCACCCCTCCAGCACCGGGCGTGCGTCCAGCCACGCCAGCGCGTCCTCGCAGTACACCGTGCGCTTGGGTCCCGCCGCTCCGCTCCGCTCGTCGTCCGTCATGACGCGACGCAGTCTGCCAGAGCGCACCCGCTCCCACCCTTCATTCCCGCCGAGCCCTACCCGCTGGGGAAGCCCGTCCATCCAGGGAACAGGCAACCCCCGAGCATATGGACGCCCCTGCTCGGTCGTGGCTTGCTACACTTTCCGTCTAACCCTGCTTCACCCACTCCCCCCGGAGTAAGGATTCCCCTCATGCCCACGACGACCGCGACGGATGGCACGCCTTTGCATTACCGGGTGCTGGGAGATGGACCCCGCACCGTGGTGCTGGTGCATGGGTGGATGGTGTCGGGCGCGGTGTGGGACGCGATGATCGAGAAGCTCGACATGGCGGGGCTCCGGCTGGTGGTGCCGGACCACCGGGGCACCGGCAAGTCCGGGCGTCCGACGTCTGGCTATTCGCTGGAGCAGTACGCGAAGGACGTGCTCGCGGTGGCGGACCATGCGGGAGCGAAGCGCTTCGCGCTCGTCGGCCACAGCATGGGCGGGCAGATCGCCAAGTGGGTCGCGTCCGAAGCGCCCGAGCGCGTGTCGGGGCTGGTGCTGCTCAACTCGGTGCCTGCTTCGGGGCTGCCCCTGCCTCCGGACGCGGCGGGCCTGTTCCGCACGTCGGCGGGGGACCGGGAGAAGCAGAAGACCATCCTCGGCCTGGCCTGCAAGCAGTTGTCGCCGGAGTCGCTGGAGAGCCTGTTGAAGGACTCCGGTGACGTGTCGAAGGACGCCATCGAGCAGTGCTTCGACGCCTGGACCGCGGGCGGCTTCGCGCACCGGTTGGCGTCCATCACGGCGCCCACGCTGGTGGTGGCCACGGATGATCCGTTCCTGCCGCCGGTGTTCCTGAAGCAGGCGGTGGTGGCCCTCATCCAGAACGCGCGCCTGACGCACCTGCCGGGGCCGGGGCACTACCCGCAGGTGGAGCGTCCGGCGGAGACGGCGGCGCTGTTGGGAGCGTTCCTCGCGGGCAACTCCGCCCAGGCCTGAAGCAGCATCCGCCAGTCGGTTGGACCGGGAAGCAGGAGCGAACGCGATGGCCTGGAGCATGTCCTTCGAACACGACGCCGAAAACGACGTGGTCACGGCGAACTTCACCGACTGCATCCTCGTGTCGGACGAGGACGTGTATCGCTGGCGGAGTGAGGTGGAGGAGCAGTTCGCGAAGTTCAGCGGCCGGGTGGATCTGCTCATCAATCTGGACGGGCTGGTGGTGCGCCACACCGCGGGGCGCACCTTCGGCAAGGAGCGCCGCGAGGTGCTGGAGCGCAACACGCACCGCTCGTTCCGCTACGGTGGTGATGAGACGACGCGCGTGTTCATCGCCACCAGCGGCGCCATCCACGGCGCGGCGGTGAACCACTACCCCACGCGCGAGGCCGCCCTGGCCGCGCTGCTGGCGGAGCGGGACGCCCTGCGCAAGGGCGGCTTCATGCCCTTCATGTCCAACTACCGCAGCACCAAGCTCTGAGGCTCAGGCGGCGGGCCGGGGCCAGCGCTTCGTCTTGACGTATTCGCGCTTCAGCTCCGGCTTCGGGTCGGGCGCGTCCACCGGCTCCTCCACGATTTCGAAGAGGCCGTTGTCAAAGGGCCTGCCGGGAGCCGGGGCCTTGGGAAGCAGTCGCTCCCGCACGCCTTCCGCGGCGCGGGCCTTCGCGCGGTAGTGGCAGTAGGGGTTGTTGCCCGGCCGGCCGAACAGCGCGTGCGCGGTGAAGCTGCACCCGGCCATGCACGTCTGGGCGAACGGACACGTGCGGCAGAAGCCCCACAAATCCTCCACCGTGCGCGTCCGCGTGAAGGCGAGCTGGGGCGTGTCGTCCCAGATGCGCTCCAGCGGCTGCTCGCGCAGGTTGCCTCCCACGTAGTGGGCGCTCTGGAGGGAGGGGCAGCCCTTCACGGCGCCGTTGGACTCGATGCCCATCACGTACCTGCCCGCCTGACAGCCCTGCCAGTGGTCCCGGCCTTCGGCGTGCACGGAGCGCAGCCGCGCCTCCTCCGGTCCGAAGTAGCCCAGGTTGTTGCCCGGCATGACGGTGATGCGGTCCTGGCGCGCGTGCAGCTTCAGCCGGTCGATGCGCGGCATCAGGTCCACCAGGTCCCACGGTTGCAGCAGCAGGTCCGGGCGGTCCGCCGCGCGTCCGAGCGGCGCGGTGATCTGCACCTGCCACGCCCCGATGCCCTGCGTGCGCAGGTGCGCGTAGAGGCCCTCCAGGTCGCCCTGGTTGAGCCGGTTGAGGTTGGTGTTGGCGGCGGTGCGCACGCCCGCCGCCTTCAGGAAGCCGAGCGCCGCCGTCGCGGAAGCGAAGCTGCCCCTGGCCGCGCGCATGAGGTCGTGCGTGGGCTCCAGTCCGTCGATGCTGACCGACGCCGCGTACAGCCCCGCCTGCGCCATCCGCGACGCCAGCTCCGCGGTGATGCCGCGTCCGCCCGTCGTCAGGCCCGGGCGGATCCCCGCCGCCTTCAGCGCCTGGATGATGTCGAGGAACCCCGGGTGCAGGTACGCCTCGCCGCCAATCAGCACCACCTCCCGGGCGCGCATGGCCGACAGCTGCGTCACCACCCCCAGCGCCTCCTCGGTGCTCAGCTCGCCGGGACGCGCGGTGCCCGCCCGCGAACCGCAGTGCGTGCAGGGTTGATCACACGCCAGCGTCAGCTCCCACACCACGTAGGCGGGGTGGTAGTCGGCGCGGCCCACATCGAGGCGACGGTTCACCATGGCGGCGCAGCCTAACGGGACACTCCTGTCGGTTGCATCCATGACACTCATGTCCTGCTGGGACGGTTTCCGGGGCCGCGCTGCTGGGGACTCCCGAGGGTGGCTCCTGGCACCCTGCTTGCTTTGAGCCGGCCGGCTTCAACCCCCACTCCGACAAGGATGTCCTGCATGTCCCCGCTGTCGAGCTGCCCGTCCTGCCAGGGTTTCAATCCCGCCGCCGCCCGCGCGTGCCTCCACTGTCAGCGCCCGTTGGGCCCGGGGCGCCCGCCTCGCAGGGCGTCGTGGGTGGCCACGCTGTGGACGCTCACGGGGGCCAGTGCGACGGCGCTCACGTTGATGGCCTGCTACGGAATGCCGCCCTGCGAGGACGGGACCTTCGATTGCGTCGAACCGCCGGACGCGGGCAACTGCGACGTGCGGGCGGAGGCGGATGGAGGCGACGTGGATGCGGGCGACGTGGACGCGGGCGACTGCGTGCCCGTGGCCGACGACGCGGGCGTGGATCCGGACGCGGGCGTGGAGGCCGACGCGGGGCTGTGAGCTACACGCCGGCGAACCACTCGTAGCCCCGGTCCTCCCAGTAGCCGCCGCTGGCCGCTGGGAGGAACCGGACGGTGGTGAGGTACTTCACCATCTTGTAGCCCAGCTTCACGCCCGAATAGAGCCGCAGGGGCGCGCCGTGGCCAGGCTCCAGCAACTGGCCGTTCATGCCGTACGCGAGGAGCGTCTGGGCATGCAGGGCGCTGGGCGCGTCCCACGACGAGTAGTAGCCGCTGTCGAACGAGCGGAACTCCACGAAGCCCGCGCGAGGGTCGGCGCCCACCGCCCGCGCCAGGTCGCTCACGCGCACGCCGTGCCATGACGCCACCGCGCTCCAGCCCTCCACGCAGTGGTGGCGGATCCGGTAGCCGGTGCGCGGCAGCCGCTGCAATTCCTCCAGTGAGAAGGAGCGCGGCTGGGACACGAGTCCGCCCACCTCCAGACGCCAGCCGGCCGGGGCCAGGGGCACGGTGTCGGAGATGAAGTAGTGGGGGAAGTCCCTGGGCGGGGTGAGCTGCTCGATGGGCTCCTCGGGAGCGAGCCGGGTGGGGCTGAAGAGGGCGGTCTGCGCGCGCTGGTTGAAGCGCTCCATCGCGCCGAGGAACCCTTCGCGCGGGCGGCTGGAGTCACAGGCGCTGGTGGCGAGCGCGGCGGCGCCCAGCAGCACGCGGCGGCGGGTGAGGACTCGGGGCCCGGCCTCAGACATGGGGCTTCCTCCCGCCGGTCACCATCTCTCCGAGGGTGCGCGGGTGCAGGGCGACGAGCACCACGTGGCCCACGGTGAAGAAGGCGAGCAGCGCGAGCAGCAGCAGGTGCACCGCGCGCGCCGGGTCGTAGCCGCCGAAGAGGGAGGTGAGCCAGCGCAACTGCACGGGCTTGTGGAGGGCGAGGCCGGACAGGACGGACAGCGCGCCCAGGACGAGCGCGGACGTGTACGCCAGCCGCTGGAGGCCGTTGTAGAGGCCGACCTGCGCGGGCGCGGGGCGGATCCGCAGGTAGTACGCGAGCGTGGCCACGGCGTCGCGCGCGTCGCGGTGGGGAAGGAACAGGCGGCGGCGCCACTCGCCACTGAAGGCGAGGTAGAGCACGTACACGACGCCATTGAGGGCGAGGAACCAGCCGAAGGCGAAGTGCCAGGCCCGTGCCCCCGCGAGCCAGTCTCCCAATCGCAGCCACGAAGGCGGGACGGCGCCCTGGAAGGGATAGAGCGCGTAGGCGTGACCGCGAGGACCCATGCGCGGATACGCCGCGAGGATCTGCAGGCCGCTGGCGGCGAGGATGGCGAGCAGCGGCACGTTGGCCCAGTGCATGAGGCGGATGGGCCACGGCTGGGGACGGCGCTGTTCAGGCGGGTGCACGCGGCGGAGCACAGCACCAGGGCTCGGGGCGCGGCTACGCGAGAGGGTGACGGCTGCGTGTTGGAGAACGTCGCTGGGGGATTTCGTCGGCCAGTGGATGGCGGACGTGCGCGCGGGGGTGGGGGCAGGGTGTTAGATTCCCGCGAATGGGAACCTTCCCGCGTCCGACCCACCTGCTGGCCTGGATGCGCCTGTGGTGTGCTCGACCTGGGATGTACCTGGTGGGGGCTCCCGACTTCCAGACGGTGAACGTCTCGTATCTGCGCATCTGGATCATGGGTTACGACCTGGCGCGCGAGGACCTGGGGCAGCCGTCGGAGCACGAAGGCTTTCGCGAATGGCTGTTCGCGCGAAGGCCCGAGCTTCGCCACCACCCGTTCTGGTACGGCGAAGCCCTCCTGCCGGAGCTGGGGAACGACCACGGGAGGGTGATTGCCCTGATCGCGCAGTGGGTCGAGCAGTATGCGAGCGAGCGAGGGCTTGCGTAGAAGTCGTGCCCGTCCAGAAGTCGCGGGCGAGTGGCATCCATTGGACGACGCGCCGCGCGAGAGGGCTCGGGGGGAGCCCGGTGAATTGGACGTGGCAGGGCGACCCGGTATCGTCTCCCTTTGCCCCCAGCGTCTTCCGAGGACGGTGCGACCATGCGACGAATCCATGCGGTGCACCTGGCGGGAGCCCTGCTGCTGACCACGTTCGGCTGCGTGCAGGAGGAGCCCTCCTTCGAGGTGGCACCGTCCGGCGGTGCGCGGCTGGTGGTCGCGCTGCCCCGCTCCCTGGCAGCGACGAGCGTGGCGGAGGTCACGTCCACGGCGACGAATGGCTCGGGGAAGGAGGCGTCGTCGAGCCTGGCCAAGGAGGACAACCTGTGGGTCGGCGAGATGGGCCCGGTGACGGTGGCGGGCGAAACCGTGGGCCTGCGCGTGGATGCCCGGGATGCCGCGGGCACGACGCTGGCCACGGTGAGCGTGCCGACGTTGGAACTGGCGCGGTATGGCGATGCGCTGGTGGTCGCGGTGCCACAGCCGGAAGCCGCGCCGGGAGAAGCGGGCGGCAACACCGCCCCGCGCATCGACGCGGTGGTGGCCTCGGTGTCCCGGGTGGTCGCGGGCCAACGTGTGGAATTGCGTGCGTGGGCGCACGACCTGGATGCCGGTGAGGTGCTGTCCTACGCGTGGAGTGCTTCCGAAGGTTCGCTGGAGTGCCCGGAGGACCCCACGCAGCCCACGTGCACGTGGACGGTTCCCGCGACGGCCAAGACAAATGTAGACGAGGTGCTGGGGCTCAGCGTCTCGGATCCGCGAGGCGGAGCGTCCTCGCTCAGCTTCCGGTTCGCGGTGGGTAAGGTGGGCGCTGTGGCTTCGAACGAGGACATCCAGTTCAACCGCGCCCCTTTCCTGGAGGCGGCCGTGGAGCCCCAGCAGGTGGGCGTGGGGCTACCCATCACCGTGGAGGCGAAGGCCACGGACGAGGACGGGGATGCGCTGACCTACGCGTGGAGTGCCACCTGCGTGGGCACCTTCGAGGGTGCCAACACGTCCAGCGTCATCTTCACCCCCACGGAGGAGCCCGATGACTGTGGCTGCCAGGTGGAAGCCCGGGTGGAGGATGCCTTCACGGGCGCGGACACGAAGGTGGTCGCGAAGCTGTGCGTGCGGCACAGCGAACCGCCCGTCATCGGCACCCCGACGCAGTCCGCCCCCAGTGCCCTCGCGGGCGAGCGCGTGACCTTCACCGCGACGGCGACGGACCCGAGAGGCGAACCGCTGACCTTCACCTGGACGACGAGCGCGGGCGCGGTGGGCACGGCGGTGGGCGACGGCACGACGAGCACGGTGGAATGGACGGAGCTGTCCTGCGTGCCGGCGGACGTGACGCCCACGGTGGAGGTGACGGTGACGAACGCGTCAGGTTCGAGCGCGCGGCACACCTTCACGGTGGAGTGGACGGACCGGCGCTGCGGCGCGCTGGCCGGAGCGTGCGCATTCACGATGGCCCCGTCACAGGTGACGCTGTCCGCGGACTGCGTGACGCAGGGGCCGGTGTTCATCCCGGACGGCTTCACGTTCGACGGGGCGGCGCACACGGTGACCGCGGTGGAGGACGTGGACGCGGGGGAGCACTTCCAGGGTGCGGTGCTGCGCAACCGGGGGCCGGTGGTGGGCGTGCACAACGTGACGGTGACGGCGCGGAACCTGTCGGATGTGTGTGACACGGGCGCGGCCCGGCTGCGCGGCATCTTCCTGGAGGGGGCGAGCGGCGTGGTGGTGGACACGGTGGTGACGGACCTGCACCAGAAAGGAAACCTGAGCGGGTGCCAGGAGGGCGTCGCCATCGAGGTGCGCAACGACGCGGCCGGCGCCATGCCGGTGAGGGTGGACGTGCTGCGGAACCGGGTGACGGGCTACCAGAAGGGGGGCGTGGTGGTGGTGGGGCAGGTGGAGGCGACGGTGGAGGCCAACATCCTGGAGGGCGGAGGGCCGGTGGACCACATCGCGCGCAACGGCCTCCAGGTGGCTTACGGGGTCTCGGGTCGGGTGGAGGGCAACCTGGTGACGGGCCACGCGTACATGGGCCCGGATATGGCTTCCGGCATCCTGGTGGTGGGAGGTTCGTCCTACGGCGCGGGACGCTCGCTGTGCCACGACCTGCTCATCCAGGGCAACGACGTGACGGGAAACGACGTGGGCATCAATCTGGCGCAGGGCGAAGGGGGCAGCTTCAGCGCTCCTTCGGAGCCCACCCGCATCCAGGTGCTGGAGAACGTGCTGCGCAATGACGCGTTGACCAATGGGTACGTCTATCAGGCGGCCATCGCGGACTACGGGACCGGCAACCTCATCAGCCTCAACAAGATCAGCGGTGATGGCTACGACCCCGAAGCGCATCCGGACAAGGCGTTCTCCGTGGACGTGGTGGCGGTGAGCGCGCAGCGACTGGTGGCCTTCGCCACGCCGGCACGGACGGTGGATGGGGAGACCTGCTCCGAAGCGCTGGTGGTGCAGGGGCGGGATGTCGCGGACAACCTCGCCTCGCTGGTGGATCCGACAGTGGAGCTGACCGCGTCGGAAGGCGGAACGGCGTTCCACCTGCAACCGGATTGCTCGGATGCGGCGGTGACGTCGGTGGATCTCGCGGGTGCGCAGCGCGAAGCGGTCTTCTACGTCCGGGCCGGAGCGGCGGGCGTGTTGACGGTCACGGCGACCGGCGACGGCGTGAGCACGACGCAGGACCTGACCGTCCGCTGATCCGGAGCGGGGCGCGCCTCATGCTCCGCGTGTGCGTGACACGCGTGGGTGCGCGACGGCTGGTCCGGGAGGGACAGGGGTCGGCACATCGTTGTCGCCTCGGAAGCCACGGCGCGGTACACGGGGCGCGTGCACGGACGGGCGGTCATCACGTGGGTGGGGCTCTGCCTCCTTCTTCTGCTTCCCTCCTGTCTGCCGCGCGCCGTGAAGAAGGGCGTGCCGGGTGGACCGGAGGACGTGGCCCGCGTGTACCTGGAGGCCTGGGCGCGCAACGACCCTGACGCCCAGCGACAGGCGCTCGTGCAGGTGCCCGAGGACTTCGACGCGCAGGACGCGCGGTGGAGGCAGGGCCTGGGCGTGGTGGCCTCGCGCTTCGAGGGGCTGGACCTCGAAGCCGAGGATGACCGCGTCGCGGTGGTGGTCTTTCGCGGCGTGCACACGCTGCGGGGGCTGGGTGACTGGGAGGTGGAGTCGCGGCTGCGCTTCGAGCGCAAGGGCCAGCGCTGGCTCCTGCGCTGGACGCCGGAGGTATTCCATCCGGAGGCGCGCGCCGGAGACAGCTTCGGACGGCTGCGAACGTGGGGCCCGCGCGCCGCGCTGCTCGACGCCAGCGGAGCGCCGCTCACCGTGCCCGGAGAGGTCATCAGCATCGGTGCGTATCCGGGGAGGGTGAGGGACGGCACGGCCGTGGCCAGCGCGCTCCAGTCACAGCTCGGAGTGGATCCCGCCAGGGTCCAGGCCCTCCTGAAGTCCGCGGCCTCTCAGCCCGAACAGTTCGTGGCGTTCATCGACGTGCGCCCGGAGCGCTATCAGCAGGTGCGCGCCGTGCTGGCGCCGGTGCCCGGAATCTTCTTTCGCAAGAAGGCCGCGCGCCTCACCCCGGCGGAAGGCTTCGCCGCGCACACGCTGGGACGGGTGGGCGAGGTGACGGCGGAGGCGCTCCAGGTCCTGGGCCATCCCTATCAGGCGGGAGACCTCGTGGGCCTGTCGGGCCTGGAGCGGGCGCAGGAGAGGATGCTAGCCGGGAGCCCCGCAGGAGAGGTGCGACTGCTGCGCCGTTCGGGAGAGGCCGTGGTGCTCTACCGCTTCGAAGGCGCGGCGGGGACGCCGGTGCGCACCACGCTGAGAAGGGACGTGCAGGCCGCGGCGGAGGCAGCGCTCGCGGACGTCACGAGGCCGGCGGCGCTGGTCGCGGTGGACACGGCCACGGGCGAAGTGCTGGCGGTGGCCAGCCGTCCTCTGGGAGAGGCATTGCACCGGGCGCTGACGGGGCGCTACCCCCCGGGCTCCACGTTCAAGGTCGTGACAGCCGAAGCGCTGCTCGCGAGCGGTGTGAAGCCAGACAGACGCGTTGACTGTCCCGTGGAGGTGACGGCGGGCCGCAGGCGCTTTCGCAACTTCGAAGCCGAGGCTTTCGGCGAGTCGAGCTTCCGGCAGGTGTTCGCGCTCTCGTGCAACACCGCGTTCATCCAGCTCGCCGCGAGGTTGGGGCGGAACGCGCTGGAAGACGCGGCCAGGCGCTTCGGCTTCGGGGTCCGCTACGACGTGGGGCTGCCCTCGCCCGGTGCCTCCTTCCCGGCGCCCGGGGACGATGCCGACCGCGCGGCGGCCGCGATGGGGCAGGGGCGAGTGCTGGCCACGCCGCTGCACATGGCCACGGTCGCTGCGGCGGTGGACACCGGCGTCTGGCACGCACCGCGCTTGCTGGCGGACGCGGAGGCGGGCCCGGAGGCACGGCTGAGCGCGGGCACCCCGGCGGGCCTCCGCAACCTCATGCGCGCGGTGGTGACGGAAGGGACGGCGAAGTCCGCGGTGAGCCTCCAGGGGCTCATGGGCAAGACGGGGACGGCGGAGTTCGGCACGGCGCTGCCGCCCGAAACCCACGCCTGGTTCATCGGCCTGCGCGGAGGCATGGGCTTCGCGGTGTTCGTGGAAGGTGGCGGCGTGGGAGGCCGCGTCGCCGTCCCCATCGCGGCGCGCTTCCTCCAGACGCTGGATGCGTCGGCGCGGTGAGCGCGGCGGTCGTCGCGTGAGGCGGCTCAGCCGATGCGCTTCACGGTAGAAAAAGACTATCGCTCCGCGTTGTGAGCTTCGGCCGCAGGGGGCTTCGAGCCCTGGTTCTCCAGGGGGAGCCTGGCCATGGGCGGACAGTAGGGATGGGCTTCGCAAGGCCCTGGGAGGCCTGTGCGCTCCCAGATGCGGAGCAGGGCAAGCCCCTCGAACCAGAGGAATCGATAGGGAGCGAGCTTGGGCTCCGAGGCCGTCAAGGCCTGCACCTGGCGTTCAATGTCCTCCTGATGGAGGACGCAGAGCGCGGAGAAAGAATCGTTGAGTGCGAGGCCCTCTCGCGAGAGGAGGCCGCGAACCCATGATTGTCGGTGCTCGTTCAGTTCGCCCCCCAGGACCCCGAGTCGTGCAAGCAAGGTGTCGAGTCGAGGGCCCCTACCGCCATGCGTGAGGACGAGTTGCTGGAGGATCTGGGCCCAGCACGCGTCGTCCTCGTACTCCTCCTTCTCTTGCCAGCGGTCTGGTGAGGTTTCCGCAAGCTGGTGCGCGAGCTCCCAATGGCCGGCGAGGATGGCGCCGAGAAGTGGCTTGTTTCGACTGATTGCAGGAGCAGCCCACTGTCGGGCTCTCTGATGCTTCAGGAAACGAAGCCAGTGACTGGCGGCGTTGTGGAGTTCCTCGCGAAACCTCGAGGGGCTCCCCTCGACCAACAAGGCACCCGCGGCCAGGGTGTGGAAATGCAGAGACACCCCTTCGAAACCCTGGAGGGTTTCCTGCCGGCCGCCCGTCAGGTCCAGGCGGGAGAGAAGCCAGGGGATGGCTTCCTCCGAGCGCTGGCAAAGAGAGAGCAGGTCGATCCGCATCACAAGGCGAATCCATTCCAGCCCTCTGCTGGGAAGGCCTTGAGGCCTGTCACTCCGGCGGAGAGGAGCGCCTCATGGAGCGATGCATGGAGGAAGATTTCGCGCATGCGAGTCCGGGCTCGGAAGAGCAGCGCCCCGGACTCGACGTCCTCTGCCTTCACCGCCAACCGCTTGATGCGGAAGATCTGACTCGGGTCAAATGGGCTGGAGACGTAGTCCGACCGCTCCATGTCGATGATGTCCTGGACGTCTAGGACATTGAGGATGGAATGCTCCGTGGAGGCGGCGCGCCCTTTGTGGTCCAGCAGCGTGACGGGGAGGGTCTCGAAGCGATTGGCTCCGAACTGGACGAGTACATCCACCATCTTGGCCGAGACGATGGGGAGCCCCAGGGTGTTGGTGACGAAGTCGAAGACGTTGATGAAGTTCGGGTAGTTGTTGGAAAAGCCCATGGCGCCACCCCGAGGGAAGCGATCTCCCAGGGGCATGGCTTCGAAGAAGTCGGGATCGTCAGGGCTGCCGGCGGGCAACGTCTCGAGCACGGCCCCATCGTTCACGCTGGCAGGAGTCAAGACCCAGTAGCTCATGCGAGATGGCTTTCAGCCAATGACACCGAAGAGGTGCCGGGTTTTCATGCCCTTGGCGTTGGTGGTCCAGAATTTGATTATTCCACCGTAGGCATGAATGTCTTCTTCCTTGATTACGCCGAAGGCTACGGCCGCTGCGGCATTGCTCAGAATGATGACGAAGGACCAGAATTCGTCCTCGAGCGTGTGAAACGCCTTCAGGATGGCCTTGAAAAGCGCGAGATGCTTCTTGGTGCGCTTGGCCTCGTTGAAGATCTTCTTGAGCGCCGTGGCGACCTCCTTCATTCGGGCCTTGAGCTGGAGGGTATAGGCTGGGTGATCAGAGAAGTGGGCGCTGAGCCGATGAACCGGGCTGTACTTCGGATCCGCGGGCAGCATGATGATGTTATGCCCATTGTTGATATTGTAGAAGGAGCGCTTCAACACCATCATCATGTCGTCGTCAAATGGCGAGTTCTTTTCGAAGAACACAGACTGGGGGATGAGGTGGTGTGCCTGCCATGGATAGGGATGTCTCTGGCCATTGGGTGATAGGTTGGAGAAGTTGCCGCGTTCTCCCGGAAATGTACTGCCCTGTTCGGGGAACGCAGCCACACGCATCCACTTCTCCCGGCTGGCGGTGACATACAGGGGCGGCTCGTCCGTGACGCGACGGCCATTTTTGAGATAGAAGAGGACGCTCGCCGTGCTGAAAACCGAGCGGTTGAAGTCGTTGTAGATCTTCATCCGTGGCTCGTCCTGGAAGATGAATCGAGGCCCTCGATAGGAGTAGTGGTCACCGCTCGTAAGCAGCGAAGTCTCCGGCTGATTCGGGTCGGCGTGGAACGCATCGGAGTCAGCCAGTTCCTGGCTGTAGCTGTCGGGATAGCCGTTCTTCAGCTCCGGGAACTTGCTGTCCTTGGGCGGATTGCGCGCCCTGAGGCTGGCTTTTCGCTCTTGCTTGAGCGCACTCTTGTTTCCTGCGGGCATGGGCGTTCCTCCAGGGGCTCTATCGAAGCGGGGAGACCACGATGGCTGCGCGCGCGCCCTCGTCGGAACTGGAGAGAATGACTGGCGTTGGGGTGGGGCTGTAGCCGCGCTGAAGACCCCTGACGGCCGCACACAATCCGAGCGCCCCCGAGGCCGCACCCGTGTCTCCGAAGCCGATTGCTGGGAGCCAGGATGCAAGTCGTTCGTGCCCCATGCCCGCGGCTCGAAGGTGGAGCATCAACATGCCCCACTCACGGGCTCGAAACTCTTCACCGTTGTGATCTCCGATGAGGAGGAGACACGCGTCATCCGCCTCGGCCGTATGGAGCGCGGAGGTCAAGCATTTCGCAAGCATTCGACCGTCAGGAGGCAGGTCGCCTCCCCGGATTCTCTCATCATCTCCCAGAGCGACGGCCCGCAAGGTGACGCGCGGCTCTTTTCCCCGTGGGACCAGGGGCGCCTGCTGCTCCGAGGACAGCCAGAGTGCGACACTGCCCTCCCCCGGGATGAAGCCTGTGGGGGTGTCGGCCGTCTTGAGCCTGCGCTGTTCGAGGAGCCCCGGGAGCACATCAGGGCCGCAGAGGCTGTCGACCGCGATGATGAGGCAGTGCCCATGGCTGCGTTCGACGAGTGCGTCCATCGCGGCCTTCAGTGCCTTGGGGAAGGCCGCGTGCCCCCCACTTGCGATGCGCCAGGCCTTGGCCTTCCAGGAGACTCCTGCCACCTCGAACGCACGCTCCAGCACGAGTCGGCCAAGTGCCTCATGTCGCCGGGGCTCATCCTCTTCAAGCTCGGGGGTGAGGGGAAACCCGCGCTCCAAGGGGTCTGGCAATGCAAGGACGACGAGGGCGTCCCCAGGCAGGCTGGACAGGTTGACCCGAGTGCCGAGGTCCTCCAGCGCCGCGGCGACCAGGGCTACCAGCCTTCCGACATTCGAGAACCCCAGTGTGATGACAGGCACCTCGCATGTCATGACGGATTGCCCGAGGCTCTCTCGTTCGCATGCATGGGTCAGATAGGGTGACGGACGGGTTTGGGAGATGCCTGCCCGAAGCGCGGCGCAGCCCTGGATCAGCGCTCCAAGGGGGCTTGCCATCCCAAGTGCCTGAATCACGAGACTCATGGAGGAACTCCCAAGATGCGTCGCCGACAGCGCCGATGTCAGGGCACCGGACTCTCGCAGATGGGCTGGATGGAGTCCACTCTGCATTCACCGCTTGAGAGCGCCCAGGAAGCAAAGGACACACGTCTGACGCCTGGCCCGGCTTCAGCCAACTGGAGTCACCGCGCTGCTGCTCGACCACGGGGTCGTCGGTGGCTTCGGCACCGAGTGACACGGTCCTGAAGGGCCGTGACGCTGAGTTCGATTACGTGCCTCGCTTTGGCCCCGTCTCCCTGTTCGTCCCGAACTCCAGACCGCTCGGCCAGCACGTGCGCGCCCGGCTCCAATACGCAGCCAACCGCATGCGAGGCGGAGACGTCATCCCCATCTGCGCCGTGGCGCGTCTGGGTTTCGGACTGTTGCGCAAGCTGCCGGAGTCCAAGCCGAGGACCCGAGGGGCAGGACGACAGGCGCTCCGCTCCCTCCATGTGAGGTCAGTGGTCATCCCCGGAGGCGCTGTCCACCCTCGGGGTATGGCCGACGAACGCCCGAGCGGCCGTGTTGCCGAGCCCGCGGTGCGACCCCCTGTCCCAGCCCGCCCTGGCCGCAAGCGGCGAGGCCCGGCCCCGAAGCGCGCGGGCCCGCCTGCCTGGAGCGAGCCCCTGGATCTCCTGTGCGCCCGGTTGGGCACCACGCCCCAGGGGCTGTCACAGGAGCAGGCGGAGGAGCGGCTCGCTTCGGGGGGGCCCAACACGGCTGAGGCTCGGCACCGGCGCTCGCTGCCGGTGGAGATCCTCCTGCGCTTCGGCAACCCGCTGGTGCTCGTGTTGCTGGTGGCCTGTGGCGTGTCGGCCGTCGTCCATGACCTGACCAGCTCCGCCATCATCGCCGTCATCGTGTTGATCAGCGTGGCGTTGGACTTCGTCCAGGAGCACCGCGCCAGCAACGCGGCGGAGCGCCTGCGCGGCGCGGTGGCCCTGCGCGCCCGCGTGCTGCGCGACGGCGTGGAGCGCGAACTGCCCGCGGTGTCCCTGGTCCCCGGAGACGTGGTCCTGCTCGCGGCCGGCAGTCGGGTCCCCGCGGATGCACGCCTCCTGGCGTCGCACGAGCTGTCCGTCAACGAATCCCCGCTCACCGGTGAGCCCTATCCCGTGGAGAAGGCCCCGGCGGAGGTCCCCGCGGACGCGCCGCTCGCGGAGGTGGGCAACACCGTCTTCGCTGGCACCTCGGTGCTGGGAGGCACCGGCCGGGTGCTTGTCTTCGCCACCGGAGGAGACACGGAGGTGGGCGGCATCGCCCGGTCGCTGGAAGCACCCGCCGCCTCCACCGCCTTTGAACGGGACACGCGCCACTTCTCCGGGATGTTGATGCGGCTGACGGTGCTGATGGTGCTGTTCGTGCTCCTGGTGAACCTGACCCTGGAGCGACCATTGCTGGAGTCCTTCCTCTTCGCCGTGGCGCTGGCGGTGGGGCTGACGCCGGAGCTTCTGCCCATGGTCGTGTCGGTGACGCTCGCGCGAGGCGCTCTGCGGCTCGCGAACCAGGGCGTCATCGTCAAGCGGTTGAGCGCGGTGCACGACCTGGGCTGCATGGACGTCCTGTGCACCGACAAGACGGGAACGCTCACCGAGGCGAGCATCCGGCTGGAGCGCCACGAGGACGCCTCCTGCGAGCAGAGCGAGCGCGTCCTGACCTGGGCCTATCTCAACAGCCACTTCGCGACCGGCCTGCGCAGCCCCATGGACGAGGCCATCCTCGCGCGCGCCCTGCCGTGCACGGAGGGCTGGAGCAAGCAGGACGAGCTGCCCTTCGACTTCGAGCGTCGCCGCGTGTCCGTGCTGCTGGAGAAGGCCGGCCGTCGCGTCCTCGTGGTGAAGGGCGCGCCGGAGGACCTGCTGTCCCGCTGTGACGCGCAGGAGGACGCGGACGGGACGGTTCGCGCCCTGGATGCGACCGCGCGACAGGGATTGCAGGCCCGTGTCGACGCGCTGGGGGAGGAGGGCTTCCGCGTGCTGGGCGTCGCTTGGCGCGAAGGACTGCTTCCGGGGGAACCGGCGACGCTGGAGGACGAGGCGCGGCTCGTCTTCGCGGGCTTCGTCGCCTTCCTGGATCCGCCCAAGCAGAGCGCGCGGCCGGCGCTGGCGGCGCTCGCCCAGGCGGGCATCGCGGTGAAGGTGGTGACGGGTGACAACGCGCGCGTGGCGGTGCACGTCTGCCATGAGCTGGGATTGGAGGTCGAGGACGTGCTCACCGGCGCGGAGGTGGCCCTGCTGGACGACCCGGGCCTGCGCGCCCGCGCCGGGTCCACCACGGTCTTCGCGCGCGTGTCCCCCGCGCAGAAGGGCCGCATCCTGCGCGCGCTGCGGCAGCGGCGCCACGTGGTGGGCTATCTGGGGGACGGCATCAACGACGCACCGTCGCTGCACGAAGCGGACGTGGGCATCTCCGTCGAGGGGGCAGTGGACGTGGCGCGCGAGGCCGCGGCGTTGCTTCTGCTGCGACAGGAGCTGGGCGTCCTGCACGACGGCGTCCTGGAGGGGCGGCGCACCTTTGGCAATGTCATGAAGTACATCCGCATGGGGACCAGCTCCAACTTCGGGAACATGTTGAGCATGGCCGTGGCGTCGCTGGTGCTGCCGTTCCTGCCCATGCTGCCCATCCAGATCCTCCTCAACAACATGCTGTATGACGTTTCGGAGCTGGCCATCCCACTGGACACGGTGGACGCGGAGCAGTTGGAGAAGCCCACGCGCTGGGACATGCGCAACGTGCGCCTGTACATGGCGGTGTTCGGCACGCTCAGCTCGCTCTTCGACGCGGCCACCTTCGTCGTGCTGCTGCGCGTCTTCCACGCGGACGCGGCGCTCTTCCAGACAAGCTGGTTCATGGAGTCCCTGACCACGCAGGTGCTGGTCATCTTCATCATCCGCACCCGGGGAGGGCCGGGGCGCAGCCCTCCTTCGCGCTGGCTGCTGCTGTCATCGCTCAGCATGGTGATGGTGGCCAACGTGCTGCCCTTCACGCCCCTGGGTGCCCTCTTCGGCTTCGTGTCTCCACCCCCGGTGGTGTTGCTGTCGCTCGCCGCGCTGGTGGTGCTCTACCTGCTGTGCGCGGCGTTGCTCAACCGCGGGTTCCTCCGCCGCTTCGGCACCGCGTGACATGGTCCTGGAGGGCAGTGCCTCCGCCTCCTGGCGGACACCCTCCTGCCCCACGTGTCCTGCACCGGGCGCGTGACGCGGAGGCACCGGGACGCCCCGCCGACCCGAGGGCTATCGCAGGAGCAGCCCGGGTGCCTGCACGGGCCAGGAGCCTTGGTGTCCACGCGTCACGCCGAACGTGAGAGTCCGTCCCGCGACCTGTTCGCGCGTGCCTTCGTCGGCGGACTCGTCCGACACCGCCACGTCATCCTCGGCATCGCGGCGCTGCTCACCGCCGTGGGCGCGGCCCTGACCGTCTCCCTCTACGGCGACCTGCGCAGCGAGGTGGAGGAGCTGCTGCCCTCCACGGCCCCCAGCGTGGTGTCCGCCCGGGTCCTGGGCCCCCGGCTGTACGACGTGAACCACCTGTCGGTCGTGCTGGAGGGCGACGACCCGGCCGCGCTCAGACGCTTCGCGGATGCCTTCGCCGCCCGGGTGCGCGCGCTGCCCCCATCCCAGGTGCGGGAGGTGGAGTATCGCAGCGACGCGGAGCTCGATTACGTGCGCCGCTTCGGCCTCTTCTACCTGTCCGTCCCCGAACTCCAGACGCTCCTCCAGCGCGTGCGCGCGCGGCTCCAATGGGAGGCACGCCACGCGAATCCCTTCGTCATGGACCTGGTGGGAGACGACGCGCCCCCGTCCCTGGACCTCTCCGTCCTCGCGCCGTCGTCGGGAGGCGCGCTCGCGTCCGCGGAGCGCTTCAAGGAGGGCTATTTCCAGAGCGCCGACGGCAAGCGGCTGGTGTTGCTCATCCGCCCGCCAGAGGCCACCACCGGGTATGCCTTCAACCACGCCCTGCTGGAGCGCGTGAAGGCCGAAGCCCAGGCCCTGTCCGCCCATTTCCCGGGAGCCCCCTCCCGCATCGGCTACGACGGCGAGGTCGCCACGATGTCGGAGGAACAGGCCTCGCTCCGGCAGGACCTGGCCCTGTCCGGCGTGCTGGTGGTGTCGGGTGTGTCGCTGGTGCTGTGGCTGTACTTCCGCCGGTGGAGGGCCCTGCTGTCCATTGTCGGTTCGCTGGCCGTGGGGTGCGCCATCACGTTCGGTCTGACGCAGGTGCTGATTGGCCACCTCAATGCCAACACCGCGTTCCTGGGCTCCATCGTGGTGGGCAATGGCATCAACGCGGCCATCATCTTCATGGCCCGCTACCTGGAGGAACGCCGCGGGGGCGTGTCCGTGGACGACGCCCTTCCGCTCGCCTGGAGCCGGACGCTGGTGCCCACCTTCATCGCGTCCTTCGCGGCGGGGCTGGCCTATCTGGCGCTGTCCGTGACGCGCTTCCGGGGCTTCAACCAGTTCGGCGTCATCGGGGGGCTGGGCATGGCGCTCTGCTGGATGTCTGCCTATGTCGTGCTGCCGCCGCTGCTCGCGACGCTCGAAGGCCGGCGTCCCATGGACTTCTCCCGGGTGCACGGCGCGGCCCGGCTCACGGCGGCCCTGGCCCGCATGGTGGAGCACCGGAGGCGGTTCGTGCAGGGCGTCGCGCTGGCGCTGTTGGTGGCGTCGGGTGCGGCCATCGCGACGTACCGGGGAGCGCTGGTGGAGTCCGACTTCAACAAGCTCCGGGCCCGAGACAGCCAGCGGAACGGCTCCATCTACTGGGGACAGCAGGTGGACGCGGTCTTCCAGACGTACCTCACGCCCATCGCCATCGTCGCGGACACCCCGGCGGACCTCCAGCGCGTCGTCGCGGCCCTGGACGCGAGGCAGCGGGCCCTGGGAGACGCAGCGCCGTTGCGGGAGGTTCGCACCGCGAACACGCTGCTGCCGGACGCTCCGGAAACGAAACTGCCGCTGCTGCGGGAGCTGCGCCAACTGCTGCCCGACTCCCGGGTGGCGAGTCTGCCTCCGGACGCCCGCGAGCAGGCGTCCCGCTACCTTCCGCCCGTGGACGCGCGTCCGCCCCGTTGGGAGGACCTGCCGCCCACGCTCCGCCAGCCGCTCACCGAAAGGGACGGCACGGTGGGACGCATCGCGTTCGCCTACCCCAAGCACGTGGGCACCATCGACGCGAAGTACGGACGCGAGCTCACGGACATCATCCGGGGGGCCATCCAGGACGCCGGGGGCCGGGCACTGGTGACGGGCCGTCCGCTGCTCATCACCGACATCACCGAAGCCATCCTGCATGACGGCCCCCGGGCCACGCTGCTCGCGTTCGCGGTGGTGACGCTGCTGGTGTTCGGGGTGGTCCGGAGGCCGAGGCCCGCGGCCATGGTGTTGAGCGGGTTGTTGATGGGCGTGGTGTGGCTGGTGGGGCTGGGCGCCGCGCTGCGGTTGCGGTTGAACTTCCTCAACTTCGTGGTGCTGCCCATCACCTTCGGCATCGGCGTGGACTACGCGGCGAACCTGGTGCTGCGCTTCCGGCAGGAGGGACCGGGCTCGTTCGCTCGGGTGATGGACGATACGGGGGGCGCGGTGGCGCTGTGCTCCTCCACGACCATCATCGGGTACGCGTCGCTCATCTTCTCCAACAACCAGGCGCTCGCGGGCTTCGGGCTGCTGGCGTCACTGGGCGAGGTTGCCTGTCTGTCCGCCGCGCTGCTGGCGCTGCCCGCGTTCTTCTTCGCGCCGTCCATGCAATCGCCTGACCGCTGATGCGTGTGGAGGAGCATGAGCGGAGAGACCGAATGAACTGGAACCCCGTGCGCCTCTTGAGCGTCCTTGTTGCCCTCCTGCTGTTCGTGCCCGTGGCGGGGGCTGCTCCGAAACCGCAGGAACTGGACCGGCTGGTCACGCAGTACCACCAGCTGCGCCAGTTCAACGGCGCGGTGCTCGTCGCCAATGACAAGGGGGTGCTCTTCAAGAAGGGCTACGGCTCCGCCAACTTCGAATGGAACGCGCCCAACACGCCGGACACGAAGTTCCGGCTGGCCTCCGTCACGAAGCAGTTCACCGCGATGGTCATTTTGCAGCTCGTCGCGGAGGGGAAGCTCCAACTGGACGACCCGCTCGCGAAGCTGCTGCCGGACTACCGCCAGGACACGGGCTCGCGCGTCACCCTCACGCACCTGCTGAACCACACCTCGGGCATCCCCAGCTACACGTCCGCGCCCGATTTCTTCTCGAAGGTGTCGCGCAATCCCTACAAGGTCACGGACTTCGTGAAGCAGTTCGCCAGCGGCGACCTGGAGTTCGAGCCCGGCTCGAAGTTCGCCTACAACAACTCCGGCTACTTCCTGCTCGGCGCCATCATCGAGCGCGTCACCGGGAAGACGTACGCGCAGGCGGTCCAGGAGCGCATCTTCGACAAGCTGGGGATGAAGAACTCCGGCTACGACGTGTACGCCACGGTGCTCCCCAAGCGCGCGAGCGGCTACGAACTCAAGCCGGAGGGCTACATCAACGCTCCCTACCTGGACATGTCCATCCCGTACGCGGCCGGCTCGCTGTACTCCACGGTGGAGGACCTCTACCTCTGGGACCGCGCGCTCTACACGGACACGCTGCTGCCCGAGGCGCTCAAGCAGAAGATGTTCACCCCGGGCCTGGAGAAGTACGGCTTCGGGTGGACCATCGAACCGATGAAGCTCCAGGACGACAAGACGGAGCTGGCCGTGGTGACGCACAGCGGCGGCATCAACGGGTTCAGCACCCGCATCTACCGCGTGCCCGCGAGCCGGGAGGTGGTCATCCTCCTGGACAACACGTCGCGCGGCGACAAGCTCAAGGAACTGTCCAACGGGTTGTTCAGCGTCCTCCATGGCATCACGCCCAGGGCGCCTCGGCCCGGCATCCGGGAGACCTTGAGCGCGACGCTCGACAAGGCGCCCGTGGCGGAGGTCATCGCCCGGTATCGCGACCTGAAGGCGAAGAAGGCGGATGCGTATGACTTCTCCGAGGGTCAGCTCAACGGCCTGGGCTACCAGTTCCTCCGCACGGGGCGGGTCCCGGACGCCATTGAAATCTTCAAGCTGAACGTGGAGATGTTCCCGAAGAACGGGAACCTCTATGACAGCCTGGGCGAGGCGTACCTGGCCCACGGCGACAAGGAGCGGGCCCAGGTGAACTACCGCAAGGCGCTGGAGCTGGAGCCGGGCATGCCGAGCGCGGAGGCGGCGCTCAGGGCGATGGGGACTCCGGCGGTGGCGCCCGCGTCGAAGGCCATTCCCTGAAGGACACCCCGGGGAACGAATGGACCCGTTCCCCGGGACGTTCTGCTAGGTGGATGCCCGACGTTCGTCTCCTTCCGGAGGTGCCTGGATGAAGCTCTATTTCAATCCGAAGAGTCGCGCGGTGATCGCCAAGTGGATGCTCGATGAGTGCGGCGCCGAGTACGAGATCGTGCCCATCAGCTTCGAGAAGGGCGAGCACAAGCAGCCGGAGTTCCTGAAGATCAACCCGGCCGGCAAGCTGCCCGCGTTGGTGGACGGAGCTACCCGCGTGTTCGAAGGCGCGGCCATCTGTCTGTACCTGGCCGACAAGTATCCCCAGGCGAAGCTCGCGCCGAAGCTGGATGCGCCGGAGCGGGGGCGCTACCTGTCCCTGATGGTGTACTCGACGTCCCAGCTTGAACCGTCGATGGGCGACTTCCTGATGAAGGCCCCGACCGCGCCCTCGCGCGGCTGGACGGACTTCGATGGAGCCCTGAACGCCATCGAGAACGAGCTGGGCGACGGGCCCTACCTGTTCGGAGACTGGTTCACCGCGGCCGACGTGATGATCGGCTCGATGTTCATCTGGCAGCGCATGTTTGGTTCCAAGTCGGGACGTCCGAAGATCGATGCCTACGTGGACCGGCTCGCGGCCCGCCCCAAGGGCATGAAGCTGGGCTGACGTGCCCGGGGCGCGCCTTGATTCAAGTGCGCCCCGTGTCTTCCCCTGCTGGCGCCGCGAACCCACGCGCCAGCCAGTCCATGCTCGACGGCAAGTCGCCGGAGGTCGTCGAACGCATGGCGAAGATGAACCCCCTGGAGCGCCTGGGCACCCCCGAGGACATCGCCGCGTCCGTCTCCTTCCTCGTCGGCCCCGACGGCGGGTGGATCAACGGTCAGGTGCTGCGCGCCAACGGCGGCATGGTCTGAGGCTTTTCTCCCAGAGGAGGTGAGGGGAAAAAAGGGGCCATTTCGTTGGGTGGAGGCAGGCGCGAAACCAGCGCCCCCCTTCCAAGGAGCAGCACCCATGTCCTCCCGCCTTCGTTCCGCCGTCCGGCTCACCGCCGTGGCCGTCGCCACCGTCAGCGTCGGAGCCTCCGCGCAGACCTATGCTTTTCCCGGCAGCAGCGCGGACCTCCCCGACGGCAGCCATTGGTGGATCTCCAGCGACCACGACGGCACGGAGAACCGGGACCTCAAAGCCGCGCGCTTCGACGCCTCCGTCAGCAAGTTCACCGGCGTGAAGATTCCCTTCGCGGACTACGCCGTGAACCCCAAGAACTCCGACTGGGTCATCTACGGCCTGCCCGTCTCCGCCATCGCGGACGGCGAGGTCATCACCTGCTGGCGCAACGCCCCGGAAGGTCTCAAGCCCGCCGTCCACGGCGGCGACGACGTGCCCAACCCGGGCCGCGCCGCGAATCCGCCCACCATCCCGCGGTCGGGCAACCACCTGAACATCCGCACGTCCGACGGGAAGGTCATCCTCTACGCGCACATGCAGCCGGGCAGCATCCCGGAGGCGCTGTGTCCCTTCAACGCCACCAACGTGGTGAACGCGGAGGACCGCATCGGTGACCTTCCCCGCGAGGTGATGGTCCCCGCCGCGCAGCGGGCGTTCGTGAAGCGGGGCCAATTCATCGGCCGTGTGGGCAGCTCCGGCGCTTCGTCGGGTCCGCACCTGCACGTGCACATGAAGCCGATGCTCAGCGAGACGACGATGGGGGAATCCCTGCCGCTGACCTTCTCCCAGGCGTGGCAGAAGGACGGGGCGGTGGCGTACGACTCGTCGCTCGACTTCGTCCCGCTGCGCGCCGAAGCCCTGAACCAGTTCCCCTCCGCCATCCACCCCGACCCGCTGCTGCGCCGGGGCTCCATCACCGGTGACGCGGCGATGGAGGTGGCGATGACGTCCTCGGGCGACACGGTGGTGACGGCCACGCGCGACACCTCCGGGCGGCTCGTGATGGGCTCCTGGCGGCTCGCAGGGGACGGCACCTTCACGAAGCTCTCCGGCACCACCACCGCGGACGCGTCCACCTACGTGTCCATCGCGAACCCTGGCCTGGGCCGCGACGTGGTGACGGCCGCGCGGGACGCCGACGGCAAGCTCCAGCTCACCGCGTGGCGCGTGTCGTCCGGCGGCAGCTTCTCCCGGCAGGCGGAGGCGGGCGGTGACGTGGTCTCCAGCCAGATGGCGCTCGCGTCCATGCCGGGCGGGAGCCTGGGCGTGGTGAGCGCCGTCCGCGACTCGGCGGGCCGCTTGAAGGTCAGCACCTGGGAGACCTCCGCGACCCTGGACACCATCACCCGCCGGGGCAACGGCTTCGGTGAGGATGCCACCCAGGTCTCGCTCGCGGCCGTCGCCAATGGCCGCGTCGCGGGGGACACGGGCAGCAGCTTCAAGGGCGTGGTCACCGCGGTGCGCACCCCGGCCGGCAAGCTGAGCGTCACGGCCTGGGAGATCGGCTCCACGGGCCTCGTCTACAAGCGCGGCACCTACCTGGCCGGCGACGTGGCGGACGTGGCCATCAGCAGCATGTCCATCACCAACGTGCGGGACCTGGTGGTGGTCAGCGCCCGGCTGCCCACGGGCGTGCTGCGCAACATCTCCTTCGACATCACCACGGCCGGACAGCTGGTGCGCCGTGATGACGAGGACGCGGGCGGCGTCTCGGATGTGCAGGCGGCGCGGGTGGTGGGACAGCACCTGGTGACGTCGGTGCGTGACTCGGCGGGCAACCTGCGCGTGTTCACCTGGGATGTGGACGCGAACAGCCAGGTGCACCGCACCGGGCAGGAGCTGGCGGGCGACATCCTGGACGGCATGGCGGTCACCTCCACCTATGTGGGCGCACGCTTCGTCATCACCGCGGTGCGCCTGGCCGCGAGCGGGGACGTGCGGTTGATCGCCTGGGACGCGAACCTTCCGTAGTGGGTGTCCTCCCCCGAGCACCGTCTCGGGGATTTGCCCGGTTCGCCTGACTCCGCCTTGCCGCCGATGAGGCTTTCAACGACCATCGGCGCCCTTTCCCAAAAGGGGATGCATCTTGGAGCTGCGACACGGTCACTCCGCGAGTGACTCGCCGGATGCCGGACTGGAAACGCTGCGGCGTGACCTGGAGAAGGCCCTCGCCCGCGTCTGCCCTCCGTCCCTCGCGGACCGGCGGGACGACCTGTTGCAGGTGGCGATGATGCGGGTGGTGGAGCTGCGCAAGCGGGACCCGGAACACGCGGCGCTCTCGTCCGCGTACCTGTACCGGGTGGCCTACACGGCGCTCATCGACGAGCTGCGCCGGGTGAACGCTCGCAAGGAGGTGTCGCTGGAGGAAGTGGAGCAGGCGCCCGTGCAGCCCGTGGCGCCGGGAGACCCGGAGCGCTCCGCGGGCGCCGCGCAGATTGCCCGGGCCGTGCGCGACTGTCTCCAGGGGCTCGTGCAGGACCGCCGCCTCGCCGTGACGCTGCACCTTCAGGGGCACACCATCCCTGAGGCCGCGGAGCTGCTGGGCTGGGAGAGCAAGCGCACCGAGAACCTCATCTACCGTGGCCTCAGCGCCCTGCGCGCCTGCCTCTCCACGAAGGGAATCACGCCGTGAGCGACCACCGCCCCGAGGATGACTCCATCGACGACGCGGGCGTGGAGCGGCTGCGGACGGCGCTGCGTGACGACGACGCGGCGCCCGGAGAGCCGGTGGACGCGGACCTCATCTGGCGGGCCGTGACGAAGGAACTCCCGGCGGAAGAGCGCCGGGCGGTCATCGAGCGCGTCGCGGCCGACCCCGCGTGGGCCCAGGCCTGGCGGCTGGCGTTGGAGATGTCCCGTGCGGCCGCGAAGGTGGAGGCACCGGCGAAGGTGCTGTCGCTGACGGACCACAAGGCGCGGGGGAAGCGCTCCTGGGGGGGCCGGCCCATGTGGGCCGCGATGGCGGCGGTGTGGGTGGTGCTGGTGGGCGTCGTGGTGGTGCTGCGGCAGCAGCAGGGGAAGGACCCGGAGCGGATCCGGGGCGGCGAAGTGGAGGCCATCACCTCCACGGTGCCGGAAGCCACCGCGCTGCCTCGCGACGGCTTCGTGTTGCGTTGGAGTGGGGTGCCCCAGGCGACGCAGTGGAGCGTGCAGGTGTCGTCGGAGGACTTGAAGCTGTTCCACCGCGCGGAGCGGCTGGCGCAGCGGGAGTACACCGTGCCGGCCCCGGTGCTGGCGGAGCTCTCCTCGGGGGCGAGGGTGCTCTGGCAGGTCGAAGCACGGTTGCCGGATGGAAGCATCCGGCGAAGCAGCACGTTCGTGAACCGGTTGCAGTGAGCGCGCGGCAGGGGCCGTGTGCGGTTGGAAATCCATTCAATGACAACGCAGAGGGGGACGTGATGAAGACAATCAATGCGCAGGGGGGATGGGTGCGGGCGTTGGCGGTGGCGGCGCTCTTGTGGGGTGTGACGGCGGCGGCCCAGGCCGCGCCCCCTCCTCAAGTGTCGGTGGTGGTGACGACGGAGGCGCTGGTGGGGGCGGCGAACGACACGGTGGTGGCCTCCGTCGTGGACGCGGGCTTGCTGCGCGGAGGGGCCTCGGTGCCGGTGACCTTGCGCATCCTGGGTGACCGGGGCGTCGTGCTCGCGACCATCACGGGAACCGTGAGTCCGGGGTCTCCCCTGCGGGTGACGGCCCGGGCGCCCTCGACCGCCGGTGTGCGCGCGCAGCTCGTCCTGCTGCCGAGCCGCCTGCAGATGTCCGCCGGCGTCCTGGTCATCGAACGGGAGGATCCGGCCACGCCCCCTCCGAAGCAGGCCGTCTGCCTGTCGCCGGCCCGGGATCCGACCACCACCATGCCGGAGCCCGTCTCGGTGGAGGGCTGCTGGGTGGAGGTCGAGCAGTAACGTGTCAGGAGGGCCGCGACAGCGCGCGAGGCGACCGGGGCTCCCCACCTTCGTGGTGGGGCTGACCCTGTGTTGCCTCGCGGGGGCCGCCCCTCCCGCGGAGCCCTCCGCGCTGGCCCGGTGTGAAGTGCGCTTCCTCGCCCACCCGGAGGACTCCGACGCGGCGATGTGCTTCTTCCGCGATGCCCAGGGACAGCAGGGGCGCGACGAGGCCCGGCGCAGGCTCCAGGCCCTCATCGCGAGCCATCCGGATCGTCCCTGGCTCGCGCTGGCCCTGGGCCACATGGAGCTGATGGCCGAGCCCCGCCTGGCCGAAGCGTCCTACCGTCACGCGGCCCTCGCCTTCCGGCGCCTGGGGGACGCGGAGGGCGAGGTGCTGGCCGGCATCAACCTGCGCAGCGTGCTGGGGATGCTGGGGCGGACGGAGGAGGCGCACGAGTGGGTCCTGCGGGTGGGCGAGGTGGCCCGGAGCTCCGGCGACGCGCACCTCCAGGTGCGAGCGCTCATCCTGGAGGCGGCCGAACTCTCCGACCTGGGCCAGGACCTGGGGCGCGCCTACCTGCTCCTCAAGCGCGCGGAGGCCCTCACCTTTCCTGGGGGCACCGACGGCATGAAGAAGCAGCTGCTGAGCCCCCTGGCCACGGTGAGCATGAACCTGGGGCGCCTGGACGAGGCGATGGACGTGTACGCGAGGCTCGCGGAGCTCGCGCGGCGCACCCGGGACGCGGGCACGGAAGCGCGCGTGCGTCTGTCCGTCGCGAACCTCGCCCTGCGGCGGCACGAGGAGCGCCCCGAACCGGGAGGCCGTCCGGAGCTGCTGCGGCTGGCGAGGGAGGCGCTCGCGGCGGCCGAGCGCGCGGGCGGCAAGGCCTTCGAGGCGATGTCCCTGCGCCTCGTGGCCGAACTGCTGGGGGACGGTCCCGAGGAGCGGCGCGAGGCGGAGGCGTTCCTGGAGCGCTGCATCGACATCTCACTGAAGACGGGGCTGCCCGAGCGCCGCATCTCCTGTCTGTGGACGCGCGCCGAGCGCCGCGCCCGGGGGGATGCCGCCGCCGCGGAGCGCGACGCGGACGAGGCCCTGCGCCTCGCCGCCGAACACGACAACCCGCTCTACCTCGCCCCGGCGTGGAGGGCGTACTCGATGGTGGCCTTCCACACGCGGCCCCTGCCGGAGGCGCTGCGACAGGCGGAGCGCGCGCTCGACGCGGTGGAGGTGCTGCGCCAGTCGCAGCGCGACGCCTCCAGTCAGGCCGAGCTGTTCTCCGGTTGGGCCAGCGACTACCACCGGCTCGCCGGACGCACGCTGGAGGCCGGTGAGGCCTCCGTCATCCCTCCCCGGGAGGCGCTGGAGCGCGCCTTCACCGTGAGCGAGCGCCTGCGGGCGAGGACCTTGTTCGAAGCGCTCGTGGCCTCACGCGCGCTCTCCGCCGGGGAGGACGCGCCGGAGCGCCGGGAGCAGCGGGCCGGCGTGCTGCGCGACCTGTCCTCCACCCAGCGGCGGCTGCTGGAAAAAGGGCTGGCCGCGCCCGAACGCACGCGTCTGCTGGGCGAACTCCAGGAGCTGGAGCGCCGGGAGCAGGAGCTGCGTCCCGTGCCCCGTCACGCGTCGGTCCAGTTCGCCTCGCTGGGACAGACGGAGCAGCGCCTGGGCGACGACGAGGCGCTGCTCGTCTTCCTCGTGGGCGCGGACCAGGACCTCCAGGCGGAGCGCGCGGGAGGCGCCTGGGTGCTGGCCGTGACCCGCGAGGGCACGCGTGCGTACCGCATTCCTGAACGCGCGCGGCTGCGTCCCGCCGTGGCGCTCCTGTCGGGTCTCATCGAACGGCGCGACGGTTCGGAGGCGGGCGCCGCCGCCGCGCTGTATGCGCAGCTGCTCGCCCCCGCGCTTCGGGAGCTTCCTCCGCGCGTGTCCCGCCTGCTGCTCGTGCCGGATGGGCCGCTGCATGACCTGGCCTTCGCCGCGTTGAGGGAGCGCGCGGACGGTCCTCCGTTGATTGCCCGCCATGAGCTCGCGCTGGTGCCCTCCGCGAGCCTGCTGCACCACTGGAGGGAGCGGTCCGCGCGGCCTCCGGGAGGCGAAGCCCTGGTCCTGGCGGATCCGGACCGCGACGCCACGCCGGCGGGCGCGACGGTGGTGGCCACCGCGCGAGGGGGCGTATTCGGGGAGACCGCGAGTCTGGGCGCGCTCCCCGAAGCAAGGCGCGAAGGACACACCGTGGAGGCCACCCTGGAGGACACTGCCGTGAGGCCCCGCCTGTTGGTGGGAGCGGAGGCCTCCGAGCAGGCCCTCAAGGCCGCGGCGTTGGATGACGTGCGCATCCTCCACCTGGCCGCGCACGCCGTCGTCGACGTCGAGGCCCCCGAGCGCTCCGCGCTGGTGCTGGCTCCGGGCGCGGCGCAGGAGGACGGCCTGCTCCAGCCCCGGGAGATCGCGGAGCTGAAACTGCGGGACGCGCTGGTGGTGCTCTCCAGTTGCCAGGGGGCGTCCGGCGCGCTGCTCGCGGGAGAGGGAGTGCTGAGCCTCGCGCGGGCCTTCTTCGAATCCGGCGCCCGCGCGGTGGTGGCCAGCCTGTGGCCCCTGCGTGACGCCGAGGCCGCGTGGCTGCTGGAGCGCTATTACAGACATCTGGCGGAGGGGCAGGGGGTGTCCCAGGCCCTGCGCTCCGCCCAGCGCGAGGCCTGGGAGGACGGTCAGCCCGCCGCCGCCTGGGCGGGGCTCGGGGTGATGGGGGACGCGGCGCTGGTCCCCGTGCCTTCCTCCGACGTGAACGCCGCGCGCCTCCCGGGCCTTGGACCTGCCTGGGTCCTGCTCGCGCTCGCCTGCGCCCTCTTCCTGACCGTGGGCGGCCTCTGGCGGTGGCGCAGGGCCCACGCGAGCACACGGCGGGCCAGCTCATCCCGGAGCTGCTGAGGGCGGAGAAGGTGGATGTCTTCCTCACCGAGATGAGCACCCAGTGCCTGGTCGTGGTCGGGACGAGTGACACGCCCATGGCCCGCCTCCAGAAGTCGCTGGGCCTGGACCGGCTCCAGCTCGCCAATGGGGGCCGCGCCGTCCAGGTGTACGAAACGGGCGAGCCCTTCATGACGGGCCGTCAGGAAGAGGACCCGGAGGAGCTTCCCGGCATCAAGCACCGGCTGGGGAGCCGCTCCTCGCTGACGGTGCCCCTGCCCATCGGGCTGGCAGGCGGCCCTCGCATGCCAGGGGGCCGCGCACTAGGGTGCCGGGGCGATGAGTGACACGAGCCGTGAGTCGACGCCGAAGCTGACCATCGAGGTGAAGGACCTCTACAAGTCCTTCGGCGGCCAGCCGGCGCTCCGGGGCGTGAGCCTGGTGGTGCCGGAGGGCACGACCTGCGTGCTGATGGGCGTCTCCGGTTCCGGCAAGACGGTGCTGATGAAGCACATCATGGGGCTCATCCGGCCTGACTCGGGCGTGGTGCTGGTGGAGGGGGAGGAGGTGGCGAAGATGAACGAGCCCGCGCTCAACCAGATGCGCCGCAAGCTGGGCATCCTCTTCCAGGCCAACGCGCTCTTCGACTCGCTCAACGTCTTCGACAACGTGGCGTTCCCGCTGCGCGAGCGCACCAACACGCCCGAACCGGAAATCACCAAGATGGTGAACCAGACGCTGGAGAAGGTGGGCCTGTCGCACGCGGCCACGCGCTTTCCGGGAGAGCTCTCCGGCGGCATGCAGAAGCGCGTGGGCTTCGCGCGCGCGACCATCCTCCAGCCGAAAATCCTCCTCTACGACGACCCCACCGCAGGTCTGGATCCGCTCACCACGGCGGCCGTCAATGAGATCATCACCACGGGCAAGCAGCAACTGGGCGCCACGTCGCTGGTCATCACCCCGGACGTGGCGTCCGCCTTCGGCACCGCGGACAACCTGGCCCTGATGCACGAGGGCCAGGTGGTGGAGTACGGCCCGCCGGAGCACTTCAAGCAATCGCAGCACCCGGAGGTGAAGGCCTTCCTGCGCAACTGGCTCCGGCGCCGCTCCGAACAGCGCCCGCCCAAGGCCTGAGCCCGGGGCGGGCGACGGTGGGCCACTACCAGCCGTTGTTGAACCAGGAGTGGCGCAGGGTGTTGTCCGTGCCGCGATAGAAGACATCCAGCCGGCCGGGACCCCAGCTCGCGACATCCGGCGCGGAGGTCATCTCACCGCCCAGCCACTGCCAGCCGCTCCAACCGGAGCCCGCCCACGTGTTCACCCAGAGGCTGTTGTCCGCGCCCCGGCCGAACACCTCCAGACGGTCGAAGCCGCGCGAGACCGCCGCCGGAGCGGAGGTGAAGGTGCCGCCCAGCGAAGCCCAGGCGCTCCAGCCCGTGCCAGTCCAGTACTTGTGGAGGATGGAGTTGTCGGAGCCCTTGGCGAACAGGTCGATGCGGTTGGGTCCCCAGCTCACCGCGGCCGGATCCGACGTCACGACGCCCGGAATCACGGTCCACGCCGTCCAGCCCGTCCCCGTCCAGGCCTGCTGGTAGAGCTGGTTGTCGTTGCCCCGGCCGAACACGTCCAGCCGGTTCGCGCCCCAGGACGCCACGGCCGGGCCGGAGGTGAAGGCGCCGCCCTGCGAATACCAGGGGCTCCAGGTGGAGCCATCCCACGCCCTGTGGAGCATGGAGTTGTCCGTGCCGCGCGCGAACACGTCGATGCGGTTGTAGCCCCAGCTCACCGCCGCCGGATCGGAGGTGATGGCGCCGCCCCCGAGGAGACCCCAGCCGCTCCAGCCCGCGCCCGCGTAGTATTGGTGGTGGAGCTGGTTGTCCAGGCCCCGGACGAACACGTCCAGCCGGTTCGCGCCCCAGGACGAAGCCGCCGGGCTGGAGCTCAAGCCGCCGCCCAGCGACTCCCAGGGGACACCGTAGGTGATCTTCGCGCCCTGGACGTCCGTGGCGCTCAGGTTGCCATCCCCGTTCCAGGCCGGGTTGCAGTAGTTCATCACGGAGCCCAGGTCCCACGGCCCGATGAGCCAGTCACCCGAGGAGCCCTGCGCGGGTTCGGTGCAGGTGGAGGGCCGGTCCGGACGGTTCTGCTCGTGGGCGTAGCCCAGCGCGTGACCGAACTCATGCACCGCGATGGCGTCGATGCAGTACTTGAGTCTGCTGGCGCACGACTGTCCCCAGTTGGCGAACGTGAAGTTGAGCACCATGCCCTGGGCCATGCCGTTGAGGCCGTTGCCCAGCGCCTTCACGTGCGGGCCCACGTCGCTGATGTTGATGCGCACGCCGCTGGACGAGAACGGACACGTCCCCCAGCCGTAGAAGCGCACACTCGAGTTCGCCTCCCACGTGCGCGTCACCGCGTCGCGCACCCACTGCCGCTGGGTGGCATTGCCGGCGGCCGGGTTCTCCCAGCACACGGGGATGGTCAGCGGCCACCACAAGGTGGAAGACGCGACGTAGAGTTCGGCCTCGCTGTGCCGCAGCTCTCCTGGAGGCGTCTGCTCGGAAGGCATGGATGCCTCCGGCGCGCTTCCACAGCCCATCAACGACCCGAATCCGAGCGTCGCGATCAACGCCATCCCCAGGCGCTGCGTGTTTTTCTTGAACATGTTTTCCCCTCTTGTGTCCGCCCGCTCCTCGGACGGGGCCTGTATGGCCCACGCATCCCCGGGCAGGACACGCCATGTTCTGACACAAAGCCTGACGTACTGGAAGTGTAGACAGGCAAATCCAGCGCGTGCAGGAAATTCTCCAGATACTGGTTTCGAGGAAGCGTTGCACCTGTCTCGTGAATCACAGTCTCTTCTGGCGGGCGGGATATGCTCTGTCGCATGACCTCCGGCAAGAGCAGTCCCCGAAGCGTGCGTAGGCGTCGGCCGCGGCTGTCGCGGGACACCGTGGTGGAGACCTCCGTCGCGCTCGTCCGAGAGCAGGGGTTTCGACAGCTCTCCATGCGGGCGCTGGCCGAACGGCTCCGGGTCACGCCCATGGCCATCTACAAGCACGTCGCGAACCGGGACGCACTCGTGCTCCTGTGCGCCGAGGCCCTCCTTCAGCCCCTGGTGTTGTCCGTGGAACAACGTCTGGTGTTGCCTGTGGAGCAACGTCTGGTGTTGCTTGCGGAGCAACAGGACCCGGTGGCGTGGCTCCGGCAGCTCGCGGGCCGTCTGCGCGCCGTGGGTCTGGCGCACCGGGGGCTGATGGCGTTCCTGTTGGAGCAGGGCCCTGTTGTCCATTCCGCGCTCGTCATCCTGGACCGGACGGTGAGCAAACTGCATGCCGCCGGCATCCCATGGAAGGAGGCGGGGGCCCTGCACAACACGTTCTTCTCCTGGCTGGCGGGGGCCATCCACCGGCAGGAGCCGTGGGACGTGGGGCCTCCGGGGACGCCCCCTCCGTTCGAGCGGTTCTTCGCGGCGGCCCAGGCGCTCCCCGCCAGGGACTACCCGGGGCTCGCCCACAGCGTGCCGCACATGCGGGCCACCGACGTGGAGCGGGAGTTCGAGGCCAGCCTGGGTTTCATGCTGGAGGGCATCCAGCGGCGCATCGACGCACGACAGGTCCCCGCGCGGAAGCGCCCCTCACGTCGCCAACGTTGAGGCTGGCTTCGCGTCACGAGTCCTTCGTGCCGCCAGCGCTTCCCATGTCCCAGTGCGCGGAGAGCTCCGCCCGTTCGCCCAGGAGCGCGTCCGGTCCACCCACGCGGGCGAGCACCGCGTCGCGGGCTTCGATGACCCGGCGCCGGACCGTCGTCAGGTCCACGTCCACCAGGGCGCCCTGGAACTTCGCCCACCGTCCGCGCACCATCACCGATTCGACGTTGCCCGCATGCGCCTGGAGCACCACCGCGTCGCGGGGACGGTTGAGCGGCGTCAGGTTGAGCGCATCGGCGGCGAGGACGATGAGGTCCGCGTCCTTCCCCGGCCGCAGCGAGCCCGTGACGCGTCCCAGCCCCAGGGCCTCCGCGGCGTCGAGCGTCACCATGGGCAGCATGCGCGCGGCCTTGAGCGCGAGGACCCGGGACAGCCCGTCCTTCTCATGGGCCCTGGCTCGCTCCACCTGGAGGGCCAGCCGCATCGCGGTGAACAGGTCCCCGCCGTTGCTGGAGACGACGTCGCACCCGAGCGTGGTCCGGACCCCCGCGCGCAGCGCGCGTCCGGTGACGGGGAAGCCCATGCCCATCTGCAGCTCTGTCTCCGGCGTCACCGCGACGGCCCCGCCGCTGTCGGCGATGCGCCGCAGGTCTTCGTCGGAGCTCCACGTGCAGTGGACGAAGAGCACGTCCGGACCGAGCAGGCCTTCGGCCGCCATCCGCTGCACTTCGCTCGGGCCCGACACGGGCCACGCGGAGCAGTGGGCGGTGATGGGGACACCCAGCTCGCGCGCGGAGAGGAGCTCCGCCCGGCTCTGCTCCCAGGGGACCTGCATCTCCGTCAGCGCGATGCCCATGCGGACGAGCCCGCTGTCGGAGGCCAGCCGGGTGGAGCGCAGGCGTCGGGCGTCCTGGAGTCGGCTCGCGACTGTCGGCAGCGCGGTGCTCTCTTGGGGACCCGCCGCGTAGCCGTAGGCGAAGAGGGCCCTGATGCCGGAGTCCTCCAGCGCCGTGAGCGCGGCGTCCGCGTGCGCGGGTGACTCCACGCAGTGCGAATAGTCCACGAGCGTGGTGATGCCCGCGTCCAGGGCCTCCAGCGCCCCGGCCAGGTTGGCGGCATGCAGGTCTTCCGGCTGGAACGCGGGCGACAGCTTCACGCGCACCGCCGCCAGATAGTCCATCACCGTCCAGTCCGCGCCCAGGGCGCGCAGCGGCGTCTGCCACGTGTGCCGGTGCGCATCGATGAGGCCCGGCAGGAGCAGCTTCCCGCGCAGGTCCACGACGCGACAGTCCCCCGCGTGCAACTGAGGACCCATCGCGACGATGCGCCCGTCCTCCACCAGGACGTCACCTCGCGGCAGGTCCGCCTGTTCGGGGTCGCAGGTGATGATCTCCGCCCCACGCAGCAGCCATCGGTCGCCCATGCGGTGTTCCTCCTGTCAGGCCCAGCGGGTATACAGTGTATACCCGCTGGGCCCGGGAAGGCTTCCCGAGGGGACGACAGTGGCGGTCTACTGGCAGGTGATGCCGGGGAGGCCCCGGTAGGCGCCTTGCGCGGTCCAACGCGTGTAGGGCGTTCCGCAGGAACCCGCGTACGGGTCATCCGTGCCGTAGCCGGGGACCCAGTACTCGAAGTGCAGGTGCGGGCCGGTGGAGGCGCCGGACGAACCCACCCGGGCGATCCAGTTTCCGCAGGTGAGGGTCGTGCCCCGCGCGAACTGCTGGGTGTATGCCTTCAGGTGCCAGTATTTGGTCTGCGTGTTGTCCGGGTGCCGCATGATGATGTAGTTGGCCGTGTAGAGGCCGCAGGCGGCGTAGGGGTTGGCCTGGTCCCAGTAGTTGCACCGGTCGAAATAGCCATCCACGGACGCCTCGACGTAGCCCCGGGCGGCGTTCATGGCCCAGACGCCGTAGTCCATCTTGCTGAACCCGCCGACCAGGGCGTAGTCGATGCCTGTGTGGCCGCTGTAGCGCACGCCACCGCAGGCGTAGTCCCGGCCGCCATAGTCCTTGTAGGCGCTCACCACGCAGCCGCCGTTGCCACACTGGTCGGCGAGCTGTGAGGCGGGAAAGCGGAACATCGTCTGGGCGGAGGACACCGCCGGGAAGGCCAGCAGCGCGAAGGCCAGCGCGAGGGTCAGGGTCTTCACGGCTCACCTCCCACATCCGGAGCCGCATGGCCCGTGCGCACGTTGAGCTTCCAGAACGCACCGCCGCCAGCGTTGTAGCGAAGCACGTCCTCGTTCAGCCACTCCATGTGGTGGGTGGAGACGGGCGGGGGCACGAACTCCTTGGGCGGGCCTCCGAACAGCATCCAGTTCTCCAGGCCGACGTTGGTGAGCTGCCGGGCTGCCGCGCCCTCCACGTTCGTCACGTAGAACGACGCCACGCTGGTCCGGCCGGACACGAACACCACGGTCCTGCCATCCGGGGAGATGCTGGGCGTCGCGTCCACGCCAGGGCCGTCCGCGAGGACCTTCACGCGACCCTGGAGGTCGATGATGCCCACGGCGGTCTCATGCGGTCCCTCGCTGCTCATCAGCAGCGTGGCGACGAGCGCGTCTCCCTTCGCGGTGGGGAACAGGTCCCCGCCCACGCCTCGTGCGAGCACCCGGTCCTGGCCATTGGCGTCGCGCATGCGCAGGGTGCCGTCACCCTCCAGCAGCGCCACGTCCGTCCCCACCGAGCGGGCTTCGCGGTACTTGAACTCGCGGTCCACCACGCGCACCGCGCCGGTGGCTTCGTCGTAGCGGACGATGGCCAGCAGCGGCAGCTCGTCCGTGCCCAGGGGCTCCGTCGGAATCTCCGCGACGACGCCCGCCAGCATTCCCCGGCCCTGGCCGAAGAGGTGGATGAACCGGGCCTTGGGGCCGAACTCCTTCGCGACGGCGGGGACCAGGGACTCACGCGCCTTGGTGACACGGCGCAGATCCGCCGGATTCAGGCGGTCCGCCGCCAGGGCGCTGGTGGCCGCCAGCGTCAACACGGTGAGTGTCAGGAATTGCTTTCGCATCTCGCTCCAGGGGAGGGGGAAACAACGGGTGAGGATGTGTCGACAGGGTTTTCTCGCAACCCGTGAATGAGTTGCTTTGAAAGTGGTTATTCGCGTAATGCTTGAAAATTACATGTTTGTCGTCAGGGGGCCCACGGCTGAGCTGTCCCCTCATTTGAAGGTTCTCCTCGGAGGCTCCATGGGCAGCCGAGGGAGCAGGCTCCGAGGGAAAGCTGAAGTACCGCCCCGACTTCCCCCGCGCCCTCGGCTGCCTTGAGGACGCCCGTGGCTTCTGCCGCGACTTCTTCCGCTGGTACAACGAGCGGTTACCGGCCAATGCCTTATCTCTCATCGGTTCGTTCTGCTGCCCCATCCCGTCACGTCCTGTTCTCATCCGCGCTGAAGGAGCCGCACCCACAGCCTGTCGGCGGCGACGTGGCTGTCGAGAAAGTGCCGAACGACGGTGTGGTAAATTGTTTCGGATGAGCGCCACAATCACCGAAGACCCAGGAGCGACAGTCGTGCGGAGCGTGTGCCCGCACAACTGCCCGGACACCTGTTCCATGCTGACCACGGTCAAGGCTGGCCGAGCAGTCGAGGTACGAGGCAATCCCGACCATCCGACGACTCGGGGCTTCCTCTGCGCGAAGGTCTCTCGGTACCTGGAGCGTACCTATCATGCCGGCCGCGTGCTCCACCCGATGCGCCGCGTGGGCGCTAAAGGTGAGGGGCGCTTCGAGCCGATCTCCTGGAAGGAGGCGCTCGACGAGATCGCGCACCGGTTCAAGGAGATCATCGCGGTGTGGGGGGCGCAGGCAATCCTGCCGTACTCGTTCAGCGGCACGCTCGGGCTCCTACACGGCAGTTCGATGGATCGACGGTTCTTCCACAAGCTCGGAGCCTCGCTCCTCGATCGCACGATCTGCGGCTCCGCCGGTATGGTCGGCATGGCCTACAGCGTGGGTAGTTCCATGGGCATGGATACAGAGTGCTTCGAAGGAGCGCGCACGATCCTCCTGTGGGGCACCAACACGCTGACCTCGAATCCCCACCTCTGGCCGTTCGTCACTGCGGCGCGCAAGAGAGGGGCGAGGGTGATAGCGATTGATCCACGGAGGACGCGGACCGCAGAGCAGTGCGATGAGCATATCGCGCTGCTGCCAGGGACTGACGCGGCGCTGGCGCTCGGGATGATGCACGTCATCTTCCGTGACGGCCTGGGCGACGAGGATTATATGGACCGATATTGCGTGGGCCGGACCGAGTTGGCAGAGCGCGCCGCCGAGTACCCGCCTGAGCGGGTCGCGGCCATCTGCGGGATCCCAGCGGCGACTGTCGAGGCCCTCGCGGTTGAATACGCGACGAGCAAGCCTGCAGCCATCCGCCTGAATTTCGGGATGCAGCGCCACGCCGGCGGAGGGATGGCGGTGCGCGCCATCTCGTGCTTGCCAGCGGTGACCGGCGCATGGCGCTCCGCATCTGGCGGTGTCCAGCTATGGACCTACGAAACCTACCCGGTCAATCATGCCGCGTTGCAGCGTTTTGAGTTGATCCCGCCCGGCACCCGCACTCTCAACATGGTCGAACTCGGGCGGATCCTCACGGAGGTCACCGACCCACCCGTCAAGGCCCTCTTTGTCTACAATTCGAATCCAGCCAGTGTGGCTCCCGACCTGGAGCGCGTAAAGGCCGGGCTCCGGCGCGAGGATCTCTTCACGGTCGTTCACGACCAGTTCCACACGGACACGGCCAACTTCGCGGATCTCCTCCTCCCGGCGACCACGCAGCTTGAGCACGTGGATATGCACATCGGTTACGGTCACCTGTATGTCATGTGGAACGCGGCGGCAATCGCGCCGCTCGGCGAGGCCGTCCCGAATACGGACCTCTTCCGGAGGCTCGCGGCGCACATGGGCTTCAGCGACCCGTGCTTCCAGGACAGTGACGAGTCCATGGCACGGCAGGCGCTGCAGAGCGAGCACCCATGGCTCGCGGGGATCACACTTGAGCGCGTTCAAGCCGAGGGATCGGTGCGCCTGAATGTTCCGACGCCGTTCGCGCCGTACGCCGAAGGAGGCTTCTCGACGCCCTCCGGCAAGTGCGAGCTCTTCTCCGCGAGGATGGCCCGCGACGGCCATGACCCGCTGCCGACATGGACTCCCCCACGGGAGAGCAGCGCGTCGAGCCCTGAGCTCTTTGCACGCTATCCGCTGGCGCTGATCTCACCGCCCGGTCATTACTTCTTGAACAGCACGTTTAGCAATGTGCTGGCGCGCTTCGAGAAGGGCCCGCACCTGGAGATCCACCCCATCGACGCGGCAGCGCGCTCGATCATCAGCGGCCAGAGGGTACGTATCCGGAACGATCGCGGTGCGTTCCTGGCCGAGGCCGTCGTGACGGAGAAGGCGCGACCGGGGGTGGTCGTCGCTCCGTCGCTCTGGTTGAGCGCGCTCACACCTGACGGGCGGAACGTGAACCACACGACTTCGCAGGCGGTGACCGACATGGGCGGCGGGGCGACGTTCTACGATAACCTCGTGGAGGTCGAGGGAGCGAGCTGAGCGGGGAACTCGGCGACGCGAGCGCAGCCTCGGTCTGGCGCATCCACGCTTTCATTCGCGGCGCTCCCCCAAGCAGGTGAGGAGGAGGCGAGAGCGGGAACGAACGGAGCGCGGCTATCTGTGACACCGGATGGTCAGTGCCCTGACGGTGCTCCGCGCCGATGAGAGTCCACGCGTGGGTCCGAATGAGCGCAAGACGTGGTCATACATCCTGTTGGCGGATGAGTTGAAACGCTGGGTCAGCGAACCGGGAGAAGTCCTGCGGGAGTTGTTCCGCCGGATGGTGTTCAACGCGCTTGTTTCGAACATCGACGACCATCCGAGGAATCATGCGCTCATCGCATCCGGGGCCCATTGGCGTCTGTCGCCTGCCTACGACCTGACGCCAGCGCCGCAGGCCAGCACCGAGCGCGATCTGGCGATGGAGGTGGGACGCGCGCAGCCTCGCCGAGCCAATCGCCGCAACCTCTTGAGTGAATGCGTACGCTTCCGACTGTCGAAAGAAGAGGCCACCCGCATCATCGACACGATGCATCAGCACGTGTCACTCCGGTGGCGTGACGTCGTCCGAAGCTGTGGGGGCACCGAGGCGGACGTGAGCGCCATTGAACGGGCCTTCGACTACGAGGGCTTCGAGTACGGCTCCGACCCTCGGGGGTGAAGGCCGCACTCAGGGTATGGTCCCGGGCTCCCCATTCCCCCGGGTTCCCATGGTCCCAAGGCAATTCCTTTCCCTCGTCGTGTTCGCGACGACTTCACTCCTGGCGAACACAGCCCAGGCCAACACTGTCTACGGCGCGTGGCAGGGCTCGGGTGGACAGAGTCCCTCGAGTCCGGGCAACCGGGTGTTCCTGCTCGATGCTCAGGCGGCCTCCGCGGTGACGTTCACGCTGACGTCCGCAGCGGATGCGTGGCTGTACCTGCTGGATGTGAATGGCACCATCCTCGCGCAGGACAACAACGGCGGGGGCGGCACGAACTCTCGACTGGCCGTCACGTTGTCCCCGGGCAGCTACAAGCTGGTCGCGGCGACCGCGCTGGCGGGGCAGAGCGCGGAGTTCACCTTGAGCGCGGACACGGTGGCGCTGCGCTATCCGAAGTCACTGGAGCTCAAGCCCACGAGCCGCTTCGCCTGGATCTACGATGATCACGGCACCGGCGCGACGAACGACATCTCCGTCTGGCGCCCGGACCTCTCCCAGTCCCCCGGCTTCTTCTCGCTGGGCGATGTCGCCATGTCCAACCGGGGACAGGCCCCCGCGACGACGTTCCTGGTGCGCGGCGAGGGCGAACTGCTGGCGCGTCCGTCCAACTACAACTGGATCTGGAGCGACTCCGGCTCCGGTGGAACGCACGACGCCTCCTTCTGGGAGCCCGTCGCGCCGGCCGGCTACACCTGTCTGGGCCACGTCGCGGTGCTGGGCTACTCCAAGCCCTCCACGGACCTCATCCGCTGCGTGCGCAGCGAATACGTGCTGCCCGCCAACCCCGCGTGGGTCTGGGACGACAGGGGCTCCGGCGCGAACGACGACATCGGCGTGTGGCAGGCGGTGGCGCGCGACCACCGCGGCCTGCCCGCGTCCACCTTCATCTCCCGTCCCAGCCACGGCGATACGGGCGGAAGCCGCTACTGGGTCCTCAACAAGAGCGCCACGTCCAACCCGGAGCTGCGCGGCCTGCCGGTGGACGCGCAGGCGGTGGCCACGTTCGCGCCCCGCGTCTGGCTGCACCCGGAGGAGGCCTACTTCCCGTCCTCCACGCAGTTCCACCTGGCCAACGTCCACGAGGAGAACGGCCACCTGGTGACGAACCAGGCGCTGGGCTGTGACTCCTGCACGGATCCGCAGTTCCTGGACGGTCAGCGCCCCAACCAGACGTCCGTGCCCGTCTACGCGCAGGTCATCCCGCGCACCCAGGGCGGCCAGCCGACGAACGTCACGGACGTGCTGTATTGGAATTTCTATCCCTACAACAATGGCAAGCGGGTGTGCATTGGTTGGTATTCGCCCTGGGGTTGCGTGGGTGGCTATTCCACCTTCGGCAACCACGTGGGCGACTGGGAACACCTCACCGTGCGCTTCGTCGACGGGCGCCCCTCGCAGGTCTACCTGAGCCAGCACGCGAACGGGCAGCTCTTCACCTTCGGCGACAAGGCCGTGTTCCTCGCGGGCTGGCATCCGGAGGTCTTCTCCGCCAATGGCTCGCACGGGCTCTACCCGGACGCGGCCCGGCACATCTACGAAACCATCTTCAACGGTGACTTCCTGGCGGACGACACCGGGGCGGGGCTCGCGTGGGACACCTGGAACAACGTGGTGGCCATTCCCTGGCAGTCGGCGGGGACGTACACGGGCTCCCTCGCCTGGATGAATCTCACGGCGTACTGGGGCAACCCGGAGGGCGGCTGTGACAACCCGACGGGCTACTGCGTGAACAGCGGCGGCCCGTCGTCGCTGCGGAACCGGTCGGTGTATCAGCCGGAGTACATGACGCTGGAGTAGCCACCGGGGCCTGGGCTGCCGTCAAAGTGGCGGCAGCTTGTCCAGGAAGCCTGACTTCGACAGCCACATCACCAACGCGAAGCTGATGGTGTTGAAGGCCGCGTGCGCGACAATCAGGGGCAAGAGCCGTCCCCGGAACCAGAAGACGAACCCGAACCAGGCCCCGATGACGAAGGTCTGGAAGACGGCGAGGATGCCTTCGTAGAAGTGGCCCACGCAGAAGAGCAGGGCCGCGACCAGCACCGCGGGCACCCAGCGGCCCAGCACTACGCGCAGGCGGGGCACGAGGAAGCCTCGGAAGACGAACTCCTCGAAGCCCGTCACCACCACCATGATGGCCGCGAAGGCGGGCACGCCCAGGCCGGTGTCCATGAGCGCGGTGGCCATGCCCTTGCGCGCCAGCATCTCCTTGCCGGCCAGCTTCAACGCCACGGCGACGGCCGCCATGGGCACCGACGCGGCGATGTGCACCGCGTAGGTGGCGGCGAGCACCGGCACGCCGAGGAGCAGCTCCTTCGCCCAGCCCTCGCGCACCAGCCCCATCTGCGCGGGCCCCTGGCCGTCGCGCCACACCAGCACGGCCACCAGGAGGATCATCCCCAGGGCACGGATGCACAGGGGCGCCATGGACATGGAGAAGCCCTTCTCCTGCTCCGCGGCGGTGGCGACCCACGCGCCCGCGCCCGTGCCGCCCAGCGCCACCAGGAGCCCCAGGACGCCCAGCCAGGCCCCCGCGCGCGTGGCCTCCCAGGGGCGCAGCAGGGCCAGTCCCCAGGCGAGCAGCACGACCGCGAGTACGGCCAGGACGACCCGACCCGCGGGGCCCGCCGACGAGGGCCCCAGGACGGCGAGGAACACGAACGCCGCTTCGGACAGCGCCCGGCGCCTCGACGGGGCGTTCTCCAGCAGCACGGCGACATCACGACGCACGGGGTGTTCCTCCGGTCCAGGTCCACGGGGCAGGGGCCTCGTGGGATTCCGGACACGCTAGCGGCTTCGCCCTCAGGTTTCTGATCCCTCCTCGGTTTTCCGCGCGGGCGACGCGCGCTTTCCAACGGGAGCGCCGGGGGAGGGAAGGGTGGCATCCTCATTGCTCCTGCGGCCGGGGCACCTCATCCCCTGGGAGTCGTTCCTTGAATGCACGTCGACTGCGCCACCTCTTCTCACGGGCCCTGCGGACTTCGCTCGCCACCCCGCTGGTGCTGGCGGGCTGCGGCTCCGATGCCGTGGACCTGGAGGGCTATGCGCCCATCGCCTGCGACGACAACGTCCCCGCGGTCAGCGACCTGACCCTCTCCCCGCAGCCGGACTACCTCCAACTGCGCCTGCTCGAGAGCTACCAGGAGCCGCCCTCCTTCGACGGCACGGCCACCTCCGGGACGGCGTGCGCGACGGCCTCGGATGTCCCGGCGTGTCAGGAGGCCCTGGCCGCCACCCTGCCGGAGGAGGGCTTCCATCACAGTTGCTTCCAGCTCTGCGCGGATTACTTCCTGGCGACGACGCGGGGCGACGAGGTGAAGACCTATTCGACGTTGGAGGCCCTCAAGGGACTGTTGGGCACCATCGACACCGCGCAGGAGGCGACGCTGGTGGCCTTCGCCGCCGGCTATCAGATGAGCTGTGGGGAACTGGAGCGGGGCGCGGTGAAGCAGAACGCGGAGGGCACCTTCAACGTCATCGGCACCCGGGGGTACAGCTGTGGCGAGGGCACCCAGGTGACGCAGCACGTGCTGGAGGTGTCCGCCTCCGGTGAGGTCCGTGAGCTGGAGCAGCACGTCGTGGAGAAGGGCACTGGCGCTTGCGGCGTCGGACGGCGGCCCGTAGGGCTCCAGGTCGCGGGGGCGTGCGAGAGCCCGGACGCGCTGGGGCGCTACTTCGCGGAGGTCGCGCACCTGGAGGCAGCGTCCATCCATGCCTTCCTGCGGCTGCGCAAGGAATTGGCCCTGCACGGCGCGGGTCCGGACCTCCAGGCCGCGGCGCTCGCGAGCGCGGTGGACGAGGTGCTGCACGCCGACGTGACGGGGAGGCTCGCGCGCCGCTTCGGTGCCACTCCGCCGTCACCCACCGTGACAGAGCTGCCGGAGCGTCCGCTCGCGGAGGTCGCGCGGGACAACGCCGTGGAGGGCTGCGTGCGGGAGACGTACGGAGCGCTGGTGGCCCACCACCAGGCCCTGCACGCGCGCGACACCGGAGTGCGCGAGGCCATGGCCCGCATCGCCGAGGACGAGACGCGGCACGCCGGGCTGTCCTGGGACATCGACCGGTGGGTCCGTCCGCGTCTCTCCGCCCAGGAGCGGGACGCGCTGCGGGAGGCCCAGCGGCGCGCGGTGGCGCTGCTGCGCGAAGAGGTCGCGGCGCCGCTCGACGCGGGGCTCGTCACGGAGGCGGGACTGCCCACGCCCAAGGTTGCCCTGGCCCTGCTGGATACGCTGGAGCAGGAACTCTGGGGCTGAGCAGACGGGCTCACGGCGCCGGAGGCCCTGGCGCCGTGAAGCCGCGCAGGAGGCTCGCAACGGTTCGCGAGCCATTGCGCGCAGGTCATTGATTCACCGCGTGGGCTTCCCAGGCGCGGTGAAGTTCGTGTGCTACGGCTTGCGCTTCGGCGGGCGCACGGCAGCGGCGGCAGCGGCGGCTTCGCGCAGCTTGTCCTTCTTGCTCTTGCGCCGGCCCTTCACGCCGCCGTTTGGATCCAGAGGGGGCGCGGTCGTCGAGGCCTCTTCCGTCGGCTCGAAGCCCGGCACCTGCTCGCGCGCGATGTCGAGCTGGTGGCGCTTCTCGATGAGTCGGAAGTGGGCTTCGGTGTCCGCGCTGACGAAGCTGATCGCCACGCCCTTGTCGCCCGCGCGCCCCGTGCGGCCGATGCGGTGCACGTAGTCCACGGTCGAACGGGGCAGGTCGTAGTTCACCACCGCCGGCAGCTGCGCGATGTCCAGGCCGCGAGCAGCGACGTCCGTGGCGACAAGGACGCGTACGCGCTTCGCCTTGAAGTCCGCGAGCGCCTGCGTGCGTGCGCCCTGGCTGAGCTCCCCATGCAGCGATGTCGCGGCGATGCCGGCGCGGTTCAGCTTCAGCGCCACATGGTCCGCCGCGTAGCGACTGGCCACGAACGTGAGCACGTGGCTCCACGCATGCGTCTCCAGCAGGTGCCGCAGCAGCATCGTGCGCCGGGGCGCATCCACCTGGAGGGCCCGCTGGACGATGAACTCCGTCGTGGGCAGCTCCCCGTCGTCCACGTCGATGCGCGTGGGCTCGTGCAGCAACTGCTCCGCGAACGTGCGCACCGCGGGCGGGAAGGTGGCGGAGAACAGCAGGTTCTGACGGCGCGCGGGCAACAGCGCGAGCAGGCCGTTGAGTTCATCGGCGAAGCCCAGCGAGAACAGCCGGTCGGCCTCGTCGAGTACCAGCGTCTCCACCTCGCCCAGCCGGAGCGCGTTCTGCGCCGCCAGGTCCAGCGCGCGGCCGGGCGTGGCCACGACGACGTCCGCGCCGCCCCGGAGCGCCATCATCTGCGGGTTCGCGGAGACGCCGCCGACCGCGAGGCAGGTCTTCAGCGGCTTCTTCAAATAGCGGCCGTACTGCTGGACGGATTCGACGATCTGCGCGGCCAGCTCCCGCGTGGGCACCAGGATGAAGGCCCGCACCGGCCGGACCGACCCTCCGGGACGCGCCCTCAGGGCCTCCAGGATGGGGAGCAGGAACGCGGCGGTCTTCCCGGAGCCCGTCTTCGCCGAAGCCCAGACGTCGCCGCCACGCAGCACCACGGGGATGGTCTCGCGCTGCACCGGCGTGGGTTCGTCGTATCCGAGTTCGGCCACGGCGCGGGTGAGCGCGTCCGACAGGCCGAGCGAAGCGAATGTCATGGGAGGGGAGCCTTGGGGTGGCGCGAGGACGCGGGAGCCTACCCTGCCCGGAGTCCCGCCCCCTCGGCATTCCTGCCCCCTCCCCATCCAGGCAAGGCATCGCCCGGGCCCGGGGAGTGTCGGGTTGTGTGGACTCGCCCCATCACGGGACGGCCCGACGTGTTACGAGCATCCGCATGGCGATATCCACCCTCCCTGAACGTCCGCGTGCCGTCCTCGTCGGTGTCCAGCTTCCGGGCGTCTCGGACGAAGAGCACGCCGCGGACTTCGCGGAGCTGCGCCGGTTGGTGCACACGCTGGGGTACGACTCGGTGGCGACCGTGTCCCAGAAGCGGGAGCGGCTGGCCACGGGCACGGTGCTGGGGACGGGCAAGCTCAAGGAGCTGGCCGCCCTCACCGGGGGCACGGGCGTGATTGCGTCCGGGGCGCAGGACCGGACGACGAAGGCCCGCGAGAAGTGGGAGGCCGCCGCCAACACGGAGCCCGACCCCGAGGACGAGGTCGTCGAAGAGGACGCCGACGACGTGGAGCCGGAGGAGGCCGCATTGCCCCCGCCCTCGGAGGAGGACGACAAGGCGGAGCCCCGGCCCACCGTGGTGGTCGTGGACCACGAGCTGTCCCCGGGCCAGCTGCGCAACCTGGAGAAGGCCACCGGGGCGACGGTGCTGGACCGCGCGGGCGTGATTGTCGACATCTTCCACCGGCACGCGAAGAGCCACGAAGCGCGGATGCAGGTGGAGATCGCCCGGCTCAACTACCTGGCCCCTCGGCTGCGTGAGTCCTCCGGAGGCCGCGAGCGGCAGCAGGGCCGTGGCTCGGGTGACTCGGCGGTGGAGCTGGACCGCCGCAAGATCCGCGACCGGCTGGCGGAGCTGCGCGAGGGACTGGCGGCCATCCAGAAGGACCAGGACCACCGCCGCTACGCACGAAGAGACCAGTTGCGGGTGGCGCTCGTCGGCTACACGAACGCGGGCAAGTCCTCGCTGATGCGCGCGTTGACGGGCAGCACGGTGCTGGTCGCCGACCAGCTCTTCGCGACGCTCGACACCACGGTGCGCGCGATGCAGCCGGAGACCCGTCCGCGTGTTCTCGTTTCCGACACGGTGGGCTTCATCCAGAAGCTGCCGCACGACCTGGTCGCGTCCTTCCGCTCCACGCTGGACGAGGCGCTGGAGGCGTCGCTGCTGCTCTACGTGGTGGATGCGTCGGACCCCACGTGGGCCGCGCAACTGGAGGTCACCCGCACGGTGCTCCGGGACATTGGCGCGGACGCCGTGCCGAGCAAGCTGCTGTTGAACAAGGCGGACCGGCTGGACGCGGCGGCGAAGGAAGCGCTGCTGGCGAAGCACCCGGACGCGCTCATGCTCTCCGCGCATCAACCGGACGACGTGGCGATGCTGCGCAAGAACATCATCGCCTTCTTCGAGTCCTCCATGGTGGAGGCGGACCTGGTGATTCCCTACGCCCGGCAGGGACGCATCAGCGAGGTGTACGAACACACCACGGTGGTGTCCCAGGCCTACGACGAGGTCGGCAGCCGGCTGCGCGTGCGCGGCCTGCCGGGGGCCATCGCGAAGCTCACCCAGTCGTTCCAGGAGTGAGCGCCCGCGCCAGGAGCGCTGGCGCGGAAGGGGCCGTGCGGGGAATCAGCGGATCACAGGCACCGTCACGGGCTCCTTGTCGTCCACGGTGATCTCCGCCTTGCCCACGCGCCAGAGCACGGGCTGGAAGGCGATCTTGAGGCTGTGCCCATCCGCCGTCTCCAGCAGGGCGGTGCCTTGCTTGGGAAGGTAGTTGCCCACCTCGTACTCCAGCGAGGTGAGGGTGAAGCGGTCGGTGCCCTCGGGCCCCGTCACCTCGCCCGGACCGTCGAAGATGAGCGACGTTCCACCGATGAGGGGCACGCCGTCGCGCATGCTCACGCGATTGTTCGCATGGAAGGTGTAGCCCTGCCGGCCCGGCACGTCACCCTCCACCTCCGAGAACAGACGCGTCTCATCGCCGCAGGTGCCGTAGCCCACCTTCGCCTGGAGCGGCTGGCCGTCCACCGTCATGCCGCGCAGGTCCGCGTGCATCTCCATCAGGTCCTCGCCGCCCCGGTACTCCAGGACGGCCTGGCCGGTGAAGCGCAGGCCGTGCACCGAACAGCCGCCGTCCGCGAACTTCAGCACCACGGCGTCGGTGACGTCGTCCACCACGGTCACGGTGGCCGTCGCGCACGACACCCTGGCGGACAGTCCTTCCGCGGCGTGGCTCACGAACGAGCGCCGGGGCTCACCGCACGTGTACACGGGCATGAGGCCCAGCACCTCCAGCGCACCGCGCACCAGATGGGCCGAGGCCGCAATGCGCTCCACGCGCGCCGTCGCATCGTTGATCTCCCCCTGGGTGAGCGTGTTGTCTCCACAGGCGGTGGCGAGGACGGTGAGGGCGGCGATGCAGGTGGCGCGACGCATGAATGTCTCCAGTGAAGTGTGGGGTCCCGCCGCTTCCCGGCGGCGGACCGTGCCCGGACACTCAGCAACGGTCGTGCCTCCACCCAACCCCGCGAATCCAAAGGGAAAGGGCAGCCCTGACCCCACCGGGCGTGTGCAGTGCGCTGCGCACTCACGGGCGGGGCCGTCAGGGCCTGTCCGACATGGGGAGGGGGCATGCCGCGTCATCGAGCACTCCCCGATGGAGGGCTCACGAAGCGCATGACCCCGGCCTCCACGTTTCGGCCACGGGCGCATGCCGACCTCGGTCCTACTGGGAGCGCTTCGATGCGCACGGCGCGTGGAGTGGCCCCGTGCCTCAGGGCTCGGAACCCTCCTCCTCTTCGTGCGGTGCCTCGGTCCCCGCCTCCGCGTCATCCTCCGGAAGCTCCTCATCCCCGAGCTCGGGCTCCGGTTCGGAGGTCTCCGCAACGCCCGCGCCCGCCGGGTAGATGACCAGGTGGCGCTTGGGTTCACTGCCCAGGCTCACCGCCTCCAGCCGGTTCCGGATGACGAGCGTGTGCTGCACCCGCCGCAGCCGGGAAGGGCGGGGCGCCAGCGCGACGGGCTGCCCCTCCGCGAGCACGCGCCGGATGGCGTCCTGCGCATCGGCGACGGCGGCGCGGACCTCTTCCGGATCCACCCCGTCCAGGAGGTTGAGCTCGGAGCGGAGCGCCCGGCGCATCTCCGTGGCGCTGTTGCGCTTGATGACCAGCACGCGCGCCCCTCCTCGTTCCGCGGCCCGGCGCAGGCGCGGAGAGTTGGCGCGGCTGCGCGCCGTGAGCACCAGCTCGGCGTTCTCCGGACGGCCCACCACCACGGCCTCCACGGGCAGGTCGCGCAGCACGCGCTCCAGCAGCTCGCGGCTCACCGCGTGCACCGCGATGCGAAGCGGCCCGGCCCGGGGGGCGCCCAGGGCCGGCGTGCCCGGCGGCACATGCCCACCCGGAGCCGTGGCCTCCACGACCTCGGGTGTCGCCTCCACGAGCACCGTGTCCCCCTGCTGCCGGCGGCGCTCGCCCCCGACCTCCGTGCCCGCGAGCAGCCGGTCCACGGCGGCGCCGGTGTCGCGGTGCACGCGCACCTCCTCGCGGTTCACCATCTCCACCACGATGTCGAAGGTGGGCGTCCCCTTGCGCTCGGTCACCGTCTTCTGGGTGCGCCGCCGCCGCGCCTCCTCGTCGCTCAGGGTGACGGTGTGCACGCCGCCCACGAGGTCGGAGAGCGTGGGGTTCAGCACCAGGTTCTCCAGCGTGTTGCCGTGCGCGGTCGCCACCAACTGCACGCCCCGTTCGGCGATGGTGCGCGCGGCGGCGGCCTCCGCGGAGGTGCCAATCTCATCCACCACGATGGCTTCGGGCATGTGGTTCTCCACCGCCTCGATCATCACGTCGTGCTGGCGGTCCGGACGGCTCACCTGCATGCGCCGCGCACCCCCGATGCCCGGATGCGGGATGTCCCCGTCGCCGCCAATCTCGTTGGACGTGTCCACCACCATCACGCGCTTGCCCAGCGCGTCCGCGAGCACGCGCGCCACCTCGCGCAGCTTCGTCGTCTTGCCCACGCCCGGCCGCCCCAGCAGCAGCAGGTTCTTCCCCGAATCCACCAGGTCGCGAAGCATGTCGATGGTGCCCACGATGGCGCGGCCCACGCGCAGCGTGAGCCCCACCACGCGGCCCTGCCGGTTGCGGATCGCCGACACGCGGTGCAGCGTCCGCTCGATGCCGGCGCGGTTGTCCCCACCCGGCTCCCCCACCCGCGACAGCACCGCCTGCAACGCGTCCGCGTCCACGGCCACGTCGGAGAGGCGCGCCACCCCGCCCACGAGCCGGGCCTCGGGGGGGCGCCCCAGGTCCATCACCACCTCCAACAGCTCCGCCTCCGGCAGCCGCCGCACCGCCTCCTGGAGCGCGGGGGGCAGGACCGCGACCAGTAGGGCGAAGTCGTCCGGAGGGGCAGGGGACTCGGGGGCAGTGGGGTCCATGGGCAGGATGCCTCTTTAGCCATCTCCAGGGTTACCCGCCCTCATCCCCGCGTCCGGACCGTGTGTCGGGCGGCGGAGCAACCCCCCGAGTTGACCGATGCAGGCTGACCTCCCACCCCCTGGACGGTCAGGGAATCGTGCCCATCTTCGTCACTCCCTGTGTCACTCCCCGCAAACCCTGAGTCTCGGGTAATTGCAGGGATACAGTTATTGTGTAGAATCACAAAGTGCCTGGAAGGCACGTGTTTCAGGCATTTCCCCCCCCCCTCGGCAGAGCGTTGGAAGGCAGGAAACGAGCATGGCGGACGGCAAGTTGAAGGCCTTGGTGGTGGATGACGACCCGCTCGTCCTCGAGCTGGTGGAGCGCTCCATCACGCGTTACGGCTTCGAGGTCACGACGACGCGCGCGGCGTTGGGCGTGGCGAACCTCATCCGGGTGCACCAGCCGGACATCGTGCTGCTGGACGTGAACATCCCGGCGCTGAGCGGCGACCGCATCCTGGGCGTGGTGCGCCAGTTCGCGGGGCCGGAGACGTTGTTCATCCTGTACTCGTCCATGGACGAGTCGAAGCTGCGCGAGCTGATGCGGACGGCGGGCGCGGACGGCTACATCCCCAAGAGCGTGAGTGGCCCGGAGCTGGCCCTCAAGCTGTCGGGCCTTCACCGCAAGTGGATGGCGACCCGTCCGGTGGGCTCGGCCCAGTCCCAGAGCACCACCGCCCAGGTGTCGGTGACATCCGGGTAGGTGTGGACGGTCTGGAAGCCGACCCGCTCATGGGCGCGCAGTGAGCGGGTGTTGTGCACGGAGACCTCGGTGACGACGCAGTCGAACCGGTCCCGGAGCTGTTCGCGGTGCTGGTGGTAGAGCGCATCGAAGAGGCCCATCCCCCGGTGGGCCTTGTCGATGCAGATCTGCCCCATCACGTAGAAGCGTTGTTCCTCCAGGGGCCGCCCCCGGAAGTCGATCCGTCCGAGGAGCGCGAACATCGGCTCCAGGACGGGGACGAGCTTCCGGCACTCCCGGGGCATCACCAGCGCATAGGCCACGACCTCGGAGCCGTGCAGGGCGATGATGCTCGGCGCCAGCGCGTGCATGGCCTCCAGCGTGGGGAGGTCATGCGCCACGGTGACGAAGCCCTGGGAGCGCATCTCCTCCGGCGACAGGTCCTGCTTCAGGTTCTTGCGTTGCAGGGCCAGGACCTGTTCGAGCTCCGAGCGGGACTGGACGGCCCTCACGCTGTAGGGATGCGACATGCGCGGGAGCATAGGCCGTCTGTCGTCAGGGCACGGTGGGTCGTTGGAGGCTCACCCGCTCGACTGCTTGCGGCGGCGTTCGGCCAGGTCGCGCAGGTGTTCGCGCAGGCGGATGCGGGCGTGGAAGAGCCAGGTGCCCACCGTGGCCTCCGGCGCTCCGAGCAGGCGGCCGATCTCCGCGTGGCGCAGTCCTTCGGAGTGCATCTCGAAGGTCCTGCGCAGGGTGTAGGGCAGCGCGGTGATGGCCTCGCGCAGCTCCGTCTCGGAGAGGCGCTCCCACAGCTCCGGGGCCGGCGCGTCCGGCTCCTCGAAGAGCTTGTGCACGTTGTCCAGGGTGATGCCCGCGGAGGCCTCCGGCTTCTGGCGGCGGCACTGGTCCATGAAGACGGTGTGCAGCGACCGCACCAGCCAGGCGCGGCGTTCCGGCTCCGACCACGACTGGAGCATGTCCCACTTCAGCAGGGCCCGGAGCAGCACGTCGTGGACGAGGCCCTCGCAATCACTGGCATTGCGACCGCAAAGGTTTCGGGCGACGACGAGCAGGATGGGCTGATGACGGACTGCGAAGACGGCGTACTCCATGTCTGAACGGTCAATCTCCTCGGACATTGTGAAACCCCCATTCCGTGACGAAAAGGAAACGTGATGGGTATCATTTCTTTTTGGAATCGCAGGGCTTGAGGGGTGGGCGGGCACGGTGAAGCCAGGGGGCCGTGGACCGGGCGGGTAGAGTCGCGTCCATGACGAAGTCCGCGAAGACACCCGCCGCCGTGGTGCTGGGAGAGGTGGACCTGCCCGAGGGCCAGTTGCTCATCCTGGACCCGGGCCTGGGGCGCTTCTGGCGGCATGACGCGGAGCCGGCGTCGCCTCGGAAGAAGGACCCGGTGGCGCACGACCTGCGCATCACCGGCGCTGGCGAAGGAGCTGGGCGCGAGCGACCTGGGACGCGGCACCTTCGGCTGGAAGGACCTGCCAGTGGAGCAGGTGGGGGAGAAGGCGACGCCGCTTCAGGAGCGCATCGAGAAGGACTCGCTCGCGGTGGGGGTGGACTACCGGCCGCACTGCAACCTGGAGCGGCTGAACGCGCAGCTGCGGGAGCGCGAGGAGGACACGGGCTCGCTGGTGCTCGACGGCGCACGAGCGGTGGAGTGTGGGAATCGCTGGGGGGATGGCCTCTTCCCGGTGAGCCGCCACTTCGACGCGGAGGGGCGTACGGTGCGGATCCGGGTGGAGCTGGGGACGCAGGAGCGGCAGCGGTTGATGCGCAGGCTTCAGCTGCGGTAGCGCGCGGCCATCGTCACGCGGGCCATCCTGGATGACGGTGAGCCCATCCGGTTCGCGGAGCGGATGAAGCCGCATTCGGCGCAGGACAGTGGCTGGGCGTTCTCCTCGGGCGTGGAGGACGAGGCCTATATGGACGAGGCGTCCAACCTGGTGGTGGTGTCGCTGCGCTCGCTGCTCGCGCGGTGCAAGGAACTGGATGCCATCCTGGACGCGCCCGCGGGTTCGGTGTTCCGGCGTGAAGGGGAGGGGTTCGTGCCGGAGTAGGCGCGGGGGCGTGGTCCTGGCTATGGTCCAGGTCCTATGTGGAAGGCCCTACCCACGAAGTGGGCGTTGCTGGTGACGCTGCACGCTGGCGCCGCGATGGCGCATGAATGCGATTCGCCTGCCATCCGAACGCTCATTCTTCCCGCGAAGCCGGATGCCGCGCCTCCACGAGTCTACGTGAAGGCGCAGGTCGTGACGGTTCTGCGCTTCGAGCAGGGCGTCGCGCCGGTCCGGGCGCGGTTGCTGGACGGTGCTGGGAGGTTCGATGCGGTGGGGATCGTGGGACGCACGGTGGTCCTGCAGCCTCGGCGCGATCTGGATTCCGTCGAAGCCTTTTCCCTGGTGGTGACCCTGCCAGGAGAGCGTGAGGTCTCCTTCCTGCTCCGACCCCCAGGTCTGGGAGGGAGCGGGGATGCCGACCAACAGGTCAATCTCTTCAGCGACCGTGAGCGTCCAGATGCGATGGCTTCGGCGTTGGGGGATGCGGAGAAGGAGAACAAGACCCTTCGTGCGGAGAACGACCGCCTCCACCGGGAAGAAGTCTCCGAGGACCATGCATTGGCGGCGCTGCTGTCAGCGGAGGCTGCGGCCCAGACGCCCTTCAAGGGCGTCCAGCGTTTCGCTGGTAAGGATGACGGCGCGGCATTGGAGGGCACAGTGTTTCGCGGCAAGGGGAAGGCCGCGGTCGTGTTCCGGGTGAAGAACCTCCATGCGGTGCGCTCCTGGAGCGTGAAGTCCGTCCGTCTCGTGGGGGTTTCGGATTCGAGGGAACGGGGGCTCGCGATCCGTTCCTCGGCCGCGGCGATCGAGCCTGGAATGTCCGGCGTGATTGGACTCGTCGTGGATGGAAGCGCGTTCCTGGAGGGCGGGGTGTTGACCTCCCTGCGGCTGGAGTTGTACCGGCAGGACGGGTTGCTGCAGGCCATTGTTCAGTTGGACCCGGCTTTGATCGGGAAGTAGGAACGGCCCCATGACTCTTCGCCGATACACGCTCGTGGGTTGCCTGGGCCTGCTGGTTCTACCGCTGGGCTGTGCGACGACGCCGATGCCGGGCGACGTCCGTCTTCATGCGGATGGCATACCCATGTCGGAGAAGTGTCCGGAGAAGGCGCTGGAGGTCATGCGGTACTTGCGCCTCTACGTGGGAGAGTCCGCTTGGATCCAGCTCGACGCGAACCAGACCAGCGCGGAGCAGATCACACTCCATGAGGGGCCCATCGAAAGCATATTGGATCAGGATATCGGGACACTGGAAGCACCGCTTCGCCTCTATGGACGCGTATGGACGGGCGGAGATCAACCGGTGATCCGCTACTACTGGGCCCAGTTCCTGAGTGGAGGGGACAGGGTGCCCATCTGCGCGGTGGCGAGGCTCGGATTTGGCCAGTTTCGCAAGCGGCCGGAGTCCAAGCCGGGAACCGCGATCCTCGATGCGCCGCGTGCCGGGGTCTACATCGTGGATGAGTTCCGGTAGGGATCCGTGCCCCCATCAGATTTCTGGGATGCCCGTTGCCTTCTCCACGCGGCAAGGCTGCGGAATCCCTGCGAAGGCGCTGCTGGTCCGCCCCTTGCTCTGTGCCGTGCGCGGTCACTCTTCGGATGAAGGAGCCTCGATGCGCTGGATGCGAATGCTGGGATGTTGCCTGACGGTCATGACCCTCGCGGCCTGTGGATCGGATGACGCAGGAGGCAAGCAGGGGCGACTGGCCCTGCGGGATGGGCAGTCGCTGGACCTGGCGCAGGAGTGCGGAGGGGGCCTCCCCCAGTGCACCCAGGGGCTCAGCTGCTTCGCCATCAAGCTGGACGGGAACACCCAGGCGCGCTGCTTGAAGGGCGAGACGGTCTGCACGGAGCTCGTCTCCTGCGGCGGGGGCACCGAGTGCGCCATCCTGGAATCGTATCCCGGACAGGTCGTCTGCTCCGGCAGGTGCACCGGTTCGGACTGCGACGAGTCCGTGTCCAGCCAGCCTTGAGCGGACGTTGATCCGTTCATCAAGAATGCGGATGAACGTGGGTTGGCCGCTCACCCCTCAGGAGGGGCGCTGCTCAACCAGAACGAACGGCTGCCGCTGCGCAGCGCCTTCTCCAGGAACGCTTCAAACCAAGGAGCGATGGGCTTCGTCTCGGGGAACGTCTCGTGCCACGCGTCGAACAGCGGGTAGCGCCCGGCGTGACGCTGGGACACTTTGGTTTCAGTGACTCATCATGTGATTGCCCTGCCCATGCCCCTTGATTGAGGTCAAGGCGCTGCGCGTCCGCCGATCTCCGGAAAGCGCTCGTAGGCGCGTTTGAGAGTGTCCAGGTGGGCGGGGTCGTCCAGGTCAAGCGGCGTGTCGGTGAGCCGCACGACCCAGCCGCCTGATGCCGTGCGCCGCGCCCTCGTGAGCAGATCCTCATCGCGCGCAGGGTCCGGGAAGCCGATAGCCCTTGCGGCAGCGGCAGACCAGTAGTTGAGCCACGCGAGGTAATGCGGAAGTTCAGGCGCGGGGAGTTCCCATGGGAGTTTGAGCGAGGGCAGCCCTTTCGGTGGGAGATGCGGATCATCCCCTGGGTGGCGAAACTGCTCCGCCACTGTCACGGCGATTCCCTCCGGATTCACGTGCCCCCAGAATGCGCGAGCGCAGTCCCCTAGGGTCTCCAACACCGCGGCAGCCGCCGCGATGCCGGTTGCGTTCCATGGCATATCCGCATGGACTTCAAACAGCCCGAGACTACCGGGAGAGCTTCCCGCTGGCCGTTCCCATCCGGAGAGCGTCACGCGACCGCTCGCATTGCCGCCATCACAGATGAGCGGAATTCCCGGCCCGTCTCTTCTCCCCTTGGCCACCCACTCATCACGTTGCGGCAATGGGACAAGCTGCCCCGCGTCGGAGATTGTCCACTCCAATCGCAAGCCGGGGAACGTGCGTTCCATTCCATGAACAATGGCCAACGGGCGACTATCGCTCCTGTTTTGCGCGGGAGCGTAGGCTATGAGACTCAGGGACTCTGGTGGAACTGTCATTTCAACACCAATCCATGACGACAACTCTGAGGGTGCTGTCTTGTTTAAGCAAGGCAGCCTTGTGCGCGGCACTGCGCACGGCGACCTTGAAGTCGAATCCGCAGGCCCTTGCGAGTTCGCGCTCGCCCTGCATCTTCGGTACTTGGTCGTCGAGTACAATTCTGCGAAGGTCGGCCGGGTACGTGTCAAAGTTGTCGGTCTTGACCTCCCACAGAGTTCGCGTCGCGAGCACCAGTCCGTCAAAGTTCTTCCCATTGACGAGCACATCCCAGCCAGGGAAGCTATTACCCGGAATCTTGTCAGCACATGCGTTGTGTGGATCATTGCCGCCCAGGTGTCGCACTGGAACAGGCTCGCAACTGGCGCGGCGCGTCCGGTCCCCTGGCACAGGCGGCACCGGGGGTGGCCAGTCCTGCCCTGCCGGCTCCGGCTTGGGCTTGGGCTTGCGTTGCGCTTCAGCTTCCTGGGGTGACACCTTCGTCCCTCGCGCGGTCCCTGCTTCCTCGGGATAGAGATGGCGTAGCTCATATGCATCCAGCTCTTCCTTGATGGCGACGGCGACCACCACCACGCCAAGGACGATCACGGCTCCCACTACGATCTCAGGAGCCACCAGAACGCAGAGCCCGACTCCCATGGCACCAGCGCCAGCGGAGGCGACCGCGCATCTGCCCGCAGTGTCGTGGAACTCGATCCGGTCATGGTCGAGGGCCTGATAGCACCGCTCAATCAGCACCGGCCAGGGCTGGGAAGCCTCGCGGACAACGCACTGCCCACCCTCCCTCCAGGGCAGCGCCGCCGCTCGCTGGAGGTTGGCGAGTCTTGGGCTCCGAGTTCCCCGCGAGCTGGGAGGCGGTGCTGACGTAGCGCAGGCGGAGAGAAAAAGTAGGAGTCCGATGCAAGCGCGGGAACGCATGACCACAGCCTTTCCACCAAGGTGGGGAGCTACGGGGCAGGGGTGGCCCATTCAGAAGTATGCCAGCACGCGCTGACGACGCGGGTGAGTGGCGCAAAGGGCACCGCTCCCTGGCCGAAGGCCCCGGGCTTGTCCGCTCGCCGCTGGGACCTTTCACCTCGCAGGGCGCGCGGAGGCCGGTTCGTGCACCTTGCAACCCGGGCCCGGGGCCCTCACCCACAACCCCCTGGAATGTCTGGAGCCGACCGCGCTCGATGAGGGCACGCCGGATGCTCAAGGGATGGGGCGGTACTCATCATGCCCCTCTCCGAACTCATCTCCCTGTTGCCTCACCTCCTCCTGGCCCAGGCGGAGCCCTCCATCCTGTCCCGCCTCCAGGTGGAGGGCGGCGTGGACGCCTACTACGGCTACGACTTCAACCGCCCTGCCAGCACCGTCAGCTTCCTGCCGGGCACGGGCACCACGGCTCGGCGGCACAACGAAGCCACCGTCAATCTGGCCTCGCTCGGCGTGAGCCTTGCTCCAGAGCCCGTGGGCGCGCGCGTGCTGCTCGGCTTCGGGACCGGCATGGATGTCCTCCACCGCGCCGAACCCGAAGGCGATGCCACCGGCCCCGACGTCTGGCGCTATGTGCAGCAGGCCTCGCTGTCCTTCGCCGAAGGCCCCCTCACGCTGGAAGTCGGCATCTTCCCTAGTCACATCGGCCTGGAGTCGTTCCAATCCCAGCTCAACTGGACCTATACGCGCTCGTGGATGGGCGAGTTCTCGCCCTACTACCAGACGGGCCTGAAGGGCACCTGGCGCTTCGATGAGCGCTGGAGCGCCCAGCTCCACCTCATCAACGGCTGGCAGACCATTGGTGACAACAACTCCGGCAAGGCCCTGGGCGCCCAGGTCGCCTACTCCGGCGACCGCCTGTCCGCCACCGTCAACACCTTCGTCGGCAACGAGGGCACCGGTGCCGCGGAGGCCCTGCGTCTCTTCGTCGACACCGTCTTCACCCTCAAGGTCACCGATGCCGTGAGCGTCGCCGCCACCGTGGATGCCGGCAGGCAGGCGCGTCCCGGCGAGGACGCCGCCCTCTGGTACGCGGCTGGCGCGAACGTGCGGGTGCAAGTCGCCCGGCCCGTTGCAGTGACCGCTCGCGCGGAGGTGTACCGCGACCGTGACGGCCTCTTGAGTGGCACCGCGCAGACACTGGCCGAGGGCACGCTCACACTCGAACTGAAGCCGACAGAACAACTCACCCTCAAGGCCGAGGCCCGCCACGACCGGTCGACCCAGGCTGTCTTCGACAGCCACGACACCGATGCGAACGGCCTCCCGCGACGCCGCCCCGACCAGACCCTGCTCGTCGTCGGGGCCGTCGCCTACTTCTGACCTTCCGAACGGAGCTCGACCATGGACCTCGTCCTCGTGCTGGTGACCGTCGGATTCTTCGCGCTCACATGGGCCTATGCCCATGGCTGCGAGCGCCTGTGAGGCACACCCCGTCATGACCTTCGAATACGTCGCTGGAGCCGCGCTCGCGGTCCTGCTGTCCGTCTATCTCGTCTACGCCCTGCTCCGGCCGGAGCGCTTCTGATGACCGTCACCGGCTGGCTTCAAACCCTCCTGTTCTTCGTGCTCGTCCTCGCGCTGACGAAGCCCGTCGGCGCCTGGCTCTTCCGCGTCTTCGAGGCCGACACCCAACCCCTTCCCCGCGTGCTCGGCCCCATCGAACGCGCCCTGTTGCGCCTGTGCGGCGTGCGCCGCGAACACGAACAGACGTGGGTCCAATACACCGTTGCACTGCTGGCCTTCAGCCTCCTGGGCGTCGTCATCCTCTACGCGCTCCAGCGGCTCCAGCACGTGCTCCCGCTCAACCCCCGAGGCCTGCCTGCCGTCGGCCCGGAGCTCGCCTTCAACACCGCCGCCAGCTTCGTCGCCAACACCAACTGGCAGTCCTACGCCGGTGAATCCACGATGAGCTACGCCACCCAGATGGTGGGCCTGACGTGGCAGAACTTCGTCTCCGCCGCCTCGGGCCTGGGCGTCGCGTTGGCGCTGGCGCGTGGTCTCACCCGCCGCCCGGGACCGGAAGGCCGCAAGACGCTCGGCAACTTCTGGGTCGACCTGGTGCGCGGCACGCTCTACGTGCTCCTGCCCCTGAGCTTCGTCGCGGCCCTGTTCTTCGTCTCGCAGGGCGTGCTCCAGAACCTCGCGCCGTACCACGAGCTCACCACCGTGGAGGGCGTGAAGCAGACGCTCGCCTTCGGGCCCGTGGCTTCTCAGGAGGCCATCAAGATGCTGGGCACCAACGGCGGCGGCTTCTTCAACGCCAACAGCGCCCACCCCTTCGAGAACCCCACGCCCCTCACCAACCTGCTCCAAATGCTGCTCATCTTCCTTCTCCCAGCGGGGCTTACGCACACCTACGGGAAGATGACCGGCGACACGAAGCAGGGCTGGGTCCTCTTCGCGGCCATGTCCGTCCTCTTCCTCGTGGGCGCTGCCGCCAGCTACGCCGCCGAATCCCAGTCCAATCCCGCGCTCGCTTCCGCACAGGTGCTCCAGCACGGGAACCTGGAGGGCAAGGAGGCGCGCTTCGGTGTCGCGGCCTCCACGCTGTTCGCCACCGTCACCACCGACGCTTCGTGCGGCGCGGTCAATGCCATGCACGACAGCTTCACGGCGCTCGGGGGGCTGGTGCCCCTCGTCAACATGCAGTTGGGCGAGGTCATCTTCGGCGGCGTGGGCGCGGGCCTCTACGGCATCCTCGTGATGGCGGTGCTCGCGGTCTTCATCGCGGGCCTGATGGTGGGCCGCACGCCGGAGTTCCTCGGCAAGAAGATTGAAGCGCGCGAGATGAAGCTCGCGATGCTCTACGTGCTCGTCTTCCCGCTGGCCATCCTGGGGCTGTCCGCGGTGGGCGTGGTGCTTCCACAGGGCACGTCCTCGCTCAACAACGCCGGGCCCCACGGCCTGTCTGAAATCCTCTACGCGTTCACCAGCGGCGTCGCCAACAACGGGAGCGCCTTCGCCGGCCTCAATGCCAACACGCCCTTCTGGAACATCGGCCTGGGCGTGTCGATGCTCGCGGGCCGCTTCCTGATGATGGTGCCGGTGATGGCGCTCGCGGGCTCGCTCGTGGGCAAGAAGGTGGTGGCCCCCGGGCCCGGCACCTTCCCCACCGAAGGCGTCCTCTTCACGGGCCTGCTCGTGAGCGTCGTCCTCATCGTGGGCGCGCTGACGTTCTTCCCCGCGCTGTCACTCGGTCCCATCGTCGAGCACTTCCTCGGCGCGGCCGGAAAGGTGTACTGACCATGGCCCCCGCTTCCAGGCAGGCGTCGCTGTTGGACCCGGCGCTGCTCAAGCCCGCCGTGTGGGAGAGCTTCAAGAAGCTCCACCCTCGCGACGTGGCCCGCAACCCGGTGATGTTCGTGGTGTGGGCCGGCAGCCTCCTCACCACCGTGTTTGTCTTCAAGGACCTGGTGTCCCCCCGGGGCGACGGCGCCCCGCTGTGGTTCACCGTGTCGGTGATGCTGTGGCTGTGGTTCACCGTCCTCTTCGCCAACTTCGCTGAAGCCGTGGCGGAGGGACGCGGCAAGGCCCAGGCGAGCGCCCTGCGCCGCATGCGCCAGGACACCCAGGCCCGCCGGCTCAATGACAACAATCAGGAGGAGCGCGTCACCGCCCCCTCCCTGCGCAAGGGCGACCGCGTGGTGTGCGAGGCGGGCGACGTCATCCCCGGCGACGGCGAGGTGGTGGAGGGTATCGCCAGCGTGGACGAGTCCGCCGTCACCGGTGAGTCCGCCCCCGTCATCCGTGAGTCCGGCGGCGACCGCTCCGCCGTGACGGGCGGCACCAAGGTGCTGTCCGATCGCATCGTCGTCCGCATCAGCGTGGACCCTGGCGAGTCGTTCCTCGATCGGATGATTGGTCTGGTGGAGGGCGCGGCGCGCAAGAAGACGCCCAATGAGATTGCCCTGCACATCCTCCTGGTGGGCCTCACGCTGGTGTTCCTGCTGGCGTGCGTGACGCTGGTGCCGCTGGCGCTCTACTCCGGCGTGCCCCTGTCCGGCACCGCGGTGGTGGCGCTGCTGGTGTGCCTCATCCCCACGACCATCGGCGGGCTCCTGAGCGCCATTGGCATCGCGGGCATGGACCGGCTCTTGCGCAAGAACGTGCTCGCGCTCAGTGGCCGCGCGGTGGAGGCGGCCGGGGACGTGGACACGCTGCTGCTCGACAAGACGGGCACCATCACGCTGGGCAACCGCATGGCCACGGAGCTGCTCCCGATGCCAGGCGTGCGCGTGGAGGAGCTGGCGGAGGCCGCGCAGCTCGCGAGCCTCGCGGATGAAACCCCCGAGGGACGCTCCGTCGTCACCCTGGTGAAGGACACCTACAAGATGCGTCCGCGCGAGCTGCGTGCGCATCAGGCCTCCTTCGTGCCCTTCACCGCGCAGACGCGCATGAGCGGCTGCGACCTGGTGGATCCGCACCCCCGCAGCATCCGCAAGGGCGCGGTGGAGGCCATCGTGCGCCATGCGCAGGAGTTGGGTGGCACCGTGCCGGAGGAGCTGGCCCAGGCAGCCGGCCGCATCGGTGACGCGGGCGGCACGCCGCTGGCGGTGGCGGATGGGGCCCGGGTGCTGGGCATCATCCACCTGAAGGACGTGGTGAAGGGCGGCATCAAGGAGCGCTTCGACCGCTTCCGCGCCATGGGCATCCGCACGGTGATGATCACCGGTGACAACCCTCGCACCGCCGCCGCCATCGCCCGCGAGGCTGGCGTGGACGACTTCCTGGCGGAGGCGACCCCGGAGGCGAAGCTCGCGCTCATCCGCGCCGAGCAGGCCAAGGGCAAGCTCGTGGCGATGACGGGCGATGGCACCAACGACGCGCCCGCGCTGGCCCAGGCGGACGTGGGCGTGGCGATGAACACCGGCACCCAGGCCGCCAAGGAGGCCGGGAACATGGTGGACCTGGACTCCAACCCCACCAAGCTCCTGGAGGTGGTGGAGGTGGGCAAGCAGTTGCTGATGACGCGCGGCACGCTGACGACGTTCTCCATCGCGAACGACGTGGCCAAGTACTTCGCCATCCTGCCGGCGCTGTTCATGGGCGTCTTCCCGCAGATTGCCCCGCTCAACGTGATGGGGCTCACGTCGCCGTTCAGCGCCATCCTGTCCGCCGTCATCTTCAACGCGCTCATCATCGTGGCGCTCATCCCGCTGGCGCTGAAGGGCGTGCGCTACCGCCCGCTGGGCGCGGCGGCCCTCTTGCGTCGCAGCCTGCTCCTCTACGGGGTGGGCGGCGTCATCGTCCCGTTCGTGGGCATCAAGATCATCGACGTGCTGCTCACCTCCGTGGGCCTGGCCTGACTTGAAAGGAATTGGAACACCATGGTCTCCGCTCTCCTTGTCGCCCTGCGCGCCAGCGTCGTCACGCTGGTCCTCACGGGCGTGATGTACCCGCTGGTCGTCACCGGCGTGGCGCAGGTGCTGTTCTCCCAGGAAGCCAACGGGTCGCTCGTGAAGGACGAGCAGGGCCGCGAGGTGGGCAGCGCGCTCATCGGCCAGGGCTTCACCCAACCGGGCTACTTCCAGCCGCGTCCCTCCGCCGCCGGGGCGGGCTACGACGCGACGGCTTCGGGTGGCAGCAACCTGGGCCCCACCTCCCAGAAGCTCCGCGACCGCGCGGTGGCGGACGCGGACCGGCTGCGCCGCGAGAACCCCGAGGCCCCCGGTCCCGTCCCTGCTGAGTTGGTGACAGCGTCCGCGTCCGGGTTGGATCCGCACGTGTCGCCGGAGTCCGCGCTGTGGCAGGTTCCCCGGGTGGCCCGGGCGCGCGGGGTGGACCCGGCGCGCGTGCGCACGCTGGTGGCGTCACAGGTGGAAGGCAGGACGTTTGGCGTGCTGGGCGAACCCCGGGTGAACGTGCTCACGTTGAACCTCGCGATGGACCGACAGTTCGGTGGACCCGCCCGGGCCCCCGCGAGCCCTTGAGGAAGACCCTGGCATGACGACGCGGCGCCCTCGCGCGGAAGACTTCCTGGAGCTGGTGGAGCGCGGCCGGCGGGGCCGGCTGAAGCTCTACATCGGCTTCGCGGCCGGCGTGGGCAAGACGTTCCGCATGCTGGAGGAGGCGCATGCGCTCAAGGCGCGCGGCGTGGACGTGGTGCTGGGCTTCATCGAGACGCATGGCCGTCCGGAGACGAAGGCACTGGTGACGGGACTGGAGGTGGTGCCCCGCCAGCGCCTCACGTACCGCGACGTCCCGGTGGAGGAGATGGACCTGGACGCCATCCTCGCTCGGCGGCCGCAGGTGGCCATCGTGGACGAGCTGGCCCACACGAACCTGCCCGTGTGCCGCAACCGCAAGCGCTACCAGGACGTGCAGGAGTTGCTGGCCGCGGGCATCAACGTCATTGGCGCCTTCAACGTGCAGCACCTGGAGAGCCTCAACGACCTGGTGGAGCGCAACACCGGCGTCACCGTGCGCGAGACGCTGCCCGACAGCTTCATCAAGAACGCGGACCAGGTGGTGAACCTGGACCTCGCGGTGGAGGACCTGCACGAGCGCCTCAAGGCGGGCAAGATCTACGCGCCCGACAAGGTGCCGCACGCGCTGGAGCGCTTCTTCACCGGGGACAACCTCTCCACGCTGCGCGAGCTGGCGCTGCGCGAGGTGGCGGAGAGCCTGGATCGCGCCACCACGGGAAAGCAGGCCCGCGCGTCGGGAGAGGATCCATCCCAGAAGGGGGCCGGAGGCGCCTGGGGCCGCGTGCTGGTGGCCCTCTCCAGCCATCCTCCGCGCGCGGCGACGCTGCTGCGCCGGGGTTCGCGCATGGCGGGGCGCCTCAACACGGACTGGTTCGTGGTGTACGTGGAGACGCCGGGCGAGGCGCCCCACCTCATCGACGCGGAGGCCCAGCGCCACCTGCTGACGAACATCGAGAAGGCGAAGGAGCTGGGCGCGGAGGTGGTGCGCCTGCGCGCGAAGGACCCCGTGGCGGCGCTCCTGGACTTCGGCCGCTCGCACGGCGTGGGACACATCATCATCGGTCGCTCGAACCAGGCGAAGTGGCGGCAGCGGCTGGGGCTCACCGCGGACGCGCGCCTCTTGCGCGAAGGGGATGGCTTCGACATCCACGTCGTGTCCTTCGAATCGCCTCACGAGGAGAAGCGCCCATGACGCTTCGTGCCCGACTGCTGTTGGCCCAGGCGCCGCTGGTGCTCGCGCTCCTGTTGTTGGGCGCGCTGGCGGTCATCACCCTGGCGCGGGTGGGCCGCTCCGGTCAGCAGGTGCTGGAGGACAACTACCGCAGCGTGCTCGCCACCCAGCGCATCACCGAACAACTGGAGCGCATGGACAGCGCGGCGCTGTTCATCGTCGCGGGCGAGCGCGAACGGGGCGTGGCCCAGCAGGCCTCGCAGCGGCCCACGCTCCAGTCCGAGCTGTCCATCCAGCAGGGCAACATCACCGAGCCCGGCGAAGCGGAAGCGACACGGCGACTGCATGCCGCATGGGTGAAGTACCAGGCCGCGTTCGACGCGTTCCTCCAGGAGCAGGATCCGGAAGCCTCCCGCGCGCGCTACTTCGCGTCGCTGTCCCCGGCCTTCCAGGAGGCGAAGGCGGCCGCGTCCGCCATCCTCGCGCTGAACCAGGACGCGATGGTGCACAAGAGCGACCGGCTGCGGCAGCAGAGCGAGCAGGTGAACACGCTGATGGCGCTGTCGGTGGTGGCGGCGCTGGGCTTCGGCCTGTTCTTCACCACGTCACTGGTGCAGCGTGCGCTGCGACCGGTGTCGGTGCTGTCTCAGGCGGTGCGTCGGCTGGGGCAGGGCGACGGGGAGGCGCGGGCGGTGGTGGAGGGGCGGGATGAGATCGCCCAGCTCGCTCGGGACTTCAACACCATGGCGGAGCGGCTGGGGCAGTACCGCCGCAGCAGCCTGGGCGAACTGCTCCAGGCGCAGGCCGTGTCGCAGGCGGCCATCGACAGCCTGCCGGATCCGGTGCTGGTGCTGGGCGCGGATGGCGGGCTGCTCAACGTCAACGCCGCGGCGGAGGAGGTGCTGCGCCTGCGCCTGGACGAGGGCGGGGATGCGCTGGGCCGGGTGGAGCCGGAGGTGCGCGCGGTGCTGGAGCGCGTGCGGGCGCATGTCGTGGGCGGACGGGGGGCGTACCAGCCCCGGGGTTACGAGGAGGCGGTGCGCGTGGAGGGCTCGCCGGACGGTGGCCGGTGGCTCCTGCCGCGCGGCAGCCCGGTGCACGGCGAGCTGGGGGACGTGGTGGGCGCCACGCTCATCCTCCAGGACGTGACGCGGCTGCGTCGCTTCGACGAGCTGAAGAACGACCTGGTCGCCACGGTGGCGCACGAGTTCCGCACGCCGCTCACGTCGCTGCGCATGGCCATCCATCTGGTGGCCGAGGGCGTCGTGGGGCAGGTGACGGAGAAGCAGGCGGACCTGCTCTTCGCGGCGCGCGAGGACTGCGAGCGCTTGCAGGGCATCGTGGACGACCTGCTGGACCTGTCGCGCATCCAGTCCGGTCAGCTCCAACTGGACCTTCGTGAGGTGCGCACGGAGGAGCTGGTGGAGCACGCGCTGGCCGCGCAGCGCACCGTGGCGGAGGACCGGGGCGTGCGGCTGTCCCAGGCCCTGTCCCTCGACGTGGAGACGGTGCGGGTGGATCCGGAGCGCTTGCAACTGGTGTTGGGCAATCTGGTGGGCAACGGCGTGAAGCACACGCCCCGCGACGGCGAGGTGTCGGTGCACGTGCTGCGCGAGGATGGACGCGTGCGCTTCGAGGTGCGCGACACCGGCGAGGGCATCCCTGCCCAGGAACAGGCGCGCATCTTCGAGAAGTTCTACCGCGCCCCGGGCGCACCGTCGGGCGGCGCGGGGCTGGGCCTGTCCATCGCGCGGGACATCGTCCAGGCGCATGGCGGTGAGCTGGGCGTGGTGAGCACGCCCGGTCAGGGCAGCACCTTCTGGTTCACGTTGCCGCAGCCCGACGTGGCGTGAGCGTCACGGCGTGGCGGGCGCATCCAACTGGCGCATCGCCTCCCGGCGCGCGTCGGACGCGGTGCGGACGATTTCGGAGCTGCTCGGGCCAAACGCCTCCGACGCCATCTCGCGGAGCCGTGGGAACACCTCGCGCTCCTCCTCCGCCATGTGGTGCGCGGCGACCGCTTCCAGTTGCCGCACCGTGGCCTCGCGGCGGCGGGGCTCCCGGCGTGCGTGCAGCAATTCGGAGATGAGCTGGCTCATCTCGCCGTGCTCCTCCACCGCGAAGTCGATGCGAGGCCCTTCGACGACGCTCCTCGCGACGGGGTACACCCAGCGCTCCTCGATGGTGCTGTGCAACGTGAGCGCTTCGGCCAGGCGCACGCACAGCTCGGGCTTCTCTTCGTCCGGCGCCGCGCGGTAGGCCTCGAAGAGGGCCTCGGCGTCCCGGTGCTGCTGGATGAGCACGTCGATGATGTTCATGAGGCACCCCCATTGGGAGGACCGCGATGGCGGCCCCTCCGCAGGGTTCTCACGCAGGTGCACGGGTGCAATCCGCGCGGAAGTGCCGCGCCCTTGAGCGCCCCTGACTCCAGGGGGGTGTCCGCATGCACTGGCGCACATGCCAGCGCCCTACGCTTCCGGCTTCGCGTCCGATTCGTACTTCTTGCGCTTGCGCCACAGCGTGGACGCATCGATGCCGAGCAGGCGGGCCGCCTCATCCAATGTCGGCGTGGAGGCCATCACGCGCAGGATGTGTTCGCGCTCCACGTCCTCCAGCGTGTGCGGTCCTCCCAGGCTCACGCCCGGGCCCACCGCGGACGCGATGCGCTCCGGGAACGCCTGTGGCTCCACCACGCCCGCGGGCCCCACGATGAGCGCCCGCTCCAGGGCATTGCGCAATTCGCGCACGTTGCCCGGCCACGGGTAGGCACGCAGCATCGCCTCCGTGGCGGGGGAGAGTTCCGGTGCCGGACGCTGCGCGGCCCTCGCGAAGAAGGCGACGAAGCGACGGGCCAACGGGACCAGGTCCTCGGGCCGCTCGCGCAGGGCGGGGAGCTTCACCTCCAAGACGTTCAACCGGTACATCAGGTCCTCGCGGAAGCGCCCCTCCGCCACGTCCTTCTCCAGGTCGCGGTGCGTGGCCGCCACCACGCGCACGTCCGCCTTGCGCGTGCGGCCCTCGCCCAGCCGTTCGAACTGCTTCTCCTGGAGGAAACGCAAGAGCTGCGCCTGGAGCGAGGGGCTCATCTCCGCCACCTCGTCGAGGAACAGCGTCCCGCCTTCGGCCTGCTCCACGCGCCCGGGCTGGTCCTTCACCGCGCCGGTGAAGGCGCCCCGCGCGTGGCCGAACAGCTCACTGGCCAGCAGTTGTTCGGACAGGGTGGGGCAGTTGATGGTGACGAAGGGCCGCTTGCGCCGGGCGCTCATGGAATGCAGCGCCCGGGCGAGCACGCCCTTGCCGGTGCCGCTCTCCCCTCGCAGCAGCACCGCCGCGTCGGACGTGGCCGCGCGGGTGATGAAGCCGATGGCCGCGTGCATCACCGGTGAGGCCGTCTCCAGCGTGGCCTCCGGCACGGCCTGCGCGAGCTGTCCCTCCAGGTCTCCCAGGTGTGACGACAGCTCCCGCTGCGCCTTCGCGCGCTCCAGCACGTGGCGGATCTGCGCGGGGGTGAAGGGCTTGGGCAGGTAGTCGCGCGCGCCACGCTTCACGGCCTCCACGGCGGTGTCGAACGTCGCGTAGGCGGTGATGAGGACGACGTCGAGCGCGGGCGATTCGGCGAGCAGGCGGGGCAGCAGCTCCAGTCCGGAGGCGTTGCCCAGGCGGAGGTCCACGAAGGCCAGGTCCGCGGGCCCCTGGGCGAGCGCCGCGAGCGCGGCCTCGGGGGAGGCGGCTTCGCGCACTTCGCAGCCGAATCCCTCCAGGCACACCCTCAGGGTGTGGCGGATGTTGCGCTCATCGTCCACCACGAGCACCCGCATGGGGCGCTCCGTTGTCTCTTCAGGTCCGGCTCGGACTTCCATGGGGCAAGTGTAAGAGCATGCCGTGTGCCGGGCCCGTTTGTCGGATGCCGGGCGGGACGGGCACGGGAAGACGCATTGCATCCCGCAAGGTCGCACCCGGATGCTGCTTGCAAGGTGCAACGTGGGGCCGGCTGGTGTCTGCTGCGGAACGGCCGTGCGGCTGGCACGCGCCATGGATGGAATGGAGCCCATGCGCAACGACGGGACGCCGACCGATGACGGGGGCGAGGACAACATCTTCGCGAAGGAGCTGACGCCCGCTCCGGACCGCTGGGTTCGCCGGGGCACGTGGATTGGCATCGTGCTGCTGGTGCTGGTGGGCGTCTTCCTGTGGTTGCAGGGTGGGGAGAACCGCGCGCTGAACGCCATGTCCCCGTCGCAGCGACAGGCCCTGTTCCGCGAAACGCGCGACGAGTTCGAGGAGCTGTGCCTGCCGGATGGAGGCGGCACGCGCTTCCCTCGCAAGTGCGGTCAGCTCGCGGACTTCCTCAAGCGCTTCTCCGAGTGCGACGCCGCCTGCCAGGGCGAAATCGAGCCCTTCAGCGCCCGCCCCACGCGCTGAAGAAGCCCGAGCGGCACACGGTTTGCCCCTGGACGGGGCATGTCTTCCTTCGCGAACGGCGGGTTCGCCCGCCCCTGGTGGCGGGACCTGCCCGGCTGGCTGTTGCTGTGGACGCTGGCGGCGGTGGCGCTCGTCAGCACGGGCGCTGAACGGCGGAGCGTGCGGCGCATGACGCCCCCGGAGCGCGCGGCCGTCTTCCTGCGGACCTCCGACACCTTCCGCTCGCTGTGCGAAAGCCCGCTCGCTTCCGACTTCACCGCACGCTGCCGCGAGCAGGCCCGCTTCCTGGCGCTGTTCCCGGAGTGTGACGACGCGTGCCGTGAGCGCCTTCTTCCCTGGCGGTGAAGACGCGGCGGGGCCGTGGCGTGCGACGGCATGCTTCGCCTCCCGTCGATGAAGCAGCGCCGGACACCGCGTCCTGCACGGCGTCACCGTGCAGGATGAAATCCCGTGCGCGCCGCAGCGGCGGAGCCTCCAGCAAGAACGCGGGGATGCAGTGCCTCCCCTCCGGCACGCGGGATGCTCCTGGGTGGGGGCGTCCGGGTGGAAGAACCCCGGCATCCAGGAGTGAAAGTCATGGGGATGATCGCCATCTTGAAGACGTGGGGCGCCCGTGCGCGCCACACCGGGCCCCGACACGAGGCCTCGCTCAAGGCGGTGCGCATGTTGGGGGCGGAGGGCCTGGTGGACGCTCGCCGCCGCGCGGGTCAGGCACTGGAGCGCGCCTGGCGCTGCACCTGCTGCCGCAGCCTGCTCGCCCACGTCTTCGAGCGCGTGGGCTCCACGCTGTTCCTGGACGACGACCCGGAGGTGCTCGTGCAGGCGTTCGAGGACAGCGAGCGCGACCGGTTCAGTGCGCGCGTGCTCGCCGCGTGCATCGTGATGGTGGGACGCGAACGCGTCGCCGTCGCGCCCTGATGCGATGGCCCGGAGTCGAAGGGACGGCGGATCTTTTCTTGAACAGCAACGGCCCCACGGGCCGGGAGGCAGGCCACATGTGGTGGATGGAGTTCCTGTCGGAGGAGGCGATCCAACCGTCCCTGCGGGCGCGCGACAGCGACTCGCTGCTCCAGGAGCTGGCGGGACTGCTGGCACCGGAGGCGGGCGTGACGCAGGCGGTGCTCGCCAAACACCTGCGCGAAAGAGAGCGCCTGGGCGCCACGGTGATGGAGGGGGTCGTGGCCATTCCCCACTGCCGCGTGGAGGGCGTGCGGCGCATCGTCACCTGCCTGGGAATCCATCGCGGAGGCCTGGCCTTCGGCAAGACAGGGGACGGCCTCGTGCACCTCTTCGTCGGCATGGTGGCCCCGCCGGACACCGCGGGCCTGCACCTCAACGTGCTGTCGCGCATCGCGGCGCTGCTGCACGACGCGTCGCTGCGAGACGCGCTGCTGCGGACCACCACCGCCAAGCAGGCGCACACCCTCCTGGCCCAGACCGAGGCCGCCCTCCACCCGCATTCAGTGCCAACGACGCACCGCGCCATCCTTCACCGCTGAATGGCCGACCCACGGTTCGTCCAGCACCCGGGAGTCCTCCCGGGGGGCTGGAATGATCGCGCCAGGGTGTGCCATCAGCACCTACATCTGACGTAGAACATCCTGCGAGGCAGGTCCCACCTGACAGGGTCAAGTGTCCCGGGGGACCCTGCGGGGCAATCCAGACCCGTTTACGAGATATTTCAAGGGGCGCGGGCTTGAGTCGGGGGGAGAGGTGTTGTCTATCCTACGTGTCTCGACGGGGCCTCAACCGTCGGCGGGGCCCGCCCGGGCCGCGGAAGGATGAGCGACAATGAGCTGGCGCAGCAGGCCCCGCGGGGATGCACGACCGCGCTTCATCGGGATGTCTGACGTGGGCCCGCGAGGGGGTGTGTGATGGCGTTGAGGCTCAAGCAGAAGATGATGGTGCTGCCGGTGGTGGCGTCGGTGTTCCTGGTGGCCATCGTGGCGGTGACGGTGGGGCTGGGCATGCGCACGCGAGCCGCTTCGGATCGCATCGGCTTCAGCCTGGCTCCGTCGGTGAGCCAGGCGCAGACGTTGCGCGCGGGCTTCGCCGCGCTGCACCAGGACGTGGGCGACGCGGTGGCGTTGCACGCGGTGCAGCAGCAGACGCTGGATGCTCACGTGACGGAGCTCACCGCGGGCCTGAAGGCCCTGCGCGGCATGAAGGACGTGGACTCCTCCCGCGTGGAGGCCCTGCAGGAGACCTTCACGCGCTACTGGCAGGAGGCCGCGAAGGTGGTGGTGCTGGCGGCCCAGAGCAGCGCGGGCGCCGACGACGCGCTGGCGAAGCTGGGGCCCGTGCACAAGACGATGCACGACGGGCTGGAGTCGGTGACGGCGCAGCAGGAGGCCGCGCAGCGCGAGGCCTTCATGGAGATGGAGTCGCTGCACGGCACGACGCTGACGTGGGTGCTGGTGCTGTCGGTGGCCTGCATCGCGGCGCTGGCGGCGCTCACGGTGTGGCTGCTGCGCGAAGTGACGCTGCCCCTGGCGCGCCTGACGGAGACGGCGACGCGCATCGCGCGGGACGGTGACCTGTCGCAGCCCATCGACACCTCCGCGCAGGACGAGGTGGGGGAGTTGGCGCGCAGCATCGAGACGCTGATGAAGCGGCTGCGCTCGGTGCCGGGCACGCTGCACGCGGTGGTGACGGACCTGACGGCGGCGGCGGCGCGGCTGAACACGGCGAGCCACGAGCAGCTCAACTTCCTGACCAACCAGTCGCGCAGCCTCACGGAGGCCAGCTCCACCATCGCGGAGATCGCCCAGACGTCGGGCATGGCGGCCAGCCGCGCGGAGATGGTGTTGAAGGTCGCGGCGCAGGCGGACGCATACAGCGCGTCGGGACAGATCTCCATCGAGCGCAGCGCCGAGGGCCTCCAGCAGATCCGCCAGCGGGTGGGCGCGCTGGTGGGCAGCATCGGGCACCTGTCCGAGCAGGCCGTGCACGCCGGAGAGATCATCGGCAGCGTGAAGGACCTGGCGGACCAGTCCAACGTGCTGGCGCTCAACGCGGCCATCGAGGCGGCGCGGGCCGGCGAAGAGGGCCGGGGCTTCGCGGTGGTGGCCAAGGAGATGCGGGCGCTCAGCGGTCAGTCGCTCCAGAGCACGCAGCGCATCGGGAAGATCCTCCTGGAGATCAACCAGGCCATCCGCCAGACGGTGAGCATCGCGGAGGGCGACAGCCAGAAGATGGAGGAGGGCATCGAACAGGTGCTCGCCTCGGCGTCGACGCTCAAGGACATCACCCAGGTGGTGCAGGAGAGCAGCCAGGCCGCGCGGCAGATCGTCGCCTCGGTGACCCAGCAGAACGCGGGCATCACGCAGATGACGGAAGTGGTGACGCAGTTGTCGGAGATGATGAGCGACGTGGTGCTGGCCACCAGCAACGCCGAAGAGGCGGTGGGGCAGATCAACAGCTCGCTGGGCAAGCTCCAGGAGCTGTCCACGTCGTTCCGCGTCTAGCGCTTCCACGCCGGACCCCGAAGGGCCCACGGGCCGTCCCGGATGCACCGGGGCGGCCCGTTGTTCGTCGGGCCTACTCGCCCTGCATCAGGCCCGTGATGTGGCCGTCGGGGTGGACGGTGACGCGCCTGGCGGCGGGCTCCCGGGGCAGGCCCGGCATGGTGAGCAGCTCGCCGGTGAGCGCCACCAGGAAGCCCGCGCCCGCGGACAGGCGCACCTCGCGCACCGTCAACGTAAAGCCCTGGGGGCGGCCCGTCTTCGTGGGGTCGTCCGACAGCGACAGGTGCGTCTTCGCCATGCACACCGGCAGCGCCGCGCCGCCCAGCGCCCGCGCCGTCTCCAGGTCCTTGCGCGCCCCGGGCGTGAAGGCCACGTCGTCCGCGCCGTACACCGTGCGCGCGATGGCGCGGATCTTCTCCTCCGGCGACTGGTCCAGTTCGTAGAGGAAGCGCGGCTTCGGTGGCGCCGCGTCCGTCGCGTCCAGCATCGCCAGCACCGTGTCCGCCAGCTCCAGTGAGCCCTCGCCGCCCTGGGTGAAGCCGTCGCATACGGCGATGCCCACGCCCCGTGTCTTCGCGAACGCGCGCAGCTCGTCCAGCTCCGCCTGCGTGTCCTGCGGGAAGCGGTTCACGCACAGCACCGCCGGCAGGCCGAACGCGGCCACCGATTCCAGGTGCTTCTCCAGGTGGTTGAAGCCCTTGAGCAGCGCTTCGCGGTCCGGCTCCGCCACCTGCGCCGGGCTCGCGCCGCCGTGGTGCTTGAGGGCTCGCAGCGTCACCACCAGCATCACGCCCCGGGGCCACACGCCGGCGCCACGGCACTTGATGTCCAGGAACTTCTCCGCGCCCAGGTCGAAGCCGAAGCCCGCTTCCGTCACCACCTCGTCCGCGTACGCGAGCGCCAGCCGCGTGCCCACCACCGACGAACAGCCGTGCGCGATGTTGCCGAAGGGCCCCGCGTGCACGATGGCAGGCCCGCCCTCGCGCGTCTGGGCGAGGTTCGGCATCAGCGCGTCCTTCAGCAGCGCCACCATGGACGCCGCCGCGTTCACGTCCTTCGCGCGCACGGGCGTACCGTCCGGCGCCTGGCCCACCACGATGCGCCCCAGCCGCGCCTCCAGGTCCTGGAGGTTCTCCGACAGCGCGAGGATGGCCATCACCTCGCTGGCGGCGGTGATGTCGAAGGACGTCTCGCGCGGCACGCCGTGCGCCTTGCCGCCCAGTCCCACGATGACGTTGCGCAGGAACCGGTCGTTCATGTCCATCGCGCGGCGCCAGCGCACCTTCGTGCCCTCCAGCACCACCGGGTGGCCGTAGTACACGGCGTTGTCCACCAGCGCGGACAGCAGGTTGTGCGCGCTGGTGATGGCGTGCAGGTCCCCCGTGAAGTGCAGGTTGATGTCCGCCGCGGGCTCCAGGCTTGCCTGCCCGCCGCCGGTGCCGCCGCCCTTCACGCCGAAGACGGGCCCCAGGGACGGCTCTCGCAGCGCCGCGACCGCCTTGCGCCCCCGCTGGCGCAGGCCCATGGCGAGCGCCACCGACATCGTCGTCTTGCCCTCGCCAGGAGGCGTGGGGTTGATGGCCGACACCAGCACCATGCGGCCCTGGCGGGAGCGGCGGCCCAGGGCGTCCAGGGACACCTTGGCGCGGTCGCGGCCCCAGGGGAGGACATCTTCCGGCGCGAGGCCCAGCTCGGCGCCGACTTCGGCAATGGGACGGAGCGTCATGGCGCGGGACTCTCCGTGTCCCGCCCGGAGAGGTCAACGCTCGCGATACGGGGGGCAGGCAGGCACCCGGGCCTGGACGTTTCCCCCAGGGGCGGGCGGGTGGGAGGATGAAGGCACGAAGACGGTTCCGGGAGCGCGATGGAATAGGCGGCCGGGTGTTCCGTCAGGGAGAACATCATGAATCGTATCCTCGGCATCGCATCGGTGGGGTTGGCTTCGGTGGCGCTCGGCGTGGCCCTGTGGGGGCCCGGTCGTTCGGAGGCTCCGGCGACGGACGCCGCGCCCCGCGTGCAGGACACGTCCTCGGACGTCCGGGCGCTCCAGACGCGCGTGAAGGCGCTGGAGGAGACGGTGCAGCTCCTGTCGCGCCGGATGATGGCCTTCGAGCAGCAGCCGGGCACGACCACGGGTGGTTCGGGTCCCGCGCCTGCGGGCCTGGAGGCCGAGGTCGCGAAGCTGCGTGAAGAGCTGCGCGGCGTGATGGTGGGCGAGGCGCTGAGCACCGAGAGCGGGAAGCAGTCGATGAAGGAGATCCTGCGCACGGTGCAGGACGAGCAGCGCACCGAGCAGCGCCAGCAGTGGCAGCAGCAGATCGACCAGATGCGGACGCAGGCGGAGGTCGAACGCAGCGAGCGCCTCAAGACGTTCATCACCGACGCGCGGCTCAGCTACAGCCAGGAGCAGGAGCTGACGAAGCAGCTCCAGGCCGAGGACACGAAGCGTCAGGCGCTGATGTCGTCGGGCGGCAATGGTCAGCCCCGGCAGGACGTGCGCCGGCAGATGCGCGAGCTGCGCACGCAGACCGACCAGGAGATGCAGAAGGTGCTCAGCGCGGATCAGCAGGCCAAGTACCAGGAGATGCGCCGTGAGGACTCGGCCCCGCGCGGCGGCGGTCCCCGGGGCGGCGCTGGTGGCGGCTCCGGCTGGGAAGCGCGCGGCGGCGCCACGCAGTAACGCCTAAGCGTTCCGCTCCTTCCGGGCCTGCAACGGCCGGAAGGAGGTCGCGCCGTCGGCGGTGGTTTCCAAGCGCTGGACGTCCTGGAGGTCGAAGGCGTCCGCCAGGGCCACCGACCGCGTGAAGAGCAGCACGGGGACCCGCAGGGACGCCGCGCGAGCGGATTGGACCCGGTCCCAGACGGCGTTCGCGGGCAGGTCCACGTCGTGCTCCTCCAGGACGAGGAAGGTGGCTTCGTCCAGGTCGAAGGCACCGGCGGGCTGGACGCGGAAGCCTCGCAGGAGCCCGGCTATCATCGTCATGCCCCACTGGACGATGCCTCCCACCATCCGGCCTTCCTCCTCCTCGTCGGTGCCGCGCGCTTCGGGCTCCTTCGCCGGGGGCAGGTCCGCGTAGGAGGGGAGCAGGGCCTCTTCGGCGGGCGGCTGCTTCTGCCCGGGCGCGATGAGCTCCGCCGCCACGCCCGCCAGCAGGTCCAGCGTCTCCTCCACGAGGCGCCACACGCCGTCGGGGAAGCGCTGGAGCTCCACGCGGTAGGTGTTCCAGTCCACGGCCAGGGACAGCTTCACGGGGCTGCGCAGGCCGTCCGTGACGCCGGGCTGGGACAAGTGCTGCTGGAGCCGGCCGTGCGCCAGTTCGCGCAGGAGCGTGAAGAGGGCGATGAGGTCGCGGGTGGCGGTGCCTTCCGCGTCCAGCAGGACCTCCAGCGGCTCGGGGTGCAGCACCACGCCGCGCAGTGAGCGAAAGCCGTCAGCTTCGATCCGCGTGAACCGGGTGCGCATGGGCGGCAAGCCTACGCCAGGGCGCCGGAACACGAACGCCGCGAAGCTCCCGTTGGAGCCCCGCGGCGCGCGTGCCACTTCCGGATTTCGCGGCGACTACTTCCCGCCGAAGATGCCCTTGAGCTTCTTCTTCGCTTCGTCCGCCGCGCGCTGCTTCGCCTTCTCCTGCTCGGCGCGGGCCTGGTCCTCCAGCTTCTTCTTCTCCTCGTTGGCGCGCGCCTCCAGTTCCTGGCGCTTCGCCTCCGCGTCGGCCTTGGCCTTGTCCTGGCCGCCCGTGATGATGTCCTGCACAGCCTTGCCCTTCTCACCCAGCAGGCTGCCCGCGACGGATGCGCCCGCCAGCTTCAGGATGGTCGTCGCCGCCGGCTTCACGTCGATGCCCGTCACCTCCGGGCTCCACGCCTTGCCCGTCAGCTTCAGCCCCACCGGGATGGCCTCCGTCGGCGTCACCTTGCCCACCGTCAGCGCCTTGATGGTCGCGGGCGTCAGCGACACGCCGCCCGTCAGGTCCAGCGTGCCGTCCAGCTTGATGCCGCCGTCGAAGCTCATCGCCGCCTCCGGCCGCGTCCAGGTGATGGGCTTGCTCAGCTGCGCCACGCCGTTCTTGATGGTCACGCTGAAGGGCAGGTCCGCCCCCAGCGACGTCACGTCGCCGCTCTTGAGCGCCTTGGACGCGAACGGCAGCGCCTTGGACAGCGGCCCCGTCACCGACGACACCAGGTCCTTGCCCAGGAACGTGCCCTCCAGCAGGTTGCCGCTGATGCCGCCCAACAGCGTCTGCTGGAGCTTGTCCGGCGTGTAGCCCACGCCCTGCACGTCCACGTTGCCGTTGAACTTGCCCGTCATCACCTGCTTCGGCGTGCGCTCCGCCAGGGCCTGCGCCATCTCGATGCCCTGCACCTGCACCTTCGCGGTGAAGGGCCGCGCCTCCGGCGACGGGCCCAGGCGGAGGGTCGTCCCGTCCGCCACCACCTTGCCGCCGTAGACGCCCGTCGAGAACTTCTCCACCGTGATGAGGTCGTCCACCATCTTCACGACGCCCGTCACCTGGCTCAGGTCCATCTTCGTGAAGCGCAGCGACCCGATGGCGAACTGGATGTCGCCCCGGTAGCCATTGAAGCGCGTGGCGTCCTCCGGAGGCGGAGACGCAGGCGGCGGCTTGCCACCCGTGCGCGCGGCGACCTCCTCCTCGCTCATCAACAACTTGTCCGCATCCAGCCGAGCGCTCTTCACCGCCGCCTTGAACGTCGTCGTCGCCTTCTTGCCCGTGCCGGCCAGCGACACCGTCGCGGTGCCCGACACCGTGTCCTCCAGCGCGCCCAGGGTCATGCTGGTGACGTTCACCGTCATCCCGCTGCCCGTCTTCGCCGGCACGTACGTGCCCGCCGCCGCCACGTCCAGCCGCTGTCCCGGCGCCTTGTTCACGAGCAGGCCCGGCCGCATGTCCACGCCGTCCAGGTCCGCCTTCGCGTCGAAGCGCAGCGCGCCGCCGCTGGCCGCCGCGCCCGTCAGCTTCGCGTTGAGCGTCATCGCGCCGCCGGCTTCCTTCGACAACTGATCCGGCACCCGCAGCCGCACCGGCGTCAGGTTCACGGCGATGTTGATGGCCTGTTCGGCCTGCGTGCCGCTGCCGCGCACGTCCAGCCCGATGGGGCCCGCCACCATGCCCTTGAGCTGCTTCTTCAGGGGCGGGTAGTACTCGGCGAGCACGGCCGGGTCCAGGTTGCGCCCCACCAGCTCGAAGCCCTCCACGGCCGGCTTGTCCGTGAGCAGCCCCTTCACCTTGCCCTTGCCGGTGATGGCCGCGGGGCCCAGGTCCAGCTTGAGCTTGTCCAGCGCCAGGTCGCCCGTCTCCATGTCGCCCGTCACGTCCGTGTCGAGCACCACGTCCAGCGCCTTGCCGCCCTCCGAGCCCGCGAACTTCATCCCCAGCGCCTTGATGACGCCCACGAGCTTGGTGGGGCCCTTGCCGCCGGGCACCGCGCTGCCCAGGTCCGCCTTCCAGTCCGCGTCCAGCGTGCCCGCCTGCAGGCCCACGTCCGGCGGCAGGAACGGCCCCAGCGGGGACAGGTCGATGTGCTCCGCCTTCAGTGTCACCTGCTCCGGCGTGGGCACCAGCGTCGTCGGCAGCGGCGCCGCCTGGAGCGTCATCTTGAGGTTCTGCTTCTCCGCGAGCACCGCCGCCGCCAGGTCCACCTTCAGCGGCTTGCCCACGCGCAGGTCCTTCACCTCGATGTCCAGGTCACGCACCGCCAGTTCACGCGCCTGCTGGCCGCCCGCGCGGTCCACGAAACGGATGGTGCCGTCGGTGAGCGCCGCGCGCTCCACGTGCACGCCCGACAGGTCCGTGGGCTGCGTCTCCTCCTCCGGCGTCTCCTCCTTGGGCTGCTGCGCGGCCCACTTCTCCTGGAGGCGCTGCACGTTGGTGGTGCCGTCCGCCAGGCGGAGGACGTTCACTGTGAGGCCGGACACCTCCACGTTCTGGACCTGGATGTCCTTGCCCTTGGAGGTGAGCAGCGGCATCGCCGCCACGCTCACGTCCACCGTCTTCAGCTCCGCGAGCGGCAGGTCTTCGCCTTCCGCGGGGCCCACGACGACGTTCTCAATCCGCGCGCCGACACGGGGAAAGAGCTTCGTGGAGATGTCGCCAATCTCGATGGGGCGCCCGAGCTTCTGCGAATACGTGGCCGCCTGGTCGCGCGCCGTCTTCAGCAGGATGGCGTCCAGGCGCCACAGCACGACCGCCACGATGGCGACAAGGAGGACGAGGATGCCTCCCAGCACATAGGGCCAACGCTTCTTCTTCACAGCCGCCACGGTTCCTCCTCCGTCGGGAGAGCGGTCGAACGCTTAGCGCAGCGCCGCGTGGGCCGCACCTCCCATGGCTAACCGGGAGGACCGCCCGCGGCGGGAAACTTCCACTTTCCAGCGTGACGGAGGGGGTCTCCGGAAAAGTCACGCCCGCGCCCCGGGCTCCGGCCAGCCCGCTCGCCCTTGCATCTAGGCATGGCGGGGCCATTCCGGAAGGGGGAGGCCCACGCCCGGCCAGGCGCTCGCCGCTACAGGTCGATGATGTCCGGCTCATTCCCGGACGGCGGCGGAGCGTCCGGTCCACCCTCCAGCGTGAAGCCCCAGGGCGCGTACACGGACCCGCCCGTGTATGCGTCCACGTAGAGCACCGCCGGCGTGTCCAACCCCTCGTAGGTCACCTCGAAGATGGACAGCCGGCCGCGCTCGTTGGCCCTCCCGTCCACCTGGGTGAACTCGCAGCAGTCCCCCATTCGGCGCCAGGCCACCGGCTCTCCCTTCGGCCCGCGCAACAGACCGAAATACGCCATCACGCCCTTGTCGCCCCAGCCCACCCGCACCGGGTTCTCCGGCCGGGTGCCGTAGGTCGTCGGATCCGGTCGTTGGGGCATCAAGGGCTGCGTGCGGCGCATCACGTCCTCGAAGGACGTGCCCGGGGAGGCGCAGGCCGTAAGGGCCAGGACACCCACGCAGGTGATTCGGAACAGGGACATCGGGACCTCCAGCAGGGAAGCTCGGCAACGGCCTCCCAAGCTGGCATCCGCCCCTTTCACGGTGCACCCCTCCTCCCACGTGCTGCCGCGAGGGCCGTCCGCTGCCCGACGCACCTCCAGGGCCAGCGCACACGCGCAAGGTCCCGGAGGGGAGGACGGCCAGGCGCGCGGGCCCTGCTTTTCAGCTGAGCGACTTCAACTCCAGGCCCAGCTCCCGGCGGTAGCGCTCGAAGCACTTCGCCCCGGCGGATAGACGCAGCAGCGCCCCTTCCGCCAGCGGCCTCGCGCACGCGGGGTTCGCCGCCACCAGCGGGCGCAGCACCTCCCGGTTCCACGTCTCCGAGTGCTTCACGTCCAGCGTGGAGTGCACCGCGTAGTAGCGCCGCACGCGCATGTCGAAGCCCAGGCGCTTCAGGCCCTCGTTGACGCACGCGGTGCGGCCCGGCGCCGTCTCCTCCACGATGCCCAGCGCGCCCACCGCGAGGTACGTGTAGCGGCGGTTGAACGCGAACGCGCAGAGCAGGTTCGCCAGCGCGTGCGCTTCCCACACCGTGTCCTCGTCCGTGGGCTTCAAGCCCAGCTTCGCCGCCATCTCCGCGAGCATCGGCCCGTGCATCGCGTCCTCGCGCCCGCGGCCCATCTCGTCCCAATAGTTGCGCGCCAGCTCCAGCTTCGCCTGCGTCGGCAGTTGCAGTTGCGTCAGCGCCACCATGTCGTCGAAGCCGGCTTCACCCGCGACCTCCTGCGTGAGGAACCAGCGCATCTGCTCCAGCGATGCCTGCGTCGCGAGCCACGGGAACAGCGGATCCTGCTGCCCGGGGCCCGTCTCCTTCAGGTCCTCGAACCACGCGATGAAGCCGTCCGCGTCCTCCGGCGCCTCGGCGGCCCATGCCGCCATGCGCTGGCGCTCGGCCTCCACGTACTCGCCTTCCAGCAGGCGCAACTGCGTCTCCGACTGCACGCCCGCTCGCCAGCCCTCGGTGGGGAACCCGGGAGCCAGTCGAGAGTGGTTGAAGCGCAAGAGGGTTCGATGCAATTGCTCGGACAGGCGGGCATCCTCAACCCCTGCTCCCACGCCCCCCACCACCTCGCCAAGCCCGCCCATGGTGCGCACCCTCTCTACACGTCTTCGGAAGGCGGGAGTGCCTTCCGACCACATGTATGGGGATGACCTTGCACACCGGCCACTTCGCTCCTGCCACCTTCGCCGTGAGTCAGGTGCGTTGCGAGAAAGACCACGTCCGCTCCCGTGACTGCGCGTATCAGGTCGCGTGGAACATCAACCCGCATATGAAGGTCGGCGCGGCCGTGTGGCGCCGGGCCTGCTCCCAACACCGGGCGTTCCTGCGCGCCTTGCGTGACGCGGGCGCGGGCTTCTTCGAACTGCCCTTCGTCCACGGCGCGTACGACTCCGTCTTCGCCAAGGACAACGCGGTGCTTGTGTCCCAGGAAGGGGAGCTGCGCGCGCTGCTCGCCACCATGCGCCACGGGCAGCGGCGGGGTGAGCAGAGCGCCCGCGCCCGGTGGCTGGCCGCGCGCGGCTTCGACGTCATCGAACCGGGGCGCGTGCACATCGAAGGGGGCGACGTGGCCATGCTGCCCCAGGGCCGAGGCGCCCTGCTGGGCTGGGGCCAGCGCTCCACGCAGCGGGCCGCGGGCGTGCTGGAGGCCTTCCTCGATGCGCCCGTCACGCCGCTGGAGCTGCGCGACCCGTACCTCTACCATCTGGACACCGCGCTCACCGTGCTGTCCGACGGCACCGCGCTCGTGTGTCCCGAGGCCTTCACGCCCGAGTCCCTGCGCACGCTGGCGCGCACCGAAGGCATCCAGCAGGTGGTGCCCGTCGCTCGCGAGGACGCGCTCGCCTTCGGCCTCAACCTGGTGGAGGTGGGCAACACCGTGCTCGTCGGCGCGCGCGTGCCCCGCGTGGAGGCCCTGCTGCGCGGCCTGGGGCGCCGGCCCGTCAGCGTGAAGTTGGATCAGTTCCACCTGGCCGGAGGCAGCGCGGCGTGTCTCGTCGCGCGCGTGCACACCCTGCCGCCCGTGTCCGCCCAGCACTTCCGCGAGGAGCGCGAACAGGAACAGGACGCCGCCTCATCGCTCTCCGCGTGAGCGGCTTGAAGTGAAGAAACCTCCCCGGGCGGCATGCGCACGGGGAGGTTCCGGGTGAAGCGGGGACTCAGGGACGTGGAGCCCCGGGGGTCAGGACTGTTCGCCGGAGGCGCCGTCCGGGGCGCTCAGCCCTTCGGCCTGCCAGAAGCGGCGCGGGTGTCCGTCACCGCGCGTGCCGCCGGAGAGCTTGTCCACCCAGGGGTACTTCTGGGCCTCCTCGGCGGTGTAGCCCAGGTTGAAGACGGTGGGGCTCTTGGGCTTGTCCGCCGCCTTCTCGTAGAGCGTGCCGAACACGCGGTCCCAGAAGTAGTTGGTGATGCCGAAGTTGCCCGTCTCGTTGTGGAAGTGGTGAGACATGTGCAGCCGCTTGATGTCCTTCAGGAACTTGAACTGCGGCGCGTAGTTCAGGTGCTGGATGCAGTGGCAGAACTCGTAGAAGCACGTGGTCACCATGCCCCAGCCCAGCGCCGCCGCCGCGCCCGAGCGCCCGCCGATGAGGTAGCCGATGGGCGTGAGCACCAGCGCGATGGTGGGCAGCGTGGTGTGCAGCGCGCCGAAGAGCACGCGCAGGTCGTGCGGGTCCTGGTGGTGGTCGAAGTGGATGCGCTTCCACGTCACCGCCGTCGCCGCGGACTTGTAGAGGAAGCGCCCGTGCAGGATGTAGCGGTGGATGAGGTACCAGCCGAACGGGTACGCCACCGTCGCCACCAGCATCGCCGCCGCCATGCGCGCCGGGTGTTCGAACCACTTCACCGACAGCACGATGCAGGTGATGCCGATGAGGATGTAGGCGACGACGGAGTAATAGGTGAAGAACGAATAGACCAGGTCGCGCAGCGACATCCGGTCGAGGTTGTGCTTCCGGTTCAGGAAAGAGACCGCCACGGGTATCCCCTCACAGGTTCTTTTCTACGCCGCACGAAACCGTTACCGCCGGAGCGCACGGGGCACGAAGGCTCGCTCACATCCCGGCCCTTGGGTGATGCGGCGGCCCCTGAGCTATCAGCCTGGGAGGCCCCCGGCTCAGGAACGGCGAGGCCCCTCTTAGCGTCTTCCTTGAAGCATTGAGAAGCCCCTCTGTTGGATGGAGCAACTCCGGATTGTCCGCCCGCCCGTCCTACGTCCGACCCACGGCCGGACTTCCATGGGAGGAACAGACACCCCACCTTTCAGCCCACGGCACGCGAGCAATCGCACGAGGGGGCCAGATGGCGCGCAAGGCACAGGGGCAGCAGCAGGGCAGTGGTACGGACACGGTACGGCCGGCGCGGCGCAAGAGCGCGGCGCCCAAGCGGGCGGCGAACACCGCCCCGGCCACCGAGGGGCGCCTGGAGCTGCGCCGGGACATCGCTGAATACCGGGCCGCCGCCGAGGCCCAGGCCGACCGCGTCCGCGAGCGCATCAACGCCGCGCTGGAGGTCAGCCGCCGCACCCGGGAGGAAATCGAGGCGCGCATCGCCAGCCAGTTGCACACCCCCGTCGTCGTGAAGAAGCAGGCCTCCCCGGCCCGCAAGCGCAAGGCGTCCCGTCCGTCCCGCGCGTCGGAGAAGTGACGCACCCCCGGTCCCCGGGCCTGCCCTGTGTCGGGTCCGGGACCGTCCTGGATGGCCAGGACGGGTGCCACGACGTCGTCTAGGACCGGGCGGCCGGAGCGCGCTGGGGCAGGGGCAGCATCTCCGAACTGGAGGATTCCAGGTCCAGGGCGGAGAGCTTGTCGGCCAGGGCCAGGGCCCGGTCAGCCCCCTCCAGCGGGGATGAGGCCTGGGCCCCGATGAAGCACACCCGGGCCCGCTCCAGCAGGGCCACCTGGGCGTGGAGCTGGGCGAACAGCCGCTCACGCTTTCGGGACAGCGCGTCCAGTTGGTTGAGCTCCTCGCCCAACGACGCGGCGGCGCGCTCCAACTGTCGCCGGGCCACGCCGTCCTGGGCGTCCGCGGCGCGCTTGCGCAGCTCCTGCACCTGCGAATCCACGCTGCCCTGGGACGCGGAGGACAACTGGGCCTCCAGCACCGTGTGGGACTCGGCCAGGTTGAAGGCGTCCTGGGCCAGCTTCCCGAGCACGCCCTGGAGCTTCTCGCGGCCCTTGCCGGTGGCCAGCTTGCGCGCCTCCGCCTGGCTCTGGCGGTACAGCCCGAGCGCTCGCGTCACCAGCGTGCGCACCTCGCCGGTGAGCGTGGCCTCCAGGCGCATGCCCCGGGTGGCCACCGCGTCCACGTCGATGGCCAGGTTCGCCGGCAGCGTGCCGATGCTCCAGAAGAGCGCCACCACCGCGTAGTCCACCAGCAGGGGGAAGTAGCCCCGGGCCGGGAGGAAGCGCGCGTCGAGCACCTCCTGCACGTACAGCCCCACCGCCGTGGTGACGGCCGCGGCCCCCGCGCTCAGGGCCACCTGGGTGGTGGTGCCCATGCCCTCACGCCCGTGGCCACGCCAGGCCAGCACGGCCGCGGCGATGGCGCCCGACGCCGCGTACTCCAAGGGCGACGGCAGGCCCAGGAAGTAGGGGATGGAGGGCAGCAGCACCACCGCCGTGCGCACCAGGGCGTTGAACGCGGGCAGCGGCTTCACCGCGGTGAGCGCCGCCGCCATCAGCGCGAAGTAGCCTGGATCCACCGACTGGCGCAGCACCTGCCGGGCCACGCCGGCCACCAGCGCCATGGCCCCCGCGCCCACGAGCGCGTACAGGCAGCGCGTCTCGAAGTCCTCCCGACGGATGAGTTGGATGGAGAGCGACACGGCGCACCGTCCCTGCACTAGTAGGAGTTGTTCTGCCCGAAGCTCTTCATCGTCTTCTTCTTCAGGTGGAGCATCTCACGACGCACGTCCGAATCGCTGTGGGCCTTTCCGTAGGCTGCCTGGGCGGCGTCCACGTCCGCAATCTCCCCCGCGAGCGCGGACGCTGAACTGCCGAAGAGGCGACGCGCGTTGTCCAGCAGGCTGACCGCTCCCTGACGGTTGCCGTTCTTCATCTCCTCCGCGGCCGCGTGCAGTTGCTGCGTGCCCAGGGCGCGGATGGCGTGCACGCGCACCTCCCGGTCCAGGTTCGAGCGCACCGTCCGCGCGTCGTCCGTCACCCTCGCGTTCAGGGACAGGAGCACCTGGGACGGCAGGTCCGCCGTCACGTCCACGTACGAGAGGCTGGCGCCCAGGACGGTCATCTGCGTGCCGCTCGCGGGCGCGTCCAGCGTCACCTTGGCCACCACGCGCGCGGACTGGCCGCCCGTCAGGTCGTACAGGGGCACGCGCACCGTGTTGCCCTCGCGCGTGGACGTCAGGCCCATCACCTCCACGCCGCTCACGCCGGGCGGCAGCGTCAGCACCAGATTCACGTTGCGCGCCACGGTGCTGGCGGCCTGCTCCAGCTCCCGCGTGAAGATGGAGGCCAGCTCCGCCGAATCGCTGACGAAGCCGGAGAAGCCGCCGCCCCGTTCGGCCATGCCGCGCATCAGCGCGTCGTTGAAGCCCTCGCCCACGCCCAGCGCGCTCACGGTGATGCCCAGCTCGCGCAGCTTGCCCACTTCGGAGAACAGGCCGGTGTTGGACACGATGCCCTCGGTGGGCTGGCCGTCGCTCAGCAGGATGGCGCGCGTCACCCGGAACTCACGCGTGTAGGGGCGCACCGCTTCGGCGGCCGCCTGGAGCCCGCCGCTGATGTTGGTGGAGCCGTCCACTTCAATCCGGGAGATGGCCCGGAGCAATTCCGCGCGGGTCTCGTCGTTGATCTCCACGCTGGGCAGCGTCGTCACGTTGGAGCCGTAGTGCACCAGCGCCAGCCGGTCGCCCTTGCTGAGCTGCTTCACCAGCGTCTGGGCGGCGCGCTTGGCGTCCTCCAGCTTGCTGCCCATCATGGAGCCGGAGCGGTCCACCACCAGCGCCAGGTTCACCGGCACGCGCTGGACGCTCTCCGGCTTGCGCGCCGACAGCTCGAACCACGCGAAGGCCTCACCCGGCCCCGTCATCACGTACGCGCCGGACAGCTTGCCGGTCAGCTCCACCGGGCCGGGCTTGCCGGTGGGGGACTGCCCCACGCCCACGGGCAGCACCAGGTCGACGTCCGCCTCTCCCGGCTGCACCACCGTGTGGCTCTGGTCCGGCCCCGTCCTCGGCGTGGCCAGCCGCGGCTCCGCCACGTGGGTCGGGGGATGGTCGCTGGGGGGATTGAAGTGCCTCGCGGCCCCATCGAGCGCGAGGGCGCCCACGACCAGCAGGCCAGCAAGGGACAGCAGCACGGTGGTGCGGTTCATGGGAGGCATCATGATCTCGACGAAGGCAAGAGCGGGTGGACGAGCGCAAACTCGCAGACCCCACACGCCAGCGCATCCGTCAGTGGGAGGAGGGTCCTCCCGATGACCGATGGGTGCGACCGCCACGGGCGCGGCGGTGTCCGCGCGGGGCCATCAGGCCGCATCGAGGGGGCCGCGACGCACCAGGTCCTCCACCGCGCCGCGCACGCGGGCCTCGTCGAAGGGCTTCTCCAGCAGCGGGTTGGGGATCTGCGCCAGGAACTCGCGCGCGCCCACGGAGAAGGCCCCGCCCGACACGAAGACGAAGCGGCGCTCCAGCCCCGGGTGGTCGCGTCGCACGGCCTCATACACGTCCCGGCCGGCGAGGTCCGGCATCATCACGTCGCACAGCACGGCGTCGAACCCTGGCGCCTGCGCCATGCGCTCCAGGGCCTGCCGGCCGCTGGTGGCCACCTCCACGTCGTGGTCGCGCAAGAGCCGCTGCAACACGCGGCCCACCGCGGGCTCGTCATCCACCACCAGCACGCGGCCTCGCGGTGACGCGGGCGCGTGGATGGGAAGGGGCTCCTCCGGATGGGAGGGCAGGGCGGAGGGCGGCGCGGGGAGCACCACGCGGAAGGTGCTGCCGTGGCCCACGCTGCTGTCCACGGAGATGTCGCCGCCCAGGCCGCTGATGATGCCGTGGCAGATGGACAGCCCCAGGCCGGTGCCCACGCCCACGGGCTTGGTGGTGAAGAACGGATCAAAGATGCGGCCCATCACCTCCGGCGCGATGCCGCTGCCCGTGTCGCGCACCTCCACCACCACGCGGTCGCCCTGGACGCGCGATGACAGCACCACCTCGTGCTCGTGCGCGGCGCCTTCCGGGATGGCCTGGGCCGCGTTCACCACCAGGTTGAGGAACACCTGGCACAGCCGGCCTTCGTTGGCCATCACCAGGGGCACCGTGCCGTAGTCCCGGCGCAGCCGCGCGCGGTGCCGGATTTCGTTCGCGGCCATCATCACCACGGAGTCCAGCACCGCGTGCACGTCCACCGGCGACACGCGCTCCTCGTCCGGGCGGGAGAAGGTCTTCAACTGGCGCACGATTTGGCGCACGCGCTCGGCGCCCTCGCACGCCTCGCCCAGCACCTCCTGCCACTCGGTCACGTTCGGGGGACGCACCCCGCGCGAGGGGGCCGGGGTCAGGTGGTGGCGGAACTCGTCCGACAGGAAGGCCAGGTTGGAGAGCACGAAGGCCAGCGGGTTGTTGATTTCGTGCGCGATGCCCGCCGCCAGCGTGCCCACCGACGCCAGCCGGTCCGCCAGCGTCAGCCGCGCCTGGAGCTGGCGCTGCTCCGTCACGTCCCGCGCGATGGACACCATCGCCGGCTGTCCGTCGAATCTCAGCGGCAGCGACGCCAGCTCCACCACGCGCGTGCGTCCGTCGCGCAGCACCAGCCGCCGCTCGCTGGTGAGGGGCGTGGTGTCCGCGGGCGTCGCGCCGGTGCCCGGCACGTCCGCCAGGAACTCCGACAGCCGGCGGCCCACCAGCTCCTCCGCGCGCTCGAAGCCCAGCGTGGTGACGAGCACCGCGTTGGCGTAGACGATGTGGCCGTCGCGTTCGATGGCCGCCGCGTCCGGGAAGCCCTCCATCAGCGCGCGCAGGCTGGCCTCGGAGCGCTTCAGCGCCTCCTCCACCTGCCGACGCTCGGTGATGTCGCGCGCCAGCCCCTCCACCGCCACCACCCGGCCGTTGGCGTCCGTCACTGGGGCCACCACGTGCTCCAGCCACAGGATGCTGCCGTCGGGGCGCAGGAACCTCAGGACGACGGGCGTGCCGTCCGACGCCCGGGGCGACTCCAGGAGCCGCTCCAGCGCGGGCCGGTCCTCCGGGTGCACGTTGCGGTACCACAGCTCCGGATCCGCGTAGTGCGCCTCCGGCCCCAGGCCCAGCTTGGCGTGGGCCACGCGGCTGACGTACGTGAAGCCTCGCGGGGGCGCGCACCGGTAGAGGTACAGCACGTCCGACGCGTTCTCCGCGAGCTGGCGGAAGCGGTGCTCACGCTCGCGCAGCGCCCGCTCGGATTCGCGCCGCTCCAGCGCCACGGAGATGGCGCCGCTCGCGGCGAACAGCAGATCCACCTCCAGCCGGTCCCACTCGCGCGCCTCGTAGCAGTTGTCGAAGCCCACGAAGCCCACCAGCCGCCCGTGCACGCGCAGGGGCAGCACCAGCAGCGTGAGGATGCCCTGCGGATCCAACAGCTCCCGCTCGCAGGCGGGGAAGGTCGCCACGCGCCCGGTGACGACCTCGCCGCGCTCCAGCACGGGCACCCAGCGCTCCAGGCCCGGCCGCATCGGCAGCTCCTGGAGCAGCGGGTTGGCGAGTTCGGGCACCACGCCGGGAGCGCACCACTCGGCGCGCTGGCTGCACACGAGCGCGCCCTGCGCGTTGAGGTGGGTTTCGAAGACGTAGACGCGGCTGGCCCCGGACGCAGGCCCCAGCGGCTCCAGCGCCTGGCCGTACAGGTCCCCGCCGGTGTGCACCGACAGCAGGCGCTGCTGCATGTCCACCAGCGCGGTGAGGTAGCGCTCGCGCCGGGCGAGCGCGTCGCTCGTGCGCTTGCGCTCGGTGATGTCGTTGAGCGTGCCGGCCATGCCCAGGAGCACGTTGTCCTCGTCCACCGTCACCCGGACGAACACATCCATCCAGCGGAAGCCCCCGTCGCGCGTGAGGTAGCGCACCTCGTGCTGGATGAACTCGCGCTCTCGCGTGAACAGCGACTCGCACACCTCCAGCGTGCGCGCCTGATCATCCGGGTGGATGAAGTCAAAGGCGGACTGGCCCAGGCACTCCTCCACGGGGAAGCCCGTCAGCTCGGTCCACGCGGGATTGAGGAAGACCCAGTGACGCTCCATGTTCGTCTGGAAGACGACCTCCTGGAGCGTGTCGATGACCTGCCGGAAGCGGCGCTCATTGGGGGTGCCGTCAGGGCGGGTGAACGGCATCTGCATTCGGGAGACTCGCGGTGGAAGAACTTCGCCGTGCGGCCGGAACTTCATGCGGCGCGGACGTGGACAGTCGAACGATTGAGGATCGGCGCCATGCAGGCAAGGGGGCCCGCGGGAAGAGCGGGATGACGGAAAGCATTCCCTGTGCTTGATGGTGATGGGGCGGGCCTTGAGGTCTGCCCTCGTTCCCCCAGAGGCGGGGATGACACCATGATGCGTGCGGAAAGCCCCAGCATGTCCTCCGGCGTCACATCTTCCTCTCCCCGTGTGGATCCTTCGTCGGAGGACGCGACTTCACGCCCCGCGCCCGACACCGCACTGACACAAGGAGTGTCACCCCCGCAGGACTTGCCTGGACGCGTCATGGGGGCTGAAGGATTCGTCCTCATCGAGCGGACCGGCAACGTCCTCGCGTTCAACACCCAGGCGACGCTTCATTTCGGCATCCCGGCGCCCACCAGCCTGGAGCATGGCCGCCTGCCCGGGTGTGAATGGGTGCGCGCGGACGGCACCCCACTGCCGCCGCACGAAACCCCCCTGGAACGAGCGTTCGCGGGCGAGCCGGTGGACGCGGCGGTGTGGGAGGTGCTCCGGCCGGACGGGACGCGCGCGTTCCTGCGCGGCACGGCGGTGGCGGTGAAGGGCGGGGACGGGCAGGTCGCGGCGGTGCTCCTGCGCACGCACGGCGTGGAGGCCCTGCCGGGCACGGTGCTGGATGCGTCGCGGTTGCTGGCGGAAGCGGGCGCGCTGCTGGGCGAGTCAGTGGACGCGGAGGCGCAGCTCGAATTGCTGCTCAAGCTGCTGGTGCCCACGCTGGGCGACGGCGCGCTGCTCATCCTGAAGCCGCCGGGCGAGCCCGTGCGCGTGGTGGCGTCCCTGCACGTGCATGAAGGCCGGCACGGGCTGTTGCGCGAACTGCTCCAGCGCTACCCGCCGGATCCGTCCATGCCCGGAGGCCTGCCGGAGGTGTTCGTGTCCGGGGCGGTGGGACGCCTGTGCATCCTGTCCGAGGAGCACGTGGCGGCCATCGCGCAGGACGCGGAGCACGCGCGGCTGATGCGCGAGGTGGGGCCGCACGGCTGTCTGAGCGTGCCGCTGGGTGCTCGCGGCAGCATCCTGGGCGCGCTGATGCTGCTGCGCTCGAACGTGCTGCACGCCTTCGACGCGGAGGAGGAGCGCTTCCTGTCGGAGCTGGCCCACCGCACCGCGCTCTACCTGGAGAACGCGCGACTGTTGCGCGAGGCGCGCGAGGCGGTGCGCCAGCGCGACGAATTCCTGGGCATCGCGAGCCACGAGCTGAAGACGCCGCTGACGCCGCTGAGCCTCAAGGTGCAGATGCTCCAGAAGCAGGTGGTGGTGCTGGCGCGCGAGGGCAAGCCCGTGCCCACGGAGCGCGTCGCGGAGACGCTGGATGTGGTGCAGCGTCAGGTGCGCCGGCTGTCGCGGCTGGTGGACAACCTGCTGGACGTGTCGCGCATCACCGCGGGCCGGCTGCGGCTGGAGCTGGAGGAGATGGACCTGGCGAGCGTGGCGGCCGAAATCCTCTACCGCTTCGCCCCGGCGGCGGCGCAGCACGGCACGGAGCTGGAGCTGGACGCGCCGGTGCCGGTGGTGGGCCGGTGGGACCGGCTGCGGCTGGAGCAGGTGGTGACGAACCTGGTGTCCAACGCGCTCAAGTACGGCGCGGGCCACCCGGTGGTGCTGAGCGTGGAGGGGCAGGGCGCGCTCGCGCGGCTCACCGTGAAGGACCACGGCATCGGCATCGAGCCGCAGGACCTGGCGCGCATCTTCGAGCGCTTCGAGCGCGCGGTGAGCGACCGGCACTACGGCGGCCTGGGCCTGGGCCTCTACATCACGCGGCAGATTGTCGAAGCCTTCGGCGGCAAGGTGGGCGCCACCAGCGAGCCCGGGCAGGGCTCCACGTTCATCCTGGAGCTGCCCCGGGGTGACATCCCGGAGGAGTGGCTCGTCGCGCACGCGGCGCCGGGCCCGACGTCGGAGTAGGCGTCAGGCGACTTCCAGCACCGTCCACTCCCGCACCTCGCCCGCGAGCGTCACCTCCACGGTGTCTCCGGCGCGGCGGCCCAGCAGGGCGCGGCCCACGGGGGAGCTGGGGGTGATGACGGAGAGGAACCCGTCGCCGCCGGGGCCGGTGAGCTCGGTGCCCGCGCCGGCGGGGAGCACGAAGAAGGTGCGCTCGGCGAAACCGTCCTCGTCCTCGGTGCTGACGTCCACCAGGGCGCCCAGGCCCACGGGGCCCTGGCGCGGGAAGCGAGGCAGGTCCTTCTGTCCGAAGGCGGTGAGCGCCTGGAGCTCCTCCTGCAGGCGGCGCGCACGGTTGGCCTGGCCGGTGGCGAGGCTGCCGTATTCGATGGCGGCGCGGCCGTCCTCCTTCTTCTCGGATTCCGTGGCGAGGCTGCGGGCGGCCTCGCGGGCGTCGGCTTCCGCGCGGTGGGCCAGCCGGTCGCTCTGCTGAAGACGCTCGGCCAGTTGGTGGAGCAGGGTGTGCTTGTCGAGTGGCATGGGTGGCTCTACAGGACTGTAGCGTCCAGGGTGGCGGCCTCCAGTTTTCGACCCGGCACCCAGGGAGGCTGTGGTTACGATGGCCCCATGACGCCTCAGGAACGCTCTCAGAAGGCCCACGAACTGGTCGCGCAAGGCGCGGTGCTGCTGGATGTGCGCACCCCGGAGGAGTTCCTGCAGGGACACCCCGAGGCCGCCCGCAACATTCCGGTGCAGGTGCTGGCCCAGCGTCTCTCCGAGGTGGGTCCGGTGGGCACGCCCGTGGTGGTGTACTGCGCGGCGGGTGGCCGCAGCGCGGTGGCCGCGCAGCTGTTGCGCCAGGGCGGCTTCCCGGAGGTGTTCGACCTCCAGTCCGTGAAGAACTGGTAGGCGGCAAGGCACCGGAGCCTCCGGAGCCCCCGGGGCTCGCGTGACAAGCAGGCCCGGTCTGGGCCAGCGTGCGCGCTTCGCCCCATGCAGACCCGCACCACCGGCTTCCTCCTCGTCGCCCTGTCCGGCGCCTCCTTTGGCGCGCTGGGGTTGTTCGCGCGGCTCGCGTACGCGTCGGGCGCGGACATGCCCACGTTGCTGTTCCTGCGCTTCACCCTGGCGGGGCTGGTGCTCACCTGCGTGATGTTCGCGCGCCGGCAGCGCTGGCCCCGGGGCCGGGTGCTGTTGGGGCTCGTCCTGTTGGGCGGGCTGGGCTACTTCGCGGAAGGCAGCGCCTACTTCGTCGCGCTCCAGCACGCGTCCGCGGGACTGGTGGCGCTGCTCCTGTACCTCTTCCCGGCGCTGGTGGCGGTGCTCCAGGTGGCCATGGGCCGCGAGCACCTGAGCCGCCTGCGCTGGCTGGCGGTGGGGCTGGCGCTGACGGGCACGGCGCTGACGGTGGACCCGGGCCCGGACGCGAAGCCGCTGGGCATCGCGCTGGGGGTGCTGTCGGCGGTCATCTACGCCGTCTACGTCCTGTCCAGCGCCCGCGTGGTGGGCCCGGCGGGGCCGCTCGCGGCGAGCACCGGCATCCTGCTGTCGGCGGGGGTCGCCTTCGGGGCGCTGATGCTGGTGAAGGGCCCGTCGTTTCCGCAGACCCTGGGCGGGTGGGGCGCGGTGGCGGGCCTGTCGCTGCTGTCCACGGTGGTGGCGGTGCTCACGTTCTTCGCGGGGCTCGAGCGCATCGGTCCGGTGAACACGTCGCTGTTGTCCACGCTGGAGCCGGTGATGGCGGTGGTGCTGGGCGCGCTCTTCCTGGGCGAGCACCTGTCGCTGCGGCAGGGCGCGGGGGGCCTGCTCATCCTGGTGGCGGTGGTGGTGCTGGCCAGGTCCGACCCGGCCCGCCCGGAACCGGTACCGGTACCCCAGGCGGCCGGACCCCAAGGCGACGCGACTACAGGCCGTTGATGAAGTGGTGCACGTCGTCCACGAAGCGCCGCGCCCGTTCGGCATGGGGGGCGTGGCCCGTCTCCGGGTAGAGCAGGTACTTCGAGCCACGGATGGCGCGGGCCAGCGCGCGCTGTTCGGTGACGGAGAAGAAGCCGTCGTTGTCACCGCCGATGATCAGCGTGGGCACGCGGAGCCGTCCCAGCCGCGCCGAGTGGTCCTCCGCGATGAGCCCGTCCAGCGTGTCCTGCCACACGCGCGCGGGCAGCTTGGAGCTCTCCGCGACGAGGGTGTTCAGGTACGACGCGGGCACGGGCTGGAAGAAGGTGCTGGCCTGGAACTCGTAAATGAACGCGGGGTCCACCGGGTCGGTCAGCGTGTCCACGACGGACTTGAGCCCCAGCGCGACCTCGTTGCCCGCCACGGTGGGCGCGGAGCCCACGAGCACCAGCGCCTTCACGCGGGACGGCGCATCCAGCGCGACCTGCTGCGCGATGAAGCTGCCCATCGAGTGGCCCACGAGGATGGCGCGCGACACCCGCTTCGCGTTCAGGAACGCCACCACGTCCTGGGCGAACGCCTGCTGCGTGTAGCAGCACGCCGGCCGGGAGGAATCCCCATGGCCACGCTGGTCCAACGCGTAGACGTGGAGGTCGCGCGAGAAGCGCGGAAGGTCCAGGTCCCAGGTGTGGTGCGAATCCGTATAGCCGTGCAGGAAGACGACGACGGGCCCGTCGCGGCGGCCCTGCTCCACGTAGCGGAGCGTGACGCCGGTGGACAGCCGCACGGAGTCCTCACGCGGCGCGGAGCCACCCTGGCGGTCGGTCTCCTCCAGCGAGGCGGGAGCACTCGCGAGGTCGGGCGACGTGCCTGTGTCCGGGCCGGGGCCGCAGCCGGCGAGGAGCAGCAGCGCGAGCAGGGAAGGAAGGGAGCGGGTCATGCGAAAGGGCCTCATGGATGGTACGTGGCGGGTCGGTCCGCCAGCGCGCCTGCCATCCTAAAGTGACCTCTGACATTGCATCTGGAAACCCGATGCGGTGGGTTGTGTCCCACCCGCCCGGGCTCATTCCGGACTCAGGGCCGCTGGGCGAGGATGAACTCGCCCACGCCGCCCAGGCGCTGCTCGCGCCGGAGGATGCGGAAGCCCGCGTTCTCCACCAACCGGAAGGTGTCCCGGTTGAGGCGGCAGCCGCCGGACAGCCGGTGCCACGCGGGCGTGAGCAGGTCCTGCGCCATGGCCAGCACGGGACTGGTGGCCCGCACATGCTCCAGCAGGCGCAGCTCGCCTCCTGGCCGCAGCACCCGCCCCACCTCCGCGAGCGCCGTGGCCGGCGCGTCCACGCAGCAGAACACCAGGCTGGAGACGACCGCGTCGAACGACGCATCCGGGAACGGCAGCGCCTGCGCATCCGCCTGGAGCAGCGCCACCCCGGAGCGGCGGGACCTGGCGCGCAGGAGCGCCTCCAGGTCCACGTCCACCGCCGTCACGGAGGTCACCGTGTCCGGGTAGCCCGGCAGCGCCAGGCCGGTGCCGGCGCCCACCTCCAGCACCCGGCCCGACAGCCCGTCCACCAACTGGCGGCGGGCGGCGTTCAGCCCCACCCACCCCAGCGGCGCCATCACCGCGTCATACGCCAGAGCCTTCATGCGAACCCCCCGCCTTCACGAAGCCTGAAGCGAAGCACACTTCGCTACCGCGCGGTCTCCACCCGGCCCTGGGAGGCCGGGGGCTTCTGGGCGGACGCGCTGGGCGCCTGCTTGCGCAAGAGACCCCACACCCCGTACGCCACCAGCAGCATGCTGCCGTACTGCGCCGGCGTCAGGCCGAAGTAGCGCGCGTCCACGTACGACAGGTCCGTGGCCCGGAGGAAGTCCAGGCTGAAGCGGGAGACGGCGTACAGGACCGCCAGCAGCGGCAGGAGCCGGCCCTTGAGCTTTCCGGCATTGCGCAGCGCGTAGAGGATGCCGGTGATCGCGAACAGCACCACCGCGTCATAGAAGCCCAGGTCGTGCCGGTTGCCGTTGGGGAACTGCACCGCCAGGAAGAAGTCCGTCAGCCGACCCGGGTGGTCGTGCACCGCGAAGCACCCCAGCCGTGCCACCGCCCACGCTGGCGCCACGCCCAGCGCGAAGCTGTCCGCGTAGTCGTTGAAGCGCAGCTTCTTCACCCGGAAGAACACCACCGCCGCGAAGATGCCGCCCAGCAGGCCGCCGAAGGACGACAGGCCGTCCCAGAACCGGAGGATCTGGAACGGACTCTTGGACAGCTCCTCCGGGTGGTAGAAGAACAGGTGCACCCAGTGGCCGAAGAGCATGCCGGCCGCCACGCCCCACATGGCGAAGTCCGCCAGCGGGTTCGGGTCCAGGCCCTCGCGCTCCGCCTGCTTCGTCAGCAGCTTCGCGCCCAGCAGGATGCCTGCCGCCACGAAGACGTTGAAGGGGTTCAACTCCAGGGGCCCCAGCTTGAACGAGGGGGCGTGCCAATAGGGAATCAAGAGGGCTCCAGAAAAGGCCAGGACCCGTCCCAGGGTGGACGCGGGAAGGGTCGAACCCGAACAATCGGCGCATCCCGGGCTTCCCTCCACCTCTTTCTTCCTGCCCCCACGCCCGCCGCGCTCCCGGCAAGCCCCTGGCCCCCGCTCCCTCGCGCCCCCGCCCCCCCTGCCTGCCCCTTCCCCACGTCCACTGTGCGACAGAGTGGCTGTGCGCCCGCGGGCACTCCTCTCGTCCCGCGGAGGGAATCCGTTGCCTTTCCGGAGGTTCGAGGAAGCCGAGTGAGGACCGAGACACCACACAAGAGGTGTCTATTGAGGAAATCGCGTGAACTTTTGTCAGGGGGACGCGGTCAAATCCCCCGGTTGACCCCGCGAACGGGGGAGAGGGGAGGGCAGACGATGACAGGGCTCACGGGCGCAGCCCGGAGCCAACCCCACGGGACCCGAAGGGGCGTGTCAGGGTTCCCAGGTGGGCGCGGTCCTTACGCGGGTGCTCTCCTCCTTCGGAGCCCCGGGCCGGATTGGTAGTCCAAGGAGCACACCACCCATGAAGTCTTTTCTCTTGGTACCCAAGGAGTCCATCGAGACGCAGGCCCGGCCGGGTGTACGTGGCACGGCACAGGGCGAGCGCGTCCTCGTTCGCAGCACCGCGTTGCGCTTCAGCGGCGCGCAGAAGGCACCGGACGCATTGACAGCGCTCGGCCTGCGTTCAGCCACCCTGCCCGGCATGAAGCCGGCCATCAGCGGCCAGGAACCGAAGCGCCGCGGGCGCGGAGGCAAGAAGAGCGCGCCCACGCGCGGCGCTGACTCCAGCACCGTGCCCATGCCGGGCGCGGCCGTGACGGAGCAGACCGGCTCCGAGGCGGGCAGCTACCGCTACATGCCCCTCATCGGCGCCACCATGGCGCACTTCTACTCCGTGGACGCCGAGAAGGCGGCCCGCGGGGAGCTGGCCGAGGACTTCGAGTTCATCCCGGACGTGGTGCCCCTGTCCTTCCCCGGCCCGGTGTCGGCCGGACAGACAGGACCGCGCAACCGCGGCATGAGCTCGCTCGCGCAGCGTGAATGGCCCGACGAATCCGGTGTTCCCCTGGCGCACGCCCAGGGCATCCGGGGCGCGGGCGTGATGCTGGGCATCCTGGACACCGGCGTGGACGCGGACCACCCGGAGCACGCGAGCAAGACCATCCAGTTCCGCTACGTGTCGCTCTTCCCCAACTCGCCCCACAACCCGGCGCGCGACGTGCGCGGCTTCGATCCGGACGGCCACGGCACCCACGTGTGCGGCATCGCCGCGGGCGTGCACCATGGCGTCGCGCCGGAGGTGGACCTGTACGCCGCGTCCGTCATCGAATCGGAGACCATCCGCACCAGCCTGGGCCGCGTGGCCGCCGGCATGGAGTGGCTGCTCCACCAGTTCAGCGCGCCGGAGAACGCCTCACGTCCCGCCGTCGTCAACCTGTCGCTGGGCTTCCCGCTGCAGCCTCCGCCCGGAATCTCCGAAGCGGACTACCTGCTGAATCAGCGCGCCCTGCAGACCATGTTGCGTCGACTGCTGGACAGCAACGTGCTGCCAGTTGTCGCGGCGGGTAACAGTGGGCCGAACACGGTTGGTTACCCAGCGGCCTTTCCTGAAGCACTGGCTGTAGGGGCAGTCGACTTCGAGCGCACCGTGGCCACTTTCTCGGCCAGCGGCGCCGTGGGACGGCGCGTCGTGCCTGACGTCATGGGCTACGGGGTGAACGTGTATTCGTCTACTGAACGCCGCTGCAATAATCAGGCGTTCTATGAACGAATGAGTGGCACGAGCATGGCGGCGCCTTATGTCGCGGGTATCGCTGCACTGTATCGTTGCCGTGCCCCTGACTTGACGGCGTTGGACGTGAGGGATTTGATTCTGGCCAATGCCATCAAGCTTCCCCGCTCGGCGAGTCACCGGACGGGGAAGGGCCTGGCTGTTTTCAGGTGACGCGGTAGTTGTCCGGGGCCGGTGCCAGGTGAGCACCGGACCCGGGAGAGGATGTTGGCCATGGGCAGGAAGAATGGCGTGCCGGGCGAATCTGGTGACGTGTCGGCCCGGATGTCCTCCGTCGCCGCCGTGCGTCCGTTGCCGGGCAGCGGGGGCTCCGTGCGCATGCTGCCGGGCTCCGACTACGGCCCCGCTCCAGAGCGGGACATTCCGCAGCAGGGCGGCGACATCGACGTGACGGTGATGCCTCGCGAAACCGCATCCCCCCGGGGACGTTCGGCCGCCGCGCGGGCACCCGTGCGTTCGCGCGCGGAGGTCTTCCAGGCCGGCCTGGCGGAGAACGCCCGCTTCCGCGAGAGCTTCATGCACTGGCTGGAGGCCAACAAGCTCATGGGGGCCGTGCGCGCCATGAGCGAGCCGGGCGGTTCCCTGCCCATGCTTCACGTGCGCTGCGCGCCCCGCGTGCTGGACCAACTGCGCCGCGCACCGGAGTTCGAGGCGGGCACGATGATGCCGCTCGAACGGCTGTACTAGAAAGTCCCTGCCGCAAGCCTCCAGTCACAAGCCCCGCGTCCTCCATGGGCGCGGACAGCGTGCTTCCGTCAGACCGCGGGCCCCGCTTCCCTATGTAACGGAAGGCGGCCCTCCGGCGGTCTAAACCGCCCTGCGAAAGAAGCCGCTCGCATTGGGGGAGCGCTTCGTTTCGCCTGGGAAGGAAGCCCCGCGCCGTGTTCATCCCGGTGGAACCGACGACGGGGCTGCTTCTTCCTGATTAACCTAGAAACTCAGGATTGCGGCGGCCGAATGCCACTGCACCCCGGTTGGATTCTTCCGTCTGTGATTGGACGGTTTCAGTCCAGACGGCAGGCGTCCTCGAAAGCCAGACGCGGGTTGCGCGGGTAGAGCTTCGCCGGGTCGCCGTAGCCCAGGTTGATGAGGAAGTTCGACTTCCAGCCGGTGCCCTGGAGGAAGGCCTCGTCCGTCTTCGCCTTGTCAAAGCCGCCCATGGGGCCGCAGTCGAGCCCCAGCGCCCTGGCGGCGAGGATGACGTACGCGCCCTGCAGCGTGCCGCTCTGGAAGGCTGCCTGCTCACGCGTCTCCGGGGGCAGCCCCGCGAAGTAGCCCTTCATGTCGCGCGCGGGGAACAGCTTGGGCATCTGTTCGTGGAACGCGGTGTCGTGCGCCACGATGACCGTCACGGGCGCCTGCATCGTCTTGTCCACGTTGCCCGCGGACAGCAGGGGCTTGAGCCGCTCCTTGGCCTCGCGGCTCCTCACGAACACCAGGCGCACCGGCTGGGTGTTGGCCGCGGTGGGCGCCATCTTCGCCAGCTCGTAGATGCGGCGCAGGGTGTCGTCCGTCACCGGCGTGTCCAACCAGCCGTTGTGCGTGCGGGCCTCGGTGAAGAGCTGGGCCAGGGCGCCTGCGTCCAGGGCGGTGTTCGTCGCTGCCATCGGTGTGTCCCCTTCGCGGAAGGCGGATGCGATCCGCGCCCGTCATGGCCCATGGGTAGCGGGGACGCTTTTATTTTGCAAGCGACTTCCTAAAAGTAAGCTTGAGCCGCGCGGGTGTTCCTGCGGGAAGGGGAGGGCGGGCGCTATACTCAGGCAGGAGGCGCGACGATGCATGACGACCTACGCCCGCTGTGCGAACGGTTCCTGACGGCGGCGGAGCTCCTGGGCCGCCGGTGGACGGGCATCATCCTGCGCATCCTGCTGGACGGGCCGTGCCGCTTCGGGGAGCTGACGGAGCGCATTGGCGGCATCAGCGAGCGCGTCCTGTCGGAGCGGCTCAAGGAGCTGGAGGCCGAGGGCGTCATCGAGCGCCACGTGGACCCGGGGCCGCCCATCCGCTCCGAGTACCGGCTGACGGAGAAGGGGCAGGCGTTCTGGAAGGTCTTCCACGAGCTGGGCCAGTGGGCGGAGCAGTGGGCGGACGTGAAGCCGACGCCGAAGCCGGAAGTGAAGCCGGCGGGCCGGGACGCGAAGAAGGGCGCGGACGCGAAGTCCGCGCGGGCCGCGCCCCGGAAGCGCAAGACGGCCTGAGCTTCCGGAGCGGGGCGGGACGGGCCTAGAAGTTGAGGCCGCCGTCCACGTCGATGGTGCGGCCGTTGAAGTAGTCGCACTCGATGACGAACTTCACCGCCACCCAGATGTCCTCCGGCAGGCCGATGCGGGCCACCGGGATGGAGGCCACCAGCGCGTCGCGGGCCTTCTGGTTCATGCCCTGCGTCATCGGCGTCTCAATCATGCCCGGGGCGATGGCGCCCACGCGGATGCCGAACGGGGCGAACTCGCGCGACCAGGTGACGGTGTTCGCGGCGAGCGCGGCCTTGGCGGACACGTAGTTGGACTGGCCGCGGTTGCCGTGCCGGGCGATGGACGACATGTTGACGACGACGCCGGGGCGCTGGTCCGTCTCCACCATCTTCGTCACCACCTCGCGCACCATCAGCGTGGCGCCGGTGAGGTTGACGCCGATGACGGCGTTCCAGTCCGCGGTGGACAGCTTCTTCACCTGGCCGGTGGTGCGGTCCTTCTTCACGAGCAGCGCGTCGCGCAGGATGCCCGCGTTGTTGATGAGGCCGTTGAGGCCGCCCATCTCACCGTGCGCCCACGACACGAAGTCGATGACGTCCTGCTCGTTGGACACGTCCAGCTTGCGGCGGTGGATGCCCTTGGGCAGCTCCGCGAGCCGCTCCTCGTTGACGTCGCCCACGGCCACCTGGCCGCCCGCTTCCTGGATGCGCTGGGCGAAGTGCGCGCCCATGCCCTGCGCGCCACCCGTCACGATGATCTTCAGGTCCTTCAGCTGCATGTGCTTCTCCTTGAGCGTCGCAAGAGCGGCGGGAAGGGGGCTGCTCCCTTTCCAGTTCCGCCCGTCGAAAACGCGCGCAGGGTACGCACACCGCCCCGGCGCTTTCCAGCGCCGAGGAGCATGAAACCTGAATCGACCTTCAACTTCTTCCGGGCCCCCCGGGCGCCCCGGCCATCAACGCGGTGCGTTGGGCTTTCGGGGCGCGCGCGGGCCTGATTCCTAGAGCGCGTCGGAGATGACGGCGCCCAGCCGGCGCATGCCCTCGGAGATGAGGTCGGGCGGACGGTTGGAGTAGTTCAGGCGCATGAACTGGGGCTGCTGCACGGTGGCGAAGAAGGGCGCGCCGGGGACGAAGGCGACCTTCTGTTCGACGGCGCGGGGCAGGAGCGTGGCCGCGTCCAGCCCGCCGGGCAGCTCCACCCAGAGGAACATGCCGCCGTCGGGCCGGGTCCACTTCGTACCCTGGGGCATGTGCTGCTCCAGCGCGCCGAGCATGGCGTTGGCGCGCTCGGCGTAGACGGGCATCAGCGCGGCGATGTGGCCCACGTAGTCGAAGGTGGACAGCAGGCGGGCGGTGGCGCGCTGCGCGAGCGTGGCGGTGTGCAGGTCGGTCGCCTGCTTGGCGATGGTGAGCGCCTTGAGCAGCGGGCGCGGTCCCGTCACCCAGCCCAGGCGCAGGCCGGGGGCCAGCGTCTTGGAGAAGGTGGACAGCGACAGCACCACGCCCTGGTCGTCCATCGACGCGAGCGACGGCAGGTGTTCGCCACGGAAGCGCAGCTCGCCGTACGGGTCGTCCTCCAGGATGAGGAAGCGGTGCTCCTGTGCAAGCCGCACCAGCGCCTTGCGGCGCTCCAGCGACAGGGTGGTGCCCTTGGGGTTCTGGAAGTTGGGGATGACGTAGAGCAGCTTCGGCTGGCGCTTCTTCACCAGCGCGGCCAGGTCATCCATGTCCATGCCCGCGTCGTCGCTGCGCACGGTGGCGAAGTCCACTTCGTAGCCGCCGAAGGTCTGGAGCGCCGCCAGGTAGCTGGGGTCCTCCACCACCACGAGGTCGCCCGGATCCAGCAGCACCTTGCCCACGAGGTCCAGGCCCTGCTGCGAACCGCTGGTGATGAGCACCTGGTCGGCGTGGGTGTGGTGACCCTTCCGGGCCAGGTGCGAGCAGATCCACTCGCGCAAGGGCGCGAAGCCCTCCGTGGTGCTGTACTGGAGCGCCGCGCGGCCTTCGGTTTCGAACGTCTCCTCGAACGCCCGGGCGATGGCCTCCAGCGGGAAGAGCTCCGGGGCGGGCAGGCCGCCAGCGAAGGAGAGGATGTCGGGGCGCTCGGCGATCTTGAGGATCTCCCGCACCGCGGACGTCTTCATCCGGGACATGCGCTGCGACAGCCGGTAGGCCGGAGGAGGGGGCAGGGGGGCACTCATTGCGTCCGCGCTCATGTTCATTCTCCGTTCAACTTCGCTTCGGGGACACGCACGTGCGTGTCCTCCTTCAAGGTCGACAGGACGATGGTGGTGCTCGTGCGGGTGACGCCCGGGATGGTGCGCAGCGTCTCCACCAGCAGCACGTCCAGCGTCCGGGTGTTGTCCGTTTTCACCTTCAGCACGTACGAGTCCTGCCCCGCGACCCGGTGTGCCTCCAGCACGTCCGGCAGCTCCGCCACCTTCTTGGCGAAGCCCTCGAAGTGCTTGGGGTGTTCAATGCTCACCCCGATGAAGGCGGTGATGTCCTTGCCCAGCTGCGTCGCGTCCACCCGCGCCGTGTAGCCGGTGATGACCCCGCGCTCCTCCAGCTTGCGGATGCGCTCGGCCACCGCGGGTTGGGACAACTTCACTCCCCGTGACAGCTCCAGCTGGGTGGCCCGGCCATCCCGTTGAAGCAGGTCCAAGATGCGATAATCCAGGGCGTCCATGGGGCGTTTGACCTTATTTTTATAGGTCGTCTGGGTGAGTGACGGTGAAGTTATATGCCCCTGCTCAGGATTGCAAGTCCGTTGGTGTGCAAACTTGTGGGGTGGCGCAAAGGGTCGGATTCCTGACCTCCCACGTCCTGTTCCGGAGGCTGCCCGCCCGCTCTTCACAGCTGCTGGACGCTCGGGTTTGACGCTCCGCGTTCATGTCTGTCTTTGACGCAAGGAGCCATCCAACGGCTTTTGACAAGGTTGTCGGGCGGGTGCTACCCGTCCTGAAAGATGAATCGCCCTTCAACTTCAGAACGAGTCCCGGTGACGCCGCGTGGCCAGCGGACGCGGCAGAAGCTGTTGAAGGCTGCGGAGGCGGTGTTCGGCGACAAGGGCTATGAGCGGGCGTCCATCGCGGACCTCACGCGCAAGGCCAGCGTCGCGCTGGGCACCTTCTACGTGTACTTCCCGGACAAGCAGTCCATCTTCGTGGAGGTGGTGGACGAACTGGGCGCGCGCCTGCGCCGCCTCATCGCGGAGTCCACCGCCGCGTGCACCACGCGCCTTGAGGTGGAGCGCGAGGGCCTGCGCGCCTTCTTCCAGTTCGTGCGCCAGCACCCCAACCTCTACCGCGTGGTGCGGCAGGCGGAGTTCGTGGATGCGGACTGCTACCGCCGCTACTACGACCGCTTCGCCAAGGGCTACGTGCGCGGCCTCACGCTGGCCATGGACGCCGGCGAGGTGCGCCGCATGGATCCAGAGGCGCTCGCCTACTGCCTGATGGGCATTGGCGACTTCCTGGGCATGCGCTGGGTGCTCTGGGAGGAGGACATGGGCCTGGAGCGCGTGCTCGACACGGCGATGACGCTCCTGACCCACGGCCTGCCCTCCGGCGCTCCCGTCCTCAAGGCCGTCCCGCCGCCCAAGGCCCCCAAGGCCGTCGCGAAGTCTTCTTCGAAGTCTCCTTCGTCTCCTTCCCCCAGGCCCCGCCGTCCGGCGCGCGGCCCCCGGAGCTGAAACACCGCCATGCGTTACGCGAACATCCTGTCCACCGGCCGCTACGTCCCCGAGAAGCTGCTCACCAACGCCGACGTGGAGGCCATCCTCGGCGAGAAGGTGGACGAGTGGCTCCAGACGAACGTGGGCATCAAGCAGCGCCACGTGATGGCGGATGAACAGGCGACCAGCGACCTGGCCGTGGCCGCCGCGAAGGAGGCCCTGGCCCGCGCGAAGGTGGATCCGAAGGATCTGGACCTGGTGCTGGTGGCCAGCGACACGCCGGACTACCTGAGCCCCGGCACGTCGTCGGTGGTGCAGGCGAAGCTGGGCGCCATCAACGCGGGCACGTACGACATCAACGCGGCGTGCGCGGGCTGGGTGACGGCGCTGGACGTGGCGTCGAAGACGATTTCCGCGGACGACAGCTACCAGCGCATCCTGGTGGTGGGCGCCTACGGGATGACCCGGTACGTGAACTGGAAGGACAAGAAGACCTGCACGCTGTTCGCGGACGGCGCGGGCGCGGTGGTGCTGGGCGCGTCCGACAAGCCGGGCTTCCTGGGCGCGAAGCTGCTGGCGAACGGCGAGTACCACGACGCGCTGGGCATCTACACGGGCGGCACGAACCGGCCCGCCACGGCGGAGACGCTGAAGCTCACCGACGGCAAGCCCGCGGTGCAGTTCGTGCGCAAGTTCCCCTCCACGTTCAACACCGAGCGCTGGCCCATCCTGCTGGACACGCTGCTCAAGCGCGCGGACCAGACGCTGGATGACGTGAAGCTGTTCGTCTTCACGCAGCTCAACCTGCGCACCATCGAAGCCACCATGAAGGCGCTCAACCAGCCCATGGCCAAGGCGCACTACACGATGGACAAGTGGGGCTACACGGGCTCCGCCTGCATCCCGATGACGCTCGACGACGCGGTTCAGCAGGGCAAGGTGAAGAAGGGCGACCTCGTGGCCTTCTGCGCCAGCGGCGGTGGCCTCGCCATGGCGTCCGCGCTCTACCGCTGGACGGCGTAGTTCCACCCTCGACGACACAGCCAGGAGGTACGCGCATGTTCATCGGGGATTGGATGGGGCGGGGCGCCCTCTACTGGCCGGAGGCGGTGGCCGTGGTGGACGTGGCCCGCAGGGACGCGGGCCGCTTCACCTACCGGCAGATGAACGCGCGCGCCACGGCGCTCGCGGGCTGGCTGCGGGACGTGGCCGGCGTGCAGCGCGGTGACCGCGTGGGCATCGTCGCGCTCAACGGCGTGGAGCACCTGGACGCGCTCTTCGCGTGCGGGAAGCTGGGCGCCATCTTCGTGCCCTACAACTGGCGGCTGCACGCGGCGGAGCTGACCGAGGGCGTGCGCTCCGTCCGCCCGCGCGTGCTCCTGTTCGGGGATGACTTCCGCGACGCTGCGGCGCAGGTGCGTGAACACGTGGGCGACGGCCTTCGCCTCGTGGCGCTGGATGCGCAGGGTCTTCCGGGTGCGGACGCCTACGCGAAGGTGCTGGAGTACGTGACCGCGGCCCCGGTCGCGAACGAAGCGGTGAGCGAGGAGGACGTCCTCTGTCTCATCTTCACCGGCGGCACCACCGGGAAGTCCAAGGGCGCGAAGGTGTCCTACCGGATGGTGGCGTGGAACACGCTCAACACGCTGGTGCATGAAATCCGGCAGGGCGACGTGACGGTGACGCACACGCCGCTGTTCCACACCGGCGGACTGCTCGTGTACACGCTGCCGCTGCTCACCGTGGGCGGCACCGTGGTGCTGATGCGGCGGTGGGACGCGGAGGAGATGCTCGGCCTCGTCGCGAAGGAGAAGGTGACGCTCTTCTTCGCGGTGCCCACGCAGTACCAGCAGTTGATGGATTCGCCGCGCTGGCGCGGGACGGACTTCTCCTCCGTGCGCTTTGTCACCAGCGGTGGGGCGCCCCTGCCGGTGCCGCTGCTCCAGGCGTGGCAGGCGGTGCACCCGGTGCCCTTCAAGCAGGGCTTTGGCATGACGGAGTTCGGCCCCGGCATCTTCAGCATGGGGCCGGAGTTCGCGGTGTCGAAGGCGGGCTCCATCGGCCGGCCCAACTACTTCATCGACGCGAAGCTGGTGGATGACGCGGGCCAGGACGTGCCCGTGGGCGGGGTGGGCGAGCTGGTGCTCAAGGGCCCGTCCATGTGCTCGGGCTACTTCGAGGACGACGCCGCCACGCAGGAGGCCATCGACGCGGGCGGCTGGTTCCACACCGGGGACCTGGCGCGCGTGGATGCCGAAGGCTTCTTCACCATCGCGGGTCGCAAGAAGGACATGTTCATCTCCGGTGGGGAGAACGTGTACCCGCTGGAGCTGGAGTCGGTGCTCTACGAGCACGCCGCGGTGCAGCAATGCGCGGTGGTGGGCGTGCCGGACGCGAAGTGGGGCGAGGCGGGCCGCGCGTTCGTGGTGCTCAAAGCGGATGCGCAGGCCACGGCGGAGTCGCTGCTGGAGCACCTGAAGGGGCGGCTGGCGCGCTTCAAGGTGCCCAAGCGGGTGGAGCTGGTGAAGGCGCTGCCGGTGTCGCCCGCAGGGAAGATCCTCAAGCGGGAGCTGCGCGAGCAGGCCGTCGCGGCGGACGCGCGCGACGCCTCGTGACGGGCGGTATCCTCTCTTCAAGCAATACAACCAGGAGCGGCGCACATGGCTGACAGTTCCAGGAAGGTCGAGAAGCGGGACATCCCGACGGCACGGCTCGCGGTGTGCGCGCGGCTGGTGGGCGAGGAGGGATTTCCCGTCATCTTCGTGCACGGCAACTGTTCCTCCGGCGCGTTCTTCGAATCGCTGCTGAAGACGCTGCCCGCGGGCTTCCGGGGCATCGCGCCGGACATGCGCGGCTACGGGGAGACGGAGCCCAAGACCATCGACGCGACGCGCGGCATGCGCGACTTCAGCGACGACCTGCTGGCGCTGATGGATGCGCTGTCGCTCAAGCGCGCGGTGTTCGTGGCGCACTCGGCTGGCGCGGGCATGGTGATGCAGTTGTCGCTGGACCACCCGGAGCGCGTGGCCGGCGTCGTGGTGGAAGCGCCCCTGTCGCCCTATGGCTTCGGCGGCACGAAGGACGCGGACGGCACGCCGTGCTGGGCGGACTTCGCGGGCTCCGGCGGCGGCACGGCCAACCCGGACTTCGTGCAGCGGCTGAAGTCGAAGGACCGCTCCACGGAGACGCCCACGTCGCCTCGCAACGTGATGAACGGCTGCTACGTGAAGCCCCCGTTCCGTCACCCGGACGAGGAGCTGCTCCTGGATTCCGTGCTGAACACGCACGTGTCGGACGAGCTGTACCCGGGCAACTTCACGAAGTCCGACAACTGGCCGGGCGTGGCGCCGGGCACCACGGGCATGAACAACGCCATGGCGCCGCGCTACTACAACACGTCGTCCTTCGCGGCGTTGAAGGACGGGCCGGACGTGCTGTGGATCCGCGGCGCGGACGACGCCATCGTCTCCGACACGTCGCTGTTCGACTTCGGCTTCCTGGGCAAGCTGGGCGCGGTGCCCGGCTGGCCGGGGGATGAGAAGTACCCGCCGCAGCCCATGGTGTCGCAGATGCGCGGCGTGATGGAGCGCTACGCGAAGAACGGTGGCCGCTTCCGCGAGGTCGTCCTCCAGGACACGGGCCACAGCCCGCACCTGGAGAAGACGCAGGAGTTCGAAGCCCTGCTGACGCCCTTCCTGCAGGAGCACGCCCGCTAGTCATTCCTGACGCGCGTTGATGGCGCGGAGGGCCTGCCGGGACGACCCCGGTGGCCCTTGGCGCGTCCGCGCTCGGGGTCTCCCTGTCGCGCGTCTGCTGTCGCCGCACCCTCTTCACCCACCCGGAGGTCCGCATGCGAAGCACCTGGACGTTGTCGCTCACGGCCGCATTGCTGATGGCAGGTTGCGGGGCAGAACCGCCCGCGTCGGAGGTGCCTCCGGTTGAAGAGGCAGCCGTCGGCACGGCGGAGGCCCCGCTGGACGCGGACCTCGCGCCCTACTTCGACGCGGTCACCACGCCGACCAACGGCTACAACGTGGTGGGCACGCTGACGCCGGCCTCGTGGTCCTGGGGGCAGATTGAGTTGCTGGAGGGGCGCCAGCGCTTCCGCAGCGAGTACTACAACCCGCGCACCCAGAAGCTTCGCTACCAGGACACGTACCAGTCCAGCGACTACCCGGTGGCGACGTTCTTCGGCGCGCTCAACCAGCAGCTGGTGGACGGCTTCAACCTCGCCTACGCGAACAGCTGTGCCACGGCGGCCGGGAGCACCTGTCCCGCGGTCGGACCCACGAAGCCCGCGGCGCGCTACGTGCTTCTCCACAAGGGCCGGGCCACGGCGGCGCGCACCTGCAACGTGAACCTGACGCCGACGCTATTGGTGCACGGCGCCATCCAGGACGCGAACGTCTGGATGTTCCCCAACGGCAACAACGGTTCGGGCGGTTCGTACGGCAACGCGGCCCAGAAGACGGGCCTGGTGCAGGACCTGGAGTCGAAGGGCCGCTGCGTGTACGCGGTGACGTTCGGCTCGTTCCACGGCGACAACTACAACCACGCCATCCACGTGGCCAACGCGGTGAGCCGCATCAAGGCGCTGCACCCGGGTGTGGCGCGGGTGGACGTCATCGCGTGGAGCAAGGGCGTGCTGGCGGTGGACCCCTGGATGGCGAACGCGGCGACGTGGGGCGGCTTCAGCACCACGCGGCTCTTCGAGCGGCTGGCGAAGGAGCAGGCGTCGCAGGTGCCGGCGTATAACGACTCCGTGCGCGTGTACGTGCCGCTGTCCGGGCCGCACAAGGGCATCGACCTGAACTTCCGGCACCCCATCCACACGCTGACCATCGCGAGCACGTCGTCGAACGCGCCGGTGGGCCGCGGGCCGATGCCGTGGACGTACTTCTCCGCGTTCCAGTGCGTGACGTGGGGCTCGGACGTGCCCTGGTACAACAACCCGTATGCGGAGAGCGTGTGTGAAGGCTCCGGCGGCATGTGGCCGGACTTCTTCCGCCGCATCTACCTGTCGAACATCACCGGCCTGAGCAGCACGGGCGCGCCGGTGTCCGCGAGCACGCTCCAGTCGCTGAACACCACCCAGGGCCTGTCCGCGAGCGCGTTCAACTTCGACGAATACAACATGAGCCTGTTCGGCTCGGTGAACGACAGCGGCAAGTATGTGACGGCGTTCCCGGGTCAGCTCCAGGCGGCGTACGACCTGCGTGGCACGTACCCGATTCCGGACCGCAGCTCGTACGTGTGGGACAGCGTGGATCCGAACGAGAACCGCTACTTCCCGTGGCTGGATTCGAAGCTCATCTACAACCCGTTGAACCCGTTCATCGCCGCGGGCTACATGGACGCGACGGACCACCGCGTGTGCCGCACCACCGCGTATGACCCCGTCGGTTCGCCGTGCTTCGCGTACCACGCGTACAACACGAACCAGAACGCGGAGGGCTACAACTTCTCCAACTACGCGAAGTACCGCATCATGCAGGGCCTGGGCATCGCCACGGCGATGGAGATGGGCGGCAAGTTCATCACCCGCCTGGCGGAGCACGGCCTGGACACGCGCCTGCCGTCGCTCTACGTGCTCTACGGCACGGCGGCCGGCGCGCAGCCCTACGAGACGGACGGCATGACGTCCACGACGTCCGTGCCCCGTGGTGACGGCGTGCTCTTCGAGGCGAGCATCGCGGCGGTGACCCAGCTCACCCAGGGCTGGACCGCGGCGAAGAAGACCGCGGACGCGAAGCAGGAGGGCATGGCGTACGACCACCTGAGCATGGGCATCACGCCGGCCGTGTGGAACAAGATCTCCGCGCACTTCGTGTCGCGGGATTGATGTGACGTGACTCCTTCCCCACCGTGTGAGCGGTGGGGGAGGGGTGTCAGGGTGACTGCTGGGGTCGGGGTGGAATGCTGACTTCCAGCAGTGCGCACATGTCGCGGAAGAGCTTGTCGAAGGAGTCCGCGCGCCGTGCCGCTTCGAGGTCGAAGACGCTCGTCAGGGCGGCCTGGTCGATGGTCTCGCTGTAGCCCTGGGGCATGCGCTCACGCAGCCAGCCCTTCGCATCACGGATGCGCTCGAAGCCGGTTGGAGCGCGCAGGTCGGAAGGCAGTCCGCGCTGGCCGCGCAGGGATTCCGCGGCCGCGAGGAACCACGCTTCGTATTCGCACTGCGCGACGACCACGGAGATGGCCCGGTCGGGCCGGTGCTTTCGCGCAAGCCCGAGGAGCTGGGGGCCCAAGACGCACGGCAGGTCCTTATCGGCATCCAGCAGGACAAGGATGCGTCCGTCGCCGCCGACCTTCCGGGCCGTCAGCTCGATGGCGCGGCGCAGGTCGTCCTCCTTGACGAGCTGTCCTCGCGGGATGCGGTGGGGAAGCAGGACCTCCAGATGGGCCGTGGGCGCCAGGAGCCGCGCCAGACGCCTTACGAGGATGGGGGCGGCGGAGACTTCTCCGTGTCCCTCGACGATGAGCCCCAGCTTCATCAGGCGTCGTGCTCCCAGAGTTTGAGCTGATCCGCTTGGGGGACCGCCTCCCTGTCAGGAGGGAGCTGGTTGGCCTTCAGCAACTCGCCCACCGTGTAGAGCCGGTCCTTGAGCGCGGAGCGGGTTTCCGCATCGACGGGAGCGATGAGGCTTCGGCCCTGCTCTGACACCACGGAGAGGATCTCGTCCGCATGGATGCTGGAGTCATCAAGCAGCTCGGGGCTGTGGCTGGTGACGATGACCTGGGTGTACTGAGAGGCGTCCCGGAGGGCATCGCGCAGGACGCCCGCTGCGGCAGGATGAAGCGCGACCTCTGGCTCCTCGACACCCACTAGCTGGATTCGCTGATCAACTCGGGTTTGGAACAACGCCACCAGGATACCCAGGGCGCGTAGCGTTCCATCGGACATGGTGATGGCCGGAAATTCCATGCCCCCCTCGATACCCTCGATGCCCTGCAGGAACTTCAACGTTTCCATGTGCCCGAGGCTTGTGTGCTCCACGCCCTTCAGGCCAGGCACGATGGCGCCGAGGTACTCCTCGATGCGCTGCTTCACGTGGTCTTCAGGCTGTAATGCCAAGCGTTCCAGGACGCTTGGAAGGTTGGAGCCGTCGCGAGCTAGAAGTTCTCCCTGGGCGGGTGGCTGGGGCGCTCGGAGTTGTTCGGGGCTGATGCTGTAGATGCCCATGTTCGAGAGTGCGTCGAAAACAGGGCGGAACTCGGGAAGGCCCGCTGCGTTGACCAGATAGAGGCGGTCGTCCGAAGCGGGCGGTGAAACCGGTGAGGTCGAGAGGAGAGGCCTGCCAGCGCGAACGTGGTACTTCGCTTCGCCCACGACGCATTCTTCCTCTTGCACCGTGTAGCTCCTGGTGCCTCGGACACTGACAGAGAAGTGGCCAATGGTTCCGTCGGAGAGCTGGAAATCGAGGCGGATGTCGAACTGACCGGAACCTCCGGGTGCGCGGCGCACGAGGTTGAAGATCCCGCCTCGCTCTCGGATCGCGTGGTCCAGGGAGGTCCGCAATGCGTCCGTGATGAGCCTCAACGCGTCCAGGAAGTTGCTCTTGCCCGAACCGTTGGGACCCACGAGGAACGTCAATGGCCCCAGTGCGACATCGCAGGCCTCGATGCTGCGGTAGTCGCGCAGTGCCACGCGGGTGATGAATGGGGACCGGCTTCCGGGCCGGTGGACGGCGGGCTGCCCGGAGTTTTCGGCGGAAGGCATCAGGCTCTCTCCAGGGGCACGACCACTGCTCCGGGCTGCCCATCGTGCCAGCAGGCTCAGGAGAGCGGTAGCGTAGCGTTGCGTGAACACGCAATGTCCGCATCCTGAATCCAACAGGTCCACCCGCTTCGCTCTAGCATCCGGCGCATGCCCATCGTCCATGACTGGCTGGCCCGGCGGGCGTCGCTCGCCCCGGAGCGCACGGCGCTCATCGATTCGCTCCGTGGCGGACGCCGCATCTCGTGGCGCGAGTGGAACGCGGCGGCGCACCGGACGGCGCTGCTGTTGCTCGACCTGGGTGTGACTCCCGGGGACCGGGTCTCCGTGCTGGCGTACAACGGCGTGGAGACGCTGGACCTGTTGTTCGCCTGCGCGAAGCTCGGCGCGGTGCTCCAGCCCCTCAACTGGCGCCTGGGCGTGACAGAGCTGCGGGGGCTGCTCGCGGATGTCGCGCCCCAGGCCGTCTTCTTCGGGCCTGAGTTCCGTTCCCAGGTGGACGCGCTGCGCTCCTTGCTGCCCCAGATCCGGCATTGGATTCCCCTGGCGGAGCCGCTTCCCGGTGAATGCTCCTTCGCTTCACGCGACGACCTGCCTTCGTCCCGTGCACTGCCTGTCATCCATGTGGATCCGGACTCGCCCTGGGTGCTGTGCTCCACCGGGGGCAGCACTGGCCTGCCGAAGTCCGCCGTGCTCACCCAGGGTTCGCTCACCGCGAATGCCGCGAACACCGTCGTCAGCTGGGGCCTCACCCAGGACGACGTGGCCCTGCTCAACGCGCCCCTGTTCCACACCGGCGGCCTCAACGTGTTCACGCTGCCCCTCGTGTACGTGGGCGGAGCTTCCGTCGTGTGCCGGGGCTTCGACGTGGAGCAGACCTTCGACCTCATCCATTCGGGCACCGTCAGCGCCGTCTTCGGCGTGCCCACCATGTTCATCGAGATGCAGCGCCACCCTCGCTTCGACGCGGTGGACTTCTCCCGCCTCAAGCTGCTCATCAGCGGCGGCGCCCCTTGTCCCGCCCCCGTCTTCGAGCGCTTCTTCGCCCGCGACATCCCCTTCCGCACCGGCTACGGCCTCACCGAAGCGGGACCCAACAACTTCTTCCTGCCCGACCACGCCGTGCGCTCCCACCCGGGCTTCGTCGGCGTCCCCCTGTTCCATGTCGAGGCCCGCATCGACGGCGAACAGCAACCCGGGGACGTGGGCGAACTGTTGCTGCGCGGCCCCCACCTGTGCGCGGGCTATTGGCGCAACCCGGAGGAGACCGCTCGCGCCTTCGTGGACGGTTGGCTCCACACGGGCGACCTGGCCTCCCGCGACGCGGAGGGCTTCTTCCGTATCGAGGGCCGGCGCAAGGACCTCATCATCTCCGGCGGTGAGAACATCCACCCCTCGGAGGTGGAGAGCGTCCTCGCTGGCCACCCCGACGTCGCGGAGGTCGCCGTCATCGGCGTCCCCGACCGCAGGTGGGGCGAGTCCCCCCGCGCCCTCGTCGTCCCCCGGCCCGGCGCCACCCCCACGCTCACGGCGCTCCAGACCTTCTGCGAGGGCCACCTCGCTCGCTACAAGCTGCCCCGCACGCTGCGCCTCCTCCCCGCCCTCCCTCGCACCCCCGCGGGCAAGGTGGACCGGCGGGCGCTCGCCCTGTCGCACGGCCGGGACTGAATTTCGGTCCATGTCGGCCGTCAGCCCTGGAGCGGGATGGCGCCCCCGGGACGGGCCGGTGGCCCCCTGCATGTCCGGCCGGACATGAATCCGTAATATTTGGTCATGAAGCGGAAGCCCCCCAGAAATATGGGGATGTCAGGTTGGGTGTGCGTTCTGGAGGCGGACGGTGGGGCTCCGGTCTTTTGGAGAGAAGCCCGGGTCCCCACTTCCGCCTCTGGTCCGCATCCCGGGAGACCGACCCATGGAGATGACCCCCCGCCCCACGACCTCGGAGGAAGCCACCATCCAGGTGCTGCTCGTCGAGGACGACGAACGCCTGGCCCGGCTCACCGCCCGCTACCTGCAGGAGCACGGCATCATCGTCACCGTCTCCGCGTCCGGCACCGACGCGCTCGCGCAGACGTCCCGCCACACCTACGACGTCATCCTGCTGGACCTGATGCTCCCCGGCCGCGACGGCCTGGAGGTGTGCCGCGAGCTGCGCACCCGCACCGACGTGCCCATCATCATGCTCACCGCGCGCGGTGAGGAGGCCGACCGCGTCCTGGGCCTGGAGTCCGGCGCGGACGACTACCTGCCCAAGCCCTACTCGTCGCGCGAGCTGCTCGCCCGCATCCGCGCCCAGGTGCGCCGCGCGCGGGGCAAGGTGGGCCCCACCAGCCACCCCGTGCACGCGGGCCGGCTGGTGCTGGACCCTCGCAGCCTGAGCGCGTCCCTGGACGGCAAGCCGCTGACCCTCACCACCTACGAGTTCAGCCTGCTGCGCGTGCTCGCGGAGCGCGCCGGCCGCGTCCTCAGCCGGGAGCAACTGCTCGACCTGGTGAAGGGCAGCGCGGACGAGGTGTTCGACCGCTCCGTGGACGTGCACATCTTCCGCCTGCGCCAGAAGCTGGAGGTGGACCCCCGAAACCCGCGCCTGCTCAAGACGGTCCGCGGCGCTGGCTACCTGCTGGCCACCGAAACCGAGGCGGAGCCGTGAAGAAGGCCGGTCGCTTCCTGCGCCTCCCCACCGGACTGCTCGCCCGCATCTACCTGGTGGGCGTCATCCAGATCGTCCTGGTGGCCCTGTCGCTCATGCTCGCGCGGGACTTCCTGCGCAACGAGTCCTGGCGCAACCGCTTCGACGACGAGCTGTCCTACTTCGTCGACGAGTGGACCGCCCTGCGCGACAACCCCGCCGCGCTCCAGGCCTCGCTGGGCCGCGCGCAGCAGCGCATGGGCATGCGCGTCACCCTGCGCGACGTGAGCGGAAAGCTGCTCGGCAACACCCGGCCGGAGCCCGCGCCCGCGCTCAGCGCCGACGAACTGCACGTCACCTCGCGCGTCACCCGCAAGGGGTCGCCCGGGCCCTTTCCCGGTCCCAGCGGGCCGGGCAGGGGCCTCCTGGTGGTGAGCCCCTTTCCGGGTCCCATCCAGGTCTATGCCTCCGTGTCGCTGCCCCCGCCGCCGCCTCCTCCCGACGGAGACCGTCAGACGGCCATCATCGTGGGCCTGGTCCTGGCGTGCACCGCCATCACCTCCGTCGCCTTCGCGCGCACGCTCGCGGGGCCGCTGAAGAAGCTGGCCTCCGCCGCCCGGGCCTTTGGCGCGGGACGGCTGGATGTGCGCGCGGGCTTGCGCCGCAATGACGAGCTGGGGCTGGTGTCGGAGGCCTTCGACGAGATGGCAGGTCGCATCACCCAGCTCCTGCGCTCGCAGAAGGAGCTGCTCGCCAACGTGTCGCATGAGCTGCGCACGCCCCTGTCCCGCATCCGCGTGGCGCTGGACCTGGCCGCGGAAGGCGACGCGCAGACCGCTCGCGAGCTGCTCCCCGACATCACCGAGGACCTGGCGGAGCTGGAGCGCCTGGTGCAGGACGTGCTCACCACGTCACGCCTGGAGCTGGTGACGGAGGGCGCCAGCGGCGCCGCGCCCCCCCTGCGCCTGGAGCACGTGGACGCGAACGCGCTGCTGGACAAGGCCGCCGCCCGCTTCCGGACCTCGCGGCCCCAGCACCGCCTGGAGGTCCAGGTGGACGGGGCGCTCCCGGGGCTGGAGGCGGACCCCGTCCTGCTGCGGCGCGTGCTGGACAACCTGCTCGACAACGCGGGGAAATATTCGGAGGCCGGCACCACCGTGAAGCTGCTCGCCCGGACGGAGGGCGACGGCGTCCAGGTGGAGATTCGCGACCAGGGCATCGGCATCGACGCGGAGGACCTGGCGCGGGTGGGTACGCCCTTCTTCCGCACCGACCGCAGCCGCGCTCGCACGACGGGTGGGGTGGGACTGGGCCTGGCCCTGGTGCGGCGCATCATCGTCGCCCACGGGGGCCGCCTGACGCTGGAGAGCCAGCCGGGGCAGGGCACCACCGCCCGCGTCCTGCTGCCGGCCACCGGGGCGGCGGACACACCGGACGGCCGCCTCGTCGCGGGTCATCTTTCGTAATAGAGACGAGATTCGCCGAAACATTTCAGAACATACAACAAGGGGCATGAAGGCCTTGAGCGAGATGCCGCGGGAAGCGCCGGCCCTGGCGCCGGTGCCATTGGAAGAGGACGAAGGTCGCAAGCGCGGGGGGGTGCCGCGCTGGGCCTGGGTGTTGGGTCTGCTGGTGGTGGCCGCGCTGGTCGTCTTCTGGCGCGTGCGGGCCTCCCGTCAGGCGGACGTCATCACCTACGAGACGACGCCCGCGGAGGCGCGCAAGCTCACGTCCAAGGTGACGGCCACCGGCACCGTGGCGGCGCTGGTGACGGTGCAGGTGGGCAGCCAGGTCTCCGGCCGCATCCAGGAGTTGTTCGTCGACTACAACTCCGAGGTGAAGAAGGGGCAGGTCATCGCCCGCATCGACCCTCAGCTGGTGCAGGCCGCGTTGGACCGGGCGAAGGCGAACATGACCGCCTCGCGCGCCAACCTCCAGAAGGCGCGCGTCAACGCGGACGTGGCGAAGAAGCAGGCCGCGCGCTCGCGCGAGCTGCGCGCCCAGCAGTTCATCTCCCAGTCCGAGCTGGAGACGGCCGAGTCCGCCGCCGCCAGCGGTCAGGCGGAGGTGACGGCCGCGGAGGGCTCTGTCGCCCAGGCGCAGGCGGCGCTCAACGAGGCGGAGGTGAACCTCAAGTACACGACCATCGTGTCGCCCACCGACGGCATCGTCATCTCGCGCAGCGTGGACGTGGGCCAGACGGTGGCCGCGTCCCTCCAGGCCCCGGTGCTCTTCACCATCGCGGAGGACCTGCGGAAGATGCAGATCAACACCAGCGTGTCCGAAGCGGACGTGGGCAAGTTGCAGCCCGGCATGAAGGCGACCTTCAACGTGGATGCCTTCCCCGGTGAGAACTTCCAGGGCGTCATCCGGCAGATCCGCAACGAGGCCATCACGGTGCAGAACGTCGTGACGTACCTGGCCATCCTCGACGTGCCCAACCCGGACCTGAAGCTCAAACCGGGCATGACGGCGAACGTCACCATCGTCACGCAGCAGAAGGATCAGGCGCTCTCCGTGCCCAACACGGCGCTGCGCTACCGGCCCGCGCCCGCGCCGGGAGCTCCCGTGCAGGCCGTGCAGCCGGCGGCGAAAGGCTCGCGCACCCTCTACGTGCTGCGCCGCCAGGAAGGACAGCCGCCGCAGCCCACCGCCGTGAGCGTGCGCACCGGCATGACGGACGGCACGTACACGGAGGTGGTGGAGGGCGAATTGAAGGACGGCGACCGTGTCATCACCGCCGCGAATTCTCCGGCCAGCTCCACGTCCACCACTCCAGCGGCGGCGAGCCCCGTGGGCGGCGCTCGCGGTGGCCCGGGTGGCGGTGGCATGCGTCGCGGCGGGCCGTTCTAGTCATCCACCCACCAGGGCAGGGGAAGGAGGAGAGGCACATGGACGCGGATACGAGACAGACGCCCCCGGTCGTGCAGCTCCGGGGCGTGAGCAAGGTGTACCGCACGGGTGATGTGGAGGTGCGGGCCCTGCGCGGCGTGGACTTCACGGTGGAGTCGGGCGAGTTCGTCTCCATCATGGGCTCCAGCGGTTCGGGCAAGTCCACGCTGATGAACATCCTGGGCTGCCTGGACCGGCCCACGGGCGGGGAGTACCTGCTCAATGGCCGCGATGTCGCGCGGCTGGACCGGGACGGACTGGCGCGCGTGCGCAACCGCACCCTGGGCTTCGTCTTCCAGAGCTTCAACCTGCTGGCGCGCACCACGGCGCTGGAGAACGTGGAGCTGCCCATGCTGTACGCGGGCGTGCCCTCCAAGGAGCGGCGCTCGCGCGCGAAGGAGGCGCTGGAGCGCGTGGGGCTGGGGGCTCGTCTGGACCACCACCCCAAGCAGCTCTCCGGCGGTCAGCAGCAGCGCGTGGCCATCGCTCGCGCGTTGGTGGGAAGGCCGCGCGTCATCCTCGCGGACGAGCCCACGGGCAACCTGGACTCGCGCACCACGGTGGAGGTGATGGCGCTGTTCCAGCAGTTGCAGAAGGAAGGCATGACGCTGGTGCTGGTGACGCACGAACCGGACGTGGCCGAGTACACGCAGCGGGTGGTGGTGGTGAAGGACGGGCGCATCGTGAAGGACCAGCGCCAGTCGCCGCAGCCGGCGGTGGTCCCGGTGGAAGAGGTGGGCACGTGAACATCCTGGAGACGTTGGTCCTGGCGCTCAGGGCCCTGCTTCGTTCCAAGACGCGCTCGGTGCTCACCGCGCTGGGCATCATCATTGGCGTGGGCGCGGTCATCGCCATGGTGGCCATTGGCGATGGCGCGAAGGCCAGCGTGCAGAAGGTCTTCGACTCCATGGGCACCAACATGCTCATCGTCATGTCGGGTTCGTCCCGCTCCGGCGGTGCGCGCGGCGGCTTCGGCAGCCAGCCCACGATTACCTGGGACGACCTGGAGGCCATCCGCACGCAGTTGCCCAGCGTGCGCGGCGCGGCTCCGGAGATGCGCTCCAACGCGCAGGTGTTCTCCGAGGACCAGAACTGGAACACCAGCATCATCGGCACGACGACGGACTACTTCATCGTGCGCAGCTGGACGATGGCGCAGGGCGCGCGCTTCACGGACGCGGACAACGAGGCGGGCGCGAAGGTGGCGGTGCTGGGCCAGACGGTGGTGGACAACCTGTATGGCAAGGGCTTCAACCCGGTGGGCCAGGTCATCCGCATCAACAAGACGCCCTTCACCGTGGTGGGCGTGACGACGCCCAAGGGCCAGTCCCCGGTGGGCCAGGACTTCGACAACACGGTGTTCGTGCCGGCCACGTCGTTCCGCCGGCAGGTGCAGGCGCAGACCATGGGCGCGTTCATCACCGGCACGGTGTTCGTGCAGGCGGCCTCCGCGGACCTGACGTCGCGGGCGCAGTCGGACGTGACGCAGCTCTTGCGCGACCGGCACCGGCTGGGCGAGGGCGACGCGGACGACTTCGACGTGCGCAACCTGGCGGAGGTGGCCAGCGGTCAGCAGCAGAGCACGGAGACGATGAGCATGCTGCTGGCGGCCATCGCGGCGGTGTCGCTGGTGGTGGGCGGCATCGGCATCATGAACATCATGCTGGTGAGCGTCACCGAGCGGACGCGCGAGATTGGCGTGCGCGTGGCGGTGGGCGCTCGGCCCCGCGACATCCTGGCGCAGTTCCTCATCGAGGCGCTGACGCTGTCGGTGCTGGGAGGAATCATCGGCGCGGCGGTGGGCCTGGGCGTGGCGAAGCTGCTCGCGGCGCAGTTTGGTTGGCCCATGCTGGTGCGCCCGGACGTGGCGCTGCTGGCCATCGGGTTCAGTGGTTTGGTCGGTGTTGTCTTCGGGCTGTATCCGGCGCGCAAGGCGAGCCTGTTGGATCCCATCGATGCCCTGAGGTACGAGTGATGCGCGCGCTTCCGTTGACGCTCTCGTTGTGGGTCCTGCCCGTGGTCGCGGGGGCCCAGGCTCCGGCCGCCCAGCCGGGCGCGACGCCCACCACGCCGGCTCCGGTGAAGCAGTCCCTGTCGATGGCGGCTTCAGAGGGGCGCGTCATCTCCCTGGCCGAGGCCGAGACCGCGGCGCGCGAGTACCTGCCGACGCTGCGCTCGGCGCAGGCCAGCACGGATGCGGCGCGGGCCCGGGTGGATCAGTCCTTCTCCAGCTTCCTGCCGCAGGTGAACGCCAACGCTGGCTACACGCTGGGCACCAGCAACCGGGCCGTCATCCAGAACGTGCCTGGCAGCGACACCGCCGTGGTGTCCAACTCCACCCGACGCTTCAGCGGTGGCATCTCCGCGAACCAGCTCATCTACGACTTTGGCCGCACCTCCGGGCGCTACAACATCTCGAAGGAGAACGCGGGCGCCCAGGAGGATTCCCAGCAGCAGGTGCTCCAGGACTCGCTGCGCAATGTGCGCACCGCGTACTTCAACGTCCTCACGCAGAAGGCCCTGCTGGGCGTGGCGCGGGAGACGCTCCAGAGCGAGCAGGCCCGGCTCAACCAGGTGAACGCCTCCGTGCAGGTGGGCACCCGCCCGGAGATCGACCTGCTCCAGCAGCGCACGGCGAAGGCCAACGCGCAGGTGCAGCTCATCCGCGCGCAGAACGCGTACGCCACGGCGAAGGCGCAGCTCAACCAGGCCATGGGGGCGGAGACGTCCACCGACTACACGGTGGAGGACGTGACGGTGGCGGCCGTCCCCGGCGAGGACGAGTTGCTGGACGCGCTGGTGCTGCGCGCGCTGGAGTCCCGTCCGGATGTCGCGGCGCGTGAGCGGCAGGTGCGGGCGCAGGAGCTGCAAATCAAGGTCACGAAGAGCGGCCACTGGCCCAGCCTCAGTGCCACGGGCAACGTGTCGGACGTGGGCGAAAGCCCGTTCAACGGCGCCACGCTGAGCGCGTCGGGTGGGCTGTCGCTGAGCTGGGCGCTGTTCCAGGGCGGACTCGTCAACGCGCAGACGCGCGAGGCCAACGCCAACCTGCGCGACATCCAGGCGCAGAAGGACGCGCTGCGCCAGCAGGTGCGGCTCCAGGTGGAGCAGGCCCGGCTGAACGTGGTGGCCACCCGCGAGGCGCTTACCGCCGCGGACGAGGCGCAGGTGAATGCGCGCGAACGGCTGCGGCTGGCCGAAGGTCGCTACCGCGCGGGCGTGGGCAACATCATCGAGGTCAGCGACGCGCAGGTGGCCTTCACCAACGCCGCCGCCCAGCAGGTGCAGGCGACCTACGACCTGGCCACCTCCCGCGCGGAGCTGGCGCGGGCGCTGGGCACGGTGGAGCTGAGCACGGTCGCCTCGCGGTAGTCGCACTCCCCCGTGCAGGGAAGGGGGGGCGGCCGGGGACTCCCTGGCCCCCTGCCCGCGTCACCCTGGACCGAGTGGAGGCGTGTGCCGGGCGCGTGTGGCCCGGCGTGCATTTCACGCGTTCATCCACCGGAACCCGGCGTTCATCGCCCGTTCATCTCCAGCACCTATTCCCAGGCTCACCCAGGCAGGCCCGCATCCCCGCTCCCTTCCGGGATGCGCCTGCCTGCCTCCACCTGCGTGACCGGAGCGTGCATGGGAGCGAGCAGCAGGGGCGTGGAGAAGGACGTGGCCGCGCCGAGCGCAGGACGCGAGGCACGCCTGGGCCGGTGCGGCGTGCTGACGCTGCTGGTGCTGATGGGGGGCCTGTGCGGCGGCTGCCCCGAACCGCCCCTGTCGGGCGCGCCGGACGCGCGCTTCAGCACGCCCGTCTTCGAATCGAGCGCGGCGCCGGACGACGGCTGCGATCTCAACGGCGACGGCACCGCGGAGGCCGTCACGGTGGACTCCGCGACGCCGGTGACGGCGCGCTGCCTGGGAGACTGGGACGGCGACGGGTACGCGGACGTGGCCGTACGTCCGCTGGATGACGCGCGCTCCGTGTATCTGTTCCGGGGTGGACCCACGCGCACCGGACTGCTGTCGCTGGACTCGCCGGACGCCGTGTATCTGGGGGGTGCTGAAAACACGAGCCAACCCTGAAGGGTGGCAGTGGCGGCAGGACGCCCGGACACCGTAGGAAATTTCGCCTCCAACGTGCTGGGTCACCTCCCACAAAGCCCGAAAAAGAGTGTGGATGGACCCGAACCGGGGCATTCTCCGAGGGCGCTCCGTCTCAGAAGTGGCCCGGGTGTCGAGGTTGCCCGGACTCCGAAAGTCCACCTTCCGCGCAGCGACCCTATGGGTGAACAATGGGAGGCTGACCCGGCACGTTCTGTCTGTCTGCCTCTATACGTCCTATGCCGTCGGCCAAACGTTTCGGGTCGGCAAGCAAAGGCATGGACAAGAAACTCGCAACCACCATCGGCGCATCCGCACGGGTCGCCCGGGGCCGCATGGAGCTCACGCAGGCCGACGTGGCCGAGCGGATCGACGTGGCCACGGAAGTGTATGGCCGCCTGGAGCGAGGCGGCATGCTCCCCAGCGTCCAGACCCTGTTGAAGCTGTGCCACGAGCTGCATGTCTCGGCGGATGAGCTGCTCGGATTGGCGGCGCAGGGGGTCACTCCCGCGCGTGCCAACGAAGCTCCTCCGCCCACGCCCGAGCGCCCGGAAGTGCGCCGGCTGCTGCGCAGTGTCCGGCAGCTTGATCCTGCCCAGGTGAAGCTCCTGGGCCTGGTGGCCAACGCACTGACGCGGCGGTAACTCCCGCCGCGCGGTCGTCGTTGATCACCCCGCTTCAGAGATTCGACAGGATGCGCTCCAGGTCGGCCGGACGCACCGGCTTGGTGACGTGCAGGTCGAAGCCCGCCTTCAGGGCCCGGCCCTGGGCTTCCACCTCGCCGTAGCCCGTCAGCGCCACCAGGCGGATGTTGTGCCCCACATGCGCTCGCAGCGCCTGTGCCACCTGGTAGCCGTCCACCCCGGGCAACCCGATGTCCACCAGCGCCACGTCCGGCGCGTGCGTCAGCGCCAACTGCACGCCCTGCACGCCGTCCGGTGCCACCGCCACCTGGTGGCCCCACAGTTCCAGCAGTTCGCGCATGGACTGGCGCGCGTCCGAATTGTCCTCCACCAGGAGGATGCGCCGCGCCTGGCGCGCGTCCACGGCGTTCGCCGCGTTCAACTGGGGGATGCGCTCCGGGGCGAGCAGGGGCAGCTTCACCACGAACTCGCTGCCTTCTCCGTAGCCGCCGCTCGAAGCCTCCACGCTGCCGCCGTGCATCCGCACCAGTGTGCGCACCAGGGTCAGCCCGATGCCCAGGCCGCCTCGGGAGCGCTCCAGGGACGTGTCCACCTGGGCGAAGAGGTCGAACACCCCCGCCAGCTTCTCCGGAGGGATGCCGATGCCGGTGTCCTTCACCCGCAGCACCGCCTGCGCGCTGCCGTCCACGCCCTCCTGGAACAGCTCCACGGACACGGTGCCCTGGTCCGTGTACTTGGCCGCGTTGTCCAGGATGTTGGTGAAGATCTGCTCCAGCCGCGTGGCGTCGCCCTCCAGCCAGAGGGGCGTGTGGGGCAGCCGGACCTCCAGCTTCAGGCCGCGTGCCTCCACGCGGGGCCGCAGGATGGAGAGCACCTGCTGGAAGCTCTCCGCCAGGTCCAGCGGCTCCTTGCGCAGCTCCACCTTGCCGCGGGTGATGCGGCTGACGTCCAGCAGGTCATCCACCAGCCGCGCCAGGTGGTGCGTCTGGCGCTGGATGATGCCGTGCATCCGCGCTTCCTTGGTGTCCACCGGCCCCTTGCGCTCCAGGATGCCAATGGCCGTCATGATGGCGGCCAGCGGGTTGCGCAATTCGTGGCCCAGCATGGCCAGGAATTCATCCTTGCGCCGGTCCATCTCGATGAGCTGATCCGTGCGCAGGCGGGCCTGCTGCTCCGCGTGGCGCAAGCGGAGCAGCGAGCGCACCGTGGCGATGAGCTCCGACGGCTCATAGGGCTGGGTGAGGTACGCGTCCGCGCCCCCCTCCAGGCCCTGCACCTTCTTGTCCGCCGTGATGAACGTCGCGGACGTGTGCATCACCGCGATGGCGGACGTGGCGGAGTTGGCGCGCAGCCGGGCGCAGACTTCATAGCCGCTGATGTCCGGCAGCTTCACGTCCAGGACGATGACGTCCGGGCGGTGCTTCTCCGCCATGAGGAGCGCCGCCATGCCGGTGGCCGCCTCCAGCACGTGGTAGCCGGACATCTCCAGGATGCGGTTGACGAGGTACCGGTTGGCCTCGTCGTCGTTGACGTTGAGGACCGTGGCCATGCGCTGTTCAACCACGGGGATTGTTCTCCCTCAGGTCCCGGGTGCCCAGGCCCGCCTTGGTCAGCGCGTCGCGGATGCGCGTGATGGCCACTTCCCGGCTCAGCGTGTGCTTGGCGAGGATGGCGGACGTTTCGCGCGACAGCCGCTGGCGCTCCGACTCCTGCAACTGGTGGGACGTGTGCAGGATGATGGGGATGTCGCGCGTGCGCGGATCCGCCTTCAGTTCGTCCAGCACGTCGAAGGCGGTGATGTCCGGCAGGATGAAGTCCAGGAAGATGAGGTGCGGCGCCTTCTCCCGCGCCAGCCGCACGCCGTCGCGACCACCGGCGGCCTCCAGCAACTGGTAGGGCGTGTCCTTGAGCAGCTGCTTGAGCAGGTAGCGGTGCACGTCGTCGTCGTCGATGATGAGCACCCGCTCCACCGGCCCGGTGCGCGCGAGGGCGGTCAGCTTCTTCTGCAGGCGGACCTCGTCCACCGGCTTGAGCCAGAACTCGTCGGCGCCCAGGGCGCGGGCCTTCTGTTCGCGGTCCGTCACGGTGACGACGAGGATGGGGATGTCGCGCGTCTGCTCGCCGTTCTTCATCTCCGCGAGGAAGTTCCAGCTCGTCTCGCCCTCCAGCATCACGTCCAGCACCATGGCGGCCGGACGCACCCGCTGCATCATCTTGCGAGCGTCCTCCACCGTGCGCACCGGCAGCACCTGGAAGCCGGAGCGCGCCAGGTACTTCTCGTAGAGGAACAGCGTCTGGCGGTCGTCCTCCAGCACCAGCACCGGCGCCCGCGACGGATCCAGGTTCTGGCTGCGCAGCGCCAGCCCCGTCATCTCCGAAACCTCCACGTGGACGCGCGGCAGGACGACGGTGAAGGTGGCGCCTTCGCCCAGCGCGCTATTCACGCCCAGCGTGCCCCCCAACAGCTCCGCCAGCTTGCGCGCCAGCGGCAGGCCCAGGCCGGTGCCCTTCACCTGCCGCTGCAGGGGGCCATCCACCTGGATGAACTCCTCGAAGACGCGCTCGTGGTTCGCCGGCGCGATGCCGATGCCGGTGTCCTTCACGGTGAACTCCACCGTGTCGTGCGGGCCGGGGGCCACGGACACGGTGATGGAGCCGGACTCGGTGAACTTCACCGCGTTGGAGACCAGGTTGCGCACCACCTGGCTGAGCTTGGCCTCGTCCGTCTCCATCTCCAGGCCGCCCGGTGGCGTCTCGAAGTTCAGGGCCACCTGCGAGTCCGGCGGGAGCAGCGGGCGCGTCATGCCGCGCAGGGCGCTCATGAAGTCGGACACCGCGAAGTGCGTGTGGCGCAGCAGCGTCTTGCCCGACTCCACCTTGGACAGGTCGAGCAGGTCGTTGACGAGCTCGAACAGCGATTCAGCGGAGCTGCGGATGAACTGGACCTGCTTCTCCTGCTCCGCGTCGAGGCTGCCGTTGAGTGGGTTGAGCAGCACCTTGGACAGCCCGAGGATGGAGTGCAGCGGCGTGCGGAACTCGTGGCTGACGTTGGCCACCACGCGGCTCTTGATTTCAGAGGCGCGCTGGAGGCTTTCGGCCTTCTCATCCAGGGCGGCGTGCAGGCTGCGCACGCCCTTGTTGGACTCCTCCAGCTCCTTGTTGAGGCGGGACAGCTCCTCCGCGCGCAGCTTGAGTTCGTACTGCTGGCGCGCCGTCTCGCGGTGCAGCGCGGTGAGTTCTCCCAGCGTGGTGCTCACCTGGGTGAGCGCGGCGCCGTAGTCCTCCGGCACCAGACTGCCCACCAAGGCCACGCCGCCCTCGTGGGGCCGGGCGCGGAAGGCGAAGGTGACGGGCTTGTGGTCGCGCTGGAGGATGAGCTCCCAGCCATCCACCGCTTCGTCGAGCGCCTGGACGAGCAGCTTCTCCACCTTGCTCTCGCTGCCGGCGCTGGCGAGGCTTCGCAGGCTCTGTCCGGGTTTGACGCCCAGGAGGCGCGCGGCGCGTTCGTCGCGCCAGACAACGGTCCCCTGCGCATCACAGGCCAGCGCCAGCTCGCGACTGAGGGACTCGAAGATCCCGGGGTCGCGCTCATCCAGTTGCATCATGAGGGAAGCTCCTCCCATGAATCGTGTGCACGCGCGAGCAACGTCCATGCCTCCGCGTGCTCAGGTCCCAAGGCCGCCCTCAGGGCGTCCAGGAGGTGGGGAAAGGTCAGGGGGGCAAGCCCCCGGCGGGGCCAGAAGCCCGCGTACCACCGCAGATGCGCCTCCCACAGGTCGGTGCGGTCCAGGGCCACCGCGTCCGAGAGATAGGACAGGTGAAGGCGTGCCTCTTGTTCCAGGGACTGGCGGTTTCCGGGGAGAAGTCCGTCTTCCAGCAGTCGGGCCACGTCCTCGACGAGGGCGGGCGAGGCGGCCTCCAGACGGTGGGCGGGCCCTTCCGGGTAGCGGAGGGCGTCACGGCCGGCCTGGACGTAGATGTGGGGAAGGGTGCCTGAGCCGAAGCCTTCCGCCTGGAGGGCGAGCGAGAGGCCTTCGAAGTGCTGGTCCAGGTGGAGGGAGCACATGCCCCGGGTGACGAGCAGGGTGCGCAGCCAGCGGGCGTAGTCCTCCAGGATGGCGGGACGGTCCGCGTCGAGCGCCTGGACGAGGTAGCGCACGTGGAAGACGGCGTCCTCGTCTCCGAAGCGGCGGGCGCGCTGGGGGCCATAGCGGGCGTCCCAGAAGGGGTCGGCCCACAGGGGCTGGATGGAGGCGGCGGCCAGGGTGCGCGTCAGGGCTTCCACGGCCTGGCTCACGGTCGGCATGGTGTCAGACCCCCAGGGTGCGGCAGGCGGAGGAGACCAGCTCGCGGGCGCTCTTGCCGAAGAAGGCCACGCCCAGCTCTTCCTTGAGGACGGGGCCCCAGTCGAAGGCGAGTCCGCCCACGGCGATGGGGAGGCGCGGGGAGACTTCGCGCACCTTGAGGACGGCCTCGCGGACCTGGGGCATGTGGAAGGGCATGGTGATGGAGAGGGCCAGCAGGTGCGGAGGGGTTTCGCGCACCATGCGGGCCAGGTGGTCCGCGGGGACGTTGGCGCCGATGAAGCGCACGTCGAAGCCGGCCATCTCCAGGAAGTCGCTGGCCATGCGCGCGCCCACCTCGTGCAGTTCGCCCTCCACGCACGCCATCATCACGACCTTGCCGTTGGACGGGTCGCGGGGCAGGTGGCGGTACAGGTGGGCCAGGACGAACTGGGAGATGGCGGTGGCCATGTGCTCCTGGGCCACGGAGATGCGGTTCTCCTGCCAGAGCCGGCCGATTTCGTACTGGGACGCCTGGATGACTTCCAGGTGCAGGTCCTGGAGCGGCACCCCGCACAGCAGACCTTCGTCGACCACGAGGCGCAGGGCCTCCTGGCGGTTTCCGGAAAGCTGGGCCGCGAGATAGCGCTCCCGCAGCGTGGAGATGGCAGGGGTGTGGTGGATCACGAGAGTGGCTTCCCGGGAGGACGGGGCAGGGTAGGGATGAACCTGCGTTCGATAAACCCAGGGTTTCTCACGCGCATCGGGAACCCGACACTTGGCGGCCATCCGAAGCAGGCGCGCGTCTCTCTGCTTGATGGGCAAGGGGGCGTTGGGGCTGGCGGGGCCTCTGCGGTAGGGAGGCTGCATGCAAGGACGGCTCGTGACGCTGAGAACAGTCGTGCTGGTGATGGGACTGCTGGGCTGCGCCCGGAGGCCCGAGCCACTTTCGACTCCGGTCCTCGACGACAAGGCCGTCCACTTCCCGGTGCCCTCCGGCGCCGAGGCCATCCGGGTGGGGACGGCCGGTGTGCCCGCCGTGCTGGATGGCGAGACGCTGCGCGCGCTGATGATCGTCTCGCGGGACCTGTTCCCGCTGGGGAGCGCGGCGTCCTCCTGTGACAGCCGGCCGGAGTCCTTCACGTACCGCGTCCTCCGGCAGGACGGCCTGCTCTTCGTCTACGTGGACGAGGAGCCCTCCGCGTGCGGCCGGCGGTTTCCGGCGCTCGACTCCAGCGCGAAGTACGCCCTCCGCGCGGATGGACGCATCCTCCGGCGCGTGGTCGACGGCGTGGACGCCGATGATGAACTGCGCGGCGTGGTGTTGCCGGATGGCGGGATGGGGACCGTCCTCGTGCCTCCGACGATGGGGGCGCTCCCGATGGACGGCGGCCTCCCCACCGCTCCCGAAGAGGACGCGGGGCCGCTGTCTCCTCCCGTCGGGCGGTGACTTGGAGGGGTGGGCGGGTGTGCTCTCTCCGCGTTCATCCCGAGGCGCCAGCCGGCCGGACGTGCTGAAGGACTTCGCCGGGGTGGGGTGGCCGGACCGGGGGGAAACGGGGTAGGGACGCCGCTTCTTCGAAAATGCCGGTGACAGACTTTCGGGGCACCGGTGTTCCCCTGGTCCGACCCAGGAGCGTGCGCGGTGTCCGTTGATGTGGAGGCCTATTACCGACGCTACGGCCCCCAGGTGCTCCGGCGCTGCCGCTTCCTCCTGCGCTCCGAGGAACAGGCCGTGGACGCCATGCAGGACGTGTTCGTGCAACTGCTTCGCTACCAGTCCGCCTTGAAGGACGCCGCGCCTTCCAGCCTGCTGCATCAGATCGCCACCCGCGTGTGCCTCAATCGCCTTCGCGGCGCGAAGCGGCGCCCGGAGGACCGGGACGACGAGCTGGTCCTGCGCATCGCCGCCTCCGGTGACATGGAAGCACGCGCCTCCGCCCGGGGCATGCTGGACAGGCTCTTCGGACGGGTGCCCGCGTCCAGCCGGGACATCGCCGTGCTCCACCTGGTGGACGGCATGACGCTGGAGGAAACCGCCCGCGAGGTGGGCCTGTCCGTGTCCGGGGTGCGCAAGCGCCTCAGGGCCCTGTCCGCTGTCCTGCAGGAGCTGGAGGCCGCATGACGTCCCCCCACCGCACCCCGGATTGGCTGCTGGAGCGCATCGCCCTGGGGGAACTGCCCCCGGACGAGCTCGCCGCGGCCCGCGCCCGACTCGCCCAGGAACCCGATGGGCCCTCCCGCCTCGCCGCCCTGGAGGCCGACTCCCGCGCCACCCTCCAGGCCCTGCCTCCCGACACCGTCGTGCGCGAAGTGAAGGCCCGCTTCGCCCGCACCGCCGGTGCCGAAGGCGCCCTGCTCTCCGTGGCGCCCTCCCGAGCGGAGGCGCCCGCCGCGCGCCCTTCGTGGCGCTTCCTGCCCATCCTGGTGCCGGTGCTCGCGGGGGCGACCCTGTTCGTCATCGCGCGGCCCCTGTCATCCACCGACGGACGGGAGGCGCGGGACGCCTGGACGGAAGTGGGCGGCACCGGCGTCCTGGAGCCCACGCGCAGCAAGGGCCTGCTGCCTCGGCTCGACGTGCACCGGCAGGCCTCCGCCCGCACCGAGCGCCTCACCGACGGCGCCCAGGCCCAGGCCGGTGACGTGGTGCAGTTGTCGTACACCGCCGCCGGCAAGGCCCACGGCGTCATCCTCTCCGTGGACGGCCGGGGCGCCGTCACCGTGCACCAGCCCGACACCGGCGACACGTCCGCCGCGCTGGAGCGCTCCGGCACGCACCTGCTGCCCCGCGCCTATGAGCTGGATGACGCGCCCGCCTTCGAGCGCTTCTTCCTCATCACCGCCGACGCGCCCTTCGAACTGGACGGCGTGCTGTCCGCCGCGCGCGTCCTCGCCGCATCCCCCGACGCGCGCACCGCGCCGCTGCTCCTGCCCGTGGATGTAGAACTCGGGCAGACGTCCTTCCTCCTGGAGAAGTCCCCCCGATGAGAGCGCCCGTCCTTGTCCTGCTGCTCTCGTTGCTGATGGTGCCCCCGGCCTTCGCCGCCGAAGCCGTCGCCGTGCGCCGGCTGGCCTTGCTCGTGGGCGTCAACGATGGCGGCCCTGAACGCGTGAAGCTGCGCTACGCGGACACCGACGCGAGAGCCTTCTCCCAGGTGCTGTCGGAGCTGGGCGGCGTGCTGCCCCAGGACCGCGTGCTGCTCACGGACGTGGACCGCGCGGGCGTCCTGGACGGCTTCGAGCGCGTGCGCAAGCTCGCGGAGGGCGCGAAGGCCTCCGGCGCCCGGCGCGTGGAGGTGCTGCTGTACTACTCCGGCCACTCGGACGAAGAGGGCCTGCTGCTCAAGGGCCAGCGCATGGACTACGGCGAGCTGCGCCGCGCGCTGCAGGGCCTGCCCGCGGACGTGCGCATCGCGGTGCTGGACTCGTGCGCGTCCGGCGCGTTCGCCCGTCGCAAGGGCGGCGTCGCCCGGCCCGCGTTCCTCGTGGACTCCGCCATCCAGGTGAAGGGCCACGCCATCCTCACCTCGTCCAGCGCGGACGAGGCGTCACAGGAGTCCGACCGGCTGGGCGGCTCGTTCTTCACCCACCACCTGGTGTCTGGCCTGCGCGGCGCCGCGGACGTCACGCACGACGGCCGTGTCACGCTGACGGAGGCGTACCAGTTCGCCTTCCACGAAACGCTCGCGCGCACCGAACGCACGCAGGGCGGCGCGCAGCACCCCAACTACGACATCGAGCTCGCGGGCACCGGCGACCTGGTGATGACCGACCTGCGCGCCACCACCGCGGGCCTCCTGCTCACCGAACCGCTGGAGGGCCGGCTGTATGTGCGCGACGCGGTGGGCACGCTGGTGGTGGAGGTGCAGAAGGTGTCCGGCCGCTCCACCGAGCTGGGCCTTGCCCCCGGCGCCTACCGCGCGCGGCGCGAGCTGGGTGGCAGTGTGTCCGAAACGGCCTTCACGCTGAAGGAAGGCGTGCGCACGCCGCTGTCCCCCGGCGACTTCATGAGCGTGGGCAGCGAGGCCACCGTGATGCGCGGCGGTGCGGGCGGGATGTCGATGCCTTCGGGGGGCCGGGTGCTGCTGCCGGTGAACCTGAGCCTCATCCCGGCGGTGAGCACCAACCAGCTCCGGGCCGGCGACGCACAGGTGGAGAACCGCTTCGCGCTGGGCGCCATCAACGGCGGCACGGCGCTCGCGGGCGGGCTGGCGCTGGGCCTCCTGGGCAACGTGTATGACGCGGAGGTGGAGGGCGCGGCGCTGGCCCTGGGCTTCAACGTCGCGGGCGGAGAGGTCCATGGCGCGCAGTTGTCACTGGTCACCAACGTGGCGCGGATGGGGGTGGCTGGCGTCCAGGCGGCGCTGGGGCTCAACCTCTCCAACGGGGACGTGGACGGCGTGGGACAGCTCTCGCTGGGCGCGAACATCGCGCGGGGCGGGATGCAGGGCATGCAGGCGACGCTGGGTCTCAACGTCGCCACCCAGGATGTCACCGGCCTGCAACTGGCCCTGGGCGTCAACCACGCGAACGGCGCGCTCCACGGCGTCCAGTTCACCCTGGGCGTCAACTCCGTGGCGGGGGACATGACGGGCTTCCAGGGCACGCTGGCGCTCAACCGCGCGCATTCGCTCTCCGGCATGCAGTTGGGGTTGATCAACGTGGGCGGCGACGTGACGGGCATGCAGTTGGGGTTGATCAACGTGGCCAGCGTGGTGCACGGCGTGCAGTTGGGGCTCGTCAACGTGTCCCAGGAAGTGAACGGCGTGCCGCTGGGCCTGCTCACCTTCGAGAAGAAGGGGCAGTTCCACCTGGAGGTGTTCGGCAGCGACCTGCAGCTCACCAACGTGGCGCTGAAGTTCGGCGGCAAGCACCTGTACACCACGTTCATCGCGGGCATCGGGCCGGACGACCGCTTCCAGCGCTTCAGCCTGGGCCTGGGCCTGGGCGGGCACATCCCGCTGGGCTCGCGCTTCTGGGTGGACGTGGACGCGGCGGGCAGCAACGTGCTGTCCACCGACAACCCCTTCTCCGACAACACCGGCAACCTGCTGGCGCAGGTGCGCGCCATGGTGGGCTTCCAGGTCATGTCCCGGTTCGCCGTGTTCGGCGGCCCCACCTACAACGCGTGGTTCACCTGGGGGGACCCGGGCTTCGCGAAGCTGTCCACGCTGCCGGTGCGCTCGCACGACCTCAGCACCACCCGGCGCGTGCAGCACTGGCCCGGCTTCCAACTGGGCGTGCGCATCTGATCAGCAGCAGGCTTCCAGGCTCCGGCCACGCACGACCGGGACCGCGTGCAAGCGGTCCCGGCGGGGCCAGGGGCCTTCGCCCCACGTCAGTCGATGACGCGGGTGGCGCGCAGCGTGTCCAGCTTGATGTTGCGCACGGCGTTGGGGCCCTCGGTCAGCGAGCCCTCCAGCTTCAGGCCTCCGGGCGTGAAGGCCCGCTTCATCAGCTCGCCCTGCTTCGCGTCGTCGCCGCCGGTGACGGCGCTCAGGTCCACCTCGTGGATGGACTTGACCTTCTCGCCCGGCTTGTCCGCGAGGAAGACGTCGTAGTGGTCGCAGGGCGGGGCGAAGCAGCGCTTGCCGTTGTCCTTGACGATGTAGGTGGCGCTCATGGTGGCATCTCCAGGGGTGGGGGGAGGGGTGGCCGTTCCCGGCTCGTTGCCTTCGGGCGCGGCGTTGGGGGACGTGCCTTCGGTCCCCTTGAGGTCGGCGGGAGCCGCCGCGCCGGACTCATCGCTCGACGGCTGCGCGGTGGGGGAGGGCGGCTTGCTGCATGCCACGGGGCCGAGCACGAGCACGGCGGAGAGCAGCAGGGAGCGGACGTTCATGGCGACTCCGTTCAAGAGGGCGGCAGTGTCCTTCGCCGCCGGGCCGCATTCCAGGACATCGATACGGTGACGGGGCCTTGAAGGCCCTGCCTACCGCCTTTCAACGCCCGGGAGACGCGGTCAGGTCCACTCTGCCCGGCCGGGCGCCCGCCGACCAGGGCGGCGCGGGTATTCCCGGTGTATCCCACCTGGACATCCGGGCAGTCGCCGGGGCCCGGACACCGGGGCTTCCAAGACGGTGGAAGCCCTATGGCGTTCGTTGTACACCCGCCCCGCGCAATCGGCCTTCCGGGCCGTGACCTGTAAGGACGCCCACGATGGAATTCCGCATCGCCTCCGACGAGCTGAAGAAGGCCCTCTATCGCGCCCAGGGCATCGTGGAGCGCAAGACGACGATGCCCATCCTCGCCAACGTGCTGCTCACGGCGAACAAGGGCAGCGTCACCGTCACGGCCTTCGACCTGGACATCGGCGTGGTGTCGGAGCACTCGGCGGACGTGTCCAAGCCGGGCGCCGTCACCCTGAGCGCGAAGTACGTCTTCGACATCGTGCAGAACCTCCCGGACGCGGAGGTGACGCTCAAGAAGCTGGCGAACAACTACGTCGACATCAGCTCCGGCTCCGCGCACTTCAAGATCGTCGGCATGGCCGCCGAGGAGTATCCGAAGCTGCCCAAGGAGGAGAACGCGCCGCTGGTGCAGATCTCCGGCAACGTCCTCCTGGAGATGATCAAGAAGACCCAGTTCGCCATCTCCAGCGACGAGACGCGCTACATCCTCAACGGCGTCTTCTTCGAGCCCCAGGCGAGCGGCAAGGTGCGCATGGTGGCCACCGACGGTCACCGCCTGTCGCTCATCGAGCGCGAGATGAAGGGCGACTTCAAGCTCAAGAGCGGCGTCATCATCCCGCGCAAGGGCCTGATGGAGCTCAAGCGCCTGCTGGATGAGGCGCCGGACGCCGAGTGCCACCTGGGCTTCGCGGAGAACTCGGCGCTGTTCAAGAAGCCGGGCCTCACCATGGTGATGCGCCTCATCGACGGGCAGTTCCCGGAGTATCAGCGCGTCATCCCGAAGGAGGGCGAGAAGGTCGTCCTCGTGCCGAAGATCCGCCTGCTGGAAGGGCTCAAGCGCATCGCGCTGCTGTCGGCGGACAAGAGCAACGCGATCCGCATCGGGCTGGAGAAGGGCAAGCTGCTCATCACCGCCAGCAACCCGGACCTGGGCGAGGCGCGCGACGCGCTGGACGTGGACTACCAGGGCAACGACATCACCATCGGCTTCAACGCGCGCTACCTGATGGACGTGCTGGGCGTCACCGACACGGACGAGGTCAGCTTCGAGCTGGGCGACGAGCACAGCCCGGGCGTGCTGCACGGTCCTGGCGACCGCAGCTTCACGGCCGTGGTCATGCCCATGCGCGTTTGAGCGGGGTCGGCGTCCACCTTCCCACGTCGTCCCGGCCGCACCGTTCCACGTCCGACGCTCCGCGCCATGGAACGGCCTGCGCCCGGCGTGGGGTCTCCTTATGATGGGGGCGTGGCGACCCGTCCGGATGACCTGAGAGCGCGGCTGGAGGACCGAGCGGACCTCCTGGAGGCCACGCGCCTTCGCTACCGCGCGCTGAAGGGCATCCTGGAGTCCTTCTTCTGGAAGGACCGGCTGCGCAATCACTTCGAGCTGCTGCGGGAGGTGGCCGCGGTGCAGCCGGAGGTGGATGCGGCGCTCCAGGCGGTGAAGCGCCGCTCGGAAGCGGAGGGCTGGCCGCGCGACACGGACCCCGTGAAGCTGATGCTGGACGTGTTCCGCCTGCGCGAAGCGGTGGACCGCGCGGCCCGGCGCAGGTTGTCGGCGAAGGACGGCGGGCCGGACACGCTGGGCGAAGCGCTGCTGCTCCTGGAGAACGAGGTGCTGGACGCGGGGCCGCTGCTCGGGGGCCGCGTGTGGGCCCAGGCGGTGGAGCTGTTACCGCGAAACCTGCCGGAGCTGCGGGCCGCGTGCGCCGCGGGCGAGGTGTTCGAGCGGGTCTTCAAGCGTCCCGTGTCGGAGGGCGCGCAGTCGTTCACCGAGGATGAAGCGCGCGAGCTGGCCCGGGCGCTGCCGCTGGGCGCCGCCTCACTGGTGGCGCTGTGGGAGCGGTTGGAGCGCTACGACACGCGGGGCGGCATCCGGGACTTCCTCCAGCGAAGGATGCGCCGAGCCCCCATGCGGGTGCCGCGCAGCGGACCGGAGCTGCTGTTGCACGCGGCCTTCTGGCACGACGTGGCGAGGGTGCGGGTGCGCGCGGCGCTGGAGGCGGAGCTGACGCCGGTGGTGCCGCGCGAGTCGGAGCTGTCAGCGCTCCTGTCCTGGCGCGCGGAGCGCACCGCGAGGCCGGAGCTGCGGCTGGAGTCCGGAGACGCCTTCACGGAGGGGCGCGCGGGAGTGCTGGAGGCGGCGGCGGCGCTGGCGGACCTGTCGCGAGCGCGTCCGTCGGGAGCGTGGAGCGAGGAGACGGCGTGGGCGCGGCTGGAGCGGGCGGCGCACCGGGCTCGGCGTGAGGAGGGGCCGGAGGTGGAGGCCCTGCGGGATGCGCTGCGCCTCTTCGTGCTGCTGCGGGGCCGGGCGAGCACTCCGGCGCGGTTGTTCTCACCGGAGCGCGCGACGCCAGCCGCGTTGGGCGTGGGGACGGCGGGAGACCTGCTCGCGCTGGTGCAGGCTGCCAGACACGCGGCCCTGCGACAGGGCTGAAAAGACAGACGTTGGCCCGGGTGCTAGCTTGGGCGCGCCCATGACCCAGCCTGTTTCTCCGCCGGCCTCCACCGATGCTCCTTTGCAGTTCGACCGTGCCGAGTTCACCGAGCCGCCCCCGGCGCCCCGGTGCACCGCCTGTCAGCGTGCCATCACCCGCACCTACTTCGAGGTGAACAGCCACCTGTTGTGCCCGGAGTGTCGGGACACGGTGGAGGCGTCGATGGTGGGAGGCTCGAAGTCGAAGCGCTTCCTGACGGCGACGGTGTTTGGCATTGGCGCGGGCCTCGCCGGGGCGGCGGTGTATTACGGGGTGAGCCTGACGGGCTACAACATCGGCCTCATCGCGGTGCTGGTGGGCTGGATGGTGGGCACCGCCGTGTTCAAGGGCTCCGATGGGCGCGGTGGCGCGGGCTACCAGGTGCTCGCGATATTGCTGACGTACCTGTCGGTGGCCGGCTCGCTCGCGCCGGATGTGTACAAGGAACTCACCGCGCAGCCCGTGGAGGCGGCCGCTGGCGAGGCCCCCACGGACGAGGAGGCGCTGTCTTCGTCGGGCAACGTCGTCCTCGCGGGAGTCATCTCCGTGGCTGCGCCCGTGCTCGTGGGCATCAACAGTCCCCTGTCCGGGCTCATCTACGGGTTCGCGCTGTACGAAGCCTGGCGCCGCAACAAGCGCGCCGAGCTGAACATCGCCGGCCCGTTCCGACTGGCCGAAGCCGCCCCGGCATCCGAGGAAGCGGCGCCCGAGCGGCAGGAGCAGTCCGTTGGCTGAAGCGCTCGCAATCCCTGTCACGCAGCGCTGCGAGGGGTGTGGTTCGGAGCTGGCGCCCCGGCTGCTCACGTGTCCGTCGTGCCGCAAGCTGGTGCATGGGCAGACGTTGAAGCAGCTCGCGGCGGACGCGCAGGCCGCGGCGGACCGGGGTGCGCCGACGGAGGCGCTGTCGCTGTGGCGTCAGGCGTTGGACCTGCTGCCGCAGGGAACAGCACAGCACGCGCAGGTGCTGGCGCGGGTGGAGGGCTTGAGCCAGCAGGTGGATGCGCTGGGCCTGAAGGTGCCCCTGGCGGAGGCGGAGCGACGGCGTTCGGGGATGCCCAAGGTGCTCGCCAGCATGGGCGCGCTGGGGCTCCTGCTGTGGAAGTTCAAGTTCGTGCTGGTGCTGCTCTTGGGCAAGGGGAAGTTGCTGCTGCTCGGGCTGACGAAGGCGAGCACGGTGTTCTCCATGGCGCTGGCGGCGGGCGTGTATTGGACGGCGTGGGGCTGGCCGTTCGCGCTGGGGCTGGTGGCGTGCATCTACGTGCATGAGATGGGGCACGTGGCGGCGCTGCGAAACTTCGGCATGCAGGCCAGCGCGCCCATGTTCATCCCGGGGCTGGGTGCGTTCGTGCGCCTGAAGCAGTCACCGGTGGATGGGCGCGAGGACGCGCGCGTGGGATTGGCGGGGCCCATCTGGGGCAGCGCGGCGGCGGTGGCGGCGATGGTCGCGGCGCTCGTCACGGGATGGAAGGGATTGGGCGCCATCGCGCACGCGGCGGCGTGGCTCAATTTGTTCAACCTGTTGCCGGTGTGGCAGTTGGACGGTGGGCGCGGGTTCCGGGCGCTGGCGCGCAAGCAGCGGTGGATGGCGGTGGCGGTGCTGGGGGCCACGTGGTTTCTCACCGGGGAGAGCCTGCTGTTGCTCATCGGGGCGGCGGCGGCGTACCGGGCGTTTGCTTCGCCCGCGCCGGAGGAGGGCGATCGGCGCACGTTGGTGGAGTACAGCGTGCTGGTGGCGGGGCTGGGAGCGCTGGGACATGCCGCGAAGCTGTGGACGGGGGCGGCGCTGCCGTGACGGGAGGGCGCTGGTTGCCCGAGCGGAGGCTCCGCTAGATTGGGTCCCTGGTGTCCGCGCCCTGAGTGGCGGCGCCCGGGAGGGTGCGTTGCACAGGACCGTGGGAGTCATCGGGGGAGCGTGGGGCAGGGTGTGGCCGCCAATGTAATTCCTCAGGTCTCCATCGTTTCCCTGTCAGAGGGAGGCGAACCGGATGGCGACCACCGTGGCACAGGCGTTCGAGATGTACATGCAGCGCCTGGAGTTGACCGAGAACGAGAGCGCTCGGGCGACCCGGCAGCAGGAACTTGTTTTTGATTCAATGCGTCATCTGTTGGGACCCAAGGCGGCCATCCTTTCTGGCTCCTACGGCAGGAACACCGCCATTCGTCCCCTTCATGACATCGATCTGTTCCTCATCTTCAAGGATACGGGCTACGGCCCTGCGAGTCCGCCCGAGACGATACTTGAGCGCATCCAGCGGGTGCTGGAGATCGCCTTTCCAGGCAAGCAGGCAAGGCTGCAGAACCGATCGGTCAACATTGAGTTCAGCGGAACCGGAATCGGTTTCGATGTGGTTCCTGCCGTCGAGGATGCTGCGCACACAGGCTGGTACTGGATTCCCGACCAACGTACGGGAAAGTGGATCCGCAGCGATCCTCGCAAGCACCAGGATGCCTGCAACGCGGCGAACGAGCGTGCGCGGAAGAAACTGAAGCCGCTCATCAAAGCCCTCAAGCACTGGAATGCTCGGCAGGCGAAGCGGGCCCGGTCATTTCATCTGGAAGTGCTCTCCTATGAGGCCGCGAACTCGGAACTGGCGGCATTCAGTTATTCCGAGGGCCTCACGTACCTCTTCCAGTCCCTGGAAGAGACCATGCCGCAGCGATGCGAGGACCCCGCGAAGTTGGGACCGCCCATCGATGCGGGGATCAGTGAGGGAGACCGGCAGCAACTTCAACAGCAACTGCGTCATGCGGTGCGCAGGTCTGAAAGGGCTCTGGCGTTGGAGCGGCAGGGGGCCATGGCCGCGGCGATCGAAATCTGGCGGGAACTGCTGGGGCCGGACTTTCCGGCGGGATGAGCGACCATGCGAGGACCCAGCTTGCTGACCATCACCCTGGCTCGCGCCAAGAACCCGAATCTGCCCAACGATTTCGACGGCCAACCGCAGCAGTACTTCGCTTGGGCCGACAACGGCAAGCCTGGTGTCGCGCACTTCCCGTGGGACGAAGTGCGCAAGCTGGATGAAGAGTTCGAGCGCCTCGAGCCCAGACCTGCTGCCCGGGAGCGGATGGGGGAACTCCTGCGGAGGTTCCTGGAACAGGTGCTGACCGAGCTGGGAGGCTGGGAGTTCATCGAGCAAAAGCTCCTTCTTGGAGAGCAGGGGCAAACACCGGTGCGCTTGCGGCTGCGCTTCAACGCCACGGAGTTGTTCAGCCTCCCTTGGGCACTCACGACCCTGACAAGCGCAAGAAGCTTGGGCGCGATCCAGCCCCATGTCCTCCAATTCGAATGGGCGAGCAATCGAGTGATCCCCAACACCTTCTCAGAACATGCCCGGGTCTTGTTCGCCTGGTCCAGCATGGGAGGTGACGTGGACGCAGACATTCACCTTGAAGCCATGAAGAGAGCCTGCCCAGGCTTCGACCCGGCGCGGGACGTATGCGCAAACGTCACGATTCCACGGCTGCGAGAGCAACTGACGCAAGCAACGCGGGAAGGGCGGCCCTACCACGTCATCCACATCCTCTGTCATGGGAGAGAGCTTGACGGAAGGTATGGACTCACCTGGGAGGCTCCGGACCGACCACGACGGGAAGACCTGGTGGACGGTCGCCGCTTGAATGACACGCTGGGGCCTTTTGTGCTCGATCTTCACGCGGTCGTGCTGAGCGCATGCCATGGGGGAAACCCGGGCCGTCCGGGAGACATGTTCGGGGGCGTGGCGCATCACCTGCACCGGTTGGGAATTCCCTTCGTCATCGCATCGCAGCGACCTCTTTCGCTTCATGGCTCCATCCAGATGACGGAGGCCTTCCACGAAGCCCTCTGTCAGCGGGACGCACGCGTCCATGACGCCTATCAAGCCGCGCACGCAGCACTCCAGGACTCCTCTCTTGATTGGGCTTCGCTCCAGCTTTTCGTGGCGCCCCAGGATGTGAACCATGCCCCCGGGCAGCATGTGGTCTTCGCCCCTGGGGTCGCACTCCCCTCTGACCTCAAGCCTGAGCTGGCCGTGGCCTACGAGATGAACTTCAACATCCCTCCTGCCTTCGTGGAGGACGCGCTGGCCGGACGGACCGGAGCCAACCCCGACATCATCGTGCTCCGCCCCCTGGGGGACGTGGGAGATGCCCTCCCGTCCAGCCAGGACGAATGGCGGCGGGCCCTGACCCATGCCGAAGCGCTCGTCAGGGCACTGGGTGCGTTCGCCACCCGGATCCACCTCTTCGCGCGAGCCCCGCTCCCACTCATGTTCCACCTGGGGTGGCGCTTGAGCCGGATGAGTGTCCTCGCCTACCAATACCAGCGAGCGGGGAGCGACGACTGGCGTTGTGGCCATGACTCCGGCCGGAAGTTTCCCGCCGGGTCATCCTTCTTCAATGACTACGCTCTTCCGGAGGCCGAGGCCTGCGAAGCCGTGAACGGCAGGGTGGTTCTGACAGTGGAGGCCACCCTCCCCGTCGGCGAGGAGGAACTGGCCCGATGGCTGGGAACTCCACGGCCTCCAGCGGTCGTCCGCCTCGTGGCCTCGAACGGACCCTCGCACGAAGCCGTCCGAGGCCCCGAGGATGCTGCGCGCGCCGTAGGGGAGTTCCGCGCCTGCATGGACCGCCTTGGCAAGGTTCCGGGGGTCCGCGAGGTGTGGCTGGCAATGGCCTGTCCCGCGAGCCTCGCGGCGGCGCTGGGGCGGGGCTACAACCCCAAGACCCAGCCGCGCCTCAAGCTCTTCAACTACCGCAAAGAGGAAGGCTACGTGGAGGTCCCCTGGAACGGCGGAGTCGAAGGGGACCCGGTTGAGCCTCCCAAGCCCTTCGAACGTCCGAAGTAACATTGCCGATGCCCTCCGTTTTCCTGGTGGGGACGGACCGGAGACGCGGTCATGACGAACGCCGGGGAGCGTGTGGCAAGTAATTTCGACGAGTGGCACGACAGGCAACACCGGATGCTGCTGCCCATCGCGGAGGGGCTCTGCCGGGGTTCTCGGGAGATCGATCCCCAGGACCTCGTGCAGGAGACCCTGCTGCGCTTCATCGAGACCTTCGCGGGAGCACTGGAAGACCGCAGTCAGGAGCCGATGGACGGTTGGCTCATCTCCGTGATGACCCGCCACTTCGTGGATCTGAAACGGGGCGCCATGGGTCGGAAGAAAGCAGAGGTCGACCCGACCATCACCCGATGGACCCTGGCCCAGGGCGGCTCCTCCACCTACGAGCGCATCACCCAGGAGCGCTTCGATTGGGCGGTGAACCAACTGCCCGTGCAGCAGCGCCTGACCTTCCTGCTTCGCGCCCAGGGCCTGCGCAACCAGGAGATCGCCAGCCGCATGGGCCTCAAGCCTGGAGTCGTGGCCAAGCGACTGTTCGATGCGCGCCAGAAGCTTGGCACGCTACTCAAGCCTTACGTTGATGAAGGAACCCACTGATGTCCACTCCCTGCGACCAACTCTCACGCTTCGCGGATGGGGACCTCCCGCTGGAGGAATCCCAGGAGTTCGCCAGGCACCTCGCGCAGTGCGAGAAGTGCCAGGAGGCTCTGACCGGCATCCTCCAACTCGACCAGATGGGACGGCGGTTCATCGAGCGCCACGGGCCGGTGGAGATTCTCTGGCACGTCGTGCCGCGAAACCGATGGCGGGTGGCGGCCTTGGCGGCGGCCTGCGCGGTGGTGGGGCTGTTGTTAGTCCTGCGCGTCCCAGGGGCTGGGTCGCTCCGGGAGGAGCCTTCGCTCTGGGCTGGAACGCAACGGACCCTGGACGCGCGGGTCACCTATCCTGCGGCGGACCGGTATCGCCGTCCCTCTCAGGTGATGATGGGCGAAGAGGCCGCGCCCAGGGTTCCAGGAGCCCTGCGGCAGGTGCTCACGGAACTGGACAACCGGGGGGACCTGACGCAACTGGCTGCGGCCTACCTCGCGGGAGGCAATCCCGAACCGCTCAATGCCATCCCCAGCCTGGAGCAGATGCTCCAGGCGCAGAAGGGGGATGCCGCCGACGTGCTCAGCGACCTCGGCGCGGCCCATTACGCGGCGGCGAAGTCCCAGTCCGGCGTGGTGGCGCTGCGTGAGCTGCGAGAGGCACTGGGGCTGCTCAATCAGGCGCTGATGCGCAACCCCGGCCACGTCCAGGCCCTGTGGAACCGGGCGCTTGTCCACCGGCAACTAGGACTGCCACTGCTGGCGATGCAGTCCTTTGCCGAGGTGGAACGGCGAGAAACCGATCTGGGTTGGTTGCGCGAAGCGCGAGAGCGGAAGGACCGCCTGTCGGGAGCACTGACTCGCAAGAAGCGATGGCGCGCGGCGGATGATGCGGGAGACGCACTCGCGAGGAACATGCCCGGGGCGATGGCGGGTGCCCTGGAATACGCCGACATGCCGCAGATGCGGCGCGACTTCTATCATGCGGTCAGGACGCGAATCTCTCGTGAGGAAGTGCTGGCGCTCAATCCGTTGGCGGAGGCTCTGGATCAGGGCTCCGGCACGTCGACCGTGTTGGTGGATTATGTTCAGGAGGTATCGGGACACGACTTCTCCCGCCGCGCGCCGCTGGCCCTGGACTACGCGCGGTTGCTGAACCTGTCACCGGGGAACCCCGAGCGGGATGCTCTGCTCCAGAAACTCTCGAACGCCGCCGAGAAGGACATTGCCCTGGGTGCGCTGCTGCTGGAGGACTGGCCAGCGGATTCAAACGCTGTCGACACCCTTATTCGGCGCGCCACCGGGAACAACGACCCTTGGTTTTCGGTCCTGGCGCTCCAGACGGAGGCGAAACGGTTCTGGCGGAGGGACCGGTATGACCTAGCGCTACCGAAGCTGGAGGAGGCACTCAGGCAGTGCGCGCAGAGCAACTTGACCTACCGCTGCATCGAGGTGCGCAACGACCTGGCTCACGTCACGGCATGGCTGTTCCGGCTGGATGAGGCGGAAACCCATGCGCGGGAGGGGTTGGCCCTGGCCCAGCTTCGAGGTCAATGGAACCAGGAGCGGATGCTGCTGGAAACGCTGGGCAATGTCTCGCGCAACGCGGCGGATGTCGTTCTGGCGCATGCCTATTTCGAGGAGGCGCTGCTGATGCAGGGGGGGAATCCCTCCGCGCGGAATGTGCATCAGAACTTCGCGCATCTGGCGATCCAGTCATTGGATCTGGACGAGGCCCGGTCCGAACTGGAGCAATCCATGGCCCTGGGCCGACTGACGCTGCATGGCGTTGCCGCGTTGGTAGACGTGGCCCGGACGCGTCGCGCTCCTGGGGATGAGCCGATGGTGAGGGCGGTGCTGGATGCGGAGAAGACCTACACCGCAGGCCAGCGCGCGTTCGTGAAGTTCCTGCGGGGGAGATTCCTCCTGGAGGTGGACCCCGATGCCGGTCGCGAGTGGTTGAGTCAGGCCATCACCGAGGCGACCAGCGCGGAAGTCGCCGCTCGAGCCGAGGATTGGACGGACATCACCGCGCAGCATGCCCGGGCCTACAGCTTCACGTCGCTCATCTTCGACGACGCCCACCGCGGCGACTTTGAGTCCGCGCTGACGCGCTTTGGAGCGGAGCGGGGCTTCGAGCCACCGGATCGCTGTGTGCTGGGCCTCACCGAGGACACCGAACGAAGCCTGCTGGTGGCTCGCGGTGCGAATGGGCAAATGTTGCAAGTCTATACACCCGTGCGCGCCGCCCGTTTTCCGGCGGCGGGCATGGGGGATGTTGTTCCCCGGGACATGCTGGAGGCCCTGGCCCCCTGTGCCACGGTCGATGTGCTGGCCCGGCCGCCCCTCCAGGGACGGGCAGGGCTGCTTCCCGCGACCATGGCGTGGCGTTACCGCACCCTGGCCACTGCCCGGCAGCCTCCGCAAGGCAGGCGCACCCATCTGGTCGTGAATGATGTCCGCTACGACGATCGGCGCAATGAGGCGTCCTTGAAGTGGACCGCCAACATCGCCCCGGATGAGGACGGGAGGTTTCTGAAAGGGATGGACGCGACCCCTGGCAGCGTCCTGGCGCAGATGCCGGATGCGGGGGAGATCGACCTGGCGACGCATGGAAAGGTCGCGCCGGGGTCGAGGGCTACCTATCTACTGCTGGCACCCGGGGCGGATGGCGTGGACACCCTCTTCGAGGAACGCATCCGCAAGGTGAAGTTACTGAAGGCACCCCTGGTCATCCTCGCGGCTTGCGAGGCGGCGAGGGGAACCGCGGCGCTCCACGAGCCCGGAAGCCTTCCCAACGCCTTCCTGGCGGCGGGGGCTCGCGGTGTGGTCGCGGCGACGCAGAACATTCCGGATGAGGACTCGTCCGAGTTCTTTGGAAGCGTGAGGGACCACGTTCGCTCGGGAGCTTCGCTCAGCGCCGCGGTCCGCGATGTCCGGTTGCAGTGGTTGAAACGGAGCGGAGCCTCGGGCTGGGTCAACGGAGTCCTGGTCTTCGAATAACCAAGCGCCGCGCCCTGCGCGGCATTTCCAATACCAAGGAGAGAGACAATGCAGGTGGCATTGATGGTACAGGTGTATTCGGAGTGGCGGGGGGACCCCTTCTTCTCGGGACAGCCCGAGGAGGGCCGGGAGGTCTACATCCAGGCCACGGAGGCTGGTTTCATCGCATTTGGCAAGATGAACGGCATTCCGGGAACCATCTTCGAGGTGATTGGGACGAAGGAGGAGCGTCCGGCCTTCGAAGTCCAGATCCGGTCGGAGGGCGCCGCGCTCTTCATCGGCATGCCGCCCCTGGACACGAACACCGTGGGCGACAAGTCGGATTCCGGCACCAACCGTCCGGGGCTCCGTGCGCCGGTCGCGGAATCCGCGAAGGCGGCACCTGTTCCCGGGCGGACGGTGTCTGGAGCGAAGGCGGTGCCGGGTTCCACGCAACCGGAATCGAAGGAGCGCAAGGCGGACGCGCAGGCCGAGGGGCCTTCTTCCATGACGAAGGAGGAGGCGTGAACCTGCATCTGCTGCTGGCCAGGGCGGATGAACGTGCGCCTGTGCTGGAGACGCCTCTGCCCCTGGAGTCGGTGTTGGGGGCGCCGGCTTCGACCCGGCTCTCCGGCGTGACCCATCTGAGTGACCTCGCGGGGGACCCCAACTCCCTTACGGCGCAGCGCTGGGCGTTGATCGTGCCCGAAGGGGAGCGGGGGCGGCGGCTCGAAGCCACCCTGGCGCCCCTGTGCGCGCTGCGGGCTCGCGAGCAGGGAGCCCCCGTGGAGGTCCATCGCGTTTCCTCCAGCATGGACCGGGACAAGGCCGTGCAGTTCCGGGAGGGGGTGTTGCACCCCTCCTCCCGCTCCAGGCGGGAACATGCGCGGTACATCCTGCTCGCGGGAGGATTGGAGGAACTCTCGCAGGAACTGCAGGAGGTGCTGGTGGTGGAGGGGGCCTGCTTCGTGGGGCGCCTGGCCTTCGAGCATGACGACGACTGGGAGGCCTACGTCGGCAAGGTCCTGGCCCATGTGCAGGCTCCATCCCCGCCACGCAAGGCTCGAGCCCTGTACCTGTGCGCGGGAGATGGGAGCGCGGCCGTGAGCGGTGGGAGGTTGACCATCGTGACGCCGGCGGCCCGGCAATGTCAGGAGGAGCGGCAGCGCGGACACCTGCGCGCGAAGGAGATCCTCGAGGAGGTCTTGCCGAAGGGCTCGGTGGACCGGCTCCTGGGCCTTGCGTCGGATCAGGAACCGACCCTGCTGTTCACGCTGAGCCATGGCATCGGTGCCCCCTCTGGAGGTTGGCGCAGCGTGGAGGCGCAGTGGCGGCGCCAGGGGAATCTCGCTCTGGGGGCGGGCTGCGAACTGGAGCCTGACATGGTCAGGGGACGGCCGTTTGTTCCAGGAGGTATCTGGTTCTACTTCGCCTGCTTCGGTGCGGGGACGCCGGTCCACAGTGTGTACGCGCCCTGGCTCAAGACCCTGGTGAACGCCGGGCACAAGAAGCCCGATGTGCTGGAGCAGGTGGATGACTCACGCCCGGTGGATGGGCGACCCTTCATAGCCGCGCTGCCCCAGGCCGCCCTGGCGAATGAGCAGGGGCCGCTTGCCGTCATCGCGCATCTGGATCTCGCCTGGACCCATGCCTTTCAGGATGTGCTCACGGGTCAATCCCATGTCCAGCGGTTGGAAGCCGTGCTCTCGGGCCTGATGGTCGGACACCGGGCGGGGCCGGCATTCCATGCACTGCTTCAGTCCACCAGCCGGGCGGATGCGCGGCTGCTGCTGCGCCACAAGGCGGAAGCGGTGGCGAACGCCGCAGGCACGCCGCTGCCCGAAGAACTCGTCGAGCAGGCGTACTTGTGGATGGAGCGCCAGGACATCGCCAGCTACGTCTTGCTAGGGGACCCTGCGGTGCGGCTCGTGGTTCCGCACTGAAGAACCACGATGGATGCGGGTAACAACGGCCGCGTCCATCGTGGTTCTTGTGCCATGACACTTCCCCTGCCCCGTTACTTCGAAGATTTTCTCCACGACATCCGTCCAACACCGAACCAGCTCAAGGAGATGCGTGAAGGCCACGCTAGGCTTCGGGAGCGTCTGCAGTCCGACACGGATCTTGCGGTTGGCTTCGTCAGCATGTTCCTGCAAGGCAGCTACCGGCGATTCACAGCGGTCCGGCCCAAGGACGATTCTCGTGCGGATGTCGACCTCGTTGTGGTCACCAAGATGAAGGAGTCCGAGTTCTCTCCGGCGCGGGCCATGAGCTGCTTCAAGCCGTTTCTGGAGAGGCACTACAAGGGGAAGTACCGGCAGCAGGGCCGCTCCTTCGGCATCGAGATGTCACGCATCGACATGGACTTGGTAATCACCGCCGCGCCCATGGAGGCCGAGGCGGGCACCTACAGTGAGCTGTTGAAGGCTGAATCGTTGTCCTCGTTGCGCCTCGACGAGGACTTTTCCACCGAGCCGTTGCTGAAGTCCGGCAGCCAGGAGGAAGCACTCTGGAAGCTGCATCCGCTCCGGATTCCGGACCGCGACCTGGGCTCGTGGCAGGACACCCATCCGCTGGCCCAGTTGACCTGGACACATCGGAAGAATGCTCGGTGCGGTGCGTACTTCGTCAACGTGGTCAAGGCGATCAAGTGGTGGCGGCTCGTCAACCTTGAATCGCTGCCGGAGCGTCCCAAGAGCTATCCCCTGGAGCACCTGCTAGGGGACTGCTGCCCAGACGGCATCGAGTCCGTCGCCGAGGGCGTGGTCCGAACCCTGGAGGCCTTCGTGGAGAACTACGCCCTCCATGCCGCAGCCAAGAAGGTCCCCTATTCGGAGGACCGGGGCGTTAGCCAGAACGTCATGGCGCGCATCGACGGCAAGGACTTCGCGGTGTTCCATGAGCAGGTGAAGACGGCCGCGAAGCTCGCGCGCGAAGCCTTCGAATCCTCTGATGCCCAGACTGCAGTCCCGTTGTGGCGGCAGCTTTTCGGGGACAAGTTTCCTCCACCTCCTGAAGGAGGCTCGTCTTCGAAGAAGTCCTTTACCCCCCATCAGGGAGGTCCCGGCAGCGTGGGTCGCGGCAGGTTCGCGTGAAGCAGGCGGCGGAGCTGACGGATGCGTTGCGCCTGGGCCGGCGTGTCCTGGATGGGCGCGCCGATGTCGAACTGCTCGGAGACCTGGGCTGGGACGCGGAGGAGTCCCGTTGGGTGCTCCCCCTGCGCGTGCGGGCGGACACCCAGGGCAGAGCCATTCCTGAATGGACGGATTGGTACGCCTTCATCGACGCGAACTACCCCTTGGGGAGCATTGAGGTCCATCCAGCCAAGGTGGGTGGCATCGAGGACACTTATCCGCACCAGCGGCTGAACAAGCCAGGGGCGGCCACCCGGCCCTGGCGCGAAGGACGGGTGTGTCTCCAGACGGGGCGGGCTTCCCTGGGGTTCAGGGTGCTGCGTGAGGAGTCCCGCGACGCCGTGGGCCGGCTCGCCTGGTATGTCGATGGACTCCAGGACTGGATCGCGGCTGCGGCGAGGGGGCTGCTCCTCGCGCCGGGAGACGCCTTCGAGCTTCCGGTCCTACCGATCCATGCGCGCACGCGGGTGGTTTTCAGCGAAGGGCTCGAAACCTTCGCCCGCTGGAATGCGCTTCCCGATACCAGGGGGTGGGCGGAACTCGTGCCGCTGCGAGGAAATCCCCGGGTCCTCGCCGTGCGTGCCTTCTATTCGTTCGAAGGACGCTGGTTGTTCTCCTCGGAGTGGGGGGATCTGCTGAATAACATTCCTCGCAAGCGCCGCCTGAGGGCTCCGTGGGTGCGCTGCGATAGGTTGCCCATTCTGCCTCCCCACGCCGCGCCCACCACCTGGCAGGAAATGGAGCGTGCCGCCGAGGCTCTGCGGTGGAACTTGCGAGAGGATTTGATGGCGTTTGCCGCCCAGCTCCGGGATGGCACGAGACATCTCTGCCTCATGGGCTTTCCGCTGCCCGCGCGGGTGGGTGCTCCGGATGCGCGGATGCACTGGTGGGCGGCGCGGCTGCCGCTCTTCTCCCATGGAGATGTGGCGATGCGGGGCTTCGCTCGCACCGAGCGGAACCGACAACGGCATGACTTGACGAACCTGTTTGCTCGGCCGCTGCCCGTGGATTGGCTCAGCACCGAGGACTGGGCTCCCGAGGAGCTTCGCAGTCGCGGGGCGTTGCCGGAGGAACTCCGGAACTCGTGGGTGCTGTTGCTCGGTGCTGGATCACTTGGGTCCGCTGTGGCGGAATTGCTCGTGCGCGGAGGCGTGACCCGTCTGGTCATCGTGGACCCCGAGGTCGTCGAGGCGGGCAACCTCGTGAGGCACACGCTGGACCTGATGGACGTGGGAACCTCCAAGGCCCATGCACTCGCGGGACGGCTGCGCTCCATCAGTCCGGACCTCCAGGTCCACGCCCTCCAGCAGCGACTGGAGCTTCCGCCCGAGCGGCCCCACTGGCTCGTTTCCAGGTGTGACACGGTCATCGACTGCACTGCTTCCGATGATGTCGTCGAGGCGATGGGGCGAATCACCTGGGATGGAGCGCGGCTCTTCCTCTGCGCTTCTTTTGGCGTGGGAGCGCGGCGATTGCTGTGCTTCAGCGCCACGGGGACGTCGTTTCCCGTGGCGGCTTTCTGGGAGCAGTGTGAGGCTTGGATCCAACAGGATTACGAGGAGTTGCTTCGCACGGAGTTGCCGCGAGAGGGGATTGGATGCTGGCACCCGGTCTTTCCCGCTCGGGCGGACGACGTGATGCTGGCCGCAGCCATCACCGTGAAGGCTCTGGTGCGGTCCGCGAGGCTGCGCCCCTCCACTCGGCTGGATACCTACTCTCGCGAAGGCGCGGACGATGACTTCCAGGGGGTGATCCGTGGGGCCGGGACGGACGCGCGTGCGGGAAATTGAGTTTCGTTCGGAGGACGCCTGTTTCCAGGCGCACCTGACCGGCGACGTCCTGCGAAAGCTACTCGAACTGTGCCGGGCTTCCGAGCGGCACGAGACCGGCGGCATCCTGGTGGGGCGCTACTCCGAGGCCCTCGACTGCGCCCAGGTTCGCAGGGTGTCCGATCCACCGTCGGATTCGGCTCGGGGGCGGACGTGGTTCGAGCGTGGAACACAGGGATTGCAGGCGTGGATTGACCGTTGCTGGAGCTCCGACCGTGACCATTACCTTGGGGAGTGGCACTTCCACCCGTTCGCGGCGCCGACTCCCAGTGGACCAGACATCCGGCAGCTCAAGGCCATTGCTCATGCCCCCGGGTATGGGTGCCCGGAGCCTTTGTTGCTCATTGTCGGTGGGGATCCGGCGGGAGCGTGGTCCATCAGTGTCCATGTCGTTCCCCGAGGCGCTGAAGCGGTTGCCCTCCAGCGGGTCTGATACGGCTTCGGGGGGACAGGTAATCCCCGCACTGTCATCCGTTCTTCATGTGACGCGACCCCACAGTGGTCCCGTCCGTGAACCCATGGGCGAACAAAGCGCATCCCGAATGGAAGGCGACCGCTACCAGCACCTCTACAGTTGGTACGTGTTGCTGTCGTTGTTGGACGAGGACAGTCCGTTTGCGTCCGCCTTCATCGAGCACCCTGATGCAGGTGCGGCGGACGACGTCACGCTGCATCCGCGTCCCGGCGCGGCCGTGGCCCAGCAGTACGTGCAGGTGAAGTGGCACGTGGATCATCGTGACCTCTACACGATGGAGAGGCTGACGGAGACGGTCGGTAGGGGGCGGTCGCTCCTCCAGAAGCTCTTCACGGCCTGGAGGACGCTGCGCGAACAGGGCCCCGTGGAGGTATGGCTGGTGAGCAACTGGCCTGCAGCTCCGGAGCTAGGCAGGTATCTCCAAGGCAGGGACTGGCGCCTCACCGAGGATTTCTTCGTGGAGACGCCGACGGGTGCTCTGAAAACCGCACGGGCGCGATGGCTGGAGCACCTGGAAGTGGAGTGGGTCGTCCTGCGCGTCTTCTGCGCGGACCTGCGTCTGCGCCTTGGCTTCGCGAGCATGGCTGAGCTGGAAGAGCGCGTGGACGAGCGCATGCGCATGCATGGGCTTCGGCAGGGGCCGGAGCCTCGGGCCATCGCGCTGGATGCGATTCGGGAGTGGATCGAGGTCGGCGGAGATGCCAAGCGTCTGGACCAGGCGAAACTCCAGGCCTTCATCCGGGACTGCGGGCTTCTGGCTCCGAGGACCGACACGTCAGGCGTGGGGTTGTGGATCCACGGCTGGGCCAAGCGCAAGTGGCGTGAGTCTCCGGCGGTGGAACTGGACTGGACGTCGCACTTCGATCGGGACACCCGCACGGTGCCGACCGAGGCGGTCTGGCGCGAGCACCTGCTCCCCGAACTTCGCGAGGCGCGGCGGCGGCTGTCATCCCGGCCGGCGGAGGCGGTGATCGACTTCCGGGGCAAGGTGCCGCTGTCGGTCTCGCTGGCCGTGGGCGCCTGCTTTCCGGAGGTGGCGGGCGACCGTTTCCGGGTGGAGCAGCCGACGCGGGGGGAGACGGTGCTGTGGCGTTCGGATGCGAAGCCGACGCAGCGGCAGCTCCATGGGACCGAGCGCGAGGGTGCCCCGGATGCGAAGGACCTTCTGGTGGTGTTCCAGCTTACGGGCGATGCGAAGCCGGACGTCGAGCGGTTCCTGGCCAGTCATCCGCAGCGGTTCCGCGTGATCCTCGTGCTGGAGCCGGACGGAGTGGCCCACGACGGCGCAGTGGGCTCGGACGGGGACGCGGTCGCCTTCGCGGTGCTCGCGCGCGAACTCATCCGCCAGGCCCGTGTTCGGTGGCGCACCGCCACCACTCACCTCATCCCCTACGCCCCGGCGGGGTCCTGTCTCTTTCTGGGCCAGCGCCTCAACGCGATGGGGCCCGTGGTGGCCTACGAGCGCGCCGCCGCAGGCGGCTACGTCCCCTTCCTGACCGTAGAGACCGGGTGATGCCCGAGGAGCACACGACGATGACGACACCTCAGGAGTCGGCAGCGGGTCTGCTTCCGGAACCCGCGAGGCGGACCCGTCGCCTGCTGGAGGGGCCCGAACGAGACTCCTGATGCACCTCACGCTCCTCTGGGAGGAGCGCCCGGGATCCGTGAGCACATGAGCACTGGGCTCCGTTATTTCAGGACGCCCAGTTCGCGAAGCTTCCCACGGGCAATCTCATTTCGTGGGTCCTTTTGGAGAATGCGACGGTAGAGCCGAACCTTCTCCGCAGGTTCGGCTGACAAGGCCGCTTCCAGGGTGAGCACCTGGAGATGTTCTGGATCGAGCGTCCGAGCCTTCTCAAGCTGCCGGTCTGCAACCTCATCCTCGCCCATGAGGAAGTACACGAAGCCGAACTGCACGCGCGCGACCACGTCTTCGGGGCAAATGGCCAGCAGTCGCTCAAAGGTCGGAACGGAGACCTCTGGCTCCGCGTAGAAGCGCTCCGCGAGGGCCCGAAGTCGTGCCGCGTCGGTGACCTGGGCGAGTGCTGCCCGCAGTGCCTGCTCCGTCCCAGGCTCGTTCGTCTCCAGCCGCCTTCGCGCGAGGACCTCAAGCTGGCTGCTGTTTTCGCTCATGGGGATGTTTCCGAAGGTCGCTTCATGGCGCGATGAATGCCGTGTTGAGGGTGATGGTCCCGTCTGCATATCTGAACCAACGAAGGGTCAGATTGACCGGCATCCCCAACGCGTCCTTCACCTGGAGGGTACCTTCAAAAACAGCCCCCGAAGCATTGGTGGACAGGGGGCTGACCTTTCCGTCGAGCTGTCGGACCGCTTCGATGAGCACCTGTCGCTGCTCCGCCCATGTCGGGGCCAGTCGGTCGAGATGGTGCTTGGGGAGGTCAACGTGAGTGTCCTTGACCGAGATGCCGCCGCCAGCCCGGCTCCCGGGTCCCCGCGCCACCATGGCGACGGCGTTGGGGGCAAGCCCCACGGTCATGACTCCCTCGGCGATGGAGATGGAACGGACGCCGCCCACCATCGCCGCGGACAACTGGAAGCCCGCGTTGGTCTCAGCCGCGAGCGCTGCCTGGGCGAAGCCCGGAAGAATGGGGCCCTTCGTGGCTAGGTTCGCCGTGCCTCCACCCAGCGCGGCTGTCAGGGCCAGGATGAGGACTCGCGCACCGTTTTGACCCAGCACCTTCCCGAAAGCCCGCCCCGTGTCTTTCAGCTCATCGAAGGCAACAGCCCGCTCCGAGTCCTGGGAGAGCCGCTGCCACCCTTTGATGAGGTTGGCGAAGGAATCCAGACCGATGTACGCGATGACGTAGGTCGTCAGCGCGATGGCCACCAGCTTCGTCACCGGCTCCGGCGCGACGACCAGGAGCATGTATGCGGCCATCGCGGAGGTGATCATCGCCTTGAGGGTTAGTGGATTGATGACCTCGCTCACGGCTCCCTGCACGCCTTCCCATACGCCGTCCCAGGCGAAGGACAGGGCCATCTGTCGCCGTGCCCTGGCATCCAGAAAGGTGAAGCCGTCCTCCAGGAGGGAAAGGCATTCGTCCGGTTGGCCCTGCCGCGAGCACCATGCTCCGGAGTCGCTTTTTCGGCTGCGAGGCTCCGGCTCCCACGATGCGAGCCGGGCGCGCATCCGCGTTTCTTCCTCGGGCCGAAGAGAGAAGCGCATGTCCAACACCAGCCGGGTCATCACCTGCTGGAACGCATCGGCATCGACCTTGATGGCGTCCACTCTCCTCGGTGGGCTGTAGACGATGGGCTTGCCCTGACCTGTGTCGAGGTACACCAGCCGGGAGGTCGCGCAACCCGCCAGCAGGCCTCCCAGCAGCAGCACTCCTGCCCAACGCAACCGCATGTCGGACCCCCACGTCGCGGGCTTCTCGGCGTGGGTCATCTCAAGCGCGCCCTGCGGCCCGGTCGATGCGGCCACGGTGCCGGTGTCGTACGACGGACAGGGCTCATCAGCCCGCCTCCACCCGCGCCCCCCAACCAGCGAAGCACCCCGCATCACGGCGCTGGCCGCCCGTCGCATCTGTAGTACGAAGGGCCCCCCTTCCGGTGACGCTGTGCGCCTCCTCTCCCTCCAGGTCCAGGCACGCGGCCCTCGCGTGGGGCAGAACGGGCAGGGGAAGACCAATCTCCTGGAGGCGCTCTACTTCCTCGCCACCCTCAAAGCCCCTGCGCGCCCGCCGGCCGGCCCCCCGAGCTCGTCCGCTAGGGCTCCCAGGCCGCCCGCGTCTCCAGCCGCTTCCTCCTCAAGGGCGCCGAGCGCGAAATTTCCGTCGAGGTCGTCGAAACAACGTGGGCAGATAGCGTGCCGTGAGCTCCAGGGTGTGGTCGCCGCGCTTGATCTGTCCACCGTGGTTCGGGCCGATCTGGCTTGGCCTGGGCAAAGAGGGCGACGGGGGCGCCGCGCTGGATGGCTACAAAAGTCCGGCCCAAACCGGGCGCCGCGCTGGATGGCTACAAAAGTCCGGCCCAAACCGGGCGCCGCGCTGGATGGCTACAAAAGTCCGGCCCAAACCGGGCGCCGCGCTGGATGGCTACAAAAGTCTGGCCCAAACCGGCCGCCGCGCTGGATGGCTACAAAAGTCCGGCCCAAAGGCAGGCGCACACGCGCGTGAGAGATTTGTCCTCGGAAGAAGTAGCTACGCAAGCAATCCTTGATGGAGAATGGGGTGAGGCGATGCCTCGCCGTAGTGCGGCGCGATGCGGTCACCGCGAGGAATCCGGTCGCACCAACAGGGGGCGACGGCGGTCATGGCGCACACGCTTTGGTTGTCGTTCCGCAGTCTAATGATAGAGGAGTTGCGTATGCCGAAATCGAAGGTGTCGAATAGTGGATTGGGGCAGTCTCACTCCTATCGAAGAGGGAATCGGTTAGACGTCAAGACCATCATCGTCTTGGCCGCGGGCGGGCGGAGGGAAGAAGATGAAGGAAGACCGGCTGCTGGGCAGGTGCGCGTCACGCTTCATGCTGCGCTCCGGGTCTGGCACGCCCTCAGTCCGGACTGCTTCCCGTCGCTGGAGCTTGATGACTACACGATTGTCAACGCGGTCAAGGATGTTCATTACAAGCGCAAGACAGGGCGGACTGAGGGGACCAAGAAGGAAATTTGTGCCGAGAGCAATTTGCGCCGCATGAGGGGGATACTTGCCGACTACGATTGCATCGCGGCTTTCGGTGTGAGCGCGATGACCGCCGTAGACGCTGCGGGGTTTGAGGCCTCGTGCTCTGGGTTCCACCCGTCCCTGCAGGCGCTTAATCGCACGTACAAGTCGTCGGAAAAGTCGGCTGCCGCGCGTGGAGCGGATCGGGTATCCCAATGGGCCAATAGTGTGATGGCATGACGACATCGGTTTGAGGAGAGGTGAGTCCTGAGGCATTCTCTCGCTCAAGGTTCTTCTCTTGGAGAGGCCGAATCGGCCGGCCAATAACGCTCCGAGGGGAAATGAGGATGAGGGGATGCCTCAGGTCGCGAGGGGTACGACCGGTACCGTGACCGCGGCGATGGGCGGTGTTGAGTCCATGGTGCCGGTGCTGTCCCTCTCCGTCGAGGACGCGCTGGTGTTGGAGCGAATCGCGGTGCCGGTGGGGCAGATGACTTCCGCTGTCGGGTCGGGGGAGGGCGGCCTCTATGTGCTGTTTTCGTCGGTAGCGAATGGACGGCATGGGCACGAGAGCAGTGACTCCCTGTCAGGAGGCGGACAGGGCCTTCCTAAAAAATATTCCCGGATGGAAAGCGAAGGGCCGTCCAGGTGCATATGAGTTCATTCAGGTTTTTTGAGAAATAAAGGTATGGATATTGATGTGTCTGTTGTTAGAGATCTTCGGGAGATGGTCGCTGGCGGAAGTGGTATGGTTGAGATGTTGATATGGCTGAGAAGGCAGCCGCCAAACGGTGCATTCAACAGTCGCATCCAGATCGTCGCGGTGCTTCATCATGCGTTCATGTTGTCGGTGGCGGATTTGTCGGCGGTGGGGGCCTGGCACGTCTTCCCTGGAGGGACGTGGTCGGATGAGAAACTGGAGCAGTTCCTGGCGCCGCGAATCCGCGCTACCCGGAGCCAGTGGATGCCGTGAGCTCATCAGCCCGCCTCCACCCGCGCCCCCCGACCAGCGAAGCACACCGCATCACGGCGCTGGCCGCCCGCCGCATCTGTAGTACGAAGGGCCCCCTTCCGGTGACGCTGTGCGCCTCCTCTCCCTCCAGGTCCAGGACTTCCGTAACCTCCCGGGCGTGCAACTCACGCCCAGCATTCACGCGACCATCGCCGTGGGGCAGAACGGGCAGGGGAAGACCAACCTCCTGGAGGCGCTCTACTTCCTCGCCACCCTCAAGCCCCTGCGCGCCGGCCGGCTCTCCGAACTCGTCCGCTGGGGCTCCCAATCCGCCCGCGTCTCCGGCCGCTTCCTCCTCAAGGGCGCCGAGCGCGAGATCTCCGTCGAGGTCGGCGGCGGCACGCGCCAGGCCCTCGTGGATGGCAAGAAGGCCTCCAGCCTGGAGGACTACTTCGGCGGTGTCTCCGTCGTCGCCTTCACCCCCGACGACCTGGAGGTCATCAAGGGCGGCCCCGACTCACGCCGTGCGTTCCTCGACCGCGCCGTGTTCAACCGCTTCCCCGCCTTCCTCCGGGAAAGCCGCGAGTACGCCCGCGCCCTCAAGAACCGCAACCGCCTGCTCCGCGAGGGCGCCACCGTCGATGCCGCGTACCTCGACGCCTACGACGAAACCCTCGCCCGTGCGGGCGCCCGCCTCTACGCCCGCCGCCGCTCGCTGATGGCCGAACTGGCCCCCCGCGCCCAGGCCACCTTCGCCTCCATCGGACGCACCGCCGACCCCGCCGTCTACGGCTACCACCCCGCCCACATCGGGACAGACTTCGCCCAGGCTGACGAGGCCGCCCTGGCCATCGCCCTGCGCGAAGCCCTGGCCGCCCGTCTGCGCCGGGACCTGGACCGCGGCTTCACCTCCGTGGGTCCTCACGTGGACGATGTCTCCGTGACGCTCGGCGGTCGCAGCGCCCGGGCCTACGCGAGCCAGGGCCAGCAGCGCGCCCTGGTGCTCGGCTGGAAGATCGCTGAAATCGAGAACCTGGAGACCTCTATGGGCTTCCTCCCCCTGCTCCTGCTGGATGATGTCTCCAGCGAGCTGGATCCAGAGCGCAATGCCTACCTCATGGGCTACCTCGCCCAGAGCGGCGCGCAGGTCTTCCTCACCACCACCGACGCGGGGCTCGTGCGGGCCGCCGCCGCCAGTGATTCCCTCTGGCTCACCGTTCACGCGGGCGTGGTGAACACAGACACGCCCGCTCCCTAACGCACGTGCCGACGCTGCCAGGGCCAGTGCACCGGTCCGCGCTTCGCCATGTGAGGCACCTGCCCCGGTGGGATGAGTCCGAAGAAGTCGTAGCGGAACTCCGCCCACAACAGCCCGAACGCCCCCGCGAACAAGAACACCGTGATGGTCAGCCACGGCGCCGTGCCCGTCGCCAGCGCGATGATGCCCAGCACCCCCATCGCCACGGACACGCCCAGAGGCACGGTGTTGCGCTGCTTCGACTCGCTGAAGGCCATCCCCATCGCCACCATCGAGATGAGCAGGATGGGCCACGCCAGCCAGTACGACGTGCGCGCCATCAGGTTGGCCAGTGACAGGATGAACAACCCGAATCCAAATACCGCCAGTCCGCCGTCCATCGAATCCTCCTCGTGAGAATCCCCTGGGGACTCCCGGCTGAACATGCTGCCTGCCCCTGTCCGCCGACACTCCCCCAGCGGGCGTGGCCCTCGCGTCCGACCGGGGACACAGCGGGAGAGCGTCACCCTTCGCGCCCCCGGAATACGCATCCACACCGCCGTGTCTGCTTCGTGCCCCCACGAACGCGCGCACCTGCTGCCTGGAGTCCTTACAGGGCGACAGGGGCTCGCTGGATGCGCGAGCGCTGTAGTCGACGTTTGCTCCGACGAAGTTCTTGCGGACGTGTCGGGCCTGCACCATGACGAGCGCCGTCCCACCGGGAGCCCTCGGGACGAACGAATGGTGCCATGTCGCGGATGCTGCTGACGCTCGTGCTGTCTGCCCTGCTCGCGGGGTGCCACCGCGCGACGTTCGAGGACTCGGTGTTCCAGAAGAAGGACGTGAAGTACCGCGTCGGCACCCTGTCCAACGACGTCTGGCAACACGCCTCCTTCGCCGACAACGACCTGGCCTTCGTGGAGCGCGGTGAAACCGGCCGCGTCATCGCCACCAACGCCACCTGCAGGGACCACGACGACCCGTCTCTCAGCGTCCTCACGAAGCACCTGCTCATGGGCTTCACCGAACGCCAGGACCTGGGCCAGCGCACCTTCACCCTGGACGGCCGCGAGGCCCTGCGCAGCCGCTACGTCGCGAAGCTCGACGGCGTCCCGGTGTCCCTGGAGCTCGTCGTCCTCAAGAAGGACAACTGCGTCTTCGACTTCAGCTACGTGTCCCCCGTGGGCCAGGCCGACGCGCGCATGGCCGACTTCGAGTCCCTGGTCTCCGGCTTCCAATCGGAGCGCCTCCGATGAGGACCGAAGCCCAGGCCGCCGCCGCGGCGGCAGCGGCGCACCCCCCCCCGCGCCCCACCCTCAAGGAGCGCCTCCAGGAGCGCATGGAGTCGCTGGGCGCCCTGTCGGTGATGACCGGGCAGGTGTTCAGCCGCGCCGTGCGCCCCCCGTATGACTGGGCCAGCCTCATCTTCCACACCGAGTCCCTGGGCGTGCGCTCGCTGCCCATCGCGCTGCTCACCGCGACGTTCGCCGGGCTCGTCATCTCGCTCCAGTTCGGCTACTTCCTCGCCCGCTTCGGCGTGCAGTACACCGTGGGCCGCGTCGTCATCCTCACGCTGTTCCGCGAGCTGGCCCCCGTGCTCACCGCCCTCACCGTGGGCGCGCGCATCGGCTCCGGTATCGCCGCGGAGCTGGGCTCCATGACCGTGACGGAGCAGGTGGACGCCATCCGCGCGCTCGGCGCGGATCCGCTGCGCAAGCTCGTGGTGCCGCGCGTGTTCGCGTGTCTCATCGTCATGCCGGTGCTCACCGTGTTCTCGGACGTGGTGGGCCTGGTGGGTGGCGCGCTGGTGGTGCGCTCGCAGTACGGCATCTCCCTGGACCAGTTCTTCCAGGGAGCCATGGACGCGGTGCAGATGGGCGACTTCGTCTCCGGCGTCGTCAAGGGCGCGGTGTTCGGGCTCGTCATCGGGCTCGTCGGTTGTTTCAAGGGGCTCGCGGTGGAGGGCGGCACCGAAGGCGTGGGCCGCGCCACCACGCAGACCGTGGCCATCACCTCCGTGTCCGTGTGCCTCGCGGACTTCTTCATCACGAAGATCACGCTCTACTTCTGAAGCGCCCCGGACCATGCGCAAGGCCCGCTCCCACCACGTCGACCCGCCCGCCCCGTTCGAGTTCCGCAAGCCCACCCCGGGCGAGGAGCTCATCCGCTTCGAGGGGCTCGTCAAGCAGTTCGGCGCCAAGCGCGTCTACGAAGGCGTGGACCTGGACGTGCGCGCCGGGGAGACGATGGTTGTCCTGGGTGGCTCCGGCGTGGGCAAGAGCGTGCTGCTCAAGTGCCTCATCGGACTGATGTACCCGGACGGCGGCCGCGTCCTCTTCGAAGGCTACGACGTGTCGAAGTTCTCCGAGGAGCAGTTCCTGGAGGTCCGCAAGCACGTGGCCATGGTGTTCCAGGGCGCCGCGCTCTTCGACTCGCTCAGCGTGGCGGAGAACGTGGCCTACCCGCTGCGTGAACACTTCCCCACGATGTCCCGCGAGGAGATCCGCAAGCGCGTGGCGGAGAAGCTGGAGCTGGTGGACCTGCCCAACACGGAGCGGTTGATGCCGTCGGACCTGTCCGGCGGCATGCGCAAGCGCGTGGGCCTGGCGCGCGCCATCGCCACCGACCCGGAGGTCATCCTCTGGGATGAGCCGACGACGGGCCTGGACCCCGTCACCACGCAGACCATCAACGAATTGATTGAGTCGATGAAACAGCGCCTGGGCGCCACGTCCATCGTCGTCACGCACGACATGGTGAGCGCCTTCGTGCTGGCGGACCGGATGGCCATGCTGGCCAATCGCAAGATCGTCCAGGTGGGCACCCCCGAAGAGATGCGCCGCTCCAAGGTGCCGGAGGTGCGGGCCTTCCTGGACGCGCGCCGCCTGGAGCTGAACCCCGAAAGAACACCATGAGTCTCTTCACCTCGACCTCGAAGGAAAAGCGCCTGGCCGTGCGCGCGGGCACGTTCGTCGCCATCGGCCTCGCCGTGGCCGGCCTCGTTGTCTTCTTCATCGGCCGCGAGTCGAACCTCTTCCAGCGCCAGGTCATCTTCCGCGCCTACTTCCAGAGCGTGGACGGCCTGAGCGACCAGTCCCCCGTGTGGATTGGCGGCCTCAAGGTGGGCCGCGTCAACGGCGTGGCCTTCTCCCAGGACCTCAAGGACAGCCGCCTGGAGGTGCAGTTCCAGGTCGCCAGCGCCTACACGGAGCGCATCCGCGCGGACTCTGTCGCGAAGCTCACCAGCATGGGCGTCCTGGGCGACAAGGCGGTGGACATCTCCCTGGGCAGCGCGGACCAGCCGGCCGTGGAGCCCGGCGGCATCGTCCAGTCCAGCAGCGGCGGGGACTTGTCCAAGCTCATGAGCAGCGCAAGCCAGGTGATGGAGAACTCCGTCGCCATCAGCGAGTCGCTCAAGGACGCCGTCAAGGTCTACGCCAACCCGGAGCTGTCACGCGACCTGGCCCGGAGCGTCGCATCGCTGAGCTCCATCATGCAGGAGGTGGAGAAGGGCGACGGCACGCTGCACAAACTCATCTACGACAAACGCACCGGAGATGAGGTGAACACCCTGCTCGCCAGCGCGTCGGGGGCCGCCCGGCGCATGGACGGCGCCCTGGCCCACGTCGAAGCCATCCTGGGCGAGGTCCGCCGGGGCGACGGCACCGCGCACGCGCTCATCTATGGCCAGGACGGCGCGGTGGCCCTGAAGGAGCTGGGCGAGGCCGCCGGACAGTTGGGAGGCCTCATCGAGGACGCGAAGAAGAGCCCCAATGGCGCCGTGCACCAGTTGGTCTATGGCGACGCGAAGGGCATGTTCGCGGACCTGGGCAGCGCCGCCGCGAACATCAAGCAGATCACCTCCACCGTGGCCAAGGGCGATGGAACCCTGGGTGCGCTCGTCTACGACCCCACCGTCTATGACGACCTGCGCGAGGTGCTGGGCAACGTGAAGCGCAACCGCATCCTCCGCGCGCTGGTGCGATTCTCCGTCAGCAACGGCGAAGCGCTGGAACAGGTGGGCAAGCCGCAGTCGGTGCCCACGCCGCTGACGCCCGAAGTCGACACCGCTGCCCCGGCCGCGCCCGCGACTCCGCCCGCGCCGACCCCCACGCCCTGAGCCCCGGGCGCAAAGAACGCCTGCCATCCCGGTGAACCCGACGCCCGCGCTGGCGTCGGCGGGCAGGGTCTCAATACACTCGGGTGATACACGCACCCGGGTGTTTCACTGGAAACACGAACAGTTTGTCCGCATCAAGGTTTGCTGGGATTTCAATTTTACCGCCTCTATTGACTTCATGTGTTTGTCACATGTATTTCCCACTCCCCACTTTTCCGAGGAGTTGGGAAAAATGCTTCGTAACGTCGCGCAGCGCGGTGGTCGTGTCGCGGTGGTCCTTGGCACGCTGATGTCCCTGGCGGGCTGCAGCAGCAGTGCTCCGGCCCCCGAGGAGCAGCCCACGGAGGAGGCGGCCACCACGGCGGAGGCGCTCCCGCACCGTGGCTGCGACACCATTGAGCCTTCGGCCGATGAGAAGCTGGAGATTGAAGCGGCGCTGGCCAACCGCGTAATGGCCAAGCGCGCGAACGGGTCGGTGAACGTGCCCGTGTACTTCCACGTCATCAACAAGGGCACGGGCATCGCGAACGGCGACATCCCGGACTCGCAGATCACCGCGCAGATGAACGTGCTGAACGCGGCGTACCAGAACACGCCGTTCACGTTCACGCTGGCCGGCACGGACCGCACGAACAACAGCACCTGGTTCGCGCTGGGTTCGGGCACCGCCGCGGAGAAGAAGATGAAGACCGCGCTGCGCAAGGGCGGCCCGGAGACGCTGAACATCTACACGGCGAACCTGAAGGGTGGCCTGCTGGGCTGGGCGACCTTCCCCTCCAGCTACACCAGCCAGCCGAAGATGGACGGCGTGGTGATGCTCTACAGCAGCGTCCCCGGCGGCACGGCGGCCCCGTACAACCTGGGCGACACGGCCACGCACGAAGTCGGCCACTGGGTGGGCCTGTACCACACGTTCCAGGGCGGCTGTAACAACCCGGGCGACTCCGTCAGCGACACGCCTCCGGAGGCCTCGCCCGCGTACGGTTGCCCGGCCAACCGTGACAGCTGCGCCGGTGGCGGCGTGGACCCCATCTACAACTTCATGGACTACACGGACGACAACTGCATGAACACGTTCACGGCCGGCCAGTCGGCCCGCGCGGACAGCCTGACGGCGACGTACCGCTAGCCTTCAGTCGCAGGTCGTTCCCGGCGCCGGAGTCTCCCGTTTCATCCGGGGGCTCCGGCGTCTTCGTTTTCGCGGCGCTCCCGTGGCCGTGGACAAGTCGGGCCCGGCTTGTCCACAGTGGGGGACCGCCCTCCGCAAAGGCCTGGAGGGTGCCCAAGGAAGGGTGTGGCGCCGTGAGAGACCTGTTGATGATTCCCGGGCCGGTGGATGTGGACGCGGAGGTGCTGCAGGCGCTGTCCGCGCCGGTGCTCGGACACCTGGACGCGGGCTTCATCGCCACGTTCGGACGCGCGCTGAAGCGCCTGCGGGAGATTTCGCTCGCCCCGTCCGCGCAGCCCTTCGTCGTGTCCGGCAGCGGCACGCTGGCCATGGAGCTGGCGGTGGCCAACCTCATCGAGCCGGGCGACCGCGCGCTGGTGGTGAACACCGGCTACTTCAGCGACCGCATGGCCCACATCCTGGAGCGCCACGGCGCGAAGGTGACGCACGTGCGCGCGCCCCCGGGCGGGGCTCCGGACGCGGGCCAGGTGGAGGCGGAGCTGGCCTCCGGTGGTTTCAAGCTGATGACCGTCACCCACGTGGACACCTCCACCGCGGTGCTGGCGCCGGTGGAGTCCCTGCTGAAGGTCGCGAACAAGCACGGCGTCCTCTCCGTGGTGGACGGCGTCTGCGCCACCGCGGGCGAAGCCTTCCACCAGGACGCGTGGGGCGCGGACGTGTACCTCACCGCCAGCCAGAAGGCGGTGGGCGTGCCGCCGGGCCTGGCGCTGCTGACCGTGAGCCCGCGCGCGCTGGACGCGTGGCGCAAGCGCAAGGCGCCGGTGGCCAGCGTGTACGCGGACTGGGCGGAGTGGCTGCCGGTGATGGAGGCGTACGAGGCCGGCAAGCCCTCCTACTTCGCCACCCCTCCCACGTCGCTCATCTGCGCGCTGGACGTGAGCCTGGGGCAGATCCTCGCAGAAGGATTGGAGGCCCGCTTCGAACGCCACCGCCGCATGGCCCGCGCCTTCCGCGCCGCCTGGAGCGCGCTGGGCCTGCGCATGCTGCCCACGTCGGAAGCCCTGGCCGCCAACACCCTGAGCGCCGTGTACTACCCGGAGGGGGTGGACGCCTCGCTCGTCGGCCGCGTGAAGGCCCAGGGCGCCGCCATCGCCGGTGGCCTCCACCCGGAGCTGAAGACGCGCTACTTCCGCGTGGGCCACATGAACCGCGTCACCGCTGGGGACGTGCTCGTCACGGTGGGCGCCGTGGAGCGGGCCCTCCACTCGGGCGGCTACCGCGCCAGCGCCTCCGGAACCGCCGTCGCCGCCGCCCAGGCCGCCCTCTCCGCCTGACCGTCCCACCTCTCATTTTCTCGCGACGCGGGAAAATCGTCGGCCCTCACATTAGATTCATGTAAAGTCCGGGATAACGTCCGGTACTTCCGGGCTTGCTTGGAATTCTTGTCGTCGTGGTAGAAATATGTGATTGGGCTGCACGGTGTGGGCGGGGCATGGGCCCCGGCATCAGTGAGGGGGAAGGGCTGCGCCGGTGGGGGGACCTTGAAGTCGGGGGGGGCCCGTTGCTGGCGCCAGAAGTGGATGGGAGGTCGGAATGGAGCTCGGACCGTTCGAGGGTTCGGCAGGGGCGGGTGTGGTGGATGACGGCGCGGAGTGGCACCTGGCGGAGCGATGCCTGGCGGCCACCCCGGAAGACAGTGCCCGGGGGATGTTCTTCCAGGGTGTCGTGGGGGTGGTGGGTTTCCTCCAAGGAGAAGCGGCGGCCGCGCAGTGCCTGGAGGCGTCGGGCTTGCGGGAGCTGAACGCCGCGGAGCTGTACCCGGTGACGCGCTTCCTGGCGATGACGTCCCGGGCGACGCGGCTGCTCCGCCCTCAGTTGGGCAACTGGGCGCAGTCGCTGCACTACATCGGGACGCAGGCCACGGTGGACTTCCTGGCCTCCATGTTCGGCCGGGAGCTGATGCAGGCGGCGCGGCGTGATCCACGCATGCTCCTGCAGCACATGGCGGATGGCTACCGCACGGCGGTGAGCTATGGCGAGCGCACCGTGCTGTGGACCGGGGACCGCAGCGCGCGCTTCGTGATGCGCCGGGACTTCATGCCCGCGCCCTACCACGAGGGCGTCCTGCTGGGCGCGATGGAGGCCGTGGGCGCCCAGGACGTGCGCGTGCACGGGCGTCAGCTGTCGCTGCTCGATACCGAATACGACGTATCCTGGTAGTTCCGGTCCGTCCCGTCTGGGGCTTGAAACCGGAGACTTCGGGGGCGGGACGTTCACCAGCCAGCGCTCTGTGCTGAACGTCCACCATTTCTCCCGATGGCGTGACGGGGAGGGCCACTAGCATGGGTGGAGCAGGCCCAGGCTCGGAAGGAAGCGGTTTCCGGCCCCACCCCCGGGAGGAGTCACGCGAATGGATGCAGCACAAGGCTCCCGGCCGGCGCGGCGGTGGGCCCCCGGGCGGCGCGCCCCGCGTTTGCCCTCCGGCCGTGTCCAGGCAGTCCGTGGCGTCACACCCTTCCGGGCGGCGGTGACGGCCGGGGCGTGGGCATGACGTCCTTCCGGTTGTTGCTGGTGGAGGACAGCGCCAACGACGCGGCGCTGGTGACGGAGGCGCTGACGCAGGCGGGCTACAGGCCCACGACCCACCGGGTGGAGACGCTGGACGCGCTGCGCGAGGCGCTGTCCACCGACGCGTGGGACCTGGTGCTGTGCGACTACCGGCTGCCGCGCTTCTCGGCGCTGGACGTGCTCGGGGTGCTCCAGGCGCTGGGGCGGGACGTGCCGCTCATCGTCCTGTCCAGCCTGCTGAGCGAGGAGCAGGCCGTCACGCTGATGAAGGCCGGCGCGCGCGACTGCTTCTCCAAGGACCGGATGGCCCGGCTGGGCCCGGCGGTGGCGCGCGAACTGGAAGAGACGCGCGTGCGGCGCGAGCGGGCGCGCGCGGAGGTGGACCGCGAAATCCTGGCCCGGGCCAGCGAGCTGCTCATCACCGCGTCGCTGGAGCAGGAGGCGCGGTTGGATCAGCTGGTCCAACTGCTGGTGCCGAAGGTGGCGGACTGGAGCGCCTTCTTCGTCTCCGACCCGGACCGGGGCGGCCTGCGGCTGGTGGCGCTGGCGCATCCGGACACGGCCCGGCGTTCGCTGGCCATGCGGTTGAACGACCGCTTCCCGCTGGACCCTCAGGCCTCCGCGGGCCCCACGCACGTGCTGCGCACGGGCGTGCCGGAGCTGGTGCCGGACGTGCGCCTCCGGCCCGAACCCCTCCACCGGGACGCGGTGTCGCAGCGCGCGGTGGCGGAGCTGGGCGTGCGCTCGGTGGTGAACGTGCCGCTGCCCGGCCGCGAGGGCCCCCTGGGCGTGCTGTCGCTGGGCACGCTGGGCGAGCGCACGCTGGGCCCGGTGGACCTGGCGCTGGGGCAGGAGCTGGCGCGGCGCGCGGGGCTCGCGCTGGAGAACGCGCGGCTGTTCCAGGAGGCGCGCGAAGCGGTGCGCCTGCGCGACGAGTTCCTCACCGTGGCCGCGCACGAGCTGCGCACGCCCCTCACCACGCTGCGCCTGCAACTGGGCACGCTGCTCCAGCGCACGGAGGTGCACCACCTGGAGCCGGAGGTGGTGACGCGGCTGGAGCGCAGTGTCCGGCAGGTGCGGCGGCTGGGCACGCTGGTGGAGGGGTTGCTGGACGTGTCGCAGTTGTCTTCCGGCGAGCTGTCGTTGATGCCGGAGCGCTTCGACCTGGAGGAGCTGGTGGCGGAGGTGCTGGAGCGCTACCAGGCGGAGGCCCGGGCCGCGGGGTGTGAGCTGCGCCAGTCCCCGCGCCTGGGGCTGTGGGGGACGTGGGACCGGCTGCGGGTGGACCAGGCCGTGGGGGCGTTGATCTCCAACGCGCTCAAGTTCGGTCCGGGCCGGCCCGTGGAGGTGGACGTAGGGCGGGCAGGCGCTTTCGCGCGGATCCAGGTGCGGGACCGTGGAATCGGCGTGCCCCTGGACCAGGTGGAGCGTATCTTCGAGCGCTTCGGGCGGGCCGTCAGCTCGCACTCCTACGGTGGACTGGGCCTGGGGCTGTACCTCACGCGCCGCGCGGCGGAAGCGCACGGTGGCAGGGCGTGGGCGGAACCCGGTCCGGGCGAGGGCGCCCGCTTCACGTTGGAACTGCCGCTGGAGAAGGAGTCGCGCGAGTGAGCCGGCCGCTGTTGGTGGTGGATGACGACACGGACCTGCGGGAGGCGCTGGAGGAGGTCCTGCGCGACGCGGGCTACACCGTGCTGGGGGCGGGCAACGGCTTGCAGGCCCTGGAGGTGCTGCGCGCTCAATCCACGCCGCCGGCGCTGGTGCTGCTGGACATGATGATGCCGGTGATGGACGGCGCGACCTTCGGCCGCAAGATGCGCCAGGTGGAAGCGTGGAACGACATCCCGGTGCTCGTCTTCTCCGCGTCCGCCAACGCCCGTCAGGTGGCCGAGGAGATGGGCGCCTGCGGCTACATGCGCAAGCCCGTGGACGTGGCGACGCTCCTGGAGGCCGTGGCGGCCAACAAGGCGCCTGAAAGCCCCTGAGCTTGAAGGTCGTTCTTGAGCGGGCGGGCACCCCGCGCGTGCGTTGACGCTGCGCATGAGGGACTGGTAAGCGACTCCTTAACAGCTTTCCAGCGAGGCCCATCCCATGAATACCCACATGCTCGCCCAGCTCCTGGTCCAGCTCATCGTCATCATCGGCCTGTCGCGGCTGATAGGGCGCGGGGCGCGGTGGCTGGGCCAGCCCCTGGTCATCGCGGAGGTGGTGGCGGGCATCGCGCTGGGCCCGTCGCTCTTGGGGTTGATTTCGCCGGGGACGTTGCAGTGGTTGTTCCCCGCGGACTCGATGCCGTTCCTGAAGATGCTGGCCGAGGTGGGGCTGGTGCTCTTCATGTTCCTCATTGGTTTGGAGCTGGACCCGAAGCTGCTCAAGGGGCGGGGGCACGCGTCGGTGGTCATCAGCCACTCGAGCATCATCGTGCCCTTCGGCCTGGGGGCGGTGGCGGGCGCGCTGTGGCTGTACAAGTCGCTGTCGGACCCTTCGGTGCCGTTCTCGTCGTTCGTGCTGTTCATGGGCGTGTCCATGAGCATCACGGCCTTCCCGGTGCTGGCGCGCATCCTCACCGAGCGCGGGCTGATGCAGTCGAAGCTGGGCGCCATCGCCATCGCGTGCGCGGCGGTGGACGACGTGACGGCGTGGTGCCTGCTGGCCTTCGTGGTGTCGCTGGTGCGCGCGTCCAGCCTGGCGCAGGCGGGGATGACGACGCTGTTCGCGGTGCTCTACATCGGCTTCATGCTGGTGCTGGTGCGGCCGTTCCTCGCCCGGCTGGGGGCGCGCGTGGCCAGCCGCGAGGGCCTGACGCAGAACGTGGTGGCGGTCACGCTGCTGCTCCTGCTCGCGTCCGCGTGGACCACGGAGCGCATTGGCATCCACGCCCTGTTCGGCGCGTTCCTCTTCGGCGCGGTGATTCCCAAGGAGGGGGGGCTGGCCACGGCGCTGGCGGAGAAGCTGGAGGACGTGACGGTGGTGTTGCTGCTGCCGGTGTTCTTCGCCTTCAGCGGCCTGCGCACGCAGATTGGCCTGCTGGACACCGTGCAATCGTGGGTGACGTGCGGGGTCATCATCCTGCTGGCGTGCCTGGGCAAGTTCGGCGGCAGCGCGGTGGCTGCCCGCGTCACGGGCTTGCGGTGGCGGGAGGCGGGGGCCATTGGCGTGCTGATGAACACGCGCGGGCTGATGGAGCTCATCGTGCTCAACCTGGGCCTGGACCTGGGCGTCATCTCCCCCACGCTCTTCACGATGATGGTCATCATGGCGCTGGTGACCACGTTCGTGACGTCGCCGCTGCTCAAGTGGATGTATCCGCCGGAGGAGCAGGCGCGCGACCAGATGGAACAGCTGGCGCGGGAGACGGCGGGCCCAGCGCAGACCCCGTCCGCGTACACGGTGCTCTTGTGCGTGTCCCACGGGCAGGCGGGGCCGGGCATGGCGGTGCTGTCGCGCGCGCTGTCGGGTGAGCGCAACGAGGCGAGCTTGTACGCGCTGCACCTCCTGTCGCCGGACCGGGCGCTCAAGGCGCGCGCGGAGGATGCCCAGGCCGTGACGGGGGCTTCGGGCAGCGCGCTGACGCCGCTCCTGGGGCGGGCGGAGAAGCTGGGGCTGTCGGTGCGCACGCTGTCGTTCGTGTCGTCGGAGCCCGCGCGGGACATCTGTCGCACGGCGCAGGCCAAGCGCGCGGACCTGGTGCTGCTGGGCTGGCACAAGCCGCTCTTCAGCCAGACGGTGCTGGGTGGCACGGTGCACGAGGTGATGCAGGAGTCCACCGGCACGGTGGCGGTGCTGGTGGACCGGGGCCTGACGCAGGTGCGGCGGGTGCTGGTGCCCTTCGTGGGCAGCCGGCATGACCGGGCGGCGCTGGGCATCGCGCGGCGGCTGTTCAAGCAGGCCGGCGCGGAGGTGACGGTGCTGCACGTGACGTCGCCGGAGGGACCGGGGACGGGCCGGGCGCAGGTGGACGAGCTGTTCCCCGCGGACGAGGGCGCGGCGGTGAAGCTCAAGGTGGTGCGCCATGCCTCTCCGGAGGAGGCGGCGCTGGAGGAGGCGCGGGCGGGCTACGACCTGGTGGTGGTGGGCGTGGGCGCCGAGTGGGGCCTCGAAGACCGGCTGTTCGGCGTGCAGCGCGAGCGCATCGTGCGGGACGCGCCCGGGTCGCTGCTCCTCGTGCGCCATCCGGAAGGGGCCCCGGTGCTGGCCCGGAGCCCGGAGCCTCAGGCGCGGCAGGACGCGACGCCGGACGCGGGCCAGGTGGTCGGGGCGCGGAGCTAGGCGCCATGCACCTGGGGGCCACGCTGCGCTTGTTGCGGGTCGACGCGGGACTGTCCCTGCGCGACCTGGCGCGGCGCATTGGAGTGTCGAGCGCGTACTTGAGCCGCGTGGAGCACGGCGTGGACGCGCCGCCCACGCAGGAGCGGCTGACGGCCATCGCGCGGGAGCTGGACGTGCCCCCGGCGCTGCTGATGGACGTGGCCAACCGGGTGAGCCCCTACGTCGCGGGCTACCTGGAGGACGTGCCCGCAGCGGGGACGCTGCTGCTGGACATCGCGCGGCGCAAGCTCACCGGCGCGCAGCTGACGCGCGTGCGGGCCTTCCTGGACGCGGAGTTCCCCTTGCGCGAGGCGCGCGGTGATGAACCCGTGCCCCCCCTGGGCGCCCTGTTGTGCCCCGAGCGGGTGGTGGTGCAGCTGTCGTGCGAGGACTACGAGGACGCGCTCGACGTGGTGGCAGGGAGGCTGGCGTCGGCGCTGCCCAGCCAGGACGCGTCCGCGCTGGCGGAGGGGCTGCGCCGGCGCGAGGGCGATTCCCCGTCCCAGGTGGGCAACGGCGTGGCGGTGCCGCACGCGTTCATCCCGGGCGCGGCCCCGGTGGCGGCGCTGGTGACGCTGGCGCGGCCCCTGAAGACGAACGCCCCGGACGGCCAGCCGTTGCGGCTGGTGGTGGCGTTGGTGGACGGACACCTGGGCCGCGCCCGGCTGATGCGGCTGGCGCACGTGGCCCGGCTCGCGGGCCGGGGGCTGGCGGACCGGCTCCAGGGGGCCGGAGAGCCCCAGCAGGTGCTGGAGACGCTGGAGGAACTGGAAGCGCTGCGCTGAAGGCCGCTCAGCCGGCCGGCGGCACCCAGTGCTCCCATTCGCCCAGGTCGCGGTAGCCCAGGTGCCGGTAGACGCGCAGGCCCGCGGCGGTGGACTGGAGCACCGTGGCGGTGCACCCGCGCGCCCGGGCCCTGGCGATGAGCCCTCGCATCACCGCCGTGGCGAACCCCAGGCCCCGGGCCTCCGGATGGGTGGCCACCAGGTACACGCCCGCGGTGTCCGCCACGTCCACCGCCAGGCCACAGGACATCGGCCGGCCGGCCTCCTTCGCCACCACCGTGGTGACCGTGCGCGGGGGCGGGCGCTGCCAGAGGGACAGGATGTCCCGCCACTCGGCGCCGTAGGCGCTCACGTTGAGCTCCACCAGGTCCCTCATGTCCTCCACGGACTCCACCGGCACCCCGGGCTCCGCGTCGGGCAGGTCCTTCAGCCAGGCGCCCATCGCCGGAATGGTGAAGTCGAACCGGTAGCCGTGGGCGGCCAGCACGTGCTTCGCGTCCTTCTGCCCGGGCGTCAGGGTGATGCGCCAGCGTGGCAGGCCCAGGCTCCGGTAGAAGTCCCGGAGGGCGGGCATCGCCAGGGCCAGCGCGTCCGCCTGGGTGAAGAGGACCTGCTGGAAGTGGGCATCCTGATACGCGGGCAGGGCGAACGCGTCCACGCCGGGGAGGTGCAGGTGGCGCAGCGCGCCGCGTTCGGCCTGGAGGCCCTTGAAGGCGATGAGGTTGGTGTGCAGTCGCGAGGTGAGTTCGGCATCCGTCATGCGGGCCGGCAGCCTAGACACGGGGGCGACCGCCAAAGAACAGCCGAGGAGGAAAGGACGCGCGCACCGTGCGCCTGAGGGTTAGGTTCCACCCCTCGCCCGCCATGAGCCAGCGCTTCTTCTCCTTTGATCCCCGCCCCACCCGAATCGCCCTCTTCCTGGGGGCGTGCCTGCTGGCCGTCCTCACCGCCTGGGCCCTGGCGGACTACCGGGGCGGAGGGGGGCTGCTCGCCATGGCGCGGGCCGGCATCAGCGCCGGCCTGATGCTCACCTTCCTGGTCTCCGTCCACCGCCTGCGCCCCCGCCAAGGCTGGGGCATCACCCTGGACACCGCGGGCGTGCGGGTAGCCCGGCCCTTCAGCGGAAAGCACCTGGAGTTGCACTGGGGACAGATTGATTCCGTGCGCCGGGTCGGCCGCAAAGGGAGCGTGCTCGGTCTCTTTCTGAAGGAAGAGGGAAGGGTGCTCGTGACGCGACATCTTTTCGCCCGCAAGGCTGTTTATGAAGAGTTGGTCGCGGCGCTGGAGGACCGCCTCCCGCCCTCGCGTTTCGACGCCTGATTCATGAATCTTTCCGCAGCCTTGCGCGGGCTCCCGAACCTTGTTCGGGATGCCCGGTGGTGGTAGGCACAGCAGGCACAGCCCTGTCGCAACGGCAGCCTTTCCCAAGGACATGCTTCACATGGAAAAGACCCCCGCTACCGGCGCCGCGCTGGCCGCGCCGCAAGCCGATTATGGGACGGACAGCATCACCAAGCTCGAAGGCCTGGAGGCCGTCCGCAAGCGCCCCGGCATGTACATCGGCGACACGATGACCTACGGGCTGCACAAGCTCGTCTACGAGGTCGTGGACAACTCCGTCGACGAGGCCCTGGCCGGCTTCTGCACGGACATCGATGTCGTCATCCACGTGGACGGCTCGCTCAGCGTCCAGGACAACGGCCGCGGCATCCCCGTGGGTCCGCACCCGGACCCCAAGTTCAAGCACAAGGACACGCTGGAGGTCGTGCTCACGGAGCTGCACGCCGGCAGCAAGTTCGGCAACGGCGCGTACAAGGTCTCCGGCGGCCTTCACGGCGTGGGCGTCACGTGTGTGAACTTCCTCGCCGAGTGGTTCAAGGTCCGCATCCAGCGCAGCGGCAAGGTCTACGAGCAGGGCTACGCGCGCGGTGTGCCTGACAGCCCCCCGCGCGAGGTGGGCACCACCGACAAGCGCGGCACGATGATCCACTTCAAGCCGGATCCGACCATCCTGGAGACGGCGGACTTCAACTTCGAAACGCTCAGCCAGCGGCTGCGCGAGCTGGCGTTCCTCAACGCCGGCCTGCACATCACCATCCGCGACGAGCGCACGCAGAAGGAGCACGACTTCAAGTTCGAAGGCGGCATCGCGTCCTTCGTGGAGTACCTCAACAAGGCGAAGACCGCGCTGCACGACAAGCCCGTCTACATCAAGTCGGAGCGCGAGGGCGTGTCGCTGGAAATCGCCATGCAGTGGAACGATGGCTACGACGAGCGCATCTTCACCTTCGCCAACAACATCAACACCCACGAGGGCGGCAGCCACCTGTCCGGCTTCAAGTCCGCGCTCACGCGCACGCTCAACAGCTACGCGGAGAAGGGCGGGCAGTGGAAGGACTTGAAGGAGACGCCCACCGGCGAGGACGCCCGTGAGGGCCTGTCCGCGGTCATCTCCGTCAAGCTGTCCAACCCCCAGTTCGAAGGGCAGACGAAGACGAAGCTGGGCAACAGCGAGGTGAAGGGCCTGGTCGAGCAGATGGTGAACGACCAGCTCGCCTCCTTCCTGGAGGAGAACCCGCCGCTCGCCAAGAAGGTCGTGGCGAAGATTGGCGACGCCTGCCGCGCGCGCATCGCGGCCCGCAAGGCCCGTGAGACGGTGCGCCGCAAGGGCGTGCTGGATGGCGGCGGTCTGCCCGGCAAGCTCGCGGACTGCCAGAGCCGCGACCCCAACGAGAGCGAGCTCTACATCGTCGAGGGTGACTCCGCAGGCGGCTCCGCCAAGCAGGGACGCGACCGGCGCAACCAGGCCATCCTGCCCTTGCGCGGCAAGATCTTGAACGTGGAGAAGGCGCGCTTCGAGAAGATGCTGAGCAGCGCCGAAATCGTCACGCTCATCACCGCGCTGGGCACTGGCATCGGGGCGGAGGACTACGACCCGGAGAAGGCTCGCTACCACCGCATCATCCTGATGACGGACGCAGACGTGGACGGCAGCCACATCCGCACGCTGCTGCTCACGTTCTTCTACCGGCAGATGCGCGAACTCATCGACCGGGGCTACGTCTACATCGCGCAGCCGCCGCTCTACAAAGTCACGCGCAACAAGAAGGACATCTACGTCAAGGATGAGCGCGCCCTCAACGAGTACCTCCTGAAGATCGCCGCGGAGCACACCCGGGTGAAGACGCCCAACGGTGAGCTGGGCGGCAGCGAGTTCAAGGCGCTCCTGGAGAAGGTCATCACCTACGAGGAGCGCCTGGAGAAGCAGGCCAAGCGCCGCGACGCGCGCATCGTGGACGCGGTGGTGCAGGCGACGAAGCTGAGCGCGGAGCTGCTCACGGACGAGGCCGCGGTGCTGGCCGAGTACGACGCCATGCGCGCCTACTGCGAGCGGCGCATGCCGGACGTGGTGGGCCGCATGCTCAAGGACGTGCAGCAGGACCCGGAGCACCAGACGAAGAAGCTGGTGATTTCCACGGACGTGAACGGCTCCATGAAGGAGTCCGTCTTCGACCACGCGTACCTGTCGTCGCCGGAGTACCTGGAGCTGATCAACCTGCGCGACGCCTTCCAGTCCCTGGGCAAGGCGCCCTACCGCGTGCAGGTGGACGCGGGCGAGGTGACGGCGTTCTCCGTGCAGGAGGTGCTGGCCGCGGTCCGCAAGGACGCGCAGAAGGGCCTGGGCCTGCAGCGCTACAAGGGTCTGGGAGAGATGAACCCGGAGCAGCTCTGGGACACCACCATGAACCCCCTCACGCGCACGCTGCTCCAGGTGCGGGTGGAGGACGCGGTGGAGAGCGACGACATCTTCTCGCTGCTGATGGGCGAGGCGGTGGAGCCGCGCCGCGAGTTCATCGAGCGCAACGCGCTGGACGTGCAGAACCTGGACATCTGAGCGTCCGCCTGACGTCCCTGTGAAGTCCGCGCCGGGCCCCGGGGGAAAAGACCCGTGGGCCCGGTGCCGTTTCTCGGCTCCGCGCCCACGTGCCCTTCCCATCCTTTTCGAGCCGGGCCGCGGCGGACTGCGGCGGCCCCCGGGAGCTCTTACGGAAGGAACCTGGAGACCAGGGACCAGCGCGAGGAGGTGCCCGCGCGCATGTTGAGGATGGCGGTGACGGCGATGACGCCCGCCATGGTGACGATGTTCACGATGCCCCCGACGTCCAAGGCCTTCATCGTCTTCGCGGCGGCCTCGGGCGTGCCGGCGGTGGGCGTCAGGCCCGTCTCCGAAGGCACGGCGCCCTCGGGCGCCTGCTTCGCCAGGAAGGCCCCGCCCACGATGTTGGCCGCGCCCAGCGCCACGGTGGCGCCCAGCAACACGTCCTTGGCGATGACCAGCCCGCGCGTCGTGCCGTCAATCTCCCGGCCCGTCAGCCGCGAGCGGCCCACCAGCCAGGTGATGGCCGCCAGCCCCACCGACGCCGCGTTGACGATGTTGAAGCCGTTCCAGGCGGCGTTCACCACCTGGCCTCGCGCCTCGCGCGACTCGATGACGGCCACGGCCGGGTTGAGGGCAATCTTCCCGAAGAGGGAACCGCCGAACCCGGCGGCGAGCCCCAGGTTGTGAAGGACCAGCCCCGTCGACGACAGCACAGGCATCATGAGCGGACTCCCGTGAAGAAGAAGCGGATGTCCGTGAGGGTAGGCACTGCGTCCGTGGCGGGAGCAGCGCGTCAGGGGGCTCACCCGGGGTGTCGCTGAAGCCTGCCTGCCGGGCGGGCCCGTGAGCAGGGGCCCGTCTGTCCGGCTGTCCGGAGGGAGGCTACCGCTCCGAGCGGCTGGCGCCCTTGAGCGCTTCGGCGCGCTCCTTGCGGGACAAGTTCGTCACGTCGACGATGTCGAAGTCGAGCGCGCCCTTGTTGTCGCCCAGGTTCGTGTCGGGGAAGACGCAGCGCAGGTCCTGCACGCCGGTCACCTGGTAGCGCTTGCCCGCTTCGAACAGGCGGTGCGAGCGGCGCACGTCCTCCGGCGTCCGGCCCTTCTCCATGCACAGCACCGTCTTCACGCGGCCCTGGCCACCGCTGCGCACCTCGGCGAAGTCGTCGCGCACGGTGATGAGGTAGGTGGACTTGGGGTCCATGCCTCGCAGCAACATCTGGTGCCGTGGCTTCACCTGGAAGGCGTTCTTCTGGGCGTCGAACAGCACCGAGCGCGGCGGGACGTACACGGACTGGCGCAGGTGCACGCGGATGGTGCCCCGGTTGTCCTCGGCGCCGGTGTCGTCCAACACGAAGAAGTGCAGCTTCTTGGCGCCCTTGAGGGTGCGGGGCGCGGAGCTGATGACGCCCACGGCGTTGTCGGCGGGCAGCTCCCCTTCCGCGTAGTACATGAGCGTTCCGGACGCGGTGCCATCCCCGTCCGCGAACGCCGCGCTGCCCTCGGTCCACACCGAGTAGCCGGTGCCCGGGGCCACGTCGATGGTGGCCGCCGGGTACTCCGTCACCGGCAGCGCGTTGTACATGGGCCGCAGCACCAGCAGGCGCGTGGGGTAGTCCACCACGCGCATCTCGCGCTCGACGCCCTCGAGCGGAGGTTCGGCCGGGCTGTCCGTGGCGGCGGCGGCGATCGTGCCCCCGTCGTCCGCGGTGCCTGCGTCCCCGTCGAGCGCGGCGAAGGCTTCCCCGGCATCCCCTGCGATGGCGATGCCCGCATCCTCATCCAGGAGGCCCGCGTCCACGCCGGCCGCGGCGACGACGGAGCCCACGTCCGAGGACGGGAAGCCCGCGTCGATGTCGGTGGTGGGAATCGCCGACACCATCTGGGTGGTACCGGGTGCCACCTCCAGCTCCGCCTTGAGATGGGTCTCCGCCTGGTTGGGGGAGAAGCGCCGCGTCCACGCGCGGTAGCCCGGCTTGGTGATGACGATGGTGTGCGGCGTGCGCACGTCCGCGCCCAGGACGCGGTTGGGCGTGGTGCCGGAGTTGATGCCATTGACGACGATGGCGGCCCCCTCCGGCTTGGAGGTGATCCACAGGATGGCGACCGCGCCCGAGTCCTCGACGGAGACCTCGGGCGGCGACACCAGGTGCACCAGCAACCCGATGAAGAGCACCACGGCGGTGACGACGAACACGCCGAGGCTCAGCGCGCGCACCTGCTTCACGCGCTTGGCGGCGCGCTCGGCGTCCTCGGTGGCCAGCTTCTCGCGGGCCTCGTCCACGGTGGTGCGCACGCGGACGGCGGGCTTGTCCTCCTCCACCTCCGGCTCCGCCACGGCGGGCGTCTCCACCGGCGTGTCGCGGGGCGCGGCGTACGTGGGGAGCACCGGCATCGCCGTGGGCACCAGGCCGGAGTCGGTGTCGGGCTCCGGGGGCAGCTCGGGCGGCAGGGGGCGGCGGCCGGTGCCGGTGACTTCGCGGGGGCCGCCCGCGGTCCCCGGCCGGCGCGTGCCCGGGGCGCTCTTGCGCACGACGGTGGCCTGGGGGCCGGTGCGGCGCGTGCCGCCCTCGCTCGTGGGGGTGGGGCGCACGCCGGAGGCGCTGGGCGAGCGCACGCCGGGGCTGGACGGACGGGACACGCCGGGGCTGGACGGACGGGACACGACGCCCGGGCTGGACGGACGGGACACGCCGGGGCTGGACGCGCGGCCGTTGCTGGACGGCATCCGCGCGCGGCCCTGGGACGGCTCCGACGAGGGGGACTGCCACGCGGCCAGCTGGTCCTTGAAGCTGGGCGGCAGCTCCACCTTGCGCCCCTCCGCGGTGAGCTCCTCCGCGAAGAGGTACGCCATGAGCTGGCTCAGCATCGTGGGCGTGAAGCGCGGCGTGTCGCGGTAGAGCATCTCCACCAGCGATTCGCTCAGGTCCTTCGCCGTCTGGTAGCGCGCTTCGCGGTCCACGGCCATCGCGTGCGCGACGATCTGCTCCAGGTCCTCGCCCACGCCCGGGTTGATGGCGGACGGAGGCAGACAGTCACCGTCGATGATGCGGGGCAGCACGGTGACGAACTCGCCCTCGAAGGGGCGCCGGCCGCACAGCATTTCATAGAGGACGATGCCCGCGGCGTACACGTCCGTGCGCGCGTCCAGGTCCTGCTGTCCCCGGGCCTGTTCGGGGGAGAAGTACGGGTACTTGCCCTTGAGCGTGCCCGGCGACGTCTTGGCCTCGACGGCGCTCGTCGCCTTGGCGATGCCGAAGTCGATGACCTTGACCTCGCCTTCGTAGGAGATGAGGACGTTGTCGGGGGACACGTCGCGGTGGACCAGACCCAGCGTCTGGCCGTCCTCGCCCACGTGGCGGTGCGCGTAGTCCAGGCCCTCGCACAGCTTGCTGGCGATGTGCAGCGCCAGGGGCTGCGGCAGGAAGCCCACCCCGGCGCGGGCCGCGCGGCGCAGCACCTTGGACAGGGGCTGGCCGTGCACCAGCTCCATGGCGATGAAGTACTGCCCGTCCACTTCACCGAAGTCGAAGATCTGCGCGATGTTGCCGTGCGTGAGGCCGGCCGCGACGCGCGCTTCGCTGATGAACATCTCCACGAAGTCGTGGTCGTCCACGAAGTGCGGGAGGATCTGCTTGATGACGCACGGCTTCGTGACGCCGGCCGCACCCGTCAGGCGCGCGCGATACGTGACGGCCATGCCCCCCGCGGCAATCTTGGAGACCAGGACGTACTTGCCGAATTGCTGGGGACTGGGCTCTGCCACGGGCGATCAGACTTGGCCGGTAAAGGGGAAAGCCCGAGCATACTCGCCTTCGCCTGAAAGTCCCGGGCGCGCTCGCATGGCATGCGAAGATTTCGCTCCAGGTGCTGAAAGCGGGGCAGGCGGGCGTGGTGGGTTGTGACAACCCGTGGAAATGACTGGACGTCCAGGGTGGGCGGGCGGTGGGTGTGAGGTGGGCTGTTGCGCCGGTTCACACTTCTTCACGGTGCTTCCTTCAGCGCTTCCCCGGGGCGGGGTTATCACCTGCGCCATCCAGGGCCTCGGGTCGGGATGGAGGCGGCGGGAAGGTCGCCTCCAGGGAAGCGAGACAACGGTCATGGGGCAAGCGCGCCCGGTACGGAATGGAGCGGCCACCTTCGCGGTGGCGCTCGGGCTGATGCTGGCCCCTGGGAGCGCGCGGGCGCAGGACGACGGCGGGTGGCTGTCCGCGTTCCAGTTGCTGGCGAGCAGTCCCGAACTGGGCGGCAGCGACGTGCCCCGGGACATACCGGTGCGCAAGGGTTCGCGGGCGTCGGTGGTGCCGCCGGAGGTGATGGCCCGGGTGTTGAAGGAGCCGGTGCCCCGGCCGGTGCCCACGGCGTCCGCCGACGAGTCCGGCCCGGTGGTGGCGCCCGAGCGGAGCGGCGGCGTGCCGGTCTACGCGGAGGCCGGTGAGCTCCAGCGGTCCGGTTCCCTGGAAGAAGACGTGCCGTCGCGAAGTGGAGGCCGGGTGTCCGAGCCCCGCGTCCGGCTGACGCAGGACGAGGCGCCGCTCCCGCCGTTCAAGGCCTTGCCGGTGGTGGTGGCGGTGGTGCCGGGGCTGTTGCTGCACGGGGCGGGGGCGTGGGCGGCGGGGGACACGGCGACGGCGAAGCAGCTCTTCACGGTGGAGGCGGTGGGGCTGGGGTTGATTGGCGCGGGGCTGGTGCCCATCGCGCTCACCGGGGCGTCGCGGCGGACCATCGGTCCTTTGTACGCGGTGACGCTGACGGGGGCGGGGCTGTTCTCCATGTCCATGCTGGCGAACCTGTACGGGGTGATTTCGCCGGGGTTGGGGCAGGGCAAGGTGCCGTCCACGTTGCCGCCGCTGGAGTTCGACCTGGGCTACCAGCGCGTGAGCGACGCGACGGCGGACTACCGGAACTTCTTCGCGCTGGGGGTGGTGGCGCGGCTGGAGGCGGTGCAACTGGAGGCGACGGCGCGGCTGGCGCCGGACGAGGGCAACACGTGGATCCGCGCGGGCGCGGCGTACCGGCTGTGGGGCGCGCCGGAGCAGGCGCTGGGGAGCGGGGACGGCACGGCGTTGGATGTGGAGGGCTTCGCGACGTACCACCGCTATCCGACGGAGGGCTTCACGGTGGGCGGCGGGGAGCTGTCGCTGCGGGGCCGCTACGCGATGTCACGCCTGAGCCCGAGGATGGCCGGTTCGTTCGCGGAGGGCAGCGTGGGCCTGTCGTACCAGGGCTACGTCTATCCAGGCCCGGTGGCGGACGACAACCTGCACGGGCAACTGCTCTACACGTTTGGCTATGGCGTGTGGCTGGGGCGGGGTGGGCCGTTCAGGGGCGAGGCGATGCTCTATTACGACCACCGCAAGGACGGCCTGGTGGGCGGGCTGCGGGGGCGGGGCGGCGGCATCGTCGGTTCCTTCGGCTTGAGGGGTCGGGTGCTGCTGACGGACCACTGGGGCGTGTCGGCGGAAGCGCAGGCGGGCGGCGCGCTGATGGGGCGGCTGTCGCTGGTGTACGCGGTGGGAGGTGACACGTGAGCGGTGGGGCGCGCGGGCAGGGCGCGGTGCGGGCGACGCGGATCCGTTCGGAGTCACGCGGAGGCCTCCGCGTCCTGGGCGCGATGGGACTCACGGCGGCCCTGTTGTCCGCGGGATGCGCGAGGCCGAGCGAGGACCGCGCGGTGCGTGACACGCGCATCGGGCAGGCCGAAGGCGAAGCGTTGACGGTGGAGGTGGAGGGCGGGCTCGCGTCGGTGCGGACGCTGGGGGCGGGCGCGCTGGTGCTGTGGGGGCAGGCGCCGGTGTTCACGGTGCGCGTGACCGCCGATGGGCAGGCGCGAGCGGACTGGCTCCTCACGGTGCACAACGCGATGCCGGACGCCGCGCTGGTGGCGGTGGACGAAGCAGGCGTCCCGCTCGTCGTGGAAGCGATGCTGGACGCGCACCCGACGGTGAAGGCGTGGCGGGTGGCGTTGCGGCCGGGGACGACGGCGAGGCTGACGGTGGCGCCGCCGGACTGGGACTCGCGGGAGCCGTTCCGGTTCGCGGCGCTGGCGGACGTGCAGGAGGCGCTGTCGAAGGTGGGGGACATCTACACGCGGCTGAACGAAGACCCCACGCTGCGTTTCATCTTCTTCGCGGGCGACCTGACGGAGTACGGGACGCGCGAGCAGTTGGAGGAGTTCCAGCAGCGGCTGGAGGCGGGGTCGCGCATCCCGTTGTTCGCGACGCTGGGCAACCACGAGACGTTCACGGACGACGCGCGCGAGTACCAGCGGCTCGTGGGGCGGGCGAGCCAGCACTTCACCTTCCGGGGCGCGCACTTCAGCCTGGTGGACTCCGGTAGCAGCACGGTGGATCCGCTGGTGGAGCAGCAGTTGGACGGGTGGTTGGAGGAGGCGCGCGACGCGGTGCACGTGGTGGCGATGCACATCCCGCCCTTGGATCCGATTGGTGTTCGGGGCGGCGGGTTCGCCATCCGGGGTGAGGCTGCCGGGCTGGTGGGGAAGATGGCGCGAGCGGGGGTGGACCTGACGCTCTACGGGCACATCCATTCCTACTATTCGTATTCGAACGCGGGCATCCCGGCGTTCATCTCTGGAGGGGGCGGGGCCATTCCGGAGGCCTTTGACGGGGTGGGCCGGCACTTCCTGGCGGTGGACGTGGATCCGTCGCTGGGGGTGCGGGACGTGGCGCTGGTGCGGGTGGACTGATCCGCGAGGGGTCCTTGACGAAGCGCGCGGGGCCGAGTTTCCGGGCTGTTGGACGACCCCCTTGAAAGGACACTGAACATCTGGGCAGATAGGTGGCCTCAACGCCTTGTGAGGAGGCCTGCCCATGTTCGATTCCCCTGAGAACGATTCCATCTCCCCCGCGCTGCGCGGGTTGCTCGAGCTGTTCGCCACCGACCTGGCCGACGTGAAGTTCCCGGACGTGGACACGGCGGTGCTGGGCGAGGCCGCGGCGCACGTGCGGGAGAAGGCGGAAGCGGTGGCGCGCGCGCAGGCGGCGCTGGACGCGGCGAGGCAGGTGCTGAACGAGAGCCAGGAGTCGCTGCTCCAGAAGGGTCAGCGGGCGCTGGCGTACGCGAAGGTGTTCGCGGAGGACGACGCGGAGCTGGGGGCGAAGCTGGAGGCCATCCACCTGCCGCGTCCGACGCGCAAGGCGGGCCGGTCCGAAGGGCCGCAGGCCACGGTTGAACCGGTGGGCATGGCCCCGGGCTCCGAGGAGAACGCCCCGCGCCGTCGCGGCCGTCCCCCCAAGGTGCGCCCGGTGGCCGGTGGCTCGCTGTTCACCGAAGGCGGCAACACCCCGGAGTCCCTGGCCAACGCGCAGGACGACGCGGCCTCGGGCCTGCCGTCGTAGGACCGGAACAGGCGCGTTGTTTTAATTTCGGGGTCGTTTTTGAAATAAGCGGAGGCGATCGGCCCGGTATTTCAAACTGTCTTAGTAGGAGTTCGGTCGGTTCATCTGTGGTGAGCCGGCCCGGCCTGCCTCAAAAGCAAACCGCGTGCCCCTGGCCTGACACCGGGAGCACGCGGTCCGTGTCACCACCCGCTCGAAGCTAGTTCTTCGGGAACGCGGTCCAACCGGCCAGCCAGTTGGTGGTGCCCACCGCGCCGACGAAGCGCGCGCTGGTGTCGAAGCCCGCGCCGGGCGTGGCCGCGTTGTCCGGGTTGAGCGCCGGGGAACCCGCCGCCGGGGTGAAGTCCGGGGCCTCCAGGCTCAGCGCCGCCGTGAGCTGGGGGTTCGCGACCTTGTTGTTCAGGCCCACCGCCAGCACCTTTTCCGCCTCCACGAACTTGCTCACGTCCGGGTCGGTGACCGCGCCCGACGCGTCCTTCTTCGGGTTCGGCGCGTTCGGGATGGCCAGCGTGTCGCCCTTGTTGCTCCAGAAGAGCGTGCTCTGCAGCGACAGCTCCGGGGTGGCCGCGTTCCACAGCGCCGCGGAGGCCGTGCCGTCCACGTCGATGGCCAGGTCCGCGAAGTTCGCGACGATGATGTTGCGCAGCAGGCCGCCCGCGCCCGTGTTGAACACCAGGCCTTCCTGCGCGGGCGCCGTGCCCGCCGGACGCCCGGAGCCGATGAACGTCGCGTTCCAGATCTCCGGCACCGTGTGCGGCTGCGCGCCGTTGTCGTTCTTGTTGCCGGAGGCCTCGATGCCCCGGTTGCCCACCGTGGCGTTCTGCTGCACCACCAGGAACTGCACCTTGCCGCGCCAGCCCAGGTCGTAGTCCAGGCCGTCATCGTCCGTCTGCGTGATGACGATGTGCTTCAGGCCCGCCGTGCCACCGAACATCTCCACGCCGTCGTCGGCGCCCTTGTGCACCTGCACGTAGTCGATGTCCGTCCCCGTGCCGCAACCGCCCACCGTCAGGCCATTGAGCTCGTTGTCCTCGGCCAGCTCGTAGCCCGCGAACTCGATGCGCGCGTACTTCAACGTGCCGCAGCTGTGCGCGTCGTCCGTGCCGCCGTACTTCGTCTTCAGGTCGCCGCTCGTCGCGAAGAAGCCCTCGACGGTGTTCTCACCGCCGGCCACGTTGATGCGCGCCTTGCCCAGCAGCACCACGCCGCCCCAGTCACCGGCCGTGCGCGTGCCCGCCGCCTGCGCGCTGGTGAAGACGATGGGCTTCTCCGCCGTGCCCACCGCGTTCAACTTCGCCTCGCGGGTGATGACCAGCGCGCTGCCCTGGTCGCCCAGCACCGTGGCGCCCGCCTCGATGGTCAGCGTGCCCTTCTCCACGAACACGTAGTTCTTCAGCGTGTACGTGGTGCCCGCCTTCCACGTCGTGTCCTCGGTGATGTTCGCGGTCACGTCCTGCGACGTGGACTGCGGATCGCCGCCGTCCGGCTTGTTGTCGGTGTCCTTGTCGTCTCCGCAGGCGGGCAGCAGCGTGAGGCTGGAGAGGGCGAGGACGGATGCAAACAGGCGCTTCATGGGTGACGTCCTTTCGGGAGGAGATGGGAACTACAGGGCCCAGCCAAGCGCGGCGGTGAACGCCATGCCGGGCTTGTACGTCTGCACCGTCACGTCTCCCTGGCGGAGGGTGACGGACGCGTTGAGGAGGTTCGCGGCGGTCAGCTTCAACTGCGTCGCGCCCAGCTTCTGGGTGAGGGTGATGTCCACGCGGTGGAAGGGCCGCTCGTACACGTCCGGCAGGCCCTGCACGCCGACCTCGCTGATGCGCTGGCCGTACACGTTGTAGAGGACCGCGAATTCGGTGCCGCTCTGCGGCCGCTCGTAGCCCACGTTGACGTTGATGACGTAGGGCGACTGGCCCTGGAGCGGCCGGTCCTTGTTCGTCTGCGCGCCCACCACCGCGGAGTCACCCAGGTCCACCTGCGACTGGATGAGCGTGAGGTTCGCGCCCACGCGCACCGGGCGCAGCGCGGGGCTGAAGCGGGCCAGGGACGTGCGCGCCTCCAACTCCAGGCCGTAGCTGTCCGCGCCCGCGGCGTTCTCGAAGCCCAGGTCTCCGCTGTCCGGGTTGCGGATGACGCGCTCGATGGGGTCCTGGAAGCGCTTGTAGAAGGCGCTCGCGGCGAGCACGTCGTTCTCCTCGACGAACCACTCCACGCGCGCGTCCACGTTGTGGATGCGCGTCTCCAAGAGGTCGGGGTTGCCGGACACGTTCCGGCGGCGCACGAAGTCGAAGAAGATGAAGGGCGCCAGCTCCCGGAACGTGGGCCGCGCCAGCGTGTAGCTGTAGCCCGCGCGCAGGTTCACCTTCTCGGACAGCGCGTAGATGGCGTTGAACGACGGCAGCACATCCAGGTAGCGCTGGTCCGTGCCGCCCTGGCCCTCCACGCCGGTGAAGGGGTCCTTCAGCGTGAGGTTCTGCCGGGAGGCTTCCAGGCGCACGCCGCCCACGAGGCGCAGCGGCTCCACGGGCTTGTAGTCCGCGGACACGTAGCCGGCGTAGATGCCCAGGAAGGCGTTGTAGGCGTCGTCCGCGCGGGTCGTCTCGCGCACGGTGATGGCGTTGCCCACGTTCTCCGGCGAGAAGAGCTGTTCGGGGGACTGGGTGCGGTCCACCGGCGTGTCGTTGAGCAGGTAGCGGAAGCGGCGCGCGTTGAAGTCGCGGAAGGACACCTGCGTCAGGCCGCCCACCTTCACGCGCAGGTCGGAGGAGAAGGGCAGGGTGAGGTTGACGCTGCCGCCGGTGGACGTCTCTCCCAGCTCGGCGAAGAAGCGCTCGCCGCTGTTGGGCTGGTTGGGGAAGGACAGCTGCGCGTCGGGGTTGTTCAGGCTGGCGCTGTAGAGCGTGTCGCGCGTGTCGGGTTCGTCGCGGTCCACGCGGGAGACGTTGGCCTGCCAGTCCAGCTCCGAGTCGCCCAGCAGGCCCAGGCGGTGGAAGCCGCGCAGCTGGGTGAAGGACAGCGCGCGGGTGATGAACTGGAGGCGGGTGCTGGAGTAGGAGTCGCCGCGCACGTTGTTGTTGCCGTTGGCGGAGTACGTGCGCGTGTCGGTGCCGCGCGTGTAGAGGCTGAAGAAGGTCAGCTCGTTGTCGCGGTCGAACTGGTAGCCCACGCTGGCCAGGCCACTGAGGTTCGCGGTGGAGAAGCCCTGCGTGGTGCGCGCGACGTCCTGGGGGATGAGCGAACCGGACTCGTCGCGGGACGCGCGGGCGAAGTCGCCCGTCTGCACGCCGTCGCGGTGGCCATAGTTGACGGTGGCCAGGTAGCCCAGCCGCTGGTTGCCGAAGCGCAGCGTGTCGCCCAGCGATGCGCCCAGGCCCAGGTTGGGCACGGCGCGCGTGGTGCGCTTCTCCCAGACGTTGGTGAAGCTCTCCCACTGGCCTTCCAACTGCTGCGCTGACTCTCCACCCGCGCCCAGGCGGTGGTCGCGGGGCAGCTCGGACGGCAGGCCCCGGCTGGAGTCGGCGAAGCCCAGCGCTTCACCGAAGCCACCCTGCGCCTGCGAGTTGCGCTCGCGGAAGGTCGTCACCGTGTCGCCGCCCAGGGTGAGGCGCGGCTTGAACTCGAACTGGGACGGGTAGGTGTTGGTCTCGATGAGGAGTGTGCCGCCGCCGAAGGTGCCTGGCAGGTCCGGCGTGTAGCTCTTCACCACGTTGAGGTTCGCGAGCAGGCTGGTGGGGAACAGGTCCAGCGGCACGCTGGGCTCGTCCGGTTCCGGGCTGGGCAGCAGCGCGCCGTTGAGCAGCGTGGTGGCGTACCGGCCGCCCAGGCCGCGCAGCAGGACATACTTGCCGTCCACCACGGTGGCGCTGACCACGCGCTTCACCGCGTCACCGGCGCTGGAGTCCGGCGTGCGGGCGATCTCCTGCGCGCTGATGGAGTCGGAGACGGCGGCGGCCTTCTTGCGGTCCTGGAGCAGGGCGCCCTCGGCGCGGCGGTCGGAGCGCGCTTCGACGACGACTTCCTGCACCGCGCCCACGTCCGCGCTGAGCGCGACATTCAGCTTCGTGGCCTTGCCCTGGGTGACGACGACGCCGGTGATGCGGCGGCCCTGGTACACGTCGTAGAAGGCGCGCAGGTCGTACTTGCCCGGCGGAAGCGCGAGCCGGTAGTTGCCGTCCAGGTCGGTGAGGGCCTGCTTCTGCGAGCCCGTCACCACCTTCACAGTGGCCTCGATGAGACCCTCGCCGTTGGCCTCGTCCGTGAGGCGGCCGTAGATGCCGGTGAAGCCGGGAGGCGGCGCGGCGGACTCCGCGAGGGCTTCATCGCCCAGGGCCGCTTCGTCGGACGCGGTGGCTTCGGACGGGGCCGCTTCGGGATCCGTCACGGTGCCGGACTGCGCGGCGGCCGGAGCAGAAGGATCCACGGGCTGCGCGGGCGAGGTGTTCCCAGGCTGCGCACCCTGCACGGGCCCTGGATTCGCGGCGCTCCCGGGCTGTGTTCCCAGCGAAGGCGCGGGACTCGTCGGCAGTGCCCCGTCCGGCTGTGACGCGGCGGATCCACCAGGAGTCCCCGGCGGAGACGGAAGCTCCCCTGCGGGCTGCGTGCCGGGCGTGGCGGAGGGGGAAGGCGCAAGAGGGGCCGTCGGCGCGGCGCCGGGGGCCTGCGCGAAGGCAGGCAGGGTGATGAGCACGAGTGACGCCACGAGGGCGCGCACGAAGTTCGAACGAGACAACACGGCTCTCCTTGCCGACAGCGACGCGCAATCAACGCGACGCCCGTGGCATTGGGATGAAGGGTTTGTGACGTCTCTGGCGGGGAACGGAAAACTTGGTGTCACGGACCGCGCGCGGCTCGCACCGCGCGCGGGACACCCGCTGCACGACTCAATCCGCGAGTCGCTCTGGCAGCACGGCGACGGTGATGTTTCCACCCCGCGCCAGGTCCAGCACTTCCATGGCACTGCCGTACGGCACCGCGTCGCTCGCGTCGAAGAAGACGATCTTGTCCGCTCGCGCGTTGAGCATGCGCCGCAGGCGTTCCACCACCTGATCGCGCGGCACCTCCTCGCGGTTGATGCGCAGCGTGCCGGCCTTGTCCACCGTGAGCACCACGGGCGGCTTCGCGTCAGGCGGCGGGGGCGGCGTGTTCTCCGTCTTGTCCGCCTTCGCCGGCACGTTCATCCACAGGTGCTTGGTCATCAGCGGCGTGACGACCATGAAGATGATGAGGAGGACCAACACCACGTCCACCAGGGGCGTCACGTTCATCGTGGGGCGGATGCCGCCCTTGCTGCCACCGACGTCGAAAGCCATGGCGCGTGCCTCCCCTTACTTCTTCTGCCGGTCGATGACCTGCAGGCTGATGCCCGGGAAACCAATGTCCTGCATCGCCTTGAACACGCCTCTCACCTGCGCGTACGCCACGCCCCGGTCCGCCTTGAGCACCACGGGCGCGTCCGGCTTCACCTTGTGCAGCGTCTTCAGCTCCACCACGAGCGCGTCCCGCGTCAGCTCCTTGCGGTCCAGGAAGAAGGACCCGTTCGCCGCGAGGCTCACCGTCGTGGGCTCCAGGTTCTTGTTCTCCGGATCCGGGTTCGTCGCGACGGGCAGCTCCACCGCCGCGCCCGACTCCAACTGCGGCGTGACGACCATGAAGATGATGAGGAGGACGAGCACCACGTCCACCAGCGGCGTCACGTTCATCTCCGGGGTGATGCTCCTACGCGTGGCCGACATCGGTGGCCTCGGCGCGGGTGGAGACGACGTCCGCGCTGCTCGCGTGCGGCGCGTGGGCAACCACCGCGCGCTTGTCACCGGACATGTCCTCCAGGTGGTCCAGGAACTCGCCGCGCGCCTGCTCCAGGGAGAGCAGCAGCGCGTCCGCGCGGGTGGACAGGAAGTTGAACATCAGCACCGCGGGGATGGCGACGAGCAGGCCCAGCGCGGTGACGACCAGCGCCTCCGCGATGCCGGCGGACACCGCGCCCAGGCCACCGGAGCCCTCCTTCGCGATGCCGGCGAAGGCCTCGATGATGCCCACCACCGTGCCCAGCAGGCCGACGAACGGCGCCACCGAACCCACCGTGGCCAGCACCGACATGCCCCGGCGCACGTCCGCGGTGATGCGCTCGTTGATGCGCACCAGGTCGCGGCGCGTGAGCTCCACCGCGCCCAGCTTCCCGGCGGGCGCGCGGGACTTGGACAGGAACGTCTTCATGCCGCCGCCCAGCATCATCGCCAGGTGGCTGCTCTTGCTGCCTTCGGCCTCCTTCACCAGCGCGTCGTGCTGCTGCTGCGCGAGGAGCGGACCGGCGCGGCCGGCGAACTTGCGGGACGCGGCGCGTGAGCGGAAGTAGACGAACAGGCGCTCGAAGAAGACGGCCAGCGACGCGACCGCGAAGGCGATCAGCGTCCAGGCGATGCCCAGGGCGAAGACGCCCATGTGCGCGTAGATCTCTTTGAGATTGAAGTTCATGGCGGTGTGTTCCCGGGGGAAGGAGGGCGTCAGGACTTGAGGCGGAAGGGGACCTTGAAGATGCGGAAGACGGAGGTGGGCTGGCCGGACACGACGGCGGGCCGGAAGCGCCACGTGCGCACGGCGGCCAGCGCGGCGCTGGCGAAGGGCTCATCCCCGCGCATCACCTTGAGTCCGGTGACGCGGCCGTCCGCCTCGACGACGCCCTTGAGGATGACCAGGCCCTCCTGACCCTTGGAGCGGGCGTCGGAGGGGTACTCAGGCAGCAGGTTCGCGGACAGCGGCTCCGGAGGCGTGGCCGACTCCGGCAGGTTGATGGGCTGGGCGCGACCGCCGCCAATGGCCATCCCCTCACCGCTGCCGACACCGCCCACCACACCGCCAGGAACGAGCGTCCCGGTGCCACCGACGGCCATGGGCGCCGCGGCGACGATCTCCTTCTCCGCTTCCGGCGGCTTGTCGAGCGGCACCGCGTCCGGGGCCTTCAGCGGCGCGGGCGCGGTGACGGGCGCGGCGGGAGGCGGCGCCTTGGCGAGCGCGGGAGGCGCGGCGCGCGGCGTGACCTTCACGGGCGGCGGAGGCGGCGGGGGAGGAGGCTTCACCTCGACGACGGGAAGAGGTGGCGGAGGCGGGCGGAAGACAACGTCCACCTTCTTCTCCTTGATGACTTCCTTCACGGTGTTCGCCGCGGTCATCGCCGCGACGGCGATGAGTCCGAAGACGGCGACCGACGCGGTGGTGGAGAGCGCGAACCGCCGGGCGGCGGGGGCGCTGGAGGCGCTGTCGAACGTTTCGAACATGACGGGGACGCATATAGCGACGCCGTGTGTCACGAAGGTTCAGGCTCCGTGACACTTTGCCCCCGGCATTGTTTCGATTGGGTCACGAAGCGCGTGCGTTTGGAAATTCACGCGGCAGGTGCGTCACGGCTCCGTCGGAAAGTACGGCGGTGGGAGCACCCCGGCGCCGCGTCTGCCACAGGAGTGTGAGCAGCAGCGCCGTGTATGCCCACACGAACGGCCGCGTGAGCAGCACCCGCCGCGCCAGCTCCGCGCCCAGCACCGTCTCCGACACCAGGACACCCGTGAGCGCCACCAGTCCGACCAGCGCCTGGCCGGAGCGCGACCGACCTTCCAGCGCCGCGCGGATCAGCGGCCACGCGAGCACGTAGTTCGCGCGCCACGCCAACGGTGACAGAAGCGTCACGCCCAGACACCCGAACGCGAGCAGCTCCACGGGCCCGGGCCGCGCCCACACCCACGCGATGACGAACAGCCCCACCGCCACGGCCTGTGCCAGCGTCATCGCGCCGGCGGGCGGCAGGGACTCCGGGGGCAGCACCAGCGACAGCAGCAGCGTGGGCAGGCCCTGCGGGTTGTGGCCCAGCGCCCACGGCGGCGTGGTGCGCGCGAGCGTCCGCGTCCAGTCCTGCACTTGCGACAGCGTCCCCTCCCACCCGTAGCGGCCCAGCGTGGGCAACACCAGCAACACGCCGAAGAGCGCCGTGGCGCCCACGACGCGCCAGTGCCTGCGCGCGAGGAAGAACAGGCCCAGCAGCGCGGCCGGGGGCTTGAGCAGACACGCCACGGCGAACGCGGCGCCAGGACCCCAGACGCGGCCCCGCTCCGCCCCCACGGCCGCGGCCACCAGCAGCCACAACAGCACGGCGTCCACCTGGCCGTAGAAGAACTCGAAGGTGAGCGCGGGCAGCAACACCGCGGTCGCGAGCACCGGCGCCCATTCCCACGGAGCTGCCTCTCCATTCGCGGGCGCGGCGCGGCGCGTGAGCACGGACACGGCGGCCAGGGCGAGCACGGAGCCCAGGTTCCACAGCGCCACGGCGGCGCGCGGAGGCACTGCGGTGAAGGGCAGGAAGAGGGGCGCGGTGACGGGCGCGTACTTGAACGGCATGGCGCCGTCTTCCACGCGGTACAGGTCCGTGCCTTCGCGGAAGCGTTCGGCGGCGGTGAGATAGACGCGGAAGTCCAACCCGCGCCTCGGATGCTGACCCACCGCCACGGCCGCCAACGCGAGCACCAGCAGCAGGGCCCACTCCACCTTCAGGGATGCGCTGTTCAGGGACGCGCTGTGGAGCGGCGGGTCAGCGGCAATCATTGGCACAAGGATGCAAGGGTGGGGCGCTTACCCTTTCATGCGGAGGCGCCCCACCGCAATCACAGACCGTAGGCTTCCAGCAACCGCAGCCACACCTCGCTCATGGTGGGGTACGACGGCACCGCGTGCCAGAGCGTGTCCAGCGGCACCTCGCCCGCGACGGCGATGGTGGCCGCGTGGAGCATCTCCCCCACGCCGGGGCCCGTGAACGTGGCGCCCACGATGACCCGGCGCTGCTCGTCCACCACCAGCTTCGCGGTGCCCTTGAAGCCCTCGCCCATGAGCGACGTGCCGGCCACGTCCCCCAGCTCGTACTGCACCGTCTTCACCGGGACGCCCGCCTTGCGCGCCTTCTCCTCGGTGAGGCCCACGCTGGCCACCTGCGGGTGCGTGAAGACGACCTGCGGCGTGGCCTTCGTGTCCGCCCACGCCTTCGCGGGCTTGCCCAGGATGACGTCGCCCACCAACCGTCCCTGGTACTTGCCCATGTGCGTGAGCAGGTTGCGGCCGTTCACGTCGCCGCACGCGTAGAGCCAGTCACCGTCCACGCCCTTCACGCGGAGCTGATCATCGACCTCGATGGACGCACCGGGCTTGAGGCCCACCGTGTCCACGCCCAGGTCGTCCGTGCGCGCCGTGCGGCCCATGGCCACGAGCAGCGCGTCCGCGCGCAGCGTGTCCCGGTTGGACAGCGTCACGGTGTATTCGCCCTTGCCCTCGCCCGAGCGCTGCACCTTCGTCGCCTGCGTCTCCAGGAACACGCGCACGCCAATGTCGCGCAGCGCCTGGGCCACCTGCTCGCCCACGAAGGGTTCGAAGCGCGTGAGCAGGCGGGGGCCGCGCTGCACCAGCGTCACCTCCGAACCCAGCTCGCGCCACGCCTGCGCCAGCTCCACCGACTCCACGCCGCCGCCCAGCACCACCAGCCGGCCCGGCACCGCCTTGGAGCCCGTGCCCTCGCGGTTGTCCCAGGGCCTGGAGTCCTTGAGCCCCGCGATGTCCGGCATGCGCGGCTTGCTGCCCGTGGCGATGACGACGGCCTTGCGCGCTTCCAGCTCGCGCACCTTCCCGTCCTTGCCCTCCACGCGCACCCTGCGCGGGCCGGTGAGCTTGCCGCGGCCCTTCACCACGGTGAGCTTCGCGCCCTCGGCCCACTTCACCTGGGACTTGTCGTCGTAGCCGGACACCATCTTGTCGCGGTGCTTGAGCACGGCCTCGGCCTTGAGCGGCTCCTTGATGAGCTCGCGCACGCCGGGCGTGTGCTGCGCCATCCAGAGCGTCTCGCCGGGGTGCAGCAGGGCCTTGCTGGGCATGCAGGCCCAGTAGGAGCACTCACCGCCCAGCAGCTCATGCTCCACCAGCGCCACCTTCAACCCACCCGCCGCGGCCCTCGCTCCCGCATTCTCCCCCGTCGGACCTGCCCCAATCACCACCACGTCGAAAGTCTCGGCCATGAAGCCTCCCGCCTAGTGGGTGCATCCGCGAGGCCTCCCTGCCAATCGCACTGAACGCCCGAGTCGGATGGTGGAAAGAGCGGCTGGTCACCACCGGACAGGCCCCGCGCTTTTTTGTCAGGCCCGGCATTCCCGTCGCGTCGGTGCGTCGTCCGCGCGGTTCCGCGTGCGGCGGGAGGTGTGCCATGGGACGTGTCGCCAAGGGTGTCTCGGTTCGCTCCTCACGGTCGCGCGTCTAGCGTCACCGGCGTCGTCCCGCATCTGCCTGACGGCCGCGCCTTCTTGCGCGTGGCCCCGTGGCGCAAGGGACGTCCTCGCCGTGCGCGAAAAGGCGGCGTGTCCGCGCGGGAGCTCCTGCGTGCACACCTACGGTCGTGTCCCGGCTCCTCGTGAGTGACGGGACGCGGCCCGCTGGAATCCGTCTTCGCTCATGTCCTCATCCAGGTCTCGCCGTCCCCGCGCGTCGTCCCGACGTTCGGGTTCCTCGCTGTTCCAGTCCCAGGCTCCGTCCGCGCGCCACCTGCGCGTCCAATCCACCCTCTCCGAGGAGGTCTCGCTGCTGTTCCGCGGCGAGCTGTCCGACCCATTGCTCGAAGGCGTCGCGCTGACGTCGTTCGAGCTGTCCCCCGAAGGCCGCACCGCGCGCATCGGCTACACGCTGTCGGAAGACACCGCCGACCCCGCGCAGGTGAAGGAGGCCCTGCTCCGCGCGCAGGGCTACCTGCGCTCCCAACTCGCGCAGCACCTGAACCTCAAGCGCACCCCGAACCTGCGCTTCGTCCACGTGGGCACCGCCCCACGCACGGAGCACGACGACAGCGGCTGGGGCTCGGACGACGAAGGGGAAGGGGGTGACGCATGATGCCCCGCCTCCTCGAAGTCCCACCGGGCGCGGTGCCGCTGCTCGCCTGGGCCCGCGCGGTGCCCGCCGCCGCGCTCCGGCAACTCCAGCAGCTCGCCGCGCAGCCCTACGTCGTCGAGCACGTGGCGGTGATGCCGGACGTGCACCTCGCGTCGGGCGTGGCGGTGGGCACCGTCTTCGCCACCGAACACCACGTCGTCCCCGGCGCGCTGGGCAACGACCTGGGCTGCGGTGTGAGCGCGCACCGCTTCGCCTTCCCCGCCGCGTCGCTGTCCCGCGCGGACCTGGAACAGCTCCTGTCCCAGCTTTCGCGCGTCATCCCCGTGGGAGACGCGGTGCACCGGGGCAAGGGCCTGCCCCTGCCACCCGGGCTGGAGTCCCCGGCGCTGTCCACCCACCGGCTCACTCAGGCCTGGGCGCGACTGGCGCCGCGCCACCTGGGCACGCTGGGGGGTGGCAACCACTTCCTGGAGCTGGACCGGGACGGGGCGGGGGACCTCTGGCTGCTCATCCACACCGGGTCCCGGGGCGTGGGGGGCGCGGTGGGGGAGCACCACCAGCGGGTGGCGAAGGCGCTCGGGGAGGGCATGCCGCACGCCCTGCGCACCGACACCGAGCCGGGCCAGGCCTGCCTCCACGACCTGGAGCTGGCGTGCCGCTTCGCCCGTGCCAACCGGGACACGCTCGCCGCCCGGGCCCTGGCCGTCATCGCGGACCGCCTGGGCGTGGCCCCGGAGGGGGACAGCACCGTGGACGTGCACCACAACCACGTCGCCACGGAGGTGCACTTCGGCCGCACCCTCCAGGTCCACCGCAAGGGCGCGGTGGGGCTGGACGCGGGGGCGCGGGGCCTCATCCCCGGCTCCATGGGCACGGCCTCCTACGTCGTGGAAGGCCGGGGCGAGCCGCGCGCCTTCCGCTCCTGCTCGCACGGGGCGGGCCGCGTGCTCACCCGCACGGAGGCCCGGGCCCGCATCCGCCCGGACGCGCTCGTCCATGCCCTGCGCCGCGTGGTGTTCGACCCGGCCCGGGCCCCCTCGCTGGTGGAGGAGGCCCCCGCCGCCTACCGGGACCTCTCCGAGGTGCTGGAGGACGAGGCCGACCTCGTGACGCCCCGCGTCCGACTCACCCCCCTGGCCGTGCTCAAGGGCTGAGGCGGGGGAGGGGCCTGTCGGGTGGACGACACCTCGCCCGCCCGGCAGCCCTCCCGAGGGGCCTGGGACGGTGATCCACCCCCACACCCCACGCAGAACGCGTCCCATCGTCAGAGTGGGTTCCCGAGCCCGTCGAGATGCCGTAGTATCGGCCCGAAAGTACGCGTGCGAACCTGCTGGGGCGTCGTCTAATGGCAGGACGTCAGACTTTGACTCTGATTATCAAGGTTCGAATCCTTGCGCCCCAGCCACTCCGCTCCGGGGGGACGCGGTCAACGTCCGTCCGGAGGTAGAAGGCGGTGGGCTGATGCCGCAGAAGACGCTCCTGCTGGTCACCGTGGGCAGTCCACCGACTGCGCTCGTGAACGCCTTGCAGGAACCGCTGGTGACCCACATGGGCGTCAGCGCGGTCGTGAGCCGGACGGCGCTGTCGTCCCCTGCCTACGCCTTCAACAAGGACCGCGGCCAGTACCACTGCAACGCCATCATGCGGCGGCTGGGCACGCTCCTGGAGGAGTCGCCGCAGAAGCAGCAACTGGTGATGGGGGTGACGGACGCGGACCTGTTCGTGCCGGAGTCGCCCTTCGTCTTCGGTGAGGCGGACCGGGAGTCCAAGGTCGCGGTGATGAGCCTGTTCCGGCTGCGCCAGGGCGCGGAGGGCGAAGCGCTGCGCCGCCGCGTCCAGGTGGAGGCCGTGCATCAGGTGGGCCACCTCATCGGCCTGTCCTACTGCGAGGACTCCCGCTGCGTGATGTTCCTCCCGCAGTCGGCCCAGGACATCGACCGCAAGCAACTGGGGCCGTGCAACGTCTGCCGCAATGAACTGAACCGCCTCAACCGCTGAACGTCGCCACCCCCTGTGGACTCCGGACGCAGGGGGCGGTGAATGCCGCCGCGTGCGTTGACGTCCCAGCCCGCGCGCCCTGTAGTCTTCGGGCGAACGTGTGGCAGGGCCGGCGGCACAGCGGGAGACAGCGATGATGGGCATGCGGCGGTGGCTCGGTGCGGTGGTGGCGGTGGGTTTGCTCGGGGCGTGCGAGCCCCTGGAGCCAGGGAGCGGCGGCACCATCGGTGACGTCCTCTTCGACAAGGGCTTCGCCTTCGTGCGCAGCGACCGGAACATCTACGTGGTGGACGACGACGGTGACCCCAACAGCCCGCAGCGGCTGACGACGGCGGGCAACGCGTACACGCCCTCGGTGTCACGCGATGGCAGCAGCATCGTGTTCGTGCAGCGGGTGGGCAGCACGTCGTCCATCCAGACGGTGCCCACCACGGGCGGCCCGGTGGCGACGCTCTTGAGCTCCAACGACGCGGCGTGCGGCGCGTGCACCAACTTCCGCGGCCCGACGTTCAGCCCGGACGGTCGCACCATCGTGTTCGCGTTCGACCGGGGCTCCGGGTCCATCAGCTCGCTGGCGCGCATCGCGGTGAACGGCAGCGGCTTCACGGAGCTGACGCCCGGCGCGACCATCAACCACGGCTCGCCGTCCTTCTTCCCCAACGGGACGACGGTGGTGGCGCCGGCGGGAAGCAACGCCTTCCAGTACAACCAGCTCGCGTTCGTGCCGGTGGGCGGTGGCAGCCCTTCCTATACGTCGTCGCTGGGCAACGAGGTGCTGGCCATCGCGAACCGCGCGGTGGTGTCTCCGGACGGGCGGCAGGTGGCGCTCGACGCGCGGCTGTCGTCCGGCAGCACGCGCATCTTCGTGGGCAACGTGACGTCGGTGGGCCTGAGCGGCAGCCTGCGCCGGCTGACGGACTACACCGCGAGCACCGTGCAGGAGAGCTTCCCCAGTTGGACGAGCAGCACGACGCTGGGCTTCCTCTTCAACGACTCCGGCGGCGACCCGAGCATCTACCGCGCTCCGGTGTCCTCGACGGCCAGCTCCGTCTCCCTCGCGGTGCCCGCCGCGAACGAGCCCTTCTACGGGCCCACCTGACGGATGTCCGTGGGGCGGGGCCCTGCCAGGGGCCCTCGTCCCCAGAGGCCTGGGGTTTCAGCCCAGGAGGACGCCCACGCCTCCGGCCATGAAGCCCAGCATCACCAGCGTCCAGAAGCCGGTCTTCACGAGCCCGACCCCCATGCCCGTGGGTCGGCTGCGGCGCGGATCCTCCGGCAGGTAGACGACTTCCAGGGGCTCGCCGGGGGACATCTCCGACCAGTCCTCGTGCGTCTCGCTGTATTCGTGGTGGAGCACCGTGCCGTCGGGCAGGCGGAACGCGTAGTGCACCGCCGCGTTTTCATCCACCTTGCCTGGAGTGATGCGGAGCACCTTGCCCTGCACGCGCTGCCCGCGCCGTTGGAACCTCCAGGTGACGGCGTAATCCTTCCATTGGAGCGCCAGCATCAGCGCGGGGCCTCCGACGAAGAGCGCCGCGGTCACGACCTTCGCCAGGAGGTTCATGGGGGCGCCGGGGTGGTGCTGGTGCGCGCTTCTTCCTGCCCCGGGTGGGTGAAGTATTCGTGCAGCGCGGTCAGGGTGCCGAAGCCCGCGAACAACACGAGCAGGGTCGCCACGATGAGGAAGAACCTCCGGCTGAGTCCCGTGCCCACGGCCATGTGATGGTGTGGCGCGTCCGCCAGGTAGAGGACGTCGACGGGAGAGCCTGGGGTCTGCTCGGAGGCCGGCGGGGGCCACTCCGCGAAGCTGCCTTGAAGCTCCGGGCCCTCCGGAGGACGGAAGGAGTAATCGACGGCTCTCTTGTTGCTCCGGGGGTTCCTGACGCGGAGCACCTTGCCCCGTGCGTGCAGCCCGTCCTGCTCCAGCCGCACGACCAGTCGGCGGGAGTAGGTGAGGAGTCCCAGGATGAGGGAGGGCAGGCCCAGGAAGCCCACCAGGAGGCCAGTCAGGGTCTCGAGGGTCATTGCTGGAGGGGCCTCATCTGGGATTCGGGGGGCGGGCGAACGAAGGGTGGGGGGGCGCCTTCCCAGAGGTGGTCCACCAGCCCGTACAGCCCGGCGCACATCATGATCAGGGCCAGGGCGGAGCAGGCGGAAAACAGCGGTCCGTTCACTCCGCCGTTCTCGGGCAGGCTGTGGCGCGGGGCCTCGGGCCAGTAGGCGACGTCTATCTGGGAGCCCGGGGACATGCCTGTCCATGCCATGAAATGGTCCTCGTACGTGTGTTGGAGCACCGTGCCATCCGGCAATGAGAAGGAGTAGTGCAGGATGCATCGCGTGGATTCATGCTCCTCGAAGCCATCGCCGTGGCGGAGATGCTCCTTGCGAAGCACCGTGCCCCGCGCGTGAGCGCCCCGCGCCCGGAGCTTCGCGTTGCGCCGGTATCTCCTCCAGACCCACGCCATGAGCAGGGGCACGCCCCCCAGGGTGAACAGCTCGAACAGGACGAATTCGACTTTCATCGTGGGCCTCGGGGCACGGAGGGCGCGCTACGGCCGCGGTGTCTCCGCCTGGCGGGCGCTCTGCAAGTAGTTCCCCACCACGCCGATGCCGCCGCAGGATGCGAACAGCAGGAACAGGAGGGTCACCAGGATGACCTGAGGCCGCTCGAACCCCACGTTCTCGCGCAGGTGGTGTCGGGGCGCCTCCGGCAGGTAGGCGATGTCGATGGGGCTGCCTGGGGTCCGCGTGGCGGCGGCCTGTCGCGAGTCATGGAAGCTGTCGTGGATCTCCGGTCCTTCCGGCGGGCTGAAGACGTAGTCGACCCTGCTTGAGTTGCCCTTGAAGTCGTCCCGGACGCGGAGCACCTTCCCGCGCGTGTGCAGGCCGCGCTGCCGCACCTGCAGGGTGAGGGTCCGGTGCTTGAGGAGGGACTTCAGGATGAGGAGCGGGATGACCACGAAGCCGAACAGGAGGATGACCAGAAGCGGGAGGGACATGTGCGTGCTCAGGATGGCGGAGGGGAGGACGCCGAATCAACGTCCGCTGTCGCCGGTCCGGCCCGGGCCAGCATGAACAGCAGCCCGATCAGGCTGAAGGGCACCAGCACGACGGTGAAGAACAGGGCGAGCCCCAGGGACATCAGCCCGTGGCCTTCCGGGAAGCTCCAGCGCGGTTGTTCGCGGCTGTAGAGCACCTGGATGGAGTCGCCAACGCGCAGGCGCTTCCACAGTCCGGAGGAGATGTTGCGGCGGTTCTTCACCCGCGTGCCGTCGTGCGACGTGAAGGTGTAGTGCAGCACGTAGTCCGTGTCCTCCGTGGAGGCGTGGACCTCCTTCTTGAGCACCGTGCCTTGCGTGTGGGCGCCCTCGTCCACGATGCGCGAGTCGCGCCGGTACATCCCCCACGTCAGCACCAGCATCGTGAGGCCAATCGCCGCGAACGATGCGCCCAGGACGCGGGCCGCGATGAGGGACATGGGGTGCTCCTCCCTGCGCCACACACCGTGGCGCCTGCCACCGTGTCTAGGTATCGGGAGCGGAGCGCCGAAAGTGACGCTCCGGTGAACTCCGTCCTAGGGGCGAGGCTTGTACGGTTGCAGGTTGCCGCGAGAGGAAGGGGCCGCCGGAGCAGGAGGGCCCGGATTCTTCTGCTTCCCCTGTTCGACCGCGTAGACGCACAGCAGAGAGAACGCCACAACCGCGATCCAGAACAGGGGAATGACGGCCAGCGGCTCTTCTTGGCCTGTCTCCTGCGCGGGAAGGCTCTGACGTGGATCCTCGGTCAGATAGATGATGTCGATGGGGGAGCCGGCGCTCACGTCGCCCCAGGAGCGCCTGAAGAGGGACCGGTAGGAGTGGCGCATCTCCCGGCCATCCGTCAGGGTGAAGCTGTAGTGCAACGTGTCCGCGTTGTCCTCGTAGCCCTCCTCGACGAAGAGCACCTCGCCTTGCGTGCGCCGTCCCCGGCGAAGGAGTTCCTGGATGCTGCGGGCCTTCTGCCTGCGGATCCAAACGATCGCGACGAAGAAAACCAGGATGAGCAAGGCGAGCGCGATCGTCCCCACGGGATTCATGCGCCCATCATGGTGAGGGACGCCGCGGGCTGACAATCCGGGAAACCCACCGGCGTGCCCGTGCCCTACCGGTACGAATGCGAGCTGTCGCGAGACGCCGGCCTCCTGGGCGGGTGCGTGGATTCCTCGGGGCCAAAGTCCCAGCTTCGCAGCGTGAACACGACGAGGCCCAGGACGAGCAGTCCTCCCACGAGCCAGAAGACGAACTCGACGCTGGTCACGCCGTGGAGCACCGGCATGCTCTGCTCGGGGTGCTCCGGCAGGTAGACGAGGTCGATGGTGTCGCCGCGATGCAGGCTGTCCCAGGAGTCCAAGTAGGACTGATACGCATGGCGGAGCTCGGTGCCATCCGGCAGGCAGAAGGAGTAGTGCACCCTGGAGGGGCGGTCCTCCCGGGCCCGCTCCACGAGGAGCACCTCGCCCTGGACGCGCCGCCCCTTCTTCTGGAGGCGCTCGTGCTTGACGTGGACGTTCCAGAGCACCATCAGCACTGACACGACCAACGCCACCAGCAGGCAGATGATGATGACCTTTTCGGGGAACCCCATGGTACCCACAGCATGGTGCGGGGTGTCACGAGGAGGCAACCCGGGAACTCCACCGCCGTGCCCGCAGAAGGACCCCATGGCAGGGCGCGCCCTGGCATCGCGTCCCCTGAAACGCGATGCTGCCCGCCGCTGCTGGAGGTGCACACCGTGTCCCTTTTCGATGCCGTCACCGCGGGCGACCGCGCCGCCCTCGCCGCCCAGCTCGACGCGGGCGCCGACCCCAACCCCTTCGACGCCGACGGGCGCACCCCCCTCATGGCCGCCGCGCGCGTGGGCCGCGAGGACCTGGTGCGGCTGCTGCTGGAGGCGGGCGCGGACCCCACGCTGCCCGACAACCTGGGGGAGACGCCCTTCGTCACCGCCGCCGCGTACGGCCACGTGAAGGTGTGCGCGCTCCTGTCCTCCAAGGCCACCGACGACGAGAAGGACCTGGCCCGCACGCTGCTGGCCAACCAGGGCCTCACGGAGCTGCCCTCGCGCCCCTCTGAAATCGCCCCGGACGACTTCCGCCGCAAGCTCGCCTCCGCGAGCGCCTACGTCGTCGGCAAGCTGGGGGATGACGGCGCCACCAAGCGCCTGGAGCGCGTGCTGCGCTCGGAGAAGGGCTCCGACAAGGGCCGCAAGTAGCCCAGGCACCGCTCGCGCTGGAAAGCAGAAGGGCCCGGCCGCTCCCACTGCGGGGAGCCACCGGGCCCTCGGCACATCTGGAGGCGAAGAAGAGGACTACTCCGGCTTGGCGCTCACCACGGGGCTCGGGGACACGGTGCCGCCCTTGTGCTGGGGCTCCAGCGCGTCGGCGACCAGCTCGGTGATGTCCTTGACCTGGATCTGCTCGCGGCCGGTGTCGTTCTTCGCGTCGTTGAGCATCGTGGAGCAGAAGGGGCAGGCCACCGCGACGATGCCGGCGCCGCCCTGCTCCTTGTAGTCGCCCACCATGCCCGGCTTCTTCCTGTCCGCGGCGTCCGGGAAGGGCGTGGTCGGGTCCTCCGCGTGCTTGAGCGTGAGGGCCACTTCGTTGATGCGGTTGTGGTTGATGCGCGTGCCGATGTGCTCTTCCATCCACATCCGGCCGCCACCGGCGCCGCAGCAGAAGCCTTCACGCTTGCTGCGCTGCATCTCCACCACTTCCAGGCCCGGGATGCTCTTGAGCACTTCACGGGGCGCGTCGTACACGCCGTTGTGCCGGCCCAGGTAGCAGGGGTCGTGGTAGGTCAGCTTGGTGGTGGTGTTCATCACCGACGAGAGCTTGATGCGCTTCTCGTTGAGCAGCTCGTTGATGAGCTGCGTGTGGTTGATGACGCGGTACTCGCCGCCGAACTCCGGGTACTCGTTCTTGATGGTGTTGAAGCAGTGCGGGCACTGGGTGATGACCGCCTTCACGCCCATGGAGTTCCAGGACTCGACGTTCGTCTTCGCCAGCGTCTGGTACAGGTACTCGTTGCCCATGCGGCGCGCGGAGTCGCCGTTGCACATCTCCTGCTTGGACAGCGTCGCGAACGACACGCCCGCCTCGCGCAGAATCTTCACCAGCGCGCGGCTGACCTTCTTCTGCTTGTCGTCGTAGCTGCCCGCGCAGCCCACGAAGAACAGGTATTCGTACGGGCCGCCCTCGTCACCCCACGTGGGCAGCGCCAGGTCGGAGGCCCACTCGTCGCGCTGGTCCTGGCCGATGCCCCAGGGGTTGCCCTGGCGCTCCATGCCCTCGAACACGCGCTGGATCTCCGGCGGGAACTCCGCCTTCACCTGCACCTGGTAGCGGCGCATGTCGATGAGGCGCGGGACGTTCTCGATGAACACCGGGCACGCCTGCTCGCACCAGCCGCAGCTCGTGCACGCCCACACCGTCTCCGCCTTCAGCGCGCTGCCAATCATCTCCGGCAGGGGCTCCTTGATGCCGTTGGGGCCGTAGCCCTCTTCCACCCAGCGCTCGTTGTCCCAGAGCCAGTGCTTCAGGTCCTGGTTGACGGCCTTGTGCGTGAGCGGCTTGCCCGTGATGTACGTAGGACAGTGCGTCTGGCACCGACCGCATTCGGTACAGGAGTACAGGTCCAGGCCGTTCTTCCAGGTGAGGTCCTTCACCGTGGCGGCGCCGAACTCCTCCTTCTCCAGGTTGGGCGTGGGCAGCTTGCCGGTGGAGTGCGTGCGCTGGAAGAAGACGTTGGGCAGGCCCGTGATGATGTGGAAGTGCTTGCCCAGCGGCAGGAAGTTCAGGAACGCCAGGATGATGGTCAGGTGGATGAAGAAGCCCGCCACGCCCAGCACGTGCGCCACGGTGGGGCCCAGCGGCATCATCAGCAGACCCGTCACGCTGGTGAGGGGCTCCCACCACACGAGCGAGGCCGGCGTCGCCGGCACCTGCGTGGCGCCCACCGCAATCTGCTGCGCGGCGGCGTGCGCGGCCACCATGTGGCTGCCGCCGAACATGAACTCCGTCACCATCAGCCCGGCGATGAAGCCCAGGATGAGGTACGCCTCCCACGACTGGGACATGCGGTCCGGCTTCACCTTCCAGCGCGTCCACACGAAGTACGCCACGCCCAGGAGCGCCAGCCCCGCCACCACGTCCTTCACCATCAGGTACAGCTTGTAGAGCAGCAGCAGCGGCGGCGCGGCATCCCACGCCGGGTGGCTCATGTCGGTGAGCACTTCCAGCGCGGTGGACGAAAAGCCCATCACGAACATCATGATGGTGCGCACCGCCAGCACCATGAACGCCGCGTAGATGAAGATGTGGAACAGGCCCGGCGTGAACTCCTCCGGATCCACCATGCGCTGCTGCCCCAACCCGAAGCGCAGCAGCTGCACCGCGCGGTAGGGGATGCGGTCCAGCCGGTTCTCCTTCTTCATCGCGAGCAGCACGCCCGCGCGGCCGGACATCGTGATGACGAAGAGCGAAAGAGCGCCTGCCAGGAGCAGGCCGGTGATGATGGGACTCATGGAACCTCGGGACCTCTGGGGCCGCACGGCGTGGGGCGCCGGGTTGCCGCGTTGCGGCAATTCTTGAGTGTTCGTCAACCCTAACAGGGGTGATTCTCGAATCAAGCCTCGTACAGCGGAGCGTGTCCGGCAGCAGGCCCTGCCAGGTCGGCGCACGTCCCCGTGTCCGGTACCACAACCGCGCCTGGCCTGCTGGACGGCAAGCAGCCGGACGTGGGCTGCAGGACTCCGGCGAAACTTTGGGGGCCCGAGGGCTTTACAAAACAGGGGCGAACTCCCAACATGTTCGTAAATCGGTCAAGCACTGCTTGTAAATGGGCCCGCATGGAGTGGGCCCGGTGACCGACGCAGGGCGTCCAAGGGGATGCGAGCTGGTAGAGCCGTACACCCCGTGAATGGAGCGCCAAGGAGCCGGACATGAGCCACGACGACAGCACGTACCTGGATGAGGGGCGGGACTATCTCTACACGGGCGACGACGGTCAGGCCGGAGTGCCTCTCCAGCCCGTGGACGGCCAGCGCTGGGGCCACCTGGACGAAGAGGCCTGGGGCGGCTGGGACGTGGTGGAGTGAGCCGGGGCCCCCGCGGCCCGTGGACTGCGCGGGGGCATTTGTCGGGACGTCGGGGAGCTTGCACTCCCGGGCGGTGATGCAGTGCGCTGGACGCGGCGCTCCCCTTCGTCTGGAAGGGTCGAGTTCCTGGGCCAGGTTTTCGCGGGTCGACTTTCTCCGACCGCTCCAGAAGTAAATCCGTAAAGCACTGAACGGTGGTCCGGAAGCGTGGATGACGCAGGGCGTCCTGAGGCGTCACGCGCGGTCCTGCGCCGCTGATCGCCACACCCGGGAGGGGTTCGTCCCGAGGCCCGGGTGAAGGGGGGCCGCTGGGGGGCGGGCTTCGCGCGGAGGGTGGCTGGATGGCCGGCCGGAGCGATTGCTTTCACGACCGGAAACCCGACATCCTGTCCGCGAGCGGCAGGACTTCCGGGACGGACGCGGGCCAGGCAGGGGCGTCCGGGGCCAGGGGAGTCTTCGCGACGGATTCGCGGCAGGATGGCCCCATCCACCATGCGGGAGTGCGGGATGAAGCAGACGGCCTGGGCAGTGGAGCGCGACGCGGAAGGCGGCCGCGAAGTGCTGCTGCTCGTGACGCTGGAGGCTGAAGCGGAGACGCCTCGGGCCCCGGTGGCGGTGAACCTGGTCATCGACCGCAGCGCGTCCATGCGGGGCGCGCCGCTGGCGGCGGCGGTGGAGGCGGCGCGCGCGTTGGTGGAGCGCGCGGGTCCCCGCGACTACGTGGGCCTGCTCACCTTCGACGCGGACGCGGAGCAGGTGCTGCCCGTGCGCGCGATGGACGCGAGCGCCAAGGCGACCTTCCTGAAGACGCTGTCCCGCCTGGAGTCGGGCGAGGGCACCGCGCTGCACGAAGCCGTGGAGCGGGGCGCGGAGGCGGTGCGGCGCGTGCTGGTGCCGGGCGCCCGTCCGCAGCTCTTGATGCTCACTGACGGCGAGCCCTCCGTGGGCCCCACCGCGCTGGGCGAGTTCAAGGTGCTGGGAACGCGGGTGACGGACTCCGGCGTGGCGCTGCACGCGCTGGGGCTGGGCCGGCACTACCTGCCAGAGATTTTAGAAGCCCTCACGGGCCCCTCCGGCACGGGCTTCACGCACGTGGACGACGCGGAAGGGCTGCCGCTGGCGGTGGGCGCGCTGGGCGCGGAGCTGTTCGGGGAGGTGGTGTCGGACGCGCGCGTGTACGTGCTGCCCACCGGCTTCGCGGACCTGAGATGCCGCCACCGCTATCCGTCGCGCGTGGAAGGCGATGCGATGAGCGCGGCGCTGGGCGCGGTGTCGCATGCGTTCGCGCGCCGGGTCCTCTTCGCGGGCGTGCTGGAGAAGGGCGAGTGGAACCTCACCGTCACGGCCTCGTACACGGAGCACAACGACACCCGGCGGATGTCCGTGCCGGTGACGCGCCTGTTGCCGGACAGTGAAGAGGGCCGCTTCGTGCGCGCCGTGTCCGCGGAGCTGGAGCTGGTGTCCTTCGAGGCCGCCGCGTGGAAGGCCCTGTCCCGGCGGCAGCAGGAGGCAGCCGAGCGGGCGCTCGAGGGCGCGGACAAGGGGCTCTACAAGCTGGCCCGGCTGGGCGCGTCGGACGTCCCCGCGCAGCGGCACGTGGACCGGCTGGCCGACCTGCGCCGGGCGGTGGAGCGCCGGGCAGCGCAGCCGTCCGCACTGGGGGTGCGCCGGGCCCAGTCGGAGGTGTCCCGCATCACCATGAGCCGCATCGGGCCCGCGCTGCCGGTGGCGGCCAACGGGGGCGCCCTGCCTGCCGGGAACGTCGCGGCCATCCTTCCCTGGAAGACGGACGAGAAGCCGTAACCTCCCGTCCGCTGGGCCGTACTTGAGGGCGACGGGACCCGAGGTGGGCTCCCGCCATGCCCGGCGTGCGGGCGTGAGGAATGCCCGGCTGCCTGGAAGGTTGAGTGGACCCGCAGGGGACGCATCCCAGGTAGCACGGCGTTCCCAGGTGGATTAACGGGAGTCGCATGACGCATCCGTGGCGCAAGAGTTCTGGAAGCCGGCTCGGTGGACTGGGCGCGGTGGCGATGGTGCTGCTGGCGGCGGTGGCGCACGCCGCGCTGCCAGCCACCGCCGTGGGCAGCACCGCGCCCGACGAGGGCGACCCGCGTCTGGAAGGCGCGCTGCTCCTGGATGCCACGCAGGTGAAGGCGGGGGGCGAGCTGCGCGTGGGCGTGCGCCTCAAGCTGGACCCGGACTGGCACGTCTACTGGAAGAACCCGGGGGACTCGGGGCTGGCCACGGAGGTGTCGTGGGATGCGCCGGGCGTCAAGGTGGGCGACCTGCGCTGGCCGTTCCCGCAGACCTTCCGCACGCCGGACGGCTTCATCACCACGCACGGCTACCATGACGAGGTGCTGCTGTTCGCCCCGGCGCACGTGTCCGAAGCCGCCACCGGCACGCTGACGGTGTCGGCGGCGGTGGATGCGCTCGCGTGCAAGGTGCACTGCATCCCCGCGCAGCTGGTGCTGTCGCGCACGCTGCCGGTGGGGCCGGAGACGGTGACGGACGCGGAGTTCGCGCCGCTGTTCGACGCGGCGCAGGCCCAGGTTCCGGCGGCCCCCGGCGCGCAGGGTGCGCCGCGCGTGGCCCTGGCGCTGGACGGCACGACGCTCACCGCGGGCAAGCCGTTCACCGGCACGCTCACCGTGACGACGGCGGACGGCAAGCCGTTCGCGGGCAACGTGGAGGGTGACTTCTTCGTGCCCGGCCGCATCGCGGGCGTGGACACGGTGGCGCTGAAGCCGTCGGGGCCGGGCCGCTTCGCGCTGGAGGGCAAGGCGTCGTCGGTGGTGCCGAAGGGCGAGCCCCGGCTCACGGGCGCGCTGCGCCTGGGCACGCAGGCCGCGGGTTTCACGGCGGTGGACGTGGATGCGCCGCTCGCGCCGGTGGTGGCGGACGGAGCGGTGGCGGCGGGGCCCGCGCCGTTGAAGCTGCCGTCGGTGAAGGACGCGGCGGGCAAGGTGCAGCCCGCGGCCGTGGCGAGCGCCCCGGCCGCGGCGGAGTCGCCGATGGGATTGGGCCTGGCGTTGGTGTTCGCGTTCCTGGGTGGCGCGCTGCTCAACCTGATGCCGTGCGTGTTCCCGGTGCTGGCGCTCAAGGCGTATGGCTTCACGCGGATGGTGCAGGAGGAGAAGGGCCGGGTGGCGCCGCACGCGGCGGCGTACGCGGGCGGCATCCTGGCGACGATGATGTTGCTGGCGGTCGCGGTGCTGGCGGTGCGCGCGGGCGGCACGAGCGTGGGCTGGGGCTTCCAGTTCCAGGAGCCGCTGTTCGTCGCGGCGGTGAGCGCCATCCTGGTGGCGTTCGCGCTGAACCTCTTCGGCGTGTACACGCTGGGCGCGGACGGCACGGCGCTGGCGGGCAAGGTGGATCAGAGCCACGGCCTGATGCGCAGCGCGGGCGAGGGTGTGCTCGCGGTGGTGCTGGCCACTCCGTGTTCGGCGCCGCTGTTGGGCACGGCGGTGGGCTTCGCCTTCGCGGCGGGCCCTGCCACGGTGGTGGCGGTGTTCCTGGCGCTGGGGTTGGGCCTGGCGCTGCCCTTCTGCGTGCTGGTGCTGGTGCCGGGGCTCGCGCAGCGGCTGCCGAAGCCGGGCATGTGGATGGAGCGCGGCAAGCAGTTCCTGGGCTTCGCGCTGCTCGGCACCACGGTGTGGCTGGTGTGGGTGATGGGCGGGCTCGCGGGCGTGGACGGGATGGGGCGGCTGCTCGCGTTCCTCGTCGCGGTGGGTCTGGGCACGTGGCTGTATGGCCAGTCGCAGGGGCTGGAGGGCGGACGCCGGGGCGTGACGGTGGGCCTGGCGGTGTTGACGCTGGTGGGCGCGGGCACGGTGGCGCTGCGCTTCGACGAGGCGCAGGCGTCGGTGGAGACGCGCGGCGCGACGGCGTCACACGGAGGTTCGCAGCCGTGGGACGAGGCGGCGGTGGCCGCGGCGCTGGCGGCGGGGCAGCCGGTGTTCGTGGACTTCACGGCGGACTGGTGCCTGACGTGCAAGTTCAACGAGCGCACCGTGCTGTCGCGCGAGGACGTGCGGCAGGCGTTCATGAAGCACAACGTGGCCTTCTTCGTGGCGGACTGGACGCGCCGGGATGCGCGCATCACCACGAAGCTGGCGGCGCATGGCCGCGCGGGCGTGCCCATGTACCTGGTGCTGAGCCCGGGCTCGCCGGACAAGCCCGAGGTGCTCAATGAATTGCTCACCGCCGACAGCGTCATCCAGGCGGTGCAGCGCGCGGATGGGTGCGAGTCGCCGTTGAAGGCCGGCTCGGTGGTGTGCTCCCGGCCCTGAGTGTCCGGGTGTCTGGGAATGAAGTGGTGGCAGTGATGTGGATGCGCAGCGTTCAACTCTCTGGAGGTTCCGTCATGAATCCGTTCTTCAAGGCAGTCGCGCTCACCGTGGCTTTCGTCGGGGCTCCCGTTCTGGCCGCCGACACCGCGGAGGTGGGCAAGCCCGCTCCGGCGTTCACGCTCAAGGACGAAGCTGGCAAGACGCACAACCTAGCGGACTACAAGGGCAAGGTCGTAGTGCTGGAGTGGACGAACTCGGAGTGCCCGTTCGTGAAGCGGCACTACGAGGCGAAGACGATGCAGACGACGCAGAAGGGCTTCGATGCGAAGAAGGTGGTGTGGCTGACGGTGGACTCCACCGCGTCGCACAACGCGAAGTTCGCGGCGGACTGGAAGAAGAAGGAGGGCTTCACGCAGCCGGTGCTCGTCGACACGGACGGCAAGGTGGGCAAGAGCTACGCCGCGAAGACGACGCCGCACATGTACGTCATCGACGGTGAGGGCGTGGTGCGCTACGCGGGCGCCATTGACGACGACGCGCGCGGCAAGGGCGCGACGACCAACTACGTGAAGACCGCGGTGGACGCGGTGCTCGGTGGCCAGCAGGTGCCGACCGCGACCTCCGAGCCGTACGGCTGCTCGGTGAAGTACAAGAGCTGAGCCGTCCCGCTTCCGTGACGTGAATGAGGCCCGTGTCCCCGTGGGGGACGCGGGCCTTCTTCATTTCGCGTCCCGGTGGGCGTACTCCGGGCCCAGGTGTTCGATGCCGTAGGTGTTGCCCGGGTAGGTGCGGTTGAGGCTGCCCTCGATGGGCGTCGGGTAGCGCTCCAGCGACACGTAGCGTTTGACGTGCTTGCGCAGCTTGAGGGCCGCGCGCGTCAGGCCTGTCACCCAGGCGGGTGGGGCCTCGAACTGGATGGCGGGCAGCAGGCGCGGGGGGACCAGCCCGAGGCTGATGGGCGGCACCAGCGGGCGCAGGGGGCGCGGCACCCAGCCTGCGAGGATGTCCACGGTGGCCTGGGCGACGCGGTGACTGGCCTCACTGGGCACGAACTCGCGGGCCTCGTAGTCGCGGACGTAGGCGTCGAAGGCAGCCCGGTCCTCCGGGATGTCCTTCAGGCCCATGCGGCGGCCAATCTCACACCAGTAATGGAACCAGGCTTCGCGCTCATGGGCGGTGAAGGCTCGCCAGCCGAAGTCGTCCATCCACTGGATGGGGAAGTCGATGAAGGTCCACAGCACGAAGAGGAAGTCCTCGTTCGGGATGCGGAAGAAGGAGTGGATGTGATTCATCTGCTCCAGGGAGAGACGCCCGGCCTCCACGTCCCAGCCGCATTCCATGTACTGGGCAATCAGCAGCCGGGTGTCGTCGTAGCGCTTCTGGCCGCGCTTGCTGAACTCGCCCGTGCGATCCAACAGGGTGGAGACGGAGCGGCTGCCGAAGGTGTGGAAGAGGGCGATCTCGTTCGCCCGCTGCATGTCGAACGGGAACTCGTAATTGGTCAGCAGGTGCACGATGCGCTGGCAGTCACGCCGTGCGTCCAGGGAGGCAATCTCACGGCGCACCTCGGACAGGCGCGGCTTCCAGAAAGGCTTGCGGTAGACGGGCCCGGGGACGCGGGTGTCGGGGCGTGCGCCGTGAGCCTTGAAGGGACAGCCCGCGGGGACGGCGTCCGCCTGGGAGTTGGCGATAGAGGCCGGGTCGTTCATGGGCGTCACTCCGGGAAGGCAGGGCAGGAGGCCTTGCGGGGATGGTAGCCCGGTCCGCGCCGGCGTGCCGATGCCCACGGCTTTCGAGGGGCCGGCCGGTGCGCCGAGTGGACGGCGCGGGGTGGCCTTGTCGCGGACCTCGCGGCGCCGGACCTTGTTGTGGGAGCACGACTCCCGGACAGGAGACGCGATCATGGCCAGCAACAAGGGCACGCCCGTGAAGGGCACCGAGCGCACGGACACGAAGAGCCCTGAAGAACTGGAGCGCGAAGCCAGACATCAACGCCCGGGCACCGAACGGGGCGACGTGACGGATGAGGACGTGGGCGAGGACCGCATCCTCCAGAAGGGCATTGGAGGCTACGGCGCGCAGAAGGGCACGGAGCCCGCGCGCGAAGCACCGCCGCTCAGCGACGACGGCGACCGGTAGCGTTGACCGGTGCACGCGGCGGCGCGCTCGAGCATGACGCCAGGGAGAGGCTCCCTGGAGTGGCGCCATGGCTTCCGCCCGCCTCGTGCGCTCCTGCTGTGTCCTGGTGCTGCTGTTCCCAGCGGCACGGGCGTGGCGGGACACTTCGCGAACAAGGGCGAGACGCGGGCTACCTCACGTTCGGAGGGGTTCTGTGGGAGCGCGGATCGCGCAAGGACTCGGAGCACCTCCGGGGATGGGGAAAGAGCCTGCCATGTGCTGGGGTGTGTGCCTGGGCGCTGATGTGCGCCCCTGCGCGGGGGCACTCGTTGCTCTGGAGACTCCTGCATTTTAGTGCATTTGGAGAATGCAATTTAGGCCTATATTGCATTCGAGTGCATAGAGGCTGGCATTCTTGGGGTACATCCTGCATTTTAGTGCATTTAGATGGATCTGACTCTTCAAGCCCTGATTGACGGAGTCTGGCACCGTGCCGCAGTTCTTGAGTTCCTCGAACCCGCCAAGGGGTCAGCGGGCGCCTGCAACTTCGAGTACGACTTCGACTATCTCACTCGGTGGATCGGCAAAGATGTCCCGCTCACGTCCGTGAGTCTGCGGCTCCCGGTGATGTTCGGTCCCAGTTGCGGACACCGCTGGCCCAGCTTCCTCGACGATATCCGTCCGATGGGCAGCGCTCTCCGATGGTGGCGGCGGCGGCTCGGCCTGCGCGCCGAGAGCGCGAGTGAGCTGGAGGTGTTGCGCCGTGGGACGATCGCTCCCGTGGGGAATCTCCGCATTGAGCAAGCGGTACCTTCCAAGGAAGCGCCGCCTCGCCGGTTCTCACGGCAAGCTGTTATCGACCGTGAACATGGGTTCCTCGACTATGCGGCGGACGTGGGTGCCCAGGTTGGAGGTGCAACCGGTGCCGGCGGCGATGCGCCGAAGCTCCTCGTCCGACAGGACGCTTCGCAGCAAGTGTGGATCGACGTCTGGCAAGACGAGCCGACAAACCCGGACCGACACTACCTTGTCAAATTCGCCAGAGGTCCAAGCGAACGCGACCGGAACATTCTTCGTTCCGAGTACGCGTACTACCGCGCGCTGGCGGAGTTGGGGGTCGACACCATTCCCACGGACGAGATGTCACTGGAAGAGGGCCCATCGGGTCCCAGCCTGTGGCTGCCACGGTTCGACGTAGCCTGGCGCGACGGGCGAGAGCTCCGGTGGAGCTTGGAGTCCATCTACTCGCTCGTCGGAAGCGAGCCCGGCACCTACCTCACGCACCAGAAGGTCATGGAGGCGCTGCGCGATGTCATGAAGCCACAGGAATGGCGCGACGTGCAGCTTGAGTACCTCAAGCGAGATCTGCTCAACCTCGTCTTCGGCAACTCCGATAACCACGGTCGGAACATGGCACTGCTCAAGACGGACAGCGCCGTCCGGCTCGCGCCTGTCTACGACTTCGCACCGATGAAAATGGACTCGGAAGGGATAACCCGGACGACGAGGTGGGACACCTTCGAGGCAGGCGGAACGATCGACTGGCCAGCGCTGCTGAAGAGCTTCGGGGCGGATGAGGAGTTCCTTCGCGCGGGGCTGCGTGAGCTCGCTATTCGGCTCCCAGACGTTCCCGAGCTGTTGATGAAATTCGGTCTTCCGGAGGAGACACTTCGCTTTCCGAGCATCGGTCTCCTGAGCACGGAGCAGAAGCTCCGCGAATGGACGCTGCTGTGAATCGAGAGGACGTCGCGCGCATGCGGCCGCTGGAGCGGAAGGCGCTCCTCGACGAGATCGCCGCCATGATCATGGCTGGGGAGCTTCGAATCGGTGATGCCGCGCGCATCCTGCGCAGTGCTGTCCTCGGGCTCGATCGTCAGGCTTTCGCGCAGGTGGTGAAGCTTTCGGAGCGCGCCGTTGCCAAGCTCGAGGATGACCCACACGCGAACCCGACGCTTGAGACCTTGAAGCGCGTGTTCGCGCCGTTCGGCGGCACTGTGACGCTGATGTTTCCGCAGAGGGAGGATACGGAGTCGCTCGGCGAGGACAAGCGTCAGCGACGCGCGGCGATTCTCGCGGCGCTTGCGAAGAGCCGGCGACGGCGCATTCGCGGCAGCCCCGAGCGGTAGGTGCTTGCAGCCGAGGCGCGTAGGATGACTGGGTGCCACTGTGAGGGTGTTGGACTCCTGGCCGGGAACCAGAACCGAGAGTCACCCTTGAAGCTGCCCTCCCAATGGAATCGGGCTGATGCTGACGTGGCCGTGAGCTTCAGGCTCGCGCGTGCCATTCGAGTCCGCCGGGCAGGGCACGCGTGGCGAACTCCAGGTGGATGACCCGGCGGTGCGCGGGGACGCGGGCCGGTGAGGATGCGTGCAGCAGCAGGGGACGCATCACCAGCAGGCCGCCCCGGGGCACCACGCAGTCCTGGGGCTCCGTGCGTTCGAGCCAGCTTGGGATGAGCGCCGCGGACAGACGTCCCTCCCGGTGCGAGCCCGCGAGGATCCGCACCGGGCCGTTGTCCTCGCCGCAGTCGTCCAGGTGCACGCGCACGGCGACCATGTCCTCCAGCACCTCCGTGGGCGGCTGCACGCAGGGCACACCGGCCTTCTCCGACCAGGAGCCGAAGCCGGGCACGTCGCATCGCTCGCGCACGGCGATGGTGAGGTCCTGGTGCCAGAGGACCTTCCAGTTCGCGTCCGGGGTCTTGTCGAACAGCAGCCCTCGCACCGCGAAACAGTGGGAGCCCAGGACGGCCTCCGCCGCTTCGCGCACGGGGGCCGCGCGAGCCAGTTCACGAACGGCGGGCACGTCCTCCAGCAGGTTGCGCACGCCTCCACGACGCTGCGGGGTCGCACCGGCGCTGACCGGATGCAGTGCCTGGAGCAGGGCCTCCACCGTTTCGGTGGAGATGCCATGGGGGAGGATGGCGAAGCCCTCGCGCTCGATGCGTGCGTTCAGTTCCGATGTCATGGCCTGCGCCCCATCATCGCCCAGCCCCACCGTGGCGGCCCCGGTTTCCTTCCATGCGGGCGCGCGCACGGTGGAACCGGGGCCTGCCAGGGTCACGCCGCCACGGGTTCGACGCGCTTGCGTGCGCGGGCGGAGACGCCCTTGCGGCGGCCCTTGCGCAGCACGTCCAGGTGCACCTCTTCGTCGTTGGCGAGCGCCATCAGCCGTTGCAGGTCGTCCACGCTGTTGACGGGCCGGCTGTTGATGCCGAGCAGCAGGTCGTCGGGCTGAAGCCCCGCATCATCGGCGGGCGTGCCCTCCTGCACCTTCAGCACGCGCACGGCCCGGGGCTGTCCCGTGTCGCGAGCGAGCGCGGGCTCCAGGTTCACCGCCGTGGCGGCGATGCCCAGGAACTTCCGGTCCACCCGGCCGCGTTGGATGAGCAGGCTCGCGACCCATGCCGCCGTGGTCGCGCTCACCGCGAAGCCGATGCCCTGCGCGTACGGCAGCACCAGCGTGTTGAGCCCCACCACGCGTCCACGCGTGTCCAGCAGCGGCCCGCCGGAGTTGCCCGGGTTGATGGCCGCGTCCGTCTGGAGCATGCCTTCCAGGACGACGCCGTCGGGCAGGTTGATGGAGCGGTTGATGGCGCTCACCACGCCCAGGGACACGGACTGCTCCAGACGGAAGGGATTGCCAATGGCCATCACGAGCTGGCCCACCTTCACCGTCTCCGGATCCGCGAGCGGCAGCGTGGGGAAGTCGTCGCCCTCCGCGCGCACCACCGCGAGGTCGGTGGGCGCATCCCCGCCCACCAGCGTGGCCCGGCGCTCCTCGCCGTTGTTGAGCTGCACGACGAGTCGCTTGGGCGTGCGCATCACCACGTGCCGGTTGGTGAGCACGTAGCCGTCGGGCGTGAGGAACAGGCCGGTGCCGTGGCCCCGCGCGTGCTCCACGCCCACCACCGCTGGCGCGGCGCCAGCGACGAGGGACTCCAGGTCATCGGAGAGCTGCTGCAACAGTTTCATGGCCGGCTCCTTTCATGAACGCTTGCCCACGGTGACGGGGACCTCGCGCAGCTCGCCCGCGCGCAGCACCTTCGCCTGGATGGACGTGCCCACCTTCTCGTCGCCCAGGTAGCCCAGCAGGTCCTCCACGCCGTGCAGCGACTGGCCGCCCAGGCTCACCAGCACGTCGCCCAGCAGCAGCCCGGCCTTCTGCGCGGGCCCTTCCGGATCCACCGACAGCAGGATGAGTCCCGCCTTGGTGCCGTCGATTTCCCGAGGCAGGCGCACGGGGTAGGCGCCCACGCCCAGGTAGCCCCGGCGGATGCCACCGTGCTCGCGCAGCGAGTTCGCCACGCGCGTCAGTGTGTCGCCGGGGATGGTGACCGCGGCGGTGCGGGAGAAGGCCGCCGTGGGGATACCGAGGAAGCGGCCCTGCGCATCCACCAGCGCGCCACCCGAGAAGCCGGGCGGCAGGTCGGCGTCCGTCTCCAGGTAGCGGTCCACCTGCCCGCCCGCGTGCGTGCGCCAGTCGCCGCCGAACGCGCTGACGATGCCCAGCGTCGCCCGAGCGGTGCGCCCCGGACGGCCGATGGCCAGCACCACGTTGCCGACCTTCACGCCATCGAGCGGCGTGGGCGCGAGCGCGGTGAGGCCGGTGGTGTCGGCCTTGAGGAGCGCCAGGTCGGTGCTCGGGTCGCGGCCGATGAGCTCGGCGGAGACCGAGCGACCGTCCGCGAGGCCCACCTGGATGGAGCCTTCGTGTTCGACGGCGTGGCTGGTGGTGAGGATGTGACCGTCGGCATCCCAGACGATGCCGCTAGCGCCCCGGCGACGGCGGGCCTCGACGCGGACGATGGAGGGGGCGATGCGCTCGACGACGGTGGCGATGGACTGCGAGAGGGATTGGAGGGCGTCGGTGGACATGGGGTGTTCCTTTCGAGCTTGAAACTAAAAGGCTCGAAGGCGCGCCACATCGGCGAACCGGGCAGGACGGAGACCTGCCCATTCGGGTAGGCGGCCCCTCCATTCGACCTGGGTCGTTCGTGTGCCCGGTGCTTCGGGCAGGGGTCTTCAGCCCACCTTGCGGAAGCGCTCGTAGCGCTCTTCCAGGTAGAGCTTCTTGGGACGCAGTTCGTTGGAGCGGGGCGTCTGGAGGGACTTGCCGACGAAGCCCTTCAGCGCGTGTTCGAGCGTTGGCCCGTCATGGGTGGCAAGCAGGCTGGGGGCCAGTTCGATGATGCCGTCCGGACGGAAGCCCATCAGATTCGTGTCGAAGGCGCCGTGGTGGAGTCGGCAAAGCGCCAGTCCATTGGGGACCTCCGCGTGGCCTCGGACGTCGTGGTCGGGAAGGATATGGGCTGCGTCCAGCAGCTCCGTGCGAGGAAAGCCGCACACCGCGCAGCGCTCTTCGTAGGCGCGCAGGACGTGCCGTCGGAAGGCGGCCTGGTGCAGGCGCTTCTTGGTCTGCACCGTCGTGTAGCGGCGCTCCACCGCGCGCATCTGCGCGTCCGCCGCGTGCGAGGTGGATTGGAACTGCTTCACCGTTTCGGGCGCGGACACCATGACGTGGAAGGAATGCGAGGCGAGGTTCACCTCGGAGATGTAGACGGGCCAGAGCGGCTGATACAGGCCGGGCTCGATGCCGTAGAAGTAGATGAGGGGCGCGTCCAGTTGCTGCGCGCGCACGAGCCGGCGGTTGTCGCGGGCCTCCACGTCCGTGCCCTGGAACTTGTAGAGGAAGGCCCCATCCGAGGCCACGTTGTCATCGTCGTACCGAGCCACCCGTGAGCCGCGCGGCACGGTGGTCTTGATGGACAGCGCGGTCTCCTGCATCTGCCGGGGCCAGAATATGCCGCGCGTCCGGTTGGCGAACAGGTGCTGCTCGCCGTGGAGCATGAAGCCTTCCTGGATGTGCTCCCAGGGCAGCACATCGCCGTGTCGCTTCACCAATCGCTCCAGGGCTTTGAAGGCAGCCAACCGGATGGCCTGGTCGTTGTTGGAGGGCATGGGAGCGGGTCTTCGACCAGGCTACCAGGCTCCCCCACCCACGTGTCACGTCACCCCCGGTCGAGCAGGGCTCCCCCCGGGCCGAAGCCCAGGGACATGCACAGCACCCGCTGCCCGGTGACCCGGGCGTCGCGCCGGGCGGATTCGGCCGCCAGCTCCGCGTCATTGAGCACGAACACCGGGCCTCCTGTGTCCGGCAATCCGGCGCGGGCGAGGATGTCCGGCACGAGTGACGCCGCGCCCTCGAAGCCGTAGGTGCAGCCTCCTGGCATCAGGTCCTCATCCAGCGGACATGGCAATGCGAGACAAAGCGCGTCCGGAGCGGTCCGTGCGTCCTCCGCCAGGAACGTGCTCAGCGCGCCCGCGATGAACGCGACGATGTCGCGGATGTGATGGCCGTCCTCGGGACGCGGCTGTCCGATGAACAGCGGTGGCAGGTGGGACAGGTCCCGTTCGAAGACGCGCGTCACCCCATGCCTCGCGCACTTGATGCTGGTCTGGCCCACGTCCACGCAGACGGGTGCGTGGAAGCCCTGCGCCTCCAGCATGCGCAGGCCCGCGTGCACGGGTGCGAAGCGTGGCGTCGGCGCGATGTAAACCGGGCAGGGCAAGGCGGCCGTGGCTTCGTTCAACGCGGCCTGGAAGCCGTCCAGCTCCGCCAGTCCTCCACTCAAATACGCCGCATCCGGGACGTGCCGGGCCACCAACAGTGCGAGCGCCTCGGCCAGGGGCGGCATCATGCGCGCCGTGAGCGCGGTGCCGGCCACTCCGGCGCGCCGGTCCTCCTCCACCCACGGCGAGCCCAGCACCTCCCACAACTCCCGGCCGAACACGGGCAGGTTCCACACCTCCAGCGGGGTGATGCCCGGAGGATGGTGCCTGCTCGGACTCCAACGCACGGACGTCACGCGACGAGTCCGGCGATGCGTTCGGCGGCGGTCCTGGCGCCGTCGTGGGCCCGGTAGGACCGGGAGATCTCCGCCACCCGCTCGCGCATCGGTGACGCGGGCGCGAGGAGCTGGGCAATGGCTTCCCGGCATGTCTCCACCGTGAGGTGCCTCGGGTTCCTGGCGAGCCCCGCTCCGGACTTCTCCAGGAAGTGTGCCTGCACGGGCTGGTCGTTGCACACCGGCAGCAGCAGCATCGGCACCCCCGCGGTCATCGCCTCCATCACGGAGTTGGCGCCTCCGTGGGAGATGAACGCGGCCGCGCGCTCCAGCACCTGTCGCTGCGGCGTGTACGGCACCGCCACCACGTCACCGGGCAGCGTGTTCGGGAAGTCCGTGTCGGCCAGCTCGCCCGCGCACAACACCAGCGTCACTCCGAAGGGCTGCGAAGCCTCCGCGATGAGGCGGAACAGCTCCGGCTGATAGGAGATCTGGCTGCCGAAGGACACGTACAGCACGGGCTTGTCGCCCAGGCGCTCCCAGGGGAACGGCACCTCGTCGCCCCGGGGTTCGGGTGGAGCCGACGGTCCGACGAGCAGCGTGTTCGGCGGCACTCCGGCGTCCGGGCCCAGGAAGGCCTCGGTGGCGAAGATGACGTTGAGCCGGGGTGACAGGCATTCACAGGTGCGGAAGCGCGCGTCGAAGCCGTGCCTCTGGAACAGGGCCTGCCGGTCCTCCTTGAGCGCGCCCACGTTGCGCAGCAGGGGGATGTCCGGCCGGGGCTCCAGCAGCGTGAGCGCGGAGGACACGCCCGCCCACGGGATGCCCTCCGTGTGCGCCGCGAGCACCGCCGCATACTGCATCCCGTCCAGGGCCATCACGTCGGGACGGAAGGCGCGCACCACCTCGCGCACCGGCTCCAGGAGCGCGGGGGCCGCGTCCAGCAGCAGGCCACGGATCCACTTGCCCAGCGCCACATCGTCCAGCACCAGCTTCGCCAGGGCTTCGCCACCGGTCTCGATGCCAGGGGGCTGCGCTTCGCGGTGGGGCAGGTGGAGGATTTCCACGCCCAGCCCGTCGAGCTGAGGCGTCGGTTCGGGGATGCACAGCCAGCCGACGGTGTGCCCCAACAGGCGCAGCCATTGGGCCACCCCGACCATCGGGTTCACGTGGCCCTTCTCGGGCGAGGTGGCGATCAGGATTCGGGACATGGTGGATGCGCCTCGGTGTGGGCCTGGAGCATGGCCAGGGACACGAGTCGCATCAACAACCGATCCATCACCCCTGCCTGCGCGTCCTCGGGCGACAGCCGTGTGTAGCGCTCCAGCAGCCGGGAGACGGCCCCGGGGTCGATGACCTGGAGGGGTTCCAGGCGCTCGGGGGTGAGCCAGGCGCGGTACAGCTCCAGCCAGCGTGTCCGCACCGGACTGGAGAGCGCCGTGTGGCCATATCGGGGCGTCTTGCGCGCGAGGCGCACCTCGTCGGGCACGAGCGAGCGCACCGCGTGCCGGAACAGCCATTTGCCGAACCCGTCCCGCATCAGCACGGACTCCGGCAGCGCGAGCGCCACCCGCGCGAAGCCCGGGTCCAGGTACGGCGTGCGGACCGTGAGGCCGTGGGCCCGCGCGCCTCGCAGTTCAGGCGGGAGGATGAGCTCCCGCAGCACCCATTCGGCGTAGCGCAGCTCTCCGGAGGCGGAGGCGTCCCCCGGCGGCAGATCCCACGGAGCAGGCAGCGCCGCGAGCACGGCCCCCAGGTTGTCCACAGGGGGGGATGCCGGTGCGTGATCGCTGTTCACGCGCTCGGAAACACCCCTCAAGTTGTCCACAGGCTGGTGATTGCCACGAGGGCTCGCTGTTTGATCGCGACCCCGGGTTCCAGAGGGGGTGAGCCCGGTTTCTAAGGTGGACGACTCCCCGCGGGCTCCCGGTTCCTGATCGCGGGCCCCCGCTGTGCCCAGAGGCGTTCCCGAGTTGTCCACAGCCCCCCGGGGGGCTCGGAGGGTGTCCTCATGATCGCGCGAGCCGCCCCGGAGCGACGCCCGCAAGTTGTCCACAACCGCCAGGGCGTCGTGCCTCAGGACCTCCACGGCCAGGGCCCGGTCTTCATCCACGCGGGTCTTCGCGGAGGCCATCGCGCCCGGGGTGCCCTGGAGGACTTCATCCGCGCCCGCGCCGCTCAGGAGGACGGGACCCGCGCCCAACTGGTGGGCCTCCAGGTAGAACACGAAGCTCGCCACGGCGCGGGCGTTGAGGATGACGGCCTGGTTGGCGAGGACCGCGCGCTCGAACAGGTCCGGTAGCACGGCGTCCGGGATGAGCACGTCCACCAGCTCCGCGCCCGTCACCTTCGCCATCCGCCGTGCGTTGCCGCGCTCCACCGCGTCCGCGAAGTGCACATCCATGGTCCACGCGCGCACCTGGCCGTGGGCATGGCGCGCGACCATCGCGCACAGGGCCGCGCTGTCCACCCCGCCGCTCAGGCTGACCTCATGCGTGCCGGCCTCCACGTGGGCCCGCACGGTGTCGGACCAGATGGCCAGCAGCCGATCCGCCAGCGCGTCCTCGTCTTCACGCGTGTGCGCCGGCCGGGTCATGCGCGGCAGCGTCACCTCCAGTGACTCCGCTCCCGGCAACAGGGGCGTGTTGGACGCGCTCCCATGGCACAGCAATTCGGCGACCGCTTGGGCGGAGAGGCCGTGCGCGGACGGTGGCGCGTTGGGAGCCCGGATCGGCATGCGGGCCGCATCATAGAGGCTGTGTCCGCGCTTGACCGCTCCCGTCGTGTCGGAGGGCGCGAGCGTCTTGGACAAGGCCTGGTCCGTTGCGCCGGCCAGGGAGGAAGCGAGTACGAAGCCGATCCGTGAAGCCCCGCGGTGGGTGAGCTTGTGCGATGACATGGGAAGCCTTCGGGAAGGCGCCAGAGCCAGGGATCCGGAGGGCTACAGGGGCGGGTGGGATATCCTCACGCGAACAGGGAAGGGCGGGACATGCGGGAGGATGCGATGGACGTCGTGTTGCGGGAGCGCTTCGGTCTGGATTCATTCCGGCCCGGACAGCGCGAGGTGCTCACGGCCCTCTTGAAACCCCAGGGCTCCGCGCTCGCGGTGTTCCCCACGGGCGGTGGCAAGTCGCTGTGCTACCAGCTCCCCGCGCTGCTGCTCGAAGGACTCACGGTGGTGGTGTCACCGCTCATCGCGTTGATGAAGGATCAAATCGACGCGCTGGGCCGCAAGGGCATCCGCGCGGCACGGTTGGACTCGTCCCTGTCGTTGGAGGAGTCGCGCGAGGTGACGGAGTCCCTGCGCGATGGGTCGCTCAAGCTGCTCTACGTGGCCCCGGAGCGCTTCAACAACGAGCGCTTCATGGGCCTGCTGAGCGAACTCCCCATCTCATTGTTCGCGGTGGATGAAGCGCACTGTGTCTCCGAGTGGGGCCACAACTTCCGTCCGGACTACCTCAAGCTCGCGCAGGCGGCGCGGACGTTGAACGCCGAGCGCATCCTGGCGCTCACCGCCACCGCGACACCTCAGGTGGTGCACGACATCTGCGAGGGTTTCGGCATCCCGGAACAGAACGCGATCGTCACCGGCTTCTACCGGGGCAACCTCACGCTGGAGACGACGCCCACGGGCATCGAGGCGCGCGACGCGCTGCTGGTAGAGCGGCTGAAGTCCCGCCCGCCCGGCTCCACCATCGTCTACGTCACGCTGCAGAAGACCGCCGAGCGCATCGCGGCGCTCCTGTCCGCGGCAGGCCTGCCCGCGAGCGCCTACCACGCGGGTCTGGAGTCGGAGGATCGCGAGCGGGTGCAGGAGTCATGGACCCACTCCGCGAAGGGCATCGTCGTGGCGACCATCGCGTTCGGGATGGGCATCGACAAGGCGGACGTGCGCGCCGTGTATCACTACAACCTGCCCAAGGGCCTGGAGAGCTACAGCCAGGAGATTGGCCGCGCGGGACGTGACGGCAAACCGTCGGTGGTGGAGTTGCTGGTGTGCCCGGACGATGTGCCCACGCTGGAGAACTTCGCGCTCGGGGACACGCCGCTGCCTGAAGCGCTGGAGAGCCTGGTGACGGGCCTCCTGGCCGCCGGGCCTGAACTGCACCTGGACATGTATGCACTGGGCAACCGCCACGACCTGCGCCCGCTGGTGCTGCGCACGGCGCTGACATACCTGGAACTGGAGGGCGTGCTGCGGCAGGGCACGCCGTTCTACGCGGGCTACAAGGTGCAGCCGGTGGGCACGTTGGAAGCGCTCATCGGGAAGTTCCAGGGCGAGCGCGCGCGCTTCGTGAAGGACCTGTTCGCGCACGCGAAGAAGGGACGCACCTGGTACACGTTCGATCCCGCCGAGATTTCAAAGGCGATGGGACAGCCGCGCGACCGCATCGTGAAGGCGCTCGACTACTTCCAGGAGCAGGGCTACGCCGAGACGCAGGTGGCCGAGCCCCGCCAACGCTACACCCGGCTGCGCGAGCACGAGGACGCGCAGGCGCTCGTGTCCCTGTTGCAGGAGCGCTTCCAGAAGCGCGAGGCGCAGGAGATGTCACGGGTGCGGGAGGTGCTCAAGCTCGTCACGCATGACGGGTGCCAGAGCAACGCTCTGGTGGCCCACTTCGGTGAGCAGCGCGAAGCGCCGTGCGGACACTGCACGTTCTGCCGCACCAGCGTGGCCCGCGTGCTGCCACCGCCGCATCCCCGGCCGGACCTGCGTGAACAACTGGATGCGGCCGCGTTCCAGTCCCTCGTCACGAAGCACCCGGACGCGCTGGGCCACCCAAGACAGGCGGCGCGCTTCCTCTGTGGCCTGAGCAGCCCCGCGCTTTCCAAGGCGAAGCTCAATGGGCACAAGCTCTTCGGCACCCTGACCGAGTGGCCGTTCGCCCAGGTGCTGGCGCTTTGCGAGGAACGCCGAGTTACATAGGCCGCCTTCTCCGGACGGGAGGCGGAAATGCTGTTTCCCTTCCACCAGGATAGGCTTGGGACATGGCGACGCTCATCCCAGTCCTGAGCCAGTGCCTCGGCCGGATGCAGGCGGGTGAGAAGCGGTTCGCCCGACGGCTGGAGGAGAAGCTCGAGGACGACTACCTCCTCTGGTACGACGTGCCCATCGGCGGAACGGGGCACCACCCGGACTTCCTCGTCGTGCATCCTCGCCGGGGGCTCCTGGTCCTCGAAGTGAAGGACTGGAAGCGCGACACGCTGCGAAACCTCGACAAGGCGCGCGCCGTCCTCCTGACGGAGACCGGTCTCAAGGAGGTGGGCAACCCCTTCGAACAGTCGCGCACCTATGCCCAGGAGATCGCGACGCGGCTCCAGCGCGACCCGATGCTGGTCTGTCCTGACGGTCCCTATCGGGGCCGGCTGGTGCTGCCCTGGAGCCATGGGGTCGTCCTCTCGAACATCACCCGCAAGCAGTTCGACGAGGGCAACCTGGGCGAGGTGCTGCCCCCTCACCGGGTCATCTGCAAGGATGAGATGACGGAGGAGGTCACCGCCGAAGCCTTTCAGCAGCGGCTCTGGGCCATGTTCCCGTGGGTTCCGGAACGGCCTGTGTCCCTGCCGCAGTTGGATCGGATCCGGTGGCACATCTTCCCGGAGCTGCGCATTGGCAGCTCCCCGCTGGACCGCTCCGCGCCGGTCCAGGTGGAAATGGAACTGTCCGTGCCGGACCTCATCCGCATCATGGATCTCCAGCAGGAGCAGCTGGCCCGCAGCCTGGGCGAAGGACACCGCGTCATCCATGGGGTCGCCGGCTCCGGCAAGACGATGATCCTGGGCTACCGCTGCCTGCAATTGGCCAGGACGCTCCATCGCCCCGTGCTTGTCCTCTGTTTCGGCAAGCCGCTCTATGGCTGGTTGGAGCAGATGTTGCGGGCCCGAGGACTCTCAGAGCAGGTGGTCATCCAGACCTTCCACTCCTGGTGTCATGCCCAGCTCCGTCATTTCCACGCCGGACTCCCACCGCAGGGACTGCCACCTGGGGAGTACGCCGAGCAGCTCGTCCAGCGGGTCATCGCCGCCGTGGATCGCGGCCTGATTCCCCGGGCACAGTACGGCGCGGTGCTCATCGACGAAGGGCACGACTTCCAACCGGAATGGTTCAAGCTCGTCTCGCAGATGGTGGACCCGTCCACCAACGCGCTCCTGCTGCTCTATGACGATGCCCAGGCCATCTACCCGCACAAGCGGTTCAGCTTCCGGAGCGTCGGCATCCAGGCCCAGGGGCGCACCACCATCCTGCGGCTGAACTACCGCAACACCGCGGACATCCTCCAGTTCGCCGCGGCCTTCGCGCAGGAAGTGCTGACCCCCAGTGATGCGGATGATGATGGGGTTCCGCTCATCCAGCCCCAGTCGGCGGGACGGCGCGGACCCACGCCCCAGATCATCTCCCTGCCCAACCTGCACGAGGAGCTGCGCTACATCGCGGGACGCTTCCAGCAGTTGCATTCGGAGGGCAGGGTCTGGAACGAGATGGCCCTGCTCTACCGCAGCGCGGACATCGGCCGGGTCGCCGTCCAGCACCTGACCCGGATGGGCATTCCCCTGCAATGGGTGGGCAAGGGCGCGGGTCAATCCACCTTCAGTCCGGGCGAGGCCAGCGTGAAGGTGCTGACCTTCCACTCCAGCAAGGGATTGGAGTTCCCGGTCGTCGCCATTCCTCGCCTCAAACGCCCTTCGCCGGAGCGGCCCGAGGCCAAGGAGGAAGCTCGCCTGCTCTACGTGGCGATGACCCGCGCCATGGACCAGCTCGTCCTCACCGCGAGCTGAAGTCCGTCCGCTCCCGGATTCGGGGCTACACTCCACCGCCGTGCGCTACGAGCTTCACGACAGCCGCGTCCTCACCTGGTCCCTGGAGACGCACGTCACCACGCACTGCAACCTGCGCTGCGTGCAGTGCTGCCCGCTGTCGCCGCACCTGCCCGCGTGGGCTGTCTCCCCAGAGGCGCTGGGCGAGGACCTGCGCAAGCTCGCGCGCGTGCTCAAGCCCAACGTCTTCAAGCTCACCGGCGGCGAGCCCTTCCTCCACCCGGACCTGCCCGCCGTACTCGACCAGGTGCGCGCCTCCGGCATCTCCGAACAGGTGTCCATCACCACCAACGGCTTCCTCGCCCAGAGCGCTCCGGACGCCGTCTATGAGCGGCTCGACCGGATGACCCTGTCCGTCTACACCTCCGCGCCCCTGCCCGAACGCTCCATCGCGCGCATCACCGAACGCTGCGAACGCCACGGCGTCCACCTCTCCGTGAAGCACATCGACGCCTTCCAGCGCATCACCCCGGACGCACCGCTGGACTCCGACGCGGACATCCAGGACGTCTTCGCGAAGTGCTGGCTCAAGCACCGCTGCCACCTCGTCTACCGGGGCCGCTTCTTCACCTGCACCCGCCCGCCCCACGTCGCCACCGTGCTCGCCGCGCAGCACCCGCACCTGCCCGCGCTCGCGGAGTCGGATGGCCTCTCGCTCGACAGCCCGGAGCTGCTCTCAGGCCTCCTCGCCTACCTGGAGCGAGACACTCCCCTGGCCACCTGCCAGCATTGCCTGGGCTCCAGCGGCCCGTGGGAACCCCACGCGCAGTTGCCTCGCCTCCGCGCGGCTACCTGAGTCGGGCTGAGTCAGGGCGGCGGGGGAATCAGGGCGGGCGGATTCGCTCGCAAGGGCAGCGCCATGGTGAAGACGGACCCCTGCCCCAGTTGGCTCTCCACGCGCACCGTGCCGCCCATGGCCTCCACCAGCGTGCGCGTGATGTAGAGCCCCAGGCCCAGGCCTCCGTAGTGCCGCTCGCTCACCGCGCGCTCGAAGCGGCCGAAGAGCCTTGGCAGTGACTCCGCCGAGATGCCGATGCCCTGGTCCCGCACCGTCAACGTCGCATGCCCGTCCGTCGCCTCCACGCGGATGTCGATGGGGCGCCCCTGGCCGTACTTGATGGCGTTGTCCACCAGGTTCACCACCACCTGCTCCAGGCGCGGCCGGTCCCACCACCCCGTCGTCGTGGTGTCCACGCCCTCCACGCGCAGCTCGGAACCCGAACGCGCGGCGGGGCCCTCGTAGGCGGCCACCACGTCGCGCACCAGCTCCGCCAGGTCCACCGACGCGGGGTCCAGGGACATCCGCCCGGAGGCGATGCGCGACACGTCCAGCAGGTCGTTCACCAGCTCCGCCAGCTTCTTCAACTGCCGCGAGCCCACCTCCAGGTAGTTCTCCACCATCGCGCGCGACACCGGGCCCGGCGTGCGGTCCATCTCCCGCCGCAGCGACTGGAGCTTGAGGTTGAGCGGCGTGAGCGGCGTCTTCAGCTCGTGGCTCGCGATGGACAGGAACTCGTCGCGCAGGCGGACGGCTTCGCGCGCCTCGCGGTACAGCCGCGCGTTCTCCATGGACAGCGCGGCGCGGTTGGCCAGCTCCTGGAGGAAGGGCAGGTCCGCCGCCGTGTAGCTCCGGCCGGACGCACGGCTGGTGGCGAAGCTGATGACGCCGAGCGTGCGCTCGCGGGCCACCAGGGGCACCACCGCGAAGGAGCGCAGCCGCAGGCTCCGCAGCAGCTCCAGCCACTCCGGGGATTCGGTCAACTGCTGGAGGGACGCGTCGGTGGCCTCCTCCACGAAGAAGGCCTGCCCCTTGAGCAGCAGGGCTCCCGCGCCCTTCGCGGGGTAGCAGCACGTCTCCGAAGGCGGCGTCCGCAGCTGCTCCGCGAGCGCCTCTGGCTCCGTCCTCGCGTGCGCCACCTCCATCCGCTTGTAGGTGCCGTCCTCCATCGCCATGTCGACGATGCACCAGTCCGCCAGCGTGGGCACCGCCAGCCGCACCACGTTGTGCAGCGTGGCCTCGTAGTCCAGTGACGTGGCGAGGAAGGAGCTGGCCCCCGCCAGCATCCGCAGGTGCTCCTCGTTGTGGGACAGCTCGCGCGCCAACTGCTCCGCCCTTGCCCGCGCGCGCACGTGGCCCGTCACGTCGAAGCCGAAGCCGGCGATGCCGTCCACCTTCCCCTCGGCGTCATGCGTGGGCGTGTACGTGATGTCGAAGAAGTACTCGCGCACGGAGCCATCCGGTTGCTTCAGCTGGAGCGGCATCTCCTTGCCATGGAAGGGCTCGCCCGTCGTGTAGATGCGGTCCAACAGCCGGGAGATGCGCGCGGCCTCCTCCTTCGGCCCCACGTCCCGCGCGGGCTTGCCCAGCAGGTCCGGGTTGCCCAGCATCGCGGAGTTGAGGGGGTTGGACAGCTCGAAGAGGTGGTCGGGCCCGCGGAAGATGACCAGGTGCGCGGGCGCCTGCATGAAGAGCTCGCGCAGGCGCGCGCGTTCGTACTCGGCGGCGGCGCGGGCCGCGCGCTCGCTCTCCAGCAGGCTGGCGCGCTCCATGTTGGCCCGGCGCAGGCGCGCGTTGAGCAGCGTCACGAACAGGGACAGCGCGAGGAAGAGGCCCAGCGTGATGAGGCTGCCGGTCCGCACCTTCCAGGTGTGGATGGGCGTCAGGAAGAAGTAGTCCACGGCGACCAGCGAGATCCCCGTGGCCAGCAGCCCCGGGCCCCACCCTCCGCGCCAGCCGGAGAACATCACGGCGGCGAAGAAGGCGAGGAAGGGCATCCCCACCGTGAACGACGACAACAGCTCCTGGGCCACGAAGGCCAGCGCCACGCTCACCACCGCGAGCCCGTAGCGCAGCGGCGCGGACCCTTCCTCCTTCGAGACGGCCGGAGGTCCCGGGGGAGTCGGAGTGGGGGGCGCCGCCGGAACAGGGACCGGGACCCGGACTGCGGACGTCGAGGGGACGGACATGGGCGCGGCTCAGCCTACCTGTCGGCGTGGCTTCAGCGGGCTTCCTTGCTTGTGGGAGGGGTGGACTGGGTCAGGCCCTGCATGGAGGCAGGGTAGCGCTCCCCGGCGGCCACGCCGGGCGGAGCGATGGCTTCGATGTCCTTCAGGTCTTGCGGCGTGAGCTTCACCTCCAGGGCCCCCAGGTTGTCGTCCAGGTACTTGCGGCGCTTGGTGCCGGGGATGGGCACCACGTCCTGCCCGCGCGACAGCACCCAGGCGAGCGCCAGCTGCGCGGGCGAGCACTGCTTCTGCCGGGCGAGCCGGTCGATGTGCTCCACCAGCTCCTCGTTGCGTCCCGGGCCATAGGCGTCGGCGGTATCGAAGAAGGTGATGCCCTGTCTGCCCAGCTTCCGAGTCTCCATGGCTTCCATCCTCTCCTAAGAGGTCCCTTCCTGGAGGGTCTTCATGCGCAACGTGGGAGTCCAGGACAAACGACCGTCCGACAGACGGCTCACCCTGGAGCCGGAAGCCCGCTCCGGAAGGGGAGCGGCTTGGCGGACGGTGGGAATGCCTCCGTTCCGCTCACCGCCACCTCGGGCGCGAGCCAACCCAGGTTGCGCAGCGCCGCGGTCAAGCGTTCGCACAGCGCGACCACGCTGTCCTCGGGTGCCCCCGCCAGCTCCAACGTGAAACATTCCCGCGACACCTGCGTGAGCCGGAATGCGCGCAGCGGGTGATGTTTGAACACCCACGCCAGGGCCCACGCATCCACCGCGCGTCCCGTTGGCGTGTGGAACGTGCAGGCCCCCCGGCCACCGAAGCCCGTCAGCGTCCAGCCGTGGAAGCCGCAGGTGCAGGCGTCCCTGCGGACGGTGCCGGTGTCGCCCGGCCGGTAGCGCAACAGCGGCAGCACGCTGGGCCGCAGCCGCGTCACCACCACCTCGTCCCCGTCCGGCTCCAGCCAGACATCCGGCGTGAGCACGTGGAAGCGGCCCGGGTTCGCGTCCTCGCGGCACTCCCACGCGAGCGGCCCCGTCTCCGTGGCGGCGTAGTAGTTGAGGACCGGCACGCCCCGCTCGTGCTCCCACGCGTCGCGCAGCGCTCGCGGCAGGTGCTGCGCGGAGGTGAGCACCAGCCGGGGAGCGGGCACCTCCCGATGGGCCAGCAGCCAGCGCAGCCCTTCCGGGTCGGAGAAGACGACAGCCGCGCGCACCCGCTGCAAGCGCTCCACCGCGTCGTCGCGCAGCACGGAGACGCGGTGCAGGGCGCCGTCGTGGAAGAGGGGCAGCCGCACCGAGTACTCCAGCCCGCCCGGCAGCACGTCCAGCAACACCACGCGCGGACGCGGCGGTGGCACCGTGCCCGTGTGTTCAGTGAAGAAGCGCAGCACGGCCCACATCAACAGGCAGTCGCGTCGGTCCCGCAGCACGTTCACCGGATCGCCCGTGGTGCCGGAGCTCTTCACCACCACGCACTCATCGGAGGCGTCAGGCAGCGTGGGCACGTCCCCCCAGTGACGCGCCAGGGTCGAGCGGTCCAGCGCGGGGAAGTGCCGCAGGTCCTCCAGCCGCTGGAGGTCTCCCGGGTGCAGCCCCGCCTCGCGCAGCACCCGCACGTAATAGGGCGAACCCTGGAGCGCCTGCCGCAGCCATCCCAGGCGCGACTCCAGCTCCGCGCGGGCCACGGCCTCGTCCACCGTGGAGGCACCGCGCCGGAGGCCCGCCGCCACGTCCAGCGCCCACGGCAGGTGGGGCCGCTGCGTCCGTGCATCGCGGCGGATGCGGGCCCGGGGCGCGACTCCCAATGTCACTCGCGCCAGCCCCGGGCCTCGGCGTCCTTCTGCTGGGCCTCCTGGAGCATCTTCGTGCGTCGGTCCGCCTCCTCCTTGCGGGCCTCCTCGATGCGGCGCAGGTCGGTGACGGCCTGCCGGTAGTCCAGCGCCTTCAGGCGCTCCTTCGACTGCTGCTCCGTCTCCCCTTCGATGTCCGCGCCCACCACGGACAACCACCTGCGCAGGAACTCCTCCTGGCGGAAGGCGTTGGAGCGAATCATCTCCGCGGTCAGCGGCAGCACCTCCTCCAGGAACTGTTGCAGGCGCGCCTGCGGCGTGCGGTCCCCGGTGAGGTAGAGCACCGTCTTCTTGCGCAGCTCCGACGACACCAGCACGTGAGCGAGCATGCCCACCTGTTCGCGGAACAAGGGGGTCTTGAGCCGCTTCTCCAGCTTGTCCCACTCGGCCTGGGAGGGCGGCTTCTGGCTGGCCTGGCGGAAGGTGTCGCAGATGATGGCCACCGCCAGGTCGTGCGGATACGGCGAGACGATGGGAGAGGCGGCCAGTTGTTCACGCAGCTTCACGAGCGAGACAGCCATCAGTTCTCCAACAAGGCATCGGCCAACGCCGCGGCGGCCGGCCCGAAGTCAGACATCCATTGCACCGTCGCGAGCCGGAAGCGCGGGTCGCGCAACGTCGGCGCCAGCACCTGCCGGGCGCGCGTCTCTTCCGGGACCGCGAGCAGGGCCACCACCCGGCGCGAGCGCTTCACCGCCCTGCCCAGCCGCTCCTGCGCCTGGGCGTCCTGCATGTTCGAAAGGAAGTCGCTGTCGGAGATGATGACCCGCAGCACGTCCGGACGCTCGTGGGAGAGCTTCTCCATCTCCTCCACCGGAAACCACGTCCCCCCGCCGATGTAGTGCAGCAGGAAGTCGCGCGCTGTCTCCTCGTCGTACATCCACTCGGAGATGCGCGGCTGCCGGTCCGAATAGATGATGCCGCGCACCGTGGCGCCCTTGCGCAGCGCGGACGCCGACAGCACCTGCGCCGCCAGCGTCATCGCGTTGAGCTGATGCTCCGGGTTGGGCATGGAGCCGCTCGTGTCCAGGTACAGCTCCAGTGCGGGCACGCCCAGGTCCGACGGCGGCGGCAGGTCCGCCTCCAGCTCGCGGCGCAGGGGCGCGATGGCGGACAGGTGTCCCTGCGTCACCACCGTGAGCGTCCAGTCGATGGTGGACGGGTCGTCGCCGTACTCCCACGCCTCCGGAATCGTGCGCAGGTACGGCTCCGGCTTCGACGGCGCGGAGGGCAGCTTCAGGATGTGCCGGTCCACCAGCCGCCGGTAGTGCCGTGCCACCAGGGCCCGCCGCAGCCTGCCTTCGCCCCTGCCGGGGAGGTGCTTCGTCACGCGGTCGATGGTGGTGAGCGGATCCGCGTCCTTCGTGTCGTGCGTCGCGTCCAGCCAGCCCTGCTCCCGCGCCTTCTCCAGCGCGTCCTCCCACCGGCCGCCGGACTGCACCGCCGCGTCCAGGTCGCCCTCGTCCGGGCCGGGCACGTCGCCGGCCAGCGGAATGAAGAAGCGCGTCTTGCCGGGCTCGTCGATGAAGCGGATGAACGCGGCGCAGAAGTAGAGGAACTGGAGCCGCGCATCCGGCAGCGCGTAGAACGTCTGCACGAACAGGCGCGCCTGGATGCGGAAGCCCGGGTAGTCCTGCTCCAGTCCGCTCAAGCGATTGGCGGGCACGAGGTCGCCGGGCGTCTTGCTCCACAGCTCCTCGTAGAGGGCCAGGTAGAAGCAGAACAGCGGGGACGTCGCCTCACCCTTGCCCTGTCGGGCGTCGGGCGTGCGCAGGAAGCCCCGGTACACCTCGCACAGCGCCTCCGCGTGGGTGCGCCCCACGAACTCATTCACCTGGAGGTCGTAGAACAGGTTGGTGAGCGACTGGCCCAGGCCGGGCAAGAGCCGCTGCTCCAGCACGCGCAGCTCCGCGTCCCAGCCCAGCGTGTGCGGGAAGCGCACGTGGTGCCCGATTTCGTGCGCCAGCACGGCGGTGAGGCTGTCGCGCGCGCCCATCTTGTCCAACAGCTCGAAGTGGACGAACACCTGCCGGCGCACCAGGTCGATGTACGCGAGCGGCTCGTGCTGCGCTTCATCGCCCGGGAGGAAGGGCTGGTGCGGTTCGGGCGGGCTCAACTGCACGTGCACGTCCCACAGCGCCAGCGCGTCGCGCCAGCACTGCTCCACCTCCTCCGGGGTGAAGGCCGCGCGCCGGGTCATGTCGGCAGGATGACCGCCAGCCACTGGGACGTGTGCATCGTGGCCACCGCGCGCCATTCGTTGCTCAGGGTGCTGTACCAGTCCCCCGCGCGCGGGTCGCGCTGCGCCAGCGAGGTGAGGGACTTCTCGGTCTTGCGCGAGGGCTCCAGCCGTTCGTTGCAGCCCATGGGGCCCAGGAGCATGGGCTTCTTCGAAAGCCACACGCCCTGGGTGGCCGCGTCGCGTCCTCCGGCGGCGGTGGCGCGGTGCCGGTCGTGCACGCACACCACGGCGGGCGCGAGGAAGTGCACTTCGCCCGGCATGAAGCGGCTGTCCTCCTGCGACAGGTCCACCCACAGCGCGGTGGAGGTGTCGCCCAGCGTCTGCGTGGGCGGCTCCATCGCCTCGTTGGCGACGGCGTGCAGGTGGCCCTCGATGTCGTCCAGCGAGCGCAGGGTCGCGCCCATGCGGCAGAACAGGCGCTGCACCCAGGGGGGCGCGGACTCCATGTTCTCGCTCAGGTTCCACATCCGGGCGAGCGCCGGGGCCTGACGCTCTCCGGGCAGCGCCGGCAACAGGCGCGGCACCAGGTCCGACCACGCGAGCGTGAAGAAGTTCTGCCGCCCGGCGGACGCGGGGTAGAGGTAGCCCAGGCCGATGCCCTCGGCGCCCAGGCGCAGGTAGGCGCGGAGGATCTCCTCGCCCTGGGCAGGGTCTCCACCGGCCGCCAGCGCCTGGCCCATGCGCGCCACGGGGCCGCTGAGAAAGCCCTGCCACAGCGCGGGGTCCCAGCGCACGAAGCGGGACCGGGCTTCCTTCTCCAGCGTGTTGACGAATTCGCTCATGGCTGACCGCCCGGGTTTTCCTTCAGCCACGTCGCGTAGTTGCGGTAGCGGCTGTAGAGGGACTTCAAGTGGATGATGTCCTCGTACACCGGGCCGGACAGCTCGTGGCGGGACATCAGCTCGTTCATCAGCACGGTGACGGCGGACAGGCGCTTCTCGGTGGTGCGCAGGTCCACGCCGGACAGGCCCAGGTCCAGCTCCGTGCGCAGTTGGACGACCTTCTGGCGCAGCGGCGCGTGCGTGCCGTAGCGGGCCATGGCCATGTCGAACATGTTGCGGATCCACGCCACGCGGTCCTGGAGCAGCATCTTGTTCCCCTTCGCCTCGAAGAAGGGGCTGCGCGCGTTGGGGGTGAGCTTCTCGTGCAGCACCCAGGGGATGATCTGCCGGAAGTCCTCCAGCTCCACGGAGCGGTGGCCCCGGAAGAACGCGAGCGCCTTCGCGAAGTGCAGGATGGTCTGGTACGCGCGCACGCTGGTGCCGTTCTCCGTCTGCGTGCAGAGGTGCACCTTCTTGTCCAAGGGGCACTGCTCGTTGCACACCGCGGACACCGTCTGGCCGGCGAGCTTCAGCGTGTCCTTGTGCTTGAACTCGAAGCGCGGGGACGCCATGCGGCAGAAGTCCAGCTGTCCCAGGAAGAAGGCCACGCGCTCCAGCGCTCCCTTGGGTACCTCCACGGCGAGGATGGCGTTGTAGGCCTTCTCCAGCTCGCCCGGCGTGAAGACGATGTCCTTGGGCAGCAGCTCTTCGGGGGACTTGTCGGACTCGATGCGCTGGAGCAGCGTGTCCACGAAGCCGGAGTTGAACGGGACGGCGCGCACCACGACGTCGATGCGGTCCTTGAGCGCTTCGATGACCTGGAAGGTGCCGCCGCCCTGGTCGTCGTTGGCGGTGAGGAACCAGGACGAGCGCCCGGTGTAGACGTACTGGTCCATCATCTCCGCGTAGCCCTCGCCCAGGAGCGACAGCAGGGCGGACTGGGTCTTCGTGGGGATGCGGTTGTACTCGTCGATGATCTTCACGCGTTGGCTGATCCACTTGCGCCAGCTCACCTTGACGGCGGACAGGTCCTCCGCCTTGAGCATGTCCGACGGCAGGGGCGCGCCCAGCAGGTCCGCGATGGACAACTGCGGATGTCCGCGCTGGATGCCCCGGTGCACGTCCTCGCGGCCCATGCCGGACAGCAGCGCCATGAGGATGGCGCTGGTCGTTTTCCCTCGGCCCGGCCCGCCCACCAGCAGGGCGCGGCGGCAGGTGAAGAGGGTGAGCAGGGGGATGAGGACGAAGGAGCTGTAGCTCATGTCCTCCGGCAGGTGCAGCTCATCCCCGGCGGCGTTCTTCAGCGCGGCGGTGCCGCCGAACTCGATGTCGTAGTAGGGGCAGATGACGGCGTTGTTGGTGATCCACCAATACGCCTGCCGCATCTTGTCGTGGAGGCTGCCGCCGTCGCGCTCGGAGAGGTGGACGCTGAGGCCCTTGTCCGCCGACGCGCGTCCGGTGAGCAGGCGCGAAACCCAATCCTGGTTGGCCATGGAGGAGGCGGACTCTAGCCCGTGCGCGAGGGGGTGGGGGAGTGGATGGTGGTTGCCCGCTCCTCCAGTAGGCTGGGGCGATGAAGGCGCTCTGGCGTTCCCTGTCCCTGTCACTCCTCGCGGTGCAGTTGTCCTGCGCGTCCCTGCCGTTCAGCGCGGAGCGGCGCACCGAGGCGCGAATCCATCAGGTCGTGGACCAGATCTGGAGGGATGACCTGTCAGGTGCGCAGGAGGCGATCGCCGACGTGCTGGAGGATGCCCCCGGCAACCCGGCGGCCCTGGTGGTCCAGGCGTGCCTGTTCCTGGAGCAGGGGAACCTGGACGCCGCGACCCGGACGGTGGCGCGACTGGACGCGGTGGCCCCGAGGCAACCGGAGACGCACATCCTCCAGGAGCTCCTCGAAGAGCGTCGCCGAACGCCGGTGCCCGGGTGGAGCGAGTCGATGCGGCGGGCGTGGGTGGACGCGGGGGCGCCAGACCTGGAGAAGGAGGGGCTGACGACGAACCTCACCCTGCGGACGGTGCCCGTCTCCCCCACGGTCTGGGAGAACACGCGGTCCGCGGAGGATCGCCTCGTCGCCATGCTGGCGGACGACGGCACCGAGGACCAGGAGCGATGGCTCGCCGACCACCTCTCGGAGTTGCAGGACCCCAGGCTGATGCTCTCCGCCCTGCAATACTTCCTGCCCCGCGAAGATCGGCCGTGGGAGGCCCGTGCCCGGGCGCGACAGGGGCTGCGAAAGCGGCTGGCACCGCTCGCCGCCGTCGAAGCGCGTGAATCCGAGCTGCCGTTGATGTTGCTGTTGGCGGACACCTCCCAGGAAGCACCGCTCACGCGGGAGGAGATGGCGGCGCTGGAGCGCCTTGCGTCCCTGCCGCTGTACACCGGCACGTCGATGGCCCAGTTGTACGCGGACGCGGAGCGACGGTTGAGGGCTTCGGGGGTCACCCACCCCGGCACCGGCCCTTTCATGGCCGCCGTGATGTCGATTCACACGGTCCCGCCATTCTGGCTCCTCAAGCGGGTTGACGTGACGAAGGACCGGCTCTCCGCCGAGGAGCGGATGCGGCTGGGCCGGACGGTGTGGACGCTGGGCGGACGCGTCGCCTCCGGGCCCACGCTGCTGGAGCACCAGACGGGGTTCCGGCTCATGGAGCAGGGGGCCGAGCTGATGGGGGACGAGGCGCAGCGCGCCCTGGCGGCTTCGGAGTTCCGGCAGGGGGAGGCGATCCGTTCCGCCTCCAACCAGATCCTGATCACCCGGTGGCCGCTGCCGTCCCTCTTTCGTGACTGGATGAACGAGAGCGTGGCCCATGAGTGGGAGCACCTGGGTAAACTCATCGAACCCTGATGCGCGGTTTTCACGTCAGAGCGTCACGAGCCCCAGCCGCGCGGCGCGCACCACGGCCTCCGTGCGCCGCTGCACGCCCAGCTTGGCCAGCACCGCGTTCACGTGGAACTTGGCCGTGTGCTCGCTGATGGCGAGCCGGTCCGCGATGGCCTTGTTCGACAGGCCCTCCGCCAGCAGGCCCAGCACCTCGCGCTCGCGCGGCGTCAGCGTGTCCTGTGCCGGTGCTCCCGTCGGGGCGGTGTTTCGCGGCGCGGCGCGAACCTGCGACAGCCCGGGTTCGAACACCGTGAGCCCGCGCGCCACGGCGTGCAGCGCGGCCACGAGCATCTCCGGTGCCACGTCGCGGAACAGCAGCCCGCGTGCCCCCGCGCCCAGCGCCAGCTCTCCTGCTGCTTCGTCCGCCACCAGGGCCAGCACCGGCGCGCCCAGGTCCGGCGCCGCGCCCTCCGTCAGCCGCAGGCCCGTGTCCCAGAGCACCACGTCGGGCGGTCCGCTCCGCGCCGTCTCCAGCTCCACCTGCGTGCCGGAGGCCACCACCGTCCAACCCTCTCCCTGGTCGCTCAAGGCCCGTGCGAGCGCACCCCGGGCCAGGGGGTCCTCCGAGACGAGGGCGAGCCGCTGCGATGAAGGGGGCGCATCCAACATGGGCCCCTCATCCCTAACCGCCCCCGCCGCGTTCGCCACTCCACCCGGTACCTGAAACCCGTGGCTTCCCTCGGGGCGACAGGCCTGTGAAGAATCGTGAAGTCCCCACGGGAGGTGTCACATGACGGTCCAGACGGCGCGGTGGCTGGCTTTGGCGGGGCTGCTGGCGTCGGCCAGCGTCCACGCGGCTCCAGGGCCCTACGCGAAGCTGGGCGATGAAGTCGTCACCCTCGTGCGCACGCGCTTCCACGACGCGACGAAGGGCGCCGCGTGGGCGGACGCGCACCAGGGCTATGCCGCCGACGTGAAGGACGCGGAGGACTTCGCCCGGCGCACGAACGCGGCGCTCGCGGAGCTGAAGGTCTCCCACACGACCTACTACCCGAAGCAGTCCCCGGGCCACGCGGCCGTGTCCTCCCTCTTCCAGGGCTTCCTGAAGCCGAAGAAGGTGGAGGCCACCGGCATCGGCGTGGACATGATGGAGACCCCGGACGGCTTCTTCGTCCGCCACGTCTTCGTGGAAGGTCCCGGCGCGAAGGCGGGCCTCTTGCGCGGTGACCGGCTGCTCACCGTGGAGGGCCAGCCCTTCCATCCCTGGCGCGCCTTCGCGAACCGCACCGGCAAGGCCACGCGGTTCACCGTGGAGCGCACGAAGGGCGCGGAGCCCCTGTCGCTCACCGTCACGCCTCGGAGCATGGACCCGCGCAAGGAGTGGCTCGCGTACCAGAGGGCCAGCTCGCGCGTCGTCGAACACCAGGGGCGCCGGGTCGCGTACCAGCACCTCTACTCGTGCGCGGGCGAGGACCACCAGCAGTTGCTGGAAGAGACACTTCAGGACGCCTTCGCGGACGCGGAGGCCCTGGTCATCGACTTCCGCGACGGCTGGGGCGGATGCAGCCCGGCCTTCGTGAACCTCTTCAACCCCCAGGTGCCCACGATGGTGAGCACCGGCCGCGACGGCAAGACGCAGACCCTGGCGATGGCCTGGCACAAACCGGTGGTGCTGCTCGTCAACGGCAATTCGCGCAGCGGCAAGGAGCTGGTGGCCTTCGCGATGAAGCGCCACCGGCTGGCGACGCTCGTGGGGCAGCGCACCGCGGGAGCGGTGATGGCGGGCGGACCGCAGAAGCTGTCCAACGGTGACCTGCTCTACCTCGCGGTGATGGATGGGACGGTGGACGGCGAGCGCCTGGAAGGCGTGGGCGTGCCGGTGGACGTGGAAGTACCAGACGCGCTGCCGTACGCGGTGGGCGTGGATCCGCAGAAGGCGCGGGCGCTCGACGTGGCCGCGTCGTTGGTGAAGGGCTGACGCTTCAGCGCAGCGTGACGCCGTGGCCGGGTGCGTCCGCGTCCAACGTCAGCCGCGAGCCCGCGTAGTGCGCGCCGCCCTGGAACGGGTGGCTCGCGATGAACAGCGGCGTGTCCAGGTCCGCGTAGGTGAAGCCGCCCAGGCCCGCCGCCAGGTGCGCGGACGCGCTCATCGCGAGCACGCTCTCCACCATGCCGCCCACCATCAACTCCAGCCCCGCCGCGCGCGCGAGGCTCCACATCGTCAGCGCCTCCACCATCCCGCACTTCATCGTCTTGATGTTGATGGCGTGACAGGCGCCCTCGCGGATGAGCCGGAGCACGTCCTTCGCGGACCGCGCGGATTCATCCGCGCACACCGGCACCTTCGAGCGGCGCGTCACCTCCGCGAGCCCCGCGAAGTCGGCGGCGGGCACGGGCTGTTCGAACAGCGACAGCGGCACGTCCGCCCGCTCCAGTTCCTTCAGGAAGGCCAGCGCCTCCGCCACGTCGTAGCCCCCGTTCGCGTCCGCGAAGAGCCGCGCCTTCGGGGCCTCCTGGTGGATGGCCACGAGCCGCGCCGCGTCCGCGTCCGGATCCAACGCCCCGACCTTCACCTTCAGCGTGTCGATGCCCCGCCCGAGGATGGCCCGCGTGGAGGCCACCGCGTGCGCCACGTCCCCGGCCGTGACGGTCATGTCGATGTCCAGCGCGGTGCCCGCCCCGCCGAAGAATGCGTGCAGCGGGATGCGGTGGTGCCGCGCCAGCGCGTCCAGGAGCGCCATCTCCACGCCACACCGCGCGGACGGGGCGAGCGCGAGCGCATCCGCCAGCGCCTCCGACGTGGGCCGCCAGGCCTGGACGTCGCGGCCCAGGAGCAGCCCCCGCACCGACTCCAGCGCGGACAGGGTGCTCCCTTGCGTCTCCCCGCTCACGGCGGTGAAGGGCGCCGCCTCGCCCAGGCCCACGGTGCCGTCCGCGAGCGTGACGCGCACGAGCGCGTTCTCCGCCGCGTGCTGCGCGCCCGTCGCGATGGCGAAGGGCTCCGTGAGGGGCAGGTGCAGCGCTTCGAAGGAAACCTGCGTGACGTGGGTGGGGCGCATGGGCGGGGCCGAGTGTGGCCGACGTCCCCGGCCCATGGGGAGCACTTCCTTGCGCGACGTGCCCGCTACAGGCGGGTGAACGTGAGGGACGCGGACCCCGCCAGCCGCGTCAGCCCCTGGGGCCACAGGCACGCCAGCAGGTCCGTGTTGAGGAAGCGGTTGACGAGCAGCACCTGGTCCCCTTGGAAACGACCGTGGGTCACCTTTCCCACGGAGGTGAAGACCTGGATGTTGCCCACCACGTTCGCGCTCACGCCCTGGAAGGTGAACGTCGACGAGGAGCCATCACTCCACTCGATGGTGGCCTGCGAAGGCCCGATGTTCACGGCACAGCTGTTGTTGAAGCTGGCGGTCACATCGAGGGTGCCGAAGGTGATGGCGGAAACGCTCGTGGTGCAGTGGGTGTAGTCGGAAGCATTGGTGTGGGTGACCACCCGTGGAAGCACCTTGAGACCGGGCGTCCAGGTCTGCTGGATGGCGCCATCGCACTGCACATCCACCAGGGCCTGGGCGGGTGCCGCATGGAGGAGCAGCAGGGCGAAGAGGGCAATGGAACACGAAGCGAACCGGGGCATGGGGGGACCTCGTGGGGGAAGGGGCGGGCAACGGGCCCATGGCCATGGTGCGGATGCCTCGTCCCGCGGCCCATCGCCTCCCGGGGTCAACCACACGTCGCCTTACGACATTGTCAGTTAAAGGAAGTCTTACCGCTTTGTCCTTCCTCCCAATTCCGCCTGTTTGCTCTCCGATTACCTGAAATTCCAGAGTGATGTGAAAGACGCGTACGGGGGGACCCTGACTTGAGCCGCCGTGCGATTCGTGGCGACATGCGGGTCCCCGGGAGATGGGTAGGGCCGGGGCCGCTCAGGGGAATCCTGTCGGGGGGCGGCTCCCCAACCCCACTGGATGCACCGGAGGAGGCGGATGTCCGCGACCGACACGTTCGTGCCCCTTCCGCTCGCGGATGCGCTCCTCGTCGCGCTCGAGGAGGCCGAGCGTGAGCACCCGGAGGCGTGCATGCTGCTGCGCGCCGTGCGCTCCGACAGCGGGGCCATCATCGACTTCGAATGGTTGTGGGCGAACCCCGCCGCCGCGCGCGCGCTGGGCCACGGTCCGGAGTTCCTGCGGGGCCGGCGCCTGGGCGAGGTGTCCACGCCGGAGGGGCTGGCGGGACGCTTGGACGTCCTGCGGCAGGTGGTGGAGTCCGGCCGAGCGCGCGCGGACAACTTCGCCGAAGGGGAGGCCTGGCTGCAGAGCACCGCCGTGCGCCTGCGCGACGGGGTGCTGGTGCGCCTGCGCGACGTCACCAGCGCCCAGCGGATGGAGGAGGGGCTGCGCGACACGCTGGACTGGGTGCGCGACGTGCTGGAGAGCATGCCGGACGCCTTCTTCACCGTGGATACCGACTGGCGCATCACCTACGTCAACCGCAACGCCGCGGCGCTCACCGGCCACACCCAGGAGACCCTCTTCCGCCGCGTGCTGTGGGAGGCCTGCCCGGAGATGTGCGGCACGCCCATGGAGCGCGCGCTGCGCGAGGTGGCCACCGAGGAGGGCTACCGCCTCTTCGAGCTGCGCACCGGCAAGGACCGCTGGCATGAGGTGCACACCTGGTCGAGCGGCCGCAACATCTCCACCTATGCGCGCGACGTCACGGACAAGAAGCGCGTCCAGGCGGAGCGCGACGCGCTGCTCGCCCGTGAGCACTCCGGCCGCCTGGAGGCGGAGGCCCTGGCCCAGCGCCGCACGCATGAGCTGATGGCCGCCCGCGAGCGGCTGGTGCAGTCGGAGAAGCTGGCCATGGCGGGCCAGCTCGCCGCGGGCGTGGGCCACGAAATCAACAACCCGCTGTCCTACGTCGCCGGCAACCTCCAGTTCGCCGTGGAGCAGCTCACGCCGCTGGCCCGCCGCGCCAACGCCGGGGCCGCGGTGCAGGCGGCGCTGGGCGAAGCGCTGGAGGCCCTGCGCGAAGCGCGCGAGGGCGCCGAGCGCATCCGCGTCATCGTGCGCGACCTTCAGACCTTCGCCCGCGCGGACGAACTGCGCCTGTCGCCGGTGGATGTGCACTCGGCGGTGGAGTTCGGCATCTCCATGGCGATGACGCACCTGCGAAGCCGCGCCCGGGTGGAGCGCTCCTTCGGGCAGGTGCCCCACGCGCTGGCCCACGAGGCGCGCCTGGGCCAGGTGTTCCTGCACCTGCTCATCAACGCCGCGCACGCCATCCCCGTGGGCGACTTCGAGCGCCACCGGGTGACGCTCACCACCCGCCGCGAGGGCGCCTGGGTGCTGGTGGAGGTGTCCGACACCGGCCTGGGCATGACGCCGGAGGTGCTCCAGCGCGCCTTCGAGCCGTTCTTCACCACGCGCCCCGTGGGAGAAGGCACCGGCCTGGGCCTGTCCATCTGCCTGGGCCTCGTGCGCAGCATGCACGGGGAGCTCACCGCCACCAGCATCCCCGGCCTGGGCAGCACCTTCCAGGTGCGGCTGCCCGTCTCGGAGGCCGTCACGCACCCCGGCGTCCCCGCGGTGCGGATGGCCGAAGGGCCCCAGCGCAAGCGCGTGCTGGTGGTGGACGACGAACCGCAGCTCACCGCGGTGCTCAAGCGCATGCTGGGCCGGCAGCACGACGTGGTGGTGGCGCACAGCGGCCGCGAGGCGCTGGCGCTGCTGGAGCAGGACGACGCCTTCGACCGCGTCTTCTGCGACCTGATGATGGCGGACCTGACCGGGATGGACGTGCACGCGGAGCTGTCGCGGCGCCGGCCGGAGCTGCTCTCGCGCTTCGTGTTCATGACGGGCGGCAGCTTCACCGAGCGCGCCCGGACGTTCCTCCAGGCCGTGCCCCTGCCGCGCATCGAAAAGCCCTTCGAGCCGGGCCTCCTGCTGGCGCTGGTGGACGCCTCACCACCGCGCCCGGGGGCCGTCGTCCGGCTCCCCGCGCGCGAAGGTTCGTGACCGCGGGGACGGCTACAGCTTCAGCTCCTCCCGCTCCGGCCGGGTGATGTACGCGGTGCTCGGGTTCGCCGGGTCCGCCAGCTTCTGCAGCAGCTTGTCCATGCCGTTGGAGCGCGAGAAGGCCATCTCGTTCTTCGTCACGCCCACGAGCGTGAGCAGCTCCACCTGGCCGCTGGGCAGGGTGAAGTGGCTGGGGCGCATGGCGTCCTTCACGAACACGAAGCCCGCGAGCTTCGTCTCGCCGCCGGTGAGGGTGCCGTCCACCGGGTAGCGGTGCCCCATGGCGAACAGCCGGGCGCACACGAGGTTGTAGGCCATCATGTCCATGAGGCGCAGCACGGGCCAGCGCTCCTCCTCGGGCGTGTGGATGACCATCTCGTAGCCCAGGCCACTGCGCGCGTCGTCCGCCAGCTCCTCGCCGGGCGATACCGTGAAGGGGTTGGACAGGCCGCTCGTGACGTAGGTCCAGTACGGGTGCTCGGGGCTGGGCGGCGCCACGCGCACGCCCATGGGAAGCCAGTTCGGATCCAACGCCTGACCCTGCGCCAGCTCGCTCTCCAGCCATCCCTCCAGCACGCCGGTGCCTTCCAGGAGGTCTACTTCCTCGCGGATGGCGCCGAACAGCTTCGGGTACTCCACCTCGTCACGGTCGGCCCAGCAGTCTTCGTACCACTGGATGAAGTCTTCGTCGGTCTCCGGGACTTTCATGGGGCGGACTCTAGAGGTTCACCCCGATTTCACAACTTCATCCGAGCGTCGTCGTCATCCGGCCGGTGGGCTGGCGGACAGACGTTCAGGATTCAGGTTCCAGTGGACCCGGGGGCGACGGGGGGCGCGGGGGGCGCGGGGGTCCAGGGCTTGAGGCCGCAGATGCGTTCGGCCTCTTCCACCGCGGGTGTCAGTCGCATCCGCTCCATGCGCAGGAAGCCCCGGACGGCCTTGTCCAGGCGCTTGTCGAAAATCAGGTGGGCGCTGTGCACGGCGGTGGGCTCGAAGCCGCGCGACACCTTGTGTTCGCCACCCGCGCCGGGTTCAAACACCTTGCGGCCCATCTGGATGCAGTCGTCCACGGACTGGTACAGGCAGACGTTGAAGTGCAGGAAGGGGTGCTCCTCGGTGCAGCCCCAGTACCGGCCATAGAGCCGCTCCGGGGTGACCAGATTGAAGGCCCCGGCGATGACCTGGCCGTCCTTCACCGCCTCCACCATCTCCACGGCCTGGGGCAGGTGCTGGAAGACGCGGTCGAAGAAGCCCGGGGTGAGCTGCACCTGTCCCCAGGAGTGGCGCTCGCAGGTGGAGGTGTAGAAGGTGTACGCGCGCTTCGCGTGCTCCGGGCCCAGGTCCGCGCCTCGCACGGTGCGCAGTTGGATGCCCTGGGGGCCTGCGGCGGCGCGCTCGCGCTTGAGCTGGTGGCGGCGCTTGGAGTCGAAGCGGGCCAGGTAGTCGTCGTAGCTTTGATAGCCCGGGTTCTTCCAGTGGAACTGGAGGGTGATGCGGCGCGCGAGCCCGGCCTCCTCCAGGAAGTCGGCCTCCTCGTCGGTGGGGTAGAGCACGTGCACCCCGGAGCAGCCCGCGTCCTCGGCGCTGGCCACCGCGGCCTCCAGCAGGGCCCGGCGCAGGACAGGGGCGTCCTCGCCCGGGGCGGTGAGGAAGCGCGGCACGGTGGCGGGGGACAGGGGGCCGCCCACGAGGAGCTTGGGGTAGTACTCCACGCCCAGTTGGGCGGCGGCGTTGGCCCAGCCGAAGTCGTAGATGTATTCGCCCATGCTGTGGAACTTGAGGTAGGCGGGCGCGGCGGCGACCAGCTTCTTCCCCCTCCACAGCGTCAGGTGGTGCGGGGCCCAGCCGGTCTCCTCGGTGGCGCTGCCGCTGTCCTCCATGGCGGACAGCCACGCGTGGCGCACGAAGGGGGGCGCGCCGGGGGCGATGAGCGCGTCCCATTGGGCGGCCGGGACGTCGTGGATGGCATCGAGGATGCGGACCTGGAGCGGGGTGTCGACGGGCACGGGGGCAGTCTTAACGCGAGCCCGCGCCCTTCGCTTCCGTCCGTTCCGCTGGCTGGCGTCCGGGGGAGGGAGCGCGGGACGCCTGCCCTGGGAAAATCTGGGTCAGGAGGCCTTCTTGCGGCTGACTTCCTGCGTCCGGGCGAAGAGCACCCGCTGCAGGTTGCCTTCAATCCAGGTGGTCAGGGTCTTCACGTGCTCGGCGACCTCCTGGCCCATGGGGGTGAGGCTGTAGTCCACGTGAGGGGGAATCACCGGGTGGGCCTCGCGCAGCACGAAGCCGTCCTGCTCCAGGGCCTGGAGCGTCTGGGCGAGCATCTTCTCGCTCACTCCGCCCACCTTGCGGCGCAGCTCGCTGAAGCGGTGGGTGCCCTCTTCCTTCAGTGCGATGAGCACCAGCACGCCCCAGCGGCTGGTGACGTGCTCCAGCACCCCGCGCGACGGGCACACGGCCGCGTAGAGGTCCCCGCGCTGCTTCACCTTCGCCAGCAGTGCACTGCCCTTGCTTGCCTTCATGGATTGACACTTACCACGAGGTGCGTACTTACGAAAAGTGAGTACCTCCGTTAGGGTAAGTGCCAGTTCGAATCCACGCGCACGGCGCGGGAAGAAAGAGGCACGGGCCATGATCGTCGTCACTGGAGCCACGGGGAAGCTGGGGCGTTTCGTCGTCGAGGGGCTGTTGAAGAAGGTGCCCGCGAATCAGGTGGCGGTGGCGGTGCGCGACCCGGAGAAGGCGAAGGACCTGGCGGAGCGCGGGGTGCAGGTGCGCAAGGTGGACTACAGCCAGCCGGAGACGCTGGCGGGGGCGTTCGGGAAGGGCGATGTGGTGTTGCTCATCTCCGCGAACGAGGTGGGCAAGCGCTTCCCGCAGCACTCGGCGGTGTTGGAGGCGGCGAAGAAGGCGGGCGTGAAGCTGCTGGCGTACACGAGCGCTCCGTACGCGGACACGTCGGGCATCAAGCTGGTGGGGGAGCACAAGGCCACGGAGGAGGCCATCAAGGCGTCGGGGCTGCCGTACACGTTCCTGCGCAACGGCTGGTACTTCGAGAACTACACGGACAACCTGGCGCCGGCGCTGGAGTACGGCGTGGTGCAGGGCAGCGCGAAGGACGGCCGGGTGGCGGCGGCCAGCCGCAAGGACTACGCGGACGCGGCGGTGGAGGTGCTCACGGGCACGGGCCATGAGAACCAGGTGTATGAGCTGGCGGGTGACACGGCCTTCACGATGACGGAGTACGCGGCGGAGGTGTCGCGCCAGTCGGGCAAGAAGGTGGCGTACGTGGACCTGCCGGTGTCGGAGTATTCGGCGGCGCTGGTGAAGGTGGGGCTGCCGCAGGTGTACGCGGACGTCCTGGCGGACGCGGACGCGGGGCTCGCGAAGGGTGAATTGTACAACGACAGCCACACGCTGAGCCGGCTCATCGGGCGGCCCACGTCGAAGCTGGCGGATGCGGTGGGCGCGGCGCTCAAGCGCTGAGGTCGGAAACGAAAACGGGGGAGCAGTCCCTGACGGACGGCTCCCCCGCGTGACTTCAATGCCAGGACCTCAGGCCGTCTGCGCCCCGCCACTGCTCGCGCGAGCCACTTCGCGCGGCTCCGGGTACACCGCGCGCTGGGGCGTGGTGATGCGGATGACGCCCAGTTTGGACAGCACGCGCATCACCTGCCACGTGGGGTCGATTTCAAAGGCGCGCGCCGCGAAGTTCGGGCTCGCGCCGAACTTGTGGTGGTTGTTCTGGAACAGCTCGCCCATGCACAGCACGTCCACCGGCAGCGTGTTGCGCGACTGGTCGCTGCCCTTGAAGTTGCGGTAGCCGTACTTGTGCCCGCACCAGTTCACGATGGCGCCGTGCACCGGCCCCATCACGAAGTGCACCGGCAACAGCAGGAACATCCAGGGCGACGTCGCGAACGCCACGTAGAACGCCGTGTACAGGCCCACCCACACCAGCGGCGCCCACCAGGACTGGCCCAGCGTCTTGTCGACGAGCGGCCACTCCGGATACCCACCCTCGAAGCGCGGCTCCGGCGTCAAGGTGCCCTTCACGAAGCCGTCATAGCGCTTCTTCGTGTGCAGCATCATCCGCAGCGCGTCCTTGAAGAAGTGCGGAGAGTGCGGGTCCTTCTCCGTGTCGGAGAAGGCGTGGTGCTCGCGGTGCAGGATGGCGTACGCCTTGGGCGACAGGTACGACGAGCCCTGCACCAGGTAGGTGAGCAGGTGCATCGCCTTCTCCGTGCGCGGACCCATGCTGTACATGCGGTGCGCCGCGTAGCGGTGCTGGAAGAAGCTCTGGAAGAAGACGCAGAGCAGCCAGTGACTGATGAAGAAGATAGCGATGGCCATGACTCTCCCGTGCTTTCAGACCAGGGGTAACACTCCGGCTGTCACGGCAATGTCAGCGCTCTTCATGACGTCGGCAGCACCCGGCCCTCCCGAACAGCCCCGGACGACCGACACTGAGCGTCCCGCCTCCCCGCGTGTCCGCTGACGGATAGGGCGCGGTGCGGCAAGGACGTTGCGGCCTGCCCCCAAGGAGGGCAGAACGGCACGCGGCGCGTCACCCGGGGCATGGATCATCCCCCCAGTCAGGAGCACACACCGTGGAGCGGGCAGCCATCGTCGGCCTGGACAAGCAGCACGTCTGGCACCCCTACACCGCCATGGCCCAGTACATCGCGGACACCGACCCGCTGGTCATCGTCCGCGCGGAGGGCGTCTACCTCCATGACGCCGACGGTCAGCGCTACCTGGACGCCAACGGCTCCTGGTGGGTGTCCACCCTGGGACACCGTCATCCCCGGCTGGTGCGGGCCCTCACCGACCAGCTCGGCTGCCTGGCCCACGCCTCGCTCGCGGGCATCACCCACGGGCCCGCCGCCCTCCTGGCCGCCGAACTGACCGCGCTGGCCCCCGGCGCGGACCGCGCGGACGTGCCGGCGGAACAGAAGCTGTCGCGCGTCTTCTATTCGGACAACGGCAGCACCGCGGTGGAGGTGGCCATCAAGATGGCCGCGCAGTACTGGGCCCAGAACGGCCGGCCCCGCCGCACCCGCTTCATCACCCTGTCCGGCGCCTTCCACGGCGAGACGCTGGGCGCCACCAGCGTGGGCGGAGTGTCCGAGTTCCGCGACGTGTTCGGCCCGCTCCTCTTCGACGTGGTGCACGTGCCGTCCCCCGCGGAGGAGGGCGGACACGCGCGCGCCCTGGCGCAGCTGCGCGCGGCGCTCCAGGCGGACCCGGACGGCATCGCCGGCGTCATCCTGGAGCCCGTCATCCAGGGCGCGGTGGGCATGTGGATGTCGTCGCCGGACTTCGTGCGCGAGGTGCGTCAGGCCACCCGCGACGTGGACACCTTCCTCATCGCCGACGAGGTCTTCACCGGCCTGGGCCGCACCGGCGCCCGCTTCGCGGTGGACCTGGCGGACGTGGTGCCGGACCTGCTGTGTCTGGCCAAGGCGCTGAGCGGCGGCCTGATGCCCTTTGGCGCCACGCTCGCGTCGGAGCGCATCTTCGCGGGCTTCCTGGGGGCGAAGGACCGGGCGCTGTATTACGGGCACTCGTACTGCGGCAACCCGCTGGGCGCGGCCGTGGCGCGCGAGGTGCTGGCCGTGTACCGCGACGAGGACGTGCTGGGACAGGTCCAGCGCAAGGCGCCCCGCGTGAAGGCCGCCTTTGAACGCATGGCCGCCACCATCCCCGGCCTCGTGCGCCCGCGCGCCGTGGGCATGGTGGGCGCGCTGGACCTGGGCGGCGGGGGCTACTTCGCCAACAGCGGCTGGCGCGTGTACGAAGCCGCGCGCCGCCGGGGGCTCTACCTGCGCCCGCTGGGCGACACCGTCTACATCGCGCCCGCGCTCAACATCCCGGACGCGGACCTGGACGTGCTGCTCGCCGGTGTGGAGGACAGCCTGCGGGAGGTGGCCTCGGGCTGATGCCCGCGGAGGTCCGCTGGGAGAGACGGAGGGGCGGAGCGCTGCGTCCGCTCCCGCCGGGCGGCGCGTGCCTGGAAGCCCCCTGTCGCCCCCTTATGTCGAGCGGCTGGCGGCGTGCGCATTCGTTGATTCAGGCGCCGTGTCGTCTCCAGCCCATCCAGGAAGGAATTCCCATGACTGTCGAAACCCAACGTCCGACTCCGACGAGCGGCACGGGACCGCCCTCCGGGCTGACGCCCGACAGCGTGGAACCCTTCCGGGCGCGGCTGCGGGGAACACTCCTCCAGCCGGGGGACGCTGGCTACGAGGAGGCCTGCCAGCTCTACAACGGGATGATCCACAAGCACCCGGCCCTGGTGGTCAGGTGCGCGGACGCGGCGGACGTCATCGCCTCCGTGAACTTCGCCCGGGAGCGGAAGCTGGAGCTGTCCGTGCGCGGAGGCGGACACAACGGCGGCGGCCTGGCGCTGTGCGACAACGGGCTGGCCATCGACCTGTCGAACATGCGCGGCGTGCGGGTGGACCCCGAGGCGCGCACGGTGCGGGTTGCGGGCGGGGCCGTCTGGGCGGACGTGGACCACGCCACCCATGCCTTCGGACTCGCCGTGCCCTCCGGCATCATCTCCACCACGGGGGTGGCCGGACTCACGCTGGGGGGCGGCATGGGCCACCTCACGCGCCGCTTCGGCCTCACCATCGACAACCTGCTCGCCGTGGACATGGTGCTCGCCGACGGGCGGCTCGTCACCGCCAGCGCGGAGAAGTACCCGGACCTGTTCTGGGCGGTGCGCGGCGGGGGCGGCAACTTCGGCGTGGTGACGTCGTTCCTCTTCCGGGCCTGTCCGGTGGACACCGTCATCGCCGGCCCCACGCTCTGGCCCCTGGACCGCGCGGCGGAGGTGATGCGCTGGTACCGCGAATTCCTGCCGAACGCGCCCGAGGACCTCAACGGCTTCTTCGCCTTCATGACCGTGCCGCCCGCGCCTCCCTTCCCGGAGGAGCTGCACCTCAAGAAGATGTGCGGTGTGGTGTGGTGCTACACCGGGGACCCCGCGAAGGCGGACGCGCTGTTCGCGCCCGTGCGAGCACTCAAGCCCGCGCTGTATGGCGTGCAACCCATGCCCTTCCCCATGTTGCAGACCGCCTTCGACGCGCTCTACCCACCGGGGCTGCAATGGTACTGGCGCGCGGACTTCGTGCGTGAGCTGGGCGACGAAGCCATCGCGCGTCACGTGGAGTTCGCCGAACGCCTCCCGTCGATGCAGTCCACCATGCACCTCTACCCCATGGACGGGGCCGCGCACCGGGTGGGCCCGAAGGACACGGCCTTCAGCTACCGCGACGTCCGCTGGTCGGAGGTCATCGTCGGAGTGGATCCCTCGCCGGAGCGGGCGGCGGAGATCACCGACTGGACGAAGGCCTATTACGACGCGCTGCACCCCTACTCCTCGGGCGGCGCCTACGTGAACTTCTTGATGGAGGAGGGCCAGGAGCGCGTGCAGGCGACCTACCGCGACAACTACGCGGGGCTGGTGGAGGTGAAGAACCTCTACGATCCCACCAACCTCTTCCACTGGAACCAGAACATCCGGCCCGAGGAGAAGAAGCCCCCGCGCGTCGCGCACTGAGGCGGGCCGCTGCCGCCTCAGGCCCGGGCTTGGGGTTGCAGCGGCAGCTCGATGGTGAAGGTGGCGCCCTGGCCCGCGGCGCTGTCCAGGCGCAGCTGGCCGTGGTGGCCCTGGACGATCTGGCTGGCGATGAAGAGCCCCAGCCCCAGCCCGTGCACGGAGCGGGGCGGCCCGCCGCGCTCGAAGCGCTCGAAGACGCGGTCCTGGTGCTCACGGGGGATGCCGGGGCCGGAGTCCGCGACGCGGATGGCCAGCTGTCCGTCGTGCGGCGCGACCTCGATGCGGATGGGCTGACCGGGCGCGTACTTGATGGCGTTGGACAGCAGGTTCACCAGCACCTGCTCCATGCGCGAGCGGTCCCACCACACGCGCGCCCCGGACGTCACCCGCAGCTCCACCACGCAGTGGACTTGAGCCAACTGCTCCTGGAAGGACTCGACGACCTCGCGCACCAGCTCCGCCGGGTCGCTCTCCTCCAGGTGGAAGTCCAGCTTGCCGGCCTGGATGCGGGAGACGTCCAGCAGTTCGTCCACCAGCCGCGCCAGCCGCTCCACCTGCCGCAGCGCCGTGTTCATCGCCGCCGTCATCCTCGCGGGTGACAGGGGCTCGTCGCGCGTGGGGGACAGGCGGCGGCGCGTCACCTCCAGGTTCAGCATCAGCGCGGCGACGGGCGTCTTCAGCTCGTGCGACGCCACGCCCAGGAAGGTGTCCCGCGAGGTGAGGGCGCTCTGGAGGTCGTGGGTAAGGGCCTCCAACTGCTTTCGCGCGCGGACCTGTTCGCTGACCTCCTGCACGGCGACGAGCAGACCCTGGATGTGGCCCTCCCCGTCGCGCTGCGGGTGGATGTCCACGTCCGCCAGCAGCTCCTTCAGACCGCCCCGGCCGTCCGGCTGCCGCACCGGCACCTCTCGGCCCACGAAGGGCTGGCCCGTGTGGAAGACGTCCTCCAGGTGCTTGAGCAGGACGCCGTGGCCCCCTTCCGGCTGGGCATCGCGGGCCCGCTTGCCCAGCATGTCCCGGCCCATCAGGCCCGCGAACATCGGGTTGATGACCGTGAAGACCAGCTCCGGGCCCGTCATCACGCACATGGCCGCGGGGGCCTGCATGAAGAAGTCGGAGAGCTGCTGGCGCGCGCGTCCCAACTGGAGCTGGCTGTCCACCCGCGCCTGCAATTCCCTCGCGGAGAAGGGCTTCACCAGATAGTCGTCCGCGCCGGCCTGGAGGCCCTCGATGCGCGCTTCTTCGCCCGCGCGCGCCGACAGCAGGACGAAGGGGATGCCGCGCGTGCGCGCGTCCGAGCGCAGCTTCTTCAAGAGGCCGAAGCCGTCCAGCCGGGGCATCATCACGTCGCTCAGGATGAGGTCCGGCGGGGACGCGAGCGCCGCCTCGAAGGCCGCCTCGCCATCCGCCACCGCGCGCACGTCCCACTGGGGGGCCAGCAGGCTGCTCACGTACGCGCGCATGTCCGAATTGTCGTCCGCGACGAGGATGCGCCCGCGTCCCGGCGGCGGCGCGAGCCCCGCGCCCAGACTGCCCAGCGCCGTGCTGGAGTCCACGCGCGTGGCCTGCTCCGGCACCGACAGCGGGGGGACGTCCAGCGCGTCCGGCAGCCACCGCAGGGCCTCCTCGCTGAAGGCGGAACACAGCTTGCCCGCGTGCGCGTCGCCCCGCGCCTGATGGACGTGCTCCGCCGGAAGGTGCGCGCTTCCCAGCGGCATCTCCACGAAGAAGGTGCTGCCCGCATCCTCCACGCTCGACACGCCCAGCGTGCCGCCGTGCAGCTTCACCAGCTCCTGGATGAGCGCCAGCCCGATGCCGGTGCCCTCGTGCGTGCGTCCCCGGGAGGTCTCCACGCGGTGGAAGCGCTCGAACACGCGCGGCAGCTCCGCCTCCGGGATGCCGGTGCCGGTGTCGCGCACGGTGAACCGCACCCGGTCCCCGTCACGCCCAAGCCCCACCGTGACGCTGCCCTGGAGCGTGAACTTGAAGGCGTTGGAGAGCAGGTTGAGGACAACCTTCTCCCACATGTCCCGGTCCACGTAGACGGGCTCGCCCACGTCCGTCACCTCCACGGTGTACGTGAGGCCCGCCTTCTCCATCGCGGAGCGGAAGACGCTGGCCAGGTCCTCGGTGAGCCGTCCCAGGTCCGTGGGGTGGAAGTTCGCCTTCACCCGCCCGGCCTCGATGCGGGAGAAGTCCAGCAGCGAGTTGACCAGCTTGAGCAGGCGCAGCGCGTTGCGGTGGGTGAGCTCCTGGCGCGCGAGCTGGGCGGGCGGCAGCGGGTTGACGGTGTCCGCGAGCGATTCCTCCAGCGGGCCCAGGATGAGCGTGAGCGGCGTGCGGAACTCGTGCGACACGTTGGAGAAGAACGCCGTCTTCGCCCGGTCGATGGCGGCCAGGGCTTCCAGGCGCTGCGCCTCCGCTTCATGGGCGCGCACGTTCACCACCGCGGTGGTGAGGGTGCTCTGCAACTGCTCGTAGAAACCCCGGTAGGCGTCGTCCATCGCGCGTCGGGGACTCACGCCCGCCACCAGGTAGCCGAAGGGCTCCGTCATGCCGGCGGGGATGAGCGGCAGCACGCGCGCGTGCACGGGCGCATCCTCGTACGGGCCACACGTCACGCCCTGACGCGTCGCGCCCGGGACGTGCACCGTGCGGGGCTCCGGCCCGGTGCCGACCGCGAAGGGCCATGGCCCGTCCAGCCCAGCCTCCTCCGGACTCCACGCGCTGCCCCGGGGCAGGCCCATGGCGCCCACGAGCCGGACCCCGGCGCGCGCCTCGTCGCGGCGGTAGAACAGCAGGAAGGGCACGTCGAGCGCCGCGTCCGGCGGGAGCTGCGGCAGCGCGGCGCCAATGTCCTCCACCCTCTTCACCTTGCCCAGCAGCGCGGACAGCTCGCGCAGCGTCTGCGTGCGCCGCGCGCTGAGCATCTTCTCGGTGACTTCGGTGATGGGGTGGAAGAGCCCGCCCACGGTGCCGGACTCGTCGCGGATGGGGCTGAAGGAGAAGGTCATGAAGGCCTCCTCCAGGTAGCCGTACCGGTCCAGGAGCATGCGCTGGTTCTCGATGTAGGAACCCGTGCCGGCGCCCGCCTTGTCGAAGGCTCCGCCCACCACCGGCAGCGCCGTGGCCCAGCAGTCGCGGAAGGGCTGCCCCATGGACTCCGGATGCTTGGCGCCGCAAATGGGCCGGTAGCTGTCGTTGTAGATTTGAACGCGCTCCGGCCCCCACGCGATGAGGATGGGAAACGTGGAGGACAGGCACAGGCTGACCGTCGTGCGCAGGCTCTGCGGCCAGGTCTCCACCGGGCCGAGCGGCGTCCTCGACCAGTCCATGGAGCGGATGAGCCCGCCCATCTCACCGCCTCCGGAAAGCCAGTCCATCGGGGCTCCAGGGGACATCAATCCCCCTGACCCGCCGCCCTGCGTGATGCTGTCCTGTTCCATGTCTCCTCGGGAGGCGCGAGCCTGGGTCTTCACCCAACCCGGGCGATGCGAGGCGGTGTTCCCGGTGTGTCCAGGTCAGGGAACACGTGCAGTAGATATCGAAACCGTGTGGAAGGTGCCGCGCCTCCGCATGTGGAGTGTGCGCTTGCTTGCTTCCTCTCAGGGGGGGTGAACAGGACCGCTCCGTCAGGCAGGGGCCTGGTCGCGTTGGCGCTCGCGCACGTGGCGCACGCCCAGGATGATCAGCAGCGCGGCCACGCCCCCCAGCGCGATGAAGTGCTCCACCTGACCCACGCCCTTCGCCACGCGGTCCACGCTGGCGGAGCCCACGTAGCCCAACAGCACCACCAGGGGGGAGCTCAGACACAGCGCCAGTCCGTCCCAAAAGAGGAAGCGGCGCAGGGGCATGCCCTCGGCCGCGGCCATGGCGAACACCGGCACGCGCAGCACGGACATGAAGCGGCCGACGAAGACGACGCGCGAACCATGCTTCGCGTACAGGCCCTGGATGCGCGCGCGGCGTTCGGGGGGGAACAGGCGGCGGGTGCGCGGGTGCGTGTACAGGGCCTGCCCCAGACGCCGGGACGTGAGGAAGAGCACGGTGTCGCCGCACAGCACGCCCAGGAAGCACAGGGCCAGGGCCGCGGACAGCGGCATCAGGCCCCGGTGCGCGAGCACGCCCGCGGCCAGCTGGACGATGTCCTCCGGGAACGGCAGCCCCAGTCCTCCCGCCACCAGCACGAGGAAGATGAGCGGTCCCGAGCCGTGGGTGAGCAGGAACTGGAGCGGCGAGGCCATCAGGACTCCACGGGAAGCACCGCCGCCTCGCGGCGCTCCTGACGGAAGAGGAGGACTTCCCGGAGGATGATCTGCACCGTGGCGGCCACGGGCACCGCGACCACCGCGCCGACGATACCGGCCAGTTCCACACAGAAGAGGACGGCCAGGAGCGTGAGCAGGGGATTCACGTGCACGGTGCGCTTGAAGATGAGCGGCGCCATCACGTTGCCCTCCAGTTGGCCGTACAGCAGGAAGTAGACGAACACCGCCAGCGCCTTCCACGCGCCGCCCGTGACGAGCGTGAGCAGCGTGATGAAGCCGCCCGCGATGATGGGGCCCGCGTAGGGCACGAGGCTGGAGAAGCCGCTCGCGACCCCCAGGGGCAGGTAGAAGGGCAGGCCCAGCACGGCCAGCATCGTGGTGGTCAGCGTGGCGTTGACGGCGCAGATGAGGGTGATGCCGGACAGGTAGCCGCCCGTCGCGGTGTAGATGTTGTGCAGCACGCGCACGTATCGCATGCGGTGGTCGGGCCGGGTCAGCTCCAGCAGGCGCTTGAGCACGCCGCCGCCGAACACCAGCATGAACACCACCAGGAAGAACACGGTGAGCATGCCACCCAACAGGCCCACCACGCCGCCAATGGCGCTCATCAGGAGCGCGGGCAGCGGGCCGGCGAGCGCCGGGGTGGCTTCCTCCAGGCGCTCATTCCAGCCCAGGCTGTGCAGCCGCTGGTTGAGCGCGCGCAGGATGCCGGTGCCGCGCACCTGCTTCCACAACGTCGGCCACTGGGTGACGAGCGCGTCCACCTGCTCCACCAGGTCCGGAATCACCAGCAGGCCCAGCGCGGACACCGCCACGAACAGCGCCAGCAGCACCAGGGCGATGGCCAGCCACCGCTTGAGGCCGCGCTTCTCCAGCCGCGACACGCCGTGCTCCAGCGATAGGGCGAGCAGCGCCGCGATGCCCGTGAGCGTGAGCGCCACGCGCGTCTTGACGACGAGCGTCGCCAGGATCATCACCCCCAGCACCGTGAGGCACACGGTGAGCACCGTGCGCAGCGTGACCTGGGAACGCAGCTCCAGCCTGACTTCGGGTTCAGCCACCGGTTCGACTCCCCAACGGGGGCCACCGTGCTCGGGCCCGTGTCCTGCGGATGCGACATCCCTCGCCTGACGGCAACCGTCCTCGTTGCCCAAGTGTGTGCGCCGGGGTCGCATCCGGGCCAGGTGTCCGGCGGGTGACATCCGGCGCTGCTCCGGACCTGTTCGCGGCAGGCAATCGCCGCGTGCCCGGTTCGTCCTCCGCACAGCGCGGAATCCGCCGGTCGCCTGTCCCCGGAAGCGGGGTTGCGCGTCCTCCAAGCGACGGCCGCGCCGCCCCGCGTCCGGCAGCGGACGGGCCGGGACGTCCCGGGAAACAGGGACAGCACGCTTTGCGGGGCCCACGCGTCAGACCGGGATGGGAACCTTCGTGGTGAGGGGACCTTCGCGGGATGGGAGAGGACACCATGAAGAAGATGGGTGAGCAGGAGCTGGACGGGATGCGGCGGGAGGCTCGCGAGACGGAGGCCCGGTGGCGGGTGCTGGCGGCGAAGCTGACGGAGTTGGGCGGCGAGGCGATGGACGCGCAGTTGCTGGTGACGTTCCGGGGCGCGCGGGACGCGGGGGCGGTGCCGCCGGACGCGGGATTTTTCCTGGTGGCGCACATCCTGACGGCGATGGCGGACGAGGCCATCGCGGAGGATCCGCGCGTGCGGATGCGGGCCGGGGAGCTGGACGCGATGGAGCGCGAGTACGGCCTCACGGGGGAGGGCTGGCCGGAGGGGGACATTCCCCCGGAGGACTGGGAGGCGCTGTGCGTGGAGTACGAGCGGGCGTGTGACGAAGCGCGCGCCGCGTTCTTCCGCGCCTACGGCGAGGAGGAGATGGCGCGGCTGTACCTGCATCAGCGCGTCACCTTCCACCACCGCTTCGAGAGTGGGCGGCGCTTCTTCCACGGGCTGCCCATGCTGCCGGAGCTGCTTCACTGAGCCAGGCAGTGGGGCCCGGGGGCTTTCCGCTACACTCCGCCGCCGCGGTTCTTCGCGGAGGCGGTCGATGCGAGCGGGAAGCCTGGGCCTGGTGGTGGGGTGCCTGTTGTGGAGCGCGCTTTCGGCCGGTGCGGTGCCGCCCCCGGCCGTGCCCGCGCGTCCGGAGCCGGGCGCGGTCTACGACGCGCTCCAGCGCACGGTGCGCATCAAGCAGGTGGCGCTGTCGCCGGACGGCGCGCGGGTGGCCTGGGTGGAGTCGGTGCCGGTGACGGAGGGCGCTCGCGCGGAGGCCACGCGGCTCCAGGTGTTGGAGCGGGCGCATCCGGAGCGGCCCCCCTTGCGCGTCACCGCGTCGCCGGACGGTGTGCCGTGCGCGGAAGGCTCGCTGGCGTGGAGTCCGGATGGCAGGCGGCTCGCGTTCCTGTCCACGGCGGGGGAGGGCACGGCGCGGCAGCTCTACGTGGCGGACGCGACGGGGACGGGCGTGCCCGCGCGCCGGCTCACGACGGTGAAGGGCGTGCTGGCCACGCCGAAGTGGTCACCGGACGGCAAGTCGGTGGGGGTGCTGGTCATCGAAGGCGCGGAGGACGCGCAGGGGCCGCTGGGGCCGGCGGCGCGTGAGACGGGCGTGGTGCGGGAGTCCTCGCCGGTGAAGCGCTTCGCGGTGGTGTTGGTGGAGGACGCGAAGCTGCGCTTCGTGTCGCCCGCGGGCCTGTTCGTCTACGAGTACGCGTGGAGCCCGGACGGGGCCCGCGTGGCGCTCACGGCCGCGCCGCCGCCGGGGGATGCGAACTGGTGGGTCGCCCGCGTGTACGCGGTGGAGGCTGTGACCGGGGAGACGTCGCTGTTGCACGCGCCCACGTGGCAGGTGGCGGAGCCCGCGTGGAGCCCGGATGGCAGGCAGCTCGCGTTCATCGAAGGGCTGATGAGCGACGAGGGCAACACGGGCGGAGACGTGTGGGTGGTGTCGGTGCCGGAGCGGCTGGCAGCCAAGGTGCGGCCCGGGGAGAAGGCGGTGTTCGGGGGCAAGGTGCCGCCCGCGCGCAACCTGACGGACGGGGTGAAGGCGTCCGCCACGGACCTGTTCTGGCCGACGGCGGAGCGGCTGGTGTTCGCGGCGCAGGTGCAGGGGGAGTCCGCGCTGGTGGCGCTGTCCCCGAAGTCAGCGGAGCTCACGGTGTTGTGGAAGGGCCCGGAGCACGTGACGGTGTCGCTGGCGCGCGACGGCGTGACGAGCGCGGTGGTGCGCGACACGTTCACGCAGCCGCCGGAGGTGTGGACGGGGCCGGTGGGGGCGTGGACGCAGGCGACGCGGCTCAACGCGTCCGTGCGGGTGTCGGTGGGGGAGGTGCGCAGCGTGACGTGGACGAGCGACGGGCTCTAGGTGCAGGGCTGGCTGGTGCTGCCTTCGGGCTCCGCGGAGGTGAAGGGCCGCAAGGTGCCCATGGTGACGGTGGTGCACGGCGGGCCGGCGGCGGGCATCACGCCGACGTTCAGCCCGCAGACGGTGTTGCTGTCGGCGCGGGGCTACGCGGTGTTCCTGCCCAACCCTCGGGGCAGCTATGGCCAGGGTGAGGCGTTCGTGCAGGCCAACCGCCGCGACTTCGGCCACGGCGACTTCCGCGACGTGCTGGCCGGCGTGGACACGGTGCTTGGGTCGGCGCCGGTGGACCCGGCGAGGCAGGGCATCACGGGGTGGAGCTACGGCGGCTTCCTGGCGATGTGGGCGGTGACGCAGACGCAGCGCTTCCAGGCGGCGGTGGCGGGCGCGGGCATCGCGAACTGGCAGAGCTACTACGGCACGAATCACATCGACACGTGGATGCTGCCGTACTTCGGCGCGTCGGTGTACGACGAGCCGGAGGTGTACACGCGCTCGTCACCCATCAATGGGGTGAAGCAGGTGCGCACGCCCACGCTGCTGCTGCACGGCGAGCGGGACGTGGAGGTGCCCGCGTCGCAGAGCTACGAGTTCCACAAGGCGCTCAAGGCGCTGGGCGTGAAGACCCAGCTCGTCATCTATGCGGACGAGGGCCACGGCTTTCGTAAGCCTGAACACCAGAAGGACCGGTTCCTGCGCACGCTGGACTGGTTCGACGCGAACCTGGCGCCGGTGGTTCCTGCCCCGGCGCCGAAGGTGCGGGCGCCCTCGCGTTAGGGGGCTTTCAGGGGCGCTGGTGGCGTGGGGATGGGGGCCTTCAACGCGGGCTCCCACCGCACGGGGCCGATGAGGGGCTTGCCCCGTTCCACCACCGAAGAGGGACTGGGGCGCAGAGCCCGTCCCCAGGTGTCGATGGCCATGGGAGCGTGCTCGACTTCGCCCAGCACGCGGCCCGTGCGCAGGTCGATCCACTTGTCCATGATGAGCACCGTGTCGCCTGCCTTGTACTGGCCGAAGTCTTCCGACTCGCTCACGACGCTCTGCTCCTGCGTCTCCGCGTTCCACAGCCACAGTCGCTGCGTCCACGTGTCTTCGGGCCTGGAGCGGACCTCCTGCAGCAGCGCGAGCGCGCCCAGGGACGTCACCAGCGTCCGTGGGGGTAGGGGCTGCGCGGTGCGCCGCTCCATGTCGATGACGAGCGTCAGCCACGTGTTGGGCTGGGTCTTGGATTCAACCTCCGTGAAGACCAGCCGGCCATCGCGTCCGGAGTCGGTGCCACGACTCATCAAGGTCGCGAGGGTCGTCTGCCAGCCGAGTGACTGATGGACCCTGGCGCCGTGCAGCTCCAGGGGCACCATGATCTGCCTCGTGTTGCAGGCCACCAGGACTTGCTGGCGCGCTTCGTCCACGTGCAACAGCTTCGCGTCGCAGCTCGCGGGCACCCAGGTCTCCCGCCGTCCCTCCGCGTCTTCGAAGACGATGGAGCTGTCCGGAGCGCGGCGCAGCATGCCTCTCCCCAGGGGGTGGAGGACGTCGTTGCCCTGGACGAAGGGGCCTCCGTCCACCCGGCGGAAGCGGCGGATGGACGTGCCGCCATGCCCGCTGAAGGACGAACTGGACAGGACCGGCCCCAGGCACCCTGCGTTGTTCGCGAACATGGGGTTCTGCTGGGTCCAGGGCTGCTCCGGGTCGTCGTCCTCCACCAGGTCGAGCACCGCCCAGTGGCCGGAGGGCGTCAGTACGGCCTGTTCGATGCGTCCTCTTCCCGCGTCGAGCACGCGCTCGGTTCCTTCGCGCAGGTCGCGCACGACAGCGACGGACCTGCTTCCTTCGGGACGGAGGAAGAGGAGTTGCCGACCGTCCCGGGAGAAGCTGGCGCGGACGGGGGGCTCGGGACTCGCCGGGTCGGTCGCCACCTTCGAGGCCAGCTCCTTCTCTTCGCGGGTCTCCAGGTCGAGGAGAAGCAACGTTCCGTTCCGCACCAGGGCGAGGAATCGCCCCGTGGGGTCCGTGGCGAGCAGCGCGTCAATGGGGATGCCCGCTCCTGGCTCCAGGAAGAGGTACATACGCACCGCGTCTCCAAAGATTTCACCGTGGTTGCCGAAGAAGATCTGGATCCGCCCATTGCCGTCGGTGTCCGTTCTCGCCTGGCAGGAGAGAAGCCATCGTCCATCCTGCGCTGAGTCCATGAACAGGAACGGATGCGCGGTGCCGTAGTCCGTGGAGGGACTGGAGGGATCCACCCTGGCCGTGGGAGATGTGAAGAAGACAGACCCCCGGGAGGCACACGCGGACAGCATCACGGCGAACAGCACGGGCTGGAGACGCATGCCTCGAAGCGTCGTTGATGCGAGGACAGGCCGGCAAGGGCGGGCCCCGCGCACCACGCCCCGGTGTCTGGCTCAGGGACCGCCGCGCACCCCGGGTTCGGGGGCGGCCACGAGCGAGGTGAGCACGTGGTCGCGCCACCTGCCGTCGAGCAGCAGGAAGTCGCGAGCGTAGCCCTCCACGACGAAGCCCAGGCGGCGCAGCACGGCGGCGCTGCGCAGGTTCTCCGGCAGGTGGCTGGCCTGGACGCGGTGCAGGCCCATGGCACCGAAGGCGTAATCACAGACGGCCTGGAGGGCCTCGGTCATCAGCCCCTGGCCCTCGTGGCGGTGGTCCAGTCCGTAGCCGATGTCCGCGGCCTGGAGGGGCCCCCGCCGGATGTGCGTGAGCGCGACGCTGCCCAGCACGGGGGAGAGGGAGATGGGCTGACCCCGTGGCAGCAGGAACACGCGCAGGGAGATGTCATGGCGGAAGTCCTCGCGGTCCTGCGCGAGGCGCGTGCGCCAGTAGGCGGTGGAGAAGAAGGTCGCCGGCCGGTCCGGTGACACCGGCCCCAGGTGCTGCTTGTTGGCCAGGTGGTACGTGAGCACGCGCTCCGCCGCGTCGGGGGGCAGCAGCATCAGGTGCAGGCGCTCGGTGGTGAGCAGGAGGGGCGACTTGTCGGTCGACATGGCGGGGCCGGACTTCAAAGGTAACGCGCTCCCTCGGGTCACGCGCGTGCGAAGCGCGGACGAAAAAGGTCCCCACCCTCGTGGGATGGGGACCTGGGGTTCTAGCTCAAGGGCCGCGAAGCGGCGTCACTCCCCATGGTCCTGCGGTTGCTCGGGCACCTGCTTCTGCGCGCCGCTGCCGCCGGTACCCTGATCCGGGGCCGGGTCCTGGTGGTCGATGCCCGCGCCGTGCGGCTTCGGCTCCGTCCCGCTGCCGCCCATGCCGCCGGGCTGCGCGTTCTGGCCGCTTTCCTTATCGCCCTCGCCCGGCTGCTGCGCGCCGCTGCCGCCGACGCCCCCCGAACGCGAAGGCTGCGCGCCCGCCACGTTGCGCTCCACCACGATCTCCACGCGGCGGTTGTTGGCGCGGCCCTCCGCCGTGGCGTTGCTCGCCACCGGCCGGTCCTCACCCATGCCCCGGATCTTGATGCGGTCCGAAGGCACACCCTGGTTGATGAGGAAGTTGCGCACGCTCTGCGCCCTGCGCTCCGACAGCTCCTCGTTGTAGCCCTCCGTGCCACGCGAATCCGTGTGGCCCTCGATGAGCAGCGGGTTCTTGGACTCCTTGAGCGCCGTGGTCACGTCACTCAGCCGGTCTCTTGCCGCGGGCAGCAGGTCCGTCGCGTTCGTCGCGAAGAGCACGCTCCCCGACAGCGTCACCACCGTGCCGCGCGCCTCTTCCCGCACCTTCACGTCCTTGTCCTGCAATTGAGTCAAGGCCGTGGACGCGCGCTGTTCAGCCTGGAGCCGCGCCTGGCGCTCCTGCTCCAGTTGCTGCGTGCGCTGCTGCAACTCCTGGTTGAGCTGGGCCATCCGCTGCGCTTCCGCCTCCTGCTGCTGACGCGTCTGCGCATCCGCCGTCCGCAGGCGTTCGGCTTCCTGCTGGCGCTGGGCGTCGTACTGCTGCCGCTCCTGGTCGTATTGCTGGCGCTGCTGTTCGTACCTCGCGCGGTCCTCTTCCTGCTGCTTCGTGAGCGTCTGCGCGCGCGCCTCCTGCTGCTGACGCAGGGCCTGCTCCGACTGGGCCCGCTGCTGAGCTGCCAGGTCCGCCTGTCCGCGGGCCTCCGCGATCTCCGCCTTGCGCAGGGCCACGTACGCCAGCGACCGGGTCTTCACCGAACCGTCGCTCTCCGCGTACTCGTTCTCCGCCTCCTGGAGCGCCGCGCGGGCCGCCGCCACGTCCGCGGGACGCTCGCGGCCTTCGGGACTGCGGGACACGTCGTGGTACGCCGTCCGTGCCGCGGTCAGCTCACTGGGCGCCGAACTGTGCGCGCACCCCACCGTGAGCGCGGAGGCTCCCGCGAATGCCAACCATCCAAATTTCCAACGCTGCATGACGCTCTCCTCACAGACAAAAGGGGATGGACCTCAAGGCTGACCACGACGCAACGAATCGAGCTGTTCGGAGGTCCGCCGCGCCTCGTTCTGCATGGGCACCGCGCGGGCCAGCGCCGACGCCAGGTCCGCGTCCGCCGCGGCCTGACGGAAGCGCAGCTCCGCCGCCTCCTGCTCACCTTCCTGGATCAACCGCTCTCCGTCGGAGATCTGCTGCCGGGCGAACTCCAGATGTCGGGCGGCCTCCGGGATGTTCGGTGCCTGCGAGTTCTCAGCCGAGCGCAGCGCCGCTTCGGCCTGGACGCGTTGCTGATGGGTGGCGGTCGTAATCACCTGCTTGCCTGCACAGCCAACAGTGGCGAAGCAGAGCAGGGCAGCGGCGAACAGCTTCGGGCGCATGGGTCACCTCAAGCCGGGTGGTTGGAATGCTGGGACGCACCGGCGGCCCAGGGGGAGTCGGTCAGAAAATGGGGGCCGTCCGTCCACTCGGCATCGGTGCTCCATTCCCGACAGGCTTGCTGGCCAAGGGGGTTGACAGGCGTCGTGTAGGGAACGAGGCGCACAGGCGGGAGAAGTCGCGCCCCTTCGTCCCCGGCTGTCCGGTCGCACGGGCCGCTGGTCGCGGGGCGGAAGGGACGCTAGAGGGGGAACATGCGCCTGCACCTCGTGGACGGCACGTATGAGCTGTACCGGGCCCACTATTCGCCCCGGCCGGGCACCACCACCCCGGACGGGCGCGACGTGAAGGCCACGGCGGGGGTGATGGATTCCCTGCTCGCGCTGTTGCACGACGAGACCGAGGCCGTGACACACATCGCGGTGGCGTTCGACAACCCCATCCGCTCGTTCCGCAACGCGCTGTTCGCCGGCTACAAGGGCGACGAGGGCGTGCCTCCAGAGCTGCGCGCGCAGTTCGACCTGGTGGAGCACGCGGTGGAGGCGCTGGGCGTGCGGGTGTGGTCCATGAAGGACCATGAGGCCGACGACGCGCTCGCCACGGGGGCGGCACGCTTCGCTGGCGAGGTGGAGCAGGTGCGGCTGCTCACGCCGGACAAGGACCTGGGCCAGTGCGTGCGAGGCCAGCACGTGGTGCAGGTGGACCGGCGGCAACAGAAGGTGATGGACGCCGAAGCGGTGAAGGCGAAGCTGGGCGTGGCGCCCCAGAGCATCCCGGACCTGCTGGCGCTGATGGGCGACGACGCGGACGGCATCCCCGGCCTGCCGGGCTTCGGCGCGAAGGGCGCGGCGACGGTGCTCCAGGCGTATGGAAACCTGGAGGCCATTCCGGACAGCGCGGCGGAGTGGACCGCGAAGCCCCGGGGGGCGGACAAGCTGGCGGCGACGCTGAAGGCGCACCGCGAGGACGCGCGGCTGTACCGGACGCTGGCCACCCTGGTGGAGGACGCCCCGCTGCCGGGCACGAAGTCGCTGGCGGACCTGGAGTGGAAGGGCGTTCCGGAAGCGCGCTTCAAGGCGTTCTGTGAAGGATTGGGATTCAAGACCCTCCAGCGCCGGCCGAAGCGCTGGGCGGTCTGACGAGGAAGCCATGAGCATCGAATTGAAGCCGCCGTCGTCGGATGACTGGGTCCCCACGCTGGAGGACACGCCCTTCATGCGCCTGGGAGGCGAGGCGGCGGTCCACGCGCTGGCGGAGGCCTTCTACGACGTGATGGACGCGCAGGAGCCGGCGCTCGCGCACGTCCACGAACTGGATGCGCAGGGCAAGGTGAACCGGGGCACGCGCGAGCGCTTCGGCATGTTCCTGGTGGGCTGGCTGGGCGGGCCGCAGCACTACAGCGCGACGCACGGGCACCCCCGGTTGCGCATGCGCCACGGACATGTGCCGGTGGACATGGCGATGCGGGATGCCTGGCTGCGCTGCATGCACACGGCGATGGACCGCCAGGGCGTCACGGGCGGCCTGCGCCGCTTCCTGGAGGACCGCTTCGCCCACACGGCGAACTTCCTGCGCAACACCGAAGGGTGAGCTTCCGCGGGGACCTGGAGCGGCGGCGGGCGGTCCCCGTCCTGGCGTAGAGTCCCGCCATGCGCACGCAGTCGCGGCCCAGCCCTCCGCCCCCTGACTCCGCTTCCGACGCCGATGTCGCATCCCCGCCGTCCGTCGATGATCTCGTGCCCCTGTTCGACAGGGCCCTGGCGGATGCCACCAGCGAATCGAGCAGCCGCCAGGTCGGGGCCCTCAATGCCTGCATCGACCGGATGACGCGGACGGAGGACCCGGAGAGGCTCGCGCCTGTCCTGCATGCGCTCCTCGCGAAGGACGGGGTGAACCGACTGGTGGACGAAGAGGGCGTGCCCGTGGGCATCGCCGCCACCCGGGCGCTGCTGGCCCTGTCCTATCCGCATCCGCTGGAGATCTCTCCGGAACGACTGGAGACCCTGCGCCAGTTCGACGACTTCATCGTGCCGCCGGCCCCGAGCGGGAAGCTGTTCTTCGTGCTGGCGGTGGCGGCCCTGTTCCAGGGGATGTTCGTCCTCGTCTCGCATGACGGCCCCTCCTTCGAAGGGCTCAGCGTGGACGTCCTCGCGGGAATGGATCCGGCGTCCCTGCCGCCCCCCACCTTCTGGGCGCGCGTGAAGGAGGGCTTCGGGCCCTTCTGGCGGGTCGTGAAGCCCGCGGTGCCGTGGATCCAGTTCATCGCGAGTGCCCTGGGCTACCTCTTCGCGGTCGCCATCGCGGACACGGCCCGGGAGCGGCTCCTGGCCCGGCGCGGGTTCGTGGTGCTGGGGTTCCTGGGGCTGGCGGCGGGATTCCTGTTGCCCCTGCGTGGCTCCCAGCCCCTGGGGACCTTCGCCTCCGCCATCGGCGCATTGCTCGTGGCGCACAACCTGCCGAAGCCCATCGACCGACGGATCGCCTGAGTGCCCGCCTGCCCGCCGGTGGCCAGACGGACGGCGCGCCCCCACCCTCTTCTTTTCACCAGCAGGGGCCCACTGCTCAACGCCAGGGGCCCGGATGGGGGTTGGGACAGATGCGAGCGAACAATGATGTCTGGAAGGCGGCGGGTTTTGGTGTGCTTGCGGGCATGCGGACCCTGACAGCGCCCGCGTTCCTCGCGGCCTCGCTGTCGAACAAGCCGAGCCGCGTCCTCAAGCGGGCCCTGCCTGGCCTCACGTCGCGCAAGACAGCCCACAAGCTGGGGCTGATGGCGTTTGGTGAGATGGTGGCGGACAAGTCGCCCAGGGCGCTGCCGCGCATCAACCCCAAGGTCATCGCGGGCCGCATCATCGCGGGGGCCATCACCGGCGCCGCCGTGTCGCGCGAGCGCAAGGGCGCCAAGGTCGGGCTGGCCCTCGTGGGCGCGGCGGCGGCCATCGCCTCCAGCTACTTCTTCTACGGCTTCCGGACGCTCGCGTCGGACAAGCTGAAGGTGCCCAACCTGCTCGCGGGCCTCATCGAGGACGGCCTCGCGCTGGCCCTGGGCTCGCGCCTCTCCGGCGAGCTGCGGTAGCTCCCGGCCCGGCTCACCCTGGCGCCGCCTTGCTGGCGGTGAGCCGCGCCTCCAGTCGCTCCAGCACCGAGTGCTCCGCCCGTGCCCGCTCCGCCAGGGGCGCGAAGAGCAGCCGCGAGCGCAGGCCCATGCCTTCGGTCAGCTCGAACTTGCGCAGGTCCTCCGGCAACGCGAGCAGCACCTCGCCCAGCGGTCGCACCCGGTGCAACTGGTAGGAGCCCGCGGCCTCCAGGGCGCGCACCACGTCGGCCTCGGGTTCCGCGCGGGCCAGGGCCTCGCGGGCCTTCGCCTCATACCGAAGCCCTGCTTCCACCCGCTCCTCCAGGTCCGCGAGCACCGCGGCCGAGGTGCGCTGGGCCTCCCTCAAGAGTCGCAGCGGATCCAACGCCCGCTCCACGCGGCGCCGCACCGCCGGAGACGGGGCCCGCGCGCGCCCCTCGACCCGGGACAGCACCGCGTCGCGGTAGCTCGCCGCGAAGCAGACCACGAACAGCGCTTCCTCCAGCGGGGCCCGCTCGCGCGCGGCCAGTCCCTCCGACAGCGAACCCAATCCCTCTCCGGTGAGCACGTACCGGCGTCCCCGGGGCAGCCCCTTCACCGCCGCGCCCGTGCTGGCCTCCGCGTGGCCGCCGCGCACCAGCCGCTCCAGCGTGCGCCGTACCTGCGTGAGGTCGATGTCCTGCGAGGGCCGGGTGACGTCGTGCTCCACCCAGTTGGTGAAGAGCAGGAAGAAGAAGCGCACGTCCGACACGCGGAAGCCGCCCGCCCGTGCTCCGGCCCCATGCGCCGCGAGCAGCGCCGCCTGCACGAAGGTCGCCTGCGTGTCGATGTAGCCCAACCGCGCCGTCAGGGTGCTGTTCCGAGCCATGCCCCGCAGGATGCCAGCACCCGTCGCCGCCGTCGTCATCCTCCCAGGTGACAGTGTCTTTTCCTTGTCGAGCCTTCAGGCACGCGGACCGCTGGACGCCTTCGCGACGTGCACCGCACTCAAGCGGTGGCACACTGGCGCCCCCCGCTTCATTCGTGAGGTTGCGCCATGGCCAGCTCGCGTCGGCAGTTCCTGACCCACACCGTGATTGGACTCGCGAGCACCACCGTCTCCGCCGCCCCGGACGCGGGCACGTCCGCGCCGGCCGGCGCACCGCCCACCTTCGGCGCCGGACCCACCGTGGGACCTGAGGTCAGCCCCACCACCTTCGCGGAGGCGGAGAAGCTGATGCAGGTCCAGCTCACGCCCTCTGAGCGCACTCAGGCCGCCGGCAACTGGCGCGTGTCCATGGCCCCGCTGCATGAGCGTCGCACCGGACCTCGCAAGCTCGCGCTGGAGCCCACGCTGGCGCCCGCCTCGCAGTGGAACCCCACGCTGCCGGGGCAAAGGGAGATACGCCCCGCGAAGGCCCGCTTCGTCCGGAGCCGGGACGCGAAGACGCCCCTGCCCACGAAGGACGAGGACATCGCCTTCGCGCCGCTCACGCAACTGTCCCGCTGGGTGGAGTCGCGCGCCATCACGTCCGAGCGCCTCACGCAGCTCTACCTGGAGCGACTGAAGCGCTTCGACCCGAAGCTCCAGTGCGTCATCACCCTGACGCCGGAGCTGGCGCTCGCCCAGGCCCGTCAGGCGGACAAGGACATCGCGGCGGGCCGGTACAAGGGTCCGCTGCACGGCATCCCCTGGGGGGCGAAGGACCTGGTGGACACCGCGGGCATCCGCACCACCTACGGCGCTGAACCCTTCCGCGACCGCGTCCCCACGACGGACGCCACGGCGGTGGACCGGCTGCACAAGGCAGGCGCCGTGCTGGTGGCGAAGCTCAGCCTGGGCGCGCTGGCGCTCAATGACATCTGGTTCGGCGGCGAGACGAAGAACCCGTGGCTGCCGGAAGAGGGCTCCTCGGGCAGCAGCGCGGGGCCGGGCGCGGCGACGGCGGCGGGACTCGTGGGCTTCTCGCTGGGCAGTGAGACTGGCGGCAGCATCGTGTCGCCTGCCATGCGCTGTGGCATCACGGGCTTGAGGCCCACCTACGGCCGTGTGCCGCGCACCGGCGCGATGACGCTGTGCTGGTCGTTGGACAAGCTGGGGCCCATGACGCGCGGAGTGGAGGACTCGCTCCTGGTGCTCGCCGCGCTCAACGGTCCGGACGCGGGCGACGTGGCGAGCGTGCACGCGAAGCTCGACTTCGACGCGACCGCGGGCGTGAAGGGTTTGCGCGTGGGTTACGTGCCTGCGTGGATGAAGGAGAACCCCGCCACCGACGTGGACCGCGCGGCGTTGGAGACGCTCAAGGGCCTGGGGATGACCCCGGTGGAAGTGCAGTTCCCCGACTGGCCGTACTCCGCCCTCAACGTCATCCTCTTCGCGGAGGCCGCCGCCGCCTTCGAGGAACTCACGCTCAGCCACGGCGTGGACGCGCTGAAGATGCAGGTGCCCGACGCGTGGCCCAATCTCTTCCGCCAGTCGCGCTTCCTGTCCGCGGTGGACTTCGTTCAGGCGGACCGGCTGCGCCGCAAGGTGGCCCAGGAGATGGTCCGGGTGATGTCCCAGGTGGACGTGCTGCTCGTGCCCTCCCTGCGCGACGAAGCCCTCACCATCTCCAACCACACCGGCCACCCGTCCCTCACGCTGCGCACCGGCTTCGTGGAGGTGTCCAAGGCCCGCAGCGACTGGGCTCCGGACCCCAAGCGCCCCGTGCCCACCTTCGCCACCCCACGCCGCGTGCCCCACGGCGTGACGCTCATCGGCCAGCTCTTCGAAGAGGGCACCCTGGGCCGTGTGGGCATCGCCCTGGAGCGCGCGTCCGGCGTCGCGAAGGAGCGCCCGTCCGGTTTCTAGCCCCACGCCGATTCATTTGACAGGTCAGTCCAGAATCCTTAGGTAACACCCATGGCGCGCACGAAAGAGTTCGACCGCGAGGAGGCCGTCCGGCGGGCCATGGCCGTGTTCTGGGAGCAGGGCTACGAGGCCTCCTCCACGGAGGACCTGCTGCGCGCCATGGGCATCGGGCGCCAGAGCATGTACGACACCTTCGGGGACAAGCACGGCCTCTACCTGGAGGCCGTGCGCCTCTACCAGGCGGAGTACGGCGCCAACCTGATGGAGCGCCTGCACTCCAAGCCGTCGCCCCTGGCTTCCATCCGGGAGTTCCTCCTCACCATCCCCAATGGCAGCCCGCAGGTCCGCGCTCGGGGCTGCTTCTCGGTGAACGCCACCACGGAGCGGGCGCACTCGGATCCGGAGGTCGCCTCGCTGCTCAAGGCAAACATCGGTCCGGAAGTGATGACGCGCGCCGTGCGCGAGGCCCAGCAGAAAGGGGAGCTCAACCCCCGGCTGGATGCCCGCATCACCGCGAACTACCTGCTCGCCACCACCGCGGGCCTGCGCGTGAGCGCCAAGGCGGGACTTCCCCCCGCGGCCCTCCGCGACATCGTGGACTTCGCCATCGCGGGCCTCAAGGCCCAGTAACGCCCCCGCTTTCGTCGAAGACCGCTGTGCCGTCTTCGCATGCCTGTAACTGGATTGTTCAGTCAAGAATCCGCCGCAAAGGGAGTTCCACACCATGTCGATGCAGAGCTACTACCTGTTGGGCCGTTCGGGACTGCGGGTCAGCCCCCTCTCGCTGGGCACGATGACGTTTGGAAAGGACGGGCCCTATGGCGGCATCTGGGGTTCGACGGATGAAGTCTCCCGGGCGCTGTTCGATCGGTACCTGGACGCGGGCGGCAACTTCATCGACACCGCGGACCTCTACACCTACGGCACGGCGGAGACGCTGCTCGGGAAGTTCATCGCGGAGCGGGGCGGGAGGGATCGCATCGTGCTGACGAGCAAGTACAGCTACAACAGCACCACCCCGGGGGACCCCAACGCCGGGGGCAACGGCCGCAAGAACATGGTGCGCGCGGTGGACGCGTCGCTGCGCAGACTGCGCACCGATTACATCGACCTGTACCTGCTGCACACCTGGGACCGCATCACCCCCGCCGAGGAAGTCGTCCGCACGTTCGACGACCTCGTGCGGGCCGGGAAGATCCGCTACGCGGGCCTGTCCGACGTGCCGGCCTGGTACGCGGCGCGCGCGCAGACCTGGGCGGAGGCCCACGCGCTGACGCCGCTCATCAACCTCCAGCTCCAGTACTCGCTGATTGAACGGACCCTGGAGCCGGAGTTCACGCCGCTGGCGCAGACGCTGGGCATGGGCATCACCGCCTGGAGTCCCCTGGGCATGGGCCTGCTGTCGGGCAAGTACAAGCCCAGCGAAGGCCGCCTCCAGGGCGAAGGCCGGCTCACGTCGGCGGTGGGTGGCGACAAGATGGGCCTGTTCACCGACCGCAACTGGGCCGTGGTCGCCACGCTGGAGAAGGTGGCGAAAGAATTGGGCCGGGAGATGTCCCAGGTGGCGCTCAACTGGGTCGCGACGCAGCCCGCGGTGGGCTCGGTCATCATTGGCGCCAGCTCCGTGAAGCAGCTCGACGGCAACCTCGCCGCGCTCGACTTCACCCTGCCTCCCGAACTGCGGCGGCAACTGGATGCGGTCAGCACGCCGTCGTCCGTCCCGTTCCCCCACTCCATGTTCGCCATCCCCCACCAGTTCGACCTGCAAGGCCGGGCCGCGGTGGGGGACAAGCCCGCGGGCTACACGCCCCCGGTCTTCGCGGGCCCACCCGCCACGGTCGGTTAGCGCACGTCCGTCCCCTCCGGCAGGGCGGGGGGGACTGCCGGACGGCGTCTCCGGGGCCACTGTGTTCCGGGGCCGCGCACCGCCACCTTCCGCGCCAGTCACTGCGGGGGAGGTGGTATGTCTTTGACACGGCCGGGAGTGAAGTTGTGGTGGATGCTGGCGCTGCTGGTGGCGCCCGTCGCGAATGCCTTCAATGACGCGGATGAGGTGCGGGTGTTGACCTTCGCCCGCGCGCAGCTGGGCGACACCACGGCGGAGATGCCGAGCGTGAACCGCTCTCCCAAGTCCTCGCTGTCCAACGGCACGTGGACGACGGTGGCCAACACCGACCGCGTCGCCTGGACCCAGGGCTTCTTCCCCGGGAGCATGTGGTTCATGTACCAGGTCGGGGGCGAACCCTACTGGAGGGACCGCGCGGACATGTGGACGCGGCCCCTGGAGGTCCAGAAGACGAACACGGAGACCCACGACCTGGGCTTCAAGATGTACCTGAGCTACGGCAATGCCTGGCGGCTCACCGGGAACACGTACTACCGCGACGTGCTGCTCACCTCCGCTGGCTCACTGGCCACTCGCTACAACAGCACCATTGGCATCATCGACTGTTGTGATTGGAACTCGGCCTGGCAGGTCCCGCTCGTCACGGACACGATGATGGACATCGAATTGCTGCTCTGGGGCACGCAGAACGGCGGTCCGGCGGTGTGGCGCACCATGGCCGTGAACCACGCGCTCAAGACGCTCGCGGACGCGGTGCGCCCGGACGGCAGCTCCTACCACTACGTGGACTACGCCACCAACGGCACCATCCGTTCGCGCGGCACGTTCCAGGGCTACTCCAGCACGTCCACCTGGGCGCGCGGGCAGGCGTGGCTCATCTACGGCTTCACCATGGTGTACCGCTACACGGGGGACGCGCGCTTCCTCACGGCCGCGCGCCGGGTGACGGACTACTACCTGGCGAACCTGCCCGCGGACCTCGTGCCCAACTGGGACTTCAACGCGCCCAGCCAGTTCAAGGACTCCTCCGCCGCCGCGGCCGTCGCGTCGGCCCTGCTGGAGCTGAGCGGCCTGGAGACGGACGCCACCCGGCGCACGCGCTACCGCACCGCCGCGCTGGGGATGCTCGACTCGCTGGCGTCGCCCGCGTACCTCGCGCAGGGCACCAACAGTCCGGGCCTGCTGCTGCACGGCGTGGGCAACCTGCCCGCGAACCAGGAGGTCAACGTCAGCCTCATCTACGGCGACTACTACTTCCTGGAGGCCCTGCTGCGCTTCAACCCGCGCCCCGACTACCCCTGGTACTCGAAGCTGTCCTTCGCGCGCAGCCAGCACCTGCTGGGCACCACCAACACGGGCATCCGCAACGTGGAGTTCGACCTCACCCCGCTGGCGGCCAACCTCAACGGCGGCGTCGTGGGCTGGACGGACAGCTCCACGGAAGTGACAGCCTTCAACCGGCTGAACATGGCGGTGCGCATGAGCGAGGACGGCATCTTCCAGGTGCGCAACGGCGCGGGCTATTCGTGGATCCGCCGGGTGCCGTACGTGAGCGGTCAGACGTACCACTTCCGCATGAACGTGGACCTGAACGCGAAGCGCTACAGCGTCTGGGTGACGTCTCCCGGCGCGGCGGAGGTGCAGCTCGTGGACCGCGTCGCCTTCCGCTCGGATGCGCCGGCCATCAACGACCTGGGCCGCGCGGCGGTCCTCTCCACCGTGGTGGACAGCGACTTCCGCGTGAACAACCACCGCGTCTCCGCGCCCGGCCAGGCAAGCAACGTGGCGTTCGCGCCGGCGGCCCCACTGCCCGAAGCCCTGCGGCGCCAACTGGACGTCCCCGAGGCGGCCTCGGTCAAACCCGGTGCGTCCGAACGCTGACGTGATTTCGTCGCCTGGCGGCCTGCTCAGCACCAGGAGCAGGCCGCCGGGGGTGCATCAGGGCCCGGAGGCGATTACATCCCCCCTGGCGATGAACCTGGACCTCTTCCCACCGGAGCCTCCTGCCGCACGTCTTTTCGGCCCCGGGCCGTTGGACCGGTTGCTCAAGGTGTCGCGCATCTACCTGGAGCCGGCGGTGGAGGAGCACGCGCGTGGGCGGGAGATCCTGGCGCGCTTCCCGGACGCGGAGCGGGTGGAGGTGGCCTCCCACCAGAACATCCCCGGTCTGTTCGGCAACGCCGGCAACGTGGAGGCGTGGAATCGCATCAAGGGCAGCACGCTGGTGCTGGGCGTGAAGAAGACGCTGTCCTTCATCGCCAACGACCGGAGCTCGGACTTCATCGCGCCCTCGACCGCGAACGGGTGCGTGATGGCGTGCGCGTACTGCTACGTCCCCCGCAACAAGGGCTATGCGAATCCCGTCACGGTGTTCGTGAACATCGACGGCATCGCGGCGGCCATCCGTCGGCACGCGCACAAGCGGGGGCCCAAGCTCGTATCCAATACCGTGGATCCGCGCGACTGGGTCTACGACATCGGCTGCAACAGCGACTGCTCAGCGGACGCCGCCATCAGCGACAACGTGAAGGACCTGGTGCATTTGTTCACCACGTTGCCCAACGCCAAGGGCAGCTTCGCCACCAAGCTGGTCAACCGCGAGCTGCTCACCTACGCGCCCAAGGGCAGGACGCGCGTGCGCTTCAGCCTGATGCCCCACGCGCAGGCGAAGCTGCTGGATGTGCGCACGGACCCCATCGCGGAGCGCATCGCCGCCATCGACGACTTCGTGGCCGCCGGCTACGAGGTGCACCTCAACTTCTCACCCGTGGTTCTCCAGGAGGGCTGGCAGGACGCCTACGTGGAGTTGTTCCAGCAGGTGGATGCCGGCATCGGGAAGGCGGCGAAGGCGCAGCTCGCGTGTGAAATCATCTTCCTTACGCACAACGCCGGCCTGCACGAGGTGAACCTGCGCTGGCACCCGAAGGCGGAGGCCGTGCTGTGGACCCCGGAGACCCAGGAGACCAAGGTGTCCCAGGGCGGCGGCGTCAACGTGCGCTACCGCACCGGCTTCAAGGGGCGCCACGTGACGGAGTTCCAGGAACTGCTCGCCCGGCACCTGCCGTACTGCCGCGTGCGGTACGCCTTCTAGGCCACCTGGGGGCTCGCGCCACGTCCCTGGAGTGCGGGGACTGGAGGCGACATCCTGGCCCTCGACCCTCAGGTGTCGAAGCGGAAGTCGGTGCCACTGGCGGAAGGCCGCTTCGCGAACTGCTGACAGAAGCGGTTCAGCGTTTGATAGAGGGCCGTGGGCAAGACGTCCCGGAACTCCAGATGGGTCACGAGGCAGAAGAGCGTGACCTCCAGGTAGCTCAGGTCCCGCTCAGGCGGGAGGGCGGCGAGCGCCTCGCTCGCGTTCTCCTCCAGCCACGCCATCATGTTGAGCAGGGACTCGCGCAGTTTGCGCGCATGGGTCGTGCCCTCACCGGCGCCGGCCATCTTCTCCATGACCAGTGTCACCTCTGTCGCCATGGCTTGCAGGGTGAGCTCCTGCATGTTCGCCAGCAGGGGCACGTCCAGAGCCTCCGGCCACACCACTCGGGGCCTGGGATTCGACTGCCGCCATAGCTCACGGGAGGCATTGAGCGCGCCGAACCAGACGCCCCCGGAGGTCTTCAGGACGGGAATCCGGAGCGCGGGGTTGCCGCCATAGTCCGCCGGGTCCCTGGACAGGAGGTCTCGCACCGCCTGGAAGGAATGGTCGACGTGCAGCTCCGCCGCGAAGAGCCGGGCAATGCGCGTGAAATGCGAGCTTGAACGGCCGATGATGACGGGCTTGTCGAGCGTGGACATGGTGCCCTCCGAGCGGAATCCCGTGGCAGGCTACCGCACCCCGGGCCGACGAAATTTGAATCCGTCGTACTGCCTGTCAGGGTAGGGCCAGCTCCCCCGTGACTCCCTCCCACAGGAATTTACCTGCGAGGGGGCGCAATGCAGGCTGCCGCGCCGCCACGCGCAATTGAGGGGGAATCCATCATGGAACGGTTTGGGGAACCAGGCTCGACAGCCCGGCGTCAGCGATTGCACTTCATCAAACAGGCGCGCTCGTGGTGCGTGCTCATCCTGGCCATCGCGGTCAGTGCCTGCGGCGGAAGCTCGACTTCCACCGACACCGTGGCGTCCATTGTCATCGGCGGTGCGCCCGCCGAAGCCATCCTCATCGGTGAGCGCGTGCAGCTCACCGCCACGCCGAAGGACGCGGCCGGTGCCACGGTGGACAGGCCCGTGGCCTGGGTTTCCAGCAACACGGCTGTCGCGGAGGTGAGCGCCCAGGGACGGGTACTCGCTGTGAGCGTGGGCGATGCGGCCATCTCCGCCACGAGCGAACGCGCCACCACCACCGTCATGATCCGGGTGTCGAACCCAACGGAACCCGCGGACACAGTGGCGGCTGTCGTCATCAGCGGCGCGCCCGTCGAGCCCATTGTCACCGGAGAACGCGTGCAGCTCACCGCCACGGCGAAGGATGCGTCCGGCGCCACGGTGGACCGTCCGGTGACCTGGAGCACCAGCAACAGCGAGATCGCCGAGGTGAGCGCCCAGGGCCTGGTGCGGGCCGTGAGCGCGGGTGAGGCGTCCATCTCCGCCACGAGCGAGCGCCATACCGCCACGGTCGCGGTGCGGGTGAAGGTGCCGCAGGTCGCTTCCGTGACGCTCGAGGGCGTGCCCACCGGACCGGTGCGAACCGGCACCACGGTGCGACTCTCCGCCATCCCGAGGGATGCCCAGGGGGCTGCGCTCGCTGACCGCGTCGTCACCTGGAGCTCGGGCGACACGACCCGGGCCCAGGTGGATGCCACCGGCCTAGTGACGGCGCTGAAGGCGGGCCAGGTGCTCATCACCGCGACCAGCGAGGCGAAGAGCGCGTCCGCGACCCTGACTCTCGAGTCTCCTGACATCGCCTCGGTCGCGGTTCTGGCTGACTCTCCCGGGCTCTACGTCGCCCAGGAAGTCCAGCTCCAGGCAGTCCTGAAGGACGCCAGCGGCCGCGTGGTGACGGGTCGTGTGGTGACCTGGACGAGCTCGGATGCCTCCCTGGCGGTGATTGACGCGAATGGCAAGGTCCTGGGCGTGGGCTTGGGCGCGGTGACCGTCACCGCCACCTGCGAGGGCACCTCCGGCACGGCCCAACTGCGCGTGCTCCCCAGGCCCGCGGCCTCATGGACCCAGACGGCCGACTGGGCCACGTTCCAGGGGACTGGCCGGCACACCGGCGCGGTGGAGGCGACGTTGGATCCGCCGGCCTTCCGTTCGCTCTGGTCGCGCCAGCTGGTCCTGGGGGGCGGTGGGCTGAATCCAGTCACCGAGGGCGACGGCGTCGTCTTCGCCTCCAACCCGAGCGGCTACAGCACCCATGGCCAGCAGCTCTTCGCCCTCCAGGCTCGCACGGGCGCGTCGCTGTGGACCTACAGCTTCAACCCCATCGCCTCGGTCCATCCGCCCGCCTACAGCGACGGGTCGGTCTACCTCACCACGGGAGGACACGGGGACTCGTTCCTCTACGCATTCGATGCCGCCACCGGCGACGTCCGGTTCCGCAGCGCGTACGGCAATCAATGGTCGAACTACTACGCCCCCGTCGTCCTGGACGGGACCGTGTTCATGGCCGGCGGCTACTATGGAGGCATGTATGGCTTCAACGCCTCCAGCGGGGAGCACCAATGGTTCCTGGAGACCAACCAGTACGATGCGTGGACGCCCGCGGTGGAGGACAACCAGGTGTTCGCCTACACCGGCAGCTACCAGCCGAAGTTGCAGGTGGTGGATGCCCTCAAGGGCACCGTCACCTATGAGATCGCCGACCCCGGCTTCCAGTGGAACGGCTGGAGCATGAACACGGCGCCGGTGTTGGGCAGCGCTCAGAACGTCCTCGCCATTCAGGGCAAGCGGTTGCTGTCCTTCGACCTGCGGAACAAGCAGGTGGGCTGGACCCGGACGGCCACGTTCACGGGGACGGTCACCGTCGCGGAAGGGGTGTTGTATGTGTTCAACAACCGGCAGGTGGAAGCCCGGTCGGAGGCGGATGGCGCCCTGCTGTGGACCTGGATTCCGCCGGAGGGTGAGCCCCGGGGCACGACCGTCGTGACGGACAACCTGCTCTTCGTCAGCACGGCCTCGAACACGTACGCGGTGGACCTCGCCGCCCGGGTGCAGACGTGGAAGTACCCTGCCGGCGGCCGCCTCGCGCTGGGCAAGGACGGCATCCTGTTCATCGCGCAGGAGAACGGCGTCCTGGCCGCCATCGCGGTGAAGTAGGACGTCAGCCCAAGGCGCGGGTGCGGGCCCCTCTCTGGGATTAGACTTCTGCCATGAATCTCATCCCGGACGAGAAACCGTCTCCCACACAGCAGCTCCATGCGGCAATCACTGGCTACTGGCGCACCCAGGTCATTGGCACCGTGGCCCGTCTGGGAATCGCGGACCTGCTCGCGACAGGCGCCCGTGAGAGTGGTTCGCTGGCGGCCGAGCTCGGCGTCCACCCGGGCGCCTTGTTCCGGCTGATGCGAGGCGGCATCTCCGCCGGCATCCTCGAGGCCGTCTCCGAGCGGACCTTCGCCCTGACACCGATGGGCGAAGGGCTTCGCTCGAACGTTCCCGGCTCGCTGAGGCAGATGGCCATCACCCAGAGCGCCCCGTCGCACTGGTTGCCCTGGGGTCTGCTTCCCGAGGCGGTTCGCACCGGAAGGTCCCCGGTGCAAGCCGCCCTCGGCTCCGACATCTGGGGACACTTCGCCCGGCATCCCGAGGAGGCGGAGCACTTCGCCCAGGCCATGGGCAATCTGTCCGGCCTGGTGGCCAGCGAAGTGACGCACCACATCGACTTCGCCCCCTTCGCCCGCGTGGCGGACATTGGAGGAAGCCACGGCGAGCTGCTCGCGCAGGTGCTGCACGCCCATCCCTCCTGCCGGGGCATCCTCTTCGACCTGCCCCAGGTCGCCGAAGGCGCGAAGACGGTGCTGGAATCCCGAGGCCTCGCCAGCCGGGTGGACGTGGTGGCCGGGAGCTTCTTCGAGCCCGGCATGCCCTCCGCCGAAGCCTACCTGCTCAAACACATCCTCCATGACTGGGAGGATGACCCCTCGCTCACCCTCCTGCGCCGGCTCCACGAGGCCGCCCCCTCCGGGGCCCGGCTCTTCGTGGTGGAGCTGGTGATTCCGGACAACCGGAATCCAGATCCGACCCACCTCATCGACCTCAACATGTTGGTGGTCGCCGACGGGCGCGAGCGCACCACGGACGAGTTCCGGGCGCTGCTCGCCGCGACCTCCTGGAAGGTGGAGCGCATCATCCCCACCCGGAGCGGAGTCAGCATCATCGAGGCGGTGAAGGCCTGAGCGGTTGAACCCGCACGGAAGGGCCGCACTCCTCAAGCGTCACATCCCGAGGAAGGCCTTCACCGCGCCGTCCGCCCCGGTTCCAGGGGCGCTGACGCGCACACGGCCGCTTGAAATAGGTTCACCCGCAGTCATGCAAGTAATCACCCATGGTATTCTCCAGTCCACTGCTCGACACTTCGAGGTCTGGAAAATGCCTGTGGTTCATGGAGCCTTACGGCTCGGGTTGTGCCTGCTCACGTTCGTTCTGGCCTGCGGTTCCACCGAACCCGACCCGAGGCCAGGGGAGGACGACGACAACGACAAGGTCGCCGCCCTCACCCTCTCGCCGAACGGGGCGACGCTCCTGGTGGGCGAAGCGTTGACCCTGGCCGTCCTGGCGGTCGACGACACCGGCCGCGTGCTCAATAACGCCAAGGTGACCTGGTCCTCGTCCCCGCCCGGGCCTGTCACGGTGGCCCGCGGCCGGATGGAAGGCGTGGCCCCTGGCGTCTCGGTCATCACCGCCAAGGCAGGGCTGGCGAGCGCGACCCTGTCCGTGCGCGTGTTGCCTGCCGACCCGTTTCGTCCGTCGAGCGACGAGGTGCTGATGTCCGCGCGTGAGGTCGGCCTCATCAACGACGAAGAGCTGCTGGCCTACCGGGTCTACGCGACGTTCAACGATCCCCGGCTGCCCTCCCAGTACAAGGCCCGGGTCGAACCGGGGGTCCATGCCAGCGCGCTCGAAGCACTGCATGCGCGCTTCGACAGCCTCTCCGCGCCCACGCAGAACGCGCTCGGGATGTACCTGCTGCGCCCGGCGGACCCGGGAAGCTGGCTCAACGCGCCCTTTCCCGACGCCCGGCTGCGCGGCATGGGTCGGCCGAGTTGCAGCTCCACGCCCACCGGATGGAACTACCAGTCGGCCTCCAGCGCGAAGGTCCGGGTCTGGTACCAGGGCACCGCCAAGGTGGAGCGCGAGAAGGCCATGATGCTCTTCGCGGCGATAGAGAATGAAATCTGGCCCAGGCTGACGCGGCTGGGGCTCAAGGCGCCGCTCACCGACGAGGCCTACGACGGCTGCAACGGGGGAAGCCCCCAGCTTGACGTCTACCTGGTCCGCAACATGACCCAGGGTGGACTGACCGTGTCGGAAGACCGCTTCAATCCCAAGCAGGCGGCCACCCACATCCTGCTGAGTGCGGAGCTCGATGAGCCATCCCTCAAAGGTTCGGCGGCGCATGAGCTGATGCATGCCATCCAGTGGTCCTACGCGTCGAAGGGCTCGCAGCTTGAACAGGGATGGATCCGCGAGGCGATCGCGACCTGGGCCATTGATTACGTCTATAACACGCTGCTTGTTGGGAAGACAGACGTGACGCCGTATCAGCTCGAACACGAATTCGCCGCCTGTTTCATGAAAACCCCATTCCTGGCGCTGGAGAGCCGCGAAAAATGTCAGGGTGGCGTTGGCCGCGACTACGGCGCCTATCTGTTCTTCCAATTCCTGTCGAAGAAGTACGGCCCGATTTTCGTGGCGACGACGCTGACGAATCTGACCACGGAGGCCTCCAGCCTCACCGCGTTGGACTCCGCCGTCCCTGACAACCTGTGGCAGGTCTGGCCCTTGTTCGCGAAGGCGCTTTGGAACCAGGCGCCCATCGACACCCAGGCGGAGTCCTTCAATCAATGGGACGCCCTCACGCAGAAGGTGCAATCCATGAGTGGCAGCGCCGACCTGAACGGCCTGCCCGAAAAGCAAGACGACTTCCCTGACGAATTGAGCAACCTGTCCAACCGCTACGTCCAGTTCACGTTCAGCGATCCGGACACGCGCTCCGTGCTGTTCCACAACGGGTGGTTCAAGAACGTCACCGCGTCCGGAGAACCCATCAAGGTGCTCGCGTTCTGGAGCGACGCGAACGGGACGTGGCACGAGGAGGACTGGAGCAGATACGAGTACATCGGCTTCTGCCGCGACCTGAAGTCGCAGCGGGTGCAGGAGCTCGTCATCATCTTCAGCAACGCGAAGTTCGAGCCCGGCGGCGGCGGGACGCTGAAGGCGGCGGCGACGCCCTACCTCAAGCGAAACAACGTGGGCTGCTGGAAGTACCAGGGCTCCTCGAAGTCGGTCTTGAAGGCAGCGAGCTGGTCGGGCCCGGGGACGACCCTCGACGCGAACCTGGAGTTCAAGGTGATGGGAGGCTTCGCGACTGCGGACTTCGCTCATCCGAGCCTTCCGTACACGAAGCGGCTGGGGGCCTTCATGCTCATGCCGTACCAGGGCGATTTCACGATCGACATCGACTACGTGTCCGGAGAGTGCCGGTACACGCACGGGCCCGCGTCGTACGCGGGCATTCCCGAGGGCGGGGCGATGCAGTTGAACCCCTTCAACGAATTGAAGTCACCGGATCCCACCATCCAGGCCTGGCTGTCGCGCCCGGCGCGCGCGTACACGACGGCCATCACCGATGGGCGCCTCGTGAACCTCACGGTCAGCGGTGGCGAGGAGTGCCGGAGACCCGCGATGGATGAGTTCGGGAGCATCCTCGTCACGGACACGGGCTCACCGCCGCTCGTGAAGGCCAATGGCGAGATGTCCGGGACGCTCGTCACCGGGGACACCAGCTATAGCTGGACGCTGAAGCCCCAGCGCGAACCCTGAACAACGGAGAGGGCGCCTTCCCAGGGGGCCGCTCACTCCGCCCGCTTGCGGCGCCGTGACATGATGCGGCTCAGGGCCACCTCGGTGATGCCGAGGTAGGCCGCCACGTCGCGCTGGGGAATTCTTCCCTTCAGGTGGGGATGCTCCTCCCAGAACTTCACGAGGCGCTCCTCCGCGGACAGCTCCAGGAACTCCTGCTCACGGCGCTCCTTGAGGACGAAGTGCTGCTCCGCCACCCGGCGCGCCAGCCGCTCCCAGCACACGTGGCCCGGCTCCATCGCTTCAATCGCGGTCGTCTGACTTCAGTGCGCCGCCGACGCCGCAGGGGCGAGCTGCGGGGCACAGAGGGATTGATGCCGTGAATTCCCCGGGGAAGCCGTGCTACGAAGACGGCATGAACCCACAGGGTTTGTGCCTGCTGCTCCTGACAATGCTTTGCGTCGGATGTGCGCCCCCTCTTCCCACCTTCGCGGGGGCGGTCCTGGCGGCGGAGCCCCATGCCATCTCGGTGGCTGGGACCCTCTGGAAGGTCGCCGCTGGCGCATCCGACAAGGACCTGGTGCAGGTCTACAACAGCGTGAAGGCAGCCCCTGGGTATCCGTCCCGGTTCGAGGCCGTCGAGAAGGGGACGACCCGGAACAAGGTGTCCAACAAGGAGCTGTTGGAGAAGCTTCGGAAGGTCGAGCGGGGGACCTAGCTCAAGGTCTACAAGGACGGCTGGGTGGGCGAAAAGAAGGTGTCACTCCACTACTTTGAAAGTCCCTCCGGGAAGGTTTTCGACTTCAAGGTCAAGCCTGGATGGAGCAACCTGTGAGTGCCCTGGACCCCATGACGCTCCAGGCAACGGAGCCCGAGGAAGTCCAACGCTTCGTGGCGATCACCGCCCTGGGGATGTGCCGTGCAATCCTCCAGGGTGCGGTCTCGCCAGCGTATGCATGCAGCCGGCTCTTTGGACCGGCGCTGCTCACCCGCCTGGAAGCGATGGAAGTGCATCCTGAGCTGCGCCACGCCATCCACCTGGCGACGGAGTTGGAGGACGTGGATCAACTCGTGCCAGAAGCCCTGACCCGCTCCATCGCGGAGATCGAGGACAGGCTCCTGAAGCTGCTCGCGACCCTGCCAGCTCCTACCGCCGATGGCGAAAGGTGGCTGGGAAGGCTTCCTTCCCGGGGGGAGTGAAACCTTCTCAGCCCTGTTTCTCCGCCCCAGCTGTCAGTCGCGGAGGAGCGCTCGCAGGCTCGGACCGGGCCCGATGTGGACCTGTGTCACGACCTGCGTTTCGTTTCCCGCCGCATCCGTGGCGCTCACCAGCAGCGGGACAAAGCCCCGATTGACCATGTCCACCGTGTGGGTGACCGTGCCCGTGCCGCTGTCCACCATGCTGGTTTCCAGCCACTGGGTCGTCACTCGTGTGGGCGTGGCGTCCTGGATGGAGGAGGTCACGACCACCAGGGGACTGGAGAGCGTTTCATCCCCCTGCGGCGACAGGATGGCGAGGACGGGAGGCGTGAGGTCCACCGTCACCGGCATCTGCTTTCGCGTGACGACACCATTCGCATCGGTGGCGGCCAGCTCCACGACATGGGGGCCTTCCTCCAGGTTCAGGAAGGTGAGGACAAAGCCTCCGCTGAGGTCTGGCGTCACGGGGATGGGCAGGCCCCCGTCCACCTGGAAGAACGCCTGGGTGACGGGCGCGCCACCGGGACGGGGCGTGGTCCAGCCGCAGGCCATGAGGGTCGTCTCCCGCGTGTAGCGCGGCAGGCTGCACATCGTGATGTTCAGCACATCGTCCGGTGGCTCCTGCACGGTGACGTGGAAGCCGCACGAGGAGGTATTTCCAGCGGCGTCCCGGGCGTCCACCACCGTCAGCGTCTGGCCCACGGGAAACAGGCTCCCGGACGCGGGCCGGTAGCTCACCGTGACGGCCGACACCGCGTCGGTGGCGGAGGCCGCCGGATAATCCACCGTGGCGCCTTCGGCACTGGCCGCCACCACCGTCATGTCCTGGGGACAGGTGAGCCCGGGCGCGGTGGTGTCCACCACCGCGACGGTGAAGACGCAGGCCGCGGTATTGCCCGCCTCGTCGCGGGCCGTGGCCGTCACGGCCGTCTCCCCCAGCGTGAACGGTCCTCCGCGCGCGGGGCTGTAGCTCACCCCCGGCTCCGGCGTGACGTCGTCCGTGGCCACGGCGTCGGGCCAGGTCGCGGTGGCACCCGCACCGCTCGTGGCCTCCACGATCACGGCCGGAGGACAGGTCACGGCCGGCGACGTCGTGTCGTCGATGCCCTCTCCCACCCGCCACAGCTCGGTGCCCGTGCGCCCGTCATCGGCGGTGAAGTACAGGACGCCTCCGCTGACGGTCAGCTGCTGCGGCGCCGACGAGGCCGGTCCCTCCTGGAGGTCCGCCAGCAGCCGGGTGCCAGCCTCCGTGCCATCGGTCACCCACAGCTCGCGGCCGGAGGTCCCGTCATCCGCCGTGAAGTAGAGCAGGTCCCCCAACACCGTGAGGTCCGCGACAGAGGCCCCCTGTGTGCCGGGACGGATGTCCTTCACGAGCTCCAGATTCGTCGTGCCATCCGTCCGCCACAGCTCCGGCCCGAACGTCGCGTCGTCCGCGACGAAGTACAGCCATTGCCCCACGGACAGCCGCTCACTCGGAAACGCGCCGCTAGGCCACTTCCTCGGCAGCGACATGAGGCGCTCGGTCCCCTCGGACGTGCCATCCGTCCTCCACAGCACGGGCACTCCGTTCTCCAAGCTGATGAAGTACAGGCCTCCCTGTCCGGGCGTCAGGTAGTCGTAGCCAAAGGACTGGGTGGACGGCCACGGCACGACGTTCGTGACCTTGACCGTCCCGGCCTCGGTGCCGTCGGTCCGATAGATGAAGGGACCGCCTCCGCCGTCGTAGGCCACGAAGTAGAGCAGGCCCTCGTAGGGCGTGAGGTCGCTGGGGGAGGAGGGAGCGTTTCCCGGCTGGAGGTCCTTCACGCGCACGGTCCCTTGCGGCGTGCCGTCCGTCTTCCACAGCTCCAGGTCGCCCGTGCCTTCATAGGGCGTGAAGAAGAGCGTCCCATTCAGCGGGGTGAGGTTCTGGGGCACGGAGTGGCCTGGCCCCGGAACGAGATCCAGGACGAGCCGGGTGCCCCCTTCCGTCCCGTCGCTTCGCCACAGCTCCGAGCCCGTCGTCCCGTCGCTGGCCCGGAAGTAGAACGTCCCGTCCCCCATCCCCACGAAGCCATCCGGCGCGACGCCGCTCGCAGGCCCGGGGAGGATGTCCTTGAGCAGGCGCGTGCCTGCCGCGGTGCCATCGGTGATCCATGCCTCGGGGCCTGAGACGCCGTCGTCGGCGCTGAAGACCGCCTTCCCGCCCACGCTCCACATGCCTCCAACGGTGGAGGCCAGCTGGCCCGGCCGGACGTCCTTGATGAGCGCCGTGCTCCTGGGCGTGCCCCGGCTCTTCCACGGCTCCATGCCGAAATCCGGCGTGTAGCCGCGAAGGAAGAGCGTGCCGTCGACGTCCACCAGGCTTACCGGTCCCGAGCTGTGGACCGGCGACGTCACGATGTTCCGCACCAGCCGGGTGCCAGCCCCCGTGCCATCCGTCCGCCACAGCTCGCGGCCCCAGACGCCGTCATCCGCGGAGAACCACGCGAAGCCGTCCGCGGCCCTGGCCAGGGTCGGGCCGGAGCCGACCGCACCGGGCCAGATGTCCTGGACCAGCACTGTGCCCGCTTCCGTCCCGTCGCTCTTCCAGAGCTCCGTCCCGTGGACGTCATCCTGTGCGGAGAACAGCAGCATCCCGTCCAGGCCCACCAGCGGCACGGGCGAAGCGCTTCCGGCGCCGGGCAGGACGTCCCGGATCAGCACGGTGCCCGCTTCCGTCCCGTCGCTCGTCCACAGCTCCGTCCCGTGGACGGCATCTGTGGCGCCGAAGAAGAGCCTTCCGTTCGAAGTCATCAGGTTCGAAGGATTGGAGCCCGTCGCGCCCGGGAAGACGTCCTTGAGGCGCCGTGTGCCGTCGGGCGTACCGTCCGTCACCCACGGCTCCTGGCCGGACGTGCCGTCGTCCGCGGTGAAGAAGACGCGCGAGCCCAGCGCCACCAGGGAAGAGGGCAGGGCGCCCACTGCTCCCGGTTGGATGTCCTTGAGGAGGAAGGTGCCCGCCGGCGTCCCGTCGCTCCGCCACAACTCCACGCCGTGGGTGCCGTCGTTCAGCGAGACGTAGAGCACTCCATCCAGCACCACCGACGCGAGCACGGAGATGCTCGAGTTGGGACCCGGACGGACGTCCTTCACCAGCGTGGTGCCGTTCACGGTGCCATCGCTCCGCCACAGCTCATAGCCCGTGGTGCCGTCGTTGCCGAAGAACAGCAGCGTGCCATTCACGTCGCGCAGCCCGGAGATCAGGGCGCCGGGAGCGTTGCTCCCCGGGTAGATGTCCTTCACCAGCACGGTGCCGCTCGTGGTGCCGTCGCTCTTCCACAGCTCCACGCCGGTGGCGCCACCGTTGGCGACGAAGAACAGCATTCCATTCACCGCCGTCAGCGCCGCGGGCTGGGAGTCGCCCGAAGCGTGGATGTCCTTCACGAGGACCGTGCCGGCTTCGGTCCCGTCGCTCTTCCACAGCTCATCCCGCGAGAAGAACACCGTATTTCCCACGCGGATCAGGTTCCGGGGCTCGCTGTAGAACCCCTGCGGCCAGGGACCGCCCAGGCGCGTCGTCCCGCCCTCGGTCCCGTCGCTCTTCCACAGCCCGGAGTAGGACGGCGTTCCAGTGGAGGCTGTGAAGAGAAGCAAGTCTCCCAGGCGCACCGGGTTGTTTGGAGAGGCGTCGGAGTCTCCAGGCCAGATGTCCTTCACCTGGGAGACCGGCGCCTCCAGGCGCTGGCGGGTGGAGACCGACACGGGCGCGGCCTCCTCCTGCGTTCGTGTCTCGCCGCATCCCGCCCCGACAAACACCGCCACACTCCACCCCCACCACCAACGACAGCCGTCACGCATCGGTTCCTTCTCTCCCTGGATGCGGCCGGCTGGCCCCCTCGTTCGTGCAACCGCCGACCGTGCCCGGAAGCATCTACTCCGACTGTCGACTTCAGGACAACTCGACCTGAAAAGCCAGACATGCACGTTATCAGGGTTGTCCGGTTGGGTTTGCAGCCCATGCGCGTTCCAAAGCGTGTTCAGGCCGCACCCCAGCCCTCTCCCATGGGAGCGGGCGCATTTTACTGGCTGTCTCCACGACCGGGACGGCGCCGCATCCGAAGAAGCACCGAACCACTTCGTCAGGAAACCCACGGGCATCTGCACCTGGCGCACCTGGCCCTCCATCAGCCCGGAAGTCCCAGGGGCCCGCTCACTCCGCCCGCTTGCGGCGCCGTGACATGATGCGGCTCAAGGCCACCTCGGTGATGCCGAGGTAGGCCGCCACGTCGCGCTGGGGAATCCTGCCCTTCAGGTGGGGATGCTCCTCCCAGAACTTCACGAGGCGCTCCTCCGCGGACAGCTCCAGGAACTCCTGCTCCCGGCGCTCCTTGAGGACGAAGTGCTGCTCCGCCACCCGGCGCGCCAGCCGCTCCCAGCACACGTGGCCCCGCTCCAGCTCCTGGAAGTCCTGCGTCTGGAACACCAGCACGTGGCTGGGCTCGAGCGCTTCAATCGCGGTCATCGACGGCAGCCGCTGCAGCATCTCCGCATAGGCGCCAATCAGCTCTCCCTCCGCGCGGAAGGCCTTGATGGACTCGCCCCCGCGTGGCGACACGCGCACGCCCCGGAAGACGCCCTGAAGCACCACGGCGAACCGGTCCGCCGCGTCCCCCGGACGCATGAAGAGCTCCCGCTTCGCGAGCGACTGCTCCTTCGCCACGGCTTCGGCCTTCGCCCACTGCTCGGGAGGAAGCGGGACCAGGGTGGCGAGGCGCTCGAAGAGCTTCGGGAATCTCACGTCGCGGGGACCTGGGCTTGACCTGGGTTAAGGCGGAGGCGGCTTGGAGAAACATATACCGGGGGCATGTCCCTCAACGTCTATGCCGTGGCCACGCCCTTCGTCATTGCCCTGGCCCTGGCGGAGTTCGCCTGGTGCGTGGCGCGACGCAACGGCTACTACAGCTTCCAGGACTCCATCGCGAGCATGGGCACGGCGGTGATGAACCAGTGCGTCAACGTCGCGGTGGCGCTGCTGGTGCTGCCCCTCTTCACGCAACTGGGCCAGTACGCACCGTGGCGGCTCGACGCTTCGTCGCCGCTGTCGCTGGTGGCGCTCTTCCTGGGCGTCGACTTCCTCTTCTACTGGTTCCACCGCTTCGGGCACCGCACCAACATCGGCTGGGCGGCCCACTCGCCGCATCACTCCACCGAGGAGCTCAACTACGCGGTGGCCTTGCGCGCGAGCGTGACGCAGCGCCTCTTCTCGTTCCTCTTCTACTGGCCGCTGGTGCTGGTGGGATTCCCGCCAGAGGCGGTGCTGGCGATGGTGGCCTTCCACCTGGTGCTCCAGTTCATCCCCCATACGCGGGTCATCCCCAAGCTCCCCCGGTGGGTGGAGTCGTGGCTGAACACGCCGTCGCACCACCGCGTGCACCACGCGCGCAACGACGCCTACATCGACAAGAACTACGCGGGCTTCCTCATCATCTGGGACCGGATGTTCGGCACCTACGCGGAGGAGACCGAGCCGTGCTCCTACGGCCTGACCACCCCGGCGAACACGTGGGATCCGACGGTCATCAATTTCCAGGGGTGGGCGCGGCTCGTCGCGGACGCCGTCGCGACGAAGAGCCTGTGGGACCGGCTGCGCCTCTGGGTGATGCCCACGGGCTGGCGGCCCGCGGACCTTCCTCCGCGCGCGTTGGGGTACTGGAAGCAGGAGGGCGCGGAGGTGAAGTACCACTCCCGGGAGCTGTCCGGCGTCCGTGGCTACCTCGTCTTCCAATTGTTCGCGTCGATGCCGTTCATGCTCCTGGTGAGCCACCATGCCTCACCGCTGTCGGGCTGGCAGAAGGCCGCGTTGAGCCTGCTGCTCTGGGCGATGGCGACCGCCTGGAGCGGGATGCTGGAGTCGAAGAGGTGGAGCGAGCCGCTGGAGCTCGCACGTTTGCTCGCCATGGGCGTGGGGGTGACGCTGTGGCTGGTCGGGGCCAGCGCGCCCCCGGCGTGGAGCGCGCTCACGGCGTCGTGGCTGATGGTCTCGCTGGTCTGGCTGCGGGTGGCGCGCGGTGGCGCCGGCCGGAACTCCCAGACGACGCCCTTCCCAGGCTGAGAAGAGCGCTTGCTCGCTCCCCCAGGGGTACTGGTCGAGCGAGGCGCGACCGGCCCTCCCAAGGTCGGCCCGGCACGTGCTCAAGCGCTCCGCGACGCGATGAGCGCGAGGTTGCGCGGAGACAGGCGCGGATCGAAGAGCTGGAGGAGTTCGACCTGGAAGCCCAGCTCCTCCAGGAGGATCGCGCGATCCAGCAGGAGCACGACCTCCAACGCCCTCGCGAAGCGGTCTCTCAGCAGATGGCAGAGCAGGAGATCTCGCGTCTCGGCGCGGACGGACACCTCGAAGGCACCCAACTCAGCGTCCGTCATGCCGGGATCGAGGCCCAGGCGCCCCAGGCGGTCGCGCGCGTAGACGGCGAAGCGTCCGGCATAGAGCGTCCGGGGCGCGTCCCCTGCCCTCACGAAGCCGCGCTCGGGAAAGCGCCGCCTCGACAGGAGCTCGAACGCGAAGCGCCACGCGTACACCTGCTTCATCCGCGCGAACTCCACCTCGGTCTTGTCATGCCGTCCCCGCGTCGTCAGCGCCAGGGCATGCGGGGTGAAGGGCAGCGGATGCGCGCCCCCGAAACGGGAGACGGGGAAGTCCCGCGGGGCCTCCAGCTTGTCGTAGCAGCAGCCGATGTTCAGGACGAAGCCCGCCCCCTGGCTCTTGCGGATCTGCGTGAGGGCGAGCGGCCCGCAGGTGTGCAGACCGATGGAGGCCCGGTCCCGGCCGGAGAAGAGCGGATCAATCCGCGGCTGAAGACCGTCCTCGACGGAGGCTTGGATGAAACACAGGGTGTCCCCGCCCGCGGAGTGGGTTCTCGTCAGCCACCGCCGGCCCTTGTCCTGCAGCGCGGCGTCCCGATCGATGCTGTGGAAGGTCCACCCGAACGTCCGCGCACAGAGGCGGGCGAGATGTCCCATGCCGCCGCCGATATCGACCGCCTCGCGGATGAAGCGCGTTCGCGGCGCGAGCAGGGCGAGCACCCGCCCGAGCTCGTGGGTCTTCTTGACGCTGAGTCCCTGCGTCTGCGCGACCGTCAGCGCGTGAAGGCCCTCGTGCCAGGGCAGCGCCGTCAGTTCCTGGAGCGCGCCCAGGAGCGCGCCCAGGGACAGAGGTGGGACGCCCACGAGCGCCCCCTGGTCCAGCCGCCGCTCGCCTGCTTCATCGAGCGACCGGGCATAGGCCAGCCAGTCCTCGGGATAAGCGGCGCCGGACCCGGGCCAGCCCTGGAGGATGGAGCGGGACCAGAGCGGGGACCAGGGCCGGAGCTGGTGCGTGAGCGCCTCGAGTCGCGCCTGGAAGTCCATGTCGGCGCATTCTATGCGCCGCCGCTCCGACGGTGGGTGATGACGGGGCCGAACTCCCAGGGCTTGGAGGCGAGCCCATGTGGACCTCGGAGTGGAAACGGGAAGGCCCCCGGCCCACGACGAGCGGGAGCGGGGGCCTTCAGGACAGCTCAGGGTCAGCGGTTGGAGTCAGGCGCACCGCATGCGTGTGTCACCGGCCCGGCTCAGATTTCGTGCCGGATGAGCCAGAACACCGCCGTCTGATGCGACACCGGGAAGTAGACGACGTAGACGCTGTGGTAGTCCTTCGCGCCCGGGGCCACCGGCTCGCTCGCGTAGTAGCGCGCCACCTGCGCCACCTCCGTGCCATTGCCCAGCGCACCCGGCAGCGCTGCCACCAGCTCCGGGAAGAACTGCTGCACGTGGCTGCCGAACTCCGCATACGTCAGGTCCGGCTGGCGCTCGAACTGGAGGTTCTGGTTCGCGCTCAGCGCGGGAATGGACGCGAACGCCCCTTCCGCCACGCGGTCCAGGGACACCGGCGTCGTGCCGGCCACGGAGGGCACGTTGAGCGTCCACAGGAACTCATCGCACCAGTTCTCGCCCGTCTTGCAGTGCGTGTGGCCCGCCGCCTGCGCCGCCTGGAGCGTGCTGCTCAGCGGAAGCTGCGTGAGGGGCAGCGGCCCCGCGCCGTAGTAGCGGTAATAGAAGTCCTTGCACACCGGCCACATCTTCGTGGTGAAGGCCGCCTCGCCGTCCGCGCACCAGGGCTTCGCGCCGGAGGACACGACACAGTTCTCCACGAAGGCGTCGTGCGCGTCCTGCGCGTCCGTGCACTGGGGCAGGGCCTGCGCGGGCGTCACGTGCTGCACCTCCACCACGCTCTCGTCACACACCTCGATGCGCGTGGCCACGTCCAGGTCGCACGCCGTGAACAGCGACGGCTCCGCGCACGCGCTGTTGAGGCAGCCCAGCACCAGGCGGAACTGCTTGCCCGCGCCCGTGCCGGTGCTCACCACCGCCAGGTATTCGCCGCCCTGCGCCAGCGTCAGGCTGTTCACCTTGCTGAGCTGGCCATAGCCCGCGTCGTCGTCCTGCGCGCGCAGCGTGGTGCCGTAGCTGCCGTTCGCGTTCTTCGGGCCGTAGATGAACAGACCCGTGTCCAGGCCCATGCTGCTGCCCCCGTGCGTCACCTCCAGGCGCACCTGCGCGCCAGCGGCCACCTTGAAGTTGAAGGACAGGTACTGCGGGTTCGTGGTGAAGCTCGTCTGTACGAAGCTGTTGAGCCCCAGCGGGCCCAGGAACGCCGTGCTGTCCACGATGTTGCCGCTGGACGGCGCGGGCGGCGGATACAGCAACGACCGCTCGCTCGTGCCCACTTCCGGAGACTCGGGGGACTCCACCGGTTCCTGCGACGGACCGCACGCCACCAGCAGCAACGACGGCAGGAGCCACGACGACATCCGATTCCACGCGTGACGCATGAGGCACTTCCTTGGCTTGGGGGAGACAGGGGGCGACCCCGGCGCGTGTTTCACACCCGGGGTCGGACGTTCAAGTCACAACCGGTTCACGGAAGAGACGTGAGGTCCTGGAACCACGTCGCATACGGCGTGTTGCGCACGAGGTGCCGGTTGAAGTCCCGGGCCCCGTCGGTCCACCACGGCGCGCCCCGCTCGCCCAGGCCCACCTTGGCGCGGTGGACGCGGGCGCGGGCACGGCGTTCGGCCTCCAGGTCCTTCGCGCGCTTCGCCCGGCCCACGTCGGCGCGGGCCCGCATCAGCGCGGCCACCAGCAGCTCACGCTGCCGGGGCCCGAGCGCCGGGTTGGAGCGGCGCCACAGCCGTCCCTCCACCACCAGGTAGCGTCCGTCCGGGGTGGTGGGGGGCGGCGCGTGCGTCACGGCACTGCGGGGAAGAGGAAGCGCAGCACGTCACCGAAGCGCGCGGACCAGGCCGCCTCGTTGTGCTGGCCGCCCTGCACCACCGTGTACTTCAGGTCGCTGTCCAGCCCCCAGCCCTTGGCCACCAGCGCGTCGCGCAGCGCCTGGGCATCCGCCACCGTCTCCGCCTGGCTGCCAGAGCCCTCGTTGGTGCCGATGTCCTCCCAGATGCGCAGCGCGGGTTTCGCGCCCAGCGCTTCCACCGTGCGCACGATGTCCCGGTCCGCCCACCACACGGACGGCGACACCACGCCCAGGCGCCCGAAGACCTCCGGGTGCTTCAGGCCCAGCGACAGGGACACCAGTCCGCCCAGCGATGAGCCCGCGAGCCCGGTGGACTCCGGCCCCGTCTTCGTCCGGAACTCCGCGTCGATGCGCGGCTTCAGGTCGTTGATGAGGAACTGGCCGTAGGCGTCCGCGCGGCCCGCGTTCGGGTATTCGGGCGGGAAGGGCACCGGCGTGTACTCCGCGATGCGGTCGGACGTGTTGTAGACGCCCACGATGATGAGCGGCTCCACCTGCCCGCCCTCCACCAGCGTCTGCGCCGTCTCATCCACGTTCCACTCGCCCGCGAACGCGGTGACGACGTCCATCAGGTTCTGGCCGTCGTGCATGTAGAGCACCGGGTAGCGGCGCTGGGTGTCCGCCTCGTAGCCGGGCGGCAGCCAGACGATGACGTCGCGCGGCTTCAGCGTGGTGTCCGTGGGCGTCACGGCGCGCAGGTAGCGCACGTCGCCGGTGAGCGTGGGGTCGGAAAGGTCCGCCCAGCCCTCCACCACCACGGACACGCGCTCGTAGCCCGTGCCCGTCGTGAAGGTGTGGTTGGCCACCTCCGCGCCCGTGGCGCTCTTCTCCACCGTCTCCCACGAACCGCGCGTCACCTTGAACTCCAGGGCCGAAGCCACCGGGAAGGTGACGGCACCGGCATAGGCGTTGTCCACGGCCTTGGAGAGCTCCACCTCCGCGCCGTTCCAGTTGCCCAGCTCCGACTGGTTGCCGGACAACCACACCCGGGCCTCCCGGGGCGTGATGTCCGGCGTCTTCACGATGAACACGGTCCGAGCGCCTGTCTCCCCCTCCGCCGGTCCAAAGCGTTCCACCGAGAGTGCGACACTCTCCTCGTTCTCCTGGGCCGTGACGGTGCGGTCCGCCTCCGGGGCCCCCCCAGCGTCGAGCGCCACCCGGGCGACGGGCGCCGTCATCCGCACCGCGTAGGTGACGGCGGTGCCCTTGGGCAGGCGGGCCTTCAGGCTGAACACCCGACCGCCCTGGTAGACCATCTCCAGGCCCGGTCCCGCAGGTCCCCCGAACGTGGCGCTGGGGCCGGTGAGGTAGATGGCGGCGTCGGCCGGGGTCTCCGGCGGCACCGTCAGGTCGAACTGCACGTCGGAGAAGAGCTGCTCGGCCGGGACCTGGGAGTCGGAGTGACAGCCCCAGAGGGCTGCGAGGCCCAGGACGAGCAGGAGGACGGGCCGCGAAGGCCGGGAGAATGACGAGGAAGACATCGGCGGTGGAGCCTCCGGGGGCCGCGAACAGGGGCCCCACGCGAAGGCGCACCGTAGCAGCGACCTCCGACACCGTCAGGCATGCCCCCGGACACAGGGGAAGCTTCCCCGGAGGACAAGCCACTTGGCAGATGGCGGACAGTGCCTACCTTGCGCCGCGCACAGCGGGCACCGGGACACATACTCCCGGCCCCCTCAAGCGAAGGAGTCGCACCGCATGAAGAAGCTGACGCTGCTGGCCGTGACGCTGGGTTCGCTGGTCGTGGGCGCGGGCTGCCACCGCAACACCCGTGACGAGGCCAAGGACGACGTGGAAGAGGCCGGCGACAAGGTGAAGGACACCGCCGAGGACGCCGCCGACGCCACGGGCGACGCCGTCGAGAAGGCCGGCGACAAGATCGAGGACGCCACCGACAAGTAGGACGTCGCAAGCGGAGGTCCGTGGGTCCGGGGTCGTTGACCGGGGACGGGTCGGGCCGCGCTGACGTGGACACCCTGGACGCCGGACACCTTGCGGGGTGCCCGGTCTCCGGGGTGTCGTCGTTTCCGGACCAGGCGGTCAGCCGGGGGCCGCGCCCAGGACCCAGTGGCGCTTCACGGTCCACCCCAGGAAGCACAGCGCTCCCGGGGGCGCGTCCTTCATCTGTCCCCCGCTCACCGCGTGGCGCAGTCCGAGCATGGCGGGCGCGAGCCGCGAGGCGAGGTCACCTCTCCGCTGCGAGAGCCGGGTCTCCACGTCCTGGAGGAAGGCCGGATGGGTCGCCTCGGGCCGGAGCGAGAGGAAGAACAGCATGTGCCGCCAGGCGTACGCGGCGTTCTTCACGTTCCGGAGCCTGGAGCGATACGCGGGCGGCCGCGCCTCCAGCAGTTCGCACACGCGCGTGAAACAGCGGAGCGCCAGCGCTTCCAGGTGGGGTTCGAGCACGGGCCGCAAGTCCAGGGCCTCCACCAGGGTCGCCAGGTTGTGGGTGGTGAGGATCTGCGCCTGTTCGATGATCCGGCCGTTCGCCGCGACGCTCCACTGCGCGCTGCCTTCGCCATCCTTCGCGCGGGCCGTGCACAGGGCCGCGAAGGCTTCCGAGGTCCTGGGTCCATGCTTGGAGCGCTTCGCGTCGTTCATCACCTGGAGCGCGGAGGGCAGGTCGTAGTAGCGCGCGTACAGCGTCCCCGCGAGCTGCTCCTCCGCCTGACGCGCGGCCTCCAGATACTTCTCCGCGAAGGTGCCCATGAAGATGTCCGCGGCCAGCTCGTCCACCACCGGCACGTGGAGATCCGCGCCCTTGAGCAGGGCCCTGACCTCCTGGAGCAGCTTGTTGGGCAGGAGCACTGCCGGGAACGAGCTCAGCGTGAGCCGCACCAACTGCTCCAGGGTCCGCCTGGACGCTGTCTCCGCCGCGAGCCCCAGCTTCCGGTACGCGTCGATGGCGGCCACCCAGGGCAGCTCCTCCAACTTCACCTGGGACTCCAGGTTCAAGAGCAGCAGCGAGCGCCGCCGGCGGAACGCCGTGTACAGGGCCGAGTAGAGCGAGCGCAGGGAAGGCTGGGAGATGCCGAGCGCCCGGACCTGCGCGGACAGTTGCGGAACGACGCGGGCGAGCGTCTCGCTGGAGCGGATGAGGCGCTGCTCGACCAGCGTCTCCACGGGGGCGTTCAGCGAGAGCCGCAGCTTGTGCTCGATGCTGGCGGGGAAGGCGAAGCCCTTCACGGGCGCGGTCAGTGTCTCGAGTGAGTCGAGCCCCGCGTCCCCAGGCAGTCCGTCCATCCGGCGCAGGGCCTCCCGGGCGAAGTCCACGCCGCTCGGGCGTTCAAGCTGCTCCCGCTGTCTCGTGCGAAGGGCGTCAAGGCGCTCGGAGCCCGGAAGGCCGCGCGCCTGGGAGATGGCTTCGAGGACGCCACGCACGCGCCGCGCCTGTCCTGGGAGCAGGGGCGCGCGCGCCTGGAGCGCATCCTTGAGCACGGTGTGGAGCCGGCCGAAGTTGAGCTGGGGTTTGCGGGGCCAGGCGCACAGGGTGTGTTCCGCGAGCGCGCGGTCGATGTCGGAGAGCAGGGTGCGTGCACGCGGTTCGAAGTCCGCGTCGAAGTGGAAGCCCGGAGGGGCATCGCGCAAGGCCCCCGCCCAGAGCGCCACGAGGCGGTCATACAGGGGCGTCCACACCCGCGCGGACTCCCACTGTCGCTGGAGCTCCGGACGCGAACGGACCCGCGCGAGCGCCCCTCGCGTCTGCTCTACATCCCGCACGTGGACGAACGCGGTGTCCGCCTGGGGCGTCGCGGCCGGCACCGGGTAGAAGCGCAGGCGCGGGAAGAACGGTGCCAGTTGGTCGAGCAGGTCTCGCGCGCGCTCCGCCTGGTCATGGTCGAGCAGCCACGCCACCACGAGCAGCGCGCCCTCTTCGGGGACCTGGATGCGATAGCCGCCCGTCTGGAGCATCCGCCGCAGCTCCGCGAGCCCCGCCTCGCCCAGGTACCACGCGTTCAGCGCCGCCCGCGCGCTGCCGGTGTCCTCCCGTTGGAGCCGGGACAGCAATGCCTGCTCATGCGGTTGCAGCGCCCCTTCCGCCAGCAGGCGCCCGGTGGCGAAGCCGCCCTTGGCGACCTCCAGCGTCGCCCAGGCGGGGACTTCCGCCACGGGCACGCGCGAGCCGACGGTCAGCGTGCCCTGGAGCATGCCGGAGAAGACCTCCGTCCAGGCGCGAACCTTGTCCTGCGCGCGGGCCCGCGCTTCCGCGTCCGGGTGCTCCTGGCTCGTCTGGAGCGCCCGGGCGAGCTGCCCGAGAGGATATTGCGTCCCGATCTCCACCTCGCCGCTGCCATCGTCCTTGCGGTCCACCTGGATCCCCTCGCGTCCACGCACTGTGCCGGCCACCGACAGTCTCGCCCAGGATGCGCCGGACGAAAACCCGACACCCACGGGACGGGGCCCAGCCCTCGGTCCGTGTCGGGCACCCTTCGCGATATGCGACAGGAGGGTTGGGGGACTGGCACTGGCGCCGCATTTCGGAGGGTTGGACCCAGCGCTAGATCTGGGTATGCAAAAACACATCCTCGAAGCAGTGTCTGGTTTGGCTCTTTGCTCCTTCCTCCTTCTGGCCCCCGCCGCGAAGGCGGAGCCGGTGGTGCTGGTCTGCGCCGGTCAGGAAAAGACGAAATACACACCCGGTCTGACCTATGCACAGCGGCAGGTTTCCTTCACCGGCCAGGCCGATTTGGATTGCCCGCTGCTGACGCCAGCCGTTGGCACGGCGACCATCAAGACCTCAGGCTCGAGCATGCAGAGCTGCACCCCGGCGCTCACTTCGGCAAGCTCCCAGATCACGATTGACTGGGGTGACGGCACCCGCAGCGTGGCCCGTGGCTCCACGGTCCTCAGCACGAAGCCCTTGGGCGAGTCCGTGATCACCTTGACGGGCACGGTGGTGTCGGGTCGGTTCAAGGATGCGACCATCGTCCGCACCCTGACCCTGCTGGCCCCGGACCCCGCCCTCTGCAACACCTCCCAGGGCGTCACCCAGGTCGAGGGGCCTTCGACGCTCGAGGTGCTCAAGCTCTTCTAGCGCAGGGCCTTCCGGTGACCCGGCACGGCTGCCTCCGCAGGCGCCACTCATCCAGCATCCCGGATGACTGGCGCCCGCACGGTGTCAGCCCTGTCGCATGACGCCATGCGTGGCCGCTGGGGGGCGTCGCGCGGGCCCTACCGGGCAGGTCCCGGCTTCACTGACAGTCGTGCCCAGCTTGGTCTTCCAGGAAAAATATGGTTCCATCGTACTCCTGTCAGGGTCTCCCAGGAGCGATGCATGTTCGATGTCCACATCGGGTTCATGGACGAGGAGGTCAAACCCGTCCTCAACCAGTTGCTGAAGCTCAATGAGTCACCTCCGGCGACCTTTGAGTCCGTGATGCACCGGCTCTTCCTGGTGAACCGGGACCGGCCCATCTACGTCATCGAGCGTGACGACATCCTGAATGGCAGCAGCCTCTTCCAGATGATCGAGCATCAGTATTCGCTGCCCTGGGACTACAAGGTGGTCGCGGTGCTGCCGGAGACCCGGGAGCAGGAGTTGCCGGCGCTCAAGGTGGCCCGGCGCGGGAAGGACGACAAGGGCCTGGAGTTCGCGTCCCTCATCGCGAAGAAGCTGTCCAAGGCGGCCCAGGACTCGGACTTCGCCGCCCAGGTCACCGCGCTGTGGAATTCGGGGAACAAGACCAAGCTCGCCTTCAAGGGCTCAATGGCCTACACGGTCTACGCCTTCAATTGCAAAAGCAGCGCGGTGGACCACCGCAACCCCGTGGTCATCGTGCGCGCGCCGGAGATGGGCCTCCAGCCGGAGCTCATCCGGCTGAACCTGAAGACCATCATGCTGGCGTTGGGGCAGATCAAACTGCCCGGCAACAAGTCCGACCGCAGCGCCGCGAACGTCTACATGTACGGGGCGGGCGGCGCGATGGGGAGCGGGACGAAGCCCGGCAAGCTGCAACACATCATGGGCAGCGTCTACATCGGGGCGGAGGTGGACAGCGAGAGCCTGGTGGGCAAGGTGGCGGTGGGAGCGACCCGCAAGGAGCGCACCGTGTCCCTGGGGCAGCGGTGGGTGGGGCTGGTGGCCTTCTCCTGCCCGGACTCGCACATCGTCCTCTACCGGTCCGCGTCCCAGGGCACCCACAAGGAAGCCCTGGACCTGGCGAAGGCCGAGTTCAAGAGCCTGCGGCTGATGGCACCCCTGAAGCAGTGCCAAAAGCTCGTCGACAAGCTCTACCCCTCGTATTCCATCAGCCTGACCGCCAGCGACTTCATTGGCGGAGACATCAAGGCCGCGGCCCGGGATCAGGGCCTGGGGGGCGACTGCAACATGGAGGACTACCACGTGCTGCGCATCCTCCATGAGATGCGCTTTGGCGTGGGCATGCCCCAGCTCTTCAACCATGGACTGGCCCGCATCGACTGCGATCCTCCCCACATCCCGCAGGCGCTGTTCACCACGTTCAAGACGTGGGCCCAGGAGGCCCGCTGGACGAAGGCGCACTACATCGAAGGCATCCTCTGGGGGCTGCGCGGTATCACGGCCGCTTCCGTGAGCTGGGACCATGCGCACTGGGGCTTCAAGGACCGGGTCGCGGCGCTCAACCTGGGGAGCCTGGACAAGTATTTCTATCTGGTGGGCGACCGGGTGCTCTGCCCGTTCTTCACGGAGCTGGCCTGTGACCTGCTGGAGACCGCGGCCACCGCGACTTCGTCGTCGGCGGTCTTCGGCTTCCCCAACGCAGCCGTGGCCAAGTTCAGCACCCTTCAGTACCGGGCGAAGATGATCCAGGCCCTGGGCGTGGCGCTGATTGGCCAGCCCGAAAAGCTGGCCGGATTGAGGAGCGCGATTGGCGCCTTCATCGACACGTTCGGGGAGATCCTGGAGGACGCCGGGCTCAAGGAGCGCAATGTCGACGTGTGGCCCATCTGGGCCCGGCCCGGCTGGGGCGGCGACAAGTGGAAGGAGGCGGGCTCCTGGGCCGTGGTCCACGTCACGAACGTCGGCACGGCACAGGCGATGGCCTCGGTCTGGGATGAGCACTTCCCCGTCACGAATGCGCCCAATGGCAACCTGGACCGGGCGCTCTACAAGTCGACGAACATGATGGCGCTGCAGGTGCTCGCGCCGTCGGGTGGCGCGAAGGTCGTCCGCGACCACGCATGGTCGAACGTCATGTCCGAACTCACGAGCAAGCACGAGACGCAGTGGAAGCCGCGCATCGCAGCGAAGGACTGGAAGGCGGTGGACGCGAGCTTCGAGGCACAGCGGACGAGTCTGGGGGATCAATTGCGGCAGGAGCGCTTGGCGTACCTCGAGGATCTCGCGGGCGTCATGGCTCTCATCCAGCGGCTGCGGGCCTCGAACTCCTGCAAGCCTCCCTCGCCGTTCATGAACGACGGTCCGCCGCCGCCGCCCCCGAGTGGCACGATGGTCATGGCCTTCTGACGAAAGCGATTGCCCGGTGCCACTGCCTCACATCCAGGACGGCGACATCGTCGTCCCTTCGTATTGGCCCAGCCGCGGCTGGGCGCCGTGGCCGGACAACCCGGCCTTCCAGGTGGCGGAGCTGCCGCGAAGCTCGCAGATGTTCCAGGCCCTGGCGCGCTACATCAACGGCAACATCCAGGCGCGCTCCTTCCGGGCGAAGAAGGCGGAGCGCACCCGCATGCAGCGGGCGGAGGCCATCCTCAATGACACCACGGGGCGCTACAGCTCCCTGTGGCGGCAGCGCGCCGCCTACCGACTGAAGGAGAAGCCGGACCTGGGGGGCACCACGCCACCGCCGGAGTCGGGCCCGGTCGACGTGTCGAAGATCCTCATCATCCAGAACGAGGCGCTCTGGGAGAAATACGAGCACAAGCGCTACCAGCTGCGCTCCCGCGCCGGCACCAGCCTGCGCTCCATGGTCGTGGAGCCGGAGCAGACGCGCTCGAAGCCGGGCTACAACACCCTGGCCCCCGTGCAGTGGACCTATTCGGTGGAGCACCCCTGTCCGGGCTGGCGCTCGCTGCCCGTGCTGGATGTGCTGCGCGGCGAGGTGCTGATGTTCCACGGCACCTCCAAGGACGTCATCCCGCTCATCGCCGCCGGAGGCTTCGACCCCAATCGCTGTCAGAACCGGGGAACGGTGACGCCGGACTACGGCCTGCTGGGCAAGGGCGCGTACTTCACGGATTCGTTCTCCAAGTTGATGGTGTACACCGGTTGCAACAAGTGCGGCGAAGCGGAGTGTGATTGCGTGTCCGTGAAGCAGGGGTTGCCCACGAACCGCTACTCGCTCATGTGTCGGGTGGTGCTGGGCAGCCTCAAGCGCCGCAAGCCCTACGAAGACCTGCTGTCGGATGAGATCCGCCGCGAGGACCTGGACTCGTTGAATGGGTCCGCCTTCGACTCGGTGATGGGCGTGGGGCCGGACAACCGGGTGGACACGCAGATCAACCCGACCAATGAATTCATCATCAAGGACGCCGCGCAGGCGTACCCGGAGTTCATCATCTACTGGCGCCGGCGAACGCTGACCCCGACCTTCAAGGTGTCGAAGCTGTAGGCGCGTCCACCGTGCTACAAGGGAAGGGTGATTTCCGCCCTTCCCGACCCGAGCGCGGAGGCCGCCTCCGAAGGTCGTGCGGGCGTCGCGCGGCTCGCCTTTGAACGCTCCGGCCCGCGCACCGTGGTGCGCACGGCGCTGGCGCACAGCCCGCTGCGGCTGCTCACCCCGCGCAACCACGGCCACGCGGCCTGGGCCTACACGAGCTCCTTCGGCGGCGGGCTGGTGGACGGCGACCACCTGCGGCTGGACGTGGACGTGGCGGCCGGGGCCACGGCGCTGCTCGCGACCCAGGGTTCCAACCGCGTATACCGCTCCCCCAACGGCTGTCGCAGCGACCTGCACGCGCGCGTGGGCGCGGACGCGCTCTTCGCGTGGGTGCCGGACCCCACCGTCTGTTTCACCGACGCTCGCTATTCCCAGACCCTGGATGTCTCACTCGCGGCCGGTGCCTCCCTGGTGCTCGCGGACGTGGTGACGGCCGGGCGCAGCGCCCGGGGCGAGCGGTGGGCCTTCCTGCACTACGCCTCGCGCCTGCGCGTCGCGCTGGAAGGACGCGCGCTGCTGGATGAGAAGTGGGTGTTGGATCCCGCGCACGGTGCGCTGCCGGCGCGCCTGGGCCGCTTCGACGCGCTGGCCACGGTGCTGCTGGTGGGGCCCGCGCTGGCCTCCGCGAGAGAGGGATTGGCCGCGCGGGTGGCGGGCCTGCCGGTGAAGTCGCGCGCGGAGGAGGTCCTCTCCGCGAGCCCACTGGGGGAGGACGGGCTGCTCCTGCGCGTGGCGGCGGTCTCACTGGAGACCTTGCTTTCCACCACGCGCGAATGGCTGTCATTCCTGCCGGGTCTGCTGGGCGACGATCCGTGGGCCCGCAGGGTGTGAGCCGCCCGGGGGGCTGACCTCCGCTGACGGCACCGCCACCCTGGAGGTCGTCGGCGGCACGTGAGGGCCGGTCTCCCGGGCCCTCCGTACAGGGCCCGGGCGGGGGGCGTCAGTTGTAGCGGGTGAGGTCGAAGGCCTTGTAGTCGGGGTACAGCCGGTCGATGTGCTCCGCCGTCAGGTTGACCAGGTCCTTGTGGCCGTTCGTCTGCCATTCGGCGGTGTTGGCATCCATCAGGCGGCTCTTGCCGTCGGTCTTGTGCAAGCCGATGACGTGGCCTTCCGCGGACTCGCCCGCCTTGCGCAGGCCCATCCGGTAGTGGCCGTCCTCCTTCGTGCCGTCGAACAGCTTCTGCGCGAAGGAGTCCCCGTCGATGGGCTCGAAGTCCTGCACGCGCACGCCCGGGTTGCCGCCGCCGCGGCCCGTCCGGAAGGCGTCGGTCAGGCTCTGCATCGTGTCCTGCTTCTTGGCGATGGCGTCCTTGTCCTGGTTCAGCTGGGCCATCCCCGCCTTGAGGTCCTGGGTCAGCTCGGCGCGCTGCGCCTTCAGGCCCTGGCGCTGCTCCGGCGACAGGGTCGGGTCGGTGAGCAGCTCGTTGATCTGCTTGCGCTGCGCGCTCTTGCCCTGGAGCTGCTCCACGCTGCCCTGGAGCTTCGAGATGTCGGACAGGTGTTCGTTGTTCAGCTTCGTCAGGGAGCTGCTCTGGAGCGACTCCGCGTGCTGCTTGTCGATGAGGCCGCCGAAGTGGTTGTCGGTCAGCTTGCCGAACGCCTGGGAGCCCTTCTTCGGGTCGCCGCCCGCATCGATGCCGGTGCGGATCCACTCGGACGTCATCGCGCTGCACACGCCCGCGTCCGTGCCGGAGGGAAGGCCTGGCTTCTGCAACATCGGGTGGCCGCCCTGGTCCGTGTAGCGAAGGATCTCCGAGCCCGGAATCTCCGCCTTCATCTCCTCGGCCACCTTCTGGATTTCAGGGCGCACCGGCGCGGACTTGCCCTTGCCCGGAGTGCGGCCCATCGCCAGGTCCTGCACCTCGCTCTCGGAGAGTTTCGGCGCCTGCACCTGCGGCCCCTGGAGGTCATGCGCGTTGATGTTCGGGCGCGATGACGACGAGGACGCCTCCGCGTTCGGCGTGGGCTTCTTGAACGAGTCCCCCTGCGGCGTCTTGTCCGGCCCCGCCGGCTTCACGGGCGCCGTCGGCTTCGACACGGGCTGGGAGCCCGAGGCGTTCTTCCCCGGGGCCACCGTGTTGTCCACCTTCGGCGGGGCGGGGGGCGCCTTGGGCGTCTTGGGGAGGCTGGGGGGCTTGAAGCTGCTCGACTTGAAGCTCTTCATGGGGGGGCCTCGGGGGAGGGAGCGGCCGAACGACACGACCGTTCGCGCATCCTGGCCCAGGGTGACGCGTCGCGCTAGGGTCGGCGCGGTCGGCGCACCGCACCCGGACGAATTGAGGGAGTTGGGCTCATGCATCTGTCCCCCCGAGACGTGGACAAGCTGCTCCTGCACCAGGCGGGCGTCGTCGCCCAGAAGCGCCTGGCGCGAGGACTGCGGCTCAACTACCCGGAGGCGATGGCGCTCATCGCCACCCAGTTGCTGGAGTTCATCCGCGACGGCCGCAGCGTGGCGGAGCTGATGGACCTGGGGCGTCGTTTCCTGGGGCGCGCGCAGGTGATGGATGGCGTGCCGGAGATGATCGCGGAGGTGCAGGTGGAGGGCACCTTCCCGGACGGCTCCAAGCTCGTCACCGTGCACAACCCCGTGGTGGCGGAGCACGGGGACCTGACGCTGGCGCTCTATGGCAGCTTCCTGCCGGTGCCGTCCCTGGAACGCTTCACCGTGCCCGCCGCGTCTCCCGAAGGCCCTCCGGGACGGGTGAAGGCGGAGGGGGGCATGCTGGAATTGAACGCGGGCCGCGAGGCCATCACCCTGCGCATCACGCACCGGGGCGACCGGCCCATCCAGGTGGGCAGCCACTACCCGTTCGCGGAAGTGAACCGCGCGCTGGTGTTCGACCGGGGCCGCGCGTACGGCCACCGGCTGGACATCCCCGCTGGTACGGCGGTGCGCTTCGAGCCGGGCGAGGTGAAGACGGTGTCGCTGGTCCCCATCGCCGGTGAGCAGGTGGTGCGCGGCGGCAACGCGCTGGGCAGCGGCAAGGTGTCCGACGAGGGCCGCGAGCGCCTGCTCCAGGCCGTGCGCGAACAGGGCTTCGGTCACGAGCCCGAGAACCCGAACCCGGAAGGTCGCTCATGAGCCGCGGAATGGATCGCCGCCACTACGCCGACATGTTCGGCCCCACCACGGGAGACCGGGTGCGGCTGGGCGACACCGGCCTGTGGCTCCAGGTGGAGAAGGACGCCACCGTCTACGGCGATGAGTGCAAGTTCGGCGGCGGCAAGGTGCTGCGCGAAGGCATGGGCCAGCGCGCGGGCGCGGGGGACGCGGACGCGCTCGACTGCGTCATCACCAACGCGCTCGTCGTGGACTGGACAGGCATCTTCAAGGCGGACGTGGGCCTGAAGGCGGGGCGCATCGCCGGCATCGGCAAGGCGGGCAACCCGGACGTCATGGCGGGGGTCACGCCGGGCATGGTGGTGGGCGTCACCACGGAGGTCATCGCGGGCGAGGGGCTCATCCTCACCGCGGGCGGGCTGGACACGCACATCCATTTCATCTGCCCGCAGCAGGCGGATGAAGCCATCGCCAGCGGCATCACCACCTGGGTGGGCGGCGGCACGGGCCCCGCGACGGGCACCAACGCCACCACCTGCACGCCGGGCGCGTGGAACCTCCAGCGGATGCTGGAGGCCACGGACACGCTGCCCCTGAACATCGGCCTCACCGGCAAGGGCAACACATCCCTGCCGGACGGCCTGTTGGATCAGGTGCGCGCGGGCGCGATTGGACTCAAGCTGCACGAGGACTGGGGCACCACGCCCGCCGCCATCGACACGTGCCTCACGCTGGCGGACAGCGAGGACGTGCAGGTCACCATCCACACGGACACGCTCAACGAGTCCGGCTACGTGGATGACTCGCTGGCCGCGTTCAAGGGCCGCACCATCCACACGTACCATTCGGAAGGCGCGGGCGGCGGCCACGCCCCGGACATCATCCGCGTGTGCGGCGCGCCCAACGTGCTGCCCAGCTCCACCAACCCCACGCGGCCGTACACGGTGAACACGCTGGATGAGCACCTGGACATGCTCATGGTGTGTCACCACCTGGACCGCGAGATTCCCGAGGACGTGGCCTTCGCGGAGAGCCGCATCCGGGGAGAAACGATTGCCGCGGAGGACATCCTCCACGACCTGGGCGCCATCAGCATGATGGCCTCCGACAGCCAGGCCATGGGCCGCGTGGGAGAGGTCATCACCCGCACGTGGCAGACGGCGCACAAGATGCGCGAGCAGCGCGGACGCCTGCCGGGTGAGCAGGGCGACAACGACAACCTGCGCATCCGCCGCTACGTGGCGAAGTACACCATCAACCCCGCCATCGCCCACGGGCTGTCCCACGAGGTGGGCTCCGTGGAGGTGGGGAAGCTGGCGGACCTGGTGCTGTGGCGGCCCGCGTTCTTCGGCGCGCGGCCGGAATTGGTGCTCAAGGGCGGTTTCATCGCGTGGGCGCAGATGGGGGATGCGAACGCGTCCATCCCCACGCCACAGCCGTACATCATGCGCCCGATGTTCGGCGCGCGCGGCCGGGCCCGGGGTGCCACCAGCATCGCGTTCGTGTCCGGACGCGCGCTGGCGGAAGGCACCGTGCAGGGCCTGGGCCTCACCAAGCGGCTGTCCGCGGTGGTGGGTTGCCGGAAGCTGGGCAAGAAGGACATGCGGCTCAACGACGCGCTGCCGGTCATCACCGTCGACCCTGAGACGTACGAGGTGCGCGCGGACGGAGAACTCTTGCGCTGCGACCCCGCCACCTGGCTGCCCCTGGCGCAGCGCTACTCGCTGTTCTGAGCGTTACGCCATGGGCACGGGCTGGAGGGTGTTGCAGCTGGCGGACTCCGGTTTCCCCACCGGGGGCTTCGCGCATTCGGGCGGGCTGGAGGCCGCGGTGCAGCAGGGCGAGGTGCGCGGCGCGGGCGACGTGCGCCGCTTCGTGGAGGCGCTGCTCTGGCAGGCGGGGCTGGGCGGCCTGCCGCTGGTGAACGCCGGATGGCGCGAGCCCGCGTCGCTGCCCGCGTGGGACGCTCGGGCGGATGTGTTCCTGTCCAACCACGTCGCGCACCGGGCCAGCCGCACGCAAGGCAGGGCCTTCCTGGACACCTGCGCGCGCATCTTCCCGGACGCGGTGGGGCCGGTGCGCGAGGCGGCGCGCGCGGCGGGCGTGAAGTTCCACCATGCGCCCGTGTTCGGCGCGGTGCTGTGCGCGCTGGAGGTGGACCTGGAGGACGCGCAGCGGCTGTTCCTGTCGCTCACGCTCCGGGGCGCGCTGTCCGCCGGGGTGCGCATGGGCGTCATCGGCACGCACGAATCGCATCAAATCCAGCACGGGGCCACGCCGCTGCTGGACACGGTGCTCACGCATTGCGGCGCCCTGGGCGTGGAGGACCTGGCGCAGCCCTCGCCGCTCCTGGACCTGCTGGGCGCTTCACATGACCGGCTGTATTCGAGGCTGTTCCTGTCCTGAAGGGACGAAGGGAAAGCGACATGCACGACGACGACCACCGCGGCCATGGGCAGGACGGGCACGAGCACACGCACGAGGAGCTGGACCACCCGGGCCACTTCGACGCGCGCGACAAGCCGCACCGGCGCGACTATTCGCAGCGGGCCTTCACGATAGGGATTGGCGGCCCGGTGGGCAGCGGCAAGACGGCGCTGGTGCTGGCGCTGTGCAAGAAGCTGCGCGACCAGTACCGGCTGGGCGTGGTGACCAATGACATCTTCACGAAGGAGGACGCGGAGTTCCTGGTGCGCAACCAGGCCCTGCCTCCTGAGCGCATCAAGGCGGTGGAGACGGGCGGCTGTCCGCACGCGGCCATCCGCGAGGACATCAGCCACAACCTGCTCGCGCTGGAGCAGCTGATGGAGGAGCTACACCCGGAGCTGCTCATCGTGGAGAGCGGCGGCGACAACCTGGCCGCGCAGTACAGTCGGGAGCTGGCGGACTACACCGTGTACGTCATCGACGTGGCGGGCGGGGACAAGGTGCCGCGCAAGGGCGGGCCGGGCATCACGCAGTCGGACCTTTTGATCATCAACAAGACGGACCTCGCACCCCACGTGGGCGCGGACCTGGGCGTGATGGACCGGGACGCCCGGAAGATGCGCGGCGAGGGGCCCTTCGTCTTCACCCAGGTCACGCGGGACGTGGGGGTGGACACCGTGGTCGGCCACCTGCTGGACGCCTGGCGACGACGCTAGGTACTGGACGGGCGAGCGGCCTGGCAGCCACTCCGGCACCGACAACCGGGGTGGGTTGTGTACTCTGCGCCCGTGGGCATCCTGGAGCGGGCACGGGTTGAGTGGTTCGCGGCGGCGTTTGGACTCGTCGTGGGGACCACGATGGTCTTCGTGCCCTATGAGTTCGGGGCCGCCCTCTTCCAGCACATCTATCCGCACGTCCGTCCGCTCGGCAGCCTGTTCCTCGTGGGCTCGGCGACGATGCTCGTCGCGATGCTGTACCCCGGATGGAACGCGTTCGTGGGGTGGGTGGGCCGGGCGCTCTTCGTCGGCGCGGTCGCCTTCTACTGGTGGTCCACCGCCGTCCTGAACAGCAGCCTGACGGGAAGCATCCTCTACCCGCTGATGGTGGGGGCGCTGCTGCTGGAGCGGACCGCCCGCTTCCAGGGGCGGGGCCTGCTGGGGGTGTTCATCGCGTGCGTGGCGCTGAGCTTCGGGGGGCTGATGGCCCTGAACCCCCAGACCTATCAGCGCTTCTCGCTGCTGGAGTCCGTCCCGCTCGTGCGGTGGATGGGCGTGCTCTTCCTGGCCATGGGGGCGTTGCTGGCGGTGGGGGCGTGGCGTCAGCGGCCAGGGGCCTGCCGGCTCGCGCTGGGGGGCCTGGGCGTCCTGTTCGTGAACATGACGTTCGCGCTGGGGGCGCGGGCCTCGTGGGCGGGCATGGGGGTGTACGCGGTGCTCGCCGTGTCGTGCCTGGTGTTGCTGCTGCTGCGCCGGGTGCCGGCGCCGGCGGGGGTGCGCTGGCGGTTGTTTCGCGGCATGGCGCTGGCGTCGGTGCTGCCCATCCTGGGGCTGGGCGCGGTGACGTCCACGCTCGCGCAGAGCGCCCTGGAGGTGGAGCTGCGGGAGAAGGCGCGGCAGGCGGTGGCCGCGGAGACGGCGTGGCTGGACCAGACGGCCACCGTGGCGAGCTCGATGCTGCGTGCGCAGAGCCGGGACGCGGCCTTCGTGGCCGCGGCGCGCGCGGGGAACCGCGAGGGCCTTCGCGAGCGGGTGGACCTGCTGGAGAATGACTCCGGCCTGTTCGACGCGGCCTGGGTGCTGGATGCGACGGGGGAGACGCTGGTGGCCTCCTCGCGGCTCAAGCGCTCCGGCAACTTCTCCGACCGGGAGTACTTCCAGCAGGCGCTGAAGGGGGGCGACGAGGTGCTGTTGTCGCGGCCCTTCCTCACGCGCGCGGGCCTGCCCTTCGTCGTCTTCACCGCGCCGGTGGACCTGGGCGGGGGCGGGCGGCTCATCCTGGTGGCGGGGTTGTCGTTGCAGCGGTTGGGTTTGCATCCGACGCTGGCCTCGCGCAGCTACCACGTGGAGCTGTTCGACCGGCGCGACGGCAGCCTGCTGCGCGAGACGAACCGGGGCGACGTGCTCACCCGGGCGCCCGTGCTGGGGTTGCTCTCGCCGGAGTCCCTGGCGGCGCCCGAGGGCATGGCGGAGGCGTTCGACGCACGGGGACGCCGGTTGATGGTGGCGCACGCGCAGGTGACGGACACGCCCTGGACGGTGGTGGTGACGGCGCGGCTGCGCGAGGCGTTCGCGCCGGTGACGCGCATGGGGGCGTGGGTGGTGGTCATCGCGGCGTTGGCGGGCGCCATCGCGCTGGTGTTGTCGCAGTGGGTGGGGCGGGACGTGGCGCAGCGGCTGGAGGCGCTGCGGGACGGCTTCGCCTCGCTGGGCACGCCGGCGCTGGAGGGCGGCCAGCGGGTGCAGGCCCGGGGCGACGACGAAGTCACCCAGCTGGCCTCGGGCTTCAACGACATGGCGGCGCGCATCGACCGCACACAGAAGGAGCTGCGCGAGGCCATCGCCATCCGGGACCAGTTCCTGTCCATGGCGAGCCATGAATTGCGCACGCCGCTGACGCCGCTGAAGGCGACGCTGGAGTTGCTCATCCGCCAGTCCGAGGCCGGCCAGGAGCTGAACCCGGAGCGCAAGCGCGCGACCTTCGCGCGACTGAACCGGCAGGTGGACCGGCTGACGCGGCTGATTGGCGACATGTTGGATGTTTCACGGCTGCAATCCGGGCGCTTCACGTTGACGGTGGCGCCCATGGACCTGGGGGCGCTGGCGCACGAGGTGGTGGAGCGCATCCAGTCCTCCCGGCCGGAGCGCCAGGGCCTGTTGTCACTGGAGCTTCCCCAGGCGCCGCTGGTGGGCCGGTGGGATGAGCAGCGGTTGGATCAGCTCCTCACGAACCTGGTGGAGAACGCGCTGCGCTATTCGCCGCCGGAGACGCCGGTGCGGATCCGCGTGGTGGAGGAGCCGGATGGGGTGCGGGTGGACGTGGAGGACCGGGGCATCGGCATTCCGCGGGAGAGCCTGTCGCAGCTCTTCACGCCCTTCTACCGCGCGCACAATGCCACCGAGCACTACGCCGGAGGCCTGGGGCTGGGGCTGGCCATCTGCCGCGAAATCGTGGAGCGCCACGGGGGACTCATCCAGGTGACGAGCGCGGGGCCGGGGCAGGGCTCCTGCTTCACGGTGCGGCTGCCCCGTGCCGCCGTGGTGGAAGCCGCCGCCTGATGCGCTACGTGGAGGTCCTTCCGTGCGCGGCGCTGGCGCCGTACGTGCGGTGCTACTGGGCGATGGAGACGTCGGGGCCGCTGCCGGGGCCGCACCGGGTGCTGCCGGACGGGTGCCTGGACATCCTGGTGGACCTGTCGGACGGGGTGCGTCCGAGGGTGGTGGGGGCGATGCGGACGGCGTCGGTGGTGCCGCTGACGGCCCCCACGTCCATCGTCGCGGTGCGCTTCCGTCCGGGGGGAGCGCAGCCGTTCCTGAGGCTGCCGTTGCAGGAGCTGACGGACGCGCAGGTGGCGCTGGGGGACCTCTGGCCGCGCGTCGCGCGCGAGGGGTGGGAGCGGCTGGGGGACGTGGGCGGGATGGCCGCGCGCTTCGCGCTGCTGGAGCGGCTGCTGCTGCGCCGGCTGCCAGCGCGGGTGGAGGACGCGGGGGTGGCGCACGCGGTGGGGCTCATCGAGGGCGCGAGGGGGCAGGTGCCGGTGCGCTCCCTGGAGCAGGTGATGGGGGTGGGGGCGCGGCAGGTGGAGCGGCGCTTCCAGGCGGTGGTAGGCCTGTCGCCGAAGGTGCTGTGCCGCATCGAGCGGCTCCAGCACGCGCTGGCGCTGCTCCAGGGGCCGCGCAGGGTGGAGGGCGCGGAATGGGCGCTGGCGGCGGGGTACTACGACCAGGCGCACCAGGTGCGGGAGTTCCGGGCGCTGGCGGGGCTGACGCCAGGGGCGTACGCGCGGGAGCGGGCGCGAGCGGAAGTCGGATTCGTACAATCGCCGGACGCGGCGGGTGCGTAACGTAGGGGCGTTCCCTTCCTGGAAGAGAGGCCTCCCATGTCCACGACCCCCGAAGCGCAGCAGGCAGAGCAGCACCACCGCATCGACTACATCGAGTTCCCCACCCGGGACACCGGGGAGGCGAAGCGCTTCTACGGCGACGTCTTCGGCTGGAGCTTCGAGGACTACGGCCCGGCCTACACCAGCTTCAAGGACGGCCGGCTCAATGGCGGCTTTGATGCGTCGCTGCCGGTGGGCAAGGGGGGCGTGCTCGTCGTCCTGTATTCCAAGGACCTGGAAGCGACGCACGCCAAGGTGCTCGCGGCGGGAGGGCGCATCGTGAAGGACACGTTCTCGTTCCCCGGCGGCAAGCGCTTCCACTTCGCCGACCCCACGGGTAACGAACTGGCGGTGTGGACCGAGCCTTGAGACACGGGACACATGGACGTCTGGCATTGGCGCGGCGCCGTGACAAACATGTGACAAAACCTGCTTAGTCCGAAATATTTAGAAATTTGAATCTCAGGGGATTTTTCGGCACAAAGCGGAACACGTTCGTCCGACCGTACCCGACGGTCGGCGAGCGTGAGCCATGGGCGTCCCTGGATTGATACCGGGGATGACCTGTTTGTGTTTGCCGCCTGCGTCCAAGGATCCCACACCCATGTTTCACTCCCGCACCGTCTCCGTGCGCGCCCTGAAGGGCGCGTTGCTGTCTTCCCTGTTGCTGTCTTCCAGTGCCTTCGCTGAAGAGGAAGTGCACTGGGGCTATGTCCAGTCCGTGAGCCCGGAGCACTGGGCCGAGATCCCGGGTGACGCGCTCTGTGGTCAGGGCGTGATGCAGTCGCCCATCGCGCTGGTGACGGCGGGCGCCGCGCATCCCCAGCAGGCTGTCCCCAGCTTCCACTACGCCACGAGCCACGTGCGGATGGTGAACACGGGCCACACGGTGCAGTTCAACTACGACGTCGGCAGCACGGTCCGGGTGGGCGCCAACGAGTACAAGCTGGCGCAGTTCCACTTCCACACGCCCAGCGAGCACACGAAGGACGGCGTGGAGTACCCGCTGGAGATGCACCTGGTGCACACGGACGCGAACGGGACGCCCGCGCTGGTCGTGGGCGTGCTCATCCAGGAGGGCTCGGTGAACGCGGCGCTGTTCACGGCCTTCCGGAACCTGCCCCGGCACGCGGGGGAGCAGAGCTCTCCGGTGGGCGCGCTCATCAACGCGAGCATGCTCCTGCCGCGCGACCGGGCCTTCTTCCAGTACGCCGGTTCGCTCACCACGCCCCCGTGCACCCAGGGGTTGCAGTGGTACGTGATGAAGAACCCCATTGAGATGTCCGACGCGCAGATCGCCGCCATCGAGCGACTGCCGCACCTCAACCCGAACAACCGCCCCCTGCAGCCGCTGAACGGCCGCACCGTCAGCGCGCACTCCGGGCACTGAGGACTTGGCTGGGGCGAAGGGCGGGAAGTACACTCGTACATCCATGCGGCACTGCGTGACATGCTGGCTCTTGCCTGTCTTCCTCATGGCGCTGGCCGGCTGTTCTCCGGCCGGTCCTGCTCCTGGCGTGTGGCGGCCCGCGCCGGGTGCGTCTCCGACCACGCCCATCCCCGGTCCGCTGCCTGGCTTTGGCCCCTTCCAGTCGTTCTCGGAGGCGTTGCAGGCAGCGTGTCCGTTCATCCTCTCGAAGCCCAATGCCGTCGCGGGTTACCTGCGGGACCGGGACCCGCGACTGGCCTTTCGGGCGTCGACCGAGTACTGCGCGTGGCTTTAATACCCGCCGGATCATCTCTACGAGATGAGCATGCTGACGGATCAGGCCGCATCCGACGATCTGGTGTCGGGAAAGCGAAGCTGCATCCTTCCCGCCACGGTGGCGGATGCCCGCTACGCGCCGGGAGAGCTCAAGTACATCTTCGCACTGCACAACCATCCGTTTGGTGGGCCTCCTTCTCCTGGGGACCTCCGCTTCACGGGTGAGATGGCGCGTGTGCATGCCTGGGCCATTGAGACGCAGGACAGCAAGGTGTTGCTGTCCATCATCGCCTTCTTCTCGAACTCGGGAGACGCCGAGAACCCGACCTGTGATGGCTTCTACCAGTACGTTCCCGCGACCCGAGACATGTTGAAGTGGACCCGTGCCGACAAGGGGTGGTCTCGTGAGGCGCTGGGCACGGTGACCTGGTTCAACACGACGACCTATCGCCTCGACAAGAAGCCGCGTCGATGACCACGGACCTGGACTCCCGATGACGATGCGACAAGGCAGTCTCCTGGTGGTCATCCTGTTCGTGGGCTGTGTTCGAGGCTCCCGGCCCGAGCCCGTCCCCGTGGAGGACGACAGGTCCATCGTCTTTCCGTCGTTCTCGGACGCGGACGTCGCGGAGGTCCAGCCTTCGCAGCGCCCCTATGTGCTGGAGGGCGCGCTGCTTCAGGCGCTGATGGTCGCCACGCAGGACTTCCTGCCGCCGACCTCGAAGGACGTTCCCTGTCAGCACAGGCCCGAGGCCCAGCGGTACCAGGTGCTGCGTCGGGATGACCTCTACTTCATCCACATCTCCGAGGACCCGACGGTCTGCGGCAAGACCTACCCGTCGCTGGACTCGGGCGCCTGGTACGCCATCGGCCGGGACGGACGGATCCGTCGACGTGTCCTGGACGGCATGCCGGATGCGCCGGTGGACGCGCTCACGGATGGTATGGAGGCTCCCCGCAGAATGTGAACTGAGACACGCCTGGCCGGCTGCCCTCCTGGATGGCAGCCAGGCCCATGTTGCGGTCTCAACAGTTTCCAGATCCGCGCGCCCGGCCCCTTCGAAAGGATGGCGGGATCCACGCGGTCCGGGTTTTCGCACCTCCCAGACGCACGGTAGAAACCCGCCAGACCGTCCCTGGGAAAGTCGCTCGTGATCGCCACCGCCACCGCCACCATCCTTCACGTCAACGACACACCCGCCAGTCTCTACCTGGGCTCCTACTCGCTGCGCCGGGCCGGCTACCACGTGCTGGAGGCCGTGACCGGCGGCGAGGCCCTGAAGGTCGCGCTCGAGGGGCGCCCCGACGTCGTCGTGCTCGACGTGAAGCTGCCGGACATGAGCGGCTACGAGGTGTGCCGCCTCCTGAAGGCGGACCCCCGCACCCGGGAGACCTCCGTCATCCACACGTCGGCGACGTTCATCACCGCGGAGAAGAAGGTCATCGGCCTGCGCGCGGGCGCGGACGTCTACCTGACGCAGCCGTTCGACCCCGAGGAGCTCATCGCCACCGTCAACAGCGTCCTGCGCCTGCGACGCGTGGAGCGCGAGGCCCTGGCCAACGCGGCCCGCCTGGAGGAAGCCGACCGCAAGAAGGACGAGTTCCTGGCCATGCTCGGCCACGAGCTGCGCAACCCCCTGGCCGCCATCGCCCTCGCGGTGCAGATGCTCGGACAGAAGGACTCGAACGGCCTGTCCGAAGCGGATTCGCGCCGCCGCTCCATCATCGAGCGGCAGGTGAGCCACCTGCGTCACCTGGTGGACGACCTGCTCGATGTCAGCCGCATCACCCGGGGCAAGTACTCCCTGCGCCGCGGCCGGTTGGACCTCAACACCGTCCTGCACCATTCGCTCGCCGCCGCCCGGCCGGTGATGGAGGAGCGCCTGCTCGTCCTGAAGGAGGCCCTGCTCGCGGAGCCCTGCTGGGTGGACGGAGACCGGACGCGGCTGGAGCAGGTCTTCACCAACCTGCTGGACAACGCCGCGAAGTATTCGCCCGAAGGCAGCGTCATCACCGTGGGCGCCCACGTGGACGCGGACCACCGCGTGTGCGTGTCCGTTCAGGACACCGGCATCGGACTTCCCCCAGGTGAACAGGAGCGCATCTTCGAGCTCTTCGCGCAGCTGGACACGGGGCTTGCGCGCAGCCGGGGCGGGCTGGGCATTGGCCTGACGCTGGTGCGCCACCTGGTGGAGGAGCACGGCGGCCAGGTGTCGGTGTTCAGCGAAGGCCCCGGTCAGGGCAGCACCTTCACCGTCACGCTGCCCCTGCTCGCGGACGCCGTGCGGCCCGAGGCGCACGTGGAGCGCGTGGAGACGCAGAAGGGCGAGTGGCGCATCCTCCTGGTCGACGACAACCCCGACGCGCGCGAGGGCCTGAGCGAGATGCTCCAGATGTGGGGCCACACCGTCGTGGTCGCCTCGGATGGCCACGAGGCGCTCAGTCTGGCGACCCCGGGCTCCTACGACGTCATCATCCTGGACATCGGGCTGCCCGGGCTGAGCGGCTACGAGGTGGCGGAGGAGCTGCGCCAGCGCGTGGCGTCCGACGCGCACCTCATCGCGCTCACCGGCTACGGGGCGCCGGAGGACCGGGCCCGCAGCGAGGAGGCGGGCTTCGACCTGCACCTGGTCAAGCCCGTGGAGCTGGTGGAGATTGGCCGCGTGCTCGCGCAGTTGGGCCCGGTGAAGCGCGGTGCGCACCCCCGTCAGCGGGTGCGCGCCAGGAGCGCGTGAGTCGCCGCCACGGCGCGAAAGCAGGGCCCCGCGCCGGGCCTGCCGTTTCAGCGCGCTGGGACGCGCAGCACCTTGCCGGGAGGCAGCGTGTTCATGTCGTCCGAATAGCCTCCCCAGAGGGTGAGGGTGCCATCCTGATGAAGCACGGCATTCGCGTGGTCCGACCCCATGGCCAAGGCCACCACCTGCGTCTGGACGGGGGGCGGCAGGCCATTGCGGCTGCCGTTCAGGTTGGTCGACGATTCTCCCCAGGCGATGACACTCTCATCCGAGAGCACGGCCAGTCCGTGGTTGTCGCGGCGACTGAGGGCCACGGTCCGCACCCCCGTCAGTCCCTGGGGGAGGGGCCGCTCCGGTGAGTGGGTGCCCCAGGTCACCAGGCTGCCATCCACCTTGCGCGCGACACTCGAAACGGTGCCCGCGGAGACCTCCACCACGTCCGTGAGTCCCTGCGGGACCGTGGCCGCGCCATGGCTGTTGTTGCCCCAGGCGACGACGGTGCCATCCGCCCGGAGCGCCAGGGCGTGGGTGCGGCCCCCGGAGATGGCGATGACGTCCGTGACGCCCGGAGGCGCCTTCGAAGCGGGGCTGTCGACGCTCCCCCACGAGACCAGGGTGCCGTCGTTTTTGAGGGCCACGGCGAAGCCGTAGCCCGTGGTGATGGCGACCACACCGGACAGGCCCCTGGGAGGGTCACCCACGTGATCGGTGTTGTAGCCCCACCAGTCGACCGTTCCATTCTCCTTGAGCACCATGCCGTAGTCGTCCTCCGCGGCGATGCTTACGATCCCCTGCTTCAGGGACGCGGGCGCGTTCGACCAGACGCTGCTGTCCGCGAGGTGCTGGACGGTGGCATCCGGGAGGATGCCCAGGCCCCAGGAGTCGCCAATGGCCAGCGTCTTCTGGGCCACCACCCGGACCTGCGCCGTGAGTGTCTGCTGGGGCACGCCTGTCTTGAACACCACCGGGTGGATGCCCGGAGGTACTTCGTAGGGCATCCGCACGACGACGCCGGTCTGGCTCCAGGAGATGACCTGCGCCGGAGCGCTTCCGTTCACCGTCACCTGGGAAGAGCCTGGCGCGTCACCCAGGTTCGTGCCGGTCAGGGTCACCCACCCGCCCTGCACCGCGAGCGAGGGGATGGACGTGAACGTGGGCGGCGGCAGGCGGGTGAGCTGCAGCGACACGTTCGTCGTCGCGTTCGCGCTCACCGTCACCGACTGTTCGGCCTTCGCATAACCCTCCTTGAGCGCCTTCAGCACGTAGCCCCCCGTGGGCAGCCCCACCAGCGCGAAGTGGCCCTGGGCATCCGGCGTGATGGGCGTGGCGAGGCCGCTCTGGAACACCGTGATGCCCGACAGCTCCCCTCCATCCGAGAGCACGACCTGTCCGACCACCTGCCCGCGCAGTCGGGACAGTTGGAGGGACACGGAGACGGACTGTTTCGCCACGACCGTGACGGACGCGCGCTGCTCCGCGTGGGTGGACCGGCTGGCCCGCACCTCGTACGTGCCCACCGGCACGCCCGCGAGGGTGAAGGTGCCGTCCGCCTGGGTGGTGGCGCGCAGGGAGGTGCCCGTCAGCGTCACCTCGGTGCCGTCGAGGCTTCCGGCCGCGACCTCCTCCAGGAGCACGGTGCCCGTCACGTCGCCCCGGAGGAGGCTCATCGTGATGTTGGTGCTGCGGGAGTCATCCAGCGCGACACTCACCGACACGTTCACGGTCTCGTACGGGCTCAGGGTCGCCTGGAGCGAGTAGTCCCCTGGCGGCAGGCGGGTGAACTGGAAGCTTCCCGACGCGTTGGTCGTGACGGAGTCGGTCCGCCCCACGAGGTCGATCCGCACGCCCGAGTGGTTCGTGCGGCCCTCCAGCGTCACGCGGCCCTGGATGGAGCCGTAGCGCCGCTCCAGGGTCATGGACACGGACGCCGTCGCATCCGCCTGCACCTGCACCAGCGGTTGGGGCGACGTGTAGCCGGCCCGGACCGTGTCCACGAGATAGGAGCCCGTGGGCACGCCCTCCAGCACGAAGCGCCCTTGCGCGTCCGTGGTGGTCACCCCGGTCAAGCCTCGCAGCGACACCTGGGTGCCCGCGGGGTCCTGGGCGTCATCCAGCAGCGCCACGCCCTCCACGCGGCCCCGGCTGCGCGCCAGGGTGAGCGTCACGGACGTGGAGGCGGCCTCCTTTACCTCCACCGCCTGGCGCGTGGTCGTGTAGTCGGCCTTCGTGGCCAACAGCGCGTAGCTGCCCGTGGGCACGCCCGGAAGCGTGAAGCGACCCTCCGCGTCCGTGGCGGTGGACGTGGCCGTGCCCTCCAACTGGAGGGCGATGCCCGAGGGGCTGACGCCGCCTTCCAGCAGCACCTGACCCACGAGGTCTCCCCGGCTCAGGATGAGCGGGAGCGTGACGGTCGTGGTCGCGTCCTGCGTCACCTCCACCGACTGGCGCACGGTCGTGTAGCCGGTCTTCGTGGCCACCAGCACGTAGGTGCCCGTGGGGACACCGCCCAGCGTGAAGCGCCCTTGCGAGGTCGACGTGGTGACCGCGCTCGTTCCTTCCAGCATCACCGTGACGCCCGGGGCCTGGGTGGCGCCGTCCAGCGTCACCTGTCCCTGGAGGGTGCCCCGGTGCCGGGTGAGCGAGAGCGTGACGGACGAGGATCCGGTCGCCTTCACCTCCACCGACTGGCGCACGGCCGTGTAGCCCTCCTTCGAGGCGACCAGCGAGTAGGTCCCCGTGACCACGCCCTCCAGCGCGAAGCGACCCTGGCTGTCCGTGGTGGTGGCCGTGTCCGTGCCCTCCAGGGCCACGGCGACGCCCAGCGCGGGGGCGGAGTCACTCAGGCGCACCTGGCCTTCGATGCGGCCCCGGTAACGGCCGAGCAGGAGCGTGAGGAGCGTGTCGTTGCCCTCCGTCACCTCCACCGGCTGGCTCACGGTCGCGTAGCCGGTCCTCGAAGCCTTCAGGACGTAGCTGCCCGTGGGCACGCCCTCCAGCGCGAAGCGCCCTTGCGCGTCCGTGGTGGCCGTCTGGTTCGCGCCTTCCAGGGTCACCGTGACGCCCGAGCCATCCGTGGAGCCTTCCAGTGTGAGGACGCCACTCACCCGACCGCGGGCGCGCAGCAGCGCGAGCGACACTTCGACGGAGTCATCCGCGTCCACGGACAGGGACTGGCGCGCCTGCGTGTAGCCGGTGCGCGCGGCGGTGAGCTCATAGGTTCCCGCGGGGACCTTCTCCAGGACGAAGGCGCCCGCCGCGTTCGTGGTGGCGCGCAGCTCCGTGCCGGTGAGGGACACCTGGACGCCCGCGGCGTTCGTCGCGCCCTCCAGGGAGACCGTACCCACGACCCGGGCCGGACCGCTCGGGTCGGTCGGGTCGACCGGGTCGACCGGGTCGACCGGAGTGGGCAGGGGGGGCGGCGCGGGCGACATCCCTGGCTCCTGGCAGGCCGCGAGGGTGAGCATGAGACTCAACAACAAGACAGACGGCGACAGGCGCATCGGGAATTCCTGGAATGGGCGACAGGGGATGGGGCTCGCTCCGGCGGGGACCGGAACACGCGAGGGTTGGACGCGCCGAGCCCCCGGTCGACGTAAGGCAGCCTGCCGGTATTCAGGCCAGACCGCATGTTCCCAGGTCGTTGTGCAGCAGTGCCCTACCTCGACGGTCTTGCCTCAATGCCGCGTCAGGGCTGTCAAGGGCAGCTCACGGAACACCAGGTCGCCAGGCCCGAGTCGCAACGCCGCCTGGACGAAGCGCTCGGTGACCACGAGGTGTCGTGGGGCACCACATCGCGGATGGGGGCTCCGCCGTGAGGATTGACTCACACCAGTGGCTGGATGCCTGGCTCCGCCTGCCTCGCACCACGTCCCGCCCACCGCGCGCGAATCCACCTGCGCGCGGGCTTCTCCACCCACTGGTGCGCGAGCACGCACAGCACCAGGACGCCCACCGTCAGCACCACCACCGCCCCCACGGACGTGGTCGAAACGTCCAGCCGCTTCATCACGGACTTCCACGTGAACAGCAGCGGCATGTGCAGGATGTAGAGCGAATAGCTCGCCTCCCCGAGGAAGCAGAACGGACGTGAGGCGAGCGCGCGCGCCACGAGTCCCTGGCTCCGGGGCAGCAACACGAGCAGCGCCGCGAACACCGGCGCCAGCAAGCCATTGTGCATCAGCGGGAAGGGCAGGGACGCACTGCCCATCAGCGCCGCGAGGATGACCACCCCTAGCGCCGTCAGCACGACCGGACGCGAGCGTGGAGCGGTGTCCGCGCGCAGCAGGAAGTAGCGGCCCGCGAAGAGGCCCAGGATGAACTCCGGCAGCCGCGCCACGGGGTTGAAGCGCAGCGCCCGCATCCACGGGCCGGAGTGATACGAGGACGCCGGGCCGTGGTCCGGATCCACCAGCAGGTAGAGCACTGGCAGCAACAGCGCGAGCGCATACGCCACCCCCGCACCCAGCGCGAGCGCCCGGGGACCTGTCTGGCCCAGGCGCACCGCGAGGAAGGGGAACACCGCGTAGAACACCGCCTCCACCGCCAGCGACCACCCCGCGCCGTTCCACGCGAGCGCCGTCCACGGCACCCAGCTCTGCATCAACAGCGGCGCGAGCACGAGCGCCCCATCCAGCCGCCACAGCTCCCCCGGTGCCTCCACCCACGCCGCGTGCAGGCCCTTGAAGAACGCGGGCGCGGCGAGCACGAGCCCCAGCGCGTAGAGGGGATACACGCGCGCGAAGCGGGCCACCCAGAACGCCTTGCGCGCCTCGCGCGTGGCGGGCGGGCGCTCCAGGTGGTGGTAGCCCAGGATGAAACCCGACAGCACGAAGAAGAACCCGACGCTCACATAGCCGCTGTCGAGCAGCCCGTGCAGCCCCGGCGGCGCCTCCGTGCCGGTGAAGACCATGTGGTACAGGTGGTACGCGCCAATGTGCGCGGCCGCGAGGAATCGCAGCCCGGTGAGGACATCCAGGTACCGCTGGGAAGAAGCCATGGGGCCTGTGAGTCTGGCAGCCCTGTTTTCATGTCTCAATCACCCAGGGCATCGCCTGCCTGCCTCGTTCGAGCGAGGATGGAAATGGGAGGCCCCCCTTTGGCGTAGAAGGGGCCTCATGCTCAGCCTGCGCAATCTGGTGAAGGTGTACCCGGGGCCGGTGACGGCCCTTCGCGGCGTGGACCTGGAAGTGCCCCTGGGGATGTTCGGCCTGCTGGGCCCCAACGGCGCGGGCAAGTCCACGCTGATGAAGATCCTCTCCGGCCTGCTGGAGCCCACCTCCGGCGAGGTGACGCTGGACGGCCTGGACCTGGTGCGCCACCCGGAGGCCCTGCGCCCCCACCTGGGCTACCTGCCCCAGGAGTTCGGCTTCTACCCGTACCTCTCCGGCCAGGACATGCTGCGTCACCTGCTGGAGCTCAAGGGCGTCACCGCGCCCCAGGGCCTGAAGGCGCTGTGCGCGCAATTGCTGGAGCGCGTGAACCTCACGTTCGCGGCGAAGCGCAAGGTGAAGGAGTACTCGGGCGGCATGCGGCAGCGGCTGGGCATCGCCCAGGCCCTGGCGGGCAATCCCAGACTCATCATCGTGGACGAGCCCACCGCGGGCCTGGACCCGGAGGAGCGCCAGCGCTTCTACCGGCTGCTGGCCGAAATCGCGCACGAGCGCACGGTGCTGCTGTCCACGCACATCGTGGAGGACGTGGCCATGCTCTGCCCGCGCTTCGCCGTCATCCGCCAGGGCCGCGTCGTCGCCATCACCAGCCCCAGCGAGGCGAAGGCCGCCCTCCTCGACACCCTCTACGAAGGCACCGTACCCCCAGCCGACATGGACAGCTTCCAGCAGTCGAACCGCGTCACCCAGGCCGTGCTCTTCGAGGGCAAGAACCGCGTGCGCATCCACGCGCCTTCGGGCACCCCCGTCCCGCCGGGCTTCGAGCGCACCCCGCCCACGCTGGAGGACGCGTACCTGCTCCTGATGAAGGACCTGCCCGCGTCCCCGGCGCCCGTGCCCGTCTCCACTCCAGTGGTGGGCGCGTGAACCCGGCCCGCCTCCTGCGCGTGGCGCGCACGGAGTTCCGCCACCAGGTGCGCCGCCCGCTGTTCTGGGTGCTGCTCGTGCTGCTCGTGGCCCTGGTGTGGGGCACGTCGTCGGGCAACGTCACCATCGCCGCGGGCAGCTCCGAGGTGGGCGGCAAGAAGGCGTGGATGACCAGCGCCTTCGCCGTGGCCCAGGCGGTGCTGCTGATCAACTTCCTGGTGTTCACCTTCTTCGTGTCGGTGGGCGCGGGCATGTCCGTCATCTCCGACGACGAGGCGCGCGTGCAGCCGCTCCTGCACACCACGCCGCTGACGCCCGCGGAGTATGTGTGGGGCAAGTTCCTCGCCGTGCTGGGCGCGTACGTGCTGGCGTTCGGCGTGCTGATGGGGCTGCTCGTCTTCTTCCACCACGTCGTGCCGGCGGGCGACGGCGCGGAGTTCCGGGGCCCCTTCGTCCCGGGCGGCTACGTGAGCGCCGCCGTGTGGTTCGGCCTGCCGCTCATCGTCTTCATGGCGGGGTGCGCCTTCGCGGTGGGCGAGCGCACGCGCCGCGCGGTGCCGGTGTACTTCCTGCCGGTGGGCCTGTTCTTCCTGTGCGCCTTCTTCCTCTGGGACTGGGCGCCCGGCTGGCTGGATCCGCGCATCAACCGGTTCCTCATGGCGGTGGATCCAGGCGGCTTCCGCTGGCTCACCGAGACGTGGATCAAGGTGGACCGGGGCGTGGACTTCTACAACACGCAGCCCGTGGGGCTGGACGCGCTCTTCGTCACCAGCCGCATCGCGCTGATGGCCCTGGGCCTGGGCGCGGTGGCCTGGAGCGAGCGCCACTTCCGCAAGGCCCTGAGGGGCGAGGTGCGGGTGCGCTCGCCGCGCAAGGGCCCCTCTTCCCTGGACGCGCCCCCGGAGCAGGTGGCGTTGTCGCACGCGGAGGCGCCGCTGTCCGCGCTGGGCATGGCCGTGCGGCCGCCGGGCTTCTGGACCGGCCTGGCGACGGTGGCGCGCTCGGAGGCGCGGGGCCTGTTGTCGCAGCCGGGGCTCTACCTGTTCCTGCCGCTGCTGCTGTTGCAGATGGTGTCCCAGGCCGCCACCGCGCTGGGGCCCTTCGACACGGAGCTGCTGCTGGTGCCGGGGCGCTTCGCGGTGCGCTCGATGAACTCGGCGTCCGTGCTGGTGTGCCTGTTGTTGATGTTCTACGTGGTGGAGTCGCTGGAGCGCGAGCAGTCGTGCGGCTTCGCGCCCATCCACGACGCGACGCCGGTGCGCACGCTGTCGGTGCTGTTGGGCAAGGCGCTGGCGAACGGCCTCATCGCGGTGGTGCTCATGACGGTCATGGGGCTCGCCGGCACGCTGGTGCAACTGTCGGAGGGCACGGTGCCGCTGTCGCTGACGCCGTACTTCCTGGTGTGGGGGCTGCTGCTGGGGCCCACGTTCATCCTGTGGAGCGCGTTCCTCCTGGCGGCGCGCGCGGTGACGGGAGGCCGCTTCGGCACGTATGCGCTGGCCCTGGGCGTGCTGGGGCTCAGCGGCTTCCTGGCCGTGCGCGATGACCTCACCTGGGTGACGAACTGGCCGCTGTGGGGCGCGGTGCGGTGGACCGACCTGGGCGCGTTCCAGGTGGACCGCCCAGCGCTGGTGCTCAACCGGGTGGCGGCGCTGGGGCTGGCGGTCTTCTTCACCGCGCTGGCGGCGCGGCTGACGGAACGCAGGGCGCGGGACTCCGTGACGGTGCTGGAGGCGCTGCGGCCTTCGGGGCTGGCGCGGGGCGTGTGGCGGCTCGGGCCGTACCTGGTGGTGCCCGTGGTGGCGCTCGTGGCGGTGGGGGTCCTGGTGGGCCAGGGCCACCAGGGGGCGGCCGCGAAGAAGCGCGCGAAGGAGTACTGGCAGCGCAACCTGGCGACGTGGAAGGGCGCGCCCCAGCCCTCGCTGGCGGCGGTGGACCTGGACCTGGACCTGGAGCCGGCGGAGGGCGCCTTCCGGATGAAGGGCACGTACACGATGATCAACCGGCACGCCGAGCCGCTCGCGCGCTTCGCCTTGAGCGGCGGTGACGCGTGGACGGACGTGCGCTGGACGGTGGATGGGAAGGACGCGGCGCCGGAGGACCGCTCCGGGCTGTATGTCTTCACGCCGTCCGCGCCGCTGGCGCCCGGCGCCACGCTGACGGTGGGCTTCCAGTACCAGGGCCACGTGCCGGACGGCGTGTCCCGCTCGGGCGGCGCGCTCAGGGAGTTCATCCTGCCCTCGGGCGTGGTGCTCACCAGCGAGGAGCCCACCTTCGCGCCGGTGGTGGGCTACCAGGAGGAGCGTGGCATCGACCCGAAGGAGAACCGCTACGAGCCGCGCGTGTATCCGGATGACTTCTACGTGGGGCCCACGGAGCCCTCGTTCGGCAACGACACGCCGTTCCCCTTCCGGATCCGCCTCTCCGGGCCGGAGGCCTACACGCTCAACTCCGTGGGCGTGCGCGAGAGCGACACGGTGAAGGACGGCCGCCGCACCACGGTGTGGAAGAGCGACCACCCGGTCAGCTTCTTCAACGTCATCGCGGGGAAGTGGGCTCGGCTGGAGGGCGAGGGCACGGTGGTGTTCCACGACCCGGCGCACGGCTACAACGTGAAGGAGATGTCGCGGGGGCTGGTGGCCGCGCGCAAGTACTACTCGGAGTGGTTCCACCCGTATCCATGGGCGGAGCTGAAGCTGTCGGAGTTCGCGGGCCTGGACAACTACGCGCAGGGCTTCCCCACGGACATCACGTTCTCGGAGTCCATCGGGTTCCTCACGCGCACGACGCCGGAGTCGAACGCGGTGATGCTCGTCACCGCGCACGAGGCCGCGCACCAGTGGTGGGGCAACATGCTCGTCCCCGGCAAGGGACCGGGCGGCAACGTCCTGGCGGAGGGCATGTCGCACTACTCGGCGCTGAAGCTCATCGAACAGTTGGACGGAGAGGAGTCGCGCCGGCAGAACGCGCGGCGCATGGAGGAGCGCTACGCCAAGGGCCGGCGCGTGGACGGGGAGCGACCGCTGGTGAAGCTGGACGGCTCACGCGAGGAAGACGGGGTGGTCTTCTACGAGAAGGGCGGCTGGGCCTTCTGGATGCTGGAGGACCTGATGGGCCGGGACGCGATGCACGCGGGGCTCCACGCGTTCCTGGACCAGTACATGGCCAACGCGGACCACCCGGTGGTGCAGGACTTCCTCGCGGTGATGCGCCCCTTCGCGCCGGACGCGGCGGCCTTCGACGCCTTCACCCGGCAGGCCTTCTTCGAGGTGGTGGTGCCCGAGTACCGCGTCACCGACGCCCGCGTGACGAAGGAGGGCGCGCGGTGGGTGACCACGGCGACGGTGACGAACGTGGGCACCGGCCGCATGCCGGTGGAGGTGGCGGTGGTGAAGGGCGAGCGCCCCAAGACGCCTCCGGGCGCCGGTGACGCGAAGCCGCCCGCCACGGACTTCCACGAGGCCCACGTGCGCGTGGAGCCGGGAGCGGGAGCGGAGGCTCGGGTGACGGTGCGCTCGGACTTCGCGCCGGAGCGGCTGGTGGTGGACCCCGACGTGCGCGTGCTCCAGCTCCGCCGCGAGCAGGCCCTGGCTCCGCTCACCGCGCCGTGACGCGATGACATGACACGCTGACAGGTGCGCGTTCGCGCGCGTTTGACACGCTGTCGCGGTGCCGGGCTCCACGCTCGGTCGCTCCCTCTGTGAGCGCGCTGGCACATGGCTTGCGATGGGCTCCCCGCACGACGGACCGCGACGGTCCGGATTCGTTTCGGGGGTTCAGCACATGGTGGCGATGCGGAAGTGGGGGCTGTTGCTGTCGTTGGTGTCGACGTCGGTGTTCGCGCAGGAAGCCATCGCGACGGGCCCGGTGCCCATGGCGCGGCGCAACGTGTTGTCTGTGTCGGTGCCGGTGAGCGCGCAGTCCCGGGTGGAGCTCGAAGGGGAGCACGTGCTGGGCGAACGTGTCTCCGTGGGGCTGGGGGTGTTCGTGTCCCTGCATGAGAACCGTCAGCGGTGGGCGGACGAGCCGGCCACCGAACTGGAGGGGCAGAACTACAGATACTTGCAGGCGGGCCTGGCCCCGGCGGTGCGCTTCTACCTGACGGGCACCGCGCCCCAGGGCCTGTGGGTGTCCCCACGACTGGAGGTGGGCTACGGGCGTGACTCCCTCAAGACGACGGGCACCGAGGTGGTCAACCAGGCCTTCAATGAGAGTCAGAATGAGGCCTGGTTCCTGGGGGGCTCGGGGGTCCTGGGCTACAGCATGGTGCTGGAGTCTGGCTTTACCGCCCGAGCAGGGGTGGGGTTGGGCGTCCGGCGTGAATTCGCCTCCTACGAGTACCTCTCTCAGGACTCGCAAGGCCGCACTTCTCTCCACAAGTCCAAGAATAGCAGTTGGAGCCTCACGCAGCAGCTCCTGCTCAACCTGGGCTGGGCCTTCTAGGGCTCGCGAGGCTGCGCGCTCACGGCCCATGGCGTGCGCGTGGTGTCTACCAGCAGCAACTGGAGGTCCCAGGCGCCCGGTGCGGCCCCGGGCAGGTCGGTGGAGACGGCGAAGACGCGCGTGTCCGGCTGGGGTGTCACCTTGAAGGTCGCGCGCGGCGAGCGGTTGGCATCGTTCGAAGGCACCACGCCCAGCGTGACGGTGCCGCCAGACGGCAGGGGCAGCCCGTCCTGCGCGGTGGCGCCGGCGAAGGGCACGCCGAGGAAGGGCGCGTCGGGCAGCACGCGGCGCTCCGAGCCCAGCGGGCCCACGTCCACGGTGGGCGTGTCCGACGCCGCGTGCACCCAGCGCAGCCGCAGGTTGGTGGGGTCGTTCGCGAAGCGCTCCGTGAGCGGCAGCAGGGTGAACGCGGGCGCGGAAGGCCCGGGCGGTGTGACGTATCCGGAGGCGACCATCAGGTAGCGCTCGCCCGGGACGAGGACGGGCGTGGTGGCCGACGCCACCGGAGTCGTCGCGGGCCGCGCGTTGCCCGGCGTGTTGGCGAAGAAGTCGAGCACGTAGGTGCCCGGCGGCACCTGGAGCGACGTGGACAGCGCGCCGTAGGGCAGGGCGTCGGTCAGCTCGCGGTCGCTGGCGAAGAGGTCCAGCGGCGGCGCATCCGGGGACGCGTTCAGCACGTACAGCGTCGGGTTCTGCCGGAGGATGGCCAGGGTGCCGTCGCGGCCGGCGGTGAGCAGCGAGAAGCTGTCGCCCGCGCGCGCGGGTTCGGCCCAGAGGCCGGTGAGCACGAGCAGCGTGTCCGTGCCCGAGCCGAGCGCGGGCACGGTGAAGGACGTCAGCACCCGGTCGGTGCCGCCGGTGACGAGCCCCACCTGGAGCGCGGCGCCGGAGGGCACCACCAGCGCTTCGTCTCCCGAGGTCTGGAAGCGCGACAGGGACGCCACCTCCACGGAGCCGTCCTGGCCCAGGTCGACGCCCACGTCCCGCATGTCCGAGCCCGCGTGCACGATGCGCACGCGGGACAGGCCCTGGTCCGCGGGCACGGGGTTGTCGCGCAGCAGCACCGTGCGCAGCGCGGCCTCCGAATCCGACGACTGGAACTGGCCGGCGGTCACCACCGTCCAGCGCGTCCCTGCCTCCAGGCGCACCGGCGTGGAGGCCACGGGCTGTGAGTCCGGGGACGCGCCCGTGGGACGCAGCTCCACCGTCACACTGGCCGGCTCCCGCGTGAGGTAGGGCGTGGTGGTGCCATAGGCCACGGCGCGGGCCAGGGGCGTGGAAGTGCCGGCCAGGTAGATGTCCATCGCGGGCGCGCCCGGCGCGGCCTGCACGATGCGGAGCTGCGCCGTGGTGGGCGGGACGATGACCGGCCCGTCCTGGTCGGGCGGCGTGTCGGAGTCCGCCCCGCTGCCTCCGCCGCACGCGGGCGCGAGCAGGCCCAGCGACGTGAGCGCGACGGCGAGCAGTGTCTTCCTCCGCATCCAGACCATGTCGAAGTCCCCTCCTCGGCGGTCCGCGGACGCGGCTCGGCACCGATATCGACGACGGTAGGGTGGGACCCCTGCCGCACAGGGGCTACCCCCCGAGAAGCTTTGACTGTCGCTCCCCGACGTTGTCCGCCGGAGCACGTCGCAACCCCCGGGCATCCTGGGACTTCGGGCCGGAGGACGTGGAGCGCGGCATGGCGGTCCGTTGCCGGAATCGGACCGCCACGGCTGCCCGGTCGCCGCACGGCGGCGGGCCGCGACGTGTTCAGCAGGCGTCATGGGGCACGGCCGGGAACGTCACGGGTCGATGTCGGGGGGGACGGCGGCGCTGGTAGGGTCGGAGGCACCATGACCTTCGCGTCCCTTCCGCTCCTCGTGACCCTGCTCACGGCGCAGACGCCCGCGCCGACGAAGCCCGCCCCCGCGCCCGCCGCCGCGAAGTCGCCGTCCGCCGTCGCCGGCATCGCGCCGCTGCCCGGCCTGCCCAACCTGTGGGCGAGCGGTGTGCCGGCGGTGCCGCCCGCCCTGTCCCAGCGCGTCCAGCAGTACCTGGAGTCGCGCTCCGCGCAGCTGCTGGACGTGAGCGACGACGGGCAGCAGGTGCTCATCGCGACGCGCTTCGCGGACGTCAACCAGCTCCACCTGGTGGAGATGCCGCTGGGGGCTCGCACGCAGCTCACCTTCACGAAGGAGCCCATCAACCGGGCGCGCTTCCTGCCGGGCAATCCGCGCGTCATCTTCTACCTGCAGGACAAGGGCGGCGGAGAGTTCTTCCAGGTGCTCAAGCTGGACCGGGGCACGGGGCGCTCGGAGCTGCTGACGGACGGCAAGAGCCGGCATCAGGACCTGGTGGTGTCGAAGGACGGGCGCTGGCTCGCGTACGCGGGCACGGGGCGCAACGGCAAGGACACGGACGTGTACATCGCGCCCACGGCGGACCCCCGGCAGGCGAAGCGGGTGACGGAGGCCGAAGGGAGCTGGAGCCCCGAGGACTTCTCGCGCGACGGCTCGAAGCTGCTGGTGCGTCAGTACCGCGCGGCGGACGACGCGGACCTGAGCGTGGTGGATTTGAAGACGAACACGCGCACGCAGCTCACGCCGAAGGAGGGCAAGGGCAGCGTGGGGGCCGCGGTCTTCACGCACGACGGGCAGGGCGTGTACCTGGCGACGGACCGCTACAGCGACTTCGCGGAGGTGTACCGGCTGCCCCTCACCGGCACGCCCCCGGCCACGCCCGCGTCGCTCACGAAGTCGGTGCGTTGGAACGTGGAGCGCCTGGAGCTGTCCTCGGACGGGCGGAAGTTGGCGATGACCGTCAACGAGGAGGGCTACGGCCGGCTGTACCTGCTGGACGCGCGCACGCAGGCGCTGTCCGCGGTGGAGACGCCGAAGGGGGCGATGGGCGGGCTGCGCTTCGCCGGGAAACGTTCGGACCGGGTGGCGTTCTCGCTGACGTCGGCGCGGGTGCCGCTGGATGTCTTCATGGTGGACCTGCCCACGAAGAAGACGACGCGCTGGACGCGCTCGGAGGTGGGTGGGTTGGATCCGGAGACCTTCGTGGAGCCGGAGCTGGTGCGCTACCCGTCCACGGATGGGGTGACGGTGCCGGCGTTCCTGTACCGGCCGAAGAACGCGAAGGGGAAGGTGCCGGTGGTGGTGGTGTTCCACGGCGGCCCGGAAGGGCAGAGCGTCCCCAGCTTCAGCTCGCAGACGCAGTTGATGGCGACGGAGCTGGGGCTTGCGGTGCTGTTGCCCAACGTGCGCGGTTCGGAGGGGTACGGCAAGGCGTACCGGGCGATGGATGACGGCGTGAAGCGGGAGCGGAGCCTGGCGGACATCGGGGCCACGCTGGACTTCATCGCGTCGCGGCCGGAGCTGGATGCGTCGCGGGTGGGCGTGTACGGCGGTTCGTACGGGGGCTATCTGACGCTGGCCACGGCGACGTTCTTCCCGGAGCGCATCAAGGCGGCGGTGGACGTGGTGGGCATCTCGTCGCTGCCGTCGTTCCTGCGCAACACGCAGGCGTACCGCAGGGACCTGCGGCGCGCGGAGTACGGCGACGAGCGGGACCCGGCGGTGCTCCAGGTACAGGAGCGCATCTCGCCCCTGGGGTCGGTGGGCCGGATTCAAGCGGCGCTCTTCGTGCAGCAGGGTGCGAACGACCCGCGCGTGCCGCAGTCGGAGGCGGAGCAGGTCGTCCAGGCGGTGACGAGGAAGGGCTCGGACGTCTGGTACCTGCTCGCCACGGACGAGGGCCACGGGTTCCAGAAGAAGAGCAACCGGGACCTGGCCCAGACGACGGCGCTGATGTTCTTCGAGAAGCACCTGCTGGGGCCGGTGAGCGGGCAGGGGCCCGGGGCGGGTGGGAAATAGCCATCACCGCGCAACGAAATTTCGCGCGGCCGGCATGTCAGCGCCGGGAGGGCGTTACACCTTGTCGGGGAATGATGACGTGGGCCCCACGTGGGCCGGGAGGACGGTGTCCATGAAACGCCAGGGTCAATCATTGCGTCGGGGGGCTGTGGTCCTGGGGGTGCTCGCGGGCCTGGGAGGGGCCGTGGCCGCGGAGCCTCGGGAGGCGATTTCGGTGCGCCTTCCTCGGGCGAGCTATGACCTGCTCATGACGGAGGACAACGTCACGGGGCAGGCGTTCCAGCTGTCCCGGATGCCGGGAGCGCTGCGCGGTCGGGTGGGGGAGACCCCGGTGTCGTTGCAGCTGAAGGACCAGCAGGTGAAGGGCAACATCGGCACGTCCGTGGCGAACCTGGAGGTGAAGAAGGAAGGCGAGGTGGTGAAGGCCAAGGGAGGCTTCGGAGGTCGCCCCGTCACGCTGACGCTGTCGCCGCAGGAGTTGACGGTGTACGTGAACGACTGCACGTACCGGCTGAAGGCGACGGAGCAGAGGAAGGTCTACGAAGGCCGGCGCAGTTGTGACGGCTCCCTGATGCCGCCCTCGGTCGTATCATTGCCGGACACGTTCCTCGTGGCCTCGCCCGAGGAGCAGGTGTCCCTGCTGCTCCTGGCGCTGTAGTTCCCGTAGGGTCGGGAGGCGATGAGGCTTCCCGCAGGGGTGGTGGCGAGGTCCTGGTACCGGATGCCGCCGGTGCTGGGGCTGTCGTGGGTGTTCGGGCTGTGGGCGTGCGCGAGCGAGGGTGCCTTCGACGGAGACGTGGTCGCGGAACCTGTCGGACAGTCGGACAGGTTTCTGGGAGATGACACCCCGGGCGAGCGCGCGGGCCTGGGGTTCACGTCGGAAGGACTGTTGGAGCGTGCCGGCCCCGTGGGCGATGAGCGCGCCCGGCGGGCCGAAGCGGACCGGGTGGTGCGCGAGCTCTGGGCGGTCGCGGGTGAGCGTGGCGTTCCGGGCGAGGCGTGGACCTTCGACTACCAGTCGCATGGCGGCGCGCTGACGCTGCTGTCCTTCCGCCGCACGGCGGTGGGACGGGAGTCGGGCGCGTCCGGGGATTGGAATGGGTTCGCCCGGGAGCTGACGCGGAGTCTGTCCACGCTGGTGGGCACGAAGAGCCGGCGCCTGCGCTTCACGCTGGAGCGGGGCCCGGAGCGCTGGCGCTTCAGCCTGGAGGCGGTGTCAGGACGGATGGCCGAGCAGGCGCGGACGGTGCCGGAGTCCCTGCCCGGAATGGCCCAGCCCCTGCTGTCCGATGCGTTGGCGGTGACCCGGCAACTGCTGCCCGTCCCGGGAGTTCCGAGGGAGGGGAGGGTGCGTCAGCAGGCGCGGCTCCACTTCGAGGGCATGCGCCTGCTCCAGGAGGGCGAACCGGGGGTATTCGAGGTCCAGGAGGGGTTGGGGCGCCAGGAGGTTCCCGCGAGCGGAGATTCACGCATGCCGTTGGTCCAGGCGGTGCTGCCCTTCGGGCACGCGGTGGGGCGCCGCACGGTGGAAGTGGAGCTGGAAGGGCGGCACGTGCGCGGCGAGGCCGGGGCACGGTGGCGGGTGGTGGCGGCGAAGACGCTGGAGCCCCCGGCGCCACCGGAGGCGATGGAGGACATCGCGAAGGAGTATCGGGCGATGCACGAGGACATCCTGCGCCACTGGCGGCAGGAGGTTCGGGATGACGTACGGCTCGCGGGGGCGTGGTCCTTCGAGCAGCTCGCGTACTGGTACGTGGGGGGATTCATCGCGAGGGGCACGCTCGGGATGTTCGAAGCCGTGGCGCCCACGGTGGTGGCGGTGCTGGGGAGGGGCGGGGCGAAGGCGGCGCAGTGGTTCCGCACGGTGTTGATCCGCACGCCGCCTGGAGAGCGCGAAGCCCTTGAGCGCATCTGGATGAAGGCGGAGGCGGAGGGCGTGGCCGCGCTCGGAGCGGGGGAGAAGGCAGAACTCCAGCGCATCCTCTCCCTCCTGGAGGACTCACTTCATCAGCCACTCGATCGACAGGCGAAGAAGCGGCTGCGGCAATGGGCACGGCGTGAGTACTTCGAAACCGTGAACCCCCGGCTGGCCAGGGAGTTGGGGCCACTGCGGATGGAGAACTACGAAATCCACCACCGCATCCCCCTGGAATATTCGCGGCTGTTTCCTCGCATGGACATCAACCAGGGAGCGAACCTGATCGCCGTCGAACGAACGGTCCACAGGAGCATCAACCGGATCTGGGAGTCCGTGGGACCGCATGCCCAGCGATTGAACAGCAAGCAGGTCGAAGAACTCACTCGGACGATCGATCAGCATTACGGTTCATGGTTCCATCGTGTCCATGTCCCGGCGGAATCCGCTTCAAGGCTCGTGACAGCGGAGCAGAATGCGCTTCGCGCGGTGAAGACGTTGCTGGAGCGATGAAGGGAGCGCGGATGGAGTCATCACTCAAGGGCCTCGAGCGACTGATGGCGTCATGTCGCGAATATGGGCTGCCGTTGCGAGAGGGCCTTCCCGCGTCGCAGGACTGGACGTCCCGGGAGCTGTTTTCGGGACAGCCCGTGGACCCCTTGCTCGCGGCCGTCTTCAGGCGGATGGGCGGTGCGAGGATGGCGGAAGTCGCACTGCACGGACCTGAAGGTGAGAACGGGCTCGTGGCCACCAACGTGATGCTCCGGGAGCGGGGAGAAGCCCCTTTCCCGTCGTGTCTTGTGTTCGGGCAGGTTCCGAGTCTGGCCTACCGGTTCGCGCTCGTGCCCGGGCTCGCGGATGCACTGGGGCTGCAACCCGTGGTCTTCATCGATGACCACATCGACAAGGAAGTCCTTCCGGTCGCATCGAATCTCGACCGATTCTTCGACACCTATGCGCGCGGCATCGAACGCTTCGCTAGCGGAAGAACTCTTGCGGCGGACGAATGGATCGACCTGGACTTTCCGCGCTTCACGCCCGAACTCGTCGCGCAGGACCGACCCCTCGTGGACATGATGCGTGCGGGTCGCTTCGACGGGCTCGTGACCCGGGACGAGGAGAGTCAGCGGTGGATGCAGCAGGTGCTCGCGGCGAGCCCCAGCCGATGAACCCCAGGGGCCCCCGGTGAATCCGCGCACCCTCTGCATCCTCATCGCCCTGCTCGCGGGTGTGTTCGCGGTGGGCACGGCGGTGTGGCTCGCGTGGCCGGGGCCGGACCTCACCTCCCAGGCCGACCTGCTCGAACGGCCCGTCCATCTGGACCTGGAAGACAGCGACGCACCGGACGACGATGCCTCCGCCGGGGCCCTTCCTCCCGGCATCGTCGTCCTGAGCAACGGCGTCCAGCTCCCCTTCGAAGTCCCCTCCAACTGCCGCGCGGACACCCAGGCTTCACTCTCCTGTACGGACCTCTGCGACGCGGACGACGCGTGTCCCCCAGGCAGGGTGTGCGCGCGCAACCGGGACTACGGCTTCCGCGAATGTCGCTTGCTGCGCAGCTTCTGCGACGACACGTCCGAGTGCACCTCCGCGGAGACCTGCCACCCCGTGGACACCTCCGCATCCGGTCTGAGCCTCCGCCGCTGCACCCGCCTGGGCCTGCGCGGTGCCGGAGAGAAATGCTCGCCCTCCGGTCCGGAGCCGGAGGACACCTGCGTCCCGGGACTGCACTGCGTCCAGGAGCGCTGCGGCACGCCGTGTGACGTGCACGCCTCCGGCACCTGCACCCTCGGGACGGAGTGCGCGGCGAATCCCTTCCGCGTCCTGGGCGCCTGCATCCCCAGCTGCCGCGACCGTCCCTGCGCCCAGGGCCAGCGCTGCGACAAGGGCTACGAAGGCGAAGTGCCCGTCTGCCAGCCCTTCGTGGGACAGGCCTGCCAGGACGACGCGCCCTGCGCCGCCAACCAGGACTGCCTGCGCGGCTTCGCGGAGCCCAGCCTCGAAACCCAGGCCTTCGAATGCCGCACGCGCTGTTCGCAAGAAGCCCCCTGCGCCCGGGGCCTCACCTGCGACGCGGCCAGCGGCTACTGCGTCCAGGCCTGCGCCCAGGATGCGGACTGCGCCGCCCCCGAACGCTGCCACGTCCTGCACCCCCGGTCCCCCGAGCGCGGCTGTGGCGTCATCGCCGAGGGCCTCCCCACCATCCTCCGCCGTTGACGCTCAGCCGCGCGGCAGGTCCACGCGGAACGTGGAGCCTTCGCCCAGGACGCTGTCCACCTCGATGAAGCCGCCCATCGCCTCGACAATCTGGCGGGCGATCCACAGGCCCAGCCCGAAGCCGCCGTAGTTGCGCTCGGACACCGCGCGCTCGAAGCGGTGGAACAGGCGCGGCAGGTGCTCCCTCGCGATGCCGATGCCGCCGTCCTTCACCCGCAGCCGCGCCCTGCCTTCGGCCACCTCCAAATCCACGCGCACCGGGTTGCCCCGCCCGTACTTCAGCGCGTTGGACATCAGGTTCGTGAGCACCTGATCCAACCGCAGCCGGTCCCACTGCCCCCGCACCTCCGGCGCCAGGGACAATTCCAGCGGCGTGCCCGAGCGCGCGAACTCCGGCTCGAAGCGCTCCGCCACCTCCCGCACCAGCGCGCCCAGCTCCAGCGGCACCAGCACCAGCTCCAGCTTCCCCGCGCTCAGGCGCGACACGTCCAACAGGTCGTTCACCAGCAGCGTCTGCCGCTTCACCTGCCGGTCCACCCGCTCCAGGCCCCGCCGCAGGCGCTCCGGGTCGAACTGCGCCCCCGAACGCGCAAGCCCCGCCATCAGGCTCTGCACCTGGAGCACCAGCGCGCTGATGGGCGTCTTCAGCTCATGGCTCGCGATGGACAGGAACTCCTCGCGCAGCCGGATGGCCTGCCGAGCGTCCCGGTAGAGGCTCGCGTTGTCCAACGCCAGCGCCGCCCGCCGCGCCAGCTCCTGCGCCAGCGACAGGTCCTGCGCGTCGTACGCCCGCTTCGACGTGACGAACGTCAGCGCCCCCAGCGTGTGCCCCCGCACCTGCAAGGGCACACACAGGTACGCGAACGTCCCGCCCGCGCAAGCGCTCGTCGGGTCCGCGTCCGACAGCCCCGAGCGCGTCTCCGGCCGCCCCGACTGGATGACCCGCGTCACCACCACCAGCCCCGGAGGCGGCACCTCGGAGACCTCGCCTCCGCCCGCCGTGGCCACGCACCGCACCGCGCCGGATTCGTCCTCCAGGAACACGCCGCACGTCTCCGCGTACGCGGGCACCGCCAGGTGCGCCACGCGCTCCAGCGTCTCCTCCTCCTCCAGGCTCCCCGCCAGCACCCCGCCGGCCTCCGCGAGGAAGCGCTGCGCCGCCTCGCCCCGCTGACGCTCGGTGATGTCCACCATCATGGTCAGGCACTGCGGCGGCCCGTTCGCCGGGTACACCCGGCCCGTCCACACCGCCATCTGCACCGCGCTGCCGTCCCGCCTGCGCCCCGCCAGGGGGGCGCCGTCCAGCACCGTGCCCCGCGTGGCCCGCTCCAGGCTGTGCCGGAACGCGTCCCAGTGCTCCGGCGGCACCGCCGGCAACACCTTCCCCATCACCTCCTCCGCCGTCCACCCCAGCATCCGCTCCGCGGCCGGATTCCACAGCCGCACCGTGCCGTCCGGATCCAACAGCATGATGGCCGCGGGGCTCGCCTGGATGATGGCCTCCAGCGTCTGGTGCGCCTCGCGCAGCGCCGCCCGCGCCCGCTGCTCCCCCTCCAGGAGCCGAGCGCGCGACAGCGCCTGCGCCGCGTGGTGAGCCACCAACTGGAGGAAGGCCCGCTCGTCCTCGTCGAACCCGTGCGGCATGCTGAACGCGAACACCAGCGCCCCCAGCGCGCGGCCGTCCACCACCAGGGGCAGACACGCCGACGACAGGGCGGGCTTGCGCATTCCCTCCAGCGCGTCCCCCCGCTCCAGCCACACGGGCCGCAACTCCCGCAGACAGCGGGCCGCGGGCGCCTCTTCGGTGAGGGGCACCCGCCGCAGCCGCTCCTCCGCGTCCGGGGTGCAGCCCGCGCAGCGCAGCAGGGTGACGCGCGCCGTGTCCGGGTCCACCAGCCACAGGCCCCCGCCCGTCGCGTCCGCCACCGCCAGCCCCTGCTCCAGCACCACCTCCGCCACGCGCGTGGCGGTGAGCGCCTCCGACAGCTCCGCGGTGACGTGCTGCAGCCGCGCGAGCCGCCCCGCCGCCACCTCCGCCGCCTGACGGGCCTGCCGCTCCGCCGCGTACGCCCGCGCCACGTCCAGCGCCATGGCCGCCCGGTCCGCCAGCTCCTGGAGCAACAGCTGTTCCCCAGGGTCGAACGGTTCGCTGTCCCTGGGCTCCGGCGCGTCCCGCCACACCGTCAGCGTCCCCATCGCCTGCCCGCGCGCCCGCAGGGGCAGCACCAGCACCGCCTCCACCCCCTGCGCCTGGCCCGTGTCCAGCACCTCCGCCGCCACGCCCTCGTCCGCGCGCATCCGCTGGGAGATGAGCGCCTGGAAGCGCGCCCGCGACTCCGGCGCGGAAGACGCCGACGCCACCGTGCGCAGCCACAGTCCATCCTCCGAGAGCAGCCGCAGCGCGCACGCGGTCCCCAGGAGCGGCACCACCAGCCCGCACAGCCGCTCCATCACCGCGGGGGGCTCCAGCGATGCATCCGCCAACACCCTCGAGGCCTCGGCCAGAAGCGCCAGCCGCTCCTCGATCTCCGGAGCATGCGCCCCGAAATGCCGCGCCTCGCCCAGCCTGCTGGTCGCCACCATCGTCATGCCATCCCCCCGCTGCCTCTCCATGGAAACACAGCAGCCCCCGGCACGCACTGCGTCCCAGGTCCCGCCATCCCCGCTTTCGCGGATGCAGGACACCCAAACCCCGGGACCGTTGGTGGAATGCACGCGCCTCGTTCCCGGGAGCGGCGCCCCGGGGGGCAGGGGGCCTGGGTGCCCACATGGGAGCACCTGGGAGCGGTTGGAAAGCAAAGGAGGGAGGTGGCCACGGTTGCGGCGGCCCGGGGTTCGGCTAAAGCGGGGGCCGTGAACGCACCCTCGGACTCAACGGCCCCCTCTTCGGAGGGGCCGGAATCCCCCAAACGCATCGCGATGCTGGCGCTGGGCGCGCTGGGCATCGTCTACGGAGACATCGGAACCAGCCCGCTGTACGCGCTGCGCGAGTGCTTCTCCGGTGTGCACGGCGTCACCCCGACGCCGGCCAACGTGCTGGGCGTGCTGTCGCTCATCGTCTGGGCGCTCATCATCGTCGTGTCGGTGAAGTACCTCATCTTCGTGATGCGCGCGGACAACCGGGGCGAGGGCGGCATCCTGGCGCTGATGGCCCTGGCCATGCAGCGCCCCCGGGGCCAGTCGCACCGAGCGCGGCCCATGCTCATCACCCTGGGCCTGTTCGGCGCGGCGCTCATCTACGGCGACGGGGTCATCACCCCGGCCATCTCCGTGCTGAGCGCGGTGGAGGGCCTGAGCGTGGCCACGCCCGTCTTCGAGCCGTACGTGATTCCCATCTCGCTCGTCATCCTGGCGCTGCTGTTCCTGGTGCAGCGCAAGGGGACGGGCGGCATCGGTTCGGTGTTCGGGCCGCTCATGTGCGTGTGGTTCCTGGTGCTGGCGGTGCTGGGCGTGAAGGAGCTCGTCCACAACCCCGCGGTGCTCTGGTCGCTGTCGCCCGTGCACGCCGTGACCTTCTTCATGGACAACGGGTGGCACGGCTTCCTGGTGCTGGGCGCCGTCATCCTGGTGGTGACGGGCGGCGAGGCGCTCTACGCGGACATGGGCCACTTCGGCGCGGGCCCCATCCGGCGCGCCTGGTTCCTGCTGGTGCTGCCGTCGCTGGTGCTCAACTACCTGGGGCAGGGCGCGCTGCTGCTGCGCCACGCGGAGGCCGCCCGTAACCCCTTCTTCCTCCTGGCCCCTGACTGGGCGCTGTACCCGCTGGTGGCCCTGTCCACCGCCGCCGCGGTGATTGCGTCGCAGGCCCTCATCTCCGGCTCCTTCTCCACCACCCGGCAGGCGATGCAGCTGGGCTACTGCCCGCGCATGGAGGTGGTGCACACGTCCGCGGAGGAGATGGGGCAGATCTACCTGCCCGGCATCAACGGCGCGCTGCTGGTGGGCGTCATCACACTGGTGCTGGGCTTCGGCTCCTCCAGCCGGCTGGCGGCCGCGTACGGCATCGCGGTGACGACGACCATGGGCATCACCACGATGCTCGCGTACGTGGTGGCCCGCGAGCGCTGGGGCGTCCGCCGCGCCGTGGCGCTGCCCATCGCGGGGCTGTTCATGCTGGTGGACCTGGCCTTCTTCGGCGCCAACGCGGCGAAGATCGCCGACGGCGGCTGGTTCCCGCTGCTGCTCGCCGTGTGCGTCTTCACCCTGATGACCACGTGGAAGCGGGGGCGCGACATCCTCTCGGCCAAGCTGCGCGCGGCGAGCATCAGCCTCAAGGACCTGCTGGACAGCTTCGGGGACCACCCGCCGGTGCGCGTGCCCGGCACCGCCATCTTCATGACGGGCAACCCGGAAGGCACCCCCCCGGCGCTCCTGCACAACCTGAAGCACAACAAGGTGCTGCACGAGCAGGTGGTGCTGCTCACCATCATCTCCGAGGAGATTCCCCACGTGGTGGGCGCGGAGCGCGTGGAGGTGGAGCCCCTGGAGCAGGGCTTCGTGCGCGTCATCGCCCGCTACGGCTTCATGGAGAACCCCAGCATCCCGGACATCCTCAAGCGCTGCCGGGAGAAGGGCCTCCAGTTCCAGCTCATGGGCACCAGCTTCTTCCTGGGCCGCGAAACCCTCATCCCCACCAAGAAGCGCGCCATGGCCGGCTGGCGCGAGGCCCTCTTCTCCTGGATGAGCCGCAACGCCCGCAGCGCCACCGCCTACTTCCGGATTCCCCCCAACCGCGTGGTGGAGCTGGGAAGCCAGGTGGAGCTGTAATCCGGCACCGGGGGCCTTCCCGGCCTCCGGCGCCTGACGCACCCGGACTTCACCCCGTGAATAGAAAATGTTTCGGCATTCACGCGGTGTCTTGGTTGCTGGAGGGCCCAGTCCGCTGTACAAGCCCCCGGAATCACTCAAAAAACGCCTGTAACCCCGGGGTCGGATTGACCCTTCAGTGGATGACACTGTTCGTCATCAGGGGGTTTACGTCGCGCTACAGGTGCTCCATCTTGGCCGCCCGGCGTCCGTGAATTCCGGTTCGGATAAAAAAATACGGTAGGGCAGCAACACTTTCGCCGATCAATCGAGAATCTTTTCGCGGGGCAGAAATAATCCTGTCCCGACGTACGAGAACTTGGTTACCCTGCGGCCAGGTGTCCCCCGACACCCGGCGTCTGAAACGAGGTCAGCCTTCCATGCTCCAGGCCATCGCCCCCGCCTCCATGTCCTCCTCGGTTTCCGCCGTGAAGTCCGTCATGCCGTGGACGGACCGGCCGCTGATGCCTCTGTCGGAGGCGGCGCCGTACACGGTGCTGAGCGCGCAGGAGCTGTACCCGCGAATCTGCGTGCGTGATCCGTACTTCGCGCTCAAGGACGTGACGGTGCTGCCGGGTGAGGTGGTGGCTCGGGTGCCGGTGCAGATGGACCCCGACGCGCAGGCGATGCCGATTGGCCTGGGCGAGGCGGGCCGTCACCTGGCCATCCTGGGCTCCTGCGCCTCCGCGCTGGTGGCGCCCAAGGACGGGCAGCACTTCTATCTGGCGAGCGCCGCGCGCGGTCAGTGGCTGGCGCCCCAGGCGCAGGAGCGCACCTCGGACCTGCTGTGGGCCCTGGCGCAGGCGGAGTACACGGGCAAGCGCACCTGCACGGCGCGCACGCTGCTCTCCGCGTCGGACGGCACGCCGCTGTTCCGGCTGGAGGTGGACTACAACGTGCTGTCCGCCGCCGCCTTCACCCGCCTGTTCGGTCAGGCGAAGCTGGAGATGCGCGCCGCGCCCCGTCCCGCGGACAACGTGCAGCGCACGCCGGAAGAGTGGGCGAAGCTGCGGTCCAACCCCTACAGCAAGCCGCTGGAGCTGACGGACTGGCGGACGGAGGGGGACGCGCTGCAGTCGTCGCTGGTCGTCACCCCGGAGCTGTGCAAGGGCCACTTCGCGATGCACCCGGTGATGCCGGTGGCCGTCGTCGCGGGCGGCATGACGCGCATGGCGACCACGCTGGGCCGCGCGCTGGAGAAGAGCGAGACCGCCCGCTTCGTGGCGAAGGACGTGAAGCTGGCCGCGGACAGCCTGGCCTATTCGGGCCAGACGGTGGTGTTCGGGTCCCAACGCACGAAGGTGCGCGGCGCGGACCACACGTTCGCGTGCACCGCGTCCGTGGGTGAGCGCGTCGTCGCGCAGCTGGATGTGACCTTCACCCGCGTCGACTGAAGTTCAGGCGACGCGGTGCGGGGAGCGACGGGTTCGGGAGGACCGAGGCCCTCAGCTCCACTGGATGTCGTAGTCCACGCGGTCCAGGCCCTGCTGCTTCGCGGTGACGCTGCCCGTGAGCCCCAGGACCTTGAGCGAACCGGTGAGGATGCCCACGTGGTACGCGGGCGGCATCATGTCCCGGCGCATGCGCAGGGTGCCGGACTTGGTCCCCGTGGTGAGGTACTCGCGGTTGCCGTAGGACACCGCCGCGCTGTACGCCATCTGCGCGCCAGCGAAGAGCTTCTGCGGGTCTCCGCGGGAGATGATGCCGAAGATGAGCATCCCCGGTCCGGTGGAGTAGCGCGTGATGCTCACCTCGCCGCACGCCTGGAACACGGCCTCGGCGGAACCCAGTTGGCCCTCCAGCAGGTCGGCCACGGTGTAGAGCAGGGTGAGCAGCTCCCGCGCCGGATACGAGCGCAGCTCCGCGTAGTCGTGGTCCAGCTCCCCCACGCGAACCTTCTCCATCCCGTTCGCGCCCGCGTGCTGCTGCACCAGGCTGAACACGGATTTGAAGATGAGCCCTCGGACGGAATCCCCCGACTGAAGGATGGCGATCCTGGCGGCGAGCTCGGTCTTGTCCGACGGCATGACTTCCAACTCCTTGCTTCCCGGTAGTGAGGAAGCCAACCCCAGCTTAACGGGACACTCCCGTCTGTCGACAAAGCACACGCAACGCTCCGCCCATCCGGTGGGATTCCCAGGCACAACGCCCCGTGTCGGGCTCCCGGGCCAACGTGGTGGGTCGGGTGCATCCCAGCCCGCCGAGCGCGGGGAGGGGACGCCCCCACTTCGTCACTGTTCGTCGAGCAGCAGGGGCGTGAAGCCGGCGGCGTCGCACGAGGCGAGCACGTACTTCACGCCGCCCCGCTCCCCGGTGAAGCCCGCGCTGATGCCGCTCGCGTGCAGGTGGCCGTAGACGCAGACCTTGGGCGCGAACGCTTCGATGGGGGCGCTGAACGCGGTGGTCCGCTCGTTGGCGTACACCGGCGGGAAGTGCACGGCGACGATGCGCGTGAGCGGTGTGCGACTGGCCTGCTCCTTCTTGTGCGCATCCTCCATCGACGCGGTGAGCCTTCGCGTCTCGCGCTCCACGTAGCCCGCGTCGGACGGCTCGTCGCCCATCTCCCCGCCGGGCATGGGCGGCGCTTCCGGCGCGGTCCACAGCCGCGTGCCGGCGATGACCCACGGGCCCATCACCACCGCGCTGTTGTGGAGGAAGCCCTCCAGCGTGCGGAACGGCTCCAGCAACTTGCGCAGCTTGGACGCGGAGTCGCCCCACCAGTAGTCGTGGTTGCCGCGCACCAGCACCTTGCGCCCGGGCCGCGCGTCCAGCCACGCCAGGTCGTCCATCACCTCATGCGCCCGCGTGGCCCAGGAGATGTCGCCCGCGACGATGACCACGTCCTCCGGCCGCACCCGTTCGTCCCACGCGCGTTGCAGCGGGAGCGGATGGTCCGTCCAACCGAAGCGGTGCATGTCCTTCTGCCGCGTGGAGGGCAGGTGCGTGTCGCCAATGCCGAAGAGCCGCATGATGCTGGCGTCATAGCGGATGGCCCGGCCCCGTGTTGGCCCTTCGCACCCGCTCGTACCTCCCCGCCCCTGGGGCCGATCGCCCTCGCGGTCCGCCCATGTCCGAAATCCCGCCTGATACAGGAAAAGATGTAACAAAACGTTACGTCAAAGATGTCCTGAAAAACGTCAGTGCGACAGGCATGCACCATCCTCGCCGCAATCCGTATCCTTGGGTCCTGGGATGTAGGCAATTCCATGATTTCAGGTGTTTGGAAACAAGGGGTGTCGGAGGGGGTTCGCGAGGGTGGTGCATGGATGTACCGATCACGGAAGAAAACTGGACGAAGGTGACGGGCTGGACGGGGCTGGCACGCATGGTGCTGTAGAAAGGACGTGGGCCTCTCCCGTGGAAATGCGGGGGCGGGCCATGGAGTCCTCCCCCGACTTTGGAGTTCCCTCATGTCAACGTTCCGCAATCCGTTCGCGGCGGCCGCCGCCGCCCTGGTGCTGTCCGCGTGTGGTCCCCAGGCGCAGCAGCCCACGGAGCCCGCCCCCTCCGAGACCGAGACCCCGTCGCAGCCGACGGACACGACCGGCAGCGCGACGCCGCGTGAGCTGGATCCGCTGTTCGCGCAGGCCGCGCAGGAGTTCAACGTCCCGGCGGAGCTGCTCAAGGCGGTTTCCTACACGGAGACGCGCTGGCAGATGGTGCGCGGCACGGAGGAGTTCCCGGGCCAGCAGCCCGCGTTCGGCCTGATGGCCCTGCGCGGCGCGGACCTGGAGCAGGGCGCGGCGCTGGCCGGTGTGTCGGCGGACGCGGTGCGCACGGACGCGTCGGCGAACATCCGCGCGGGCGCGGCGCTGCTCTCCCAGTTCGCCACCGAGGCGAAGGTGGAGCGCGGGGACCTGGGCGCGTGGGCGTCGGTGGTCGCGCGGCTGAGCGGCATCAGCAACGCGGACGCGCAGGCGGAGCACGTGCACAAGGGCGTGTACGCGGTCATCAACGAGGGCGCGGTGGCGCTCAACACGGACGGCTCGGTGGCCGCCACGCTGGAGCCCGTGCAGGTGGAGGCGAAGTTCGCGCGTCCCCAGGTCCGCGCGATGGCGGCGGGGCCGAACTACCCGGCGTCCATCTGGCGTCCGTCGCCCAGCAGCAACTACGGCGCGCGCGCGTCGGGTTCGACGGGCGACCCGTCGATGATCATCATCCACACGTGTGAAGGCGCCTACTCCTCGTGCTGGAGCTGGCTCACCAACAGCGCGTCGGGCGTGAGCGCGCACTACGTGGTGAACGAGAGCGGCAGCGAAGTGTCCCAGCTGGTGAACGAGGCCAACCGCGCCTTCCACATCGGCGCGACGTACGACTGCACGCTCAACAGCAGCAAGGAGTGCTGGCTCAACGGCACGCAGTCCAACCACTTCACCATCGGCATCGAGCACGGCGGGTTCGCCAGCGGGACGTTCACGTCGGGCCTCATCGAGACGTCCGCGAAGCTGTCGTGCGACATCGCGCGTGACAACGCCATCCTGATGGACAGCTACCACATCGTGGCGCACGGCAAGCTGCAGCCGGCGACGCGCACGGACCCGGGTCCCAACTGGCCGTGGGCGTCCTACCTCAGCAAGATCAACGGCTACTGCGGCACGGCGCCGTCCGCTGACATCATCATCGACAGCAACACCGCCAACAACGACGCCTCCAAGGCGCGCTTCGAGCTGACGGGCGCGTGGACCGCGGGCAGCAGCGCCGGCTACTACGGCAGCGGCTACTACTTCGCGAACACGGAGGCCGTCTCCGCGCCGGCGACGTTCTGGTTCTACCTGCCCACCGCGCAGACGCGCACGGTGGACGCCTGGTGGGTGGAGGGCACGAACCGCGCCTCCGCCGCGGCGTTCATCTCCTTCAACGCGGCTGGCACCAACCTGGGCACGGCGACCGTGAACCAGCAGGCCAACGGCGGCAAGTGGGTGCAACTGGGCTCGTACAGCTTCACCGCTGGCTGGAACAAGGTGCAGCTGAGCCGCTGGACGACGGCGGGCTCGGTGGTCATCGCCGACGCCGTCCGGGTGCGCTGAAGTGAAGGCACGGGGCCTTGAACGGAAGGCGCGTTTGGGGCCCCACCGGGCACGGACGTGGTGCGCCGTGCTCGGGTTGCTGGGTGCCGTGGGGTGCGAGGGCCGCTGTGGCGGCGCTTCCACCCCGGTCCCTGGCACCCCGTCACAGCTGTCGGACGCGGAGCGGCGGGCCCTGCCGGGCACCATCGTCTTCCTCTCCGAACGGGCGGGACAGAAGGACGTCTGGCGGGTGACGCCTGACGGGAAGGAGACGCAGGTCACCTCCGCGCCGGAGGATGAATACCCCGGCCCGCCGTCGCCGGACGGCAAGCAACTGCTGGTGGTGGCGTCGGGCGAGGCGAACGGGCGCGTGTTCCAGCAACTGCGCGTGCAGCCCCTGGACGGCGGCGCGACGGTGGCGCTGCATCCGCCCCGGACCCGCGCGCGCAACGCGAGCTGGGGCCCGGACGGCACGTGGCTGGTGACGGAGTCGGACGCGCAGGGCTTCAGCGACGTGGTGCGCGCGCTGCCCACCGCGAACGCCGTGGACACGCAGCTGACGCACGTGAAGCAGGGCTGCTTCGAACCGTCGGTGTCTCCGGACGGCACGCAGGTGGCGTGCGTATGCAGCGGCGACGGGGACCCGGAGGTCTACGTCTACCGCGCGGACGGCACGGGCGAGCCTCGCCGCATCACCACGTTCTACATGGAGGACCGCTCACCGCAGTGGAGCCCGGATGGCCAGTGGCTCCTGTTCGTGAGCAACCGCGAGCGCCGGGAGCGGATGTACCTGGTGCGGCCGGATGGCTCCGACCTGCGCGCGCTGTCGGGTGAAGGCTACGCGGGCGACGAGCGCGAGGCCGCGTTCAGCCCGGACAGCCAGCGCGTGGCGTACGTGGCGCGGTCTCCGGACGGCAAGAGCCGCCTCTGGCTGGCGAAGGTGGCGGGTGGGGCGCCGGTGGCGCTCACGGACGGCACCCACCGCGACGACATGCCGGCGTGGAGTCCGGACGGCAAGGCGCTGGTGTTCGTCTCCGAGCGCGATGGCGACACCGACCTGTACCTGATGCGCGCGGACGGCACGGGCCAGACGCGGCTGACCACCGCGAAGGGCGCGGACTGGCTGCCCCGCTGGTTCGTGTCCCGCTAGCCGGCGCGTTGCCTCACGGTTTCGGTCTCATTGGCTTCGGTCTCACTGGCTTCGGGCTCCGCGGCGGCCTCCAGCGGCACGCTGAAGAAGAAGGTGGCGCCCTGGTCCGGTTCGCTCTCCACCCAGATGTGGCCGCCGTGGGCCTCCACGATGAGCCGGCTGATGTAGAGCCCCAGGCCCAGCCCCTTGCCGTCCGCGGAGCGTCCGTCCTCGGTGCGGTAGTACTTGTCGAACAGGCGCGCGGCGTCTTGGGCGGCCAGGCCCGCGCCCAGGTTGCTCACCGACACCACGGCCTGGTCGTGCACGGCGGAGAGGCGCACGTCCACCGGCGTGCCCTTGGGGCTGTACTTGATGGCGTTGGTCAGGAGGTTGGTCACCACGCGCTCCAGCCGCGCGGCGTCCATGGGGACGGGGGGAATGGAGGTCCCCAGGTGCAGCCGGAAGCGCTCGCGCGCGTCGGGGGCCACGTCGCGCTCCAGCACCTCTTCCAGGAAGCGGCCCAGGTCGCGCGGTGCGCGGCGCAGCGTCACGCTGCCGGACTCCAGGCGTGAGCCCTCCAGCAGCTCTTCAATCATCGTGTTCATCCACTCCACGTTGTGGATGATGGCCTGGGCCATGTGGCCTTCGCGCTCCAGCTTCCGCTCGTGCAGCGCGCGCTGGAGCAGGTGGGCGCGCAGGTTGATGGTGTGCAGGGGGTTGCGCAGGTCGTGGGAGATGAGGCCCACGTACTCCTCGCGCAGCTTCTCCAGGTCGCGGCGTTCGGTGACGTCGCGCAGGATGGCGATGGTCGTGGCGTCGTCCTCGCCCTCCAGCGGGGACAGCCGCACTTCCAACGGCACGCAGGTGCCGTCCTGGCGCCGGCCGGACACCATCCGCCCGCCTCCGGTGGGGCGCGGCGTGGCGCTGGGGTTGGATGGTCCGTGGAGCCCTTCGGGCACCAGCAGCTCCACGCTCCGGTCCAGCAGGGCTTCGCGCCGGTAGCCGAACACGCGCTCCGCCTCCGCGTTGGCGAAGCGCACCCGGCCGGTGGCGTCCAACACGACCATCGGGTCGGGCGCGGTGTCCAGGAAGGTGCGGAATCGCACCTCGGAGGCCTCCAGCGCGGTGGTGGCCCGCCTGCGTTCGGTGTCCAGCAGGTCCAGCGCGCGCGCCGCCATCAGCACCAGCGTGGCGCCGCCAGCGGCCACCACGGTGGCGAAGAGGGGGAACTTCGCGTCGTGGCCGAGCGCGCCCGACAGGTGCAGCACCACCAGCGTCAGCCCCAGCACCGGTGGCCCCAGCAGCGTCACCGGCACCAGCCGCCGCGCCAAGAAGCCGCCCAGCGTGTCCTGCGTGAGCCGCGCCATCAGCCCCAGATCCGGGCGCGCGCACAGCGTACCCACCGCCAGGAGGATGAGCATGCAGGTGGTGTGCAGCCCCATGCTGCGCTCCTGGAAGAACGGCACGGCGGCGGGCGTCACCAGCGGGCCCAGCAGGAAGCCGTTGAGGCCCATCAGCGCCGCCATCAACGCCAGCGCCACCAGCGCGTCCGACCACGACAGCCGCTGGGGCGCGCCCTTGTCCAACAGCGCCAGCGCCGGGCCCAGCAGCAGCAGGCACAGCGACGTCAGGGGCGAGGGCTTGATGCCGGGGGACGCGAAGCCGTCTGCTCCGAAGAGGCGCAGCAACAGCGCATCCAGTCCTCCGGTGCCGCCGGTGATGAAGCTGTCCAGGAGGCTCGCCGCGCCCAGGACGGCGGTGGCCCAGGCCAGCACGGTGCCCAACTGGCGATGCTTCGCGCTCGCGTGGCACCTCAGGCGCGTGCCGAGCGCGCCGCCCGCGAACATCAAGCCGAGCGCGGCGCTGGGGCGCATCGCCGGCAGCGCGGCGCCCATGGACTTGAGCACCATGACGTCCAGTGCCCACCCCACCAGCACCAACAGGCCCACCAGGCAGGCTGCGGCCGCGGAACTGCGCGCAAGGGCACGGACCAACGCCGTGCTTCGTGGCATGGATCGGCCGCTCATTGTCCGCGTCCCCCCTGGAACGCCAGCATCGCACCTGCCCGAACATCACGCCTTCAGGGGTGCTCCGGCAATACGACGCCAGGGCCGCCGCATGTCCGCCGAAGGCAGGGATATCCGACCTGTCGGGGTGAGATGCGACAACGGGCGGACACCGCGCGGCGGTGGAAGTCCGGCCCGACCTCCCTCGAAGAAGGCCCGCCACGGGGCCGTCGAGGGTGGGTCATGGCGCGTAGCGTCCAGGGTACACGGTGAGGACCACGCCCAGGCCGGGGCCGACGTCCACGTTGCGCGCGACGTAGGCGTCCTGTCCTTCCACGGACACCTTGAAGGACTCAACGACGCCCGCGGAGTGCACGTAGAGGAACAGTCCGTGGGACGCGGTGCCCGCCTGGCTCACGGAGGCGAGGTCCTCGGACGGGTAGTAGAGCCGGTCCGAAAGGTCGCTCCGGTCGAGCGCCACGCGCACGCCGCTGACGGGCTGGCCGTTCAGGTCCACCACGCGGCCGAGCACGAAGCCCGCGGTGGCCAATGTGGCCGCCGGGTCGCCGGTGTGGCCCGCGAGGCGGGGCGCTCCCACGGCGGCGCCCAACTGGTCGACGAAGGCGATGGGCAGGGCCCACGCCCGCGCGTCGATGATGTCCGTTCGTGGACGGGTGCCGGTGAAGGCGGTGTCGTAGACGAGCGTGGTGCTGCGCACGAGGCCGTCGTGCGCGAGGCCCATCCCCAGCCCCTGGTGGATGTCGCGCACGGGCACGTCGGTGACGCGGAACGAGCCGTCCTCGGACACCTCGCCGGTGGCGAAGGTGGCGGCCGCGTCGTTGACGGCCACGCGCAGGGGCTCCTCGACCGTCAGCGCCATCCCGGCCAGCGAAGGCGCGTCCGCGCGCATGGCCTCCGGGAACACTGCGGCCTGTCCGCTCACGAGGATGCGAAGGTTCTCCAAGTCCACGGCCTCGGCGTCCTCGGTCCGCACGCCGGGGTCCGGTGTGAAGCCGCCGTCGCCACAGGCCATCGCCATCAGCCCGAGCACGGCACCACCCGCCGCCCGAATTAGTTGTCTCATCGCGCCGCAACATCTTCACGGTCCGTCGCGATCGCAATCCGTTCCCGGGCTCCGTCCGTCCCCTGCAGGACGCCCCGGTGCGCGCGAGGGAGGGATGCCTGGGACGGCGAGGCTTCCGGATGTTGAAAACACGTCGGCACCGGGAGCCTGCCTTCCGCCAGTGACGGAAGGCCGCGCCCGGTGCCGGGGTCCTGCATGGGATGCGGAGGAGCGCACGGAGCGCCTGGCCGCGCGCTCCGCTCTGGGTGTTGGAGCCGGAGCTACTTGCCCGTGTTCCAGCCGCCACCGCTGCTTCCGCTGCTGCTGCCACTGCTCCGTCCGCTGCTGCCACTGCTCCGTCCGCTGCTGCCACTGCTGCCGCCGCTGCTGCTGCCACTGCTCCCGCTGCTGCTTCGGCCGCTGCTGCCGGGGCTGCCCCAGCCGCCACCGCTGCTCCCACTGCTGCCGCCGCTGTTGCTCCGGCCACTGCCGCTGTTGCCGCTGCCGCTGTTGCTGCTCCCGCTGTTGCTGCTCCCGCTGTTGCTGCTCCCGCTGTTGCTGCTCCCGGGGCTGCTCCAGCCGCCACCGCTGCTGCCGCTGCTACGGGGGCTGTCGTTGTCCTTGTCGTCGTCGCGGCTCTTGTTGCTGTTGCCGGGGCTGCTCCAGCCGCTGCCCTTGTTGTCGTCGTCGTTGTCACGCCGGCTGTTCGCGGCGGGAGCGGCGTTGTTGCGGCCCCAGCCACTGTTGGAGGAACCACTGGGCGGACGGGCGCCGGTGCCGGTGCCGCCCGGGGGGCCGCGGCGGCCTACGTTGGAGTTGCCGTTGTACGGAGCCGGCTGACGCGACGGGCCGCTGTTGTAGCGGATGTTCCCGGCGGAGGCCGCGTGGGTCCGGTCCCAGCGGTAGCCGCGGGTGCCGCGGTCATACGAGTACCCACCGCCCCAGGAGCCCTGCGGGTAGAAGTCGTGCGAGTGGCGCCCGTGGAAGCTGCAGTAGGCGCCGTTCGGGATGGGGTGGTAGTCCCAGTACCAGACCAGCGTCGGGCCCCGGTAGTAGTAGACGTCGTCCGTGTAGACGTAGGACGCCTGGGGCGGCTGGTAGTCGTGGACGTGGCCGTAGTCCTCCGGGCACCACCCGCTGCCGTAGTCGTCGGGGACGGGGTGCGCGCCAGCGAAGCGGTACTGCGCCACGGGAGCGACGTAGGCCGCGCGGACGGGGCGGTGGTAGTGGCCGTCCACGACACATCCGGTTCCCATCAGCAGGGCGAAGGGGACGACCAGGGCGAGCAAGCGGTTCATGAAGAGTCTCCTGGCGCGGAAGTGGACCCCCAAAGCGTCCCGCTCCGCAACCTCTGTGCCTTCATGACGGCCGGTGGCGCTTTTAATTCATCCGGTGGGCCTGCCTGCCAGGAGGGCCCCCGCTGATATGACGCACCGGGCGCGGGCTCCCCGGAGGCCTTGGATGCCCCAGGGCCCGGGGATTGGGGCCCGCGCCTGGGAGATACACGGATGTCGGACATGGATTTCGGACGGGGGACGGGGGCGTCCTGCGCGCTGCACCCCGAACAGGTCGCCACGGGCACCTGCGCGCGGTGCGGCAACTTCATGTGCGGCACGTGCAGCGAGGGCGGAAGCTCCCCGCGCTGCCCCACGTGTCGGGCGCGCTTCGGCGCGGAGTTCCCCCTGAACCGGGACAACTGGAGCATCGGCGGGCTGTGGGAGGTGTGCTGGCCGGCCTTCCAGCGCGAATGGGGCATGTTGTCGCTGGGGGTGTTGATCACCATCGGCGTGTCCTTTGGCGCGCAACTGCTGGTGACCCTGGGCCAGGGCATCGGCAGCGCGCTGGACAGCACCGCGCTGGCCGTCCTGCTGAGCCTCGTGGGCTTCGCGGCGCAGGTGGTGGTGCAGGGGCTGGTGCAGCTGGGCCTCTTGCGCATGTGCTTCGACGTGCTGCAAGGCGGGCGCGCGGACGTGGCGCGCCTCTTCAGCCAGATGCACAAGGTGGGGCCCTACGTGCTCACGATGCTCGTCACCTTCGCCATCATCGTGGTGCCGCTGCTCATCCTGGGCGGCCTGGGGTTCCTGGTGGCCATGGGCGCGGGCTTCGCGGATGCCATGCCGTGGAACACGGGCGCGGACTTGTCGCCCGCCGAGCGCTGGGACTCCGTGGCGCCCGTGCTGGCGGTGATGGGCGGGGTCGCGGCGGTGCTGCTCATCCCGTTCGTCTACGTGGCGCTCCCGCTGTACTTCATCCAGCCGGAGCTCGCGTACGAGGACGTGCCGCCGGGGCCCCTGCAGGTGTTGCGGCGCTGCTGGGAGTGCGCCCGGGGCCAGCGCCTGGCCATGGTGGGCATGGGCTTCATCGTGGGCTGCATCGCCCTCGCGGGCGTCGTCGCGTGCTGCGTGGGCCTGATTCCCGCCTCGGCGCTGGCCCAGTTGCTCATCGCGGGCATGTACCTGGCGCTGCGCCCCCGTTCGGACGAGGTCGCGGGCCCGCTGCCGGGCTGAAGTCCTCCGGCGCCTTCCCGCGTGCGCGCCTTCGTCCAGGAACGAAGGCGCGCCGCGCGGGGATGCGGATCAGTGAACCAGCCGCTCGGCGGAACCGGAGCGCGGCAGGGTCACCTTGCCCAGGCACGCGAGGATGTGCTCCCGGTACTCGGTGAGCTCCCGCAGGCCGCACAGCATCCACCGGCCGCCGATGACGAGCGTGGGGACGCCCCTCACGCCGCGGCTGTTGGCCAGCCGGTGCTCGTCGTGGATGAGCCGGCGCGTCTCTTCCGAACGGAAGGCCGCGGAGAACTGGTTCATGGACAGGCCCACGCGCGATGCCAGCTCGAACACCACGTCCGAGCGCGACACGTTGACGCCCTGTTCCAGCGCCGCGCGTTGCATGGCCCGCGCGAGGAAGGCCCGCGCCTGCGGACCCTGCAATCGCGCGGCTTCCAGCGCCGCCAGGGCCGGCACGCTGGAGCGGGGAGGGTCTCCCCCCAGCCACAGGTCCGTGGAGAGCAGCGCGGCGGTGGGTTCGGTTTCGCGCTGTGCGCGCTTCACCTCCTCCACCAGTCCGCGCACTTCGCGCTCCGTGGGCAGCACGTCGTGCAGCCGCAGCGGGTAGGGCCGCACACTCCAGCGGACGGCTTCGCCAAACTCCTGGCGAAGCACGTCCAACCGCAGGTCGGCGAGGTAGCACCAGGAACACAACACATCCTGGTAGACGGTGATCTGCAGCGGCTTGTGCAGCGTTTTCATCGGGGGTCGCCAGATTAGAGGCGCATCCCCGTCGCTGCCAACACCCCCTGACAAACCACGCCGGTTGGCATTCCCGTATTCCTGTGGAGCATGCAAGGCACCGTGCGCACCGTGAGCCTTCGCACGCATGCCATGAAGCAGGCGGGCAGGCTCCAAATGCTGCTCGTGTGCCTGCTGTCACACCATTAGGCGGCACGCTGTCGCTAGGTGGCTCGCCCCGCGCGCGCGACGAGCGCGCTGCCCCGGGTCCCCGCGTACACCAACGCGTGCTCCACGATTTTTCCGGCGATGTCCTGACCGGTGGCGCCCTCCAGGCCCTCGAAGCCGGGGCTGGAGTTGATCTCCATCAGGCGCGGCCCGTTGCGGCCCTCCAGCATGTCCACGCCCGCGACCTCCAGCCCGATGATGCGCGCCGCCTTCACCGCGGCCTCCATGTAGTCCGGGGGCAGGACGATGGCGCGGCCCTCGCCGCCCCGGTGGATGTTGGAGCGGAACTCGCCCTTCTTCGCCTTGCGGCGCATGGCGCCCACCACCGTGTCGCCCACCACCAGCGCGCGCACGTCGCGGCCTTCGCTCTCCGCGACGAACTCCTGCAACACAATCTCCTGGCCCAGGTCCCAGAAGGTGTCGAGGATGGTCTGCACCTCCGGCAGCGTGTGGGCGATCATCACGCCCACGCCCTGGGTGCCCTTGATCAGCTTGATGATGACGGGCAGGCCCCCCACCTCATGCACCAGCTTGCGCACGTCGCCGCGATCATGCGCCATCACCGTCTTGGGCATGTCCAGGCCCGCGCGGGCCAGGAACTGGAGCGCGCGCAGCTTGTCGCGGCTGCGCGCGATGGCCGTGGGGGGGTTGAGCACCGGCACGTCCATCATCTCGAAGTGGTTCACCACGGCCAGGCCGTAGGCGGTGATGGACGCGCCGATGCGCGGAATCACCACGTCCACGCCCTTCACCTCCGCACCGCGGTACGTCATGCGAGGCCGGCCCTGGGCCAGCATCAGGCAGCAGCGCAGCGTGTCGAAGACAACGGCCCGGTGCCCGCGCGCCTTGATGGCCTCCACCAGCCGCCGCGTCGAAAACAGCGAGCGCTTGCGGGACAGGATGGCCACGGTCTTCTTGGCGCGGGGCCGGCGTGGGCGCGGTGCGTCGCCACGCTCGGGTGCCTGCGCTCCAGGCGGGACGGGCGCTTTCTTCGGCTTCACTTTTCGGGGGGGCATGCGGGGCGCGGGACACTAGCACGCACGGACCGTCAGGCATGGTGAGTGGGCGCCCTTTGCTATCCTCGCGTTCACTGATGACCGCCTCCAACCCGCATCCCGACGACATCCACACGAATCCCGGCGACGTCGGACTCGAACTGGCGTCCCAGTCCTCCCTGCTCGGGGAGACGCAGGTGGTGGATCCGCGCGCCAGCGTGAAGCTGCACAAGTGCCGGCTGCTGGTGACGGCGGGGCCGGACACCGGGCGCTCCATGGCCAGCGACAAGGAGCGGCTCAGATGCGGCGCCCACCCGGGCAACGACCTGGTGCTGGTGGAGGACCGCACGGCCAGCCGCCACCACTTCGAGGTCCAGTACACCGAGCGCGGCTACCTGCTGGTGGACCTGAACTCCACCAACGGCACCTTCCTGGACGGCCGGCGCATCGAACGGGCCTACCTGTCCCCGGGTTCGCAGATCCGCGCTGGCTCCTCCGTCATCACCTTCGCCCCGCTGGAGGAGGAGGTGGCGGTGGAGCCCGACCGCGAGGGCGAGCTGTGCGGCATGGTGGGCCAGAGCGTGAAGATGCGGCAGGTGTTCGGGCTCATCAAGCGCATCGCGCCCATGGACGTGTCCGTCATCATCCAAGGGGAGACGGGCACCGGGAAGGAGCTGGTCTCCAGCGCCATCCATGAGCTGTCCGGCCGCAAGAAGGGCCCCATGGTGGTGCTGGACTGCGGCGCCATCCCGCCCAACCTCATCGAGAGCGAGCTGTTCGGCCATGAGAAGGGCGCCTTCACCGGCGCGGTGTCCGGCCGCCCCGGCGCCTTCGAGCGCGCGCAGGGCGGCACCATCTTCCTGGACGAACTGGGCGAGCTGCGCCTGGACCTGCAACCCAAGCTGTTGCGCGTGCTGGAGAACCGCGAGGTGCGCCGGGTGGGCGGCAACGACGTCATCGAGGTGGATGTCCGGGTCATCGCCGCGACCCACCGCGACCTCGTGAAGGAGATCGCCGCGGGCAACTTCCGCGAGGACCTCTACTTCCGCCTGTCCGTCATCAACATCCAGCTACCGCCGCTGCGCCAGCGCCGCGACGACATCCCGCTCATCCTGAAGCAGGCCCTGGCGGAGCCGGAGGTGGTGGACAAGCACGGCCGCAAGCGCTTCTCCGCGGAGGCCATGGGCCTGCTGATGGCCTATGCGTGGCCCGGCAACGTGCGCGAATTGATGAACGTCCTGTCGCACGTGCTGACCTTCTCCGAAGGGGAGGAGATATTGCCCTCCCACCTGCCCCCGCGTGTCCGGGGCCAGGCCCGTGAGGGCCCGCTGCCCTTCAACGAACACCTGGCCTTCAAGGACGCCAAGGAGCAGTTGTTGGAGAACTTCGAGCGCGAGTACGTCACCAGCGTCCTCACCCGCTGCGAGGGCAACCTGTCCCGCGCGGCCCGGGAGAGCGGGCTGCACCGCAAGTCCATCGAGCGGCTGGTGAAGAAGTACCAACTGGACGCCAAGGGCCTGAAACCGCGGTGAAGTAGAGTTCTCGCCCTGCGTCGGACATCATCATGACCATGAAGACCCGAACCGCTGTGCGTGGCTGGATGGGAGCACTGACCCTGGGCGTCGCCTTTCTGGCCCCGCCGGCATTCGCTGGCGCGCCCAATCAGTGCCAGACGAACTGCAACCAGAAGGTGGGGGGGCAGATGCAGTCGTGCACCCTCTCCTGTCCCAAGCCGGGCAGTACGGCCGCGAAGGACAGCCAGGCCTGCATGCAGCGCTGCGCCGTGAAGATGAAGACCGCGATGACCAAGTGCAACAAGAAGTGCCCCAAGGGCGGCCCCAAGGCCAAGCCGCAGCACACCGGGCACGACGACGACGACGGTCACGACGAGTGACGGCGCCTGGCGGGTGGGGCGCCACGCGCGCCCTTCGTCCGCGTTGAAGCCCTGGCGCGAGGGTGTTACGGCCGCTGGAGCCATGAGCGACGCCCCCTCCCGCAAGGACCTCGACGCCACCGTCCACCTGCCGCGCACGGAGTTCCCCATGAAGGGGAACCTGTCGCAGCTCGAACCACGCCTGCTGTCGTGGTGGGCGGAGCGCGGGGTGTGGAAGCAGTTGCTGGAGAAGAACGCCGGCCGGGAGCCCTTCGTGCTGGCGGACGGGCCCCCGTACGCCAACGGCCACCTGCACGCCGGGCATGCGCTCAACAAGGTGCTGAAGGACATCGTGGTGAAGTACCGGAACCTCTCCGGACGCCCGTGTGACTTCATCCCCGGTTGGGACACGCACGGCCTCCCCATTGAACAGGCGGTGGAGAAGCGGCTGAAGGAACAGAAGCTCGACAAGCGCACCCTGTCGCGCGACGCGCTGCTGGAGCGCTGCCGCGAATACGCGCTGGAGTTCGTGGACATCCAGAAGGCGGAGTTCCAGCGGCTGGGCGTCTTCGGCACGTGGGACGCGCCCTACAAGACGCTCGACTTCACCTACGAGGCGCAGGAGCTGCGCGAGCTGGCCACGTTCGCGCGCCGGGGCATGCTGTACCGCCGCAAGAAGCCGGTGGCGTGGTGCCTCCAGGACCAGACGGCGCTCGCCGAGGCGGAGGTGGAGTACGCGGAGCACACCTCGCCGTCCGTGTACGTGGCCTTCGACGCGGGGGCCTCGTTGGGTGAGAAGCTGCCGCAGCTGCGTGGCCAGCGCGTGTCCTTCGTCATCTGGACCACCACGCCCTGGACGCTGCCGGCGAACCTGGCCATCGCGGTGAACCCCACGTTCGAATACGTCTTCTACCGGCTGGAGGACCGCGTCCTGTGCGTGGCCAAGGACCTGCTCGCCAAGGTGCTGGCGGAGGTGAAGGCGGACGAGCTGGCGGTGAAGCACGTGCAGCTTCCCACGGGGGAGGTGTCGTCCCCGGCGCTGGTGGACCCCTCGCGCATCCTCGCGTACGCGACGGGCGAGGACCTGGAGCACGTGACGTATCAACACCCGTTCCTGGAGCGGCAGGGGCGCGTGGTGCTCGGCGGACACGTCACCCTGGACGCGGGCACGGGGCTGGTGCACACGGCGCCGGGCCACGGGCAGGAGGACTACGAGGTGGGCCTCGCGTACGGGCTGGACATCTACAACCCGGTGCGCGCGGACGGCCGCTATGACGACACGGTGGGCGAGGTGCTCGCGGGCCGGCGCGTCTTCGAGGCCAACCCTGTCGTGTTGGACCTGCTGGTGCAGCGGGGCGCGCTGCTCAATGACAAATCAGACACCCTCACGCACAGCTATCCGCACTGCTGGCGCTGCCACCAGCCCGTCATCCAGAGCGCCACCTACCAGTGGTTCATCCCCATGGACGCGGCCTTCCACGGCGCGCAGACGTTCCGGGAGGCGGTGCTGGAGCAGGTGGACCAGGTGCGCTGGGTGCCGTCGTGGGGCCAGTCGCGCATCCGGGGCATGCTGGAGGGCCGCCCGGACTGGTGCATCAGCCGGCAGCGCAGTTGGGGCGTGCCCATCCCCATCGCGTACTGCGACGGGTGCGACGACGCGGTGGTGTCTCCAGAGGTGATGGAGCGCGTGGCGGCGGCGGTGGAGAAGGAAGGCGCGGGCGTGTGGTACCGCACGCCAGTGAAGGACTTCCTCGGGGAGGACTTCCGGTGTCCGCGCTGCGGCAAGGGGGACTTCCACCGCGAGACGGACATCCTGGACGTGTGGTTCGACTCGGCGTGCATGGCCTCCGCGGTGCTGGCGAAGCGGCAGCGCGTGCCGGCGGACCTGTTCCTGGAGGGGAGCGACCAGCACCGGGGCTGGTTCCATTCCTCGCTGCTGGTGTCGGTGGGTGCGCGCGACGTGGCGCCCTACAAGGCGTGCCTCACGCACGGCTTCGTGGTGGATGGCCACGGCGAGAAGATGTCCAAGAGCCGGGGCAACACGGTGGCGCCGGACAAGGTCATCCAGCAATACGGAGCTGAGGTGCTGCGGCTGTGGGTGGCGGCCAGCGACTACCGCAACGACGTGCGCCTGTCGGACGCCATCCTCAAGGGGCTGTCGGAGGGCTACCGGAAGATCCGCAACACCTTGCGCTACGCGCTGGGCAACCTGCACGACTTCAATCCGGCGAAGGACGCGGTGCCGGCGGAGGCGCTATCGCCGTTGGACCAGTGGGCGCGCGGACGGCTGTCGCAGGTGGTGGCCCGGGTGCGGCAGGCGTACGAGGACTACGAGTTCCACCTCGTCTACGCGACGGTGGTGGACTTCTGCGCCAATGACCTGTCCGCCGTGTACTTCGACATCCTGAAGGACCGGCTCTACACGGCGAAGGCGGACGGGCCCGCGCGCCGGGGAGCGCAGACGGTGCTGCACGAAGTCGTCACCGTGCTGCTGCCGCTGCTCGCGCCGGTGATGAGCTTCACGGCGGAAGAGGCGTGGCAGCACCTGCCGGGCGAACACACGGAGAGCGTGTTCCTGGCGGGCTTCCCGGAGCCGAAGGGCGCGATGGCGCCTGGCATCGCGGAGCGGTACGCGAAGCTCTTCGCGGTGCGCAGCGCGGTGCAGGGCGTGCTGGAGGTGGCGCGGCGGGACAAACGCATTGGCGCGTCCCTGGAGGCTCGCGTGGTGCTGTCGGCGGGAGGCGCGGTCGCGGAGCTGCTCCAGGCGCATCTGCCGGAGCTGCCCGGGCTGTTCATCGTGAGCCAGGTGGAATGGGAGGAGACGGCCTCCGACGCGGCGACGGCGCTGGAGGTGTCGCAGGCGTTTGGCGACGGCGCGTCCCTGTCCGTGGAGGTGCTGCCCGCGAAGGGGACGAAGTGCCCGCGCTGCTGGGTGTATTCGGAAGCGGTGGGGCAGGGCGGCGAGGTGTGCCTCAAATGTCGGGAGGCGTTGGCCTGAAGACAGACGGCTCATCCTGAGGGGATGTATGCCCATATTCTGGGTGTGTTAGTTCATGGGGGCACATGCCTCCATTCCTCGGTGACCGTGAAGACAAGGTCCGCGGCAAGAAGGTCTACGGACGCGATTTCAACACGCGCGACCTGGGTTGGGAGGGGGCGTGCCGCCACGTCTACCTGCTTCGCGTCACCTTCGCGGATCGCAAGTATCTGGGCCTGGATGACGCGCGGCTGTTGGAGGTCTTCACGCTGCTGGGAGTCCAACCGCCGGAGATCATCCAGGCCACGGACCTCCACGCGCGCGCTTTCACGGCGCCGTACAGACAGAAGGACTCCAGTGGCAGGCCCCGGACGGTCGTGCATCCGGCCCAGGGGCTCGCGCTGGATGACAAGAGCGTGGTGCCCGATTTCTTCGGGCTGTACTGGCTGACCCCGCCTGGCGGCTACGCGGACAACATCGGTCAGCCCGTGGCCATCCTCCTGTTCCGCGAGAGCAACGACCTGCGGAAGTTCGCCACCTGGAACCGGGAGCCGAGCCGACATGAAGGCAGTCCCCTGCTGCGCTTCGATGCCAGCTCGCGGGTGGAGTGGCAACAGGACATCCAGCGGCTCGTCAATCCGCTGCTGGGCGCGAGGGCCTTCAATGAAGAGGCCATCTACGGCGCCACCCACTTCATCCGCAGCCAGGTGAAGGACAACGAGTTCTCCGCCCAGGGCCACAAGGACCACGACCCCGACGCGCTGGGGCCGGACGTGGACCCCGCGAAGCGGGCCATCAACCTCCAGGCGAACAAGGCACGCGAAGCCATCCGCAGGTCCGTCTCCGAGGAGGGGATGACCGTGTTGCGCCGGACCTTCTTCAGCCAGAGCATCGATCCGATGTTCATGGAGCTGGAGACGGGCCTCGCCTTCCTCACCCGGGATGATGAATGCAAGCGGGTCATGCGCATCGCGGCGGGGACGCAGTCTCCGCGCAAGGACCGGGAGGGCGTGGAGACGCTCACCGCCCTGTGGCCCGAGGGTGAGGCCCCCAGGGTCGAGCTGAAGACCTATCCGATTGGCGGCGGCTTCGGGGGACGGGACCTCTCCACCTTCTCGATGTACCTGGCCCTGGCGGCCTTCTTCTGCGACGGGCCCGTGCGGCTCGCCTTCGACCGGTACGAGCAGTTCCTCTGCGGCATCAAGCGGCACGCCGCCGTGCTCCAGAACGTGCTGGCCTATGGGCTCAAGGATCCCCAGGACCCGAAGTCCGGCTACGTCCTGCACTCGCTCGACTCGACCATCTACATGGATGGCGGCGGCGTGCTGAACCTCACCAAGCCCGTCGTGCAGTTGTGCGCCCTCCACGCCGCCGGGCCGTACCGCTTCACGCACAACGCCATCAGCGGCTACGGCATCAGCACGGACGGCGCGCCCTCGGGGTCGATGCGCGGCTTCGGCATCCCGCAGGCGGCCTTCGCCATCGAGTCCATGATTGACGAGGTCGCGAGCGCTGTCGGCGCGGATCCAATCGCGTTCCGGCGTGAGAAGCTGCTCACGACGAACGACGTCGACGTCTCGGGCTTCGAGCTGCGGCACCGGCTGGACACCGAGCGCATCTGCGAACTCGCGCAGAGGGAGCCGCTCTGGACCGGGCGGGAAGCGAAGCGGGCCGAGTACGCCGCCCGGGGCAACGGGCTGGTGAAGTACGGCGTCGGGTTCGCCTGCGCGATGCAGGCGATTGGCACCAGCGAGGACGCGGTCTTCGCCGAGGTCAGCGTCAGCTCGACCGGCGAGGTGACGGTACGCTCCACCGCCATCGAGATGGGCCAGGGCAGTGAGACCTCGCTCGCCATCGCCACCCGACCGCTGCTGGGCCGCGAGGCGTCCCGGGTCGTCCTGGGGGTGCTGGGCCGCTTCGACCACGACACCATCCAGTTGAACAAGGCCCCCTACGCCCCGGGGCAGCCTCGGAACACGCCGAAGCTCGACAACACGATGAGCGCTTCGGTGACGGCGTTCTTCCACATCCACGCGGTCGAGGAGGCCGCGCGGGTCGTCTTCGATCACGGCTTGAAGCCGTGCGCGGCGGACATCTGGGGCGACGTCCCGGAGGACGCCCGCTGGGAGGATGGGAAGCTGGTCGCTCCGGGACGGCCCCCCATTCCCATGGAGGAACTCGCGGCCAGGGCCCATGCCCGGGCGAAGGAGGACGGGCTGTGCACCGGCGCCATCGTGCACACCTACTACCGCAACGCGTACGCCTGTTCGGAGTACACGCTGGGGGGCACGACGCGGCTGCGCTACATCGACGGGCTCGCCGTCCTCCACGGAGGCGACGCCGAGGACGTGAGGGGCTACCAGCACGTCACCCGGGTGGACGTGCCCTACGACGGGGTCGCGAACGACGCGAAGCACCACATCCGGAGCGTCTACGCTTCGGCCGGTCACCTCATCGCGGTCACGGTGAACACGCGCTCCGGGGTGATTGATGTCGTGGACGCGGTCACCCTCCTGGACGCGGGCGACGTCCACCACCAGAGAATCCTCGAGGGACAGGTGGAGGGTGGCTTCGCGATGGGGCTGGGGATGACCCTGTTCGAGAACGTCCCGCCCGCGCCCGTGGGCGTGGACGGCCGGCTCAACCTGCACCGCTATCCGGTGCCCCGCGCCACGCACATGCCCCCCTCGGGCGTGCAACTGCGGCTGCTGCCGATCCCCGAGGGGCAGCAGATCCTGCGCTCCGGTCCTCCCATCCGGAAGAAGGGGATCGCCGAGGCCGTCATGACGACGGTGATGCCGGCCATCGCGAACGCGGTCGCCCATGCCACGGGAGCACGTCTGGGCGTGCTGCCCCTCACGCCAGCGCGTGTCCTGGAGGGACTGAAGCCATGACCGGAACTCCCAAGCGCACCGAGCGCGAATACACCCTCCACGTCAACGGCATCCCGAGGACCGTCGTCGCGTCGGGGCAGGACCTGCTCGTCGACGTGCTGCACGAACAGCTGGACCTCACCGGCACGAAGCTCAGCTGCGGCATTGGTTCGTGCGGGGCCTGCAAGGTCGTGGCGCAGAAGGCGCCCGGCAGTCCCAAGATGGCCATGTTGGCGTGCTACGCGCGCATGGACTCCATCGAAGGGCTGCACTTCACGACGGTGGAGGGCCTGTCGGGACCGGGCGAGGAGCTCAGCCCGCTCCAGCGGGAGTTCCTGGAGTGCTATTCCTTCCAGTGCGGGTTCTCCACGCCGGGCTTCCTGATGGCGGCGGACGTGCTCATGGATCAGCTCGCCCGCGGGCCCATTCCGGCGGCCCAGTTGGACAACCGCATCCGTCAGGCCATCTCCGGGAACGTCTGTCGTTGCACGGGGTACGTGAAGTACGCCGAGGCCATCAAGAAGACCGTGCTCGCCGACCCGCGGCTCACCTGTGAGACGCCGGGGCCGGCGGAGCCGCAGCGCTCGGTGGTCACCTTCCGGGTGCGCAAGCAGTCCTCGAACGACCTGGAGGAGAAGGCGCTCGTGGGCTTCCTGGACGAGGTGGATGCGACGATCCGGTTCGAGGAATGGCTTCGGTTGGACACCTGCACCGCGCAGGTGAGCGCCAGGACGCGCTCCGTGCGCACGGGAGAGCCGGTCCGCGACTTCAACCTGGGGAAGTTCTTCTTCAAGACCATCGAGTCCGTGGACTTCACCCTGGACTCGGTGGACGCGCTCGACGGCCGCTACCAACTGGACGCGGTGCCTTTCGGCACGGCCATCCCGGTGAACATCCAGGGGCGCGTCAGTGCGCTCGGCATCCGGCTGCCGGTGACGGCGGACGCGGTGGTGACGGTGCTGGAGGGCACGAGCCTGCGCATCGTCTCACGCGCTCCGGTGACGCTCGACATGCGGGACCTGGGCTTCTTGGTGGATTCCTTCGCCGAGGAGTTCTTCCTCCGGCTCGCGCGCACGGTGGAGATCACCTTCGACCTGGTGCTGGAGAAGAACGAACCCCGGGGCCCGAAGGTGTGGGCCACGGTGCCCCGGAGCCGCTAAAGCCCGCGACCTCAGGTGCCGACGGTTTCCAACCGGCGCAGCGTGTCCACCAGGGCCTGCATGCGGTCGTGGTGGGTGCCGGGCCAGAAGACGCGCTGGCAGCCGGGACACTGGCGGAAGTGGGAGTGGCGTCCAGCCACGCCTTCGGGGACGCGGCCCTGCACCTCGTCCGGCGTGGCGGTGGACAGCGGCGCGTTGCAGGCCATGCAGCGGCTGAAGGGCCGCATGCGCGACGTCAGTTCGTAGCGGCGCACCACCTCCACCAGCTGGTGCGCAGGGTCGGTGGCGCGCGGGAAGTAGCCGTGCACCACCTCCGAACGCTTGAGCACGCCCAGGTCCCGCGTGAGCAGCACGCGCGACTCCTGACGGGACAGGCGCGCCAGATGATCATCCGCGGAGTCGTTGCGCCACAGGGTGTCGAAGCCGAGCATCCGCAGGAAGCCCGACAGCCGCCCCAGGCCCACGTCCAACACGAAGCGAGGCATCTCCGGGAGCGGCGGTCCCACGCGGGACTCCGGTGGAACCCGGGGCGCCTGGAGTGCGGGGTAGACGACGAGGCTCGTGTCCGCTTGCGCGCGGTGCTCGAAGCCCACCGCTTCACCGTCCACCAGCACCACGTCCACCTCCGGGTGCGGCGGCCCCAGCGACTCGATGAGGTCCTTCACCGAAGGGCTGCCCTGCAGGGCGTGCGTGAACGCCACGTTCCGGCGCTCCGGCGCGAGGAAGTCGTTCAGTGCGCCGTGGAAACGCACCATGAGCTGCCGTGGTGACATCGTGGACTCCTCACGTCCTGTTGCGTCGTATCGCTGCGTTGTATCGCTGTGTCGTCGACTGTTTTGGCGATGCCTTTCTTTGAATTCAAGTCTTCCGCAGATACGTGCGGGCGAGGGCTCTCGGATTCTGCGAAAGGAGAGAGAAAAACCTCACGGGCGGTCAGAGGACAGCCAACCTGCAAACTTCTATAATCACGCGCAAGTCGGCGTGCCGAAGCCGACGGGTCACCCCCTCGTCACCCTCGGAAGCAAGGATTCAGGTCCCGCATGTCCATGAAGCTCCCCCCGATTCTCCGCGCCCTCGTGGCGGTGGGGGCCCTGGCGACCGCCTGCGGCCCGGGTACTGAGCCCGCCACGCCTCCGGACTCTGGAACCTCGGCCGATGCCGGAGCCCGGAACGACGCGGGCACTGGGACGGATGCTGGCAGCAGCACGGTCGATGCGGGCGACGTGGAGGATGCCGGTCGCTCGATCGACGCGGGCCCGGACGCCGATGCGGGCTCCGAGACCGACGCGGGCACGACGAGCGACGCGGGTACGACGGTCGATGCCGGTACGACGGTCGATGCCGGTACGACGAGCGACGCGGGCACGACGAGCGATGCCGGTACGACGGTCGATGCCGGTACGACGAGCGACGCGGGCACGACGAGCGACGCGGGCACGACGAGCGATGCCGGTACGACGAGTGACGCGGGCACCACGGACGCGGGCTCTGACGACGCGGGCACCACGGACGGTGGTTCGGACACGGATGGTGGCTACACGAAGATCCGCATCATGGCGGCCAACATCACCAGCGGTAATGGCCAGGACTACGACCAGGGTCACGGCATCCGGCTGATGCAGGGCGTGAAGCCCGACGTCGTGCTCATCCAGGAGTTCAACTACAAGGCGAACTCCGCGGCGGAGATCCGCGAGATGGTCGACACGACCTTCGGCCCGGGCTTCTCGTACTACCGCGAGACCGGCGCGCAGATCCCCAACGGCATAATCAGCCGCTACCCCATCATCGAGTCGGGCGAGTGGAAGGACACGCAGGTGTCCAACCGTGACTTCGCCTGGGCGCGCATCGACATCCCGGGGCCGCACGACCTCTGGGCCGTCAGCGTGCACCTGCTCACCAGCGGCTCCGGCGTCCGCAACACGGAGGCCACCAACCTGGTGAAGTTCATCAAGGACAATGTCCGGGAGTCCGACTACCTGACCATCGGCGGCGACTTCAACACCGACAGCCGCTCCGAGTCCTGCCTCACCACCTTCAAGCAGGTGGTGACGACCGTCGGGCCGCACCCGGTGGACAAGAACGGCAAGGACGGCACCAACGCGAGCCGCGCCAAGCCGTACGACCACGTGCTCGTGGACAACGACCTGTACCAGTACCGCGTGCCCACCGTGATTGGCGCCAGCTCCTTCGCCAACGGGCTCGTGCTCGACAGCCGCGTCTACACGCCGCTGTCGGAGATCTACCCGGCGCTGTCCAGCGACAGCGGCGCCTCCAACATGCAGCACATGGGCGTGCTGAAGGACTTCCTCACGCCCAACTTCTAGTCGGTGGATGCGACACGGCCGGGCACCGGAAGTCCTTCGGTGTCCGGCCGGAGTCCTCGCCTTCAGAAGCGCTTCAGAAGCTCCACTTGTGCTTGTTCTTCGCCAGGAAGCGCGCCACTGGCGGAATGCGGGCGATGAGCGGCGTGAGCACGAACACCGCCGCCAGCCGCAACGGCTTCACCGCCTGCGACGCGATGTAGGCAGCGCCCCAGGCGCCCGCCTGCGCCCCGGTGCTCTCCGGCCGGAAGCCCGCGCGGATGGCCGCCCAGAAGCCCACGATGACCAGGCCGAAGATGACGTAGTTCACCGCGATGGCCAGCGGGCCGTAGTCCACCATCAGCGCCTTGAAGCGCGCCATCAACGACGGCTTCGCCGCCGGGGCGGTGGTGGTTTCGGGTGGGGCAATGTCGGGAGCGGAAGGTTTCACGTCGGGCTCAACAGGCGCCATGGGCGCACCATGCCCGAAAGACGCGGCGTCCGGGAGTGCGGAGGCAGGCGGCCCGGCGGGCGCCTTGAAGGCCCCGGGTTGTCAGGGCTCCCGGGGGCGCGATAGAGGTCTGACACCGCATGAAAGCCTCCCTCCGCCTCCTCCTCGTCGTGGTCCTCGCCGTGCTCGCGGCGGATCAGGTGACCAAGTACCTGGCCGTGTCCCGGCTGACGGAAGCACTGGACGGCCGCGAAGGCATGGCGCGCGTGTCCGGCTTCCTGAGCGAGCAGAACCTGGACAACGACCCTCCGAAGGAGGGCGAGTTCCGGCGCAACACGCGGCCGTACCGCTTCATCGAGGACTACTGGCACTTCCGCTACGTGGAGAACCCGGGCGCGGCGTGGGGCATGTTCGCCAACCTGCCGGACACGGCGCGCAAGGCGTTCTTCCACGTGGTGAGCCTGGCGGCGCTGACGTTCATCCTGGTGCTGTACCGGCGCACGGACGCGTCCCAGAAGTCGGTGCGGCTGGCGCTGGCGCTCATCACCGGCGGCGCGCTGGGCAACTTCGTGGACCGGCTCATCCGGGGCTACGTCATCGACTTCATCGACTGGCACTGGCGCAACCAGCCGGGCATGCGCTGGCCCACGTTCAACGTGGCGGACGCGGCCATCGTGGTGGGCGTGGCGCTGATGCTGCTGGACTCCGTGTGGGCGCGCCGGCCGGAGGAGACCGTCGCCACCCCGCCGCTCACCCCCCAGAGTCCTCAGCCGTGACGGGCCGGGGTGGGCTGGTATAAGCCGTCCCCGTGCCGCGCAAATACGTCATCCTCCTCGCCCTCACGCTGGGCGTCATCGTGCTGGACCAGTGGACGAAGTATCTGGTCGTGCGGGACCTCACCACCCGCTTCGACGGGGCCACCACGCTGGGGCAGCGCCTGGGCGCGATGTACACGCCCGCGGAGGCGGCCGGCCGCTACGGGCTGCACTTCCAGCCCCGCAGGCACGTGGAGGTGGTCGATGACTTCTTCCGCCTGCGCTACGCGGAGAACCCCGGCGCCGCGTGGGGCATGTTCCGCGACCTGCCGCCCCACGTGCGCGGCCCGCTCTTCCATCTGGTGAGCCTGGGCGCGGTGCTGCTCATCGTCTTCTACTTCCGGAAGCTCACCGGGACGGACCCCGCGGAGAAGTGGGCGCTGTGGGGCCTGCCGCTGGTGCTGGGCGGCGCGCTGGGCAACTACATCGACCGGGTGGCCCGGGCCTTCGTCATCGATTTCCTGGAAGCGCATTGGTACGACAAGGCCGCCTGGCCGTCGTTCAACGTCGCGGACGCGGCCATCGTGGTGGGCGTGGGCATGCTCGTGGTGGACGCCTTCGTCCGCAAGGAGAAGCCCCCCTCCGAACCCGCCAAGGCCTGACGCCTGTTGTCGTGCGTGGCCGGTGCGCGGGAATGTCCCGCCCGGCCGCTCGGGTTGTCCCCGCCGTTTCCCGGGCGCGGTCCGTCGTCGCGGTCCGCCTTCTCGCCGCCCGGCCGAGGTCTCCATGCTCCCCGTCCTCCTGCGCCTCACCTTCACCAGCCTCTGGATGCAGCTCCTGCTGTACGCCGTCGCGGTGGGGGTGGTGTCCTCCATCGCCTTCAACGGCTGGCAGGGCGCGGTGGGGCCGGTGGATGCGAAGAGCGACAAGGCCGCGCCCGCGTCGCTCCAGGACAAGCTGCTGCGCGCCCTGGGCTTCGCCGCCATTGGCGCGGCGCTGGCGTACTTCGGCCTGAAGTACGCGCTGCCCGCGGACGCCTTCCCGGGAGGCAAGGGCGAGGGCATCCCGCTGCACACCTACGGCGTGCTCCTGGCCGCCGGGTTCATCTGCGCGGTGTCGGTGGCGGGGCGGCTGGCGCAGGACGAGTGGCGCCGGGTGACGTTCGTGGAGGGCCGAGGCTTCGTGGACACGGAAGGGCCCCTGCGGCGCGAGCAGGTGCTGGACATGGCGTTCTGGGCGCTCGTCGGTGGGCTCGTGGGCAGCCGCGTGCTGTTCGTGATGGTGAACTGGCAGGACTACGCGAAGGACTGGACGCAGGCCTTCTCCCTGGGCGGCGGGCTGGTGTTCTACGGCGGCCTCATTGGCGCGGGGCTGGCGGCGTACCTGTTCGCCCGGAAGTACGACCTGGACTTCCTGCGGCTGGCGGATGTGTGCATCCCCACCGTGTCGCTGGGCCAGTGCCTGGGGCGCCTGGGGTGCTTCTCCGCGGGCTGCTGCTGGGGGGACATGGCGGGCAGCCACTCCCACACCGGGGTGACCTTCCCCGGCGCCGGGGTGGCCCAGGACCTGTTCGGCCGGCTGGGGCACGCGTCCAGCCTGGCGTATGGCTCCCAGGCGGGGGATGACCGCTTCATCGTGGAAGCCACCGGGCAGGTGCTCCACCAGGCGGCGCCGGGCGCGGTGCGCATCTCCGACTGGGTGGCCCAGCACGGCACCACGCTGCCGGTGTACCCCACGCAGCTCTTCGAGTCGGTGGGCCAACTGGGGCTCTTCGTGGCGCTGCTGTACGCGCGGCGCTTCCGCCGCTTCCACGGGCACATCTTCGCCCTGTGGCTGATGGCCTACGCCGTCCTGCGCACCACGGTGGAGCTGTTCCGGGGCGACGTGGAGCGCGGCACCCTGCACGGCCTGCTGGAGTCGCTGGGGGCCCAGGGGCTGGCGGCGGCGGTGCCCCTGGAGGCCTGGTACAACGTGTCCACCAGCCAGTTCATCTCCCTGTGCATGTTCACCTTTGGCGCCATCCTCCTGGGGCGCCACCGACCGGCGGGTGAGGTCGCTGGCCTGGGACCGACACCGTCGGCGGCCTGAGGTTGCGAGCCGCGCCCGGGTTGAGGACACTCCCGATACATGCCGCCGCCCGATAACGCCCGGTCCGCCAACAAAGGTGGAGCCCGGCCCGCGCAGGACGCCAGCTCCTCCAGCGAAGCCGCCCTTCAGGAGTGCGAGGCGCTGGAGGCGGAGCTCGCGGAGCTGCGCCACACCTACGAGCAGTACTTCCTGGGCATGGAGCGGCAGGCGCCCATCCGCGCGCACGAGGACCTGAAGAAGCGGATGGTCCGCCTCAAGGGCGCCTTCGTGCGCAGCACGTCGGTGAAGTTCCGCGTGCAGACCATCCACAACAAGTTCCTCACCTACGAACGCTTGTGGGTGCGCACCATCCAGGAGATTGAGGCCGGCACCTACCACCGCGACCTGGCCAAGGCCCGCCGTCGCTCCGAGTCCGCGAAGAAGCCCGCCGCCGCCGGTGAGCGCCGCAAGGACGTGGTGGAGCTGCCGGAGGAGATCTCCGACATGGAGATCGAGGAGATTGAAGAGCTCACGGGCCGCCGGCCCATCAACGAGCCCAAGGTCCCCGGCCGTCCGGTGAACGAGCCCGCGGTGGCGGCTCCGGCGGCCGGCACGCCGTTCCGGGGCACGCCCGCGGTGGCGCCCGCCGGTGGCACGCCGTTCCGGGGGACGCCCGCGGTGCCGGGTGTTCCGGCGGTGGCGGGGGCCGCGAAGCTGCCTTCGCTGACGCCCGCGGTGCCCTCGGTGGCAGGGGGCACGCCGGCGGCGGGACGTCCCGCGGTGCCTCCGGGCATGGCCGCGAGGACAGCGGCACCAGCGGCGGGTGCGCCCGCGCGTCCCGGGGTGACGGCGCCCCTCGCGGCTCCCCGGCCGGCGGCGGCCGGTCCTGGTGGCGGCATGTCCGACGACAAGCTGCGCGCGGTGTACGACGCCTATGTCACCGCGAAGCGCCGCTGCCAGGAGGACACGTCCAAGCTGTCCTACGAGTCGGTGGCGGCCACGCTGCGCAAGCAGGTGCCGGAGCTGCTCAAGCAGCACAACGCGAAGGCCGTGGAGTTCAAGGTCGTCATCAAGGACGGCAAGGCCTCGCTCAAGGCCGTGCCCAAGTAGAGGGGCGGTTGCGATGAACCAGGACCTGGAAGCGCTCAAGGCGCGGGTGGCGCGCCTGTCGGTGATGATCTTCGACATCGACGGCACGCTCACCGACGGACGCATCTTCTGGGTGCCCAACTCCGGCTGGACGCAGATGTACAGCGTGCGCGACGGCATGGGCATCAAGCGCCTGCAGGAGGTGGGCATCGAGGTGGCCGCCATCTCCGGGGGCGACAGCCTCTCCGCGCAGATGCGCATGCAGTCACTGGGCTTGCGCCACGTGCACTTCGGCAGCAGCGACAAGGTGGCGCACTTCGAGAAGCTGCTGAGCATCCTCGATGTGTCCGCCGAGCACTGCGGCTACATGGGGGACGAGGTCGTGGACCTGCCGCTGCTCAACGCGGTGGGCTTCTCCGCCACCGTGCCCGAGGCCCCGGACGAGGTGCGCTCCAAGGTGCACTACGTGGCCCAGCGCGCCGCGGGCTTCGGCGCCGCGCGCGAGGTGTGTGAGTTCATCCTGAAGCACCGGGCGCGCATCGCTCCGGTGCGCTGAAGAGGGAAGCACTTTCGAGGGGGGCGCCCTGTCCCCGTCGCCGGAGTCGTGACGGCTCCTTCCAGCGGAGGACCGCGAACGTGACAGGGCCCACCTGTGAAGGGTCTGGGGGCCGCGCAACACTGGAACGGGGGCCCTTCTGACTCATCGTCAAACCGGAGGGAGGGGTAAATGGCCCAAACGTTCGTTCCTGAAAACGCCTGCACCCCCATCGTGAGTCCAGGTTGTCGCTCCCGGAGGCCGTTCCTACCTTGCGCTGCCTGACGGTCGGTGGACGACCCGAGACACCTGGGAGGCGACGGTGGGGATGCGGCGGACGTGGCTCGGACTGACAGCGGTCGTGGGGCTCGCCGTCTCCACCGGATGCGGGGGACCGACCCCGGAAGACGCCGAAGCGCGGCTCGCGGTGCTGGAGGCCGAAGGCAAGCAGATGGACCAGGCCCTGGACGCGGTCGAGGACCGGCTCATGGGCAGCCAGGGCCGGCTGGCGATGTGGAGCGAATTGGGGCGGCGTCACCAGGAAGTCAGCGTCGTCCAGTGCAAGGTGGCGGACGCGCACCTCGCCGCCATCATGAAGCACTACGACAAGCAGGACCAGAAGGCGCGGATGGTGAAGCAGCGCAACTCGATGGCGTCCGTGGACACCGCCGTGCTCACCTCCGGCAAGGCGCCAGCGCAGCAGGGCCGCCCCTAGAGTCCGCTCAACCTCCGCGGGCCATGCGCGCGCGGAAGTGCTTGTCCACGGCGATGACGCCGTGGAGGAACAGCTCGGGCATCCACCGGCGCATGCGCCAGAACCAGCGCGCATCCATCATGGGCAGCACGTGCGGTGCGTTCCGGTCCACGGCCGTGAGCAACCGCGCGGCCACCCAGTCCGGTCCTATCTTCGAACCATCCACCAGCCTCGCGCCCATGCCCTTCAGCGTCGCATCCGAATAGCGCGCTGACGCGGCGATGTTCGTCCGGAAGAACGTGGGGCACGCCACCGTGACGCCCAGGCCCAGCGGCTTGAGCTCCGCGTACAGCGTCTCCGACAGCGCGACCACGGCGGCCTTGGACGCGTTGTAGGCCGCCAGGTGCGGCGCGAAGATGAGCCCCGCGGCGGACGCGATGTTGAGCACGTGCCCCGTGCCCTGCCTGCGCAGGCGCGGCACGAAGGTGTGGCAGCCGTGGATGACGCCCCACAGGTTCACGTCCAGCACGCGCCGCCACTCCACGAGCGGCAGGTCGCCCACGTCTCCCACCGCGCCCACGCCCGCGTTGTTGACGAGCAGGTCCACGCCGCCGAACGCGTCCTCCGCCGCGCGCGCCAGGGCCTCCACCGCTTCCGGGTCCGTGACGTCGCACGGGAACACGCGCGCTTCGCCGCCGCGTTCGGTGACGCGGCGGGCGGTCTCCTCGGCCGTGGCCGGGTCTACGTCCGACACCAGCACCCGCGCCTGACGGGCCGCCAGGGCTTCACACAGCGCGCGGCCCAGGCCGCTTCCGGCGCCAGTCACCACCGCGCGAGGACGTGAGGGAAGGCTCATGGTTTCAGGGCTCCTGGCAGGGGCGACGGGGGACGTCGTGACGCGACAGGGCTAGCACGCCTGGAGAGGGGGTGGCCATGCACCGGCAGGGGCTCCTCCGGGGAGTCCACGTTTTTCGACGGGCGGGCAGGCGGGCGCACGATTCGTGACCCGGGGGCGGAAGTTGGCTAGAACCTGGACCGTGCAATGCGCCTGGTTCGGAGCAGTGGCGGTGGTGTCGGCCATGCTCCTGGGATGCAACAACCTGGAGTCCTGCGGCTCCACGTCGGTGGACATCACCCGGACGGACGGGAGTCTCTACCGTTGCGTCACGTCCGAGGACTGTCCCCGGACCTCGCGCGTCTCCGTGTGCGTCACGGATGTGTCCTCGGAGCGTGAATGCGTGCGCTGCGACGAGACGCGCTGCGTGCGCCTCATCCCGGAGTCGTGCGAATGAAGCAGGCAGCCCGGCGCTGGATGTTCACGTTGGCGGTGGGGACGCTGGCCGTCACGGGCTGCCGCGACAAGCCGGTGGACCACATGCAGCGCGCGCGGGACGCCATCTTCGAGAAGCGTCCGGACGAAGCGCTGGTGGAGTACCGCAAGGCGTACGACATGCTGCTGCGCGACGAGACGCCGGAGGCGCTGGTGATGCGCGCCCGGGCCCTCAAGGGCGCCGCGGACGTGTACTGGCTGGAGCAGCGCAAGGTGAAGGAGGCGGTGTCCGTCTACCGCCAGCTCATCCAGCAGTGCCCGGAGTCCCCGGAGGCGCTGGACGCGCGCATCATCCTGGCGGAGCTGCTGCGGGTGCACTACCGCGACCTGCGCGGCTCCATCGACCAGCTCACCGCCGCGCTGCACCGCAACCCGCCGCAGGGCGCGGAGCTCCAGTACCAGGTGGCCAAGCTCTACTTCGAGCTGGCGGACTATCCGCAGTGCGAACTGGAAGCGCGCAAGCTGCCGGAGCGCTTCGCCACCAGCGCGTACGTGGATGACTCCATCTACCTCCAGGCGCAGGCGCTGGCCATGCTGGAGGGCAAGCGGCAGGAAGCGCTGCGCACCTTCGCGGACCTGCGCTCGCGCTTCCCGGACTCGGAGCTGGCGCCGCACGCCCTCTTCGAGATGGGCAAGCTGCGCGCGGACGCGGGCGACAACGAGAAGGCCATCGAGACCTGGGTGGAGACGCTCAAGACGCACCCGGATCCGACGCTCGTGCAGGATGCCATCGTGCGGGCGCGCCGCCGGTTGGCGAACCTCACGGTCGAAGGCATCGGCAAGAAGGAAGTGGCGTTTGACCGCGCCAAGCAGGCCCGCACCTCCGTGGAAGCCATGGGAGGCACCGCCGAGGAAGCCGCCCGCGACCGCGGGGACTGAACCTTCCGTGCGGCGCATTCGCGTGCGCCGTCCTCCCACGCATGCGATGTAACGGTGAGGCCTGGCCCTGTCGGGCCGGGCATCTCTTCGTGGGAGGAATCACATGAACGTGCTGGTGACAGGGGCCACCGCGGGTGTGGGGCTGGCCGTCGCGCGCCGCTTCGTGAAGGAAGGCGCGCGCGTCATCGCCACCGGACGCCGGGGCGAGCGGTTGGACGCGCTGAAGGCGGAGCTGGGAGACAAGCTCCTGCCGGTGACGCTGGACGTGACGGACCGGGCGGCCGTTCAGAAGGCCTTCGATTCGCTGCCCGCGGACTTCGCGCAGGTGGACGTGCTGGTCAACAACGCTGGGCTCGCGCTGGGGTTGGACCCCGCGCAGACGGCGCGGCTGGAGGACTGGGACGTGATGGTGGACACCAACGTCAAGGGACTCCTGTACTGCACGCGCGCGGCGCTGACGGGCATGGTGGCGCGTGACCGGGGCCACGTCATCAACATCGGCTCCATCGCGGGGGAGTTCCCCTATCCGGGGGGCAACGTGTACGGCGCGACGAAGGCGTTCGTGCACCAGTTCAGCCTGAACCTGCGCGCGGACCTGCACGGCACGGCGGTGCGCGTGACGGACATCGAGCCGGGGCTCCTGGGCGGCACGGAGTTCTCCAACGTGCGCTTCAAGGGCGATGACGCCCGCGCCGCGTCGCTGTATGCGAACACGCAGCCGCTCACGCCGGAGGACATCGCGGACACGGTGCACTGGGTGGCCTCAAGGCCCGCGCACGTGAACATCAACGTCATCTCGATGATGCCGGTGGCGCAGGCGTTCGGCCCGCTGCCGGTGAAGCGCCAGGCCTGAGGCTTTCTTCTCAGCCCGGCACGGGCAGCACGGCTTCCAGCAGCGGCGCGGGCACCGACGGGTCGTCCGCGTCCGCCACGAGCAGCAGGTGGATGCGCCCACCCTCCACGCGCGCGTCCACGCCCTCCAGCTTCACGCCCGCGTCCACCGCGTCCAGGTACACCGGCGTCCCATCCGGCGCGAGCACGCCCACCGCGGAGCCCTTCACCGGGCCATCCGCCACGCGGTCGCGCGAATCCTCCGCCGTGGCGGTGAACACCACGCGCCCGTCCGGCAGCGCCGACGCGTCCGTGAAGGACAGCCGGACGCCATTGGCTTCTCCCAGCTCCCACCGGCGCACGCTGCGCACCGCCGCCGGCCCCAGCGCGCCCGAGTCCACGCCGCCCAGCACGCGGTCCAGGTCCAGGTCCACCAGCGCGTCCACGCCACCGTCGCCGTTGCCCCGGTTGAGCAGCCGCAGGAACCGGCCCGTCACCGCCGCGCCTTCCACATTGAGCGCCACCAGCTCGCGCTCCAACTGCACGTACAGCCCCGTGCAGTCCACCGTGCGAGGCGGCCCCGCGAGCGTCCCGTCCGCGTTCAAGGGCAGCACCGACGCCCGGCGCCGCACCGGCGTTGAACCCGAGGGCAGCGCCAGCAGCGCGCCATGCGCGAACGTTGCGGAAGGGCCCAGCCGGCACAGCGCCTCCAGGTCCGGCTTCGCGGCCTTGCGCTCCGCGTGCCCGTCCGGAAGCTCCCCCGGAAAGAGGCGCACGGTGTGGCCCGGCGCGTCCCCGGTGGCGGGGAACACGGCCAGGTGGAGCGCGTCGTCCGCGACCACGTAGAGCCAGTCCCCCGCGCGCACCAGCCCGCTGGCGGCGGAGATGAAGCCCTGTGTGCCCGACAGGTTCAGCGTGCGCCGCGAAGTGGTGACGATCATGGAACGGCCTCCAGGGCGCGGCGTGGCGGATTACAGCAGGGTGCCGCGCAGGAAGAGGCTCGCCGCCGTGAAGTAGATGACGAGTCCCGTCACGTCCACCAGCGTGGCCACGAAGGGCGCGGACGCGCTCGCGGGGTCGAAGCCCACGCGCCTGAGGATGAACGGCAGCATGGAGCCGGACAGCGTCCCGAACAGCACCACACCCACCAGCGACACGCCCACGGTGAGGCCAATGACCACCGCATGGTCCCCATAGCTGTGGAACAGCGCCTGCCACACCATGACGCGGATGAAGCCCACGAGGCCCAGCACCGAGCCCAGCGCCAGCCCCGTGCCCAGCTCCCGTCGGGCCACGCGCCACCAGTCCTTCAGCCGCATCTCCGACAGCGCCAGCGCGCGGATGATGAGCGTGGTGGCCTGGCTGCCGGAGTTGCCGCCCGAGCTGATGATGAGCGGGATGAAGAGGCTCAACACCACGGCGCGGGCAATCTCATGCTCGAAGTAGCCCATCGCCGTGGCGGTGAGCATCTCGCCCAGGAAGAGCACCATCAGCCAGCCGGCGCGCTTCTTGAGCATCGCCAGGAAGCCGACGTCGAAGTACGGCGCGTCCAGGGCCTCCATACCGCCGACCTTCTGGATGTCCTCCGTGGCCTCTTCCTGGACCACGTCCACGATGTCGTCCACCGTGACGATGCCCTTCATGCGCAGGGCTTCGTCCACCACGGGCATGGCCATGAAGCTGTGTTCGGAGAAGGTGCGGCTCACGGCCTCCTGGTCGGTGTTCTCCGCCACGGTGATGACATCGCGTTGCATGACGTCCGCCACGCGCTTGTCCGGCGCGGCCTGGAAGAGCTGGCGCAGGGACAGCACGCCCTGCAGGCGCTGCTCGGCGTCCAGCACGTAGGCGTAATAGACGGTCTCCACCCGCTCACGCGCCTGCTTGCGCAGGTAGCCGATGGCCTCGTCGATGCTCATGTCCGGGCGCACGCGGGCGAAGCGCGGATTCATCAGACCGCCGGCGTCGTCCTCCGCGTAGGCCAAGAGGACGTTCACCTCGCGGCGGCTGGCGTCGTCGAGCTGCGACAGGATGGCGTTGACCTGGTCGGGCTCCACCGCCTGGACCAGGTCGGCCAGGTCGTCCGGGGGAAGCAGGCGCACCCAGGTGCGGCGCTCGCCCTGCGGCAGGCTGAGGATGAGCTCGGCCTGTTCTCTCGCGGACAGCCCCAGGAAGAAGTCGTCCGCCACCGCCGCGGGCAGCAGGCGGAAGCCTTCCAGGCGCTCGTCCACGGACAGCACGGCCCAGGCCTCGTGGAGCTCGTCGGGGGACAACGCGTTCTGGCTCTGGGGACTCTCCACCATGAAGTGCCTCGGAAGGGGAGGGTGCGCGCGCTCCGATGCGAGGCGCGCCGGCCTCTCTACACCCCTGAGGAGGACACGGCGAGTGGAAGGCGCGAAACATCGCCCTGAAATTTCGCCCGCCTGCCTGGTCCGTCCATCGTCTCCTGGCCAGGGCCGCAGGGCCCCGGGGTCATGTCTGCCTTCGCGGCCTGTCTTCCCTGTTTCAGTGGAGGTTCGGCGCGTCCGGCCGGGAGCCGGGGTCCAGCGCGTCCGGGTCGAACACGCTGGCCTCGTCCCCGTCGATGCGGCGCCCGGTTCCTTGGGGCACCACGATTCGAGCCCGCTCGATGCTGGCGGAGGCCCGCGTGCGCGGGAGCGCGGCGTCCACCGTCCAGGCGACCCGATGGGGCGGATCAGCTCTTCTGCTGGATGAGCTCGACCTTGTAGCCGTCCGGGTCTTCGACGAAGGCGATGACAGTGGTGCCGTGCTTCATGGGACCGGGCTCGCGGACGACCTTGCCGCCGGCCGCGCGGATGGCGTTGGCGGTGGCGTGGATGTCGCTGACGCCCAGGGCGATGTGGCCGTACGCAGTGCCCAGCTCGTACTTCGCCGTGTCCCAGTTGTGGGTGAGCTCCAGCGCGGGGTGGGTGTCCTCCGGACCGAAGCCGACGAAGGCGAGCGTGAAGCGGCCTTCGGGATAGTCGTGGCGGCGCAGCAGCGTCATGCCAACGACGCGGGTGTAGAAGTCGAGCGACTTCTCCAGGTCGCCGACGCGGAGCATGGTGTGGAGGATTCGCATGCGGGCGGTCATAACCGCCGGGACCGTCAGGGTGAAGCCGCGAGTGCGCTGCCCCTGGAGGAGGGCGGGACCTCCTGCCCGGGAGGGAGGTCCGTCGCCGTGCGGGCAGGCATCCGCATGGGGGTGGAAAGCCGACACCGGAGCCCCACGCGGAGAGGGGAGCGGCGCCCGGCGCGTGCTATGCAACCCCGCATGAAACACGCTCAAAGTCAGGCCCTCTTCGCCCGTGCGCAGGCGCGCATCCCGGGTGGCGTGAACTCTCCGGTGCGCGCCTTCCGTGGCGTGGGGGGTGACCCCGTCTTCTTCAAGGAGGGCGCGGGCGCGTGGCTCACTGACGTGGACGGCAACCGCTACGTGGACCTGGTGGGCAGCTGGGGTCCGCTCATCCTCGGGCACGCGTACCCGCCCATCATCGAGGCCATCCTGGAGGCGGCCCGTCGCGGCACCACCTTCGGCGCGCCCGTCGCGGCGGAAGTGGAGTTCGCGGAGCTGCTCTGCGCCACGGTGCCATCGCTGGAGAAGGTGCGCCTGGTGTCCAGCGGCACGGAGGCCACGGTGGCCGCCGTCCGCGTGGCGCGTGGCTTCACCGGCCGCGAGCACATCCTCAAGTTCGAAGGCTGCTTCCACGGCGCGGGCGACCCGTTCCTCGTGAAGGCGGGCAGTGGCGTGGAGACGCTGGGTCTGCCGGACTCGCCGGGCGTGCCCGCGGCGCTGGCGGCGCTGACGCTCACCGCGCCCTTCAACGACCTGGAGGCGGTGGAGCGCATCTTCGAGGAGAAGGGCAAGGACATCGCGTGCGCCATCATCGAGCCGGTGGTGGGCAACATGGGCGTGCTGGTGCCGCGCCCGGGCTACCTGGAGGGGTTGCAGGCGCTCTGCCAGAAGCACGGCGTGCTCTTCGTGCTGGATGAGGTGATGACGGGCTTCCGGCTGGCGCGTGGTGGTGCGCAGGAGCTGTACAAGCTCAAGCCGGACCTGACCACGATGGCGAAGGTGGTGGGCGGCGGCATGCCGCTGGGCGCGTACGGCGGCCGGCGCGACATCATGTCCAAGGTGGCGCCGGAAGGGCCCGTGTACCAGTCCGGCACGCTGTCCGGAAACCCCGTGGCGGTGGCGGCGGGCCTGGCGTGCGTGAAGGCGCTGGCGGCCCCGGGGACGTACGCGCGGCTGGAGCAGTTGGGGCTCTTGTTGGAGGAGGGCTTCCGCGCGGAGGCGAAGGCGGCGGGGGTGCCAGTGACGGTGAACCGCGTGGGCAGCATGCTCACGGTGTTCTTCACGGCGGAGCCGGTGTTCGACTACGCGTCCGCGAAGAAGGCGGACACGGCGAAGTTCGGGCGCTTCTTCCACGCGATGCTGCACGAAGGGGTGTACCTGCCGCCCAGCCAGTTCGAGGCGGCGTTCGTGTCGCTGGCCATCGGCGAGCCGGAGGTGGCGCACGTACTCGCCGCGGCTCGCAAGGCGTTCCGCTCGCTTGGCGACGCCCGTTGAACCGGAGCCCCTGAAGGGGCCGCTGCGCTTCGGTCCCTACACCCTCGTGCGCCGCATTGGCGCGGGCGGCATGGGGGAGGTCTTCCTCGCGCGCGAGGAGGGCGTGCGCCGCGCGGTGGTGGTGAAGAAGGTGCTGCCGGGGCTCTTGGAGAACCGGCAGTTCGTGGGGCGCTTCCGCGACGAGGCGCGCGTGGTGGTGCGGCTTGCGCACCCGAACATCGCGCGCGTGTACGCGATGGGCGAAGTGGACGGGCAGCTCTACCTCGCCATGGAGTACGTGCAGGGCAAGACGCTCAGCCGGCTGGCGTACCGGCTGCGGCAGCGCCAACGGATGATGCCCCTGGGCGCGCTGCTCCAGATGGGGCAGCGGCTGTGCGAGGGCCTTGCGTACGCGCACGACGCGACGGACGAGGACGGGCACCCGTTGCACCTGGTGCACCGCGACCTGTCGCCCGCGAACGTGTGCGTGAGCTACGCGGGCGAGGTGAAGGTCATCGACTTCGGCGCGGCGCAGTCCACGCTGAAGGAGCAGCAGACGGCGCCGCGCGTGGTGATTGGAAACCTCACGTACATGGCGCCGGAGCAGGCCCGCAAGCGAACCGTGGACCGCAGGGCGGACGTGTACGCGGCGGGCGTGGTGTTGTGGGAGTTGTTCGCGTGGAAGCCGTTGTCCCAGCGCGGAGACCCGTTGGATCGCTGGCGGCGCGCGGCCTATCCGCAGTGGGAGCCGGCGGGGCGTCACCGGCCGGACCTTCCGCGCGCGGTGGATGCGTTCCTGATGCGCGCGCTGGCGCCCGAACCGAAGGACCGCTTCCCGACCGCCGCGGCGATGGGCGAGGCGCTGGCGGCGCTGAAGGAGAAGCTGGCGCCGGGTGTGACGGACCAGGACCTGGTGCGGCTGATGTCGGCGGCCTTCCCGCGCGAGAAGGTCGTCGAGCAGCAGATGGTGGACGACCTGCTGCGCGAACAGCCGGAGCGCGCGAGCACGCGGCAGGAGTTTCCATCCGTGCTCGCGCCGCCGGGCGCGTCGGTGTCGGAGGAGGCGGAAGTGCTCCGGGCGCAGGAGGACATCGCGACGGAGGCCCTGGACGCGGCGAGGTTGCGCCAGGCCGCGGACAAGGCATCCCGGGAGCTGAAGCCCTGGGAGGAGCCCGGTGCGCGCAAGGCGCCCCCGGTGCGGATTCACAACCAGGAAGTCACCAGGGATGCCTGGGTGCCGGGCGTGGGCGCGGAGGAGTCCACCGCGCCCGCCCAGCCACCGCACGTCGCGTGGACGCCGGGCTCCGGCGTGGAGGAGTCCACGGTGTTCGGAGTGGATCCAAGGCGGAGCGCGGGCACGGCTCCCGAAGCTTCCCGGACACAGGACCCGAGCACGGCCGTCGCCCACACGCCCGACGCGGCCTCGGACCCGGCACCCACCCCGACCTCCGAACAGGACGCGAGCACGGCCGTCGCCCACACGCCCGACGTGGCCTCGGACCTGGCACCCACCCCGCCTCCCGAACCCGCTCGCCCGGACGGCGTGCCCGCGCACTGGACGCCCGGCCCCGGCGCGGACGACGCCACCCCCCAGGAAGGCGCCGCCCCCCGAGCCGCCGGCCCGGGCGCCGAGGACACCACCGACCCGGGCGAAGGCCCCCGCGCGGCGGGGACCGCCCCCCCGTCCAGGCAGGCTGCGACCGGGCAACTTCTCCAAGCGGATTGGAATTCGGCTCCGGAAGCGGAAGACTCCGGTCCACACCCTCGAGCTTTTCACCGAGAAGGGGCACCCCCGGCCCCGGAGGACTCACCCATGCAGAACCGGCCCTCGCGTCCGGGTTGGACCCCCGGCGCCGGCAGTGAGGACTCCACGACGAACGAGCGGCCCATGCGCAAGAGCGAGGACACCGAGCCCTCCTCTCCCGCCCCCGGGAAGGGCCCCGCGAAGGCCCGCTCCGGCTGGACGCCGGGCTCGGGCGCGGACGACGCCACCGAGGGCGCCGGCCCATCACCCCTCGCCCTGGGCCCCGACGAAGAAGGGGACTTCGACGACGAGCACACGGACGTGGACAAGCCCCAGCGCCCCGTCGCGAACGCGGCCTCGGAGCGGCGCTCCCCGTCCCGCACCTCCCTGGGCGCCGCACCCCCGGCACGCTCCGCCCCGCCCGTCGCGGAGGACTTCCCGGACGCCACCCGGCCCCTGTCCCAGGAAGAGATTCCGGTGCCCTGGACCCCCGGGGGCGCGGGCGAAGCCACCGAAGCGCTGGAGGCCGCGAAGATCTTCGGCGCCCTGTCGCGCACGACGGGCAACATGCCCGCCTACCTCTCCGAGAAGTCGACCCCCTACGTCCCGCCCAAGGAGGCCCCGCGCAAGGCGGCCCCCATCGTGGACGAGCGGCCCAACGAGACCCGCCCGATTCCGGTGCGCACCAAGACGCGCGAAACGCTCGTCAACGCGGACATGGACATCTCCAAAGCGCTGAAGATCGCGGAGGAGCTGAAGGAGCGCGAGCGCGCGCAGGCGGAAGCCAAACGCAAGGGCGCGAAGAAGCCGGCCAAGGTCGTCCAGTTCAAGCTGCCCGCCGGCCTCAGGTGGCCCCTGCCTTCGCGCTACCGCTTCTGGGTCATGCTCGCGGCGGTGGTGGCCGTGGCGCTCGTCCTGGGCTTTGGCGTCATGTGGCTCTTCATGGGCTCCTCCGGCGCGGAGTGAGTCGCGGGCTTCAATCCGCGCCATCCGGTGGGCCTGTCCGCCGGCGTGAAGACGCGTCAGCCGGCGGTCAGTGGCAGGACGTGGAGCGCGGGCGGCTCCAGGGGGAGGAAGATCCAGAAGACGGCGCCGCCGGTGTCGGGCACGTCCAGCCCCATCGCGCCCATGTGTGAATCGACGATGCGCTTCACGACGGCGAGCCCCAGGCCGGTGCCCTGGGCCTTGGTGGTGAAGAAGGGCTCGAAGATGCGCGTGCGCAGCTCCAGCGGGATGCCCGGCCCGGTGTCGATGATCTCCACCTGCACGCCGGGCCGCTCCACCCACGCCTTCCGGGCCACCACCCGCAGCGTGCCGCCGTGGGGCATGGCCTGCACCGCGTTGAGGGCCAGGTTGAGGAAGGCCTGACGGATGAGCCGCTCGTCCACCGTCACCGACGGCACGTCCTCCTCCATCACCCACTCCACGCGCACGGGCGGCGGAGGCTGGCCGTGGCTGCCCGCGTCCGACAGCGCCCCGCCCACCGACTCCTCCAGCAACTGCGTCACCGACACCGCATACAGGTGTGGCGACGGAGGCCGCGCGAAGGTGAGCAGGTCCGCGACGATGCGGTTGAGCCGGTCCGCCTCCTCGCCCACGATGTCCACCAGCGGCGTCGCCGGACTCTCCGGTCCGATGATGCGGCGGATGGTGGCCACCGAATTGAAGATGGCGCCCAGCGGGTTTCGCACCTCGTGGGCCATCACCGCGGACAGCTCGCCCAGCGCGGCCAGCCGCTCGCGGTGCACCAGCTGCTCCTGCGCGCGCCTCAATTCCTCGTAGCTCTTCTTCAAATCCTCCACCAGCCGAGCGCCCTCCAGCGCCAGCGACAACTGATTGGCGATGGCATCCGCCCGCTCCAGCTCCGCGGGCGTGAAGCGGCGGGGCCGTCGCGTCTCCACCATCACCGCCACGCCCACCATCTGCGCGTGCACGGCGAGCGGCAGCACCATGTACGCCACGCCATCCGTGGCCCGGCGCAGCTCGTCGTTCATCCAGACGTCCACGCGCGCGTCCTCCACGCGGAGCGGCTGGCGCGTGCGGAACACCTCCCCCGCCAGTGAATGCGGCGACAGGTCCAACGGCAGGTCCCGGCCCACCAGCTCCGGGTGCCCGCCCGTCGCCGCGCGGATGGCCAGCCGCTGCCCCTTCGCGTCCGGCAGCAGCACGTACGCGTCCGGCACGTCCACGATGCGCGCCAGGCTGGTGACGCCCGTGGCCAGCAGCCGGTCCAGCTCCAGCGTGGCCGCCAGCGCCTTGCCCACCTCGTGCATCAGCGCCAGGTCCTCCGCCCGTCCGCGCACCTCGTCCAGCAGCCGGTGGGATTCAATGGCCGCCGCGAAGTGCGTGCCCATGGCCTGGAGCGTCTCCAGCTCCAGCGGGGTGAGCCGTCGCCGCGCGTGGAACAGCACGCTCAACGTGCCCACGCCGCGCGAGCGCACCCGCAGCGGCACCGACACCAGCGTCTGGAAGGCCAGGGCCCGGAGCGCGTCGCGCGTGGGCGCGGGGCAGCCCTCCGCGTCCAGCACCTGCACCGCGTCCATCATCCCGCTCGGCCGGGGCAGCGACCCCATGCGCGCGCGGCGCACCCGGGCCACCGCGTCCTCGGACAGGCCGCGCGCGTACACCAGCTCCAGCGGTTCGCCCGGCTCGTGGCGCGTGTCCGCCGGCAGGAGCAGGCACACCGCGTCGCAGGCCAGCAGGCCGGCGATCTCCTCCGTGCCGGAACCGAAGAAGGCGCGCGGGTGCGGCGCGGACGCCGCCTGGGACGCCAGCCGCCCCAGCGCGGCGAGCGCCGTGGCGCGCACGCTCAGCCGCTGGATGGTGCGCGCCGCGTCCAGCGCGGACGACACCTGCTGCCCGAACAGCCGCACGGCGGCCCCGTCCTCCTCGCTGAGCCAGTCCGCCGCCAGCACCAGCATGGCCACGGGCGCGGTCTCCACGTCGATGCGCACCCCCACCGCATGGTGCGGCTCCACGCGCTGGAACACCGCCAGCACCGTGTCCATGCGCGCCTCCGGCACGAACCGCGACACCTCCACGCCCAGGTCCTCCACCCACGCGTTGCCGTCGCGCCAGGTGCGCACCAGCGCCGGGGCCCAGCTGCCCATCGCCTCCACCGGCACCCGTCCGCCCAGCGCCGGTGCGTGCGGCACCAGCCGGGGCGGCAGCCCCGCCACCGACAGCTCCACCCCCACGCCCCGGGGCGTCAACCACGCGAAGCCCAGCTCCAGCGCCTCCAGCCCGCGGAAGACCTCCTCGCGCACCGCCTCCTCGGAATGCAGCGCGCGGACGTGTCCGCCCAGCTCCGCCAGCTTTCGCAGCACCGTGCGACGCCGCACCCGGGACGTCACATCGCGCGCCTGCACCACCCAATCCCTGGCATGCGGATGCACCGTCAATTCCACACGCATCCCGCCGCCCGCGCTGCGCAGCCAGGCCTCGTACGTGCCCGCCACCGGCGCGGTCCCCAGCCGCCGCGCCAGCCGGTCCACCGGGGTGTCCGCCTGGGGCTCCTCCAGCAGCGCCGTCACCGGCTGACCCACCAGTTCCTCCCGCGTCGCGCCCACGAGCCGCGCCAGCGCGGCGTTCGCGTACACGAGCACGCTGTCCCGGAGCACGAACACGCCCAGGGGCATGTCCCCGAGGAGGCGGTACTCCGCCTCCTGCTCTTCCGTGACCGTCCCCACCCGACGGTTCGTCCGCTCAGTGCCTCTCACGCGCACCACGTTGGCACTGTCGGGACTCCGGGTGAAGCCTCCCCTGCGTCGCACCGCCCACCAGCGCACACCTCGCCCACGACGCGGCACGGCAACCGTCGCGGTCTTCCCATACGCCAGACGTCACATTTCCACCCTGGAGCCGCCAAACCCAGAGTCCGTGTGTCATTGACAGCAGGTATGAAGCTCCTTAGAACCATGAATCATCAATACGCGGCTTGAGTCTGGCTCCAGGGTCTTTCCGGAGCGCGCTCGAGGGTTCGCGGTCATCCAGGGGAACTGTCTTGAGCCTGCCCCGCACGACTTCCGGCGTCATCGTCCAGCAGCAGGACGGAGCCTTCTTCCTGATGGACACTGAGGGCGGAGAGGTCTTCCGCGTGAACGAGACGGCCGCCCGCATCTTCGAGCTGTGCCAGAGCGGCACGTCGCTCGACGGCGCGGTGCAAGCCCTTGTCCGGGGCCTGGACGCGGCGGACCAGGAGCAGGACATCCGCGCGGACGTCCAGCGCACCGTCGCGCAGTTCCAGGAGCTGGGGCTCTGCGAGCCCACCGCCGTCTGAAGAATTGAAACATTGACCCCCCCATCTTCCGGGTCGCCGCGAGGCTTTCCCCTCGCGGCGCTGATGCACCCGCACGTTCGAGGAGCCCCCTCCGGGAGGGGTTGGGCGAAGCCATGCCCTGGCTCCAGGTTTCGTGTGCGCCCCGACGTCGGGACGCCCGCGAATCCCTCCGTGAAACCTGTGTTTCACGAAGGGGTGAAGCGCGGTGAGGACAACAGGGAATGTCAGACCCCCTGTTCATGCTTCACGGCGCTTCACGGCAGTGGTTGTTCCGCGGCAAGTCCATCCAAGGAGAAACACCCCATGTACACCCAGGCCCAGATCGTCCGCGTCACCGCGTCGTCCGACAAGTGCACCTGCTCCAACGGCATGGTGATCCTCACGAAGAACGTGGCGGAGTAGTTCACTCCCGTCAGGTGCTTCAAGTCGTACCCAACCCAAACCAGGAGACACACCCCATGTACACCCAGGCCCAGATCGTTCGCGTCACCGCTTCGTCCGACAAGTGCACCTGCTCCAACGGCATGGTTCTGCAGTCGACCAAGCTGGCGGAGTAGTCGCACTTCCTGTCTGCCTGATACCCGTCGTCTGGAGAAACACCATGTCCCTCAAGGCCGAGTTCGTCCGCTGTGTCGTTTCGTCCGGCAGGTGCATGTGTTGCGGGGGGCTTCCCCCTGAGACGGGCGCCGTCGGGCAGGCGGAGTAGTCGCCAATGCGGCCGGGTGGAGGCCGTACGCCTCCACCCGGTTGTCTTTTCAATCGCTGACGCCCGCCCATGTCGCCAGACTCGCTCCAGTTGTTGCTCTTCACCCAGGCGGACGTCGGCGGCTGCGCGCTCTTTCGCGTCGTGCCCGTGCAACTCCGCGTCAGTCCCGGTCAGGGACGCGTGTGGTTGGACGCGTCGAAGGGGCAGGTCTTCACACCCGTCTGGCAGCGGCACGTCCAGCACCTCGCGGCGCTGGGGAGGGCGCACTACGCGCTGCCGTGGGAGCAGACCGACCTGCACGTCTCCGCGCGGGGCAGGAACGTGACGTTGGATGGCCGGAGCGCGTCGTTGCCGTTGTTCGTCGCCTGGGTGGCGCTCCTGAGTGGCCGCCCGTTGCCGTCGCCCTTCCTGGGCACGGGGGTGGCGCTGGAGGAGCACGGTGAGCGGCTCGCGCCCGCGCCGCGCGAGTTCCTCCAGGGAAAGCTGGGCGTGGCCCAGTCCTACGTGAAGCAGGTGTTTCCCCAGGAGGGAAGGGTGTCCGTGTACGTGCCAGAGGACAGCGGTTTCGACGCGGAAGCCCTGACGGCGCTGGACGTGCGGCCGGTGCCCACGCTCACGCGGGCGGTGTCGGAGGTGCTGGGGTTGGAGCCGCGCGCGGGCGCGGCGGATGTCACGAAGCTGGGGGGCTCATGATCCGCCAGGGCGTGCATGCCATCCGGGAGATGTATGGGTTGACGAAGGGGCTGGGCAACCTGCGGGTGATGCTCGGCTCGGGGCTGGTTGGCATGGTGGCCGCGGGCCTGCTCAACCCGGTGATGCCGTTGTACCTGCGCTCGCGCGGGCTGGACTTCCAGCAGATTGGCCTGCTCTACACGGTGGGCTCGCTGTTGCCCATCTTCGTGCAGCCGGTGCTGGGAGCGTTGTCGGACCGCCATGGCCGCAAGCCCTTCGTGGTGGGCCTGTCGCTGCTCACGTCGCTGATGGTGCCGGCGGTGGCGCTGGTGGATGACCCGACGCCGCTCGCGGCGGTGATGATCCTGAAGATGCTCCTGGCGCGCAGCGCGGCGCCCGTGTCCAACGCGATGGTGGCGGACTTCGCGCCCACGAAGCAGCGCGCCACCATCTTCGCCATGCTGGATGCCACCTCGAACCTGGTGTTCGTGGCGGCGCTGTTCGCCTCCTCCGCGGTCATCCGCACGCTGTCGGTGAGCGGCACCTTCTTCCTCGCGGGCGCCCTGTTCCTGGTGGGCAGCCTGATGCTGCTGTCGCTGGACGACTCGCAGGCGCCTCCGCGCGCGGAGGCCGGGGCGGGCGGGGTGCGGACGGGCTGGGCGCTGGCGCTCCAGGGACTCATGTCTCCCTTCACCTATGTGAAGGACCACCCGCGCCTTTCCGGCCTGTTCCTCTGGCAGTTCTTCTTCACCTTCGCGCTGGCGCTGTTTCCCACGTACCTGCCGCTGTACGCGGTGGAGCTGGGCGCGCCCGGGGAGCTGGTGGGGCCCCTGGTGGCGGCGTCCTGGCTCGTCTTCGCCTTCGTGCAGCCCTTTGGCGGACGGCTGTCGGACCGGCTGCCCCGGCGCGTGGGCCTCATCACGTCAGGCCTGGCGGGCATGGCGGTGATGGCGGCGGTGCTCGGCGCCTCCGGGTGGCTGCCGCACGGGTACGCGCTGGGCGCGCTGGTGGCGGCGTGGGTGCTGCTCGCGGTGCCGGATGGCCTGCACCGCGGCTCCGCGTCCGCGCTGGTGGTGGAGCAGGTGCCGTCGCCCGCGGAGCGCGGCCGCTTCATGGGCGCGCTGGGCTCCTGCGCGGCGCTGGCGGGCGTGCTGGCGCCCATCACCTACGGCTTCGTCGCGCAGAGGGCCGGCATCGGCTTCACGTTCCTTCTCTCCTCGGCGGCGCTCGTGCTGGCCCTCGGCTGTGTGTCGAGGGTTCGCGAGTCCTCCGAACTCCCCCCTGTCGCGGCCCCGGTGGCCGCCCTTACCCCCAACTCGGAGCCCGGATGAGCCCCGTTCATGATGTGTGTCGTTGGGGCGCCGCGCTGTGCATCGCGCTGGTGCCCGCCCTGGGGTTCGCTGATTCGACCTACAAGGTCACGGCGACGCCGACGAAGGATGCCATCACCATCGACGGCAAGGGGGACGAGCCGGCCTGGCAGACGGCGCCGGAGATTGGCGGCTGGTTCCTCACGCGCGTGGACTACGGCCGCCCCGCGCCGGACGACACCAAGGTCCGCATCCTCTACGACAAGGACAACCTCTACTTCCTCTTCCACTGCCTGGATTCGAAGCCGGAGCGCATCACCGGCTACACGATGCAGAACGAGGGGTTCCTCCACCAGGAAGACAACATCACCATCATCCTGGACACGTACCTGGACCACCGCAACGCGTACTTCTTCTGGACCAACCCGCTGGGCGTGCGCACCGACGGGCGCATCGTGGATGACGGCGAGGCGTTCTCCACCAACTGGCGCGGCGAGTGGGAGACGAAGTCCACGCTGGTGAAGGACGGTTGGGTTTCGGAGGTGCGCATCCCGTTCGCGAACTTCCAGTTCGAGAAGAAGGGGGAGCTGTCCTTTGGCATGCTCCTGGACCGCGAACAGTCGCGCAACCAGGAGTGGAGCAACTGGACGCCGGATGGCGTGAACAGCGCGAAGGTGAGCCGCTACCCGCACCTGGACGGGCTCAAGGACATCAACCCGCGCTCCGTCTTCAGCATCACCCCCTACGTGGCCACCACGCTGGCGCTCAAGTCCAGCGACGGCCGCGGCATGTTCCGACCCAACGTGGGCGCGGACGCGCGCTTCGACCCGGCCCCCTGGCTGTCCATGAAGCTGACGGCCAACCCGGACTTCAGCGACTCCGAAGCGGACCAGGACTTCCTGCTGCTGGACACCGACCAGCCGCTGCTGCCGGAGCGCCGTCAGTTCTTCCTGGAGAGCGAGCACCTCTTCATCGCGCCCATCAACGTCTTCACCTCGCGCCGCATCGCGCTCCGGCCGCATGACCGGGTGTGGGGCGGGTTGCAGCTCACGGGCAAGGTGGGCGACACGAACTTCGCGCTGATGGACATCCAGCACCGCGATTCCACCGGCAGGGACGCGAACGGCCGGGAAGTCTTCGAGAACGTCAACTCCGGTGTGCTCCGCCTCCAGCATGACATTGGCAAGCGCTCGATGATTTCGCTCATCGCGCTCAACCGCAGCGGCCGGGGTGGCCTCTTCGGCGACGCGGACTTCCAGACGGTGGGCCTGGACGGCAACTTCCACCTCTTCGAGGAGTTCTTCATCCAGGCCCAGGCCATCAAGAGCTGGAGCCCGCTGGGCAACGACGACTCGGACGCGTACCACGTGGGCCTGCACCGCTTCGACACGCTGTCGGAGTTCTGGTTGCAGTTCGAGGACATCGGGAAGAACTACGCGAACCCGCTGGGCTGGACGCCCGTCGTGGACAAGCAGGGCTACAACTCGCGCCTGTTCCTGAACCCGTTCCCCAAGTGGCGCTTCCTGCCCCGGCTGGACGTGACGTGGGACACGCTGTGGCGCCGCAATCACGAACACCAGCGCACTCGCTGGCGCCAGCGGCTCAACGTCCAGCCGTACCTGCACCACGACTTCGCGCTCACCTTCGACGGCGTCTATGACGACAACCTGGGGTTCCGAGACCGCTTCGGCACGTTCGGCTTCATCCTGTTCCCCCACGACTGGCAGAACTACACGCTGACGGCCATTGGCGGCCGGTTCCTGGGCGGACAGATTCGCGGCCTCAACGGCGCGGTCAACATGAAGGTGGGGCGGCACATCGTCGCCAAGTTCAGCGGCTTCTACACGCGCAACTTCGATGTGCCGGAGAGCAGCGACCTCTTCGGCACCTCCGGTGACGGCTACAGCTTCTCCGGCTACGCGCAGCTGCGCTACCACTTCAGCCCGGACCTCTACGCGCGTCTGACGTTGCAGAGGGGCACGGTCTACGAGCTGGCGGACTACAACTCCGTGAAGGGCACGTTCGTGGACGCGATGGTGGGTTGGCATTACCGCCAATGGAGCGACATCTTCCTCGTCTACACGGATCAACCTTTCGGCGGCTCCCAGGAGCGGCGGATCCTGTCCAAGATTTCCTTCAACTACTGAAAGAAAGCACACCCATGAGCACCGCCGACGCCGCCAGCCTCAAGCGCCGCTACGACGAGGTGTCCCCGAAGTACGACCAGGGGGGCCCGAACGCGATGGCCATCAAGCTGTTCTGGCTCACCTATGAGCACCTCACCTGGAAGCCGGTGGAGGCGCTGCTGCCGAAGGACGGCACGTCCTGGCGCGTGCTGGACGCGGGCGGCGGCGGGGGCAAGTTCGGCACCCGCTTCGCGGAAGGAGGCCACCACGTCACCGTGTTGGACATCTCCCCGGGCATGCTGGACGGGGCCCGCGCGCAGTTCACCGCGAAGGGCCTGCTGGACCGCGTGGCCTTCATGGAAGGCGACGTGGCGAAGCTGGCGCTGCCGGACGCGGCGTTCGACCTGGTCTTCTGTGAAGGCGACCCGGTGTCCTACTGCCTGGACGCGTATCCGAACGCGGTGAAGGAGCTGGTGCGCGTGGCGAAGCCGGGCGCGCCGGTGGTGCTGGGCGTGGACAACCGCTACGAGGCGTTCTCCGGTGCCCTGAAGCTGGGCCGGCCCGAGGAGGCGTTCCGCACGCTCCTGGACGGCCGGACGACGTGCCCCTACGGCCTGCCGGTGCATGCGTTCACGGTGCGCGAACTGGAACAGACGGTGGCGGACGCGGGCGCGGAGCTGCTGGAGATCTTCGGCAAGCCGGTGATGTTCTTCGACATGCTCAACGCGATGGCCGCCTCGCGCGGGGGCGGGTCGGAGAATCCGTGGGACGCCTGGTCCGCGCGCGAGGAGATATTGGCGTTGCAGCAGAAGCTGGCGCACGAGGGCTTCGCGGTGCTGGGCCAGCACTTCCAGGTGATGGCCCGGCGGCGGGCCTGAGGGGGAGGAGCGCGCACCGTGGGCATTCCCTTCCTTGGCGTGGGACTCAGCTACCGCTGGGACCTCAATCCGCATCTGGCGCGGGGCAACCCCGGCGTGGACTGGCTGGAGGTGACGCCCGAGCAGTTCCTGCCGCTCACACCGGATTCGGAGCGGCGGTTGGACCTGCTCGCGAAGCGCTATCCGCTGGTGGGCCACAGCCTGGAGCTGTCGGTCGGCTCGGACGGCGCGGACGCGCCCGGCTACCGCGAGGGATTGCGGCGCATCACGCAGCGCACGAAGAGCGTCTGGCACGGTGACCATCTGTGTTTCACGCGCGTGGGGGACGTGGCCCTGCGCGCGCTCACGCCGGTGCCGCTGACGGATGAAGCGGTGGCCACCTGCGTGCGCAACGTGCGCGCGGCCCAGGCGGACCTGGGCGTGCCCTTCGTGGTGGAGAACATCGCGTACCTCTTCCACACGCCGCTCAACACGCTGGACGAGGCGGACTTCCTGCGCCGCGTGGTGGAGGGCGCGGACTGCGGGCTGCTGCTGGATTTGCACAACGTGTATTGCAACGCGGCCAACCACGGGTTTGATCCGTATGCCTTCCTGGACCGGCTGCCGCTGGACCGGGTGGTGCAGATCCACCTGGCGGGCGGCGTGACGATGGAGGGGCTGCGATTGGACAGCCACTCCGCGCCGTCGCCGGAGGAGGTATGGCGGATGTTGGAATACGTGGCGCCGCGCTGTCCGGTGCGGGGCGTGAACTTCGAGATGGACAGCGGCTTTCCGCCCTTCGCACGGCTGGTGGAGGAGCTCGCGCGGGCGCGCGCCATCCTCCAGCGCTGCGGCGCGAGCGCGGCCTGAGGGGACACGACCATGGGGTATCCGGAGACGCTGGAAGTCCTGGCGCGGCTGCACGTGGATCCGCGCTTTCGCGAGGCGTGGGCGCGGGACGCTTCCCAATCCCTTGCACCGCTGGCGCTGACGCCGGGGGAGCGTGAGGCGCTCGGCCGCGTGGACCGGACGGTGGTGGACCGCGCTGGACGGATGATGGACTACCACCGCACCGAGCGCGTGCGCGAACAGCTCCCCTGGGTGGATGAGACCAAGCGGCCGGACCTGGCGCTGCTTCGCATGGAGTTCCTCCGGGACGTATCGCCGGAGGTCCTCAACCGCGAGGAGGCCATCATCTGGTGCCGCTTCCTGGAATCGGACCTTCCCGGAGTCCAACGCCTGCCGGCCTACGTCCCCCAACTGGCCCGCTGCGAACGGCTGCGCATCGCGTTCGCGTGGGGCCTGTTGCCCATGCCCCCGGTGGGTCCCCACGTGGAGTCCTTCGACTTCCCGGTGCTGGGGCTGCTCGCCGCGCTGGATGCGCCGGGCTGGCCCCCGGTGGAGGCCCGCCCCACGCGCGTGGAGTACCTCAAGGTGCCGGGCCTGCCCGCGGTGATGCTGCGCGAGCTGCCCGCCACCTGAGGCGGCGGCCGAGTCGCTTCAGTGGTTGCGGCTGCCGTCGCGGCGGGTGGAGGGCTTTTCGGAAGCCACGCCCTTCTCCCGGTGGTGCGCCTTCTCGTAGGTGCCCATGAGCTGGGCCTCGCCCAGGATGTGGCCGTCCATGGCCTCGCGCAGCTCCGCGCGGGAGGGCCGGCCCAGGTCCGGCAGCACCGTGTCCAGGGCGTACAGCCGGAAGTAGTACCGGTGACTTCCGATGGGCGGCATGGGGCCGCCGTAGTCCTGCCGGTGGAAATCGTTGAGCCCCAACTTCACCCCATCCGGCAGCACGTCCAGGGTGGCTCCGTCCGGGAGGCTCTGGGCGTTGACGGGCAGGTTGTAGAGGACCCAGTGGCAGAAGGTGCGCTGCGGGTGGGCCGGGTCCGGGGCGTCCGGGTCCTCCACGATGAGCGCCAGGCTCTTCGCCCCCGGGGGAAGGTTCTCCCAGTGCAGGGGGGGCGCCTTGTCCTCGCCTTCGCCGGTGTAGGCGATGGGGATGGGCATCCCTTCCTTGAACTGCGGCGAGGTGAGCTCGAGCGGCTTCGGCATGGGTCACTCCTCAAAGGCGTCCAACGCGTCCTTGGGCAAGCTGGCGACGCCCACCCCGGGTGCGTAGAGGCGGCGGGCGGGCCGCCCGGCCGGCCGTCACCCCTGGAGGAGGGCCGTTGCTGATCCACCGGACGCTCCCCGGCCCGCTCGCCGCCTCCAGCGGGGTTCCAGGGGAGAACCCCCCCTTTCTCTCCGGGCCGTGGTAGCTGCGCTTGCGGGTGCCGCAATCCCTGCTGCCGGCACCAGCTCCCGGGTCCCCGTAGCGGTTGCACGCGCCGCGCATTCGGTGCTAAGCGGCGCCCGCGCGGGTATGGGCGGGGTCGGGGTTGGCGAGAGAGAAACCCAAGACTTTCCCAGGGTTTGGTGAGGCGTCCGCATGGCAGACCAGGAGCCACGGGAACGGGTGGACGCGCCGGGCAGTGAGCTGGGCGAGACGGCCCGGCAGATGCGGGCGGCGGAGCCGTACATCTCCGCGGTCTGGAAGCTGGTGGGCGGGGCGGTGGTGGGGGTCCTGGGAGGGTACTTCCTGGACAAGTGGCTGGGGACGTCCCCCTGGCTGCTCCTGGGCCTGTCCCTGCTGGGGATTGGCGTCGGGTTCTACGGCTTCCTCCACGCGATGGCGCGGCTGGGGAAGCGCAAGTGACGGGGCGGGACGGAAAGCAGGCGCGTGACCCCTTCTGGGCGCACGCGGGGCTGGCGGCGACGGTGATGGGCGTGGGCGCGGTGGTGGCGGCGGTGCTGCCGAAGGTGGCGGAGGACCGGGTCGCGGCGCTGCTGGGCGTCGGGCTGTCGGCGGTGGTGGGTGTGCTCGCGCTGTTTCTCAAGCGGCGGGCGCTGGCGCAGGCGGACCTCAAGGCCGCGCTGAAGGTGGTCGGGGTGGTGTTCGCGCTGAGAGGCGTGGCGGTGGGGCTGGGGTTGGCGTGGGTGGTGTCCCGGAATTTGAGCGCGATCGCGTTCGTGGGCGGCTTCTTCGGCGTCTACTTCGCGCTGCAGTGGATTGAAGTCAGCTACGTGATGGCCGCGTCGAAAGACCCGGCGGGCGGAGACGAGTGATGCGCAAGGCAATGGTGCTGTTCGCCTGTCTGTTCGCGGGTAGCGTGTGGGCCTCCGACCAGGCCGGTGAGCACGGCTACGCGAACGAGAGCAAGGACGCCGAGGGCGAGGACGTCGCCGGCTACATCCTGCATCACGTGGCCGACTCGAATGAGTATGAGTTCGAGATCCCGCTGAGCAACAACCACATCCCCATCCACCTGCCGCGCATCTTCATCCCCCTGCACGAGGGCGCCTGCACGCCGGTGGCGGACCCGCACGGCGGCGGCCACGGCGAGGTGTACCCGGGCCTGGGCGCTGGCTGCGTGGACCTCTCCATCACCAAGCACACGGTGATGATGTGGCTGGCGGCGCTCCTGCTCATCGGCTCGCTGATGATCTGGAGCAACCGCGACAAGACGAAGCTCGTCCCGCGCGGCACCGCGGCGAACCTCTTCGAGATGCTGGTCCTCTTCGTGCGCGACGAGCTGGCCATCAAGAACATCGGCAAGGAGGAGGGCCCCCGCTACGTGCCTTATCTCTTGACCGCGTTCTTCTTCATCCTCTTCATGAACCTGCTGGGCCTGTTCCCCTGGATGGCGTCCGCCACGGGCAACATCGCCGTCACGTGCGGCCTGGCGATTTGCACCTTCGTCGTCACCCAGGTGGCGGGCATCCGCGCCGCCGGCATCGGCGGCTACCTGAAGCACCTGACGGGCGGCGTGGCCCCCTGGCTGTGGCCCATCATGATTCCGGTGGAGTTCCTGGGCCTGTTCACCAAGCCCTTCGCCCTCACCATCCGACTCTTCGCCAACATGCTGGCGGGCCACATCGTCATCTTCTTCCTGCTGGGCCTCATCTTCATGCTCCGCAACCCCGCGGTGGCACTGGTGAGCGTGCCGTTCGCCTTCGGCATCTACCTGCTGGAGCTGTTCGTGGCCTTCGTGCAGGCGTACGTGTTCACCATGCTGTCCGCGCTCTTCATCGGTATGAGCGTGGCCATGGGTCACCACCACGACGACCACGGCCATGGCCCCGCGGAAGGTGGCGCCAGCCACGACCACGGCAAGGCGCATCACACCTAAGCCGGGGAAGCATCCCGGCCTGACTGGACGGGGCGCCTGAAGCACGGCGCGCCCCGGTTGAAGACCCGGCGGTTCGAAAGGCCGTCGGAGGTAGTCCTAAAGGGATTTCACGACCCCCCCACAAGCGGGTCCTGCCTCACCTGAAAGCACGTGTTCCCATGACCAACATCGCTCTTGCCTTCCTCGCCGCCGGTATCGGCGCGGGTCTCTCCATCATCGGCGCCGCGCTCGGCATCGGTAAGCTGGCGGCCGCCGCCATGGACGCCACGGGCCGTCAGCCGGCCGCGGGCGGCGACATCCGCACCACGATGATCATCGCCGCGGCGCTCATCGAAGGCGCGACGCTGTTCGCGCTGGTTGTCTGCATCCTGCTCGCCATCAAGGTCTGAGTCGGGTTGGCTTCACCTGGGAGCCGGCGCCTTCGTGAGAGGCGCGCCGGCCTCCTGGACGCAGTGGCAGTGCCTGTCTCACCCGTTGTCTCCCGCCTTCCTTTTCGCCGTTCGCATCCCGGGACCCGCCATGTTCCTGCCCTCTGTTCTCGCCGCCAGCAGCTTCGTGGAGGTCCGTCCGGGCCTCATCTTCTGGACCATCGTCACCTTCGTCCTCGTCATGCTGGTGCTGCGCGCGAAGGCGTGGGGCCCCATCCTGTCGCTCGTGGAGGAGCGCGAGAAGCAGATCTCCAACGCCATCGAGAGCGCGAAGCGTGAGCGCGCCGAGGCGGAGAAGCTGCTGGCCGACCAGAAGACGGCCATCGCGGAGGCCCGTCGCGAGGCGGCGGAGATGATGCGCCGCAACACCGCGGACATGGAGAAGTTCCGCGACGAGCTGATGGCCAAGAGCCGCAAGGAGGCGGAGGAGCTGAAGCTGAGCGCCCGCCGCGAAATCGACGACCAGAAGGCCAAGGCCATCGCGGAAGTGCGCGCCATGGCGGTGGACCTGGCGATGGACGTGGCCTCCAAGCTCATGAATGAGCGCATGGACGACTCCAAGCACCGCGCGCTGGCCGAGCAGTTCGTTCAGGGCCTGCCGGGTGCGACGAGCGCCACGGCGACCCGTCGCTCGGCGTAAGGCCGGGAAGTCCCAAGCCGCGCCCGTCTGTTCCAGGAACTCATCATGGCTCTCTCCATCGGCATCGTCGGTCTGCCCAACGTGGGCAAGTCCACCCTGTTCAACGCCGTGTCCTCCGCGGCGAGCGCGCAGGCCGCGAACTACCCGTTCTGCACGATTGAGCCGAACGTGGGCGTGGTGCCGGTGCCGGATGACCGCCTGGACCAGTTGACGGCGCTCATCAAGCCGCTGAAGAAGATCCCCACGTCGCTGGAGTTCGTGGACATCGCGGGCCTGGTGCGCGGCGCCTCCAAGGGTGAAGGCCTGGGCAACCAGTTCCTGGCGAACATCCGCCAGGTGAACGCGGTGCTCCACGTGCTGCGCTGCTTCGATGACGACAACGTCACCCACGTCGAGGGCGGCGTGGATCCGGTGCGGGACCGGGACGTGGTCGACACGGAGCTGTGCCTCAAGGACCTGGAGACGGTGGAGAAGCGCCGCGACCGCTCGCTGAAGAACACCAAGCTGGGCGGCAAGGCGGCCGAAGAGGCGAAGGCCGAAGTCGCGGTGTTGGAGCGGGTGATGGCGGCCCTGAACAACGGCATCACGGTGCGCGCGCAGAAGCTGAACGAGGAGGAGCACGCGCCCCTCCAGGACCTGTTCCTGCTGACGGACAAGCCCGTGCTGTACGTGGCGAACATCAGCGAGGGCCAGATTGGCAAGGAAGACAGCGACCCGCGCGTGAAGGCGGTGCGAGACATGGCCGCCAAGGAAGGCGCGTCCGTGGTGGTGCTGGCGGCGGAGCTGGAGTCGCAGATCCAGCAGCTCCCCGAGTCCGAGCGCCCCGGCTTCCTGGAGGGCAGCGGCCTGACGGAGCCCGGCCTGCACAAGGTGGTTCGCGAGGGCTACAAGCTGCTGGGCCTGTGGACGTACTTCACGGTGGGCGAGCAGGAGTGCCGCGCGTGGACCATCCAGAAGGGCTTCAAGGCCCCTCAGGCGGCGGGCGTCATCCACTCGGACTTCGAGCGCGGCTTCATCAAGGCGGAGGTCCTGCGCTGGGAGGACCTGGTGAAGCTGGGCAGTGAGGCGGCGGTGAAGGAGAAGGGCCTGCTGCGCGTGGAAGGCAAGGAGTACACCGTGCAGGACGGTGACTGCATGCACTTCCGCTTCAACGTCTGACGCGCGGGTCCACGCTTCGCTGTGATGACGGGCGCCACCTTCCACTTCGGAAGGGGCGCCCGTTTCGTTTCAGCGCGGGCCGCTCACCCAGGTGGAGACCCAGAGGCCCACGGCGAGCAGGGCCAGCACGGTGGAGATGATGGCGGAGCGCTTCGCGCGGCCCTGGGGGTCCGGGTTGTTCTGGGCGTAGCGCCACACGCCGCCCACGCGCAGCACGAGGAACAGGACGAGGAGCACGGGGCCCACGACCTGCCAGCCTTCGGGGCGCTTGAGGACGACGATCCACGAGGCGATGAAGGCGACGTTGCCGAGCAGCAACACGGCGGGATAGGGCAGGGAAGGGCGCTTTTCGCTCACGGGGCGGCAGTGTGCGCATCCCCGGGCGTGGCTCCAACCGAAACCTGCGCGGCGTGCACGGCAGGTGACACCGGTCCGGGGGGCTCAAGCCGGTTTCGGGGGTGTCTCCACGTAGCGCGCGCGGGGGCGGAGCAGGTGGCCCTGTTCGCGCTGCTCCAGGATGTGCGCCACCCAGCCCGCGGTGCGGCCCAGGCCGAACAGCACGGTGCCCGCGCCCGGTGGCAGGCCCAGCGCGTCCGCGAGCATCACCAGCCCGATGTCCATCGACGGAGGCGGATGGCCGGCGTCGCGCATGGTGTCGATGACGGCTCGGGCCACGCGCACCCGGAGGGATTCGGGCCTCACGCTCAGCGCGGCTTCCACCAGCGGCGGCGTGCGCGGGTCCCCCTTCGTGTAGAGGCGATGGCCAAAGCCTGTCACCGCTTCGCCCCGGCGCAGGCGGCCGTGGATGACCTGGGCGGCGCGTTCAGGGCGGCCCACTTCCGTCAGCAGGGCCTCCACCCGGTCGCATGCGCCGCCGTGCTTGTGACCGGAGACGGCCGCCAGCGCCGCGCTCATGCACGCGTACAGGTCCGCTCCCGAGGAGGCCGTGACCCTGGCGGCGAAGGTGGAGGTGTTCAGTTCATGGTCCGCGCAGAGGATCAGCGCGCGGTTGATGAGCTCCGGTGCGCGCTTCACCTTCGTGCCCCAGGCCGTGGCCAGCGACTCCGCCACCGTGTCTGTCTTCGATGCCCGGGATACACGCTCCGGTGCCTGCGCCACGCAGACCCAGGCACCCAGGTGGCGGATGAGACGGCGGGCCCGCGCCTGCTCCTGTTCCGTGGGCGCGGCGAAGCGCCCTTCGTCGCTCGCGGCCAGGAGCGGCACGAGCGCGAGCAGCGCCGACAACGGTGGGGTTTCTCCTGGCAGCAGCGCCGCGAGCGCGGAGGGCGACAGCAATGACAGTTCTCGCGGCTGCGAGCCCGTGAGGAGTGGCTCCGACCAGGGCCACTGCGTGGACACCGACGGCAGGCGCCCCGTCCAGAGCAACTCCGCCACGTCCTCGAAGCGGCGCCCGCCGGTCGCCAGCGCTACCGCGTCGTGGCCTCGGTACTGGAGCCCCTCTTCGCTGATCCGCGACACCGACGAGTCGATGACCGGTTCACCCCAGCGCAGTGCTCCCGAGGCCACCGCCGCGTGTCCCGCCCTCGCATCGTGGCGTGTCTTCAGGCGCTCCACGTCCGCGCGCAGGTAGCGGTTCTCCTTGGTGCCCTTCTCCGGCACGCACCGCACGAGCCCCCGGCTCACGTACGTGTAGAGCGTCGCCCGCTTCACCCCCAGCAGGGCCGCCGCCTCGTCCGCGCGCAGAAGCTCCTCCTCAGGTGGATGGTCGAATCGAGATTGAGAACGACCCCCGCTGCGACGCACCATGTTTCACGTGCCTCCCGGAGGTGGAGTCTCGACTCGACTGGAGGTCCTGTCGAGTCGAACCCTTCCGGACAGAGGCCTTCGAGCGGGGAGCGACCATGCCAGTGGACTTCGGACGCACGTCGTCGGACTACGCGAAATACCGGGCGGGATTCCCGGACACCTTCTTCACCCGACTGGAAACAGACGGTGTGCTGCGGCCCGGCCTGCGCGCGCTCGACCTGGGCACCGGGACGGGCACCATCGCCCGGGGGCTGGCCCGGCGCGGCGCGGACGTCACCGCGCTGGATGTGTCCGCACAGCAACTGGATGCGGCCCGGCAGCTCGCCCGGGATGAAGGACTCGCGGTGGACTTCCGTGTCGCCAGCGCGGAGGACACGGGCCTGCCGTCGGCATCCTTCGACCGCGTGTTCGCCGGCCAGTGCTGGCATTGGTTCAACCGGCCCGCCGCCGCGCGCGAGGTGCTCCGGCTGCTGCGGCCCGGCGGGCAGTTGATCATCGCCTGCTTCGACTGGCTGGCCCTGCCCGGCAACGTGGTGGAAGCCACCGAGGCGCTGATGGAGACCTTCAGCCCCCGCGACCACCTGAACATCGACCGCTTCGGCCACGGCGTGGGCATCTACCCGGAGTGGTTCCGCGACGTGGCGCTCGCGGGCTTCCAGTCCTTGACGTCCTTCACCTTCGACTCCCCCACGCCGTACACCCACGTGGCCTGGCGTGGACGCATTCGCGCCAACGCGCGGATTGGCGCCCTGCTTCCGTCGGAGGAGGTGGCACGCTTCGATGCCGCGTTGGGGGCGCTCCTCGCCGAACGCTTCCCCCAGGATCCGCTGTCCGTTCCCCACCGGGTGTTCGCGCTCGTCGCCGAGCGCCCCTGACATCGAGGAGACCCACCATGTCCTCATCGCATCTCGTGCACGCCGAAGACCTTCCCTGGACCGAAGTCGCTCACGGCACCCGCGTGGCCCTCAAGCGCAAGCAACTGGGCGCCGCCGCGCACGGGCGCAAGCTCGGGTGCAGCCTCGTGGAGCTTCCTCCGGGCCGCCGCTCATGGCCGCTGCACTACCACCTGGCGAACGAGGAGGCCCTCTACTTCCTGGCCGGCGTGGGCACGTTGCGCCTGGGTTCGGAAGAGGTGCCTGTGCGCGAAGGGGACTACGTCGCGCTGCCCCCGGGCGCCGGAACCGCGCACCAGCTCATCAACAGTGGGGCGGAGCCGCTGCGCTACCTGTGCTTCTCCACCATGGAGGAGCCGGACGTGCTCGTGTACCCGGACTCGAAGAAGGTGGGCATCATGGCGGGCGCGGCTCCGGGCGGCGACAAGGCCTCGCGCACGTTGCATGTGAATCTGCCCCTGGCCGCGTCGGTGGATTACTGGGACGGCGAAGAGCCCTGATAGGGTCCGCGCCCCATGGCCTCCCTGCTGGACGCGCTCGACCGCGAGCGACTGCTCAAGGACTCCGCCGCCGCTGCCGGGCTGGTGCCCCAGGGCGAGCCTCCCCATGTGTCGCTGCTGCGCCTGTGCGAGGCGGGGCTGCTCGAGGGCGGACTCACCGTGGGGTATGGCGTTCGTCCGGATGAGCTGGTGGGGTCGCTCACCGCGGCCATGGGCGGCGCGGCCCGGCGGCTGAAGATCGTGGACGTGCGCGAGCGCCCCGTGCTGGAGCTGCACGTCGCGGCAGGGGAGGTCACCGAGCGGTGGGAGGTAGAGGACGTGCCCGCGCTCGTGCACAACCTCAACGACCTGTACCGCGACGCGGCGGACGTGCGCGCGGTGGCCGTGCTGGGCGAATGGGAGGACTCCCTCCAACTGCTGTGCGTGGAGCGCCGCGCCCTGGGCCGGCTCCTGAGGCAGCCCTTCTTCGCGCCCGTCAACGCCCGCGCGCTCGCGGACCTGGTGGCTCCTCGCTGACGTGGGATGGGGTGGGCCTCTCTCGACCCCGGACGCCCGCTGGGGCACCATGGGGGCCATGCGGATCATCCTGGCCCTCATCGTTGGATTGCTCCTGGCGCCGGTCGCGCGCGCGGAGCCGGACTCCTTTGGACTGGGCACCGGCCGTGATGGTGCGCTGACCGTCGTATCGGGCAGGTCGGTTGTCACCGGCGCCGCCGCGCCCCTGCGGGTGGCCGTCGCCGCGCGGAGGTCCGAGGTGTCGGTGTCCGGCCTCGCGGTCGTAGCCGGTGACCTGGTGATGATCCATCAGACCGGGGGCCTGTTGCCCGTGCCCACCCCCGGCGACGCGAAGACCGTGGTGCTGCCCATCACGACGGGTCCCAGCCGCTTCGAGCTGGCGCGCGTGGAGTCCGTGGACTCGGCGGCCGGCGTGCTCAAGCTGACGCAGCCCTTGCGCTACTCCTATCCCGTGCTCCGCACCCAGGTGCTGCGCGTGGGCGAGTTCTCCGATGTCGTGGTCGAGGCCGGTGCGCGGCTCTCCGTGACGCCCTGGGACGGACGGTCCGGCGGCATCCTCGCGATGCTGGTGTCCGGCACGGTCATCAACGAGGGCCGCATCGACGCGGACGGCGCCGGGTACCTGGGCGGCATCTATCAGGCCCACGCCGGCCTCAAGGGGTGCACGGGCCTGGACCTGTCCGCGGCCCAGGGCGGCTCCGCTCGCGGCGAGGGCGTGGCGGGGACGGCGTCCGGGAGCAAGAGCGTCACCGGTCGCGGCAACCTGGCCAATGGCGGCGGCGGCGGCAACTGCATCAGCGCGGGCGGTGGGGGCGGTGGCCACGGGGGCATCGGTGGCAATGGCGGTCGGTCCTCGGTCTCGGATGGTGCGCGGGTGGAAGGCGGTCTGGGCGGCGCGCCGCTGAGCTATTCCGTGCTCGAGCGCTTCGCGTTCGGCGGCGGTGGTGGCGCGGGCGAGGGCACCGGCACCGACGGCACCAGCGGCGCACGGGGTGGAGGCGGGGTGTTTATCCGCGCCCTCTCGTTCGACGGCAAGGGCGTCTTCAGTGCCTCCGGCCTGCCGGCCGATGTCGCGGGCACCGACGGGGCGGGCGGCGGCGGCGCGGGAGGCGCGGTGCTGTTGCGCGCGCAGGAGGTGTTGAACTGCGGCGCGGTGGAGGCTCTGGGTGGCGCGGGGGGCGACACGAAGGTGACCGAGCAGCCGCTGGGGCCGGGTGGCGGTGGCGCGGGAGGCCGCGTGCTGCTCCAGAGCAAGGCGACCCTCTGCGCGTCCAACGTGAGCGCGGGCAGCGCCGGGCAGTCCGGGTTCCCGGGCGCGGGCTCGAATGGCGCGGGGCCGGCCGGTGGCACGGATGGCGGCATCGACGCGGGCATCCCCGATGGTGGGACGTCCACGGGTGGCCCGTCGGTCGGGACCGTGCAGGAGCTCACGCTCTCCTTCCAGGTGCCAGTGGCGCCCGTCATCACCCTGCCCGTGGCGGAACAGGTGTCCACCTCCACGCGTCCGCGCATCGAGGGCAAGGCGGGCACGGACGGCCCGGTCGTCCACATCCTCATCGACGGACGCGAGGTGGGCATGGTGGTGCCGGGGGCGGACGGCGTGTTCTTCCTGCAGCCCTTCGCTCCGTTGGTGGCCGGTGAGCACGAGGTCACCGCGTGGTCGGAGGCGGTTGGCGTGGCCAGCCTCGCGGCCACGCCGGTGCGCTTCACCTCTCCGACGGTGGTATTGGCGGACGGTGGCGTCGTGGACATGGCGGTGCTGGTGGTGCCCGCGAATGGGGACACCACGAGCCCTACGCCGCTGTTCGCTGGCACCACGACCAATGGCATCTCCGTGGGCGTCGTCATTGACGACGGGCCGGACAACATCGTGCCGGCGGATCTGCTCGGACGCTTCCGCTTCCAGGTGCCGCAGGAGGAGGCGTTGTCGGTGGGCGTGCACAAGGTCACCGTCCACGCGCACAACGAGGCGGGCGAGGACGGACCGCATTCCGATGTCGTGGGCTTCGAGGTGGTGGTGGCAGGTGACGGTGGAACGGGCACCGACGCGGGCACGGTGGATCCGGCGGTGCTCATGATGGTCGTGCCCGCGCAGGACGCGAGCGTGGACCCCACGCCGACGTTCGTGGGTGTGGCGCTGGCCGGTACGTCCGTCCGTCTGGAATTGGATGGCGTCGCGCTGGCCACCGTCACCTCTGACGCGGAGGGCGTCTTCCGCCACGAGGTGGGCTCCGCAGGGGCGCTCGCCACGGGGACGCACCGCATCGTCGCGCAGGTGGTGACGGCGGAGGGCGAGGCAGGCCTGCGCTCACCGGAGGTGGGCTTCCAGGTGCGCGGGCCGACCGACCTGGACGTGGGCTGCGGTTGCGGCGCGGGGCCTGCGGGGGTGATCAGCGTCTGGGCGCTGGTGGGGCTGGCCGCGCTGGCCCGCCGTCGTGCCCGGCGCTGAGGGTGCGGTTCAGACCTCGGTGAAGTACATGCCGGTGGCGCCCGTCTGTTCCAGCGCGGTCTTGAGGTCTTCGGAGACGATGAGCGCGACCCGCCATCCCCAGGGACGGAAGAGCTGGGTGGCGCCGACCTTCGATGGGTCGATGCGCATGCCGATCACGGAGCGGTACTGCCCGAGCTTCTCTGGCTGATTGTGTCTGGGCTCCCAGAAGAGGACCTCCTCGGAGGCCTTTTCGTCGATACAGCGGAGGGTCTTCGTGGCGACCACGAGGACGTATTGGTCCGGGTGTCTGGGAATGTCGACAGGGAGGAGTTGAACGTCGTCGGCGGCACGCTCCGCGAGGACCGTCGCGAGCTTGACGTGGACGATGGGGGTCAGTCCGATGCCCGCCAGTGAAAAGTCCCGAGACCGTCCAGGTTCGCCGATGGGAAACCGGAGTCTGCCTGTCACGTTGATGGGTTCCCCGTCCGTGAACATCCAGGGATCCTCCACCTCTACTGAGTTTGCATCGACGGGATCCTCCAGGAACCAATTTCCTTCCTGGACGTCTTCCGAGAGATCGAAGAATCGAGCAGTCATGATGGTTGAGACTCAGCGCTCCCTGCGGGAGGTCAGGAGTTTGTTGAGGCGGGTGCCAGGTGCATTGGCTTCCTGGGCAAGATCTCGCAGTGCGTTCGTCAAGGCTTCACGGCATTGCACCACGGACCTACAGCGTTGAGTGGCTTCCCTCAACCGTCGCATCACGGCTTCATGGTACTCGCGCGGGTGTGGACCTCGGTGGCCCTGGACCTCGACGATGTTCTCGGGATCCTTCAAGTCCATTCCGGCCTTCTTGAACAGCCTTCGGAAGAGCGGTGTCCAGGGCCCACCGTTCTTCGAGGACTTCTCGTTGCGGATGGTGGCCAGGTGATGCTTCTGGGGCGGCCCGGACCGGGATGACATCGCGAGCGCGTTGGGCGCGAGCGCGATGGTGAACCCGTCGGCGGTCATCGCCACGGAGCGGATGCTCCCCATGGCCACGAACCGAAAACCCGCCTGGGTCTCCACCGCGAGCGCGGCCGGCGCTGAGCCCGGCAGCCCCTGTGTCCTCGCGGCGAGCCCCGCCGTATTGCCAATCGCGGCAGCGGCCACCATGACGAAGACACGCGCGGCGTTTTCTCCCAGCACCTTTCCGTAGGTCTCACCCGCGTCGCGCACCTGCACGAACGTGGTGGCTTCATCCACCTGTCGCACCAGGGCCACCCACCCGTCGAGGATGCGCCACACCGTGTCCACTCCCAGGTACGCGATGGCGGTCGCGGTCATCAGGGCGGCGAGCCCCTTGGACAGCGGCTCCGGCAGCGCCCAGAGCAACAAGTACATCGTCACGGTGGAGGTCATCATGGCCATCACCGCCTGCGGATGGGCCATGTCCTTCAGCGCGTCGGAGGTCTCGCGCCACACCGAATCCATCGCGACCGCCATCGCCAGCGCATAGCGACCGTCGCTCCCCAGCAACGGTCCCTCGTCCAGCAATCGCAGACAGTCCCCCGGCTGTTTCCGGCGGCTGCTGCACCAGTGCTTGTAGCCACGGGTCAGGTCATCGGAGGCCTCCAGCAGATGCAGCTCACGCGCCTCCTCTTCGCCCAGGGGGATGATCCGCCGGGTCCGCTCCTGGAATCCGAACAGGCCGCTGCGCTCCGGCAGACCGAACAACTCCCGGGCCTCCCTCATGGGATGCGCGGAAGGCCGCACCTCCCGCGCCAGCGCCCGCACGGCCTGCTTGAACTCGCCGTCCTCCAGCCGGGTCGCGGCGAGCGAAGCGTCCACGTCCTCGTGCGGCGTGACGACCTCCCGGTCGCCGTCGTCCGTCTCCAGCTTCACGACCCGCGTCGTCGCGCAGCCCGACACGAGCAACCCCAACAGCAGCGCCCACTCCCATCGCTTCATGCCCGCCTCGCGGTCGCGTCCGGCTTCGCTCCGCACGCTATCCGCGAAGCCGTGTCCCGCATTCCCAGGTGCCCTCCGACCCCGGTGGAGCAAGAAGACCGGACGCGGCGGGGCAGGAGGGCCTTCGGGCGTCCGGAGGGGTTGCCGGGCGCGCCAGGGGGCCACCCGTTATCTTCCCGCGCTCGAAGGCGTCCCCAGGGCGGTGTTGGGGCGGAAGGTGGCGCGCGTGACGACGGACGTGTCCTCGGAAGAAGTCCCCTCTCGGCCGGCCCGGCGTTCGTCCCGCTCGCCGGGCTGGCGGTGGATGCTGTCCCTGGTGCTGGGGCTCGCCCTCCCCACCGCCCTGCACGTCTACATCGGCCTGCGCCTCTTCACGTCCCCCGGCTGGCCCGCTCCCTGGGCCGCCGTGGGGTGGGGCCTGCTGGGCCTGTGCTACCTCGTCCTCCTGGCCGGTTTTCGCGTCTCGCGCCGTGAGCAGCCCACCGGCCTCTCCCGCGCCATCCAGTGGGGCGCCTACGTGTGGCTGGGCGCCTTCGGCATCTTCCTGACCGCCGTGATGGCCTCGGATGTCGTCGCGGGCGTGCTGTCCCTGTCCGGCGCCGTCACCGACATGCACGCGCTGGCCCAGGGCCGCGCGGCGGCCGTGCTGGGCACCGTCGTGCCCGCCGTGGCGTTCGCGTTCGTCACCGCGCGCGGTCGCGCCAGGGTGGAGCGCACCACCGTGCCCCTGAAGGACCTGGGCCCGGGCCTGGACGGCCTGCGCGTGGTGCAGCTCTCCGACGTGCACGTGGGCCCCACCCTGGACGGCGTGTGGCTCCAGCGCGTGGTGGATCAGGTGAACGCGCTCCAGCCGGACATCATCGCCGTGACGGGCGACCTGGTGGACGGCACCGTGGAGCAGCTTCGCGACCAGGTGGCGCCGCTCGCGGGCCTCAAGGCCACGCTGGGCGTCTACTACGTCACCGGCAACCACGAGTTCTACCACGGCGCCCGTGACTGGATCGCGGAGGTGGCCCGCCTGGGCCTCACCGTCCTCAACAACGAACACCGCGTGCTGGAACGCGGCGGCGCCCGGCTCGTCGTGGCCGGCGTCACCGACCATGACGCGGGCCACATCGATGCCCCGCTGGCCAGCCGCCCCGACCTCGCGCTCGAAGGCGCTCCGCCCGACGTGCCCCGCCTGCTCCTGGCCCACCAGCCCCGCACCGCCCTGTCCCTGGGCGGCCTGCGCGTGGACCTCCAACTGTCCGGCCACACCCACGGCGGGCAGATCTTCCCCTTCATGTTCTTCGTGAAGCTCCAGCAGCCCGTCGTGCAGGGCCTGGCCACCGTGGCCGGCACCCGGGTCTATACGCACCGCGGCACCGGCTACTGGGGCCCCCCGCTCCGCCTGGGCCCCGCCCCGGAGATCGCCGCCCTCACCCTCGTTGCCGCACCCCGTTAGCTGGAGATTGAAGCCAAGCTTGATATTTCCGATATTGCTGTTTACTGTGAAGACGTGTCTACCGCACCGTCTTCCCTCCTTGTCCCGGAATTCGCCTTCTCCCGACCCGCGGTCCCGGGTGCGCGGCGCGGTGGGCTGACGTCGGTTCCGGCGGCCAGGCCCGTGTCGGCGGTGCCGGTGTTGCTGGTGGTCTCCGAGTCGCCCGAGGTGCGGTTGGCGGTGGCTCGGGAAGTGGGGGAGGGGTGCCGCGTGGTGGCGGCGCTGGGGGCCACGTCGGCCGACCGGCGGTTGGACCTGGGTGTGGACGTCGATGGGCTGGTGCTGGACCTCGACGCGGATCGTCGCGTCGTGAGCGATTTCCTCTGCCGTCTGGTGGACCGGGGCTTTAGCGGTCCACGCATTCTCCTGTCCTCCGGTTTCCGCCCTGAAGCCAGCGCCACCTTCAGGGCCTCCAGCCATACCCACTTCGCACTCGGCCGGCCCTGGCGCTCCGGTGAGTTGCGATCGCTCCTGGAGCTGGTCCTTGGGGTCTCCCACCTCGCTGAATCGTCAGGCTGTCCGTGACACCCGTCCCGCGCCGCTGACCGAGCGGGTCGCGGATGCGGGACATGGACTCTTCACCGGCATCGCCGGGGCGTCCGCGGGCGCCGCGCGCAGCGCGTACGTGGCGCTGATCCTGCTGGCCGGCGGCATGGCCCGCTGTGCGACGGGTCGCTCCCGGGAAGGCCTGCCCCAGCTCAAGCGCGGCCTGTTCCGCGTGGCGCAGGTGCCCGTGGACCTGGTGCTGATGCTGGGCGGGCGCGTGCTCAGCGCGGTGCAGGTGGTGTCCGGCCTGGAGCCCGTGGGCCGCCGGCTGACGGACGCGGAGGTGACGCGGCTCAAGCCCATCTTCGGCGACAGCCTGGACTTCCGCTGCGTGCGCGTGAAGGAAGGCGCCCTGGGCCTGCTGGGCCTGCCGGGCCGCGCGTTCGCCCACGGCGACATCCTCTTCATCCCCCCCGGCTACGGCGCGGTGGGCTTCCGGCTGCTGGTGCATGAGCTCACGCACGTGTGGCAGCACCAGCACGGCGGCACGGGCTACCTGAGCGGCGCGCTGGCGGCCCAGTATCTGGGTGACGGCTACGACTGGCGCAAGGCCGTGGGACACCGCCGGTGGGCGGAGCTGAACGCGGAACAGCAGGCCCAGTTCATCGAGGACGCCGCCGACGCGCAGCTCATCCCCCACACGGGCCGGCCCACCCCCCAGCAGCGGCTGCGCGGCTGGAGCGACGCCGCCCTGTGCCTGCTGGACGAGGCCCTGGACTCCCTCTACGCCGGACGGGGCGCCCCTTGATGCGCAGGCCCTCGCCATGACGCCGCCTGCCTCCCGCCCCGGAGGCACGCCCGAGGGTCGCTGCGTGCAGGCTGTCACGTGGCGCCGCCTGGAGTCTCCGGGCACCGAGCACTGCGAGCTGTGGGAGTCCTCCGCCGGTCCGCTCCTCACCGGCACCGTGGTGCTGGTGAGCGAGGGCCTGCCGCTGCTCGTGCGCTACACCGTGGCGTGCGATCCGGACTGGCACACGCGCGAGGCGCGGCTCGTCCTGCACCAGGGCGGCACGCGGCGCACGATGGTGCTCCAGGTGGATGACCACCAGCGCTGGTGGCGCGATGGCCGCGAGCTGCCGGAGTTGCGCGGGTGCGTGGACGTGGACCTGAGCGTCACCCCGTCCACCAACACCCTGCCCATCCGCCGGCTGGGGCTGGAGGTGGGCCAGGCCCACGACGTGACGGCCGCGTGGGTGCGCCTGCCGGACCTGTCCCTGGAGCGGCTGGAGCAGCGCTACACCCGGCTGTCGGCGTCGCTCTACCGCTACGAGAGCGCGGGCGGCGCCTTCGTCGCGGAGGTGGACACCGACGCCCAGGGGCTCGTCACGCACTACCCGCCGGGCTGGGAACGCGTGGCCACCTCCGAGGGTTGAGTCCCCGCCCCGGCTTCGCACCGCTTCGGAGCAACTTCCGGAGCAACCTGGGGGGCCGCGCACGGACAATCCCTCATGCCGTGCCGCGAGTGCATGCCGGCGTGTCAGTAGATGTGCGCACCGGAGGCAGAAGACGGGGTTCTCCCTGGGGGCGGGGGATTGCGGGGACTACCTGTCATATAGGAATGGGCCCGGGTGACGTGCTGGGTTATATATCGACCCATGAACCGTTCCGGATGCAGAGGGGCCGCGAGCCTGGGGCCACTCCGCCGGACGTCACGTGCAAGGTTGATGTGGTGAAAACCCACCCCCGAGGTCCTATCGCTTCCGGCCGCGCCCGCAAGAAGCGCCCCAGGGCGCCTGCGTCCGCCGCCGCGCTGTCGCGAAGGCAGTTGGAGCGCAAGCTGGCGGTCAGTGTGGGCGCGGCGGCCCGGGCCGCTCGGCTGCGGGCAGGACTGACGCAGGCGGATGTGGCGGACCGCGTCGGCATCGCGTCGGAGGTCTACGGCCGGCTGGAGCGGGGCAAGATGATGCCCAGCGTCCCCACGTTGTTCCGGCTGTGCCTGGCGCTGCAGTTGTCCGCGGACGCTTCGCTGGGGCTGGCGGTGGCGGCGGCGGCGGGCGCGGGGCTGTGGGAAGAGGACTCCACGGACAAGGACGACCTGCCGGAGATGCGCCGCCTGCTGCGCTCCCTGCGCCGGCTGCCGCGCCCCCAGCTCAAGCTGATGAGCCTGGTGGCCAGCGCCATCCTCCCGACGCGCCGCTGACGGCCCGTCAGCGCGCCGCCGGGCCCCGGGACGCGTCCTGGCCCGGCTCCGTCACCTTCCAGACCCAACCGGAGGGGGTGGGGTCGCGGTGGGTGGTGTTCACGTCCACCGCGTACACGTCCAGGGTGTGTTCGCCCACGCCCAGGTCCTTCAGGCGCCAGGGGGATTCGCAGGGGATGTAGAGGCTGCCGTCGAGCGAGCACCAGAACACGGGCTTCAGCGTCGTGGCGGTGAAGACGAAGCGGGCTTCCCGGGAGTGCGTGGCGCCGGGAGGGCCCTCGTCGATGAAGGTGTCCGGCCCCCGGTTCCCCGCCCGCGCGAGCGACGGTGGAAACAGCAGCGGCATCAGCACCAGTGCCAGCAACAGGGACGCGAGCACACCGTGGGGCAGATACCGCAGGGACGGCGGGGGAATCATGGCCGGGACTCCGAGGCTCGGGCGCGCGACACCCTGGTTTTCCGACGCCTCCGGGCCCGGATCGCGACGCACGGCGGCGGCCTCGTTGGACGGGGGCGTGTCATGGAGTCCAGGGATCAGGAAAGGGACGACTTCCTGGAGGGTGGGGATTGCGCCGAAATGGGGCGCCCCGTCCGGAGGGCGGGGACGGGCATCCACGGTGCGACGGGAGTCCCTGGCCAAGTGTCCGCCAGAGGAAGGATGCGCGGATTGTGGCCGGGCCCCGAGCCAAGAGGTTCGCGGCGATCACGGTGGGGCGCTTGTCAGGGCGGACATCCCCTGGCCTCATGGGCGCTGGCCGGGTTTTGACTTCACGTACGACGAGCTCCACCGCCCATGACCGTAGGCCCATGTCCGTAGGAACGCGGAGCGAGCCCCGTCGCATCGGTGCGGTCGCGCTGGTGCTGGCCCTCCTGTCGCCGGCCCTCCCCGCGCGCGCGCTGCCGGCAGGGCCTCGGCCTGGGGCCGGCGCCACCGTGGAAGCGGAAGACCCCGGCAGTGAGCGCCTGGGCGACACGCTGGACGCGGGCCTGCCCGTCCAGGAGGAGAACCTCACCACCGGCTCCGGGCCTTCGGGCATGGACGCGCCGTGGATTGAAGGGCAGGGCTCCCCGGACGGCGGCGCGGGCACCGTGGCGAAGGAGGCGGAGCTCCAGCGCACCGACGCGGGCTGGGCGGTGGAGGCAGGCGATGCCTCCGACGGCGGGCCCGCGCTGGCCGCCTTCGTGCCGCCCGCGCTGGTGGGGGACTCCCCCGCGCCGTACCCGCCCCGGCTGGTGGGCGAGGGCGTGGCCGGCACGGTGAAGCTGGAGCTGCTGGTGGACGAGGCGGGCGAGGTGGACACCGCCACGCTGGTGGAGGGTGTGCATCCGCTGCTCAACGAAGCCGCGCTGCACGCGGCGCCCCTCTTGCGCTTCTCCCCGGCCCTGATGGAGGGCAAGCCCGTCGCGGTGCGGTTGTTCTTCGAATACCGCTTCGAGGCCCCCATGCCGGTGGCCACCCGCGCGGATGGCGGCACCGAAGGCACCCGGCTCCAGGGCCCCATCACCCTCAAGGGCCTGGTGCGCGCCAAGGGCAACCGCACGCCGCTCATCGGCGCCACGCTGGTGTCGGACGCCGCGCCGGACTCCCCGGTGCAGACGGATGAGCACGGCCACTTCGAAGCGCGCTTCCCCACGGGCGGCCAGGCGGTGCGCGTGTTCGCCCCGGGCCACAAGCCGGGCCTCTACCGCGAGGCCCTGAAGGGCACCGAGTCGCTGGAGGTCGTGTACGGCCTGGAGCCGCTGGTCCTGAACCCCTACGAGACGGTGGTGCGAGGCGACCGCGAGCGCACGGAGGTCAGCCGCATCACGCTGCGCGACGCGGAGCTGCGGGAGGTGCCCGGCACCATGGGCGACCCCTTCCGCGTCGTCATGCTGCTGCCGGGCGTGGGCAGCATGCTGTCCGGCGTGGCCTACCCGGTGGTGCGTGGCAGCCAGCCCGCGTCCACGGGCTACTTCCTGGATGGCATCCGCATCCCCATCCTCTTCCACCTGTTCCTGGGCCCCGCGGTCATCCACCCGGACTTCCTGGACGCCATCGACTTCTATCCGGGCACGCCGCCGCCGCAGTACGGCCGGCTGATGGGCGGCGCCATCGACGGGCGCCTCACCCGGCCGCGCGACGACCGGGTGCACGGCAGCGCGTACGCGGACTTCATCAACGCGGGCTTCTTCATCGAGACGCCCTTCAAGTCCACCGGCACCAACGTCAGCCTCGCGGGCCGCTATTCCTATACGCCGTGGCTCATCGCGCTGGCGGCCAACAGCCTCCAGGACCCGCCGCCGCCGGGCCGCACCAATCCCAAGGTGGTGCTCGACTTCTGGGATTACCAGGCCCGCGTGGAGCAGGACGTGGGTGAAGGCAAGCTGCGGCTGTTTGCCTTTGGCTCGTCGGACACCTTCGGTTCAGAGGCGCAGGACGCGGAAGGCGACACCGCGCTGCAATCCATCATCTTCCACCGCGTGGACCTGCGGGGCCGCTACCCCGTGGGCAAGGGCGAGTTCGAGGTGGGCGGCACGTGGGGCCTGGACCGCTTCTCCGTCGTGTCCCGCGGGCCGGACAACGGCGATGAAATCTACATCGACCAGAGCACGCTGTCGGGACGCGTGGGCTACAGCGTGCCCCTGTCGGAGCGTCTGTTGTTGCGCACGGGCGCGGACGTGGACCACAAGCGCGCCATCGTGGACATCATCAGCCTGGAGGGCGGCGAGGAGGTGGGGGAGGACAGCATCCACGCGCCCGTGGCGCTGGCCACCTTCGCCGGTGCGTACGCGGAGGCGGTGTGGACGCCGAACCCGAAGTGGACGGTGGTGCCCGGCCTGCGCCTGGACAGCTACCACCTGTCCGGCGGGTTCGACCACAAGGTCATCGAGCCGCGCCTCACGGTGCGCCACAAGCTCACCGACACCGTGACGATCAAGGGCGGCGCGGGCATCTTCCACCAGCCGCCCACCACCCTCATCAGCCTGCCGGTGGTGGACGTGGGCAGTCTGGTGTTGGGGCTCCAGGAAGGCGTGCAGATGTCCGTGGGCGCGGAGTGGAAGGCCTTCAGCAAGTGGGAGGTGGGGCTGGATTTCTATGTGAACCCCATGCTGCGCACCATCGAGCTGACGCCCTTCTCCGACGAGGGCCTGGGCGACGACCTGGGCACCGGCGACCCGTCCGGACCTGGCGAACCCGACCTGCCGCCGGGCGGGGGCGGCATCAACCCGTATGGCTTTCGCCGGGTGCGCGCCCGGCAGATCAACGTGGACGACCCGCCCATCAGCCGCGACGACTGGGACCTGCCGGACTTCGAAAGCCACGGGCTGGCGTATGGCATGGAGCTGCTCATCCGCTACCCGCTGGGGAACAACTGGTTTGGCTGGCTCTCCTACAGCCTTCAGCGCAGCACGCGGCGCACCACGTTCTTCCGCTACGACGCCACGGGGAAGGCCATCTCCGAGGAGCAGGCCGACCTGCCCTTCGCCTTCGACCAGACACACATCCTGAACCTGGTGGTCAGTCACAAGTTCTCCAACAACATCACCCTGGGGGGCGTGCTCCACTTCAACACCGGACGTCCCGAGTACGGCACCCTGGGCAGCCAGACGATGCGCGAGGGCACCGACAGCGACGGCCGCCCCACGTGGGTGCGGGTGGATCGCGATCAGGTGGACCGGCTGCCGCCCTTCTTCCGCTTCGATGTGCGCCTGTCCAAGGCCTGGGCCTACGAAACCTTCACCCTGGAGGCCTACCTGGACATGCTCAACGTCACCCTCAACCAGGAGACCCTGGGCTTCGAATACGAGGGCGGGGGCTACAGCCGGCAGCCTTTGACCAAGAATTCCGTGGGGTTACCCATCGCCCTGCCCATCATCGGCGTCAAAGGCCGGTACTGAACCGCCCTGGCAGGTAGGCCCAATGCTCAGGGGTGAGCAGTTTTTCGCCCACCCTGCACTCCAGGGCCGATCCACAAGTGCCTGAATGTGTCAGTATTCCGCGAGACGCGGGTTTTCCATACCTGCCCGGCACCGTCGCCAGGGCAGAGGCAAGGCCCGAAGCGTCGGGGGGAGTACGATGATGGGTTTGTCCTGGGGGCCGGGTATGGCCTCGGCGTGGGAATTGCCCGCCGACAACGAGACGCCCTGCATCCTCCTGGAGCCCTTGCATGGGGAGACGGGCGAGGTGCTCGACTTCCGGTGGACGTCCATGAACGTCCCGGCCGAGGGTTGGGTGCGTTCCCTGGAGCTGGGCCGGCACCTGTCATTGTGGGCGCTGGAAGGCGTCGTGCTGGTGGATGTGATGGCGTGCGTGCGGGTGCTGATGCGCGGCGTGCCGCACGTGGGCCAGGTGCCCGGGGACGCGGCGGGCCGTCAGTACGTGGTGGTGCGCCACGGTGAAGGTCTGGCGCTGTGGCTGTTGCCGCGCGACGAGGGACGGGCCTCCGACGCGCAGCAGGCGGCCCGCGAGCGCAACGCCCGGCGCGAGGTGGAGGAGGCGCTGGCGCGCACGGAGCAGACGGTGAGCGCGCTGCGCGAGGCGGAGGAGCGCTACCGGCTGGCGACGCGGGCCACGCACGACGTGCTGTGGGACTGGCACTTCGCCACCGACCGCGTGAGATGGGACCCGGGGACGGGGGATGCGTTTGGCCATGCGACGGCGGTGCTGGACCACCAGTTGGGCTGGTGGGGCGCGCGCGTGCACGACGACGACCGTTTTCGCGTGGTGGACAAGCTGGTGGACTTCGTCGCGTCCACCGGAGACGTGTGGAAGGACGAGTACCGGTTCCAGCGCGCGGATGGCAGTTGGGCGCATGTGTTGGACCGGGGCGTGCTGGCGCGCGACGACGAGGGGCGCCCGGTGCGGATGATTGGTTCGATGATGGACGTCACCGAGCGCACGCGTGAGCTGGCGTCCATGGTGGAGGAGGCGCGCTTCCGCGAGCGCTTCATCGGCATCCTCGGGCATGACCTGCGAAACCCGCTCAACGCCATCGTGTTGTCGGCGCGGGCGCAGAAGCGGCGGGGTCCCCTGGAGTGCACGCCGGAGCAACACCGGCAGCACGCGCAGCGCATCGAGTCCTCCGCGACGCGCATGGGCAACATGATCGCGGACCTGCTGGATTTGACGCGGGCGCGGCTGGCCGGCGGCATTCCCCTGCGCAAGGGCCCCATGGACCTGGGGGCGGTGTGTCAGCAGGTGGTGGACGAATTGTCCGCGGCCTACCCGGAGCGCGCCATCGCGGTGGACGTGGACGGGAAGGCCGAAGGCGAGTGGGACGCGGAGCGCCTGGCCCAGGTGTTGAGCAACCTGGTGGGCAACGCGCTGGAGCATGGGACGCCGGAGGCGCCGGTGTTCCTGCGCTGCTGGGCGAAGGGGGATTCTCAGGTGTTGGAAGTCCAGAACCCCGGCACGCCCATTCCCGAGGAACTGCGAGAGCGGCTGTTCGATCCGTTCCGGCAGGGTGAAGGGGAGCGTGAACAGAGCCGGCGCAACGCGGGGTTGGGCCTGGGGTTGTTCATCGTGAAGGAGATCGTCCAGGCGCACGGGGGCTCCGTGGAGGTGGCTTCGTCGGAGAAGGACGGCACCACGTTCACGGTGAAGCTGCCCCGGCCGCCGCGTCCGAAGGCAAAGGCGAAGGCGTCTCGGGGTCGCACGCGAACCGCCTGAGCTTTTGGAAGGGGTGACCGTTCACCGCCGTGCGGTGAACGGGTGAGCGTCCTTTGTCATACGCACTGCGTGTTGGGCGAAGGACCGAAGGGGATGGGTCGGGAGTGCAGGGACACTGCTCGCCTTGCGCAGGCGCGTTTACCGATTGATCAGGCCGTACGGCTCGTGCGGCCACCCACGCGGAGGCAGTCCCCCATGCATGTCATTCCCCCTCGCATCCCCTCGTCCCGTTCGTCTCGTTGGCTGTCCCTGGTGCTCGCCACCGCGCTGAGCGGCTGTGGTGCGCCCCTGGTGGCGGACGAGCAGGCAGAGGCTCCTGCACACGCCATGGATGCCATCATCTCCGCGAACGGGCTCTCCACCAATGGCTTGTCAACCAATGGCCTTTCCACGAATGGCCTTTCCACGAATGGCTTGTCGACGAATGGCCTCTCCACGAATGGCCTCTCCACGAATGGGTTCCGCACGTGGTTCACGGCGGACCCCGCGTCGGCGGACATGGTGATGCGCTACGTGGTGCAGTGCTCGATGGCGGCGGGGAAGCAGTTGACGTACCAGTCGCCCACGACGGGGGCGAACTACACGTGGAAGGGGAGTCTGGGATTGGCGCCGGGGTGGGCGGGGGGGGCGCCGGCGACGGTGGCGGAGCAGCAGGTGGTGAGCGCGTGCCTGGCGGCGCACGCGAACAAGTACGGCGTGCACGTGGACATCTCCGTGCTGGGGCGTGACTCGGTGGGTGGGACGGTGCCGTATTCGACGGATGAGCTGAACACCTACGCCGAGCGCGAGGCGTGCTTCTTCGGCAACCTCTTCACGGGGGAGGGGACTTTCGCGGCGAATGACGGCGCCTACCTGGAGTACGACGAGAGCACGGTGCGCACCTGCGGCCTGTCCTCCTGGAGCGAGACGACGGCGTGCACGCCCATGGCCCACGTGGGCGCGTGCCGGTACTACTGCACGCTGGACACCACGCGGACCTACTACACGCGTTGCACGTACAACGGCGTGACGTACCGGCCCATCACCACGCGCATGCAGCCCCAGGACATCTACCGGTGCGGCGACAACGTCTGCCAGCTCACGGAGAAGTGCGGCACCAGCAATACGCCGGACAGCTGCGCGGCGGACTGCGGGCCCTGCAAATAGTCGCGGGGGAGTGTCTGTCTATGCGGGGAGGGGCCGCGCGGCGTGAAGCCGGTAGCGCGTGACGAGGTCCCCCCACCAGGCGTCGATCTCCTGGGTGAAGACCTCGAAGGTATCCAGCGGGGACACGGCGACGAAGGTGGTGACGCGGGCACGGTCCGCGGACAGCGTCATGACTTGCGACCTCCCGAAGTTCCGGGGCCTTTCGTGCCCCGGGTGCGTTCCGCGTGGGCCTTGAAGGCGCCCAGTGGGTCTTCCCAGAAGGACTCCACCTCGTCGAGCCAGCCGCGCAGGGCGGCGAAGGGCTCCGGGCGCAGGCGGTAGACGCGCACGCGAGCGTCGTCCGCGTCGATGTTCTCCTCCACGAGCCCCGTCTGGCGCAGCACGCGCAGGTGGCGCGACATGGCGGGAGGACTCATGTCGAAGGCGGCGGCCAGCTCCCCGGCGGGGTGGGGCCGCTGGCGCAGGCGGTCCACGACGCCCCGGCGCGTGGGGTCGGCGAGGGCGGAGAGGGTGCGGTCCAACGCGGACGGGGTGGGCATGGATTTGTGATTACACCGGCGCCGAGACGCGCTGGGTGAACCACCAGTGGTGGCCTTCGGGGTCGGTGACTCCGTAGGAGCGGTTGGTGCCCCAGTCGTCGCCGTAGTTCTTCGTTTCGGGCTCCTGGAGGATGGTGGCTCCGGCGGCGCGGGCGTGCGCGCAGTGGGCGTCCACGTCGTCCACGTAGACCATCAGGTTCTGGGTGTTGATGCCCCCGTGCGGCTTGGGGCTCGCGTAGGTGAAGCGCTTGTGGGTGGAGCCCACCATGATGACGCCGTCGCCATAGACGAGCTCCGAGTGCACGATGGTGTTGTCCGCGCCTTCGACCTTGAGGCGCGTCTGGAAGCCGAAGACGCGCTCCAGCCAGTCGATGGCGGCGGGTGCGTCCTCGTAGAAGATGCTGGAAGAGATGCGAGGCCAGCCTTCGGGGAGCGGTTTCATGGTGGGCACTCCGGTGGGAGAGTCGTTAACGAGTGGGTGAATGATTAACTTGGTGGTTAAATTTCGTCAACCCCCGGAAACAGCGAGGCCCGCCCCACCTGTGAAGGGTGGAGCGGGCCCCGTGTGAAGACTGGAGACGAGCAGGTGGAGGCCTTGGGGCCTAGCGCACCTGGACCTGCACCTTGTCCAGGCCCCACGTCTCGTTGGTGATGCCGGGCAGGCCATCCGCGAAGAACTGGAGCGCCAGGGTCGGCGTGGTGTGCTCGAACGTGACGGTCACGTGGTAGATGGAGTCACCGTCCGGGTAGAAGAGCGTGTTGCGCTCCGCGGCGCCGCTGCCCGCGGGGCTGGCGGTGCCGCCCACCTGCGACGGGTAGAACTGCGCGCTGGACGTGTTGGAGAAGGTGGTGCGGAACACCTCGCCCACGCCGCCGACCGTCAGGCCCCAGTGGTTCGGACCGAACGGACCGTTGCCATCCCACGACTGGAGGATGAACAGGTCGAAGCTCACCGTGACGGTGCTGTGCGCGGGCAGCGAGGCCAGCGACAGCTGGACGGTCTCGTTGCTGAACTCGCCCAGGAAGAAGCGGTCTCCGGAGGGGCTCAGGCTGATGGCCTGGTTGCTCCACTCGGCGCCGGCCTCGGCGTCGAAGCGGCCCAGGTACACCTGGCTGGCGATGGGCTGCTGCGCCTCCGCCTGCGCCGCGCCCGTGGCGAGCGCGGGGTCGTTCGTCATGGCGACGTCCAGGATGCAGCCGTCCAACTGGGCGGCGTCGGTGACGCCCGCGGACTGGCAGGTCGCCTGCGCGGCCTGACGCTGCGCCGTCGTCAGCTGCGTGGTGGTGGCGGTGGACGCCGGCAGGCTCAGGTTGGTGAGGCTGGCGGTGCTCTCCCCGGAGCCGTAGTCGAGGATGGACTCCGCCTGGGTGATGCGCCAGCTGTCCGCGAAGTTGGGCGTGTTCTTGTAGAGCTGGTTGAAGCTCAGCGGCGCGGTGAGCTGCGTGCCGTTGCGCAGGGCGAAGTCGTCCGCGCGCACGTTGTTGAAGTTGCCCAGCAGGCCGCGCACCTGCCCCGTGCGCGAGGGCGCCAGGGTGAGCGTGATGTTCAGGTAGGACGTGAAGTTGTCCACGATGAGCTGGTCACCCTGGGGCGACGTGATGATGTAGCGCGTGGTGGTCGCCTTGAAGATGCGGGTGCCGTCGGACAGCGGCTGCACGTCGCCCACCGGGAGCGCGACCGCCGCGCCGTTCACCATCAGCGGGTTGGTGGAGCGCGCGTAGACACCGACGCGGTCCGTGCCGAAGCGTGAAGCGACGCCGCTGTAGAGCGCCACGCGGTTGCCGCTGGCCTTCTGGCGCGACTGCACCACGAAGGGGTTGGGGGCCAGGGGGATGGACTCCGTCAGGATGAACTCGCCCACCGACTGGAAGTCGTAGTTGAAGCGGTCGGACGTCACGAGGTGCGGGTCTCCCCAGCCGTTGCCGCTGCGGCACTGGGCCACGAGGGCCGGATCCGCGGAGCAGCCGTCCGCGTAGCGCAGGATGAAGAGGTCGTGGCCTCCCTGGTTCGTCGCGGCGCCGATGTTGCCCGTCGACTGCCCCACCACGTAGACGCCGTTGTCCGTGTCCGCGGAGACGCCGTTGGCGATGTCTTCCAGGGAGGAGGGGTCGTCGCTGGTGGAGTCGTACTGGTGGACGGACTTGAGGTCGAGCCGCACGTCGTACTTCGCCAGGAAGACGTCCACGCTGCCGGAGAAGGCGGCCGGGTCGTTGCGCAGGTCGAACTGGGTCACGCCGACGAGGTAGAGGTTGGCGCCACCATCGGAGGCGATGGCGTTGACGGAGTCCGTGCCCGCGGTGCCCAGCAAGGTGGCCCGCTGCTTCACACCCGCGGTGCTGTACTGCATGACGAGCGCATCCCAGCCACCCGCGTTGCTCAGGGTGCCATTGCTCAAGGTGGCGTCCGCGTTCAGGGTGCCGGTGGTCTGGCCCACCAGGTAGATCTCCGTCGCCCCCGTCGCGTTGCGAGAAGCCGTCAGCGCATAGGCATAGTCCGTGCCCGAGGTGCCGTCCTGGCGCACCCATTCCCGCGTGGAGAGGTCCGCGGGGTACTTGAACAGGACCAGGTCATAGGTGTTGAGGCCCTTGGTCGTCTGGGTGGGGAAGACGCCGTTGGAGTAGCCCCCGATGTAGACCTTGCCGTCGCGGTCCACCGCGACGCCGCGCGCGTAGTCGAACTTGCTGGAGGGCGAGCCGAGCTGGAGGGCGTTGGACTCGGAGCCGTTCGCCAGGTAGCGGGCGACGATGATGTCGGTGCCGCCGGCGGTGACGCCGGGGACGAAGACGCCGCCCACGGTGTGGCCGGTGAGGTAGGCGTCCCCCGTCGTCTGGTTGACGGCGATGGCATACGCCAGGTCTTCCTTGTTGGAGCCCCGCTGGCGGCTCCAGAGGAGGCCCTTGGTGTTGCCGTTGTACTTGCGCACGAAGACGTCGGCCAGGCCCTGGTTCGTCCCGGAGTGGAGCGCGCCGCCGGGCAGGGTGCCCCGGGTGTAGCCCGTCACGTAGATGGAGGGCGTGCCGGTCGCGCAGCCGTGGATGGCGATGCCGGTGCCGAAGTCATCCGCGACGGAGCCGAATTGCTCCGCCCAGACGAGCGCGCCGTTGCTCGTCTTGTGCTTGAGCAGGAAGACATCCATCCCGCCCGCATGAGTCTGACCGAGGACGGAGCTGTTCGCCCGGCCCACGGTGTAGAGGAAGCCGCCGCACGTCGCGGTCGACGTGGCCTGCTCCGTCGCGGAGGTCCCCGCCTCCACCGTCCACGTGGGGAGCGGCGCCGACGTCAGGCCCATGATGGGGGCGCGGCGCGGGGCGCGAGCGGCGTCCCGGAGGCCGGCGGAGAAATCCACCGGGTAGAGCGCGTCCGCGGACGGCTCACGGGTGGGCAGGGGCTCCCGCTCCACGGCCTGGGCCAGGGATGCGATGAATAGACTGCTCAGGAAGAAAGGGACTCTGGACATGATGGGGCCTCACCTCGGGACGGGAGGACATGCTGAGAGGGATTTTCGGGGGCAATGCAAGTTGCGGAGCCGACATAACAGAAAAGCAATAATTGTGTGCCCGCTGTCCGGTTCGTCGCGCGTTTGTTTCAGATGTCCTGGTGTTACACGAATGTAATGAGTCGTCTTCACTCTGGGTGATGACAAACATGTCAGGGTGGAGTGCGTGGGAGGGGCATTCCCGACCCTGGAACGTGGAAGGACAAACGAAAGGCCCGCCCCACGTGATGACAAACATGTCAGGGTGGAGTGCGTGGGAGGGGCATTTCCGACCCTGGAACGTGGAAGGACAAACGAAAGGCCCGCCCCACGACGACGCGTGGGACGGGCCCTGAGTGAGGCCGACCGGATGGAGGAGGGTGCCGGTCAGCGCGTCTGCACCTGCACCTTGTCCAGGCCCCACGCCGCCTGGGGGATGCCGGGCAGGCCGTCCGCGAAGAAATGGAGGGCCAGCTCCGGCGCGGTGTGTTCGAACGTGAAGCTCACGCGGTAGGTGGCGTCACCGTTCGGGTAGAGGAGGGTGCCGCGCTCCGTGGCGCCGGTGCCCGCGGGGCTGTCGGTGCCGCCCAGCTGGGCCGGATAGTCCTGGCGGCTCGACGTGTTGGAGAAGGTGGTGCGGAACACCTCGCCCACGCCGTCGGCGCGCACGCCCCAGGTGTGCGGGGCGGAGGGGCCGTTGCCATCCCATCCCTGGAGGATGAACAGGTCGAAGCTCACCGTGACGGTGCCGTGCGCGGGCAGCGAGGCCAGGGACAGCTGGACGCTCTCGTTGCCGAACTCGCCCAGGAAGAGGCGGTCGCCGGAGGGGCTCAGGCGGGTGGACGGGTGGCTCCACTCGGTGCCGACGCGGGTGGCGAAGTGGCCCAGGTACACCTCGTTGGCCAGCGGCTGCAACGCCTGCGCCTCCGCGGCGCCCGTGGCGAGCGTGCTGTCACCCGTCTGGGTCACGTCCAGGATGCAGCCTTCCAGTTGCACGGCGTCGGTGACGCCCGCCTCCTGGCAGGTCTGCTCCGCGGCCTCCTGCTGCGACCGCGACAGCGCCTTGAGCGTGGTCGTGGCCGCCGGCAGGGCTCGGTTGGTGAGGGTGGTGGTGCTCTCCCCCGCGCCGTAGTCGAACAGGGACTCCGCCTGGGTGATGCGCCAGCTGTCCGCGAAGTTGGGGGTGTTCTTGTAGAGCTGATTGAAGCTGAGCGGCGCGGTGAGCTGTGTGCCATCGCGCAGGGCGAAGTCGTCCGCGCGTACGTTGTTGTAGTTGCCCAGCAGGCCTCGCACCAGGCCCGCGCGCGAGGGCGCCAGGGTGAGCGCGAGGTTCAGGTAGGACGTGAAGTGGTCCACGATGAGCTGGTCGCCCTGGGCCGACGTGACGAGGTAGCGCGTGGCGGTGGGCCGGAAGACGCGGGTTCCGTCGGACAGGGGTCGCACGTCGCCCACTGGGAGCGAGACGGCCGCGCCGTTCACCATCAGGGGCTGGGTGGTGCGCGCGTAGACCGCGACGCGGTCGGTGCCGAAGCGGGCGGCGACGCCGCTGTAGAGCGCCACGCGGTTGCCGCTGGCCTTCTGGCGCGCTTGAACGGTGAAGGGTTCGGCGGCCACGGGGACGGACTCCGTCAGGATGAACTCGCCCACGCCCTGGAAGTCGTAGTTGTAGCGGTCGGAGGTGACGAGGTGCGGGTCGCCCCAGCCATTGCCGCTGCGGCACCAGGCCACGAGGGCCGGGTCCACGGAGCAGCCGTCCGCGTAGCGCATCACGAAGAGGTCGGTGTCGCCCTGGTTCGTCCCGGTGCCGATGTGGCCCTTGGAGTAGCCCACCACGTAGACGCCCGAGTCGTTGTCCGCGGAGACGCCCGTGGCCGTCTCATCCTTCAGGGCGGGGTTCGGATGGGTGGAGCCGTACTGGTGGAGGGACTTGAGGTTGAGCTGCACGTCGAACTTCGCCAGGAAGGTGTCCACGTTGCCAAGCAACGCACCAGGGACGCTCTTCAGGTCGTACGTGGTCGTGCCGACGACGTAGAGGTTGGCGCCACCGTCGGAGGCGATGGCGGTGACGGACTCACGGCCCGGGGAGCCCAGCAGGGTGGCCCGCTGCTTCTCGCCCGCGGTGCTGTACTGGAAGATGACCGCGTCGTAGTCGCCCGCGTTGGCCAGGGTGCCGGTGCCCAGGAGGCCGGGCGCGAGGGTCGCGCCGAGGGTGTGTCCCACCAGGTAGAGTTCCGTCGCGCCCGTCGCGTTGCGGGACGCCGTCACCGCGTACCCGTAGTCCGCGCCCGACGTGCCCTCCTGGCGCACCCATTCCCGGGTGCCGAGGTCCGCGGAGTATTTCATCAGGAAGAAGTCGATGCCGCCCAGCGGGGCCTGGCCGGGGAGCGTGCCGTTGGTGTAGCCGGCGACGTAGACATTGCCGTCGCGGTCCACCGTGAGGCTCCGGGCGATGTCCGTCCGGTTGGCGGTCGTGCCCAGTTGGAGGGCGGTGGACGCGGTGCCGTTGGCCAGGTAGCGGGCGCCGATGATGTCGAAGCTGCTGGCGGTGACGCCGGGAACGAAGGACCCCAGGGTGTAGCCGGTGAGGTAGACATCGCCCGTCGTTTCGTTGGCGGCGATGCCATACGACAGGTCATCCCTGTCGGAGCCCCGCTGGCGGCTCCACTGCAACCCCTTGTTGAGGTTGTACTTGCGCACGAAGACGTCGTAGCCGCCCTGGTTCGTCCCGCTGTGGAGCGCGCCGCCGGGCAGGGTGCCCCGGGTGTAGCCCGTCACGTAGATGGAGGGATTGCCGGAGGCGCAGCCCTGGATGGCGACGCCGGTGGCGTAGTCCTCGGAGGCGGAGCCGAACTGCTCCGTCCAGATGAGCTGACCGTTGCTCGTCTTGTGTTTGAGCAGGAAGACATCCATGCCGCCCGCGTTCGAGCCCCCCGGCAGGGCCCGGTTCGCCGTGCCCACCGTGTAGAGGAACCCGCCGCACGTCGCGGTCGCCGTGGCCTGCTCCGTTCCAGCGGTCCCGTGCTCCTTCGTCCACGAGGGCAGGGGCGCGGTGGTCAGGCCCGTGAGCGGGGCCAGGGCCGAGGGGGCAAAGCCTCCCCGGGGGGCCCCCGCGAAGTCCACCGGGTAGAGGACCTCCGGCGGCACCGGGGCTTCCTCCTCCACGGTGGGGAGGGGCGCGGGCTCCACGGCATGCGCCAGGGGGGCGACGAAGAGACTGCTCAAGAAGAGGGTGAGTCGGGTCATGGCGAGGGGATTCCTCCTCGGGAGGGGAGGACGGCCTGAGAGGGATTCAACCAGGGTGATAAAATTACGAACCCGACATAACAGAAAAACCATCAATGCGTGATACCGCGTCACAGAATTCACGCGTCTGTTTCAGATGTCAGGGGGCCGCACGGATGCGGTGAGCTGTCTTCACTCGGGGTGATGACAGGCGTGTCAGGGTGGGGCCGACGGAAGGAGCTTCTGTGACCCTGGCAATCCAGCGCACAGGTCGCGAAAAGGCCCGACCTCCCTTGCGGGAAGCCGGGCCTCTCGACGCGGACAGGTGCTGTCTAGAACGGCCTGGGGGTGCCGCCCGTGCGGGGCTGGGGGCGGTAGTTGAACGAGGGCCCGGTGGAGGCCTCTTGTGGACCCAGGATGGCGGGCAGTGAGGGGGTGAGCTTTCCCACGTAGAGCAGGCCCTGGAAGCCTTCGCTGGCGGGCACGTCGAGCCGCTGGATGTATGGGCTGAGTCCTTCCCGGGCGGCCACCTTGGGGGCCGGCGTGGCGCCCACGAGGCCGCAGGCCAGCTTTCCGTCGCGGTTCAGGTCGCAGCCCCAGCGCGTGCCCTGGGCGTAGCTCATCTCCAGCACCACGAGCGACGGGTAGTCCTTCATCAGGTGCCCCATCGGCGTGAAGCCCTGGTCCCACTCGGTGCCCTTCTCGATGCGTGTGTGCGTGTTGCCCGCCATCACGATGTGGACTTCATTCGGCTTCGCGGCCCGACGCCCGGTCCACAGCTTCGCCTGGGCCGCGTCACGTTCGCTGCCGCGCAGCACGTCCGTATCGTAGGCCACCAGCGACACCCGCTGTCCCGCCGTGCGCAGCGCGCGCACGCGGTCGATGAGCTCCAGGATGGCGCGGCTGCTGCGGCCGTCCTGGTAGGGACGCGACCAGAAGCGTCCTTCCAACAGCGCGTCTTGATCCGCCGGGGCACCGGGGCTGGCCAGGTACGCGTCCACGCGCGCTTGCTCCGTGTCCGGGATGGACAGGCCGAGCACCACCGTGAGGCCCGTCTGCGCGGCCTGACACACCACGTGCCCCACCATCTGGGGCGCTTCCTTCGAACCCAATTGCTCTCCGATGAGCAGCGTCAGGCCCGGGTGCAGCAGCTCCGGCAGGCCCTTCACGGTCGTGGTGCACGGGCCCTCCGCGCTCGGCTCTTCCTTCCAGCCCTCCAGGTAGAAGTCCGAATCCCTCACCGCGGTGGGGCGCTTCTCCTGCGCGATGTTGCCGCTGATGACCTCGACGGAGGGCGCGGACTCCAGCCGGAGCGTGAGCGCCTCTTCCAGGTCCATGTCCCGCACGCCCTTTTGGGCCCCGCGCAGCATGGACAGCTTGTCGGTGCCGGTGTGGTCTTCAGAGAAGTCCACCTCCTGCACGAACGGGTTCGCGCGCATCTCCGCCCGGTCCCGGTACATCTTCCACCACTGCCTGCGATATTCGACATCGTTGCCCGCCGTGACCTGGGACATCCGGAAGATGCGGACCACGGACTGACGCGGGCCCAGGATGATGCCTGTCACCAGGTAGCGGGAGTAGATGGGCACCGTGGCGCCGGATTTCTCCAAGAGCTTCCACGGCGTCACCAGCATGTTCGGATCCTCGGTCTCCTCGAAGGTGTGGCCCTTCTCCTCCAGCAACTGCCGCGTGACGGCGAGCGCTTCCGCCAGGGGCTTCTGGAAGACGTGCTCGTACTTGGGCAGCTCCGAATCAGGCCCACGCTGTGAATGGGCGCAGCCCACGGACATCAAGGTCACGGCGACGAGAATCCAGCGACAGTTCATCAGCTCCCCCGGCGGAGATGGACGACCCCGTCCCACGAGGGGGACGTGGAGGTGCAACGCCAGGGGGACGGCGCCATATCGCCGCTTTGTGAGGATTTATTTCGGAGCTTGAATAGCCGGAAGGCGACCTCCACGTGGGAGGCGTCGGCATGGACGACGGTGGAGTCGCTTCTCGCTGCCCGAGAATGGCGGGCATTCAGGGTGTGAGCCGTCCCACGTGGGGCAGGCCCTGGAAGCTTTGTCCGCCGGGACATCAAGGCGCTGGACGTAGGGGGCTGAGTCCAGCGGGGGCCGCCACTCGTAGGGTTGGCGCGGCGCCCACGAGGCCGCAGGCCAGCTTCCATCCCGGCCCAGATCGCAGCCCCAGCGCGTGCCCTTCGCGTAGCTCATTTCCAGCACGACGAGCGAGCGGTAGCCCTTCTGTAGATGGCCATGGGCGTGAAGTCCGGATTCCACTGCGCGCCCTTTGCGCTGCGCGTGTGCGTATTGCCGGCCAGACGGGGCTCGCGAGGTACGCGTCGATGCGCGCCTGCTTCGTGTCCGGAATAGACAGGAAGTAGCAGGCGTCTTCAGCCAGAAGCGGGTTGCTCAGGCCTGACAGGTAGAGAGTATTTCTTCCAGGAACACGCGACACTGCTCAATGGACATTCCGGGCCGCATCGAAACCGCACCAAACCGGAAGGCCCGCCGGTACCCGTCACGGAAGAACACTTCGGGGGCCTTATCATCCTGCCAATCGCCTCCCGTCTCGGCGTGAAGCTGGGGGGTCAGCAGGAAGGCTGCTTCCACGGTGCGTTTATGTAGCTGTGGTTGGTCGGCTTCGAGTTGCTCCACGAGGGCATCGCGGTAGGTGTGGATGGAGCTCACTGCGTCATTGAGTCCGCCCTCAATGCGGTATTTGGCATCCAGGATGACGACGGGCCGCGTGCTTCCATCCCCGTTCGGTCTGGCCTCAATAGCAATGTCCGGGCGCATCGAACGGCTGAAGGAGCCTACTGTCGGCCCCGCCCTGCGCCACACCTCTTGATAGAGGGGTTGGAAGACGAGGGTGAATGCACCGAACCTGAGCGGCTTGCCCTCCAATTGAAGAACCAGTCCGCCGTGCTCCGTACGTTCGACGATGGCCTCGCTCCAGGACGCTTCGGAGCCGGCATGCAGTGCTGCTGCCCGGGCAAGGCGCAGGAAACACCAGAGCTCGTAAAGATCGAACGTGCGCCGTAGGGGCACCCTGGCGAATGTTCCGGTCACATCTGCAAGCCCCGCCAGGAAATCCCGGTATGCACGGTAGAAGCGCCGGTAGGCCGGGACATGGCGAAAGAGGTGCGATGTGGCAACTGCACCGTGCGATGGGATCACACCCTCGAAGAGCGGCAGCCGCATCATCCGCTCGACCCTGCGTCCCATCTGGCGCGCATGACGCGCGAGGGAAGAAATACGGCCGCCGTCCTTTGTGTCCGCCGCCGCCTGGTCGAACTGGCGGACTACGTGTTGAATGAACGTGCGCCACATTCCGAGCACCATCAGGATGTCTGAATGCTCCCGCCGCCGGACATCGAACTTTCCCGACGACTTCTTCACTTTGGCCGGCAGATGCCCGTGCATCCGCATGGCAAGCTGGCGTGCACTGGGGGCCAGACACGCAAGTTCTGCTTCCGTCAGACGCCGCACCGAGCGCGAGGCCCGTGTCAGGGTGTACGGCGTTACGCCACCTGCTCGTCCCAGGGGCACGGTGCGAATCTCGCGTTCCAGGCGTAGCCAGGGCCTGCGGTTGATCTCCTCGACGGCTGCCTCGATGCGGTCGAAGCACTGACGTAGGAACTCGAAGCGGGCAATCTCTAGCGGCCTGTCCCCGCGCGCGATGCCCACACGGTGCCCGGTCAAGGCGGCCAGCGCCAGTGTGTCGGCGAGGATGTCCCCCACCATCTGGGCGAACTGCGAGCGGGTGAGCTTCGCGACGCTTGGGTCCGTGAGGACGTCCACCACCAGCGGGGATGCGGTCAACCCGCCCAGTGCAAGTTGGACCACCCCTGCGTGGAAGCCAACAGCCCAGCGCCACCGTACGTGGGTATTGGAGAGCGCTACGCGCTCCAGTTCCAGACCATCGACGGAGAGGGTGACCTTGAAGACGTCAATGCCCGTCCCCTTGAGGTGGAACGTAACATCGGAGGCTTCCGTGATCGTGCCTGGCGGTATTGGCCTACCGGGCGGAAGGAGCCTGAAGCTCGCGTCCCCCGCCACGACTGCTTCGAGCGAGAGTCCCTCCGGTAACATCGGCTAGCGCCAGAACTGGAAGGACTCATAAAGGGAAAGCTCGTCACGCATCCGCTTCACGGTGGCCATCGAGTGGGGCAGGTCATCAAGCGCAACCCCCAGGTCTGCCAACATGCTCTCGTGCTCCGGACCACCTCGCAGCTTTGTCAGCACCTTCTGGGTGACCTGGACATCGAGGGCGTCGGGAAGCAGGGCCTGCGTCCGGCTATAGGCGACGTACCTGGAAATCTCCTCCACGGTCCGATAGCCGAAGTGGAGCCGGTGCGGAGCAAGGATGTCCGACAGCCGTTTGAGGAACTGCACGAGGGCCGCATCGAGGACATCCGCAAGCTCAGGACTCTTCGCGGCGAGGGTCGCGCAGTAACCCGGGATGTCCACCTCGCTCATGTCAATCGCGTTGGCACGGTCGAGCACCTTCGGACTGAAGGGACGAGTGGTCTCATCCATGTTGACCGTCCCGATGATGTAGAGGTTATCAGGCCAGGGAATGGATTGGGGCACACCTATGTCCTGCCCCTCTCGGTGGAGATGAATCGACTCGCCTGTCTCCATCGCGCTGAGCACATCGGCGAAATAGTGCTCCGGCTGGGCGAGGTTCATCTCATCCAGGCAGACGAACACGGGCCTAGCGGGATTGCGATGGGCCTGGAGGAGAGCATCGATGAATCGTGTCCGCTGGTACGTTTGTGAGACGGCATCTACGTACCCCAGCAGATGGGCAGGCTCCGTCCAGTCGGGACGCACCGCGATGAGATGAAAGTTCTCGGCAGGAAGGTTCAGGGCCGAGATGCCAAGGACGGAGTATGCATACGCCTTCGCCAGCAGGGTCTTGCCAGTTCCAGAGATCCCCGTCAGGAGCGCAAAATGCTTCTGTCCCAAATGGTTGAGCGCCACATGGTAGCGCTCCACCAGGGGGCGCTCGTAATAAGCACCCAACGCGATGATGCGCTCATACAGCTTGTTGAAATCGGCTGTCGCTGGAGTGACGGCGGCGCCGCCCAGGGTTGAGCCCTGGGGACCGAGTCGTTTGAGTGGCGTTCCGCCAAGGAGGGAGCCCAGGTAGCGTACGTACTCGGTCTCGACGGCGTTCAGTTCGCCTTCGTGCTCGACATCGGCGAAGTATCCGACTGTCGCTGACAGCGGCATCCCCATCTCATCGGAGGGGTCCTTGATGGAAGGGAAGTCTGCCTGCGCAAGGTAGATCCCCTGGCGATGCAAGTAGAACCGGACCTTGTTCGCCTTTTGGTCCTTCGCTGCTGCCGCGATCACGTTGCGGCGGGCTTGGACTGCTTGAAGGCCACCTCCATCGAACAGGAGTGCAAGGTGAAGGATGTTTCTCGGAGGGAGAACAATCCGCGTCACCAGGATCAGCGGATTGCCTGCCTCATGAAGGCCGTCGTAATCGATGCTGTCGATGTTGTAGAGGCCAAAGCGGAAGCCTCCATCCAGTACGAACGGTGCATTGCTGGCCCCAAACGCGAAACTGCTCATGGCCTCCGGATGGGCATCCCTCAAGCGGGTGAGGAACTCATCCTTCGCATCATCGGGAGTCAACGTGTGGTCCTCCGAACGGTCGGGCGCGAGCCATCCGATACGCTGCCGCCTGACTTCTCGGGCGCAATTCCCAGAATGTCGAAGAGGTGTTTTCCGAGGGCAAAGGATAGGAGCGGCGGAACGCTGTTGCCGATCTGTCGGAACGCAGGATTCATCGTCCCCTTGAAGATGAAGCCATCCGGAAAGGATTGGAGCCGCGCAGCCTCGCGCACGGAGATGACGCGAGCCTGGTCGGAGTCATAGTGGATGTGGCTGTAGGTATCCTTGCCAAGATGGGCCATCAAGGTCCGCGCAGGTGCGTCGGGCTCCATCTTCCGCCATTTGTTGGGGAACTTGGTGTGATCGTAGGGCGGCACGTACTCGGCGCGGATGGCCTCCCACGCCTTGGTCCCCTCGCGCGTCGGCTTGCCTTCGTCGCCAGCCAGTCGCTTGAGAGCCTCTGAGAAAAGGCGCTCTGCAAGCTCAAATGCACGTGGATAGTCGTCGCCTGCCTTCATCTGGCGGAAGAGACGGTAGTCGCGGTCGCTCAGACAACGGGTGACATGGTCCATCAGTTGCCCTGAGGAGGCGAATCCCGGCCAGGCACGCAGTTCACGCGCATAGGATGTAGGAGCCACGTCATCCCGGTATGGGATTCCAAGTGTGAAGCGCCGAGCCCCCCGCTTGTCCCTACCCTCCAGGTGCGCAGTGATGGGGGGAAGATCTCGCAACGCGTCTTCTGCCGTGACCGCCGGTTTCGGCCGCGGCACCAACCCTGGCGTGTCGACAAACCTGCTACGCACAGGATGGAAGAGGTCCGTGGTGACAATGTGCTTGAGTGCGACCTGTCGAGAGCCTTCGTAGCCAGGAGGAAATTCGACCTTGTGCGACCCCAGCGGGAATGAGGGCTGGATGCCCGCTCGCGCATGGATGGCCATGAGGAAGAAGCGCTCACGCATCTGCGGAACGCCGTAGTTCGCGGCGTTGAGGAGCGTGTAGGCCGTCCGGTACCCGAACTCCTCGAGCGTGTCGCAGATCTCCTCTGCCAGATTGTGGCCGCCGTAGTTGAGGATGTCCGGGACGTTCTCCATCACGAGTGCGACAGGCGCGAGCGTCTCGACGTACCTCAGGTATGGGAGATACAGCTTGGCTCTTGGGTCTTGCCGGAAGGCCTCCGGATGCTGGTTGATCTCTCGGAGTTTTGCCCGTCCTACCCGGGCAAAGGCCGGGCACGGCGGGCCCCCGACGATGATGTCGACACCCGCTCCCGCATCTGCGTGCCCCCACTGCGCCATCACTGCGGCTGGTTCGTTCTCCTTCGCCGTGATGTCTCGCGCCACGGAGTGCATGGCGAACTCATCAGGAAGGCTGTCGCCATGGAAATTGGTCGCATAGGTGAGTGCTGCGAGTGGATCGAACTCGACGCCGCCCACGCTTCTTCCTCCGGAGCGGTGGAACCCAAGGAAGAGGCCCCCTGCTCCTGCAAAAAGGTCGATGACACGCGGACGTCGATCTGTCCGGGGCGACGGGACCGAGCGGAAACGGGCGAGCTTGCTCCGGACGTAGTGATCGATCCGCTCGGCCCTCTCCGTCGGAGCTGAGGGGAGGCTGACAGGGGCTGGTTGGCTCATCACGCTCGTCTGGACCACTTTCGGGTGCTCCTGCTCTGGACCACAACTCTTCCGAGGGCGCAATTCTTCAACTCGCGAAGGTGACGGTGCTCCAGGTCCTGGGGACCGCCGAGTGCTTCGACCCGCACAACCCGCCAGTCTTGAGGCGACCTCCAGTCTGGATCTTCCACGGCTTGCTCGACCTGCTCCGCCGCGCGGGTAGTGTCCTCCCACACTTGGTGTTCCCAGAGACGGCAGACCCGCCAGCCCAGCCGTTCGAGTTCCACTGTCTGACGCCTGTCCCGCTCCACGTTTTCCGTGAGCTTCATGGACCAGAAATCATCCCTTGTCCGGGGACGCACGTAGTGATCAGGACACCCGTGCCAGAAACAGCCGTCGATGAAGACGGCGACCCGTGCGCCCAGGAAGACGATGTCCGGCTTCCCCACGGGAGTTGGGGTGTGCAGGCGGTACCGTCGCCCCCTGCTCCAGAGTGCGCGCCTCAGGAGCAACTCGGGCTTCGTGTTGCTGCCCCGGATTCGCGACATCTGCTGCGAGCGGCTCAGCCCCATTGCACTCCACCCTCCAGCACACCCGTCGCCACTGCCAGGCCCGCCTGACTGATTCCTGCCTCACAGCCATAACGGCCAGGGCGCCACTGCGGCAACTATAGGCCACGTAGCCGACATCGCGAGAACCTGGATCTGCTGGAGATGGCGTGGCAGATCGTCCGAAGGTGAGGGGCCGTCAGCGCGACGGCGGGTACTTCTGCAGCTTGCGCTGGAGCGAGCGCCGATGGATGCCCAGCTTGCGCGCGGCCTCGGAGATGTTGCCCGCGCTGTCCGCGAGCACCCGGTGGATGTGCTCCCACTCCGCCCGCGCCAATGACGGCGCCTGGAGGGTCTCCGGCGCGGCCACGGATGGCTCCTCCGCCGCCCTGGCGAACGCCGCCAGGATGTCGTCCGCGTCCGCGGGCTTCGGCAGGTAGTTCACCGCCCCCAGCCGGATGGCGTCCACCGTCGTGGAGATGCTGCCGTAGCCCGTCAGCACGATGATGCGCGTGGCCGCGTCCACCGCCAGCAGGTCGCGCACCAGCTCCAGCCCGCTGCGCCCCGGCATCCGCAGGTCCACCACCGCGTACTCGGGCGACTCGCGCCCCGCCGCCGCCATCGCCTCCTCGTGGTTGCCCGCCGTCGTCACGTCCCAGTCGCGCTCGCGGAAGGCCCTCGCCAGCCGCTCGCGCAACGTCGCGTCGTCGTCCACCAGCAACAGGCTGGGGCGGTGGTCCACCACGGTCGTGCTCACGCCGCCGCCTCCTGCGCGCTCGCGGCTGGCAGGCTCAGGCCCACCGTCGTGCCTTCTCCCGCCTTCGAGCGCAGCTCCAGCGAACCGCCCAGCTGCTCCGCCAGCGAACGGGCCAGGAACAACCCCAGGCCCATGCCTTCGCCCGGCGCCTTCGTCGTGAAGAAGGGCTCACCCGCCCGGGTCAGCACTGCGTCCGGCATGCCCGCGCCCTCGTCGCGCACCTCCAGCCGTGCCCCCGTCGCCTCCGCCCTCGCGCGCAATTCCACAGCGCGGTCCGCAGGCGTGGCCTGCAAGGCGTTCTTCACCAGCCCCCGCAGCACCCGCGCCAGGGCCCTGGGCGGCCCGTGCACCTGGTAGGCCTTCAGCGCCTCCGGCACGTCCACGCGCACGCGCTCCCGGCCCGACAGCTCCGACAGCGTCTCCTCCACCAGCCGCTCCAGTGGAATGGGGTGGAAGGGCTCGCCTGTCGTCTGGCCCGCGTCCGCGGACATCTGCACCAGCACGTCCCGGCACCGGTCCACCTGTTGGCGGATCAGCCGCAGGTCCTCGCGCACGGACTCCGAGGTCTGGGACGCGGCGAGCGCCCGCTCCAGCTCCTTCGCCACCACCGCGATGGTGGACAGCGGCGTGGACAGCTCATGCGCCGCGCCCGCCGCCAGCGTCGCCAGCGAGGCCACCTTCTCCTGCCGCGCGTGCCGGGCCCGCGTCTGCGCCAATTCCTGCTCACGCTCCGCCAGCGCCCGCGTCACGCGTTGAATGAAATACACGATGAAGCCCGCGGCCACCGCGAACGCCACCCACATGCCGCTCAAATGCAGACGCATCAGCTCCGCGTGGTCCGGCCGCGCCAGCCCCGGCAGCGTCACGTCCTGCAACACGAACAGCGAACCGAACGCGAGCAGCGTGAACACCAGCATCGCCCACGTCCGCCGCGCCGGGAGCAGCACCGTGCCCAAGGCCACGTTCACCAGGTACAGCGTGGTGAAGGGGTTGTGTGTCCCGCCGCTCAACGCGAGCAGCCCCGTGAGCACCAGCGTGTCCCAGAGCATCAGCCCGAAGATGGCCGCCTCCGCCACGGGCCGCGCCCGGGACAGGCCCATGCGCACCGCCCCGTTCGTCAACGCCTCCACCGCGAGCAGCGCCACCAGCGCTGACACCGGCAGCGCCAGCTTCAGGCCCCACGCGGCCACCGCCACCAGCACCGCCTGCCCGACGAGCACGCCCCAGCGCAGCCGCAACAGCCAAACCAGGTTGATGCGGGCCCGGGGCGAGGGTTCGGCAGGGAGGGCGGACGCGGGCGGCGAAGTCGTCATGGCGCTACGGAGGACATCGCCACGGAGCGGGCCACCGTGTCCAGCACCGTGGCCGCTGCTGCCTGGGACTCCAGGTCCACGCTCGCGAGCCACCGGTCCCAGGCGAGCACGAAGGTGCGCTCGGCCACGGGCTCCTCCTCGGACAACGTCAGCCCGTCCAACACCACCTCCACCGAGGCGATGTTCGACGTGACCAGGCGGAAGGGCTGGGGCTCGCCTCCGCCCGCCGGCACCCGCGTCCCCTCCAGCCACAGCGTGCGGCCCACCATGTCCACGCCGCTGTCGGCCGCCTGTCGCAGGCCCTCGGCGTCCGTGTCCGCGGGCTCGAAGGTGAGCCGCGCCCGGCAGTAGCGCCCCGGCGCGGGCCTGAGCGTGCCCAGCGACAGCACGTTGCCGTCGGGCCGCTCCAGGCCGCTGACGTGTGGCGTGCCCAAAAGCCGCGGCGACCCCGCGGAGTGCGCGTGCGCGGTGCCAATGGGAGACACCGCCCGCAGCAGGCGCCAGCCCAGGGCCTCCTCACACGGCTTCAACTCCACGCTGCCCAACGTCACATAGCCGCGTGTCAGCGTGAGCGTCTGTCCATCCGTCCGCGTGAGGGAGCGTTCTCCGCCGGAGGCCTCCACGCCGTGCGAGGTGGCCCGGTGTTCGAGCCCCAGCGTGACGTGCACTCCGTCCACGCGCTCACCACAGCCGCCCAGGCCGCACAGGGCCCCGAGCAACAACACACCCGACACGATACGCGAAGGCAATGGCATCACAGGTCGTACGCGAGCGAGAGCTGCGCGATGGGCGTGGAGCTCACCCGGCGCAATTGATTGACGACCGGGATGCGCACCCCGGCCTGCATCACCACGTCCATGCCCGGGCTGAAGAGCACGTCCGGCGACACATAGGCGATGAAGCCTCCGCCGTTCTCTTCCGACACGCCGGCGGTGTCCGCCGCGCGCTCCGCCCGGCTGTCCAATCCCAGGCGCAACGCCCAGCGCGTCGAGGGCTGGTACTGCGCCCCCACCGACGTGCGCACCGACGCGCCCAGCCGGAAGTCCTCGCGCCCACGCGTGGGCAGGAAGCCCAGGACGCTGGCCATGAATGACCAAGACCCCCGGAAGCCCTGCCACGCCAGCCCGCCCATCGGATCCACCGAACCGCTGCCCGGCTGCGCATCCAGCCCCAGCGCCGTGCCGTCCCGCGCGTTCAGCCGGGGACCCGTGGGCAGCTTCACCCCGCCCACCACGCTCACCAGGTGGTCCGGCGAGAACTCCTTGTCCTTCCACACGAACGCCTTCGCGCTCACGTCGATGTCGCCCAACCCCCAGCCGCGCTCGCGCGCGAGGCTCACGTCCAGCACCTCGCGAGCCTGGAGCGGCAGGTTCACCGCCAGCACCAGCCAGGGCCGGGGCGCGTACGCCACCGCCACGTCCATGCGCAATTCGCGCAGCCGCTGCGCGTCCAGGTTCTGCTGGCCCTCCGTGTGCCCCCAGGCGCGCAGCATGGTGGACAGGCGCAGGCGGCCTTCGAAGGGCTGCTCGCCGCCCATGGACGTGAGCGTCGGGTCACCACACGCGCAGCTCGCGCAGGCCCATGCCCGCGAGGCGGGGACGAGGAGCGCGGCGCACAGGACGGCCAGGGCCAGGGTCGGGGCGGTTCTCAAGGCGTGGCCACCCTACCGCCCTGCTGTCCCGGGAAACTGCGGCGAGTTGTCGCAGCCCGCCGGTGCGTCGGCCTGGAGACTCACCCCCTGCCCCGTCGTCCGGGGGGCGGCCGGGGGAGCGGAGGCTGCCTGTCCGCCCGCCCATCCGTGCACAAGTAGAGAATGACACCGGCCCGTCCACGTTGAGGGGGAGAGGCTAGACGCACGGAGGTCATCCATGGGGTTGCTCGCGCCGCTGGGCCGGCTGATGTTTTCGGTCATCTTCATCACCAGCGGCCTGAATCACTTCTTCCAGCTCCAGGCCCTGACGGCCTACGCCCAGGCGTCCGGTGTGCCCGACCCGCGACTGGCGGTGCTGGTGTCCGGCGGGGTGCTGGTGGTGGGTGGCCTGTGCGTGCTCCTGGGCGTGTTCGCCCGCCTGGGCGCGGCCATGCTCGCCGTCTTCCTGCTGGCCTCCGCCTTCATGGTCCACCACTTCTGGCGGATGGAGGACCCGGTGCAGGCGCAGAACAACCTCATCCACTTCATGAAGAACCTCTCCATGGCGGGAGGCGCGCTGCTCATCGTCTACTACGGGCCCGGCCCCTTCAGCCTGTCGCGCAAGAAGCGCGAGACGTCGCTCGGGGGCATGAAGCTGGGCCCTCCGCTGCGCTGACAGCTTCCCTCAGGACACATGCGAAGGCCCCCCGCTCCCATGTTCGGGTGCGAGGGGCCGGGCGCTTCAGGAGGTCCGCCGCGGATCAGGGCGCGCCGACGTGGGCCGCCGCGGTGTTGCGCAGGGTGAAGAAGGCGACCTCCGGCGTGCTGCCCCGGCGCAGGTACGGGCCGCCGAAGCCGAAGCCCAGGCCCTGGTTCACGTACAGGTGGTTGCCGTTCACGCGGTAGTGGCCGCGGATGTACGGCTGGCCCGCGCGGCGGAAGAGGGCCTCCGTGAGGCCTCGGACGATGAACTGCCCGCCGTGCGTGTGTCCGGAGAACTGCACCAGGCCCGCGTGCGACGGCAGCTTCTCCACCGTGGGCGGCGTGTGGGCCAGCACCAGCCGCGTGCCCGACGTGGGCGCCCCCCGGAAGGTGGCCTCCACGTCGTCCATGCGCGTCAGGCCGTCGTCGATGCCCAGCACCGTCACCGGCGCACCCTTCACGTGCACCACGCGGTGCTCGTTCTGGAGCACCGTGTAGCCCAGGTCCTCGAAGCCCGCGCGCAGGTAGCGCACGTCCACCCAGTGGTCGTGGTTGCCCATCACCACGAAGACGGGCCCTTCCAGGCCCCTGAGCAGCTCACGCACGCGCGGCAGCGGCTTGGGGCTGTGCGTGACGTAGTCGCCCGTCAGGAACACCAGGTCCGGCGCCGCCGCGTTCACCGCGGCCACCGCGCGACGGATGCGCACGTCCGACGTCGCTTGCCCCACGTGCACGTCCGACAGCTGCGCGATCCGCAGCCCGTCATGTTCCGGGGAGATGCCGCTCAACTGGAGCAGGTGCTCGGTGAGCACGAAGTGGTCGCGCCAGCGCAGCCGTTGGTCGGGACGGAAGGGATCCGGGCCTCGCGCCAGGAGCTCGTTGCGGCCGTGCGGCTCCAACTCCAGGGCTTCGGCCTGGGCGGCGGAGGAGGAGGCACCAGCGGCGTGACGGCGGCGGGCGAGTCTCAGGCGCATGCGTTCGGATTCCTCCAGCGAGGCGGGAAGCGATTGTAGAGAGCGGACCGGATCGCCGTAAGCCCTGGAGCCCCGGCCCGCCTGTTCCCCGTGCGGCCAGCGCGGGGTGGAATCAGAACCGGGTCCCCTCTCGGAACATTTCCGCCTGCTTCCCGGCGTCCAGGCAGGTAGGCCCCGCTGCCTGTCCGTGCGACATGCACCGTGCCCTGTCGCCTGGGTGGGACCCGCCGGAGACACGCGGACCCCACGGCGCCAGCGAGGCACGCCGAGGGGTCTCATGGGTGAGGCACACGTACGCCCCGGGGGCGGCTCTCGCTTCAGTAGCCGCGCAGGACCGTGAGGCCGTCGGTGGTGAGCACCAGCAGCATGCCGGGCGTCACCGAGGGGTCGTAGACCAACTGGAGCACCTTGTTGGCGCGCACGTCGGCCACCTTCTCCAGCGTCTTGGCGGGCGTCAGCCGGTACAGGCCGCCGGAGTTGGTGGCGATGAAGAGCGAGCCGTCATTGGTGGCCGCCAATGAGTTGATGGCGTCGAGCGCGCCCACGTCCGCGCCGATGCGCGTGCCCTGCTGCGTGGGGCTGGTGGAGGAGGTGAGGCCCACCTTCCACAGGCCCAGCGACTTGCTGCCCAGGTAGTAGCTGCCGTCGGTGGTCTGCTGGAAGCCGCGCCAGTAGTCGAACTCCGCCTGCGAGTTGAGCTCCGGCAGGTAGGAGGACTTCACCTTGGACGGGTTGATGGCCGTGTCGGTGTTGTCCCAGTCACCCAGGCGGGGCGACGGGCTCACCATGCCGAAGGTCCAGTCGTTGGCCATCAGCACGTCGCCGTCCTGCGCGATGCCCAGGCCGTACGTGTAGCCCGCGTACTGCGAACCGTGCGCGTCGAACCACACCGGGTGCCGGTGCGCGTTGTACTGGAGCTCGCGGATGCGCGTGACGCCGTGGTTGCTGCCCACGTAGACGTCGCCCTTGTTCGGGCCGCGCATCACCGACACGCAGCTGAGCATGCTGCGGTCCTCGTCGAAGTGGTGGTCGTTGCTGTTGCGGATGCCCAGGCTGACTCCGTTGACGACGCGCGGGCCCGTCTGCACGGCGGCCCCGGCCGAGGAGTGGCGCACCGACTGGTTGATGTGCTCCTCGAAGGCGACCTGGCCGTTGGCGGTCAGCTTCACCGCGTCCACGTCGCCGGCCTTGTAGAGGTTCAGGCGCCGCTCGCTGTACGCGTAGCACTGGGTGTCACCCACCGGCACCTCGCACGGCGGGTTGGTGACGATGAAGTTGGTGTGCAGGCCGGGGAACTCCGGATCCGGCTGGAGGTCCTCCGCGCTGTAGCCCACGTAGGCCCGGCCCGCCGCGCCGCCGCAGATGACCGTGGCGTTGCCGCCCGCCGCCGCCTGCCCCACCGCGCCCGACACCCAGACCAGCTGCTGCGTGTCCGCGCGCACCACGCCGATGCGGCTGCCTTCCAGCACCCAGAGGTTCTTGCCCTGGTCCAGACCCACCGACTGCACCCGCCCGATGCCGTAGCGCTCCGAGTAGTTCGTCACCGGGTCCGTGGGCCACCGGTCCCCCACGGGGTCGGGGTCCACCACGCCGCCGTCAGTGCCCGCATCCGTGCCCGCGTCCGTGCCGGGGTCCGTGCCACCGTCGGTGCCCGCGTCCGTCCCGGGGGTCGTGCCCCCGTCGTCGGTGCCCGCATCCGTGCCGGGGTCCGTCCCTCCGTCCGTGCCACCGCCGGTCCCCGCATCAATCCCTGGCCGGGGATCGATGGTGTTCCCGTCATCAATCGGGTTGGTGGGCCCCTCCGACCCGCCGCAACCCCACGCCGACATCACCATCGCCCCAACCCACACGCCCAGCAGTCGTCGATTCACCGTGATCTCCCCACGCGTTCCCTAAGCAAGCGGCGTACCTGCCCTGGAGCACGGGTGTTCCGCTCACGGGCCACCCGGAAGAGGGCAATCCCTTTCCCATCCGGTCCACGCGGGTGCCCTGGATGAGCAGTAGAAATGAGCAGTAAAAAAGCCGGGCCCGCCATCCCTGGTGGGAGGCGGGCCCGGAAGTGGATCAACGGCCGGGGCTTGGAGCGCCCGGGGTCTGGAAGACGCGCGTTACTTCTTCACCGCGCCCTTCGGCGAAGTGGCCTTCAGCTCCAGCGCGACGGAGTCATCCCCCTCCAACTGGAACTTCGCGCGCACGCTGGCGCCCTCCGGCAGCTCGTTCGCCTTCACCGTCTTGCCGTCCAGGGTGACGACCGTCTGGTCGCGCACGTCCAGCTGCACCTCCGGCAGGTCGCCGGTGCGCGCGATGGTGACGTCATCGCCATCCGGGCTCTTCACGGTGCCGGACAGGCTGTACGCGTCCTTCATCTTCCAGGCGCCGGTGCCGGCCGCCTTGGCGGCCTTGTCCTTGTCCGTGTCGGCGCCGACCACCTTCTTCGCGGTGTTGCCGATGGCGGGCCCCACCTCCTGGGCCTCCACGCCCGTGGTCGGGCCCTTCATCTGCCCGGCGCTGGGCGCGTCCGGCGCGGGGTTGGACGGCGTCCCGGTGGCGCTCTGCGCGAAAGCGGCCGTACCCAGGCACATCACTGCCGCGACGATGAGCTTCTTCATGGTCCCGCTCCCTTTGGTTCGAGTGTGTGATTCCGCGTCCCCGTGGGCCGCGTCTGCCTGAAAGGGTGGGGCGTCCGTGTTCCCACGCCAACTGGCGCCCTGCGTCAGCGCCGCTCGGCCGAATGCAGGGCAAGCAGGCGGTCAGGCGCCAGCGCTCACGAGCCCGTCGGACGGCAGGCACAGCCGCTTCACGGTAGTCAGGAGCGCGGGCAGGTCCAGCGGCTTTCGCAGGTAGCCCGCGACGCCCATCCCATCCACCGTGCTGCGCACGTCCAGCTCCGCGCTGGCCACCAGCACCGGGATGTCCGAACACGCCCGTTCGTGGCGCAGCGCCTCACGAAAGGCGATGCCGTCCATGCGCGGCATCATCAGGTCCAACAGGATGAGCTGCGGCCGGGGCTCCGAGGAACGCAGCCGCTCCAACGCCTCCAGGCCGTCCGCCGCGAGCTGCACGGCGTACCCCTCCAGTTCCAGCACGTCCTGGAGTGCATCCCGGATGTCCATGTCGTCGTCGACGACCAGCAGCGTGTGGTGGGCTTCCATCCCGTTCCCCCTGCGAGCCTTGGGAGCGCCCTCAGGCCGTCCCCCGAGCCGGGGCGGCGGGCCTCCTACCCTCGCTAGAACCAATCTGTACCCGGAGGAGGGGGAGCGGAAGCGGCAAATGTAGGTTTATGCCTACTGTTAGCCACACACTCCGCGGTCGCCCCCACGCCGGGCGGGAGGGGAGGGGCGGGCTATTCGCAGCGGTCGCAGAGGCCGCGCAGCTGCACTTCCACGGCGCGCTGGGACACGGCGCGGGGCACGCCCCGGGCGGCGGTGATGCGCACGGACTCTTCCGGGAGGCAGGCGACGGTGCCGCAGTCGGTGCAGGTGAAGTGGGGGTGGCTGTTGGTGTGTTCGGTGCCGCCGGCGCGCTTGAGCTCGAAGCGCCAGACGTGGTCGCCCAGGTCGGCGCGGACGACGAGGCCCGCTTCGGTCAGGTCGGTGAGGTTGCGGTAGATGGTGACGCGGTCGTAGCCCTCGCCCCCCAGCTCCTCCACCAGGTCCGCGTGGCTCATCGGCGCGGTGGCGGTCTCCAGCTTGCGCAGGACGGCCACCCGGGGGGCGGTGCTGCGCAGCCCCGCGGCGCGAATCCGGTCCTGGAACCCGGTCAGTTTCTCCTGCGCCGAGATTTTCTTGGCACCCATGGAAGGTCGAATAACACAGCCAACGCGCCGCGTCCCGACCACCGCGAGCGAAGTTGTACCTGTAGCCCGGTTGTAGCTGTGACGCGTCATGGCGGTGGTGCTGGCCGCGGGCGCTGCCTCGCGCCGGTGCAGGGCGGGCGTGGAGGCTTCCAGCTTCCAACACTTCCCAACGGGTGCCTTGACTCACTGCGGCTCGTCCCCACACTGCGGCTTTCCCGCAACCTGGGCGTGGGCCGTTGGGGTTCCACCCGCCAGACCGATCCGTCGTTCGCGCCTTGTCCGTCCCGTCCGCCTCCACTCGATGAAGCCCACCCTGTTGCTCGTTGACGCCCCCGGAGCCCACCGGGAGCTGTTGTCGCTGGCCTTTCAGAGCCAGGGGTGGCGGGTGCTGTTGGCGACCGGCATGGAGGCGCTGACGCGCGCGCTGCGCGACACCCCGCCCGTCGACCTGGTGCTGATGACCGGTGGGGTGTTGATGGTCCTGGGCGGGCAGGCGGACGTGCTGCGCGAGGCGTTGGCGGCCTCCGGCGCGAGCCTCTGGGTGGAGGCGCCGACGGGGGAGCGGGAGGCCCTGGGGCGACTGGGCGTGCCGGTGGCGGGCTTCCTTCCGTCCCCCGTGTCGCTGGGTGCCCGGCTGGAGGCGGTGCGGCAGGCGCTGCCGCCGGAGGCGCGGGACGCGGAAATGCCCCGGCCCCTGCGGGTGCTGGTGGCGGAGGACGACCCCGTCTTCCGCAAGCTGCTGCAGCTGTCCCTGGCCCCGTTCCGCTTCGAGGTGCTGGTGGCGGAGGACGGGCTGGCCGCGCTGGAGCTGGCGCGGCGGCGGCCCCCGGACATCGTGGTGGCGGACGTGCTGATGCCGCGCCTGGACGGCTTCCGGCTGTGCCTGACGCTGCGCCAGGATCCAAAGCTCGCCCGGGTGCCCGTCATCCTCACGCACGCCACCGCGCCGGATGAGCTGGACCTGCGCATGGCCGCCAACGTGGGGGCCAACGGCTTCGTGCGGCGCACCCAGGGAGACAACGAACTCGTGGCGCTGCTCTTGCGCGAAGCCCACGCGGAAGGGCCGCTGCCCGCGCCAGTGCCCGGCGAGCTGTCCACGGAGTCGCACCTGTACGCGATGGTGCGGCAGTTGGAGCGGCGCGTGGGGCTGCTGGAGCAGGCCGAACGCGACGCGCGCGAGAGCGAGGAGCGCTACCGGCTGGTGGTGTCCGGCTCCTATGACGGTGTCTGGGATTGGGACGTGCGCGGCCAGACGATGTTCTGGAGCTCGCGTCTCCTGGAGATGCTGGGGCTGAATCCGGAGGACTTCGCCGGCACCCCCGACGCGTTCCTCGCGCGGGTGCACCCGGAGGACCGGGGTGAGGTGGCCACCGCGCTCGCGCAGCACCTGGAGCAGGGCACGCCCTACGACGTGTCCTTCCGCCTGCGGCACGCGGACGGCAGTTACCGTTCGTGCGTGAGCCGGGGCCGGGCGCTCCGGGACGCGCGCGGGCTGCCGGTGCGCATGGCGGGCATCATCGGCGATGTGACGGAGCAACTGCGGCTGTACCGCGAGACGCGCGAAGCGGTGCGTGCCCGGGACGAATTCCTGGCGGTGGCCGCGCACGAGCTGCGCACGCCCCTGGCCGCGCTGCGCCTGCGGGTGCAGGGCACCGCGGCGGCGCTCAAGCTGGAGCGCCAGGTGGCCCCGGAGCGGCTGGAGCGCGCGCTGGTGGCGGCGGACCGCCAGGTGCAAAGGCTGGCGGACCTGGTGGAGGGGCTGCTGGACGTGTCGCAGTTGCAGAGCCATTCACCCCGACTGAACCTGGAAGACGTGGACCTGACGCAGGTGGTGCGCGACGTGATGGGGCATACGGAGGAGGTGGCGTCGCGCGCGGGGTGTCGGCTGGTGCTGCGCGAAGCCACGCCCACGTTGGGCCGCTGGGACGCCGTCCGCCTGGGCCAGGTGGTGACGCACCTGCTGGCGAACGCGGTGAAGTTCGGCCCGGGCAAGCCGGTGGAGCTGGAGGTCCAGGGGGACGCGGACTCGGCGCTGCTGGTGGTGCGCGACCACGGCATCGGCATCGCACCGGACCGGGTGGAGGGCCTGTTCCGCCGCTTCGGGCGCGCGGTGCCCGCACGCAACTACGGCGGGCTGGGCCTGGGGTTGTACCGGCTGCACCGCATCGTGGAGGCCCACGGCGGCCAGGTGTCCGTGACGAGCACCGAAGGCAGGGGCTCCACCTTCAGCGTGCGGCTGCCGCGCGCGGGGCCGCCGGTCGCCCGGGCTTGAGCGGGCCTGAGCAGGCCGTCCCGGGAGCCGGAGCCCCCTCGGAAGCTCTGTCCGGTGCCGCACACCCGGTGCGTGACCCCCTGCTCTCCCACGCGGGAGGAAGCACTTTGTCCTCATGGGGAAAAGACCCACCGTGCTGGTGCTGAATGGCAGTGAGGACCTCATCGAGGCCCTGGAGGAGCTGCTGGACGAAGCAGGCTTCCAGACCCGGGGGGCCCGGGTGCAGGACCTCGTCCGCGGCCCGTTGGACTTCACCACGCTGGTGAAGGAGACCCAGCCGGCGGTCATCGTCTACGACATCAGCGTGCCGTTCGACCTGAGCTGGAGTGCGTTCCAGAAGCTGGCCGCATCCCCTGTCGCCGCGGGCATCCCCTTCGTGCTCACCACCACCAACCGCGAGGGCGCGAAGGACTACACCGGGCCGGACGTCATCGAGTTGCTGTTGAAACCCTATGACATCGAGCAGTTCATCCGGGCGGTGTCGCTGGCGGTGACGCGGGGGGGCGACGGGGCAGCCGCACGGTGAAGGTGGTGCCCGCCTCCGGCGAGGAGCGCGCCGTCACGGTGCCGCCGTGGGCGCGCACCATCTGCCGCACGATGAAGAGCCCCAGGCCGATGCTGCGGTCCACCCGGATCTCCTGGGAGGCGGCGCCGCGCTCCAGCGGTTCGAAGAGGCGCGGCAGCACGTTGGCGGGGATGGGGAGGCCGGCGTTGTGCACCTCCAGCACCGCCTCGTTCTCCTGCACGTGGCTGCTCACGCGGATGGGTGTCTCCGGGTCGCCATAGGCCAGCGCGTTGCCCAGCAGGTTGCCCACCACCTGGGCCAGCCGGTCCGCGTCCCATCTGCCGGCGCCGTCGCCGCTTCGGGTCCGCGTGAAGGTCCGGGTCGGGGAGGAGACCTGGGCCTCCTCGACGGCGGTCTCCACCAGGGCGTGGAAGTCCAGGTCCTGGAAATGCAGCTTCAGGCTGCCGTGGCGGACCTGCGTGAAGTCGAGCAGGTCACGGATCAGGCGGACGGCCCGCTCGGTGGATGTGACGATGCGGCGTACCTGCTTCTCCTGGTCCGGCTCCAGCCCGTGGCGCCGCAACAGCAGGTTGGCGGAGAGCAGGACGACGGCCAGGGGGTTGCGCAGGTCGTGGCTCACGATGCCGATGAGCTGTCGTTCGAAGTCACTGCGCTGGAGGTGCTCCTGCTCCAACCGCTTGCGCGCGGTGACGTCCTTCAGGGCGCCCACCACCTGCACAGCCCGGCCCTGCTCGTCCCGGACGATGATGGCCCGCTCCTCCACGTCCAGCCACGTGCCCGACACGCCCCGAAACCGGTGGGCGCTCTGCCACGTGTCTTCCGTCCCCTCGATGGCGTCGCGGAAGCCCTTGCGGACGGCGGGCAGGTCTTCGGGGTGGATGTGCTCCCGCCACCAATCGTGGCGCGACACGCGCGGGGACTCCAGCACCCCGACGAGCGTCGGGTCGCTGCTGCTCCAGTCCAGGCTGTCCGTCTCCTGCTCCCACTCCCAGATGGCGTCCCGGGTGGCGCGCGCGGCCAGTCTGAAGCGCTGATCACTGCGCCAGGCCCGCGCCTCCGCGTCGCGGACCTCCTGCAGGGTGTTTTCGGCCAGGTCCCGCCGGGCCTGCTCGTCCGTCAGGTGCCTCTGGGACCGTTCGAGCGCCTCCGCCGCGTCCCGTGCGCTCTGCCGCTGGCGCCAGCCCCAGCGCGCCAGCCCGTGGACGCGGGCGACCAGCTCCGTGCCCCGGAAGGGCTTGAAGGCGTAGTCGTTGGCGCCCGCGTCCAGCCCCTCCACGACGTCCTCGGGAAGCTGGTGGGAGGTGAGCAGCAGCACGGGAATCAGGGCGGTGGCGGGATTGCCGCGCAGGAAGCGGCAGACCTCCAGGCCCGTGAGTCCTGGCGTCTCCCGGTCCAGCACCATCACGTCGGGAGGTGTCTGGAAGCCCAGGGCCTCCACCAGCGTGGCCCCGTCGGCGAAGTGCGTGACAGCGCAGGAGGGGGACAGCACCTCCTGGGTGGCTCGCGCCTCCAGGGACGAGTCCTCCAGCAGCCAGACCTGGGGAGCACCACGGGAAGACGCTGGCGGGGAGGGGAGGGGAGGCATCAGGGGGGATGCAGTGCGTAACCGCTTGGGCCGGTGCTGTCCAGGCAAGGAAGGATGCAAGCGTTCGGGGGCTGGTGCCCTGGTCGCCAATCACATTCGTCCTGAAGGCCCCATTGGACCTCCTGTCAGGTCACGGGGGTGGAGTAGGCCAGGGTCCGACGTTAGCGTCCTCGTGATGAGTTCGCCCGCGCATCCTGACTTCCTGGCTGGAGAGGGCGAACAGCGCGCTCGGATCCGAGCGCTCGACTGGGCGGCGACGTCGTTGGGGCCGCCCCTGGCGTGGTCCGACGCCCTGCGGACGGCGGTGGGCCTCGTGCTCTCGTCGCCCGTCCCGCTGGTGTTGCTGTGGGGCGCGGACGGCGTGCTGCTCTACAACGACGCGTTCTCGGTCGTGGCGGGAGGCAGGCACCCCGGGCTGCTGGGCCGGCCGGCGCTGGAGGCCTGGCCGGAGATGGCGGAGCTCAACCGCTACGTGCTGGCCACGGTGTTCGCGGGCGGTACGGTGTCGTTCCGGGATGAACCGATGGTGCTGTCGCGCCACGGCGTGCCCGAGGACGTCTGGTTGGATCTGGACTACAGCCCGGTGCGCGACGCGCAAGGCCGCATCGAGGGCGTGCTCGCGGTGGTGCGGGAGACGACGGCCCGGATGCGGGGCGAGCAGCAGCTGCGCGACAGCGAGAGCCGGCTGAAGTTCACGCTCAAGGCAGGGAAGCTGGGCGCGTGGGAGCTGGACGTGGCGACGATGACGCTCACTTCGTCCTCGACGTGCAAGGCGAACTTCGGGCGCGGCCCGGGGGCGTCATTCAGCTACGAGGAGCTGCTGGCCGCCATCCACCCGGAGGACGTGGCGCGGCGGCGGGCCGCCCTGGGGCGCACGCTCACGGAGCGGGTGGACTACGACGGCGACTACCGGGTGCTGTGGCCGGACGGTTCGGTGCACTGGGTGTCGGTGCAGGCGCGGCCCGTCGTCGGGCGGGATGGCCGGGTGGTGCGGCTGATGGGCGCGTCGCGCGACATCACGGAGCGCAAGCGGGCGGAAGAGGGCCTGCGGGCGCTCAACGAAACGCTGGAGGCGCGCGTCACCGAACGCACCGCCGAGCGTGACCTGATGTGGCGGCTCAGCCAGGACCTGATGATCGTGGTGGATTTGAAGCGCGGTGGGAACATCCTCGCGGCGAACCCCGCGTGGGAGCGGCTGCTGGGGTGGACGGAGGCGGAGTTGGTGGGGACGCCGGTGCAGCACTTCCTGCACCCGGACGACCTGGCGAGCTCCACGCAGTACGTGGAGGAGCGGCGCGAGGGACGGACGCTGCGCAGCAAGGACAACCGCTACCAGCACAAGGATGGGCGGTGGCGGTGGATCTCCTGGTCGGTGGTGGAGGCCAACCCGTCGATGTTGATGGCGGTGGGGCGGGACATCACGGAGGAGCGCGAAGCGCGCGAGGCGCTGACCGCCGCGGAGTCCGCGCTGCGGCAGTCGCAGAAGATGGAGGCGGTGGGGCAGTTGACGGGGGGCATCGCGCACGACTTCAACAACCTGCTCCAGGGCATCGTGGGGTCGCTGGGGTTGTTGCGGAAGCGCTTGCAGCAGGGGCGCACGTCGGAGCTGGACCGCTTCATCACCAGCGCGATGAACTCCGCGCATCGGGCGGCGGCGCTGACTCATCGGCTGCTGGCGTTCTCGCGGTTGCAGCCGTTGGACCCCAAGCCGGTGAAGGTGAATCCGCTGGTGGTGTCCATGGAGGACCTGCTGCGCCGGACGCTGGGCGAACAGATGCGGCTGGAATTGGCGCTCGCGGGCGGGCTGTGGCTCACGAAGTGCGACCCGAACCAGTTGGAGACGGCGCTGCTCAACCTGGTCATCAACGCCCGGGATGCGATGCCTGGGGGTGGGACGCTCACGGTGGAGACGGGCAACCTGTCCCTGGACGCGGGCGCCACGGCCCAGGTGCGGGACCTGGCGCCGGGGCAGTACGTGAGCGTGAGCGTGAGCGACACGGGGACGGGGATGTCGCCGGAGGTGTTGGAGCGGGCGTTCGAGCCGTTCTTCACCACGAAGCCACTGGGGCAGGGCACGGGGCTGGGCCTGTCGATGATCTACGGCTTCGCGCGCCAGTCGGAGGGCTCCGTGCAGTTGTACAGCGAGCCCGGGAAGGGCACGACGGTGCGGCTGTACCTGCCGCGCTACCAGGGCGAGGGCGTGCCGGAGGACGCGCAGGCGCCTCGGGAACTCACGGACGCGCACACGGCGGAGTCCGGGGAGACGGTGCTGGTGGTGGAGGACGAGGAGGTCATCCGGGCGCTCATCGTGGAGGTGCTGCGGGAATTGGGCTACCGCGCGCTGGAGGCGAGCGACGGGACGGAAGGCCTGCGGCTGCTGCGCAGCGCGCCCCGGTTGGATCTGCTGGTGACGGATATGGGATTGCCGGGGTTGAACGGCCGGCAGTTGGCGGACGCGGGGCGGGCCGCGCGTCCGGGGCTGAAGGTGTTGTTCATGACGGGCTACGCGGAGAACGCGGCGGTGTCCTCCGGGTTCCTGGAGCCGGGCATGGCGATGATGACGAAGCCCTTCGCGATGGAGGCGTTGGCCACGCGCATCCGGGACATCATCGGACGCGGGTGAAGCGCGGGCTTCAATGCCGGTTGTCGAACTGGATGCCGTCGCGCACGGCGGCGATGGCCTGTTCGGTGAGTTGGATGGCCTTCACGCGGTGGCCGCCCTTGTCACTGCTGGCGGCGCGCAGGTCCGACAGCGCGGTCTCCAGGTGGGCCAGCGCGTCGCGCATGCGCGGCTGACGTTCGGCATGGGCCTGATTGGCGGCACCGCCGAGGAGGAAGGCGACGGTGGTGGCGGCGGCGATGATGGAGTGGCGCATGGGAGGTCCCGGAGCGGTGGCGGACGGTGGCGTCCGCAGTGGTTTCCGTGATGAACCCGGGGGCGGTGGAAAGGTTTCGGGGGAATTGTTCTGCTTTCGTGCTCACGACGAGCGTGGTGGGCGCGCTGGTTCTGATTCCCCTGACTCTTTGAGTGGAATAAATGAAATACAATCAAGAATTCAGTGTCGAAGCCGTGTTGGATGTCCTGCGGGGAGTCAATGAGAAGTACAAGGAGGGTTCTCCCGTAGACGAGGCACTCCGAGTCGCCGCGACGGCGCTGATCTACATCCAGGAGCGCCAGCAGCTTGATGAGTATCGTGAGTTCTTCCGGTCCTTCTACACACCTGCCATTGATTGTGTCGTCGTCTCCCAGACGTTCTTGACGCGCGCGGACGCCGATGCGTGGCTTTCTGGTGGGCATGCCAGGGATGGCGAACTGGTGCGCATCGCGGGGCAGGGGTTCCAGGTCGTACTCGCGGGCGAAGGGACGAAGCCGACCTTTCTTCGTACCCCCCTGCCAGAAGAACTGATGAAGAAGTTCCCCCCCCAGCCAGTGTAGTCGGCAAGTGCATGGGCGCGGTTGTTCACCGTGTCACCCGAAGTCGTTCCCTGAAGTCCCCTGCAAGGCTGCCCGCCACGTCACTCCCTTCTGGTAGGGTGTGACGCTGGAGGTTTCCTGCGTGTTCGCATCCCCTGGGGTTGTCTTGCCAATGCTGGTGGTGGCGCTGGGCGCGGCGGCTCCGGTGCGGGCCGGAGTTCCGGACAAGCGCGCCCATCAGGAGCGCCGGCTGGTGGTCCGGGCCGACGAGGCCGCGACGCTGCACCTCTTGCGCGTCGCTCCCGGCGTGGTCACCACCGTCGTGTTCAACGACGACATCCTTCCATCCTCGGTGGACACCAAGGCCCTGGCGCCCCTGTTCGCCCAGGTGAAGGTGTATCCGGGCGTGATGGTGCTGCGCCCCTCCGTGGCCATGCCGGACGCTTCCCGTCCGCTGATCACAGCGCGCTTCGCGGGCGAGGACGCTCCCCGGCAGGTGACGTTCCTGCTCGTCACGGATCCGAAGGAGGTGGACACCCTGGTGGAGGTCTCCCGCCACGCCCTGTCCCCTGAAGCCCTGGGCGAGGAACTCGCCCTGCTCCGGGCCCAGTGCGCCGCCACCGAGGCAGGACTGGCGCTCCTGCGTGCGCAGTGCGACCAGACCGGACTGGGGGGCGCGGTGCTCATCGGTGCGTTGGGAGCAGCACCGGTGTCGATGGAATGGCCCGTCAAGCCCCTCAATGGTCCGGGTGTGAAGGTCGTGGGACCCACGGTGCTCTACCGCCACTTCGCGACCCGGGTGATGGCGTTCACCCTGGGAAATGCCCCGGAGGCAGCACCCTGGGTGCCTGGGGTAGCGCGATTGACGCTGCTGGACGCCGACGGGAAGCCGGGCCGCGTCGTCCTGGAGGCACGCGTGAAGATGCTGGATGCCCGTTTGACGCCCGGGATGCGCGGGCAGGCCGTGGTGGAGTGGCACATGCCGAAGGACTCGGATCCGGGCGCTCGTTACCTGATGGAGGCCTGGAACCAGGAGGCCGATCGCGCCGTGCGGTGGGAAGGATTGTCCCTGTGAGCCGTGAGCCGCTGGAAGTTGGACGCTCCGGGATGGAGGCGGGGCGAATCCTGTTGTCCGCGGAGTGGCTGCCGCCGGGCACGCGGGTGGATCGCTGGGAGGTGGTGGGGCGGCTGGGGGCGGGAGGCTACGGGACCACCTATTCGGTGCGCAGGGTAGGGCGTGCTCGCGGGCGGCTGTATGCGTTGAAGTTGTCGCGGCGTCCCGGGGAACGGTGGTTCGCGCGCGAGGCGGCGCTCCTGGCCCGCGTGCGCCACCCCGCCGTGGTGCGGCTGATCACCCACGGCGTCTGGCGATTGGGGCCGGTGGAGCACCCCTATCTGGTGATGGAGTACGTGGAGGGTGAATCGCTCTACGAGTGGGCCCTGGCCCGCAACCCCACGGGCCGTCAGGTGGCGCTGCTGCTGGCGCAGGTGCTGGAGGCGCTGGCCGCCGCGCATGCGGCAGGATCGCTGCACCGCGACTTCAAGGGCGACAACGTCCTGGTCACCCTCGATGGGAAGGTGAAGCTGCTGGACTGGGGCGCTGGCTGGTACGTGGGTGCGCCCGCCCTCACCGCGACCGCTCGACTTCCGCCGGGCAGTCCGCGCTACTACAGCCCCCAGCTCCTCCGCTGGCGCGCGTTGGCGGAGCGTCGGCCTGGGGCCCTGGAGCCCTACACCTACGGGGTGGTGGATGAGCTGTACGCCGTCGGTGTCACCTTCTACAGGCTGCTGGTGGATCAGTACCCCGCGCTCCCGTGGGGCGTGCCCGTCGGGCCTCTGGCGTCCCAGGGCCCGGGTGCCTTGAAGGACCTCAACCCGCGTGTGCCGGCGCTGCTGGAGGACTTCGCCCAACGGCTGCTGGCCTTCGCACCCGAACAGCGTCCCGAGGGCACGGCCTCCCTGGCCCGGGAGGTGCGAAGCGCGCTGACGGTCGCCGACGCAGCGTGGGATGCGCCGCTGTTCGGCTGGCGCGAAAGGACGTCCAGCGGTTCGCGCACGACGCTGGAGGCGGCGGAGGTGAGAGGTCCCGTGATGCCGGGGCAGGAGGTCGCCTTGCGTGAGGCCCGGGTCAAGCACGTGGAGGAAGTCCACCGGCTGCGCGAGGCCCGGGAGTTGCGCCAGCGCGACCCGGCGAAGGTGGCCGAGACCGAGGCCCGGGCGTCCCATGCCGTGCGTGGATCCGTTGGGCGTTCGCACCCGCTGCGGTGGGGGCTGGTCGCCGTGCTGCTGGTGGGGCCGCTGCTCGCGGGGCTCGCTGCGTGGCGCCTGGGATACGTCCCGGGAGCCCTGGCCCCGGTGCGGGGCGTCCGGCAAATGGCGCCGCTGACTGGACCGGACCAAGCTCGCGCGCCTCTGGCGGGGGATTCCCCACCCGCCCCGTTCCAGCAGGAGAAAGAAGACATGACCCTTCGTGCGCCGCAGCAGGCGGCCGTCAAATCCTCCCCGGTGCGCTCCGGTGCGCTCGGGAAGCTCCAGCGGTGCACCCTGGCCGCTGGCGCCATGGCCCTCACCGCCTGCCCGGGAGTACAGGTCCGCCCCGACCCGAGCCGCTGTCCCGCAGGGGCGCTGGAGGCGATGCGCAAGCTTGAAATGTATGAGGGCGGCGGTGCCGGTATCCTCACGGACATCCATCAACCAGGCGACAGCTCGGAAGAGCTCGTCGTCCGCGATGGCCCCATCGTCAGCCTCACCGTCCAAAGCTTCGGGGACCTGCCCACGGGAACCCGTCTGTACGGGCAGCTCTGGACGGGCGGGGGGAGGGTGACCGGTCGCTACACCCGGGCGGAGCTGCCGGACCGGCGCGTCGTCCCGGTCTGCCTCGTCTATGGCAACCGCGATGGCGGAGAGTGGCTTCCGGGATCCAAGGCCGGCGCGGTCAGGATGCCCAAGACCTGGGCCTACACCATGGTGCATGCCTTCCCGTGAATCATGCTTCTGGAGATTCCGGGTTTTGAAATTATTCTAATGTTACTCCTTGGGTTCTCCCCTTCCAGGTGACTTGGAAGGTAGTTTGTCCTTGTTCTCCCCGGATGCCTGCGTCCGCGTGGATGACAAGGAGCCTGCACGGCATGAGTCCTTCCAGGACGGTGAATCCTCCTCCCGAAGTGCTGTTCAAGACGGGCTCCAAGGCCTTCGAGCTGACGCAGGTGCTGCGGCGAAGCAGTCACGGGGAGCAGCAGTTCATGGCCCTGCGACGGCAGCCCGGGCGTGAACCCGTGCCGGTGTTCATCCAGGGGCTGTCCCTGGGTGGGCGGACGGTGTCGCGACTGAGGGACCCCCGGGCTCGGATGCAGGAGATGGTCACGCTCGCGCGGCTCCTCCAGCATCCGCGCATCGCCCGGCTGAACGGCGTCCATGAATCGGCGGGCGTCCTGTACGTGGAATGGGAGCACGTCCCGGGTTACACGTTGGGCGACGTGTCGCTGCTGCCGCTGGTGTATGTGCATGCGTACTCCGAAGCCTTCCTGCTGCACGTGGGGCTCCAGTTGGCCTCGCTGCTCGCGTTCCTGCACGGGCAAGCGGATGAGCGCGGTCTGCCATTGGGTTTCGTGCACCGCGACCTGCATCCCCAGGGCATCCGGTTCGGGCCGGACGGACAACTGGCGTTGACGCACCTGGGGGATGCCTTCTCACGGCTGCCGGGCCGGGTGCCCTCCAGCATCACGCGTCCGCATGGACAGGCCTTCTATGGCGCTCCGGAGGTGTTGTTCGGCGAGGCCGCGGATGCGCGTTCGGACCTGTTCTCGCTGGGGCTCATCCTGCTGGAGCTGGCGACGAGCCTGCACCTGTACAGCCTGCCCCGTGTCCTCATGGGAGACCTGGATGCGCGACTGACGGACGCGGATGGGCAGCGGGTGCTCCAGGGGATGATGGTGGCGGAGCAGGCGGGGCGGTTCACGAGCGAATACATCCACATCGTCACGCACGCCGCCGCGTACCGGCCCGAGGACATCGAGTCGCTGATGCTCCGACTGTCACCCGCCCTGCGCGCCATCCTCCACCGCCTGCTCAAGCGCGACCGTGCGGAGCGCTACGCGACGGCGGAGGAGGTGGAGGCGGACCTGCGTGCCCGGGCCACGGAGCTGGGTGGGCAGTACGGCGGCGCGGAGGCAGCGGAGGAGTTCCAGAAGGCGCTCGCGGGCACGGCGCCGCTGATGAATGCGTTCCAGACGGACGTGGGGGCCTTCCCGCGTGGAAGTGTGCTGTACCTGCCGACGCCAGCATTTTGAACGACGACGCTGTGCCGATCGTGATGGGAGTCGTGCAATGAAAGGAGACAATATCTCCCTTGAAACACGGGAGTTGTTGGGGAAGCTTTGGACGGAATCTTCGTCCGAGGATGACAAGATGCGATTGGAGGTGGCGATGGATGCGCTCCAGTTCATCTACGACATGGGCCAATCCCAGCTCTTCCGGGTGTATCACCAAGCGATCGAGGAACAAGAGCCTCCGTTCGTGTTCTCTTCCTTCGATACCCGCGCGGAAGCGGATGCATGGCTGATGGCGCAGAATCCGGTTCCCGATCGGGCGGCCGTGTTGGTCGCAGGTGAATACTTCAAGGTGATGGACTTGCCGGAGTTGGGCAAGGGCACGCGCAGGCTGCTCTCCAGCCCGATCCTCAAGTTCTACCTGCAAGACATGTGGGAAAAGGCCAAGGCTCCGGTGGCCTCGTTCTCCACGCGCGAGGAAGCGGAGACCTGGCTCCGGGAGCAGCCCGAGCCTCCCCGTCAGGTCGCCATCCTGATCGACGGCAAGCCCTACCTCGCGGCCTGGCATCACCGGATCCAGCTCAGGACCCTCTACCCGCTCACCGCACCCGAAGCCGCTCCCACGTAGGCGCCCTCAGTTCCACGCCAGCCGCGCGACCTCCCTGATGCCCGTGCGGCAGTTGAATGCGTTCCAGACAGACGTAGGCCCTCCCCCGTGGGAGTGGGCCGCACCTGCTGACGCCGGTGGTGTGAAACGCCGTCGCACGTCATCCGATTGTGCTACGGGCTCCCGCCATGAAGAGGCTGTGGCTGGTCCTGATGGGAGTGCTGCTGTCCTCGTGTGGGGCGGGGCGACAGAAGATCTCACTCGGAGCTGAAGAGCTCCGGTCCCTTGTGCTCTTCATCCAGGAGCAGCCGGATGGGACAAGGGTCCACTCCTGGCGGTCCGTGGACGAGGTGGAGTTGGTCCGCTATCTGCTGAAGCCTGGAGCCGGAGGCGGCCGACGAATTGTGCTCACGGCGGCGGGAAGCCGGGACTGCGACGCGGAGAACCGGGAGTGTGTCCGGGCGTGCATGGCGCGGCCCGTGGCTCGGGGCTACGGTCACGTCACCACCTCAGACAGGGGGAAGGGGGGCAAGCAGTCACATTGTGAGGGGCTGTGCAACCAGCCTTATATGGACTGCTCAGAACTCCAGGAGCGGAAGCCAAGGCAGTTCTCGGCGGTCGACGCGGCGGTGGACTGGTTGGAGCGCAATCAGAGAGGCATCCTGGTCGGGAGCGTGGTTGTCATCGCGGGAGTTGCGTTCGTCGTTGTCTCCGCCGGGGCCGGGCTGATCATCCTCGCGCCCGCGGCGCTTCTGGCGAGCGGAGACAGCAATGTGGCGCCTGTGGTGATGGGAGCCATGCCATGAAGCAGGACGATATGCCCCTTGAAGCGCGGGAGTTGTTAGGGCGGCTCTGGTCGGAATCTCAATCCCAGGATGACAAGTTGCGACTGGAGGTGGCGATCGACGCGCTCCATTTCATCTATGCCATGGGGCTATCCCAGCCATTCCGGGCGTATCGCCAGAGCGTCGATGAGCACGAGCCCCCGCTCGTGTTCGCTTCCTTCGATACCCGAGCGGAAGCGGATGCGTGGTTGATGGCGCAGACCTCGGTTCCCGACCGAGCGTCCGTGTTGGTCGCGGGCGACTACTTCTCCGTGAGGGACCTGCCAGAGTTGGGCAAGGGCACGCGCAGGCTGCTCTCCAGCCCGATCCTCGAGTTCTACCTGCAAGACATGTGGGAAAAGGCCAAGACGCCGGTGGCCTCGTTCTCCACGCGCGAGGAGGCGGAAACCTGGCTCCAGGAGCAGCCCGAACCTCCCCGTCAGGTCGCCATCCTGATCGACGGCAAGCCCTACCTCGCGGCCTGGCATCACCGGATCCAGCTCAGGACCCTCTACCCGCTCACCGCACCCGAAGCCGCTCCCACGTAGGCGCCGTCAGTTCCAGGCCAGCCGCACGACCTCCTTGATGCCCGTGCGGTGCAGCAGCAGCCCCGGCGCTTCGTCGATGCTCCGGTGCGCGGTGATGAGCCTCCTCACGCTCTCCGGGAACAACGACATGCACTGCCCCAGCAGGCGCAGCGCCAGGGCGTAAGCGCTGCGGCTCGCGTTCACCGTGCCGAACACCAACTGGTTCTCCAACACGATGTCGCGCATCAGCTGATCCGCCGGGAGCTTCGTGGGCGCGCCCAGGGGCGGAATGCCGGTGAAGATGAAGAGCCCGTTCGGCCCCAACGCCTCCAGCGCCGTGAACGCCAGCTGCGCGTTGCCCACTGCCTCGTAGAACAGGTCGATGTTGCCCAGCTTCCTGCCCAGGTCCTCCGGCGCCGTTTCCTCCCCGGAGACGTAGCCCGCGCCGAACGAGCGCACCAGGTCCGCCCGGTCGCTGTCCTGGCCCTCCCTCGAATACACATACGTTTCGAAGTTGTGCGCCACCATCGTCATCGCGCCCAACAGGCCCACCGGCCCCGCGCCCAATATCACCGCCCGCTGCCGCGACGGCTCCCACGGCAGCCGCTGCTGCAATGTCTTCACCTGCTGCACCGCCTTCGCCGCGATGGTCAGAGGCTCCGTCAGCACCGCCACCTCCGCCAGGTCCGGCGGCACCACGGTGAGGTTCGACTCCTCCTCCACCGTCATCTCCGTGAGGAAGCCGTGCGTCTGCTTGATGCCGCGCTCCCGGAAGTCCCCCGTGACGCAGAAGTCCTGTCGCCCCGCGCGGCATGCCAGACATTCCGCGTGCAGGCACGGCCGGCGCACCGACGGAATCACCAGGTCCCCCGGCCGCAGCTTCGTCACCCCCGGCCCCACCGCCGCCACCTCGCCCAGGGCCTCATGGCCGATGACCAGAGGGTCCTCCCCCGGCGGCGGGTCTCCGTACTGGAAGGACGCGATCTCCCGGTCCGTGCCGCAGATGCCCACCTCCCGCATCCGCAGCAGCACCTCCGTGTGGGCTCACACCTGGATGGGCGGGTTGTCTGGCCAGTGCACCATCCCGTCGCGCACCGGCACCGTCACGTCCACCCAGGACGGGCTGGCTGTGGTGTCTTCCAGCGTCGAATGCGTGGGCATGCTCCAAGCGTAGGCACGCGGTCCGCGCTGAAGGCGCGGCCAGCGACGGCGTGCTCCACCGGCTGCCCCGGTCTCCAGGGCTGCCCTATCCCCTGGTCGCCTGCCTCGCCCCGTCGCGCGGCAGCTTCACCGTGAAGGTCGTCCCCGCCTCCTTCATGGACATCACGTCGATGGTGCCGCCGTGCGCCTGCACGATGTGCTGCACGATGTAGAGCCCCAGCCCCACGCTGCGCGTCGTCAGGTCCATGCCCGGCACCCCCCGCTGCATCGGCTGGAAGAGGCGGCGCAGCAGGTCGGGGGGAATCGGGTCGCCCGCGTTGTGCACCTCCAGGAGGACCTCCCGCTCCGTGCCCTGGACGCGCACCGTCACCGGCGTGCTTTCCGGCGAATACTTCAGTGCGTTGCCCAGCAGGTTGGTGAGCACCTGCGCCATGCGGTCCGGATCCCAGCAGCCCCACGCCTCGTGGCCCGGCATGGAGGTCTGGAGGACGCGCTCGGGGAAGTTCATCTGCACCTCCTCCATCACCTGCCGCACCACCGTGGCCAGGTCCAGGTCCAGGTCCTGGCACTGCACGGGAATCCCTCCGCCCAGGCGCGCCTGGGTGAAGTCGAGCAGGTCGCGGATCATCCGCAACGCCCGCTCCGCGGAGGCCTGGACGCGCGCCGTCTGGGCCTCCTGGAGGAACTGCTCGCGACCGGCCTCCGTCTTCCTCCGGGCGGTGATGTCCTGCATGGCGCCCACCATCCGCATGCCCCGGCCCTGCGCGTCGCGCGTGATGACGCCCGTGTCCAGCACCCGCACGGGGTCGCCCTGGCGGGTGAGGAAGCGGTACTCGTCCTGCCAGCGGGACTGCGTGCCCTGGATGGCCGCGTGGATGCCGTGCTTCACGCGCTCGCGGTCCTCGGGGTGGATGCGGCCCACCCACCAGTCCGCGGTGGGTCCCGTCTCCTCCGGCGTGAAGCCGAGCAGGTCCTGCACGCCTCCGCTCCAGGTCACCTCCTGCGTGGTCAGGTCCCAATCCCAGACGGAATCGGAGGCCGCCTGGGTCGCCAGCCGGTAGCGCGTCTCCGACCTCGCCAGCTGCGCGTGGGTCTCGTGGAGCTTTCCCTTTCCCTTTCCCATGAGCAGGGCGCGGTCGAGGATGCTGGAGAGGTAGTCCACCAGCGTCTCCAGGAAGCGCTTGGTCTGGGGCGTCACCGGCCGGGCCTGCGCGAAGCCCACGCAGAGCACGCCCATCAGCTTGCCGTGGGGCCACAGCCGCAGGCCCAGCAGCGTGCTCCAGCCTTCGTTGCCCAGCCCCTCGCGTTCGGAGTCCGGCAGGCCGTGCGCCTGGGTCAGCACCAGCGGCTCCTCCGAGCGGGTCACCCTGCCCAGGAAGGAGGGCCCCCGCGCATCCACCCGGCGGCGCCTCGCGTGCGGGACGTCCCGCCCCGAGTTCGCGACGGCCACCATCACCGTGCTTCCCGGCTCCATCAGGAACAGCTCCGCGCCAGCGGCCTCCAGCGCTCGGATGACGGTGTCGACGAGCGGCTGGAGCCGGGCCTGCGCGTCCTCGTGCGCCTCCAGCGCCTGGGGCGCGAGCGCGTCCAACTGGCGCAGGAAGCGCTTCTCCCGCTGGCGGTCCTCCAGCGAGTAGCCGGAGAAGAGGACCACCACGTGGTCCATGGCGTCCTCCAGTTGCTGGAAGAGGCACTGGAGGTCGGAGGCGGCGGGCTTGTGCTCGGGCCCCACGTCGTCCCAGAGCCGGGGGATGAGCCGGCCCATGAGCGTGTACTCATCCGTCGCGTCCTCCTGCGTGGCGCCCACCCGCAGGCGCAGGTTGATGTGGACCTCCTCCAGGCGCTTGCGCGTCTCCAGGCGCTCCGGCGTGGGGCCGTGCCGGCAGATGAGCGCCACCATGCGCAGGTACTCCGGCAGCGTGGTGATGATCTCCGACGCCTTCAGGCCCTGGCTGCTCTCCCGGCCGCGCGTCTCCTCGACGAAGCGCCGCACCAGGACTTCCAGGTTCGCTTCGATGAGGTCGGCGATGAGGTTCATGGCTCAAGGGGACGGGTAGGGCTGCCGCCCCCGGGTGCAACGCCGGGACGTCTGTTTTCCCGGAAGATGAAACGTCTGGCCGGCAGCGGAGGGGCGCGCGGGAGGGCTTGCGCGAGACGGAAGGGATACACAACGCGGCGTCATTGCTGGCGATGCCGGTGCGACCTGCGTAGGCTGTCCAGGTGTTGAGAACGACGCCCCGCTCCACCATCCTCATCGTCGACGACGAACCGGACCTGCGCGAAGTGGTGGCGGAGCTGCTGGAGATGGAGGACTACGCGGTGGTGCAGGCGGCCAACGGGCAACTGGCCCTGGACGCGCTCGCCCACGTGCCCCGCCCGTGTCTGGTGCTGCTGGACCTGATGATGCCGGTGATGGACGGACACGAGTTCCTCCACCGCGTGCGCGACGACGCCCGCTACCAGGACCTGCCGGTGCTGATGCTCACCGCGCACCCGACGGCCAAGGCGCCTCCGGGCACGGTGGGCCTCTTGCGAAAGCCCGTGGACATCACGGAGCTGCTCGCGCTGGTGGCCCGGCACTGCCAGTCCGCCTGACGGCTCGCGCGGGCCGCCCGCTCACGCCGCGGGAGCTGCGTGCACGGCGATGGCGTCCAGCAGCTCTTCCAGCCGCACCGGTTTGCCCAACCGTCCGGAGACCCCGTGCGGCAGCGGCAGCGTGGGGTGCGCCGTCAGCACCAGCACCCGCGTCAGCGCCAGCGCGCCCGTGCGGCGCAGGTGTTCGATGAAGGCGTGCCCGTCCATCACCGGCATCACCAGGTCCAGCAGGATGAGGCCCGGGATGCGCTCCTGGCGCGCCAGCACGTTCAGCGCGTCCTGGCCATTCACCGCCGGGAGCACCCGGTAGCCTTCCGACTCCAGGATCTCCTTCAGCGCCTCGCGGACGTCCCGGTTGTTTTCGACGAGCAGCAGGGTGGTGGAGTGTTGCGTGGTGGACACGCGTCCACGGTAGGGCAGGGGACCGGGAAATTCCAACCCGCGTGGCAGGTCGGGCGGGGTGGGGGCGGGCAGGCGCGTGACGCCAGAAGGCCTCCAGGCCCCGGTGCCGGAGCAGCTTCGGAGCTTCAGGGGGCGCGCGGCAGGGTCATGGTGAAGACCGTCCGCTCCGGGCCCGACTCCACGACCAGGGTCCCCCGGTGGCTGCGGACGATCTGGTCGGAGATGAAGAGGCCCAGGCCCAGGCCGGAGGGCACGTGGGCGCCCGTCTGCGCGCGCTGGAAGGGGTGGAAGAGGATGCTCAGCTCCTCTTTGGGGATGGGGTTGCCCCGGTTGCTCACCCGCGCGACGGCCAGCTCCGGTCCGCCCTGGAGGGACAGCTCCACGGTGGACTCCGGCGGGCTGTACTGGAGGGCGTTGCCCAGGAGGTTGCTCAGGACCTGCGCCAGCCGGTCCGCGTCCCACCGGCCGCCCAGCGGTCCGGTGGACTCCACCCGCACGGTGCGGTTCGGGTGCACCAGCTCCAACTCCTCCACCACCTGGCGCACCACCAGCCCCAGGTCCGTCGCCCCCGGCGTCAGGGGGATGCCGCCGCCCAGCCGGCTGCGGGTGAAGTCCAGCAGTTCGGTGATCATCCGCGTCATCCGGTCCGTGCTGCTGATGATGCGCCCCACGGTGCGCACCAGCGCGGGAGGTACCTGTTCGCTGGCGATGAGGAAGCTGGCTGCCATGCGGATGGCATTGAGGGGGTTGCGCAGGTCGTGACCGACGATGCCCAGGAAGCGCTCGCGGAACTCCGCCGCCGCTCTCAGCTCCCCTTCGGACTGCTTGTGCCGGGTGACATCCACCACCACGGACCCCACGCCCAGCACCTCGCCCCCGGGCGTGCGCACCGGGTGGAAGCCCACCATCAGGTGCATGTCGCCGTCGGCCGCGTCGGGCCCCGCCCGCTTCAGTGACACGGACAGCTCCTCCGCGGGCTCTCCCGTCTCCAGCACGCGGCGGATGACGGGCTCCAACTGAGGCGCCAGGGAGGGCAGGACCTCCGCGAAGGTCCTCCCCGCGTGGGAATCCAGGGGCAGCCCGTCCAGCTTCGCCATCCGCGCGTTGACGTGCACGAACCTCAGCTCCCGGTCCAGCAGCGACAGGCCCACCGGCGAGGAGGTGAGCAGCGAGTCCAGTTGCGCGAGTGCCTCCGCCTTCTCGCGGTCCGCGCGCCGCACGGCGTCCACCATCCGCTTGCCGCGCACCAGCGCGTTCACCCGTGCGCGCACCTCCTCCGTGCGGAAGGGCTTGGCCACGTAGTCGTTGGCGCCCGCGCGCAGGCCCTGCACCAGGTCCTCCGGCCGGCCGTGCGCGGTGAGCATCAACACCGGCAGGGCCTCCGTTTCGGACTGGCCGCGCAGGAACTGGCAGACCTCCGGACCGGACATCCCCGGCATCTCCCAGTCCAGCACCACCACGTCCGGGGCCCGCCCGGAGTGCAGGCGTTCGAGCATCGCGGCGCCATCCGGGAAGGTCTCCACCTGGAAGCCCGTGCCCAGCGCGCTCTTGATGAAGCGCGCCTCGCTGGCGCTGTCGTCCACCACCCAGACGCACGGTGTGGGCTCTCCTGCCGTGGAGGTGTCTCCAGGGGGCAGGGGGAAGAAGGCGTCGGGGGGCGGCGGTGGTGGGGGCATGGTGCGGAAGTCGATCCGGGCGGGGAGGGCGGGCATGGGGGCTGGATGGTGTACGCGCGCCGCGTGCTGTCGCCGGGGCTTCGTGACATACCGGCGCGCGGGTGCGTGGAGAAGCCAACGCTCGGCCCGCGCGCGATGACTCATTTCTTTCAGCAGTCCGGAATCGATCTAGCTTGGTCGGTCGTTTCCAGAGGACGCCATGCCCGAGGTACTCGTCGTCGATGACAGCAAGGTGATGCGCGAGATGGTGGTCGCCTGCCTGCGCCCCTATCCCGACAGCCGCTTCACGCAGGCGTCCAGCGGGCTGGAGGCCATCGAGCAGTTGTCGCTCAAGGCCTACGACCTGCTCGTGCTGGACCTCAACATGCCGGACATCGGCGGCATCGAGGTGGTGGAGTTCGTGCGGGGGCAGGATCAACTTCGCGCGCTGCCCATCATCATCGTCACGACCCGCGGGGACGAAGCCTCGCGCGAGCGTGCACTGGGTGCTGGCGCCAGCCTCTTCATGACCAAGCCCTTCACCCCGGACTCCCTCCAGGGCGCGGCCCGGTCCCTGCTGGAGAAGGCTTCGGACGAGGCGCCGCGCGGGTGACGACACCCGGGGAGTTCGCGGAGTTCCTCCCCGCCTACCTGGCGGAGGTGGACGAGCTGCTGGCCTCCGCGCAGCGCGACCTGCTCGCCGTGGAGGAGGCCGTCCGCCGGGGTGCCGCCCAGCCGCGCGCCGTGCGGGAGCTGTTTCGCGCCCTGCACACCATCAAGGGCCTGTCCGCCATGGTGGACGTGGAGCCCATCGTCTCCGTGGCGCACTGGATGGAGGCGTCCCTGCGGGTGGCGGATCAGGCGGGCGGCCGCCTGCCTGAATCCAGCGTGGAGCCCCTGGTGGAGGGCCTGCGCGCCATCGAACAGCGCGTGCGGCAGTTGGGCGCCGGAAAGCCGGCCTCGCCCGCGCCCGCGAACCTGCTGGAGCGGCTGGAGGCGCTGGGGCCCCAGATGCTGGAGGCAGCGCCCCGGGGGCCGAGGGCCGTCGTGCTGGACGCGGAGGCCGCGTTCGCTTCCAGGCTGGCGCCCTCGGAGCGTGAACAACTGGAGGGCGGGCTCGCGGGAGGCCAGCGCGCGGTGCGGCTGGACTTCGTGCCTTCCTCCGAGCGAGCCGCGAAGGGCCTCAACATCAACACCGTGCGCGAGCGCGTGGCGAAGCACGGCGACATCGTGAAGGTGCTGCCCCTGTCCGGCGCCGCGGCGGGCGGAGCGTCGCTGGCGTTCGCGCTGCTGCTGCTCACCCACTCGGAGGACGCGGCGCTGCTGGAGGCCGTGGGCGGCGCTCCCGCCACGGTGCGCTCGCTGGCGGTGGCCGCGCCCCTGGCGCCCCCGGCGGCTGGCCCGGCTTCGTCGACCCCGGCGGCCGGACCGTCCCCAGCGCTGCTCCCCCCGGTGTCCGGAGTCCCCGGCGCGCTTGGAGTCCCCGGTCCCGAGGACGAGCTGGACGAGCCGGAGGTGCGCCGGGGCGGCGGCCTGCTGCGCGTGGAGGTGTCGCGACTGGACGAGGCCATGGAGTGGCTGGCGGCGCTCGTGGTCAACCGCTCCCGGCTGACGCGCGCGGTGGCGGCGCTCACGGCGGCGGGGGCGCCCACGCGCGAACTGGCGGCCATCCTCCAGGAGAACGGCCGGCAGCTGCGCGACCTGCGCTCGGCCATCCTGCGGCTGCGCATGGTGCGCGTGGGGGACGTGCTGGAGCGGCTGCCCCTCTTGGTGCGCGGGCTGCGGCGCACCACCGGCAAGGCGGTGCGGCTGGAGCTGGACGTGGGCGACGCGGAGCTGGACAAGGCCGTGGCGGACCGGCTGATGCCCGCGCTGGTGCACCTGGTGCGCAACGCGGTGGACCACGCGCTGGAGCTGCCCGACGAGCGGCTTTCCGCGGGCAAGCCCCCGGAAGGGCTGGTGCGCCTGGGTTGTCATGCGCGCTCCAGCGGTCAGTTGGAGATCACCCTGCGCGACGACGGCCGGGGCGTGGATGCGAGGGCGGTGGCGAAGGCCGCGAACGCGCCCGTGCCGGAGTCGGTGGACGGCCTGCTGGACCTGCTGTGCCGGCCCGGGCTGTCCACGCGCCAGGAGGCCACGAGCACCAGTGGCCGGGGCATGGGGATGGACATCGTGCGGCGCATCGTCGTGGAGCAACTGGGCGGCGAGCTGCGCATGGAGACGCGCAAGAGCGCGGGCACCACCTTCACCCTGCGCGTGCCGCTCACGGTGACGCTGGTGGACGCCATCGTCTTTGAATGCGCGGGCCTCAAGTACGCGGTGGCGGTGGGCACGGTGGAGGAGCTCATCGACGTGGACGCGCTGAAGGTGGTGCGGCCCGCGGGCGCGGACGGCCTGGGGCTGGTGGAGCGGCGCGGCGCGGCCGTGCCGCTGGTGTCACTGGAGCGCCTGCTGGAGCGGACGGCGCCAGGGGACGCGGACGGCGTTCGGGGCACCAAGGCGCTCATCGTGCGGCAGCGCGGGGAGCCGGTGGCGTTCGCGGTGGACCGGCTCCTGGGACAGCAGGAGATCGTCCTGCGCCCGCTGGAGGATCCGCTGGTGCGCGTGGCGGGCGTGGCGGGCGCCACGGACCTGGGCGACGGAAAGCCTACGCTGGTGCTGGACCTGGGCGCGCTCGGCGCGGCGCGCGTGGGCCGCCGGATGGGCGCCGCGCGCTCGGGAGGGTGGGCGTCATGACCGTGCTGCACGTGTTGTTCAAGGTGGACGGGACGGAGTACGCGATGCCCGCGGCGGACGTGGTGCAGATGGAGTCCTTCACCGGCGCCACGCCAGTGCCAGGGGCTCCCGCGCACGTGGCGGGGCTGGTGCAGGTTCGGGGCCGGGTCATCCCGGTGGTGGACGCGCGGGCCCGCTTCGGGCTGCCGCCGAGCACGCCCACCCTGGATTCAAGGGTGGTGGTGGGGCAGTTGGGCGAGCGCACGGTGGGGCTGCTCGTGGACAGCGCGCGCGAAGTCCTGAAGTTGGACCCGCGCACCATCCAGCCGCCTCCGCCCATGGTGGTGGAGCGCGCGAAGGGTTTCGTGAAGGCCGTGGCGCAGGTGGGCCCGCGGCTGGTGATGCTCATCGATTTTCCCCGGGTGATGGGGGAGGAGACCGCGGATGTCGACGGACAACGGTAGCAGCAGCGCCCCCCGGGTGGAGGATGCGCGCGCGGTGGCGGAGCGCACCGCGCTCAAGGTGGAGGAGAGCGCGGGCCTGGTGCAGTCCACGGAGCTGCTCGCGGCGCGGCTGGCCTCCGCGGGCAACGAACAGGCGGCGTCGGGCGAACAGGTGCGCATCGCCATCGAATCCGTGGCCGCGCAGGTGGAGCAGACGAGCGCCGCGGTGCAGTCGCTGGTGCGCAGCCAGCGCGCGATGAGCGAATCCGCCCGGGGCGTGCAGCAGGAGGCGGAGGCCACCGCGGGCGCGATGCAGGAGGTGACCGCGTCGGTGGCCAGCGTGCGCAAGGACGCCGTGCTGCTCGCCGCGTCGTCGGATGCGACGGCCTCCACCGTGGAGGAGGTGGCGCGTTCGGTGAAGGGCGTGAGCGCCAACGCGGAGGAGCTGGCCGCCTCCAGCGAGGAGCTGCTCGCGAGCGTGCAGGAGATGAACGCCACCGTGGAGGACCTGGTGGCGCGCAACCAGACGAGCGCCGCCACCACGGAAGAGGTGGCCGCCACCATCGAGGAGATGTCCAAGGGCATCAGCCGGCTGTCCACGGACACGCAGGGCGTGGGCGAGCGCATGGCGCAGGTGTCCGGCGCCGTGGTGTCGCTGGGCAGGACGCTCCACGAGGTGTCGCGCGACGCGGCCTCCATGGCCTCCAGCGTGGAGGAGACGGCCTCCACCACCGAACAGGTGGCGCGCAGCGTGCGCGGCGTGGCCGACCACGCACGCACCCTGGAAGCGCACACCTCCGCCACCGCGTCCACCGTGGAGGAGGTGGCCGCCAGCGTGGAGGAGGTCGCCGCCACCGCGGAGAAGAACGCGGCCGTGGTGGACACCAACGCGGCCACCATCGAACAGCTTGCGCGCTCCGCGCAGGCGGTGGCCCGCGCCGCGGACAGCATCAACGGCCTGGCGTCCACCAGCGCCACCGCGTCCGCGCAACTGGAGACGTCCACGCGCCGCGCGGCGCAGATGACGGAGGAGGCGCGGCTGGCCGCTGAACGCGTGGGCGTGAGCGCGCGCGAGGGCGGCGTCACGGTGGCGCGCTCCATCGCTGGCTTCGGCCGCATCCGGCAGTCCATCGTGGAGTCGTCCGGGGTGATGAAGGAGATGGGCCGGCGCGCCGAGGAGATTGGCGACATCGTGCAGACCATCAACCTCATCGCGGACCGCACGAACCTCCTGTCGCTCAACGCCAGCATCGAGGCGGCGCGGGCGGGGGAGCACGGCCGGGGCTTCGCGGTGGTGGCGGAGGAGATCCGCGCCCTGGCGGACCGGGCGGCGGCGGCCAGCGCGGACGTGGCGAAGATCGTCCGGGGCCTCCAGACGACGGCGCGCGAGGCGGCCACGGCCACCGGTGAAGGCGTGCGCGCGGCGGACGAGGGCGCGGCGCTGGCAGGGGACGCGGAGAAGGCGCTGGGCACCATCCTCAAGGGCGTGGAGGACCTGGGCCAGAACGTGCGCGAGGCGTCGCGCGCGTCGGCGGAGCAGGTGCAGGCGGTGCAGTCGCTGGCCTTGTCCACCGCGAAGGTGAGCGAACAGGGGCGCGTCATCGCGGCGTCCGCGACGGAGCAGGCGCAGGCCGCGCAGGCGCTGGCCCAGGGCGGCACGGAGATGCGGCGCATGGCGCGGCAGACCACGCAGGCCACCGCGGACCAGGCCAAGGCGCTGCGCGAAGCGGTGCGCTCCAACACCCAGTTGTCGGAGGTGGCGCAGAAGGTGTCGCGCGCGATGCAGGAGCAGGCCGCGGCGGCCACGGACCTGGCCAAGGGCGCGGTGCAGATGCGGCAGTTGGTGCAGGGCGTGAGCGGCGCGGTGGCGGCGCAGGGACAGCAGGTGACCGCCCTGGGCACGGTGGCGCAGGAGGTGGCGTCCGCCACCCAGCGCGCCATCACCGGCATCGCCGAACAGGCCAAGGCCGCGCAGGAGGTGGCCCGGGCCATGGACGCCACGCGCAAGGAGGTGGCCCAGTCCACGCGCGCGATGGTGGAGCAGGGCCGCGCCCTCAAGCAGGGCGAAGTGGCCACCCGCCAGGTGGCGAAGCTCGCGCAGGAGGTGACGCGCGCCACGGAGGAGCAGGCCCAGGCGCTGTCCTCGCTGGTGCGCGGCGCGGAGGAGGTGCGCCGGGTGGCCAGGACGACGGCGCGGGCGCTGGATGAGCAGACGGATGCGCTGTCGGTGTTGACCACGTCGGCCACGAAGCAGGCCTCTGGCGTGGCCTCCGTGGCGAAGGCCGCGCAGGAGCAGGCCACGGTGGCCGAACAACTGGGCAGGTCCGTGGAGGAGATGCGGGGCCGCTCGCGGGAGATCGCCGTCACCACGGCCCAGCAGGCGCGCACCACGGCCATCACCGCCCAGGAGGTGAAGGAGGTGGCGGGCCGGCTGGGGCAGCTCGCGAAGCTCCAGGGTGAACAGGTGGAGGGGTTGGCCCACCTGAATGGACTTTTGGGAGGCAAGGACGCGGCCGTGTCCCGGGCTCCCCGGGAGCAGAAGGCGTGACGACGAATTCGACCGTGCGGCAACACCCGCTCTCGCTGTCCGCGGACGACCGCGCGCGGGTGGAAGAAGTAGACCAACTGGCCCGCAAGGGGGCCTCCAGCCTGCCGACGCTGCTGGCCGGGCTGGACGCGCCGTCCTGGGCGGTGCGCCGCGCCGTGGTGTCGGCGCTCGCGCGCCTGGGCACCCCCGCGGTGCAGCCCCTGTGCGACGTGCTCATCCACCAGCGGGACAACGAAGCGCGCATCGCCGCGGCGGTGGACGCGCTGGTGGCCGCCACCGGTGAAGTGGACGGGCCGGTGGAGGTGCTGGGGGATGACGCCAACCCGGCCATCGTCTGCGACGCCGCCCAGGTGCTGGGCCGCCGCCGCAGCCGCCAGTCGGTGCCGCTGCTGGCGCGGCTGACCGTGCACGCGGATGACAACGTGGCGGTGGCCGCCATCGAGGCGCTGGGCCGCATTGGCGGCGGCGCGGCGGTGGACGCGCTGCTGGCCTCGTTGGGCAGCGGCAACTTCTTCCGCATCTTCCCCGCCATCGACGTGCTGGGCCGCTCGGGCGACCCCACGGTGGTGCCGGCGCTGATGGCGCTGCTGTCGGATCCGTTCTACTCGCTGGAGGCCTGCCGGGCCCTGGGCCGCACCGGTCAGGAGGCCGCGGTGCCCGCGCTCGTGGGCCTGCTGCAACGGGGCAACGACGCGGTGGTGCGCGTGGCGGCGGTGGCGCTGGTGGAGATCCACGACGCGCAGGTGGCGCGCTTCGGCGGCGCGCGCATGGTGCCGTCGGTGCTGCGCTCCAACTCGGCGGAGCCGCACCCCACCGGACGCAGGCTTGCCCAGGTCATCTCCGGCGCGGACGCGGCGGAGAAGACCGCGGTGGCGCGGCTCCTGGGCTGGGCAGGGGGCGCGGACGCGGCGTCGGGCCTGCTGAAGCTCCTGGACTCGCAGGACCTGGGCGTGTCGCGCGCGGCCGCGGCGGGGCTGGGCGAGCTGGGCGCGGACGCGGACGCTCAAATCCTCCAGGCGCTGCGCGAGGGCGACAGCTCCCGGCGCCGGGTGCTGCTGCCGCTTGTCGGCAAGCGGTCCGCGGCGGTGCCGGACGTGCTGCTGTGCCTGGAGGACCGGGACGCGATGGTGCGCGCGCTGGCGGCGGAGACGCTGTCGCGCATTGGTGACACGTCCGCGGTGCAGGCCCTCTTCGTGCGGCTGTCGGACGAGGACCCGCGCGTGGTGCAGGCGGTGGTGGGCGCCATCCAGTCCCTGGGCAGCGAGACGACGGAGACGCTGGCGCTGGAAGCGGCGCGTTCGGCGGACACGCGCCAGCGCCGCGCGGCGCTGCGCATCGTGGCCTACTTCGGCTATCCGCGCGGCCTGGACGCGCTGCTGTTGGCCATGCGGGACCCGGACGAGCGGCTGCGCGACGCGGCCATCTACGGCCTGCCCTTCATCGACGACCCCCGGGCGGTGGACGCGCTGCTGGCCGCGGCGAGCCACGAATCCGAACGCACGCGCGCCACGGCGATGCGCGCGCTGGGCCAGACGGACAAGCAGGCCCGCATCACCTCCACGCTGCTGGGCGGGTTGAACGACCGCGACCCGTGGGTGCGCTACTACGCGTGCCAGTCGCTGGGGAAGTTGAACGAGGAAGCGGCCGCGGACGCCATCGTCGCGCTGGCCAACGACGACGCGGGTCAGGTGCGCGTGGCGGTGGTGGACGCGCTGGCGCACCTGCACACGGAGAGCGCCATGGCGGCGCTGCGGCGGGCGGCCTCGTCCACGGACGCGGACGTGCGCCGCGCGGCGCTGCTGGGCCTGGGCGTGGCCCGGCGCCCGGACGCGCTGCCGGTGCTGCTGGAGGCGGTGCACTCGGACGACCCGGCCACGCGGCTGGTCGCCCTGTCGGCGGTGGCGGAGTACGACGCGCCGGAGACGCTGCCCGCGCTCTTGAGGGCGGCGGGGGACCGGGACGACAGCGTGCGCAGCGCGGCGGTGGGCTTCCTGGCCACGCGCACCGGGCAGCACGCCACGCAGGCGCTGGTGTCGCTCTTGGGCGACGTGATGCTGCGCGAGCAGGTGGTGGGCGCGCTGGCGCTGCCGGTGGACGGGCGCCTCGCCGGGCTGCTGTCGGCGCTGGAGGTGGCGGACGACGCGACGGCGCCCCTGCTGGTGGCGGCGCTCGCGCGGATGCGGCGGGCGGATGCGCGGGCGGCGCTGATGCAGGCGCTGGCCGGAGCAAGCCCCGCGGGACGGCGCGCGTCCGCGCCGGCGGTGGCGGCGTTGGGCACCGTGGAGTCGCGCGAGGCGCTGGACCGCGCGGCCCACCGAGACGAGGACGCCGACGTGCGGCGGGCCTGCCTGCTGGCGCTGGGGCGTTGAGAGTCCCCTGCCCATGACCTCGCTGCCGTTGTCCCCGCAGGTCTTCACCATCCTCGCGATGCTCATCGAGCAGCGCGCGGGGCTGCACTACGGCCCGGAAGACCGGGAGCTGATGGCGGAGAAGGTGTCGTCGCGGGCGCTGGACGCGGGCTTCGACTCGTTGCTCGACTACTACTACTTCCTTCGTTACGACCCGAAGGGGAGCGCGGCGCTGGACGCGCTGGTGGACTCGCTGCTCGTCCACGAGACGTACTTCTTCCGCGAGCCCCAGGCGCTGCAGGTGCTGGTGGACGAAGTCCTGGTGCCCGCCGCCCGCGCCGGCCAGCAGCCGCGCGTGTGGTGCGCGGCGTGCGCCACCGGCGAGGAGCCCCTCACGCTGGCCATGATGCTGGACGCGAAGGGCGTGCTGGGGGACGTGTCGCTCCTGGCCACGGACCTGAGCGTCCGGGCCCTGGAGCGGGCGCGGGCGGGTGAGTACAACCTGCGCTGCCTGCGCGCGCTGCCCAAGGGAGTAGAGGGCCGCTGGCTGGACGTCGTGGACGGCCGTCCGCGCGTGCGGCCGGAGCTGGTGGCGAAGGTGGAGTGGAAGCAGCTCAACCTGATGGACACCGCGAACTTCCCGCAGCCGGGAAGCTTTGACGCCGTCCTGTGCCGAAACGTGCTCATCTACTTCCAGGACGACACCGCGCGCCGCGTGGTGGACGGCCTCACCCGGGTGCTCAAGCCCGGTGGGCAACTGGTGGTGGGTACGTCGGAGTCCCTGATGCGTTTCGGCACGGCGCTGCACTGCGAGGAACGGCGCGGTTCGTTCTTCTACCGCAAGGCGGAGTCATGACGCCTCCGACTCCGTTGCGCGTGCTGGTGGTGGACGACTCGGCGTTCGCGCGCAAGGTGCTGCGCAAGGTGCTGTCGGACGCGGAGGGCCTGGAGGTGGTGGGCACCGCGCGCGACGGGCTGGACGCGCTGGAGCGGGTGGCGGAGTTCAAGCCGGACGTCATCACCCTGGACCTGGTGATGCCGGCCCTGGACGGGCTGGGCCTGCTCAAGGCGCTGGCGGGCATGCCGGACGCGCCGCGCGTGGTGGTGGTGAGCAGCACCGACGCCGACAGCGAGCTGGTGGTGTCCGCGCTCCAGGCGGGCGCGGTGGACATGGTGCACAAGCCCACGGCGCTCGCCACCGAGCGGCTCTACGAGCTGGGCGCGGAGCTGGTGGAGAAGGTGCGCGTCGCGGGCCGGGCGATGCCGCGCTACCTGCAGGAGGCGGAGCGTGGCGCCTCCATCCGCGCCGCGCGCGTGGGCACCGGGGCGTCCCCGAAGCTGCTGGCGGTGGGCACGTCCACGGGCGGGCCGCAGGCGCTGACGCGGTTGTTGTCGGCGCTGCCCCGGGACTTCCCGGCGCCGGTGGTGCTCGCGCTGCACATCCCCGCGGGCTACACGGAAGCGGTGGCGAAGCGGCTGGACACGCAGAGCGCGCTGGAGGTGGTGGAGGCGCGCGACGGCCTGGAACTGGTGCCGGGCCGCGCGGTGCTGGCGAAGGCGGGCATGCACCTGAAGGTGGAGCGCCGGGGGGCCCTGGACCTGGTGCGCCTGGACCGCCATCCGCTGGGCACCCCGCATCACCCTTCGGTGGACGTGCTCTTCCAGAGCGTGGCGGCGGGGTGGGCGGAGCACGCGGTGGCGCTGGTGCTCACCGGCATGGGCGAGGACGGGCTCGTGGGCGCCCGGGCGGTGCGGGCCGCGGGCGGCGTGGTGCTCACGGAGGCGGAGTCGTCCTGCGTGGTGTACGGCATGCCGCGCGTGGTGGACGAAGCGGGCCTGTCCCAGGGCAGCGCGCCCCTGGATGCGCTGGTGCCGCTCCTGGAGCGCTTCATCCCCTGAAGGCCGGCCTCAGGGCTGGTGCGCGGGAGGCGGCGGGGGCGGCTCGGGAGGCGGGCCCTTCTTGGGGGGCGCGCGGCGCGGCAGCGTCACGGTGAAGGTGGTGCCGTCCTTCTCGGTGGAGGCGACCTCGATGGTGCCCCCGTGCGCGTGGACGATCTCCCGCACGATGTAGAGCCCCAGGCCGTAGCTCATCTTCAGGGTGCGCGTCGTCTGCGGGCCCTGGCGGAAGGGCTCGAAGAGGTGGGGCAGCAGGGCCTCCGGGATGGGGCGGCCCTCGTTGTGGACCTCGATGATGACCTTGGTGCGCAGGCCGCGAGTGGTCAGGCGCACGGGCGCTTCGGGCGGGCCGTACTTGAGGGCGTTCTCCACCAGGTTGGACACCACCTGGGCCAGCCGGTCCGGGTCCCACTGGCCCTGCGTGTTGCCCTTGTGCTCCAGGACGATGTGGCGCTTGGGGAAGGCCACGCGGAACTCGTGCGCCACCTTGCCCAAGAGCTCCTGGCTGTCGGTGCCGCGCGGTTCAATGACGACGCCGCCCACCAACCGCGCGCGGGTGAAGTCCAGCAGCAGGCGCGTCAGCCGCTCGATGCGCACGGCGGCGGTGGCGATGCGCTGGCTGGTGCGCGCCGTCTCCTCCGCGGGGCCGCCGGCCGCGAGCACGCGCGACCAGTTCATGATGGCGCCCAGCGGGCTGCGGATGTCGTGGCTGATGATGCCCATCAGGTGCTCCTGGAACTCGGAGTGCCTGCGCACCTCTTCCTCGGCCCACTTGCGCTGGGTGATGTCGCGGCTGATGCCGAAGAAGCCGAACACCCGGCCTTCGGGGTCGTGCAGCGTGCCCTTGGTGGTCAGCCACACGCGCTCACCGTCGGGGCCCTGCTGGGCGTCCTCGTAGGTGAGGGGGTGGCCCGCCTCCAGCACGTCCCGGTCGTGCTTGCGGTTGACGGCGGCCTCGTTGGCGGGGAACAGCTCCGCGTCGGAGTGGTCGCGCACCTGTGCCACGGTGCGGCCCAGCGCGTGCGCACCCGCGGTGTTCATGATCTGGTAACGGCCCTCCAGGTCCTTGATGTAGATGGCGTCGGTGGTGCCCTCCAGCACGGCCTGGAAGAGCTGGGCGGCGCGCTGCAATTCACCGCGGGCCCGGTACTCGTGGGTGATGTCGCGGCAGTGGACCAGGAGGGCGCCTTCGACGGGGCGGATGCTCACGTCGAAGCAGAGGTCGCCTTCGGGCCAGCGGTGCTCGTAGCGCACGGAGGACTGCTCGGTGGCGGGGGCATCCAGGCGGAGGTGCTCTCCCAGGGCGAGCAGCTTCGCCACCTTCTTGCGCGCGTCATCGCCGGGCTGGGCGCGGTCCCCGAGCAACTCGCGCATGCGGGAGCTCAGGTAGGTGACGCGCCAGCCGGCGTCCACGGCGAGGAAGGCCTCGGGCAGTCCATCCAGCAGCGCGAGCAGGCCCAGGCCAGACGCACCCGGCGCGGACGGGGCGGGAGGGCGGGAACGCGGGCTGGCGGGGACGTGGGCCATCGTCGTTTCGGTGTGGGGGACGGGTGTTCCTTCTAGGGATGGAACACGAAAGGGTGCCGGAGGGTGTCCCGACAGGCCCCTCCGGGGAATCCGGCGGGGTGGATCTCCATGAAGCAGGAGCATCCTTCGGGAGGAAACGGGTCAGGGAGATTCCCGTCGCCCTCATTCCGCGCGAGGTCGTCCGCGAGACATCCGGCGTGGGGCTGGAAGGAAGAGAGGCGCATCCGTCCAGAACCATACTCCGCCGGCGGTAAAGCGGGTGGCCCTGGACCGAGGGGAAACCCTGCTTCCGCACCGCTCGCCCCTCCCTGTGCCTCCAGCCGTGCGCTGATGGTGGATGGTTGTGACGAGAGCGGATGAATTCTCCGACACTCGCGAAAGAGAGAGGTCGCGCGAGCCGGGTGTGGGTCGAGAAGACCCGGGTCAGGGGTGCCGCTGGAACCGCCTGCCGATGGAGAGCAGCCGTTGGGTCCGGATGTCCACGGCGTAGAGCACGACTTCCTGGAGGGGCTTGCCCGAGGTGGCCTCCACCGACTCGCTGGGATCTGGAGGACAGCGCTGATCATCGACGACGAGTTGGACCAGCACGACGCCTTCGGGGCCGGGGGCAGCGGTCACGTCGTAGGAGTCGCGCCGGTCGAGACACGCGGGCTGCCTGGAGGGTGGCGCCTCCCACGGAAGGAAGTGGTCCAGGGCGAGCTGGATGGCTGCGGCCGTGTTGCCATCGATGTGGATCAGTCCCTGGAGCGGCAGCTCCATGGGGAAGGTGAAGCTCGCCGCTTCGGCGGGAGGTGTGCCGGGCTGGACCGCGACGATGCGTTCTCGTCGCGGATCCACGGCATAGGTGGAGCCCATGTCCATGACCGGGCCCTCTTCGATGCATGCGCCGGGGCTCAGGGAGAAGCGGACCAGCACGATGTCCTCCACCGATGGCGTTGCCTCCACGTCGAACGACTGACGTTGATACAGGCACGCTTCGACCGGATCGCTCCCACGGTGGGGTTTCGTGTCGCGCGGTCGGAAGTCCTCCATCGCGAACTGGATGGCTGCGGCGACCGTCGCGGGCACCACGACCTGTTCCGACGCATCGAGGCTGGCGGGGAACTTGAACCAGGCCGCCTCTTCGGCGGGGACCCGCAGGGGCAGCGGTGGTCGTGAGGCGCAGCCTCCGAGAAACGCACAGAGCAGAAGGAGCGAGTGCCTCAAGACACGGTCTCTCGGTCGGAACACGGGGCCTCATGGCTCATCCATCGCGGTGATCTGTCCCGCAGTCGCCGTGGAAGACGCATCACGATGTTCATTTCCGCGAGCCTCAAATGCGCGGAAGCATAGCAAGAGGTCCGCTGTGCCCGTCTCCCGCGTGGAGGCTCAGTCCTCCCCGATGAGGCCCCGCACCGCTTCGCACAGCACGTCCAGATCGAACGGCTTGTCGAAGACGAACGCGGCGCCCAGGCGGTGGGCTTCAGCGTGGGTGGCGGCGTCGCCGAAGGCGGTGATGAGGATGACGGGCGTGGCCCAGTCCACGCGGCGCAGGCGCGCCAGGGCCTCCAGACCGGTGACGCCCGGCATGCGCACGTCCGTGATGAGGATGTCCGGCGCCGCGCCCTCCACGCCCGCGAGTCCCCGCGTCAGCGTGTCCAGCAGCTCGCGCCCGTTCGGCACATCGTGCACGTCACAGCCGCGCCGGGCCAGCGCTCGCACCAGCATGCGGCGCATCTCCCGGTCGTCCTCGGCCAGCAACACCTGGGGCCGCGTGACCGGGGCTTCATGGCCCGGCGCCCACGGGGCTTCTTCCCACTGCACATCCTGCGTCGTGTCCTGGAAGACCATGGGGTGCTCCTCCTCGTTCGCGCTGTCCGAAGAGAAGGAGCATCCGGCGTGCCAGGGTCAGGGCTTCTTCGCGTCGCGCGCCGCGTCCTTGCCGTCCCCGTCGCCGCGCTCCAGCTTGCGGTAGAGCGTCTTCCTGTCCACACCCAGGATGCGCGCCGCGAGCGTCCGGCTTCCACCCACCGCCTCCAGCACGCGGTGGATGTACCGGCGCTCCAATTCCTCCAGCGTCACCAGCTCGGAGGCGTCCGTGTTCTCCGGCACCACGCGCGGCGTGCTGTAATTGCGCACCCGCTCCGGCAGATCATCCACCGTGAGCTGTTCAAAGGACGTGAGCGCCACCGCGCGCTCGATGCAGTTCTGCAATTCACGCACGTTGCCCGGCCACCCGTACGCCAGCAGCCGCTGCGCCGCGGCCGGTGACAATCCGTCCACCCGCTTGCCCGTGCGCGAGGCGAATTGTTCCACGAAGCGCTGCGACAACAGCAGCACGTCGTTGCCGCGCGCCCGCAGCGGCGGCAGCTCGATGCCGATGACGTTGAGCCGGTAGTACAGGTCCTCGCGGAAGCGGTCCTCCTCTACCGCCAACTCCAAATCGCGGTTCGTCGCCGCCACGATGCGCGCGTCGAACGGCATCTCCGTGTCCCCGCCCACCGGACGCACCACGCGCTCCTGCAACGCGCGCAGCAGCTTCGGCTGGAGCGTGAGGGGCATCTCCCCCACCTCGTCCAGGAACAGCGTGCCGCCATTCGCCTTCACGAACAGGCCCGTGCGCGCCGCCTTCGCGTCGGTGAAGGCGCCCTTCGCATGGCCGAACAACTCACTCTCCAGCAACTGCTCCGGCATCGCCGCGCAGTTGATGGCCACGAACGGCCCTTCCTTGCGCCGGCCCCGGGCATGCAACGCCCGCGCGGCCACTTCCTTGCCGGTGCCGCTCTCGCCTGTAATCAGCACCGTGGCGTCCACGTCCGCCACGCGGTCGATGAGCGCGTACGCCTGCTTGAGCGCGGGGCTCTCTCCCACCAGCGCGCCGTCATCCTCGCGCTCGCCCAGGGCCTGCCGCAGCCTGCGCACCTCCGCGCGCAGGGCGCGGTGTTGCACGGCGCGCTCCAGCACCAGCACCAACGCGTCCAGGTCGATGGGCTTGGTGATGAAGTCGTAGGCGCCCGCGCGGATGGCGGCCACCGCCGTCTCCAGGCTTCCGAACGCCGTCACCACCACCACGGGGATGTCCGGCCGGTTGAGCACGATGCGCTCGCACAGCGCCAGGCCGTCCATGCCGGGCATGCGCAGGTCGGTGAGCACCGTGTCGAAGTCCTCGGCGGAGATGCGCTGGAGGGCCTCGTCCGCGGCGGCCACGGCCACGGGCTGGAAGCCCCGGCGCTGGAGGCCCTTCTCCACCAGCACGCGCATCTCTCGTTCGTCTTCGACAATCAGGATGCGGCCTGGCATGCGTTGCCTCCCGGCGGCAGGTAGATGGAGAAACAACTCCCACGGCCTTGCTCGCTTTTCACGTCAATCCAGCCGCCGTGGTCCCGCACCATCCCATAGGAGACGGACAGGCCCAGCCCCGTTCCCTCGCCCACGTCCTTGGTGGTGAAGAACGGTTCGAACACGTGGGGCAGCACGTCCGCCGGGATGCCGGAGCCTTCGTCCTCCACGTCCAGCCGCACCCATTCCTGTTCCGGCCCCCCCACATCCACGGGAGGCTTCACGCGCAAGACCTGCGAGCGCACGCGCAAGGTACCGGGCTGGTTCATCGCGTGCAGCCCGTTCATCACCAAGTTGGTGAGCACCTGCTGGAACTGCCCGGCGTCCACCTCCACCGTGAAGCCCGAGGGCACCTCCTGCGACAGCGTGGCGCCGCGCTTGGTGGCCATGGGCTTGAGTAGCGACAGCGTGCGCTCGGCCAGCAGGGACAGGTCCTCCGGCGCGCGCGACGGGGCCCGCCGCCGCGCGAAGTCCAGGAGCTGGCGGATGATGCCGGTCATGTGCTGCGCCTGCTGGAAGATGATGCGCGCGCACTCGCCCACCTCCTCGCCCTCCGCTTCACCGGAGGACACCATCTTCGCGCGGCCCATGACGACGTTGAGCGGCGTGCCCAGCTCGTGCGCCACGCCGGAGGCCAGCTTCCCCACCGTGGTGAGCCGGTCCGCGTGGCGCAGGTGCTCCACCGTCGCCAGCCGCGCCGCCGTCTCCTCCGCGAGCCTGGCCCGCGTCTCCTCCAGTTGCTCACCCATCCGGTTCATCGCCACCGCCAGTGTCGTCAGTTCGTCGCCGCTCGCACGCCGCAGCGGCACGCGCGCGGTGAGGTCGCCCTCGCCAATGCGTCCGGCCAGATGCACGAGCTGCTCCACGGGCTGGCCCACCAGCTTGCGGCCCATGGCCATCGCGGCCAGCAGGAAGAACACGCTCAGCGTCGCGGTGGCGATGGAGGTGCCCAGCACGGTGGTGCGCACGTGCTGCTGCTGTTCGGAGAGGGACTCGGTGATTTCGATGGCGCCCGCGCGCCGACCCAGGAACACCGGCGTATACGAGCGCAGCACGCCGGGCGTGGTCGTGGTGTCGGTCAGCCAGCCGTCATGGCCCGCGCGCAGGCTGCGCAGCAGTTGGGGAGGCAGCGCGGGCGCGAAGCCGGAGCCAGGCCCGCCATCCAGCCACACCCACCGCAGGCGCACCTGCTCCTGGAATCGGTTGGCCTGGTTGAGGAGCGTGAGGGCTTCCGCCTCGCCCGCCAGCTGCCACGCCTTGCCAATGGAGCCGGCGAGCGTGTGACCGAGCAGTCGGTGGTCATGCTGCATGTCGATTTCGGACCGGGACAGCTCCCGGTTGACCTGGAACACCTGGAGCCCGGCCATCACCGCGACGGCGAGCAACACAAGGGCCAGGGTGAATTTGCGCGCGAGCTTCACGATGAAAGGCAACCCCCGGTTCGTGCGTGAGGGGGAAGGAACACACGGACCGGGGAGGTACGCTATGGGTACCGCGGGTGCGGCGTCACGACACTCTGACTAGTTCGCGCCGGTGGTGGACTCGGTACCAGAAGCGGCGGGGGCGGCGGCGGGCTTCTGGCTGGCCGGCTGCTTCGCCTTCTTCGCCTTCACGGCGGACTTCGCCTGGGTGGCGGTGGTGCCCTTGGCGGCCTTGGGCGCGGCGGCGAAGGCGCCCATGGAGGCGAGAGACAGGGACAGACCCAGGACGATGGCGGAAGTGCGCTTCATGGAAGTGCTCCGTTTCAGGCCCGCGCGAGAAGTGGGTGCGGGGCTGACGGGGACAAGAGCATCGGCCGTGCCAGCACCCTCTTCCGAGGGAGGTCCGGCCCCCCGAGACGTGAGGTCCCCCAAAGGCCCTGGGGCACATTGCCCCGACGGGGGCAGGATGCCCCGGAGCGTGTGGGGCAGGACGTCCAGCCGCCCTGGAGGGCGGAATGGCATGGGCCGTGCTCCTCCGCCTCTGGATGATGAATGATCCACCCATGAGCGAAGAGACGCCGCGCGCCGCGCGCATCTTGGTGGCCGAGGACGACGACGCGATGCGCGCGCTGCTGGTGCGCACGTTGATGCGCGCGGGCTACGTGGTGGTGGAGGTGGAGGACGGCTTCGAGTTGGGCGACTACCTGGCGATGATGCGAGGGCAAGGTGGCACGCTGGAGCCGCCCGACCTCATCGTCAGCGACGTGCGCATGCCGGGGCGCACCGGCCTGGAGGCCTTGAAGCGGCTGCGCGAGCAGGGCGTGTCCTGCCCGGTGCTGTTGCTCAGCGCCTTCGCGGACGCGGAGACCCACGAGGAGGCCCGCCTGCTGGGCGCGAAGCAGCTGTTGGACAAGCCGGTGGACCTGGACGTGCTGAAGGCTGCGGTGCGCGAAGCCGTCCAACCCCATTGATTACGACGGCGTGCCCGGGTCCACCTGGGGCGCGGCGGGCAGCGGTTGACCGCTCAACTCGGCGCGCAGCCGCTCGCGGTCCAGCTCGTTCTCCCAACGGGAGACGACGATGGTGGCGACGCCGTTGCCAATGAAGTTGGTGAGCGCGCGCGCCTCGCTCATGAACCGGTCGATGCCCAGGATGAGCGCCAGTCCCGCCACCGGCACCGATGGCACCACCGCGAGCGTGGCGGCCAGGGTGATGAAGCCCGCGCCCGTGACGCCGGACGCGCCCTTGGACGTGAGCATCGCCACGCCCAGCAGCGTGGCCGTCTGGGTGAAGGTGAGCTCCACGTTGAGCGCCTGGGCCACGAACAGCGCCGCCATGGTCAGGTAGATGTTGGTGCCGTCCAGATTGAACGAATAGCCGCTGGGCACCACCAGCCCCACCACCGACTTGGAGCAGCCCAGCCGCTCCAGCTTCTGCATCAGCGGCACCAGCGCGGACTCGGAGGAGGACGTGCCCAGCACCAGGAGCAGCTCCGCGCGGATGTAGCGCAGGAAGCGCAGGATGGAGAACCCGGTCAGCCGCGCGATGGGGCCCAGCACCGCCAGCACGAAGACGACGCACGCCAGATAGAAGCAGCCCATCAGCCGCATGAGCGGGCCCAGGCTGTCCACGCCGTAGGCCCCCAGCGTGAAGGCCATGGAGGCGCCCGCGCCAATCGGGGCCAGCTTCATCACCATGCCAATCATGTGGAAGAAGGCCTTCGACAGCGCTTCGAACAGGACGACCACCGGCTTCGCCGCGGAGCCAATCGCCGTCAGCGAGAACCCGAAGAGCAGCGCCAGCAGCAGCACCTGGAGCAGGTCCCCGTTGCCGGTGAACGCGTCCACGAAGGTGTGCGGGATGAGGTGCAGCAGGAAGCCGATGGTGGACTGGTCATGCGCCTGCTGGGCGTAGCGCGCCACGGCGCCGGCATCCAGCGTGCTCGGATCCGCGTTGAAGCCCGCACCCGGCTTGAGCACCGTCACCACCACCGCGCCGATGACGAGCGCGAACGTGGAGACGACCTCGAAGTAGAGCAGCGCCTTGCCGCCCACGCGCCCCACCTTCTTCATGTCCGACACGTTGGCGACGCCCAGCACCACGGTCAGGAAGATGACCGGGGCGATGAGCATCTTCACCAGCGAGATGAACCCGTCCCCCAGCGGCTTGAGCTTCACCGCCGTGGCGGGCGCGAAGTGGCCCAGCAGGCCGCCGACGAAGATGGCCGCCAGCACCCACAGGTAGAGGCGGGAGGAGGACTTCGGGTGTCCAGCGTCGGAGGTGGCGGAGGTGTCGGAAGCCATGGGGGTCCTCAGGCCGACTTCTGCTCGGCTTCGTCCTTCTCGAAGAGCAGCTCCAGCTCCCGGCGGCCTCGGGCGATGACTTCCATCATCTTCTTCTCGTCCTTGAAGACCTTGGAGGTCTCCACCATCAGCGACTCGTCGTGTTCGCGGAAGCGCTCCACCGTGCGGCGCGCCTCCGTGAAGGTGAGGCCCATGGCCTGGAGCACGTCGCTGGACATGACGAGGCTCGCGTCGAACGTCTCACGCACCATGTTCGTGATGCCCAGCTCCATGAGCTTGTAGGCGTGCTCGCGGTTGCGGGCCCGGGCATAGATTTTCAGGTGCGGGAAGTGCTCCTTCACCATCTGCGCGGTGCGCAGGGACGCGGCCATGTCGTCGATGGCGAGCACGAACACCTGGGCCTTGTCCGCGCGGGCGGCGCGAAGGAGGTCCAGCCGGGACGCGTCGCCGTAGAACACCTGGTTGCCGAAGCGCCGGATGAAGTCGATGTGCTCCGCGCTCGCGTCGATGGCGGTGAACCCGATGCGGCGCGCGACAAGCAGCCGGGCCACCACCTGCCCCACGCGGCCCATGCCCGCGATGATGACCGGGTGGTCCTGGTCCGGGGACACGTCGTACTCGCGCTGCGGGCCCTTCTGCTTGAAGCGCGGCGCCACCCAGCGCTCGTGCACGACGGACAGGAACGGCGTCACCGCCATGGACATGCCCACCACCAGCACCAGCAGGTCCGCCTGCGGGCGGTCCATCACGTGGAAGGACACCGCCAGCGAGAACAGGACGAAGGCGAACTCACCGCCCTGCGAAATCACCACCGCGAGGCTCAGCGCGGAGCCCGGCTTCTTCAGCCCCACGCGTCCCAGGCAGTACAGCACCAGGGCCTTGAGGAAGGTGAGGCCCAGCACCAGCGCCAGCACGCGCAAGGGCTCGCGCGCGAGCAGCGCCAGGTTCACCGACATGCCCACTGCGATGAAGAACAGGCCCAGCAGCAGGCCCTTGAAGGGTTCGATGTCCGCCTCCAGTTCGTGGCGGTACTCGGACTCCGACAGCAGCACGCCGGCGAGGAACGCGCCCAGCGCCATGGACAGGCCCACCGCGCTGACCAGCGCCGCGGTGCCCACGACCACCAGCAGCGCCGTCGCGGTGAACAGCTCCTGGCTGTGCACGGAGGCCACCGCGCGGAACACCGGACGCAGCAGGTAGCGGCCCGCCAGCACCACGAGGAGCACCACGCCCACGGCCTTCAGCGTCATGAGCCAGCCGGGCTCCGTGGACGGCATGTCGGACCGGCCCAGCAGGGGCAGCGCGGCCAGCAGCGGAATCACCGCCAGGTCCTGGAACAGGAGGATGCCGAAGGCGAGCTGGCCGTGCTCGGCGGTGAGCTGGTTCTTCTCCGCCAGCAGTTGCAGCGCGAACGCGGTGGAGGACAGCGACAGGCCGAAGCCCGCGATGATGGCGGCGCCCCAGGACAGGCCCAGCCCCCGGCCCATGCCCGCGAGCAGCAGGCCCGTCAGCACCACCTGCGCGCCGCCCATGCCGAACACCGACCGGCGCAGGTTCCACAGGCGCGAGGGCTGCAACTCCAGCCCGATGACGAACAGCAGCAGCACCACGCCCAGCTCCGCGATGTGGAGGATGTTCTCCACGTCGGAGATGAGGCCCGCGCCATACGGCCCGATGGCCGCGCCCGCCGCCAGGTAGCCCAGCACGGAGCCCAGCCCCAGCTTCTTGAAGAGGGGGACGGCGACGACGGTGGCGGCCAGGAACACCAGCGCCTGATGCATGAAGGACATAAGGCGCACTGCATGGCACGGCTTGACCGGCGGCGGCAACAGGGGGGCGACCGACCCGGTCCGGGTCTGCTCAGGCCTGCTGGGTCGGCATGAGGGTGAGCTGCTGGAAGTTGATGTGCCGGGGCAGGGCGGTGGCGAAGGCGATGATGCCCGCGACCTCCTCCGGGGACAGCCAGGTGAGGGTCTCCCGGGCGGACTTCAGCCACGCGCTGGCGCCCGGGTCGTCGTTGCCGTCATGCAGGGGCGTCGTCACGAGGCCCGGCTCCAGGGCCATCACCCGCACGAACCGGGGGCCCAGCTCCGCGCGCAGGTGGCGGGACAGGTGGGTGATGGCGGCCTTGGTGGCGCTGTAGACGTTGAAGTTCGGGAATACCGACTGCGCGGCGACGGAGGAGATGTTGATGAGGTCCGCCGCCCCGCCGGCCTTCGCGGCGGCCAGCAGCGGATCCACGAAGGTCTCCACGATGCGCACCGCGCCCTTCACGTTGAGGTCGATCATCTCCTCCCAGTCCCGCGTGCGGTGCTCGTCCATGCGCGAGGGCCGCATGACACCGGCGCCGTTGAGCACCAGGTCCACGACGCCCAGCTCGCCCGCGATGACCTTCGCGGCCTCGGCCACGGACTTCGCGTCCTGCACGTCCACGCCCAGGGCGAGCGCCCGGCCGCCCCCTTGCGTGATGCTGGAGACCAGCGTGTCCAGGCGCTCCTTGCGGCGGGCGAGCAGCGCGACCTTCGCGCCGTCCCGGGACAGGCGCAGCGCGGTGGCGGCGCCAATGCCACTGGAGGCGCCGGTGATGACGGCGATGCGGCCCGACAGCGGAAGGGTGGGGGATGCCATGACAGGACTCCTGCTCGCGGGAAGGAAGAAGGGAGTGCGTCGTCGCGAGACACGAGGAGAGATACGGGGCGGTGTGCCTCTAAAGAAGGTGTGGAATCCGGATGAACTCTTGAAGAAAACTTGGGAATGGCCGTCACGCCCCTCAACGCCCTGCACCAGTTCCTCACCGTCGCCCGGCACCGCGGGTTCGCGCCCGCCGCCGCGGAGCTGGGGGTGTCCGCGTCCGCGCTGAGCCAGACGGTGCGCCAGTTGGAGGAGCGGCTGGGGGTGCCGCTGTTGTCGCGCACGACGCGCAGCGTGGCGGTGACGGCGGCGGGCCGGAAGCTGATGGAACAGGCGGGACCAGGGGTCGCGCAGGCGTTGGGGGCCCTCAAGGATGCGTCGGCGCAGCCGGGAGAGGTGACGGGCACGCTGCGGCTGACGCTGCCGTCCGGCGCGCTGCCGTTCCTGCTCGCGCCGTTGGTGCCTTCCTTCTGCCAGCGCTACCCGAAGGTGGAGCTGGACCTGGTGGTGGACAACCGCAAGGCGGACATCGTCGCGGAGGGCTTCGACGCGGGCGTCCGGATGGAGGAGTACCTGGAGCGGGACATGGTGGCGGTGCGGATGTCCGCGCCGTTCCGCTTCGTCGTGGTGGCCTCGCCCGCGTACCTGAAGCGCCACGGCACGCCGAAGAAGCCGAAGGACCTGCTGCTGCACAATTGCTTCGCCTACCGCTCGTCGAACACCGGCGCGCTCCTTCCGTGGGACCTGGAGAAGGGCTCGCGCACGTGGCGCCTGCCGGTGCGGGGCGCCGTCACCACCAACGACGAGCGCGTCTGGGTGGGGCTCGCGGAGGCCGGCCTGGGGCTCTGCTACGTGCCGGAGTCACAGGTGGCTGCGCGGTTGAAGGAGGGCACGCTGCGGCTCGTGCTGGAGGAGTACGCCGCGTCGGTGCCGGGGCTCTTCCTCTACTTCCCCAGCCGCGCGCGGGTGTCACCCGCGTTCCGGGCGTTCCTGGAGCACACGCGCCAGGTGCTCAATCCGCCCGCGCGCACGCGGACAAAGGAGCGCTGAAGGCGTCAGTGCTCGTAGGTATCGCGTGGGCGTGACAGCGGCATGCCCGCCGGGGGCGTGATGGAGACAGGCACGCCCAGGTGCGCCACGGGCAGCGTGAAGGTGAAGATGCTGCCGGTGCCCAGGGTGCTCTCCGCGCGGATGCTGCCGCCGTGCGCCTCGACGAGTCCTTTGGCGATGGCCAATCCCAGCCCCGTGCCGCGGCTGGCCGCGTCGCGCGCCTGCCAGTAGCGGTCGAAGATGTGCGGCAGCGCGTCCGGGGCGATGCCGTTGCCGGTGTCGCGCACGTCGAAGGACACCTCCGCGCCACGCGTCGCCGCGCGCACCGCGAGCGTGCCGCCCGGCGGGGTGAACTTCACCGCGTTGCCCAGCAAGTTGCCCATCACCTGGAGCACGCGGCTGCGGTCGCACTTCACGCGCAGCGCCTCCGGCGGCAGGTCCGCTTCCAGGTGCAGCCCCTTGGCCTCCGCCAGCGGCCGGATGGCCTCCAGCGCCTCGGTGGCCAGCGACATGGCGGGGTGTTCGCCCAGCTCCAGCGGCAGGTGCCCCGCTTCCAGGCGGCCCCAGTCCAGCAGGTCGGAGATGAGACGCGACATGCGCTCGGCCGCGTCGTTGATGCGGTTGGCCTGCTTCGCCACCGCCTCGCCGCCCGGCTTGCCCGCCGTGCCGCGCAGGAGCAGCGCCGCGCCCAACTGCACCACGCCCAGCGGGTTCTTCAGGTCGTGCGACACCACCGCGAGCAGGTCCTCGCGAGCGCGGGCCGCCCGGCGCGACTCACCCACCAGCCGAGCGTTGTCGATGGCGAGGCTGGCGCGCAGGCACAGGTCCTCCGCCAGCGCCAGGTCGTCCGGGCCGTAGCGCCGTCCGGAGCCGGAGCTCACGAACGTCACCGCGCCCAACGTGTGACCGCGCGCGCGCAGCGGGATGATCATGTACGAGCGCGCCTGGAGCGCTTCCAGCAGCGCCGGGTGCGCGGGCTCCGCCGCCGCCGCGCGCAACAGCGAATCCGTCACCGCGGGCACCAGCTCCGGCTCTCCGGTGCGCAGTACGCGCAACAGGCCCACCGGCGCGTCGTCGCGCAATTCCGTGCGCAGGGGCAGGTACTTCGCGCGCTCCTGCTGCGTCGGGTCCAGGCACGCCACCGCCGCGCGGCCCACCCACGGGCCCTGCTCCAGCGCGTCCACCAAACACCAGTCCGCGAGGTCCGGCACCGCCAGGTGCGCGAGCAGCGTGTACATGCCCTGCGGATCCGGCGGGTGGGTGAACAGCGTCGTCATCGCCTGGTAGAGGAACGAGCGGCGGCGCTCGGCGGTCTCCACCTCAGCTCGCGCGGCCTGCTCCAGCTCCAGGGCGCGCGAATAGACGGCCTCGGCTTCCGTGAGCGCCCGCGCCGTCACCAGCACGGAGGGCAGCACGTCCGCGGCCGACGCCAGCGGCGTGAGCACCAGCGCGTGCGGACGCACGCCATGCGCTCCCGGCCAGGGCGCCTCCACGGTGACGGACTCGCGCCGCGTCACCACGCGGACGCGCGCGGACTCCAGCGCGTTCAAGGCCTCGGACGGCAGGCCCAGCTCGCTCCAGTGGCTTCCCGGAAGCTCCGTGGCCTCACGCCCGAGGGCTCTCGCTCCGGATGCGCTGCACGACACCAGCCGGCCCGTGCCATCCAGCAGGTAGGCAGGATCGGGGATGGCGGCGAAGACCGCTTCGTAGGCCAGACCAGTCGTGGGAGCACTCATCGAGAAGAAGGGAGACGCCAGGGAGGGGGGCCTGATTGGAACCCGATATTGACACTCCGCACCAGGGCCGCCATTCCGCCCCCCGCAGAACTCCGATGAATTTCGCTAAGGCGACACTTCAGGGAATGGCTTTTCCGCCTGGTTGGATGAGGGCCTGGACGCGGCGTGCAATTTGCCCCAGCGGCAGGACCTCATGGGCCAGGTTGGCCCCCACGACGACGGCCGGCATCCCGTAGACGACGGACGTCGCCTCGTCCTGGGCAATCACCCGCCCGCCTGCCTGGTGGACGTCCCGGATGCCATCCAGCCCGTCCTGCCCCATGCCGGTGAGCACCACGGACAGGGACGCCTGCCCGTACGCTCGCGCCACGGAGCGGAACAGCCAGTTGGCGGAGGGGCGGAAGCCCTGGATGGGGGCGGCGCCGGACACCTGGGCCCGGTGGTCCGTCGTCACACCCAGGTGCTTGTCGTCCGGGGCCAGGTAGACGGTGCCCGCCATGAGCGGCTCGCCGTCCTCGGCCACCTTCACCCGCAGCTTCGTGGCCGTGCCCAGCCACGTGGCCAGGCCTGAACCGAACCCCAGCGCGATGTGCTGCACCACCAGGATGGGCGGGGGTAGGTCCTTGCCCTCCAGGTCGGACAGGATGCGGTACAGCGCGGCGGGCCCTCCGGTGGAGGCCGCCAGGGCCAGCACGGCCGGGCGGGAGCCCGCAGATGTGGGCGCCTCCACCGGCGTGGGCGGCGCGGCGGTGCGGTCCGGCCAGCGGCGCACCACCTTCACCTGGGCCATGGCCTTGAGCGTGTCGCGCAGGCGGCGGCTGTCCGCCTCGAAGTCCGGCGACTCCGGGCCCACCGGCTTCTGGAGCACCGCGAGCGCCCCGGCGCGCAGCGCGGCCATGGACGTCTGGATGTCGCGCTCCACCAGCGTGGACACCACCACCACGGGCGTGGGTACCTCCGTCATGATGCGGCGCGTGGCGTCCAGGCCGTCCATGCGCGGCATCTGGATGTCCATGGTCACCAGGCTCGGCTGGAGCCGCTGGCACAGCTCCACCGCCTCCAGCCCGTCCTTGGCCTCGCCCACCACGGTGAGCGCCGGGTCGGTGCGCAGGATTTCCACCAGCAGCCGGCGGGCGGTGGGGGAGTCCTCCGCCACCAGGATGCGCAACGGTTCGTTCTTCATAGCAGTCGCCTCAGCGTCTCCAGCAGGCTGGTCGGATCAAAAGCGCTCTTCACGATGTACGCACTCGCACCGGCTTGCAGCCCGCGCGCCTTGTCCTCGGGCTTCTCCCGCGATGTCACCAGCACCACCGGCACCCGGTTGAAGCGGGGCGAATTGCGCACGGCTTCGGTGACGGAGAAGCCATCCATGCGCGGCATCTCCACGTCCAGCACCAGCGCGTCCGCGCCGCCCGCCTGGAGCCGCTCCCACGCCTCCGCCCCGTCCGCGCACGCGGTGACGTCGTAGCCGGCGCCTTCCAGGATGCTCTGCTCCAGCATGCGCGTCGTGGGCGAGTCGTCCGCCAGCACCACGCGCCGGCGCACCACCTGCTCCTTGGGCGTGGGGAAGAAGTGCGCGGAGGGCCGCCCACCCGCCGCCCGCACGAGCGAGGCCGGGTTGAGCAGCAGCGCCATGCGTCCATCCGGCAGCACCGCCGCGGCGGCCACGTGCCGGGCCCGCTTCACGCGCGAGCCCAGCGAGCGCACCAGCACCTCCTGTTCGGCGATGACCTCGTCCACCACCAGCGCCGCCCGCGCGGTGCCCGCCGACAGCACCACCGCCGAGGGCCGCGCGCGCGGCGGAGCGGAGGGCAGGCCCAGCACGTCCGCCAGCGACGCCAGCGGCACCAGCGCGTCCGGCGTCACCCAGGACATGCGGCCCTCCACCTCGCGCACGTCGGAGGGGGACAGGCGCAACAGCCGGTCCACGCCCTCGCTGGCCAGCGCCAGGACCTGCCCGCCCACGTCCACCAGCAGCACGCGCAGGGTGCTCAGCGTCAGGGGCACGTCCAGCGTGAAGCGGGTGCCCTGGCCTGCCTTGAAGGCCACCTCCACGCTGCCGCGCAGCGACTCCACCTGGGCGCGCACCACGTCCAGGCCCACGCCCCGGCCGGACACCGCCGTCACCTTCGCCGCGGTGGACAGCCCCGGCAGGAAGACGAGCCGGGCGGCCTCCACGTCGTCCTCGGGGACTTCCAGGCCCCGGACCCGCGCGCGCTCGCGCAGCGCCTCCAGGTCCAGGCCGCGCCCGTCATCCTCCACCGCCACCTCCACGCGGCTGCCGCGAAGTCGCGCGGACAGCACCACGCGGCCCTCCTCGGGCTTGCCGTGGCGCACGCGCTCCTCGGGCGCCTCCAGGCCGTGCGCCACCGCGTTGCGCACCAGGTGCAGCAGGGGTTCGCGCAGGGACTGGAGCAGCGAGCGGTCCAGGTCCAGGCCACCGCCGTGGATCTCCATCCTCACGCGCCGGCCCATGCCGTGCGCCACGTCGCGCGCGGCGCGCTCCAGGCCCGTGCAGCCCTCCTCGAAGGGGAGCATGCGGGAGCGGCGCACTTCATCGTCCAGGCCCGTGGAGGACTGGAACAGCGCGCGGCGGTCCTGCGCCAGCACGCGCGCCACCCGCGCCAATTCCAGCTCCACCCGCCGCAGCGTCGTTTCGGAGGACGTGCCGCGCACCGCCTCTCGCAGGCTGCCCACGTCGTCGCGCAGGGACTCCAGCGATTCGGCGTGGCCTTCCAGACGCAGCATCGCCACGCGCAGCTCGCCGCTGCGGCCCAGGAGCGCGTCCAGCTTCTGCCCGGACACGCGCACCGGTAGCGCTTCGCCGCTGAGCACCGCGGGGACGGGGAGCTCCGGCTCCGGGGGGTGCGGTTCAGCGACCTTCTTCGGGGACTTCGGGGGCTGCGGCGTGGCCCGCGCGATTTCGGGCGGGGGCTCCGGGGACGCGGGCGTCGGGGGAAGCACGCCCTGCGCGGCCTGCTCCAACTGCGGCAGCAGGGACTCCAGGGGCGAACCGGCCAGGTCCTGGCGCGAGGCCAGCCGGCGGCCCGCGTCGTCCAGCGCGTCCACCGTGGCGAAGCACAGCTCGAACAGGTCCGGCGACGTGACGCGCCCGTGGATGAGCGGCTCCAGCACCTCTTCCAGCCGGTGGCAGGCGGTCTCCACCAGACTGGCGCTGGCTGCGCGCGACGCGCCCTTCACGCTGTGCAGCGTGCGCAACAGACCGGGGATGAACTCCCGCGCGCGCGCCGGGGCCTGCTCCAGCGCGAGCAGGTCCCGGTTGAGGGACACGACGTGCCCCTCCAGCTCCTCCAGGAACGAATCCAGCAGTGCCTGCGCCAGCCGGTCGCGATCCATGCGTTAGCGCCCGAACTCCCCGAGCAGCCCCTTCAGCTTCTGGCCCATGGAGTTGATGTCCTGCATCGCCCGCTCCGTCTGGCGCGACGAGATGAGGCCCTGCTGCGTGGCCTGGTTCACGTCATGCATCGCCTGACGGATCTGCCCGATGCCGGTGGCCTGCTGGTTGGCGGACGCGGCGATCTGCGCGGCGGTGAGCGACGCCTGCGTGAGCAGGTCCGCGAGCTGCTGGATGGTGGTGCCCGCCTCGGTGACGACGCGCGTGGCGGACGACACGCTCTTGGTGCCCTCCTCCGTGGTCATCACCGCGCCGTGCGTGGCCTTTTGAATCTGTCCGAGAATCTGACGCACCTGCGCGGTGGCCTTCTTGGACTGATCCGCCAGGGCCTTCACCTCGGAGGCGACGACGGCGAAGCCGCGGCCGTGCTCGCCCGCGCGGCTCGCCTCGATGGAGGCGTTGAGCGCCAGCATGTGCGTCTGTTCGGAGATGTCGTTGACGGTGGTGATGATGTCGCCAATGGCCTGGGCCTGCTCGGCCAGGGCGAGGATGCGCGAGGCGATGGACTCCACCTGGTCGCGCACGGCGCCCATCGCGGACACGGCCTCCTCCACGGCGCGGCGGCCGGAGCGGCCCACCTCCTCCGAGTGACGCGCGGACTCGCTCACCGCGCGGGCGCGGCCGGCGGCCTCCTCCGACGTCTTGGTGATCTCCTCGATGGTGCTCACCGTCTCCGTGACGGCGCTGCCCTGCTCCTGGGCGCCGGCCACCTGTTCGGTGGTGCTGGCGAGGATTTCAGAGGACGCACCGGCCAGCTGGTTGACGAACTCCGCCACCGTCTTGAGCGTGTGCTCGCGCTGCTCGGCCTGCTTGGCGAGCTGCACCTCGGCCTGCTGTCGGCGGTCGGCCATGGCGTTGAATGCGCCCGCCAGGTCCGCCATCTCGTCGCGGCCCTTCACGTCGATGCGGTGGGACAGCTCTCCCCGGCCCAGCTGCTCCGCGCCGACGGTGAGCTTGCGCAGGGGGCCGGTGATGCCCCGGGTGATGACGAAGCTGCCCACGCCGACGATGGCCAGGCCCAGCAGGGTGCCCAGGCCCAGCACCCACAGGCTGCGCTGCGCGGCCTGTCGGGCTTCTTCGGCGTCGCGCTCCCAGCGCTGCTGCTCTATGTCGAGCATCTCGCCGATGTTGTCGCGCACCTGATCCATCAGCTCCAGGCCCCGGCCGTTTTGGACGACGGTCGCCGCGGCCTCCAGGCCCTTCTCGCGACGCAGGCGGATGCCCTCCTGCAGCCGCTCCAGTCGGGCCTTGATGATGGGCTCCAGCCGGTTCAGCCGCGCGCGCTGCTCGGGATACGCGGCCATGGCCGTCCGCAGGTTGCTCAGGTCCTCCTGGAGGTTGCTGAGCGCGGCGTTGTAGGGCCCCAGGTAGCGGTCCTCGCCGGTGATGATGAAGCCGCGCTGCCCCGTCTCCGCGTCCACCAGCAGCGCGCGCACCTCGCGCAGGACGCGGAAGTTCTCATGGGCCCTCAGCAGCCCCTCCGTCGTGCTGGTGAGCTGCTTCGCGCCCTGGAAGGCGACGCCAGCAATCACCAGCAGGACCAGCAGGGACAGTCCGAATCCCAGCGCGATACGATTCCCGATGCTCATGCGACTCCTTCTTCGGACAGCTCGAACACGAGACGGCTGTCACCCAGGAGGGACTCTCCCTCCAGGACGAGCGTGCCGTCGGGGCTGACGCCAGACACCAGCGCGCCCTCTTCCTCTTCCAGGGAGGGGGGCGCGGGCAACAGCTCCGTGCCCGTCAGCACCGCCACCTCCGACACTTCATCCGTGCGCAGCCCCAGCTCCGGCCGCGTCGTTCCCACCACCAGCACCGGCCCGTTGGCGTTGGCGGCGGGCCGGCCGAACAGCGGCGCCAGCTCCACCACGGGCAGCACCTCGCCGCGCAGGAGCGTCAGGCCACGCAGCAGCGGCGGCGCGCCCGGCAGTGGCGTCAGCTCCGGGGCGCGCATCACCTCCAGGATGAAGCGCGACTCCAGCGCGTAGGACTGGCCCGCGGCGCGAAAGCGCACCACCTCGCGCTGGCTGCCGGGCACCACCGGAATCTCGGGCGGGCGGGCCAGGGCGCGTGCGCGCGCGTCGAGCTGTTCGCTCGCCGCTTCGTCGGAGAACGCCTCGCGCGCCTCGGTGGCGCGCTCCAACTCCTCCAGCCGGGCCCGGGCCTTCTCCCAGTCGATGACTCCCTCGCGCTTCGGCATCAGCTGGCCCCTCCGCCTTCAAGCTCCAGGCGCCGCCACTCCGCGCGCGCCACGTCCGCCAGGGCTCCCGCCCGTTCACCCTCCGCCAGCGGCACCAGCGCCTCCGGCGGCAACTTCCGACACAGCCCTTCCGCCTCCCGGTACGCCCGCGCGGCGGCGGAGGTTTGGTCCTGCCGGCGCAGCACATGGCCCAGCAGCATGTGGCCCACGGCGAGCCCCGGCTCCAGGTAGAGCGCCTGCCGGGCGGACTTCTCCGCGTCGGGCAGCCGCGCCTGTCCCAGCAGCAACAGCGCCTCCAGATACCGCAGACCGGCGACCAGCGGGTGACGAACCAGGGCCTCTCCGCACGCGAACACCGCCGCGCGGGGCTCCAGGTTGGCCAGCGAACGCACTGCTTCCAAAGCCTGCTCCGGATCGACCGCTTGAGCGCCCGCCCGCTTGGAGGCCTCGCGCCAGTCGCCGCGAGCCAGGGCCTGCTGCACGCCCTCCCGCGCCTCCACGCTCAACGCGAAACGGGCGGCGGTTTTCGGCGCGGAGGCAACCGGCCGGGGCGGGACCGCGGCCGGCGTGGCGCGTGCCTCGAAGGCGTTGGAGACCGGGAAGGACCCGGATGCCTCGCCCGAATCGAAGCGCGCACCCTCGAAGGAACCCGCCGCCTGATCCGGAGCGAAGCGCGCACCCTCGAACGACCCCGAGGCATCCCCCGAAACCGCACCCGAAGCGAAGCGGGACGCGTCGAAGGCGCCCGATGCCTCACCCGAAGCGAAGCGGGACGCGTCGAAGGAACCCGACGATTGTCGCGATGCCGAAGCGACGCGTGCGGCGTCAGCCGAAGTGCCCGGGCGTCCCGGGGTGAAGGGCGTGCCGTCCGCGCGCAGGGGCGCCAGGGGCTGGAGGGGAACGAAGTGCGTGGCGTGCTGTCCGGCGAGCGGCTTGCGGTACAGCACGCCCCAGTCGGTGAGCACGGCCTCGAAGGGAGCGTAGTCGCCCAGCGGCGGGTCGGAGGGGCCGGAGAACAGATAGCCCCCGTCGTCCAGGGCCGCGAACAGGCGGCGCGCCACGCCTTCGATGGTGGCGTGGTTGAAGTAGATGAGGACGTTGCGACAGAAGATGACATCCAACTGCCAGATGCCGCTCTCCGCGGAGGGCCACGTCTCCAGGGCGAGGTTGAGATAACCCAGCCGCACGTGGCGCTTCACGTCCGGGTTGAGCAGGTAGTGACGGCCCTCCTGCTTGAGGTGGGCGCGCATGCGGTCCGCGGAAGGGCCGCGCAGGGACCAGTCGGTGTAGCGGCCCTCGCGGGCGCGGGCGAGCGCCGTGCGCGACACGTCCGTGGCGTGCACGGTCATGTGCTCTTCCCAGCCCTCGGCCATCAGCAGCGCGGTGAGGGAGTAGGGCTCCTCGCCGGAGGAGCAGGCCGCGCTCCACGCGCGCAGCAGATGGTCCGGGCCCCGGCGTTCGCGCAGTTCGGGCAGCACCACGCGGCGCAGGTGATCGAAATGCTCGTGGGTGCGGAAGAAGTACGTCTCACCGATGGTGAGCTCGGTGAGCAGGTCGTCCAGCAGCGCGTTGTTCACGGCCAGCTGGTGTCGGTAGACCTCCACGTTCGTCAGGTTCGCGCGGGCCATGGCGCGCTGGATGCCTTCCTCGGCGGCGGCCAGGCAGCTGGGCGCGGCGAGCCCCGCGCGCTCCTCCACCAGGGCGAGTACTTCCCTGAAGCCATACGACAGGATGCCGCCAATCAAGCGGTCTCCGGCCGGGCTCCGAGCGCGGTGTCCAGTTGCAGCGTCTCCGCTTCGGACAGGAAGGAGCGCAGGTCGTGCACGAGCACCAGCCCGTCGGGCAGCTTCGCGGCGCCGGCCACGTACCCCACGCCGGGCAGCTCCCCGGGGGACGCGTCCCATTCATCGGGGGCGATGACGCGCAGGCCTTCCGCGCGGTCCACCCGCAGCGCCACCGGGCGCTGGCCAGTGGTGGCGATGATGAAGTGGTCCATGGGGGACAGGGGGTGCGCGGGGTGGCGGAACCTGCGTCGCAGGTCCAGCACGGCGATGAGCTCCCCGCGCAGGTTGAGCAGTCCCTCCACCACGTCAGGCGCCTGGGGCAGGTGCGTGAGGCGGGCGGCTCGCACCAGCTCGCGCACGTCCTGCACCGGCAGGCCGTAGCGTTGCCGCTCCAGGGTGAACAGCAGGACTTCCTGTGGGCGGGCCTCCGAGGTGGGATTCATGGATGCGCGTCGCACGCTACAGGACGAGGGGCCCCCTGGGGATTCAGGATGTTGCCCCGTCTTCTAGAAAACGCTCCGGGTGAAGGGAGCGCTCCGTCCCCGGAGGAACGCCCGGCGAGCGGCCATGAATCCCGCAAGGGAAACTCTTTTTCGGCTGAACCGTACCGTCGGAGCAGTCGCCAGCCGGCGCGAGGCCGGGCATCGTGAGGACCATGGTTCGGCACGTCATCGTCGTGGGCGCAGGGCCGGGAGGGCTGTCGGTCGCCATCAACCTGGCGGGGCAGGGCTTCCAGGTCACCGTGGTGGAGAAGGACGCGGTGCCGGGCGGCCGGATGAAGGGCCTCACGCTGGGCGAGGACGGCGAGTACGCGGTGGACACCGGCCCGTCCATCCTCCAGTTGCCCGGCGTGCTGGAGCAGATCTTCCGGCGCTCGGGCAAGCGGCTGGAGGACTACGTCACGCTCAGCCCGGTGGATCCGAACACGCGCGTGCACTTCTGGGACGGCACGCACCTGGACACGCGGCGCGACGTGGAGCGCATGGGCGCGGAGCTGGAGAAGTTCGGCGCGGGCAAGGGTGAATCGCTGAAGGGATGGATGGAGGACGGGCGGGAGAAGTACGCGCTCGCGTACGAGAAGTTCATCTGCACGAACGCGGGGAGCCTGGGCTACTACGCGCCCTGGCGGCTGGCGCCCACGCTGCGCTTCAAGCCGTGGCAGACGCTCTACAATCAGTTGGATTCGTTCTTCCACGACGACCGGATGACGTACGCGCTGGCGTATCCGTCCAAGTACCTGGGCCTGCACCCGACGACGTGCTCGTCGGTGTTCAGCGTGATTCCCTTCATCGAGCTGGCCTTCGGCGTGTGGCACGTGCAGGGCGGCTTCCGGGCGCTGGCGCGCGGGATGATGAAGTGTGCCCAGGACCTGGGCGTCACCTTCCGCATGGGCACGCCGGTGGAGCGCGTGCGCGTGGAGACGGGGCGCGCGGTGGGCGTGAAGCTTGCGGGCGGCGAGGTGCTGGACGCGGACGCGGTGGTGGTGAACGCGGACCTGGCGTACGCGGCGCAGAAGCTGCTGGCCCCGGAGGCGCGTGAAGGTGGAAGGCTGACGGACGCGGCGCTGGAGCGGGCGAAGTATTCGTGCAGCACGTTCATGGCGTACTACGGGCTGGACACGACGTACGCGGACCTGCCGCACCACCTCATCTACCTGTCGGAGAGCGCGCGGCGCACGGACCGGGACGCGCTGGAGGACCGGTCGGTGGACGTGGACGACCCGCCCTTCTACGTGTGCAACCCGGGCGTGTCGGACACGACGGGGACGGGGGCGCCCAAGGGACACTCGACATTGTACGTGCTCGTGCCCACGCCCAACACGGCGCGGCCGGTGGACTGGGCGAAGACGGAAGCGACGTTGCGCGAGCGCATCCCGAAGATGCTGGAGAAGGTGGGCATCAAGAACGTGCGCGAGCACGTGAAGGCGGAGCGCTACTTCACGGCGGAGACGTGGCGGGACGATTTCAACGTGTTCCGGGGCGCGGTGTTCAACCTGTCGCACACGTGGCTGCAACTGGGCCCGCTGCGGCCCCGCGTGAAGAACGCACAGGTGGAGGGCCTGTACTTCGTGGGCGGCGGCACGCACCCGGGAAGCGGGCTGCTCACCATCATGGAGAGCGCGAACATCGCGGCGGACTACCTCACGCGCGAGGCGGGGAAGGGCGCGCTGCCGGGCTGGCCGTACGTTCCGCCGCTGGAGGATGACGCGAAGCCGGCGCCCCAGGCCCTCGCGGGCTGAAGCGCCGGGTGTCTGTCTTTGCTCCGGCGTGCGTCAGGCGCCGGGACGGCAGCTGACCTCGACGAGGATGCCGCCCGGGGCACGGCAGTAGACGAGGGTGCCCCGGTTGTTGCGGATGACGTCGGAGACCTCCAGGCCGTCGGCCTTCACGCGCTCCTGGAAGGCGAGCACGGGGGCTTCGGAGTCCTGGAGGAAGCCGACGTGGAAGTCCTCCGGGAAGGTGTCCGTGTCGCGCTTGCGGCGCTGGAGGATGAGCACGAAGCCATCCGTTCCGCCGAGCATGGCGATGGCCGGGGAGTCGTGGTTCTTCGCGTGCGACGTGAAGCCGCAGTAGCGCGTGAAGAAGCGGGCGGTGGCCTGGACGTCGGGGACCTGAAGGTCGAGGTGATTCAGTTTCATGGCGAGCCTCGCGAAGGCACACGTGTGCCGTCAGAGGGCCGAGGGTTCTTCCTCCCGAAGGAGGTCGAACAAGTGCTTCCACCATGGAAGTGACCGGGGCTCACCGAACCGGTCCGCCGTTTTTCGACCGACGCGAAATCTAGGAGCGGCCCCTGGCGTGGCGCAAGGCCCCGCTCAGGACACGTACCGTGTCGCCAACTGCGACACCTGCCCCGTGGCCTGCTCCACCGCGGTCGCCGCTTCCTGCGTGGTGCCCAGTTGGCGCAGCGTGGCGGCCATCAGCTCGTCCATCTCACTGACCGCGCTGAAGAGCTGATCCACGCCCGCGTGCTGCTGGGCCACGGCTTCGGCGATCTGCCGCACCGCCGCCGCGGACTCCTGGGACAGCGAGATGAGTTCGCGCAGCCGCTCGCCGCTCTTGCGCAGCGGCACCAGCGCGGCCTCCACGCCCTGGGCGCTCTTGTCCGCCGTCGCCACCGCCTCGCCCGTGGCCGCCTCCATGCCCTCCAGCAGTCCGCGCACCTGGCCCGTCGCCTTGATGGACTGGTCCGCCAGCTCACGCATCTGCCGCGCCACCACCGCGAAGCCCCGGCCCTGTTCGCCCGCGCGGCTCGCTTCGATGGCCGCGTTGATGGCCAGCATGTGCGACTGGTCCCCCAGCGACTTCACCACCTCCGACACCCGGCCCACCTCGCGCGCCCGCGTGCCCAGGTCGCTCACCTGCTGGTGCAGGCCGTTCGTGAGGTCCAGGATGTCCGCGAGCCCCTTCTCCGTGCCCGCCAGTGACTCCTCGCCCAGCCGGCCCATCGCCGCCGCGCGCTCCGCCACTTCCAGGATGTTCCCCGCGCGGCTCGCCGCGAGCTTCGACGTCTGTTGAATCTCCTGCGCCGTGGTGCGCGCCTGGTGGATGGCCACCGCCTGCCGCGACATCGTGCGGTTCTGCTGGTCGCTCGCCTCGGTGAGCCGCGTGCCCGCCTGCGCCAGGTGCCCCGCCGACGAGCGCAGCGACCGGGGCAGCTCCTGCAACTGTTCGTAGAGCAGCCACGTGCGCGCGGACAGGTCGCCCAGCTCGTCCGTGGACACCCACTGCGGCGGCGACGCGCGGCCCTCCACCAGCGCATCCAGGGACGCGCCAATCGCCTTCGCCCCCTGCGCCAGCCGGCGCGCCGCCCAGGCCGCGGTGAAGATGGCGCCCAGCGCCGCGAACCCACCCAGCAGCGCCACCGGCGTCGTCAGGTCCTCCTGCAACGGCACGATGCGCGCACGCACCCGCGCCGCGCCCCGGTAGTCGCCCGACAGCTCCAGGTCATCCGCCAACCCGTTGAGGTTCTTCTCTAGCCGCAACTGCAACGTGGCGATGCTGGTGATGCAGGTGATGAGCAGCGCGGACACGACGATGGCCGGCAGGAACCAGCTCTGCCGGGGCAGGAACATCCCCACCCCGGCGGGGCGTTCGTGCGGCGCGCGGCGGAACGCCTCCAGCGTCACCGCCGCCAGCGTCCGCTCATAGAGCATGTACATGAGCGGCGCGCTGAAGAGGCCCGCGCTCATCGCCACCGCCACGCCCACCAGGATGACGCGCGGCGGACGGTCCAACGCCAGACCGATGGCACCGTTGAAGAAGATGCCGCCCAGGAACCAGCCCGCCTGCGCCTCCACGAACGTCAGGATGCCCGGCAGCCGCAACAGTCGACGCAGCCGCTGCGGCGCGTTGCCCGGCTCTTCATGCAGCGCATGCCGCAGCAGCGCACCCACCGCGCCAATGGGCACCACCAGCGCCAGCCCGCCAATGACGATGGGCGTGACGACCCCCAGCACGAAGCCCAGCGAACTCGAATCCACGTCCAACAACTGCATGTCGACGTAGATGGCCGGCGCCACCGCCACGGTCACGACGAGCGTTCGCAGCATCAGCAGCTTGAAGAGCAGCGCTTCCGCGGTCGGGGTCGTGGGTTGATTCATCGGGAGGATGATCTAGAGGAATCAGCAGCCTGAGGGCGAAGAGCGGGGTCGTCAACGACACTGCTTCTTCTTGTGCCAGAGACTCCCGGGTCTCCGGGGAACACAGGGACGCGACGGGTAGGCTGGGCGGGGAGCGTGTCGGTGCTCGTCCTTGAGGGCTGCCGGTTGCTCGGCATCGCTGCCTGCTCCCGCCGGGCGGATCACCGCGAGGAGGGCAGCCGGGCGGACGGGCCATCGACGCCTGCCGGCCGCCTGCGTCATGCACACGTTGTCTTCACCAACGATTCACACCACGAAGTCAGGAGGACGCCATGGGCGAGTGGACCGACAAGGCCAAGGGCAAGGTGAAGGAAACCGTGGGTGTCGCGACCGGCGACCGTTCGCTGGAGGCCGAAGGCAAGGCCGACACGATCAAGGGCAAGGTGAAGGGCGTGATCGAGGACATCAAGCACGCCATCAAGGACAAGAAGGAAGAGCGCGAGGAAGTGCGTCGCGGTGACGCGGATCCGTATCAGCGCTAGTTCCCGGTGAAGTCAGGCGTCGAATCGTTCGGGCCGCGAAAAGCCATCGTGCTTCTTCGCGGCCCGAGCTGTTTCAGGTGACGGGCTGCTGCTTCAGTTGCGCATCTTCTCGCAGGGACACGCGACTTCGAGAAAGGTGGTGGACTTGCCGCTGACCATCACCCAGAGGCAGCGCAGCACACAGGCTGTGCCGAACTCCCGGTAGATGAGCCCCAGGTTGGCAACCACCTCACGACCCGTGATGACCCCGCGCATGTCCCGCTCCCTTGCTTCCTGCCGTCCAACCCGCCGCCCGTGGCAAGGCGTCTTGCCGAACGGAGGTCTTTGCAAAGGGCTGGCCGCGCGCCGCGAGGTGCTTCCCCGCGACAGTGTTCAGCACTGGACGTTCCAAGGGTTTGAATCCGCGACCTCGGTCGCACGCCTGCCCGCGTCACGGTGCACGAAACGGATCGGCGCCCTGAAAACGTTACAGCGGACAGCGTCGGGCGGGTGACGCGCGCGTCGTCCTATTGCCTGGGACGGCCGGGCGCCGGGGCCCTGTTGCCTGGTCGCGGGAGTGGCGTCCCTGGGATACAGGTGGCACATCCACCGACCGGCCTGAATGTATGTGCATGAGGCTGCGCGTGAGGCGGAGCCCGTGACGCCGTGCACTGACGTCCTGCCCGAGCGCGTGAGTGGAGCGCCGCCCCGCCCCGGAGTCCGCGCCGCGAGGTCGTGGAAGGAGGGAGCCGAGATGAGACCGACTGTGACTTCCAGACGGGGTCTGCCCTTGTTGCCGGAGGGCCTGCCCCGGCCCCTGCGGGGGTTGAAGCGGGTGGTGGTGGGGATGGACTTCTCCCTGCAGTCGGAGTTCGCGCTGGCCCGCGCGCTGAGGCTTCCGCTGGCGCAGGGGGCTGCCGTCAGCGTGCTGCACGTGAGCCCGCCGTTGGATGGCCACAACGGCCCCGACGGCACGGTGGCCGGGGAGCGCTGTCTGCGCCGGTCGGTGGCGTCCGCGTGTCGCCGGCTGCGACAGCGGCCGGACGTGGATGTGCGCGAGGAGCTGCGCGTCGGGGATGTGCCGAACGTGGCGGCGGAGCTGGCGAAGGACCAGGGCGCGGAGGTGCTGGTGGTGGGCCGGCCGCCCCCGAAGTACCCCGTGGTGCCGTTGCCCGACACGTCCACGGTGCTGCGCCTGGTGCGCGAGGTGGACGCCTCCGTGCTGGTGGTGGCGCCGCACCCGGGCCGCGTGTACCACCGGCCCCTCGTCGCGGTGAGCTTCTCGCGTGAGTCGCGGCGGGCGCTGGAGCTGACCATGCGCCTGTGCCCGGCCTCGACGCCCATCGAAGTGCTGCACGTGATGGACACGCGCGAGGAGGAAGCCTCGCTGCGGCGCCAGGACGCGCCGCTGGAGCAGTGGCTGCGGTTGCGTCAGGAGCGTGAGAACACGGCACGGGAGGCCCTCTGGCGCTTCCTCGCGCCGTACCGGGAGACCGGCCGTGAGCTGGGCATCCGCGTGCGCACCGGCGACCCGGAGGAGGGCATCCTGGCGGAGTCCCTTGAGCGCGACTCCGACCTGCTGACCCTGGGCATGTCCTCGGCGCGGCCGAGCTCGCCGCTGACGGAAGGGGTGCTGGGACACTCGCGCTGCGACGTGCTCATCTCCAGGCACGTCGCCCCGCCCGCCACCCTGCCTGTCGGCGAAGCCCCGCCCCGCCCCTTGGCCCACGACTGAAGCGCAGCCGCCCGTGTCCAGGAGCGGGGGGCGCGGCCATGAAGAGGCCAGCGTCCTGGCGCGCGGGCGTTCGCGGAAGTGAGGTGGGGAGGCCAGCGCGGCGGGCGCCAGCGCGTTATGAGGGGCGGCATCTTGGCTCCTCCCGTCACGCAACCCCCCGCGTCGCTCCGCGCCCGCCTGAAGAACGCGGGCGTCCTCTTCAAGCAGCTCCCCGGCACCTTCCACCTCTTCTGGCGGGCGAGCCCCCGGGGCGCGGTGGTGCTGGGCATCCTCACGCTGGTGGCGGCGGTGCTGCCGGCGGGCATCGCGTGGGTGGGCAAGCTCATCGTGGATACGGTGGTGGCCGCCGCGCAGGGCGACACCACGGCGCATTCGCGGGTGCTGGGGCTGGTGGCGATGGAGTTCGGCCTGATGGTGGGCTCCGCGGTGGTGGACCGCGGCCTGACGCTCACACGGGACCTGTTGCGCGCGCACCTGGGCAACCTGCTCAACGAACGCATCCTCCAGAAGGCGCTGGAGCTGGAGCTCAAGCACTTCGAGGACTCGGACACCTACGACAAGATGCAGAACGCGCGGCGCGAGGCGAACGCGCGGCCGCTGTCGCTGGTGATGCAGGCCTTCAGCATCGTGCGCAACGTCATCACCCTGTCCACCTACGCGGTGCTGCTCGTGGCGCTGTCGCCGTGGAGCGTGCTGGTGCTGCTGGCCGCGTCCATCCCCGCCTTCATCGCGGAGGCGCGGCTGGCGGCGGAGGGCTTCCGGCTCTATTCGTGGCGGGCTCCGGAGGGCCGCAAGCTCAACTACCTGGAGTGGATCCTCACGCGCGACAGCACCGTGAAGGAAGTGAAGCTCTTCGGCCTGGGGCCGCTGGTGTTGGGCAGGTACCGCACGCTGTTCCAGAAGTTCTTCGCGGAGGACCGCGCGCTCGCGCGCAAGCGCATGGCGTGGGGCCTGGGCCTGGGCCTGGTGTCGTTGGCGGCCTTCTACGGCTGCTACCTCTTCGTGGCGAGCCGCGCGGCGGCGGGCGGCATCTCCGTGGGCGACATGGTGCTGTACCTGGCCGTGTTCCGGCAGGGGCAGGCCGCGTTCCAGGGCATCCTCACCAGCGTGGGCTCCATGTACGAGGACGCGCTCTTCATGAGCAACCTCTTCGCCTACCTGGACATCCCCACCACGGGTGAGACGCCGAACGTGCTGCCGGCCCTCCACCCGCCGCGAGGCCGCACCAACGCCATCGAGCTGCGCGACGTGTCCTTCCGCTACGCGGGCAAGGACGCGTGGGCGCTGCGCAACGTGAACCTGACGCTCAAGCCCGGCCAGAAGCTGGCGCTGGTGGGGGAGAACGGCGCGGGCAAGAGCACGTTGGTGAAGCTGCTGCTGCGCATGTACGAGCCGACGGAAGGCGCCATCCACTACGGCGGCGTGGACACCGCGGCGATGGACGTGGGGGATTTGCGCAGCCGCTTCGGGGCGGTGTTCCAGGACTTCGTGCGCTACCAGTTCAGTGTGGCGGAGAACATCGGCCTGGGGCACGTGGACGCGCTGGAGGACCGGCCGCGCATCGAGCGCGCGGCGGAGCAGGGCGGGGCGAACTCGGTCATCGCGGCGCTGCCCGGTCAGTACGACACGATGCTCGGCGGCTGGTTCGAGAAGGGCCAGGAGCTGTCCAGCGGCCAGTGGCAGAAGCTGGCGGTGTCCCGGGCCTTCATGCGCGACGACGCGGAGGTGCTCATCCTGGATGAGCCCACCGCCAGCATCGACGCGGAGGCGGAGCACGCGCTGTTCGAGCGCTTCCAGGCGCTGGCCGCGGACCGCATCGCCATCGTGATTTCACACCGCTTCTCCACGGTGCGCATGGCGGATCAGATCGCCGTGCTGCACAACGGCACGGTGCAGGAGCTGGGCAGCCACGACGAGCTGATGGCGCTCGAAGGGCGGTACGCGCACCTGTTCCGGTTGCAGGCGCGCGGCTACCAGTGAGCCGGGGCCCGGCTCAGGACGCGCTGGCCGGGGCCGGGGCCTTGGGCAGGTGGTCGCGGATGACGCCCAGCCAGTACGGCTTGCCGTAGTACTGGCTCATCTTCCCCAGCCGTTCCCCGTTGAGGAACAGGAGGAAGGTGGGAATGCCGTGCAGGCCGAAGCGGGTGGCCAGGGCCTCGTGTTCGTAGGCGTTGACCTTGACGACGCGCATGGGCGCGCCCTCCAGCTCCGACAGGAGGCCCGGTTCGGCCGCCGCGTAGACGTCACAATTCGGGCAGCCGGGGCCCCAGAAGTCCACCACCACCAGCTCGTCGCGGGGTTCCAGGACGAGCGAGTCGAAGGTCTCGGTCGTCGCCTCGTAGCTCACGGGATGCGCCATGGCGTCCTTCCTAACCCCGGTAGGACGGTGCTTCCACCCGGCCTGGCAGGACCCGGAGCAGGCGGGCGGCGGGGGTGGGGGGCCCCGGGGAGGGGTGGTGGGGAAGAGGGGGATGCGGGGATGGAGGGCCGGGGCGTGTCAGGTTCTCCAGATATGTCTGGTGGGGCGTCGGGTGGACGAAACCCGACATGCACACTGCGCACGGAGGCCCAGGCGCCGTAAGGTGCGAGCCTCGGTGGCTGTCGATGTCGTGGAGGGGTCATGCACGAGTGGTTGGAGGCACTGCGCAAGTCGGCGAAGGCGACCTCGGAGGGTGTGCTGGCGGAGGAGATCCGCCGCGCCGAGACGGAGTGCGGCGTCCCGTTTCCGGGGGAGCTCACGGACCTGTACCTGGAGCTCAACGGCGGTGAGTTCGAGGGCGAGGTGCGCCTGTACCCGTTGAAGGGTTCGGAAGGGGCGCCCAGCATCCTGGAGAAGAGCCGGCTGATGCTGGAGGGCCTGCCCGCCGCCGGCGTGTGGCGCTTCGGGTTGAAGGGGCCGCACCGCCACCTGTTCGTCGCGCGCAAGTCCGCGATGGAGGAGCAGGGGGATGGAGGCGGGCCGCTGCCCGGATGGATGGACGCGCTCGAGGGGGACGACTGGGTCTTCGGCACCTGGGAGAACGAGAAGCGGGAGATGCGGCTGTACCGCACGCTCAAGGACATGCTCGAGGTGCTGGTTCCGCCCGTCGAGGTGGAGAGCTTCGGAGAGCGCACCTTCGCGCGAGCCTTGAACGCCGTGTTGCAGGGAGCGCTGTCCGGCGCCGCGGCCGAGGAGGACGAAGCGTCGCCCCCCAACGAGCGCAACCGCGACTATTCGGGTGACCTGGCCGCCCTGGCCCGCGAGGTCGAGGAAGCCGAAGCGGCGGAAGACGAGGACGAGGACGAGGCGTCCGGTGACGAGGACCGCGGAACCGGAGCCGATGAGGAGGACTCGGAGGCTGAGGAAGTTGAGCAGGAAGAGCTGTTCACGGAGTCCAAGCCAGCGCGTCCCGCCGCCAAGAAGGCGTCCACCGCGCGCAAGGCCGCCGCGAAGAAGGGCGCCGTGAAGAAGACGGCTCCTGCTCGGGGCGCCGCGAAGAAGGCCATGGGCAAGGCCGCCGCGAAGAGGACAGCTCCTGCTCGCGGCGCCTCGAAGAAGGTTACGGGCAAGGCCGCCGCGAAGAAGGCAGCTCCTGCTCGCGGTGCCGCGAAGAAGGCCACGGGCAAGACCGCGAAGAAGGGCGCTGCCCAGAAGCGCGGCGGCAACACCGCGAAGAAGGCCACCGGCAAGGCCGCTGGGAAGAAGGGCGCTGCCCAGAAGCGGGGCGCGGCCACCGCGAAGAAGTCCGTCGCGAAGAAGGGCGCTGGCAGGTCGGCGGGGGCCCGCAAGCCCACGGCGAAGAAGTCCGCGCGTCGTCGGTCCTGAGCCACACCGCGACGGTCGGAGGGGCCCCTCGGGGCTCCTCTTGAAACAAAGGGCGCGTCTCCCTCCCGGGGACGCGCCCTTCCTTCAATCGCCACCGGCCTGAGGCCGTCTACCCCTCGGGAAGCAGGTCGGGGGTCTGCGCACGCGGGCCCGGGTCATCTGGCTGCGCGGTCAGCTCACGCTCCTCCTCTTCCTCCTCGTCTCCCCGGCGGAACTCGTGGATCTGATCCGGAAGGATGTCCCGGGCCTCCGCCTCCTCCTCCATCGGGGGGGACAGGGCCATGTCCTGGTCCGAGATGTTGATTTCCTCCTCCCCGGTCATCGGGTTGCGATGGCGCAGCGAGGTGGACTCGCCCACATCCTCGTCTCCGAGCTTGTTGAATCGCATGGGGTCTCCTCGACAGGGAGGGTTGAGAAAGCTTCCGTGTCCCCAGGAAAATGAGCCCCCCGGACGGGGCCGGCAATCCGAGCCGGCCGCCTGCCTGCCGGGCCCGTCCCGCGTCAGCGAGGGGCTGCCGGTGGCCGGCTGTTGAGGCTGCCGGGCTCCACTTCCAGCACCACCATCGCCAGCGCGAGCACCCGGGAGAGCGTCTCACGCAGCGTGTAGCGCCAGGGGGTCGCGCGGCCCTCGTCCGCCGCCACGCCCCACGCGTCGATGCCCACCGAATTGGCGATGAACAGCGCCCGCGACAGGTGGAATCGCTGGGTGACGAGCACCGCCCGGTTCGCGCCGAACACCGTGTGCGCCCGCAGGCAACTGTCGTAGGTGGACAGCCCCGCCTCGTCGCCCAGCACCACCGCGTCCGGCACGCCGCGCTCCACCAGGTAGCGCCGCATGGCCCGCGTCTCGTCGTGGAAGGGCGCGGAGTTGTCCCCGCTCACCAGGAGCGCCCGCACCTTGCCCTGCCGCCAGAGCGCGATGGCCGCGTCCAGCCGCTGCGCCAGCACCGGCGAGGGCACCGCGCCCGGCGCCAGCCCCGCCCCGAACACCAGCGCCAGGGGCGCCTCGGGGGCCCCGGCCAGCGGCACGATGCGGCCCTGGTAGCGCAGGCGCACGAAGTGGGACAGGCCCAGCACCACGGCGAGGCCCAGCCCGAGCACCCCCAGGCCCCTGCGCACCCACACCCTGGTCGTGCCGCCAGCCTTCATGGACCTCGCAAAACGGTCGGAAGGCTCCATTCTCTTCCGGCGGGCCGTTCGCGGAAAGCGAACCTTGCATCCGCGTCCCCGGAACTGTTCACGCCCGCCCGTCCCCCCGGCGACCGGCGGCCGGGTTCCCACCCTGCAAGAGGGGCGCCCCAGGCCCGACTCCGGGCACCCCGCCGTTGACCGGCCCCCGCCCCGCCTATATAGGGGGCCCGCCGCCCCCATTCCGGCCAGCCCGGGCCGTCCACGAGGGTGCGCGCCGCACGTCGTCCCAGAGGAGTTTCCGGTCCATGGCGTCCCTTCGAGACATCCGCAAGCGCATCCGCTCGGTGAAGAACACGCGGCAGATCACCAAGGCGATGAAGATGGTCTCCGCCGCGAAGCTGCGTAAGGCGCAGGAAGCCATCCTCGCCGCGCGCCCCTACGCGCAGACGCTGGACCAGATCATCTCCGAGCTGGCCGTGCGCTCCGCCGACCAGGAGCTGGCGCACCCGCTGCTGGCCTCCCGCCCGGTGCGCCGCGTGGAGCTGCTGCTGCTCACGTCCGACCGTGGCCTCGCTGGCGGCTTCAACTCCAACATCATCCGTCGCGCCAACCGCTTCCTGTACGAGCACAGCAACCTCCAGGTGCGCGTCTCGACGGTGGGCCGCAAGGGCAACGACTTCTTCCGCAACCGCGGCCAGTCCATCCGCAAGGACTTCGCCGGCCTGTACGCGGGGCTGAACTACCGCTCCGCCGCCAACGTCGCCGAGGAGCTGACGGCCGCGTTCCTCAATGACGAAGTGGACGCCGTCTACGTCGTCTACAACGAGTTCGTCTCGGCCATTGCCCAGAACGTCACCGTGGCCCAGCTGCTGCCCCTGCAGCCCGCCACGACGAAGGCCCCCACGCCGGAGACGGTCGCCGCGGCGCCCGCCCTGGTGGACTTCAAGTACGAGCCCTCCCGTCAGGCCGTGCTGGACCGGCTGGTGCCCCAGGCCGTCAACATCAAGGTCTACCGGGCGCTGCTGGAGAGCGTGGCCAGCGAACAGGGCGCGCGCATGAGCGCCATGGAGAACGCGACCAACAACGCCACGGACATGATCTCCAGCTACACCCTGCTCTACAACCGCACCCGTCAGGCGGTCATCACCAAGGAGCTGATGGAGATCGTCTCCGGCGCCGAGGCCCTCAAGTAGTCCGCCTCCCGCTCCGTTGGACCCCCAGGGGCCCGCTCGCGCTTCCATGGCGCGGGTCGGGCCCTTCGTCGTTCGTCGTTCGTCGTTCCTCCTGGCCGGAAGGCAGGCGGGGAAGAAGGTTTCGACGGGGGACTGGCGCTGGGGACACCGCTCCGCTAAGCGGGACTTACGCGCGCGGACCCGGGAGGCTTGACCCTGCCGGGGGGCCCCCGGTAAAGGGGGCGCGCCCACCCCTTTTGTTGGGGTCGATTTCCTGATGGGCGGCGGCGTCCCGGCCGCTCGCCATACGAGACAAGGCAGAGGATTCCATGAGCGCTCAAGTTCCGACGACTGGCAAGGTCACGCAGGTTCTCGGCCCCGTGGTCGACGTGGAGTTCCCGCCCGGCGGGCTCCCGGAAATCTACGCGGCCCTGAAGATCACCAACCCCAACCTGAGCGCCGAGCAGGACAACCTGACGGTGGAAGTCGCGCAGCACCTGGGCGAGAACACCGTCCGCTGCATCGCGATGGACTCCACGGAGGGCCTGGGCCGCGGCATGCAGGTGCGCAACACGGGCGCCCCCATCCAGGTGCCGGTGGGCAAGGCCACCCTGGGCCGCATCATGAACGTCACCGGCGATCCGGTGGACGAGATGGGCCCCGTGAAGGCCACCGAGTACTGGCCCATCCACCGCGCGCCCCCGACGTTCACGGACATGGACGTGCGCGTGCAGATGTTCGAGACCGGCATCAAGGTCATCGACCTGCTCGCCCCCTACACCCGAGGCGGGAAGATCGGCCTGTTCGGCGGCGCCGGCGTGGGCAAGACGGTGCTCCTGCAGGAGCTCATCCGCAACGTGGCCGTGGAGCGCGGTGGCTTCTCCGTGTTCGCCGGCGTCGGTGAGCGCACCCGTGAGGGCAACGACCTGTACCACGAGATGCAGGAGACGAACGTCATCCAGACCGCGAACCTGGAGGCCAGCCAGGCCGTCCTCGTCTACGGCCAGATGAACGAGCCGCCCGGCGCCCGCGCCCGCGTCGCCCTCTCCGCGCTCACCATGGCCGAGTACTTCCGCGACGTGGAGGGCCGTGACGTGCTCCTCTTCGTGGACAACATCTTCCGCTTCACCCAGGCCGGCTCGGAAGTGTCCGCCCTCCTGGGCCGCATCCCCAGCGCCGTGGGTTACCAGCCCACGCTCGCCACGGAGATGGGTGGCCTGCAGGAGCGCATCACCTCCACCAACAAGGGCTCCATCACGTCCGTGCAGGCCATCTACGTGCCCGCCGACGACCTGACGGATCCCGCGCCCGCCACCGCGTTCGCCCACCTGGACGCGACCACGGTGCTCAACCGCTCCATCGCGGAGCTCGCCATCTTCCCGGCCGTGGATCCGCTGGACTCCACCAGCCGCATCCTGTCCGCGGACGTGCTCGGCGCGGAGCACTACGCCGTCGCCCGCCGCGTCCAGGGCATCCTGCAGCGCTACAAGGAACTCCAGGACATCATCGCCATCCTCGGCATGGACGAGCTGTCGGAAGAGGACAAGCTGTCCGTGGCGCGCGCCCGGAAGATCCAGCGCTTCCTGTCCCAGCCGTTCTTCGTCGCCAAGGTCTTCACGGGCAAGGACGGCCGCTACGTGAAGCTGGCGGACACCATCCGCGGCTTCAAGGAGATCGCGGACGGCAAGCACGACGACATCCCGGAGAGCGCCTTCTACATGACGGGCGACATCAACGAGGTCATCGAGAACGCTCGCAAGCTGGCGGCGGCTTAAGCGCCGTCCCGAGCCACCCCATGCGCCTGACCGCCGCGCTCGCCCTGATGCTCTACTGTGTCGCGCCCTCCGCCCTGGCGGAGGAGCGTGGCAGCCGGGCGCGGGTGAGCGCGAACGGGCTCTACAGCGTGCGCATGGTGGACACGGGCGTGGGCACGTGCCGGCTGGAGATGCTCAAGGAGAACGGGCCCCTCTGGTCGGCGGACGTGTGCGTGGGGACGGTGGATGACCTGTACTTCGCGTCCAACGACGGGGAGAAGGTCTGGGTGCTCTACCCGCTGGTGGAGAAGGGCAAGCCGTCCGCCGGGAAGCAGAAGCGGGGAAGCGGCCTGTCCTGGGCGCGGGTGATGGTGGCGGCCCAGTTCGACCGCGCCGGTCAGAAGCTCCAGGAGAAGCGGCTGACGGAGCTGATGACGACGAAGCAGCTCTCCGAGGTGCGGCAGATGACGCACCACCTGAAGTGGATGGAAGGCACGCTGGGCATCCCGGGCAAGGGCCCCCGCCTGACGGACGCCGGGGTGTTGGAGTTCGAGCCGGTGGGCGTGAAGACCCAGCGGCTGACTTTCTGATGCGGTAGCACGAGGACGTTCATGGCCAAGCTGACTGTCGAGATCGTCACCCCCGAGAAGCGCATCCTGACCGTGCAGGCCGACGAGGCCATCGTGCCGGGCGGCGAGGGCCTGTTCGGCGTGCGGCCGGGCCACACGCCGTTCCTGTCGCTGGTGGAGCCGGGCACGCTGACCCTCATCGAGGGCGGCCGTCAGGACCGGTACTTCATCGCCGGCGGCTTCGTGGAGGTGAGCAACGACAAGGTGCTGGTGCTGGCGGACGCCGCCGAGCACGTCAACGGCATCGACGTCGCGGGCGCCCGTCGCCGCCTGGCGGAGTCCGAGGCGCGCCTCAAGGACCTCAACAGCGCGGACGCGCGCTACGCGCTGGAGCAGGCCTCCGTGCGCCGCGAGGCCGCGCGCATCACCGCCAGCGAGAATCGCTGACACGTTCCGCGACGCCCTTCTGGAAGGGCGGCATGAAACACCTGCCGTGACGCGAAGAGGGTGGAGCACCGAAGCCCCGTGACACCGGGGACGGCGCTTCACCCTTTCTGCGTCTCTGGCGCCGGGCGCATGATGCGGGCCCGCCATGAGCCCTCCTGTCGCCCCCGTCCTGGAGCTGTTCCACCGCATCGCGGATCCGCCGTCCGCGACCGCGCGCCTCTTCGTCACCGACCACGCGCTGGAAGACCGCGTGCGCTTCCGCAACCTCACCTACGCGGAGGTGGAGGCGGACTGGCGCGAGCGCGGGGGCCACACGTCCCCGGCGCTCTGGGACGGCACGCGGCTGTACCAGGGCGCGGAGGCGGTGGTGGCGCGGCTGCTCGCGGTGGTCAACCTGGGCCGCGACGATTCGTGAGCGTGCGTGCGCGCGGAGGCTTCGTGCGCGCGGTGCTGATCGACGCGAAGTTGCTCGCGTCAAGGTGAACACCTGAGCCCGTGGGCGGTGCACGCGCACGGCGCCTTGCGCACCCACGCGCGGCCACCCGTGCGTCCCTTTCGGTTCATGCGCAGCATCCGGAGTTGGACACGGAAGGGGGCTCGCGTACGTCATCGGGGCCGCCTGCTTGCTGAAACGCGGCGGGATGCGATAGCTACCGCGCCCCCGGTTGCGCCGCGTTGACGGCGGAGGAGGCAGAAAGTGTCGACGCGCGCGGTGCAATTCGGCGGGAGGTTTCCTGTCCATCGCTTCACCGAACCCGCTTCGTGCACGTCAAGGCCCCATGATGAAAACGCTGTCGCTTCGCGCGCCCTCGCAGCGTTCATCTCGGTGCTCGTCCTTGCCTGAGGCTCGGGTAACCTCCTCCCCTCCGATGCCGCTGACCCCCGCAGATCGCCAGGACCGGTTTCATGCGGCGTTTCTCGGGCTCGCCATCGGCGACGCACTCGGCTTTCCGCTCCGGGGCGTTCCTCCTGCCAGCCTGTCGCGCCTGCCCGGGCTCGCGGAGGACTTCGCGCCCCGCCCGCGCGGCAAGTTCGCCAAGGGCCAGTTCAGCGACGACACGCAGCTGCTGCTCGCCGCCGCGGAGAGCGTCATCCGCGAGGGCAAGGTGGACGGCCGCAGCGCCGCGGCGCACCTGGCGTGGCTGTGGCAGGAGGGCATCATCCTTCAGCCGCCGCGCAGCCTTTCTGAATCGCTCCAGCGGCTCGCGGGTGGCACGCCGTGGATGAGCGCGGGCGCGCCGCTGGGCACGCGCTGCCCGTCCGTCCTGAGCCGCGCGCTGGTGGTGGGCCTGTTCGAGAGCGGCCAGCGCGCGCGCCTGCCGCACGACGCGGGCGTGCTCACGGTCATCACGCACAAGGACCCCATCTGCGCGGCCGCCGCGGCCGCGTTCGCGCAGGCGGTGGCGCTGGGCATGGAGGAGGAGGCCCTCACGCCTTCGGCCTTCTGTGACGCCCTGGCGCTGGCCGCCGCGGTGCACGACAAGGCGCTGGCGGAGGAGATCCGTCACCTGCCGCGCCTGCTCACCTGGGACACCACGCGCGCGCTCAACCAGCTTCGCAAGGTGGGCGTGCCCCCCAGCGAACTGAAGGGCGTGGACGGCCTGCCGGCCCACGTGGTGCCGGTGCTGCTCACCTCGCTGTACGCGACGCTGAAGGTGCCGCACGACTTCCGCGAGGCCGTCGTCCTCACGCTGCGCTGCGGTGGCGAGGCGGACGTGGCCGCGGCCCTCACCGGGGCGCTGCTGGGCGCGCACCTGGGCACGCGCGCGCTGCCGGCCCGCCTGCGCAAGCAGGTGCTGTACGCGGAGAACCTGGTGGACACCGCGGACCGGCTGTTCCGGGCCCGCCAGGTGCGCGAGACGCTGGCCACGGCGATCGCCCACCAGAAGACCCGCCGCTAGCGTCCGCCCCGTGCCTGGAAGCCCGCCCCTCCTTTCCGGGCGGGGGCACCAGGCAGGCAGACGAACGACGGTGGGGTGTGCGTCGGGACTTCTCCCGCCCACCCTTCCTGACCACCTTGAGGGACAGAACAGGGGCGGACGGGACGCCGCTCAGGCGTCCGCTGCTGTCTTTCCCTGGGCCCACCAAGTGGAGGCACGGTCGTGGACCTCGAATCGGAACGCCTGGAGCGCACCCAGTTGGAGACGCTCTCCACGTCGGAGCTCATCCGGCATGCCCTGTCGGAAACCCGCCTGCTGGTGAAGGCGGAGGTGATGCACGCGAAGAAGGAGCTGAGGCAGGAGCTCAAGGCCGCCAAGACCGCGGGCATCCTCCTGGGAGCCGGGGCCGTGCTGGTCCTCACGTCGCTGGCGGTGCTCTTCGTCGCCCTGGGCCTGGCCATCCCCGTGGTCGCCGCCCTGGGCGTGGCCATCGTGGGCGTGGTGCTGCTGGCGGTGGCGGGCCTGCTGCTGTTCCTGGGCTCCAAGCGGGTGCCCAAGCAGGCGATGCCCCACACCCAGGAGCGTCTGAAGGCGGACTTCAAGCTGACGCGGGAGACGCTGCAATGAGCCAGGCCCCCGAATCCGACCTCCAGATCGCCGACCATGCCATCACCCGCCGCATGGGCGACCGGGAGCAGGTGGAGCAGACCGCGGACCGCATCCGCGACGAGCTGCTGCTGACGCTGGAGGAGCTGGACCGCCGACGCCACCGCGCCACCGACGTGCGCTACCACCTGAACCAGAACCGCGACCTGCTCGTCACCGTGGGCGCCGCCGCGCTGGTGGTGGTGGGCGCGGGCGTGGGGTTCGCCATCTACCGCGCCCGGCACCATGACGACCGCGTGCGCCGCCAGCGCCGTCAGGCCCTGTCGCGGGCGTGGGAGCATCCGGAGCGGGTGGCCACCAGCGTGGAGGACAAGCCCCTGGGGGCGGAGCTGGGACGCAAGCTGGTGATGATCTTCGCCACCACGCTCGCCACCGCCGTGGCCCGCAACTCCATGCAGTCCCTGGTGCCCTCCCGAACCATCGCCAAGGTGCCTGCGGACGCTGATAAGAAATAGTGAATGCGTAAAAAGCGCGCATAAAGCAGACTGATGCACATGACGGACCTGCTCTATGCGCGTGCGCAGATGGGGCTGTCGCTCGCGTTCCACATCGTGTTCGCGGCGGCCGGCGTGGCGTTGCCGGTGCTGATGGTGCTGAGCGACTGGAAGCACCGGCGGACGGGGGACAACGACTACCGCAAGCTCAGCGAGAAGCTGGCCAAGGGCACCGCCATCCTGTTCGCGGTGGGCGCGGTGAGCGGCACGGTGCTGTCGTTCGAGCTGGGGCTGCTGTGGCCGGAGTTCATGGGCCGCTACGGGGAAGTGATTGGCCTGCCCTTCAGCCTGGAGGGCGTGGCCTTCTTCACCGAGGCCATCTTCCTGGGCATCTACCTGTATGGCCGCGAGCGGGTGTCGCCGAACCTGCACCTGTTCAGCGGCGTGATGGTGGCGGTGAGCGGCGCGGCCAGCGCGTTCTTCGTCACGCTGGTGAACACGTTCATGAACAACCCGTCCGGCTTCACGGCCACGCCAGCGGGGCCCGTGGACGTGCAGCCGCTGGTGGCGATGTTCAGCCCCGGCTGGCAGTACCAGACGACGCACGTGCTGCTCTCCAGCTACCAGGCCAGCGCGTTCGCCATGGCGGGCATCCACGCCTTCATCCTGCTCAAGCACCCGGGGGCGGCCTTCCACAAGAAGGCGCTGTCCGTCGCGCTGCCGCTCGCGTGCATCACCGCGCTCCTGCAACCGCTGGTGGGGGACCTGTCCGCCAAGCACGTGGCGAAGGCGCAGCCGGTGAAGCTGGCCGCGATGGAGGGGCACTTCCACACGGAGGTGGGCGCCCCGCTGCTGCTGGGGGGGCTGCCGGACGTGGAGACGCGCACCGTCCCGGGCTCCATCGGCGTACCGAAGGGGCTCTCCATCCTGGCGTTCGGCGATCCGGACGCGGAGGTGAAGGGGCTGAACGACTTCCCACGCGACACCTGGCCGCCGGTGGCGAAGGTGCACGTGGCCTTCCAGGTGATGGTGGGCACGGGAAGCCTGATGGCGCTGCTCGCGCTGGTGACGCTGTGGCGCAGGTGGCGGGGCCGCGAGTGGCCGCACGGGCGGGGGCTGATGCGAGCGTGGCTGGTCGCGGGGCCGCTGGGGTTGGTGGCGCTGGAGGCGGGGTGGCTCGTCACCGAGTGGGGCCGGCAGCCGTGGATCGTCCGGGGCGTGATGCGCACCAGCGAGGCGGTGACGCCGGTGCCGCACCTGGCCGCGCCGTTCTTCACCTTCACGGCGGTGTACCTGTTCCTCGGGGTGACGGTGCTCTTCGTGCTCTGGCGGCAGGTGGCGGGCACGCTGCCCGGCGCGGCGGACGGGAAGGTGGCCCATGGCCATTGAAGAGGTGCTGGGGCTCGCGGTGGCGGGCACGTTCGTGCTGTACGCACTCCTGGGCGGAGCGGACTTCGGCGGCGGGGTGTGGGACCTGCTGGCGCTGGGGCCTCGCAAGGCGGAGCAGCGGGCGCTCATCGCGCGCGCCATCGGGCCGGTGTGGGAGGTGAACCATGTCTGGCTCATCGTCGGACTGGTGTTGTTGTTCAGCGGTTTTCCGCGAGCGTTCGCGGCGCTGAGCGTGGCGCTGCACGTGCCCCTGACGCTGCTGGTGCTGGGCATCGTGTTCCGGGGGACGGCGTTCACCTTCCGGGCCTACGACACGCGAGGCGACGCGGTGGAGCGGCGCTGGGGCGTCGTCTTCAGCGTGGCGAGCGTGGTCGCGCCGCTGCTTTTGGGCATGTGCGTGGGCGCGGTGGCCAGCGACGCCATCCGCATGCAGGGGCACGCGGTGGTGAGCGGCTTCTTCGCGTCGTGGCTGTCCCCCTTCGCGGTGTCGGTGGGCGTGCTGACGCTGGGGCTCTTCGCGTTCCTGGCGGCGGTGTACCTCACGCACGAGGCGCACACGTTGGAACTGGCGGAGGACTTCCGCCGCCGGGCGTTGGTGACGGGCGGGCTCCTGTTCCCGCTGGCCCTGGCGGTGCTGCTGCTGTCGAAGGAGGGCGCGCCCCGGGTGTGGACCGGGCTGTCGCAGACGCCGTTCGCGCTGGCGCTGCACGTGGGCACGGCGGTGGCGGCGGTGGTGGCCCTCGCGCTCCTGTGGACGCGGCGCTTCCGGGCCGCGCGGGTGGCAGCGGCCACGCAAGCAGGGCTCATCGTGCTGGGGTGGGCGGTGTCCCAGGCGCCGTACCTCGTGTACCCGGGCCTGACGTTGCGAAGCGCGGCGGCGTCGCCGGGGGTGATGCGGCTGTTGCTGGTCGCGCTCGGGGTGGGGGCGGTGACGGTGGTGCCGTCGCTGGTGCTCCTGTTCCGCGTCTTCCGACCCCAGCCTCCGGGGGCCGCGTCCGGGGCTCAGGAGACGACGGCTACTTGAGCACGGGGAAGAGGGGCGGGTGGACGACGCGGGGCTTCTCCTCGCCCCGGGCCACGAGGACGCGGGCGCCTTCGAGCAGGTCCTCGGAGTCCAGCGCCTCCACCACGGTGCGCGCGGCCGTCTCTTCATCCATCACACGGCAGTGCACGCGCATGAAGCCGCCTTCCGTCTCGCCGCCCTCCACCTCGCCGTTGCCCGTCCAGCCGAGCGCGTCCGTGAGCAATTCCTCCACGGCGTTGCGCTGCTCGAAGTCGTGGCCGCTGCCCTTGCCCTGCACGGCGTACTCCACCAGGAGCACGGCCATGGCCTCGGGCTCGGGCTCGTCGTAGCCGGCGTCGACCAGGGACTCGGCCTCCTGGGCGATGACCATGTCGGGGTCCTCGTCGGGAGGGACGGGGACGGCCTTCTGTTCGCCGCCATCGCCCACGGGGCCCCAGTGCACGGTGACGACGCCCTCGTGCTCCCAGGCTTCCCAGTAGCGCAGGGTGTCGCCGTCCTTCTTGTAGAGCTTCAGCAAGCCAGTGGCCTCATGCGCGCGGACTCTACCGTCAGGAGGCCCTGGCGCGTCCTAGAAGGCGCGGCCCTGGCCGCCATCCACGGGGAGGGTGGAGCCGGTGACCCACTTCGCCCGCTCGGAGCACAGGAAGGCGACCACGTCCGCCACCTCCTCCGGCGTGCCGAAGCGGCCCCAGGGAATCTGCTCGCGCACCATGCGGGCCACGGCTTCGGGGTCCAATTGCTGGCGTTTGTCCCAGCTTCCCCCGGGGAAGAAGATGGAGCCGGGGGCGACGGCGTTGACGCGGATGCGGTGGGGGGCCAGGTCCACCGCCATCTCCTTGGTCAGCGCGATGAGGGCCGCCTTGGCCGCGCTGTAGGGCGCGCTGGTGGCGTACTCGCGGCCGAAGATGGAGCTCAGGTGGACGATGCTGCCGCCCCCTCGCGCGCGCATCACGGTGAGTGCGCGCTGGCTGCACCACACGGCGGACATCAGGTTGCGCTGGAGCACGTCCGCCCATTGTTCGGAGCTGGCCGCGTCGAAGGCGCCCGCGCCGCTGCTGCCGCCCACGTTGTTGACCAGGATGTCCAGCGAGCCGAAGGCGCGCACCGCCGCGTCCACCGCGGACTGGGCCCCTTCCGGGGTCGCCACGTCCGCGACCACCGTGGCCACCTGCGCGCCCTCGGAGCGCAGCGCCTTGGCGACCGCCTCCACGGGCTCCAGGTTCCGAGCGCACACGCACACCCGCGCGCCCTCGCGCGACAACACCGTGGCGATGGCCCGTCCGATGCCCCGGCTGCTGCCGGTGACGAGCGCTGTTTTTCCTGTGATTCCCAGTTCCATGCGGCTCGTTCTACCGCTGGAGCGGGGCGCGTGGGGCGCGGGTTTATGGGGGGCGGTCGAGATCCGGACGGAAGAGGGTTAGAGGCGCTCGAAGAGGTCCAGGCGCCAGGTGCCGTCCATCTCTCCGCGCAGGTGGCGCAGGCTCTTGGGGGAGAGGCGGCGGAAGGAGTCATGGACGTCGTGGCCGTTGAGGCGCATGTCGCGGCTCTGGCCGGTCCAGTGGATGAGACACAGGTGCCCGCCCGGCTCCAGGTGTTCGAGGATGCGCTGCTGCGCGCGCTCCAATTCCTGCGGGCTCCAATGGCAGGCGCGTTCGGACACGAGGGTGAGGTCGAATCGCTGGTCTGGGTATTCGTCCGGCACGGCCATCACCTGGAAGCGCACGTGGGGCAGGTAGCGACAGCGGTGGATGGCGCGGGCCTGGGCCAGCCGGGACACCTCCACGGAGAGCAGGGCGTCACAGCGTGCCTGGAGCTTCTCGGTGAGGACGCCGATGGCACCGCCAATCTCGAAGGCGGAGCGGTAGCGGGCGCGGGGCAGCGCATCCAGGGTGACCGCGTCGCGGCTGCGCACGGAGCCGAGCGCGTCGAAGCGCCACGGGTCTTCTGTCTCCTGGGGTGAAGGGGCGGCGGGCGGGACGAGGAGGGGCGCGGACCGCGACGTCTTCATCAGGGGGGCTCCGGTGGATCGCGAACCCCGAGGATGGGACCGTCGCGGGCCTCCCACATCCCGTCCGTGGAGGCCCGGGGATGTGTCGGCCGTGCACACCGGTGCGAGGCTTCATCCGCTGGTGGACGGCCCGGCACCTGGGTGCAGGCGAGACGTCGGGAGGTCAGCGATCAGGCCAGGAGTCCGGCTGGCAGGACCAGGGGAGCGTCTGCTTGCGGCGGTCGCAGTGGTAGCCCTCGGCGCACGGATTGGGTCCGTTCGGGTCGCAGGCCTGGAGGCAGTGATAGCGGTCGCAGACCTGGCCCTCCGCGCAGGTGGGGTTGGGGTTCTTGTCGGAACAGCGCTCGACGCACTCCGCCCAGACCTTGCCGGGGAATCGCGCGTCCGGGAAGACTTCGCATTTGCGTCCTTCGGGACAGGGTGTCTCCAGGCAATTGGGACCGTAGATCTTCGCGCAGGTGGAGGTCCCCTCCTCAGAGGGGATGCAGTGCTGGCCGTCCGGACATTCCTGTGTCTCGCACGTGGGCAGGCACGAAGGCCCCGGATTCACATCCGCGCAGAAGAAGCCTTGTGGACAGGTATCGGGTTCGTCGAGCGTGCATGCGCGGGCACAGAAACCACCCTCGCCCGAGCAGCGAAGGTCCGCGGTGCAAGCAGACTGTGAGTTCCTGGGGAGATCCCAGCAATGCTCTCCCTCCAGGCGCGGCCCGATGGGGGCACAGAGTTTGACCCGTGGCCCTCCAAGGATGGTCGTCAGCGTGCTGCACCGATGACCCTCGGGACACTGCACGTCGGTCATGCAGTTGCTGTCCGTGCAGTAGTGTCCGTACCGGACGTCGAAGAAGCAGCCCAGCGGGTGCTCACAGTCGCTCTGCTTCGAGCAGGAGCGGTGGTATGTCAGCAGTCGCGTGTGGTCCTCGATGCCGAGGATGGGGATGAGCCGTGCCTGCCCTGGCACCTCAAGGGTGTCGGACTCCCTCAGTCGCCCCAGGGCGAAGAGGAGCGGGGTGATCAACGCGAGGCAGCCGAGAAGGCTCACCAGTGCCTGCCACGGTCGCGTCATTCGCACGCCTCGATGCACTCGTCACTCTGATTGCGCCCATTGGTGCAGAAACGCCTGAAAGCATCTGAGTCGCAGTCCCCCTCCGGCACCTGCTCTTTCACATCCTGGTGTACCGCCCGGTCCGCGAACCCTCCCCGCCGGTGCACCTCCGGACACGCGCTCACGCCCCCCAGGACGCACAGCCACATCCCCACGGAATGCGCGCGTGCCCAGCTCCAGCCCTGCACAGCCCCGGCGAAGCCCTGTCCCATGGCGACCCAGGCTATCCGCCGCCCGGGCCCGTAAGGCATTGCCCCGCCGGGCAATCACAGTGTCCGCTACCCCGCCTGGAAAAGGGCTTCCGCGGGGCGCTCTCCACCGGAGCGCTTCACGCCGTGGTCGCCGTTGGCGGCCAGATGCTCCAGCAGCTTGAACACCGTCTCCGCCTCGTCCGGCGCGCCGATGTCCTGGGCCAGCTGATCCGCCGAGCGCGCCTCCGCCTTCGCCGCCTGCAACTTCGCCAGCAGCTTGCCCTGCAATTCCAGCACGCGGCCCGCGGCCTTCTTGCCCGCCTCCACGCCCGGCTGGTGATAGGCATTGATGTTCACGAGGCTGGCGTAGAGCCCCACCGCCCGCTCGTACAAGGCAATCAGCGCCCCCACCGTGCGCGCGCTCACGTCCTGCACGGTGAGCGTCATCGACTCGCGGCCCTTCTCGAACAGCGCCCGGCGCGTGCCCAGGAAGAAGCCCAGCAGGTAGTCGCCGCTGGTGTTGTCGCCCTCCACCGCCATGGACTTGCCGTCGCGGTCCTTCAGCACCTCCACGAAGGTGACGAAGAAGTTGTTCACGCCCTCGCGCAGCTGCTGCACGTACGCATGCTGGTCCGTGGAGCCCTTGTTGCCGTAGACGGCGATGCCCTGGTTCACCACCTTGCCGTCCAGGCTCAGCTCCTTGCCCAGCGACTCCATCACCAGTTGCTGGAGGTACTTGGACATCAGCATCAGCCGGTCCTTGTACGGCAGGATGACCATGTCCTTCGTGCCCTTGCCGCCGCCCGCGTGGAACCACATCAGCGCGAGCAGCGCCGCCGGGTTCTTCGCCACGTCATGCACGCGCGTCGCCGCGTCCATGTCCTTCGCGCCCGCGAGGAAGCCGTCCACGTCCAGCCCCTGCAACCGCGCCGGCACCAGGCCCACCGCCGACATGATGGACGTGCGCCCGCCAACCCAGTCCCACATGGGGAAGGTGCGCAGCCAGTGGTGCTTCTTCGCGTACTGGTCCAGCTCGCTGCCGTCGCCCGTCACCGCGACCGCGTGCGCGCCGAAGTCCAGGCCGCGCTGCTGGTACGCGCGCTCCGTCTCCAGCATGCCGTTGCGCGTCTCCTTGGTGCCGCCCGACTTGCTGATGACCACCGTGAGCGTCTCCGACAGCCGCTCACCCAGGGCCCCCAGCGTCCGGTCCATCCCGTCCGGGTCCGTGTTGTCCAGGAAGTGCACCTGCATCGGGTCCCGGTGCGAACCCAGCGCGTCCGCGACCAGCTGCGGCCCCAGCGCCGACCCGCCGATGCCCACCAGCAGCACCTGCGTGAACTTCGCCGCCTTCGCGGGCTTCACCTTGCCGGCGTGCACGTCCCGAGCGAACGCCGCCACCGCGTCCTGCATGGCGGTGATGTCGACCTTCAGCCCGGCTTCCGGTGACAGCTCCGGCGCGCGCAGCCAGTAGTGGCCCACGCGGCGCTTCTCGTCCGGGTTCGCGATGGCGCCCTTCTCCAGCGCATCCATGGCCTGGAACGCCGCGTCCGCGCGCGCGCGCATCCCGTCCAGGAAGTCCGCGCCGAAGCTCATGCGGGAGATGTCCAGCGTGAGCCCCACCGAGGGGACGACGCACAGGTGCCGCTGGTACCGCTCCCACAACTCGCGCTCCGTCATGACCCGACTCCTTGCTTGGGAGAGGCGCCCGCCTTCACGCGCGGGGCCTGGAAATCATCGCCTCCCACCGTAGCAAGGCCCGCACGGCACCGACGCAACGATGTCGTGCTCCACGTTGCCTGGACGTCGCTTCGCTTGCGCCCCCTGTCCTCCGGGAGGCGCTTGCGTGCTCACGGCGCCGGGTGCGCCGCTTCCACGGGCGGAGGTGCCTCTGGAGGCAATGCCCCCTGGGGCTTCCACGCCGGGTTGCGGAAGACATACGACAGCCGCTGGCTCAGGGGCCCCGGCCGGGCGGCGTCCCGGGCGATGTTGCCGTATTCGGTGAACGCGATGCGCACCGGGTTGTACGTGGTGAGGTTCTTCACCAGCCCGTAGATGGGGCGCTCGACCTCTGGCGTGAAGGTGCCGAAGAGCCGGTCCCAGATGATCAGGATGCCCGCGTAGTTCGTGTCCAGGTAGATGGGGTTGGACGCGTGGTGCGCGCGGTGGTGCGAGGGCGTGTTGAACAGCCACTCGAACGGACGCGGCATCCGGTGGATGGCCTCCGTGTGGATCCAATACTGGTACAGCAGGCTCACGGCCTGCTGCGTGACGATCATCGCCGGGGAGAAGCCCATCAGCGCGAGCGGCGCCCAGAACACCCAGCCCGTCATCGGCGTCCACGTCTGCCGCAGCGCCGTGGACAGGTTGTAGTGCTGGCTGGAGTGGTGCACCACGTGCGAGGCCCAGAAGAAGCGGCTCTCATGATGGACGCGGTGGAAGGCGTAGTAGCAGAGGTCCTCCAGGAAGAAGAGCAGCACCCAGGCCACCAGTCCGGAGCCCATGCGCAGCGGCGTCAGGTGGTAGAGCGCCGCGTAGCCCGCGAAGGCCACGCCCTTCCAGCCCACGCCCACCGCCACGCTGCCCAGGCCCATGGCGAGGCTGGCCGCCGTGTCCTTCCAGGTGTGTCCCTTGACGCTGTCGCCTCCTTCGGCGCGCAGCTTCTTCACCCACAGGGCCTCGGCGATGACGGTGAGGACGAACACCGGGATGGCCGGGGTGATGAGGTCGGGGATGTGCGCCGTGTCCATGAAAGACCTCCTGCTGTTTCAACCGCTCAGGCTTTGGGGGCGAAGGCGACGCGCATGAAGCGCGCCAGGGTGTCCAGCATGCGGCGGTGCGCCGGGTCCGACGGGCGGGCCGCGCCGCCCACCGCCGCGCCCTGCACCGCGTCCAGGGCCAGCTCCACCACGTCGTCGAAGTCCGGGTGCGTGGCGGCCACGTCCGGGAACAATTCCCGCGCCACGCGGTGCAGGTTCCTGCGGTGCGGCCCGTCCACCGCCGCCAGCGCCCGCTGCAACTCCGGGTCGGTGCGCGCCGCGACGTACAGCTCGATGGCCGCCTGCAACTCCGGACGCTGGTAGACGGCCCACAACATGTCCACCGCCGCGCCCACCCGGTCCTTGCCGGAGGGCCGCGCGCCCACGCCCGCCAGGAAGTCCTGGATGATGCGCGGGAAGAGGTGCTCCACCGCCACCGCGAGCAATTCCTCCTTCGTGTCGAAGTGCGTGAAGAGCGCCCCCTGGGACACGCCCGCCCGCTTCGCCACCGCCACCGTCGTCAGCCGCGCGTAGCCCTGCTCCACCAGCGTCTCCAGGGTCGCGTCCAGCAGCTTGCGCCGCGTCGTCTCCCGGCGCTCCGCCTGCGTGCGGCGCACCCCCGGCACGGCGCGGACGACGGCCGTCCTGGGGGCGGGCCTGGAGCGGGGGACGGACTTCGGGGGCATGCCTTGAAGGATAGTCCGCAACTTAAAAAGTGACCAGTCACTTTGTTGGGCCGGGCTTCCACGTGTCGGATGCCGCACGGGGGCCTGTCGCTGATCCACGCGGGCGGGGTGTCCCAGGCCTGCTGGCAGGGCAGGAGAGCGTCCGAGCGTCTGTCTTTGCGACCGTCCGGCTGGCAGGGATTGGGGCGGGTCTCTTCCAGAGGGCTCAGGCCCGCCAACCGGGCAGGCGACGAGGCAGGCGCTCCCGTGCTTCAGGCCGGTTTCTCCCCTGTGGTGTGGTCAAGGGTCGGCCCCTTGAGACGGAGCGGGGCGCAGCTCGGCTGCTAGTGATCCGTTCGGGATTGAGCGAAAATCAGTGGGAAATACCGCAAGCCCTTGCACCGGTTGTCCGCCCGCCCCGATATGACCATTACCGCTCTTCTCGTCGGCTCCCTCCTCGCTTCGGCTCCCTCCGTCCCCCCCAAGGCCCAGGCCGCCTCGAATGTTGTCGCCGAGGTGGCTGTGCCCTTCGCGTGTGGTCGCATCTACACGGTGAGTCAGGGCCACGAAACGGGCAGTCACCAGCACAACGACACGTTCGCGTGGGATTTCCGGATGCCGGAAGGCACGCCCATCGTGGCGTCGCATGACGGGACCGTCCGCATGGCGCGCGGCGACAGCAAGCAGGGTGGGTGCGGCGAGCAGTTCGCGCCGCTGGCCAACTATGTCGTCATCTCCCATGGCGACGGGCTGGAGACGCAGTACCTGCACTTCAGCGCCGTGGTGGTGAAGCCCGGTGAGCGCGTGAAGGAGGGCCAGCTCATCGGCTTCTCCGGCGCGACGGGCTGGGCGTGCGGCGCGCACCTGCACTTCAAGGTCGCGAAGGAGCAGGGCTCCGGGTGGAACAACCCCTCCGTGCCCGCGCGCATCGTGGGTTTCGGGGACCCGGTGCGCGACACGCTGGTGTCGGCGCCGCTGTGCAAGGACTCCGCTCAGCCGATGATGGCGTCCAATGGGGGCGTCCACACGCCGGGCCAGGCGGTGGTGTCCATGTCACCGCCCGTCGCGGGTTCGATCCAGGATGCGTCGCGCGGCCTGCCGCCCGGGGCCAAGGCCATTCTCGACGGCCTCTCCCAGCCTCCCGCCCAGGGCGGCGAGGGACTCGACAAAGCGAGCCCGTCCCGCTCTCCCCGCATGGCGAGCGGCTCCGACGAGACTCGCTGACGCGATCAGCGCTCCGGCGCCCGCGAGCAGTCCGAAGAAGGCCCCCGCGTTGAGGAAGTACTCCAACGGCAACAGGGGGCCTTCCACGTAGCCCCTCACCACGCGGTACCCGACGTGCCCCAACAGCGCGAGCAGGGGCAGGTTGATGAGCGGCAACACCAGCCACCGGGCCGTGCGCCACCAGCGGGCCACGGCCTCCGCGACGGCGGTGGAGGCCGTGTAGCGCCAGGCCCCCGCGCGGGCCAGGCGCAACTCCGAAAGCATCGTCTCCACGTCCGGCACGCCCAGGGTCTCCGCTTCCAGTCCCTGAGCGCGCGCCACGCTGCGCGCTTCGGCCAGGGCGGTGCGCGCGGCGGACTCGGCGAGGAAGTCGTCCTCGAAGGGCTCCACCACCGCGACCTCCGCGGCGCGGGCGCGCGTGCGATCCCTCACGGCGTCCACCACCGTGGAGGCCGCCGCCACCGCGAGCCCGGCAGGCAGGCTGCGCCGGGCCACCAATGCGCCGGCGCCCATGCCGGAAGCACCCCACAAGGACAGCCGCAGGCCCCACGCGGCGGGACCCCAGAAGCGGCCCGCGGCCTGACGGCGCACCTCCGACGCGAGGTGCCCGTGGGCCAGGCCCAGCCGTGCGTCGAAGTCGCCCTGAAGCGCTTCCGCCGCGCGCGCGAGGCCCGCGTCGAGCGCGGTGCGCGTCTTGCCCAGGAGCGCATCCGTCTCCGTGAGGGCGGTCTGGACGGTGGAGGAGAACTCCTCCAGGGCGCCCAGGGCGTTGGTGTGGCGCACGCGCGCGGCGACGGCCTGGGTGGCGAGTCCCCGCAGGTGGAAGAGGAGCGGGCCGAACTCACCGGACACGTCCTGACCGTCCTTCGCGGCGCGGGCGCTGATGGCGAAGACAGGGACGTCCTCGGCGGCGAGCCCATGGTGCTGGGTGGCGACGCGGCGGATTTGGGACTTCAGCGCCTCGCGTGATTCGGCGGAGAGCTCGTCGGCGAAGTTGAGGATGAAGACGAGCGCGCGGCGGCGGGCGAACTCGTTGAGGAACTCCACCTGGGAGGCCTCCGCGACGCTGCCCCGGTGCATGACGACGAGGGCGACGTCGGCCTTGTCCAGCGCGGCGCGGGCGACATCGCGGTGGGTGGTGGCCACGCTGTTGAGGTCCGGCGTGTCGATGAAGACCTGTCCGCTCCAGAGGCCCTGGGGGCCGGGCGTGTAGCGCACGACGCGCGCGCCGGTGCGGGACAGTTCCTCCACGGGCGTGCCTTCCGGCGCGAAGAGGGTGGACGTGGTGCTGGTGGGGCGGTCCACGCCCTCGCGGGACAAGGACTGCCCCGCGAGCGCGTTGAGCAGGGTGGACTTGCCCGCGCCGGTGGCGCCGACGAGCGCGACGATGAGCGGTGCGTCCCTGCGGGCGACGCCGCGGGCGTAGTCCTCCAGCAGGCGCTCCAGGCGCGGGCCGTGCGGTTGGAGCGCGGGCAGCGACAGCGCGTCGGTGAGCAGCGGGCGGAGGGCGTCGGGGTCGGGAAGGCGGGTGTCGTCCACGGAGGGTGTAGCGTGGCGTGACCGGAGCGCGCTGGCTACCGCGATGAAGGGGGACGGTGCGCCAGCGTGCATTCTCCCGGGGCGTGGGTGTGCCCCGCCAGACGCCTCTCGGGTGCTTCGACGCCGCTCCTGGGCAAGGTGTTCACATCGAAGGGCGGGTCATTCAGGTGTCTGGTGGAAGCCAATGCAGTCGTACGTATGTCGCGGGTCATTGATAGACACAAGGACAGTGTACCCCTGGGGAGGGATGGACAGACAATGGGGATGAATGTCAGCCTTGAAATCACTTCCGGTAGGGAATGAACGCGTCGTGAGTGGAGCGTCAGGTGAGGGTGTTTCGACTCATGGTCTGGGCGATGACCTTCGGATGTGCTGCCACCCCGCCCGAGGCTCGGGTGCCGGAACGTGGCACCCCGGTCCATGCGGATGCTGCCTGCAAGGGATTGCCCTCCGTCGAAGCCTGCCAGGAGACGGCGGAGTCCATCCAGGACGACCGGTTGCGCGCGTGTGTCACGCAGCAGTGTTCCCGGATCCAGGTGCGATGCAATGCGATGACGGAAGCTCAGTGCGCAGCACACGACCGGCGTCGGCCTTCGGGCCGGAAGGTGCTCGGCATCTCAAGCATCGTTCCTGCGAGGCCCCGAACCGGCTCATCGTCTGGTGTTCGCGCCAGTTCAAGGATCCCCGGCGTGCGGCTCGCTGCGCGGAGGATGCGTTCGTCCATGAACTCGCCCATTCCTGCGGCTTCCGTCACGATGAGGACGCCTTGCAGGAAGGACAGCTGCACGACCTGGGTGTGCCAGGGCACGATGGTTCCTTGAGGAACTGCCCGGTCCAGGAAGGAGGCTCGCGATGAAGGCGTGGACCCTCATGGTGTCAGGGACCAGCGTGCTCTTGCTGGCAAGCTCCTGCGCACGCTTCCAGAAGCCGCTCCCGCCTTCAGAGCCGCCCCTCCTGGCCTTGGAGCACGTCCTCTATGACGGGCACACTGTCTCCGGACGGGCCCTCATTGGCGCGCGAAGCCCCACCACCCTGGATCGGCGCCTCATCGAGAACGTCTCCCTGGGCGTCGACCGAATCACCGACTGCAAGACTGGTGCGGCATTCCCGACGCTGGTCGCGGACGTCCTCCCCGAGCCCGCGACCCGGGACGACCTGGTGACGCTGACCCAAGGGGAATGGTTCGGCAGGGACGTCTCCTTCGTCGTCTTCGCGGAGCCGTTCACCCCACCCGAAGGGCCCGCGTGCATCGAGCTGACCCTGTCACTCCAGATGGCAGGCTCGCGGCCGGTCTCCTTGCGTCTCAAGGCCGAGCGTGCCGCCGAGGCGCAGGGGAGGGACGGTGGTGCAGGCATGCCCAGCGAAGAAGGTGTCCCTCCGCCGCGCCAGGAGCCCTGAAACCCCAAGGACAGCAGGTGACGCGCCAGCGTGCAGCACCGGGCCCTGGTAGCTTGCGCCGGGACATGAATGCCTGTGCATCCCGAGTCATCCGTCTGTCGTTGCTGCTGATGCTCCCGTGGCTGGGGAGCGGCTGCGCCTCCATCGCCGCGAGCGTGCGGGGGCCCGAAGGAGAAATCACCGAGAAGGCCCGGCGGCTCTGCGAGCTTGGTCTGCTGTCCAGGCCCGACCTGTCGCTCTTCCCGGCGGACATGCGTCCCGAGGACTCCGTCCGGCCCGAGGACCTGGCGTACCTCCAGGCCCATCCGGAGTTTCCACCGCCCTCGCCGCCCCCGTCCCAGCCCCTTCGCTGTGAGGTCAAGAGCCCTCCCAACACCGATGACGGTTTCGCCACCGTCCAGGTGAAGCTCCGGCCCGGAGCGGAAGCGGACGGTCTCGAAGCGGAGTTCCCCGTGGACTTCGTGCAAACGTCGGCGGGGTGGCGTCTGGCCTACTGGTTCGCGGAGGAGGGGGCGGTCTCACCCCTGATGGCCGCCGCGCAGGTGCCCATCTTCTCCTCCGAGTCCATGACCCGGCCGGAGAAGTTGTCGGGTGAGGAAGTCGCCTATACGCGGGAGGCCATCGAGAAGCGCATCCAGGGGCAGATGGCCATCCGCTGCGTCATCACCCGCGAAGGAGGCGTCAGCAACTGCCACTCACTGAAGAGCCTGCCCCTCATGACCCCGGTGGCCCTCAAGGCGCTCTGGGGCAGCCGCTTCGCGCCCGCGACCCTCGACGGCAAGCCCCTCTCCGTGCGGTACATGTTCCACTTCAATCTGCACCTTCCCCGGTGACGCGCCCGGGCCCCTGAAAACAGGACGCCAGGCGGAAGCACGGTGGCCTCCGCCCGGCGTCTGTCTTCTCGACTGGAAGCGATTACAGCGAGTTGACGAACTTCAGCAGCGCGTTGCGGTCCGCCGTGCTGAGGTTGATGAAGGCCTGCTTGGAGGCCTCACCCTCGCCGCCGTGCCAGAGAATGGCCTCGGTGACGTTGCGCGCGCGGCCGTCGTGCAGGAAGCCCTCGCCGCCGCTGACGCCCGACGTGAGGCCAATGCTCCAGAGGGGCGCGGTGCGCCACTCGGCGCCGGACGCCTGACCCTCGGGCAGGTTGTCCGCGAGACCCGTGCCCATGTCGTGCAGCAGCAGGTCCGTGTACGGGTGGATGGTCTGGCTGCGGAACTCCGTCATCGCGCTGTACTGGCTGGTGGTCAGCGTGGGCGCGTGGCACTTCGCGCAGCCCGCGTTGTTGAACACCGTCTCACCCTGCATCGCCTGCGCGTCGCTGTGGTCGCGGCGCGCCGGCACGCCCAGGAGGGCGATGTAGCGGGTGATCTTGTCCAGGTCCCCGTCGCTCAGCTCCGCGCTGGTGCCCGCGCAGCCCTGCTGCGACGAGCCGCAGTCCTGCGTCTTGAACACATTCGACGTCACGCCCATGTCGCTGTTGAACGCGTCGGCGACCTGGTGCTTCACGCGAGCCGTGCCCGCCTTCCAACCGAAGCGGCCCAGGCGCGTGACGCCCGTCTCCGGGTCCCGCACCGTCTGCATGCGGCCGGAGATGCCGTCGCCGTTGGCGTCGTTCGGATCCGCCAGACCCGCCACCTGCGACTCCGGCACCGCCTCCAGCAGGCCCATGCCGACAAGCTGCGGCGTGATGCGCGCGGAGAAGTTCGTCGGCGTCACGTTGACGAAGCTGTAGTTCGGCTTGCGCAGGTTGTACGCGGTGCCGTCCCGCAGCGTGCCGCTGGTGTTCGTCCAGCCGCTGATGCGCACGTCCGCCTCGGGCGTGCCGCTGACCGCGCGCGGCTGCAGGCGGAAGCCCAGCGCCGGATCCACCGTCACGGTGCTGCCGTTCACCTTGCCCACCTTCACCACGTAGTTGGTCAGGGTGGTGTTGGTCGTGGAGGGCGCCAGGCCCCGGCCGTTCTGCTTGTGGCATTCAACACAGGAGGAGGCGACGAAGTTGTTGCCCAGCTTGTTGATGTGCGCCGTGAACACCGGGTTGTCCGGCTCCGAGTGCGTGCCGTCCTTGAAGTTCGTGTGGTGGATGCGGCGGCCCTCGACGAAGGGCTGCGCGTTCACCGGCGCCAGGTTCGTGGCCATCTGCAGGAAGCGGTTGTCCGGTTCGTTGGAGAACGGCGTGTGCAGCGTGCCACGACCGCCCTGCCACGCCTTCTCCGGCAGCGCGAAGGAGTCACGGATGGCGCCCTGGCCTTCGAAGGGCACGAGGCCTCCCTGGCCCACGATGTAGAGCATGCCCGAGGAGTAGTAGTTGAAGCGGCCTTCCACCGGCGCCTGGAGGAACACGCCAATCTCCAGCTCCATCCGGTCACCAATGCGGATGGCGCGGCCTTCCTTGGCGTTGAAGTTCACCGAGGCCGTGTGCTTGTAGTCACTCACCTTCACGAAGTCCGCGTTGTGGAAGTACTCCGCCACCGTGTTCAGGCCGCGGAAGAACGCGCGGAAGTCAGGGCTGTCGTACGGGTAGATGGAGTACAGGTTGACGGTGACCTGATTGCCGCCCTTGGCCACCTCGTCCACGATTTCGACCCAGTGGGTGCGCTTCTCGAAGTACAGCCGCAGGTAGTGGTCGTAGGCCTGGTACATGTCCTCGCGCATGTGGCGGTCGCGAACGCGGTCGCCGATGCGGGTGATGATGGCCGTGGACGTCGTCTCGACGGTGGCCGGCTCCAGCGCGGTGGCGCTGGTGAACAGCGGCACCACGGGGCCCGCGTCGCCATTGGGGGGAGGACCCGCGTCCGGCGTGCCGGTACCGGAGTCCGGCGTGCCGGTGCCCGCGTCCACGGGAGGATTGGTGCCACCCGTATGCGTGTAGCGGACCCAGGCCGTGTCACGCGCACAGGCGCACGACACATCCCAGTACGTGAAGTTGTAATCAATGAAGTTGCCGGTGGCGAGGCCCGTCACCGTGTACTGGTTGCGGCCGCCCGTCACCGCCATGCGAATGTTGAGCTGCTGCCCGTCGTTCAGCTTGTAGTGGATGTCTGCCCAATCCGTCGTGTCGACGTAGAAGATGGCGGACGAACCAGAAGGGGTGACGCCTGAGGTGGCGGCTTCGGAATCAACCGCCAGACAACTGGCGGCCAGGAACGCGAGCACGATTCCCGTGAGTCTGCTGCGGCTCATGGATGAGGACTCCAGTGGGGTGGAAAGGAGCGTGGGACGGCGAGCGCTGCGAAGGGGACTTCGTAGCTTGTCCGAAGAAAGTCGGGATTCATTCCCGCCGCAAGGTGGGAGCCCGGAGAATTCAACTAAGGCGTGATAACTGATAAATAAGCGAAAATGATGTATTCCTTGACGCGCCGTGTTGTCCTGGGTTGACGCGTCGTGTTGAGAGGGATTGCCGCGTTGCGGCGGGGGCGGTGTGCACGGGCGCGGGGCGGGTGGGTAGACTCCGGGGCCATGCGCTTCCAGCCACCGTGGGGTGGGGCCTTCCGGCTCGACACCTTCTTCCACCGCACTCCCGAGGCCCTGCCCGAGGAGACGACGGCCTCCATCCGTGCAGCCATCCTGGGCTCGTCGCTGCTGGGGGGGTCGAACCTGTCGGACCAGTTCTCCGGCACGTACGGCTTTTCGCTGACGTTCCGCCGGGAGGCCCTTCCGGACGTGACGCGGCGCTTTCCGGCGTTCGCGCCGTACCTGGCCAGGACGCTGCTGCCGGAGTGCAACGCCTTCCTGCTCAACCCGCTGCTGGTGGGGGAGGGCCGGGGGGTCGCGGCACACATCGACCGGAGTCTTGAATTCTACGGTCCCAGTATCGGGTGCCCGGTGGCGGTGAGCGTGCTGTATGTCCAGGTTCCGAAGGAACTCCGGGGCGGGGCGCTGCGGCTGTACCACCGGGGAGGTCGGGTGGCGGAGCTGACTCCGCAGGAGCGCGCGCTGGTGATGTTCCGGGGTGACCTGATGCATGAGGTGGAGGCCATCTCCTCCGGCGCGAAGGGGCTGGAGGATTCGCGCATCAGCCTGGTGGTGGAGCAGTACCGGGCACCGGAGGCGGAGCTCTCCCGCGTGCCCCGGTTCGAACTGCGCACGCGCTCGGGGGCCCAGGCGTGAGCGACCTCCTTCTGGAGTGGAAGCTGCCGGTGTCTCCGGAGGCGGTGTTCCCCGCGTTCGACCAGCCCGCGCTCATCCGCCGCTGGTTCGGCGCGCCGCCGGGCTGTCACCGCACGCACGCGCCGGATCCAGGCGCCCTGGGCCAGCCCTACCGGGTGATGTTGCGCGACGCCCTGGGTCGTGCGTTCGCGCAGGTGGGCTGCCTCGTGGAGGCCGAGCCGCCAAGGTCGTTGGCGCTTGAAATGGATTGGGAGGGCGGGCCGCTGCCGTCAGGACGCACCCGGGCGGAGTTGACCTTCCACCCCACCGACGATGGGGGCACGCGGGTCCAGGTGCGTCAGGGGCCGTTCGTGGAGGACGCGGCCCGCGACGCGCACCGGGCCTACTGGGAGGTGTGTCTGGGGCGGCTTTCGCGCGTGGTGGCGGGCGAAGCGGTGCCGTGCTTCGAGGAGTTCTGGGAGGAGTCGCGCGGCTACGTGGGGCCGCTGGGCGCGGCGGCGTACGCGGTGCTGGCGGGTCTGCGCGAGGCGGGCGCGCCCCCGGAGGCGGTGTCCCAGGTGGAGGACGTGCTCTACACGCACCTGACGCGACTGCGCGAGGACACCGCGGCGGTGCTGGGCGCGGTGCTCCAGTCGCGGGTGGAGGGCGGCGCGAGCTGACGGTGCGCGCGGTGGCTACGGCGGGCAGGGCGTCTGGCTGTTGTTGCCAATGATGCTGAGCTCGGAGGGCGAACCGGAGTAGGCGCGGTCCGCCAGTTGCTGCACGCGGCAGGTGGGCAGCAGGGGGTTGTTCTCCACGGAGAACCCCTGCTCCACCGCGAGCAGCGACTCCAGGCCCAGGCCGGTGAGGCTGGGGTTGTCCGTGAGGTTGAGGAACTGGAGGTAGCGCAGCTCATTGAGCCGGGACAGCTCCTGCAGGTCCCGGTTGTAGCGGACTGACAGGCGCTCCAGCCGCATCAAGGGCCCGAAGCCGCCCAGGTCGGTGAGCATCGGGTTGCTCTCCACGGTGAGGCTGTAGATGGCTTCGATGGACTCCAGGTCCGTCACCCGTTGCAGGCGGGCGTTGTCGCGCAGCCAGAACGACTCCGACACGGTCCGCAGCGAGGACATGCCGCCCGCGGATTCCAGCGCGGCGTTGTCGCCGATGAGCACCGAGCCCGCGCGGATGAGGCGGGGGAGGAAGCCTGTCATCGTCTGGAGCTGCGCGTTCCGGGCCACGGTGATGGAGTTCGCGGAGATGAGGGTGTCGAACCCCGCCAGCGACGTCAGCGCGCCATTGGAGGAGATGTTGAGGTGTTCGACGGTGCGCAGCCCGGCCAGTCCCGCCAGGGATTCCAGCGCCGCGTTCTGGGACAGCGAGAGGCCTTCGGCGGAGGCGAGGGCGGGAAGGTCGAACGTGCGCAGCTTCGGGTTGCGCTGCACGGTGAGTCCCCCGGGGAGGCTGGTGACGTAGGGGAACGTGAACGTCTCCAGCAGGGCGTTGTCCGACACGCCCAGTTCATTCCGGGGCGTCAGCGCGCGCAGTCCGTCGAGGGAGGCGAGCTGGGGATTGCTGCTCACCAACAGGTTCCGGTCCACGGAGACCTGCGTCCCGGCCGCGTCACCGAGCGCCGCCGTGTCGAGCACCGCGTTGTCATTCAGCGAGACGTCCCGGGCGAAGCGCAGGCCGGGCAGACTGACGTGGGTGAGCCGTGGGTTGGATTCGATGTCGAGGGAGCCCTGGACGGCGGACAGCTCCGGCAGGACGAGCTGCGTCAGCGTCTCACCGGTGAAGCGCAGGTTGCCCGTGACGCGGGTGACGCCCTGGAGGGCCGCGAGGTCCGTCGCGTCCACCACCACGTAGGTGCCCTCGTAGACGCGCACGGGCTGGCACACGGTGAGGACGATGGAGGGCTCCGTGGCGGCATCCCGCTGGCCATTGCCGTTGAGGTCGCCGTAGGCGTCCACGCGGGTGCCGAGGCGCCCGCAGAGTCCTCCGGCCGGCTCGGATTGGAGCTGGAACCGGAGTCGGGTGGTGTCCACCTCGCAGAAGGGATGGGCGGCCTGGACCTCCGCGGGGTCGAGCACGCCGTTGCCGTCCACGTCCTCGCCAGCCTCCAGCACCGTCGCGATGGAGGGACAGAGGAGATGGATGGCCACCGGACGGACGCGTGTGAGCACGGTCACGGCGCGCTGACAGGTGGGGACCTCGCGGGTGACTTCCTCGTCTTCCAGCGTGCCGTTGCCATTCACGTCGAGGCCCGCCTGGGTCACCTCTCCGCCCTCCGGGCACGGGGTGCCGGGGTCGAGCTTCCGGGTTCGCACCACCACCTGCGCGGGCGTGGGGTGGAGGGTCGGTGCATCGGCGCAGGCGTATTCGGTGGCGGTGACCTCGTCGTCCCCCAGCGCTCCGTCCTCGTTCAGGTCGAGCCCCGTCTGGAGGGCCTGTCCCCCATGAGGACACGCGGCGCCCGGAGGCTCCGGGAGGATGCGCGAGCGGGCAGGGTGCTGCGGGGCGAACTCGGAGAAGTCGAGCGGAGCGCAGCCTCCCACCAGGAGGGAGAAGGCCACCCAGATGCTCCATGTCCACCGCATGCGTCACGTCTCCTGAGGGCTCGGCCCGCTCGCAACGCCGCGACGATACCGGGCCCGGTCCTTGTCATACGAGGGCAGGATTTATTTCGGGTCGTCGGCGTCCTCATCCGACGTCCGATGGGTTGACAGGGTCCTGTCGAATTGACAGGGTCCTGTCCATGTCGTCACTTCAAAAGGAAGCCGCCGCCTTCACCGACCTCATCCTGGAGGTGTTCCAGTTGAACGGACTGCTGCTCCAGGCCGGAGACCGGCTGAGCGCTCCGGCGGGACTGACGAGCGCGCGCTGGCAGGTGCTGGGCGTCATCGACCACGGGCCCGCCACGGTGGCGGCGGTGGCGCGCACCATGGGGCTTGCCCGGCAGAGCGTGCGGCAGACGGCGGATGCGCTCGTGGATGACGGCTTCGTGGCCTACGTCGACAACCCCCATCACCAGCGCGCGAAGCTGCTCTCGCTGACGACGGCGGGCCGTCGCGCCCTGCGCAAGGTGGAGGCCGCGCATGCCGCGTGGGCGAACAGGCTGGGGGCAGGCCTTGCTCCGGGACTGCTGGCCGCCGCGGTCGAAGGTGTGCGCGAAGCGCGACTGCGGCTCGAAAAGGACCTCACCCCGGAGGAGGGCGCCCGTGAAACATGACTCCTGTATTCCATTGCTCCCGTGCGTCGCCATTGAGCCGACGTTGGAGTTCTACGGCCTCCTGGGCTTCGAGGTGACGTACCAGCAGCGCAACCCGAACCCCTACGCGGCCACCCGGCGCGGCGGTGCCCACCTGCACTTCTTCGGGCTGAAGGGATTGGATCCCCAGACGGCCTTCAGCAGTTGCCTGGTCATCGTGGAGGAGGTGGAGGCGCTGCACGCGACCTTCGCGGAGGCGTTGCGAAAGGCCTACGGCCGGATTCCCCTCAAGGGCCTGCCGCGCGTGACGCGCATGAAGGAGGGGCAGACGCGCTTCACCGTCGTGGACCCGTCGGGCAACTCGGTGATGTTCATCCGGCGCGATGAGCCTTCGGGCCATGGAGAGGAGGAGGCACAGCCGGTGTCGCTCCTCGCCAAGGCGCTGAAGACGGCCCGCCGCCTGCGGGACTTCAAGAACGACGACGTCGCGGCGGCGAAGGTCCTGGATGTCGCGCTGAAGAAGGCGGAGGCCGCAACGGTGGAGGAGCGCGGTCGGGCGCTCGCGGCACGGGCCGAGCTGGCCGTGGCCCTGGGGGATGTGCCCCGCGCCCGGGAGCTGGCGCGGGACATCGATGCACTCGCGCTTCCGGCGTCAGTGCGTGAGGCGCTCCGGGCGGAGCTGGACTTCATCGCGCAGCTCGCCCGGACGCAGGAGTAGCGGGCCGCTCAGGACGCCAGCGCCTTTGGAGTGGCGTGGGCGTCCTCCATGGGGACGTGGGCCTCCGCGTCCTTGGTCTTCGCGATGCGCTCATCCAGCTCCGCGCACAGGTGTTCGAAGACCTCCTTGTTGAGCGTGCCCTTCTGGTAGGCGTCGAAGAGGGCGTCCTTCTCCACGATGAGGACACGTCGGGCGGCCTCCTGGTGCTCCTCCTCGTGGAAGCGCGTGGACTGCTGCTTGAGCGCGGCGAGCTCCTGCTCCACCGCCAGGGCCTTCTCCTGGTAGTCGCGCTCCATGGGCTCCAGCACGTCCACGGGGATTTCGCGCGAGCGGCGCATGGCCTCCAGCGACGCGATGGCGGCGTGGATGGCGCCCAGCCGGCCGCGGGCCAGCTCGTACTTCTCCTGGTAGATGTCCTTGATGCCGGTGATGCCCAGGCGCTTGAGGAGCGGAGCGACGGTGAGGCCCTGGAAGATGATGGAGAGCACCACCACGCCGAACGTCATGTTCACCAGCATCTCGCGGTGGGCGAAGTCCGCCGGAAGACCGAGCACCAGCACCATGGACACCGCGCCACGCAGGCCGCTCCAGGTGAGCACCGCGCTCCAACTCCACGGCAGCCGCTCCGACGTGAAGCGCAACAGGCCGGACACGCCATAGACGACCACCGCGCGGCCCACGAGCACCGCGACGTACGCGAGCAGGATGGGTTGCCACGACGCCAGGAGCGACGTGAGCTCCACCTCCAGACCGATGAGCAGGAACACCACCGAGTTGAGCGCGAACGCCAGGTACTCCCAGAAGCTCTCCACCGCGACGCGCGTGGTGGGGCTCATGCTCAGCCGTGCCGCCCAGTTGCCACACAGCATGCCGGCCACCACCGTCGCGATGACGCCCGAGTAGTGGAAGTGTTCGGCCACCACGAACGAACCGTAGGCCGCGATCATCGTGAGGGTGATTTCCACCATCGCGTCGTCCACGCGCTGCATGACCTGCGCGACCACGAAGCCCACCGCCGCGCCAATGACGACGCCCATGCCGGCGATCTTGATGAAGTCCCAGGTCGCCCCGCCCACGGTGAACTTCTCCCCGTTGGCCACGCTCACGACGAGCATGAACAGCACCACGGCGGTGCCGTCGTTGAGCAGGCTTTCGCCCTCCACCAGGATGGCCAGTCGCTTGGGCGCACCCAGCGCCTTGAACAGGCCCACCACCGCGATGGGGTCCGTGGACACGATGAGCGACGCGAACACCATCGCGTGGATGAGGCCGAAGCCCTCCAGGTAGTTCATCCCCTTCATCGCCGGTGACAGCAGCAGCGCCGTGAGTCCCATGGACGCCACCACGCCGGGAATCGCCAGCGAGGTGATGGTCAGCTTGTTCTTCCAGAACTTGCGGAAGTCGACGTGGAAGGCCGCCTCGAACAGCAGGCCCGGCAGCAACACCGCGAACAGCAATTCCTTCGTCAGGTGCGGCGGTTCGAAGATGTGCACCACGCCCAGGCCGAGGCCCGCCAGCACCAGCGCCACCGTGTACGGAAACTTGAAGTAGCGCGCCGCGATCGCCACCGCGGTCGCGATGGAGAAGAGCAGCACGAAGGCCGATTCAAAGTGCATGAAGCCCCAACCCGTTGGTGCTCAAAAAGCGCGCAGACTACCTCGCGCACTGGGAGCGTGAGGAGCCCCCACGGGTGAAAAACGAGAGGGCGGCCGAGCGGGCCCCGGGGTGGTCCGCACCCTGGACGCGAGACGGGGACGGTGGCTGCGTCCGGTGCACTGTGGAGCGTTGGACGGCCGGGCGTCGGGCGGCCGGACGTCGCGAGGGGGATGCGTTGTGACGCTCCCGTCCGACGGCTAGAAGCCAGAGGATGATGGACCTCTTCCTGATGTCTCCTCCGGGGCGGAGCTGGGCCCTGCGCGGCCGCGCGAACTTCCGCAGCCGGGAGGCCGCGCCCGCGGACGCACGTGGCGCGAGGCGGGAATGGCTGACGCTGGCGCGGCACATCGAGGCGCGCGGAGGCACGGTGGTGGCGCTGCCTTCGCCCTCGGATGTGCTGACGGGCATGCCCTACTCGGCCGAGTGCGGTCAGGTGGTGGCCCGCGAGGGGCAGGCTCCGCTGTTCCTCCTGCCCCGGATGATGAGCGTGCACCGCTTCGCGGAACGCGACCACTGGGCGCCGCTGGCCCGACGCATGGGCATGGAGGTGGTGGAGCCGGGCCCGGGCGTCTGGGAGGCGCACGGGGACGTGGCGACGTTCGACGGCGTGACGCTGCTGTTCTGGGGCGGTCGCACCACGTGGGAGGGATTGGAGGACGCGGCGCGACACTTCCCCGGCGAGGTGCTGCGCTTGCAGGTGCGCGAGCCCGCGTTCCACGGGAACATGGCGGTGCTGCCGCTGCCCGCGGTGGACCGGTTGCTGGTGTGTCCGGACGTGATGGCGCCGGAGTCGGTGGCGCTCCTGGAGCAGCGCTTCGGCGCGAACCGGCTGGTGCGGGTGACGGAAGCGGACATCCGCCGCTATGCGACCAACGGGCTGCCGCTGGGCAGGGATCTGCTCGCGCCCACGGTGATGCCTCCGCACGTGGTGGACCTGGTGCAGGGGTTGGGCATGCGCGTGGTGCCCATGCCGATGCCGGAGTTGACGGAGAAGGGCGGCGGCTCGTCGCGGTGTCTGGTGTCGCGCGCGTCGGTGGACGCGGGCCGCATCCAGCTTCCCGCTGAGTACCGGTTGGACGCCGTGGCGAAGGACATCGAAGCCGATGGCGGGTGAACTCGCGCCGCTGGCACAGGCCTTCTTCGCGGCGAACCCGGAGCTGTCGTTGCAGGCGCTGGGCTCCGGCGTGCACGTGCCATCGCTGGACCTGGCACCCGCCGGCATCCCGGTGACGCACCTGCTGGCGGAGCACAACGCGGAGCTGGCGCGGCAGTACCTCACGCTCAACCAGCTCGCCTTCGGTGGCATCGGCGTGCCGCGCTGGGTGCTGTCGGATTTGTACCTGCTGCCCGGCGCCATCGGGCTGCTGCGCTGTCCGGCGAGGCTGTTGAAGGCGCCCGCGCGCGAGCGGTTGCTGCTGGCGGACGAGGAGCTGGCCATCGGCGCGGCCTGCTACGTGGCGCCGTCGCTGACGCCGGGCCTGTTCGTGGGCGTGTCGCTGTTCAGCTTCCTGCCGGGGCGGGGCGCGTCGTCCTGGGTGAAGACGCTCACGCTGGGCATGGTGCGAGCGAAGCGGCTGCGCGGTGTCACCCAGTGGGACAACCCGGCGGTGCGTGTGCACACGCGACTGGGGCCCATGCGACTGGTGGGACGGGTCCCTGGCGGACACGACTACGACGAGCGCACCTTCGTCTATGAGACCGACCTCGGCGACGAGGCTCGCGTCGCCCAGGCGATGTCGCGCGGCGAGGAGCAGGCTCCCGCCACGCGCATCCCCGTCACGGACCTGGCGGCGCTGGGCTCACTGCTGGACCGCGCGGAAGCGGGGGCCCGGTTGGAGCTCGTGCCTCCCGGCCAGGACGCGGGCCACGTGCTGGTGCGCGAGCTGCACGGTTAGGCGGGGGCTGGGGCGCTCGGGAATTCGTCGTCCTGTTCCAGGGCCTTGCGCAGGGCGCTGGCGCCGTCCTTGATGATGGGCGCGCCGTGCGCGAAGCAGACGGTTTCGATGGGCAGGTGGTCCAGGATGCGCTGGATGCTGGAGCGGGTGCGCAGGGGTTCGTCCTGGTATTCGCCGGGGACGAACTTCGGCGTGCCTCGCCCTTCGCGCGACAGCAGGTCGGAGATGAAGATGACCGCGTGCGGGCTCTTCTGCATCCAGAGCGTGTACATGGCCTCGGTGGGGCCGGGCGTCTGGAAGGTGTTGAGGCCGCCGGGCAGCGTGTGGCCGGCCACGTATTCGAAATCTGGCTTCTCCTCCAGGCCCTGCGCGCCTTCCGGAGCCCAGACGGGGATGCCGAACGCCTTGCGCATGCGCCACGCGGAGCGCTGGTGGTTGCCCGCGGTGATGACGATGGCTTCGAGGTCGCCCAGCTTGCGCAGGGCCTTCTCGTCGATGGGCAACGGGTCGATGAGGGTGACGGTGCCGTCCTCATCCACCACCGCGTACGCGTCGCTGCGAATGCCGCCGAGCCGGTCATCCTCGACCGTCCAGTGATGCACTCCCGGGACGACCTCATCCGTCTTCTTCGCCTGGGCCTTGGGCTCGCTCATGCGGACAAAGGTAGGCACCGATGACGGGATGACACGGGCGCCCGCCCCGCTGCTCGCCAGCCCTTCCAGCGGGCCCCTTCGCATCTTCCACGCCGCACGCACCTTTGATGGGTGGCGATGGAGGACGCGATGCGACCGCTCGTGCTGTTCGATGGGGACTGTGGCTTCTGCAAGCGTTGGGTGGAGCGCTGGCGCGGTGACACGCAAGGGCGCGTGCGCTTCGTTCGCGCGAGCGGGTGGCTGCGACTGCTGCTGGGCATTCCGAAGTCAGACATGCGGCGCGCCATGCAGCTCGTGGAACCCTCGGGGCGTCGCTCGTCCGGGGCGGAGGCGGTCTTCCGGATGCTCGCCTGGTCGCCTCACCTGGGCACGCGCTTCGCCGCGCGGCTGGGGTTGCTGCCCGGCATCAAGCAGGGGGCGGGCGCGGTGTATTCGGTCATCGCGCGCAACCGGCGTCGCGCGTCGCGCCTGGACACGTGGCTGTTCAGTCGGGTGACGGAGCCCGCCAGTCACCGGCTGGTGCGCTGGGCCTTCCTGCGCTTGTTGGGGGGAACCTTCCTCATCGCCTTCACGTCGCTGGGCCGTCAGGTGCTGGGGCTCTATGGCGAGAAGGGCATCCGTCCCATCCGCGAGGTGGCGGACTCGGAGCGTTGGGCCGCGCAGGGCAAGTGGCGGCGGCCGTCGGTGTTCTGGCTCGACGCGTCCGACGCCGCGCTGGTGCGAGGGTGTCGCGTGGGGCAGGCGCTGTCGCTGGCGCTCATCCTCGACGTGGCCCCGGCGCTGAGCGCGAAGGCGCTGTGGGCGCTGTACCTGTCCTATGTGTCCCTGGGGCGTGAGTTCCTGTCGTTCCAGTGGGACGTGTTGCTGTTGGAGATGGGGGCGATGGGCGCGCTCACCGCGCCGGTTGGCCTGAGGCCCGGGCCAGGCCAGCGGGACGTGTCCGCGCTGGAGGTGTTCCTCTTCCGGATGCTCGTGTTCCGGCTCTACTTCGGCTCGGGGGTGAGCAAGTTCCACTCGGGGGACCGGACGTGGCGCGAGCTGAGCGCGTGCGACGTGTACTTCGAGACCGCGCCCCTGCCCACGCGGGGCGGCTGGGCCGCGCACCAGCTTCCACGGCGGGTGCGCCACGCGGGCACCGCGGGGGTGTTGGCGGTGGAGACGGCGGTGCCCTTCCTCGCCTTCGGGCCCCGGCGCGTGCGGCAGGTCGCCTTCGGCGCCTTCGCGGCGTTGCAGGCGGCCATCGTCGGCACGGGCAACTACGGCTTCTTCAACTTCCAATCGCTGGCCCTGGGGCTGTGGCTGCTGGACGACGCGGCCCTGCGGCGCGTGCTCCCCGAACGCCTGTGGCGGGATGCCGGGCCCGCGCGGCGGCCGTCGGTGTTGAGCACGGCGCTGTCCATCGTGGCGGCGGTGCCGTTCCTGGCGCTGGGCACCACGGAGCTGCTGCGCCGGATGGGGTGGTGGCCGCGCGGACCGGCGCGCGTGGTGGAGGCGGTGGGCTGGCTGGAGGACCGCGCGCATCCGCTGCACTCGGTGAACTCCTATGGCCTGTTCGCGATGATGACGGTGGACCGTCCGGAGATCACCGTGGAGGGCTCGGACGACGGCGAGCACTGGGTGGCGTATCCCTTCCGTTACAAGGTCTCGGCGGTGGACCGGCCGCCGCGTCAGGTGGCGCCCCATCAGCCCCGGCTGGACTGGCAGATGTGGTTCGCCGCGCTGGGCGGGCCGCCTTCGTGGTTCCTGGCCCTGCTGGAGCGGCTGTTGGAGGGCTCGCCCGAGGTCCTGGGGCTGTTCGAGGCCAATCCCTTTCCGGACCATCCGCCCCGCATGGTGCGCGCGGTGCTCCACGACTACCGGATGACCTCCCGTGAGGAGCGCCAGCGCACCGGGGCCTGGTGGAAGCGGGAGCGGCGGGGGCTGTATGTGTCACCCCTGACCCTCACGCCCCTCACGACGCGTACGGTAGGAGGACCCCGACTGTCCTGGCATGTCTAGGAATGGCGCCCGGTGCGCGATGGGCCCACACGTGAACTGGCACCCTGCGTGGGGTGGGCAATCCCAATCGTGCATCGGGGGTGGGGGTGGGGCTGGCGGGGGATGGGGGCGGATAGGTACGGTGGGCGTGGAACCATGTCCGCGTCCGCAGCTTCCCCGTCGTCCCTCATCTTTGGCAGGTACGCGGTCCTCCGCCGCCTGGCCGTGGGGGGCATGGGGGAGATCTTCCTCGCGCGACAGGTGGGTGTGAGTGGTTTCGAGCGCCCCGTCATCCTCAAGAGCCTGCTGCCGGACCTGCTGGAGCATGAGGGTTCGGTGGAGATGTTCCTCGACGAGGCCCGGGTCGCGGCGCACCTGAACCACCCCAACGTCGTCTCGCTGTACGAGGTCGGCGCGTGGCAGGGCACGTTCTACATCGCCATGGAGTACATCGAAGGCGAGAACCTGGGCCGGCTGGCGCGCGCGGCGCAGCGGGCGGCCTCGCCGCTGCCCCACCGGGTGTGCGCGCAGTTGATCCGCGACGCGGCGCTGGGCCTGGACCATGCGCACCACGCGCGTGACAGCCAGGGCGCGTCGCTGGAGCTGGTGCACCGGGACATCAGCCCGCAGAACATCATGGTGCGGCTGGACGGCGTGACGAAGGTGGTGGACTTCGGCGTGGCCAAGGCGACCATCCGCGCCAGCCGCACGCGCACCGGCGTGCTCAAGGGCAAGCTGCGGTACATGTCGCCCGAACAGGTGCGCAACGAGCCCGTCGCTGGCAGCAGCGACCAGTTCGCGCTGGGCGTGGTGCTGTGGGAGTTGTGCACGCGCCGGCCGTTCATCGACACGGACAACCCCGCGGAGGCGATGCGCAGGATTGCATTGGCGGCGGTGCCCCGGCCCTCGCAGTTCGTGGAGGGGCTGTCGCCGCTGTTGGAGCAGATCATCCTGCGCATGCTCCACCGCGTGCCCACGCAGCGCTTCGCGCGGTGTGGCGACGTGGCGAAGGCGCTCCAGGCCTACCTGGACGAAGTGCCGGAGTTGGAGGGCGAGGGAGTCTCCGCGGTGGTGACGCGGCTGGTGGGCGAGTCGGTGCTCGCGCGGCTGCGCGACACGGGCAGCGGCGAAACGGTGCTGCCCCAGGGCCGTGAGCCCTCCAGCGTGTCATGTCCGCGCTGTGGCCAGTCCACCAGCGCGAACAACCGCTTCTGCCCCGCGTGTGGCAATGCGCTCACCACGCCCCCGGCGGGTGCGCCCGCGCCGAACCTGGCGTCGATGCCGGTGCTGCGCGAGCCGCCCATGCACCTGGGGGATGAGGATGCCCCGGACGCGCCCACCGCCAAGGCCCCCGCGGCCCGGCGGGGTGGGGATGGCGCGGTGCACGAGCCGCCCACCGACCCGACGATGGAGGTGCCCGCGCCGTTGGTGGCCGCGCTGTCCGAGCCGCCCTCGCTCGGTGCGGAGGACGACGCGCCCCCGGCGCTGGGAGACGAAGCGCCGGGCCCCACGGTGAAGATGCGCGCGCTGGATGCGCAGGCGCTGATGCGGCGGCTCACGCTGCTCACGGTGGCGGGCGACGCGTCGGACGCGGTCCGCCTGCGCGAGATGGTGAAGGCGCTGGCGACGCGCCATCAGGTGGAGGCGGTGTCCCTGGCGGAGGCGCGCTGGTGCCTGCCGTTCGGGCTGCCGCAGCCGCGCCAGGACGACGCGACGCGGGCGCTGCGCTGCGCGGAGGACCTGGGGCTCGCCGGGGTGACGGTGCGGCGGGGCCTGGAGTCCGGCGTGGTGCGCGTGAGCTCCAGCGTGGACGCGGCGGGCCCGAGGCTGGCGGGGATGGGGTTGGAGCGGGCGCTCGCGCTGACGGACGCGGCGGCGGCGGGGGAATTGCTCGTGGGGGCCTCGGTGAAGGCGCTGCTGTTGGAAGCGGGTGGGGTGCGCTTCGGCCCGGCGCGCGAGCTGCCCGGCGGCACGGCGTGGCGGGTGGAGGTGGGGCCTCCGGCGGTCCGCGTGGAGTCCCTGGTGGGGCGCGATGAGGCGCTGGCCGAGGCGCGGGCGGTGGTGGATTCGGCGCGCAAGGGCGAGGGTGGCGCGCGGCTCTTCGTGGGCCCCACGGGCGTGGGCCGCAGCCGCTTCCTGGAGGCGGTGGAGGAGCTGGCCGTGGGCGCCACGCCGCTGCGGGTGGTGCACGCCTGGGGCGGAGACCCCCGGTCCGCGGGCGCGCTGGGCCTGGTGCGTACGGTGTTCGTCGCGCTGTCCCGCGCCGCGACGGGGACGGACGTGTCGGGCCCGCCGCTGTCGGGGCTGGGGCTTTCCGAAGCGGAGGCCCAGGCGCTCTGGCGGAGGCTCGCGCGAGGCGCGCCGATGGGCGGACACCTGTCGGCGGGGGACGGAGCGGTGGTGGAGGCGCTGCGGCGCGTGGCGCAGCCGGCGGGCCTGTTGCTGCTGGTGGACGACGTGCATCGCGTGGACGGTGCGTCGTTGGAGTTGCTCGCCGGGGTGCTGGCGACGAAGGACACGCGCGTGGCGCTGGTGGGCACGGGCGACGTGGACGCGGTGCCCACGGCCCTGGCGTCGTTGCCGGTGACGGTGCTGGAGGGCCTGTCGTCCTCGGAGCTGAACGCGCTGCTGACCGCGAGCCTGGGAACGTCCCTGTCGCCGTCGCTGGAGCGCGCGGTGGGGGACCGGGTGCGAGGCAATCCCGCGCATGCGCTGGCCCTGGTGCGGCTGCTCGTCGCGGTGGGCGTGTTGCAGCGCACGGAGGAGGGGTTCCAGGCCAACGGGCCGCTGTCCGCCGCGTCCCTGCCGCAGGACCTGGGCCAGGTGCTGGGCGCGCGGCTGGAGCTGCTGCCTTCCGCGTCGCTGCGCTTCCTGCAGCGCGCCGCGGTGGAGGGTTCGCTCTTCTGCGCGGAGCTGGTGCGGGCGTCGCTGCCGAGCGCGGAGGGCGCGGAGGTGCTCGACGACGCCGAGTGGGTGGTGCCGGTGCCCCGGCAGCCCGGCAGCTTCCGCTTCACGCGGGAGGAGGCTCGGCAGGTGCTGCGCGAGCGCCTGTCACCCATGCAGCTGCGGAACGCCCACGAGGAGCTGGCGGAGACGCTGGAGCGCGAGGCGTTCGCCAGCGAGCCGGCCCGCGAGGTGCGGGTGGCGGATCACCTGCTCGGGGCGGATGCCCCCGGTGCGCAGGCCGCGTGCGAGCGGGCGGGAGACTGGTTCGCGGCGCGGGGCGAGTGGCGCGCGGCGGTGGAGTTCTACCGCTGGGCCCTGGGCCGTGCGCCTGGAGCGACAGCGGCGGTGGTTCGCTGGCAGTTGGGCGTGCTCGCGAGCGCGGCGCGGTGTCTCACGCAGGTGGACCCGGCGTCCGTGGACGGGCTGGTGACGCCGTGGCTGGACCGCGTGTCGGTGATGCAGACGCCGGGCACGTGGGCGGAGGCCGCAAGGCGCCTGGCCGTCGCGGAGCTGAAGCTGGGACGCATCGCGGACGCGGAGGTGCGCTTGAGCATGGCGCAGGGCCCGGCGAGCGCGGATCCGGAGGTGGAGGCCCTGGTGTTGGGAGAGCTGGCGCGGGTGCGCGAGGCCAAGGGCGAGACGACGGCCGCGGTGGAGTTGCTGGCGCGGGCCTTCCAGCGCATGGGGAACCGGACCGCGCGGGCGCCGGACTTCTACTGGGAGCACTACCTGTTGCTGGGCCGGTTGCAGCAGCGGCTGGGGCAACTCGACCGGGCGCGGGTGGCCTTCACGCGCGCGGCGGAGCAGGCGCGGTCGGTGGCGAGCGCGGTGGGACAGGCGCGGGCCCTGTCGCAGCTCGCGGGCCTGCGGGTGCTCGCGGGGGAGCCGGCGCAGGCGCTGTCGGAGCTGGAGCGCGCGCTGGTGCTGGCCGACCAGGGCGGGGATGCGCAGGAGGTGGCTCGCATCCACTTCAACGCCGGCAGGTTGCTGGTGGCGGGAGGGCGGGTGCCGGAGGCGCGCGAGCGGCTGGAGCAGGCCCGGGAGCGTGCCCGGGTGGCGGGTTGGCGGGAGGGTGAAGCCCTGGCCGCGCAGGTGCTGGGGACGATGGAAGGCCGGACCCCGCGCCGCTGATGTGCGAAAAAGATGTCAGCAGGCGTGCAGGCATGCTGACTTCGACAGGGAGGGGCGTGGTTTTCCCGCCCGTCGCGCGGTGGGTCGATAGACTCCGGTGTCTTCCCTTCCGCCCTTTTCGCCTGCCATCGTGAATACGTTGCGTCTTTCTTCCCGTTCCCTATGGGGTCTCGTCGCGCTGGGTGTCCTCGGTGCATGTGGCCCGTCTCCGACGACCATCACCGTGGATCCGCCCGAGTTGCGCTACCTGCGCACGCAGGGGCAGAACCTGCCGTTGAAGTACACGGTGCTGGATGCGGATGGGCGCAAGATGATGGACGCGCGGCTGCGCTGGACCAGCTCCGCGCCGGAGGTGGCCTCCGTGCTGGAGGACGGCACGGTGGTGGCGCGCAAGTCCGGCAAGACCATCATCGGCGTGCAGGGGGGACGGGCGAAGGCGGCGCTGCCGTTGGACCTGACCATCCTCGCCACGCTGGAGGTGCGCGCGCCGGGCGCGGACTTCGTGGAGATGGGGCGCACCATCAAGCTGCGCGTGGTGGCGCGCAACGAGGTGGGCCACGTCATCCCCGACGCCATGCCCGCCTTCCGCTCCAGCAATGAAGCGGTGGCGCACGTGGAGAACGGGGAGCTCATCGCCTCGACGGCGGGCGTGGCCACCGTCACCGCGACGCTGGGACATTTGAACCGCGCCATCGCGGTGCAGGTGGTGCCGCCGGACTTCGCCCGCCTGGGCCTGAACCTGACGTCGTACACGTTCAAGAAGAAGGGCCAGTCGGTGCAGGTCCAGGCGCGTGCGTACAACCGCAACGGCGCGGTGCTGGAGCGCGTGCCGCTGGAGTGGTTCAGCTCCAACGCGGCCGTGGTGACGGTGTCGCCCGAAGGCCGGGTGACGGCCGTGGGCACGGGCCGCGCGGTGGTGTCGGTGGTGGCCGGCCGTCGCCGCACCGCCGCGGACTTCATCGTCGAGTAGGCCTGCTCCGCTGCGTGGGTGCCCCGCCGTCATGAAGCGGCGGGGTGAGCCGCAGGTTCAGGCAGCTACTTCTTCTTCGCGGGCGGCGCGGGCTTCGGCGCGGAAGGCTTGGGCGCCGTGTTCTTGCGACCCTTCTTCGGCACCTCGTCCTCGGGGCAGGGCGGGCGGGGCCCCTCGACGGGCGGCTGGATGGTGAACTCGACGCGGCGGTTGAGGGCCATGCCCTCTTCCGAGGCGTTGTCGGCCACGGGCTTGCTGCGCCCGAAGCCCTGCGAGCACACGCGCTCCGCGGCGACGCCGCTCTCGATGAGGAAGCGCTTCACGCTGGCGGCGCGGCGCTTGGACAGCTCCAGGTTGTAGCTGTCGCTGGCGCGCGCATCGGTGTGGCCCTCGATGAGGATGCGGTCGAGCTTCGGATTCACCTCCATCACCCGCGCCACTTCCTCCAGCACGGGGAAGGACTCGGACAGGATGACGTCCTGGTCGGTGGCGAAGTTCACCTGCTCCAGGATGACGATCTTGTTGCCCACGGTGCGCGCGAGCGGACAGCCATCCCGGCCCCGCGTACCAGCGGGCACGTCCGGGCACTTGTCGATCCGGTCCACCACGCCATCGCTGTCGCCGTCGGAGTCCGGGCAGCCGCCGTTCTCCACCGGGCCTGCCACGGTGGGGCAGCGGTCCTTCTCGCCAATGACGAAGTCGCCGTCCGGGTCGACGGGCGGCGGGGGCGGCTTGGGCGGCTCCTTGAAGCGCTCGATGGCCTCCCACTCGCGCGTCTTGGCGGGCACCCAGATGATGGATGTGAAGAAGCTCAGGTTCGGGGACGCGAGCGAACAGCCACAGCCCAGGCCGCCGCCGAAGGTGAAGGTGACGCCGGTGGAGCTGTACCAGCGCAGGCCAATGAGCAGCTCGGCGGGAATCTGCCGGGGCTGGTCGGGCTCCTTCTCCAGGCCCACCGCGCCGGTCACCATGCCGAGCAGGGTGATGCCGCTGCCGCGCAGCAGGGGCACCTCCGTGCCCAGGCCAAAGGGCGCCATGTCGCCCATGTTCACGCCGCTGAAGATGCGGTCCGGCCGCTTCCAGAAGCCGCCATTGAGGGCCAGCAGGATGCCGGACTCGAAGCGGTAGTCGAGCACGAGCCCCGGCGCCCAGGTGAGCTCACCATCACCGGCGAAGGCTTCCTGCACGCCGGTGGGGAAGCTGACGTTGAGGGTGAGCGCGCTGCCCCAGCCATGGCCTTCCGCGGAGCGGCGCAGGCCGGGGATGGCCACCTTGCCGGTGAGGCGCAGGTCGCCGAGCGCGAAGCTCTCCACCGGACCTTCGGTGCCGATGACCTCCAGGTTCTGTCCGCCCTGGAGCATCACGAGCGGCATGTCCACGCCCACTTCGGCCCAGTCGAAGAGGCCGACGGTGGCCATGACATCCAACTGGAGCCGGTTGCCCACGAGGCTGATGGAGCCCAGGTCTCCGTCCTTGGGGACGAGGGAGAGCGGGTTGAGGGAGTAGCTGAAGTAGGGCCCGGCGGCGACGGACAGGTGGGACAGGGGCCGGGACTGGGTGACCATCACCAGGTCCTGCGGTGCGCCGGATGGACGGAAGAGCTGGAGGTTGAAGCGCGCATCCGGCGCGGCGCTGGCGGCGGTGGACAGCGACAGGGCCAGCAGCAGCAGCGGGAGGAGCGGCGTGCGGGAAGGCTTCATCGGACGCGGCGGGCGGAGCGCAGGAAGAGGAAGCCCATGGCGAGGGTGACCAGGATGGCGGCGCTGCCGGTGGGCGTGTCCTCGGCGGTGGTGCCGCAGCAGAAGGCGCCACCCTGCGGTTCGGTGCCGGGCTTGCGGCGGCCGCGTTCGCACTGGAGGGTTTCGGCCGAGCAGAACTCGACGCCCAGGCAGTCGCCGCTGTCGGCGCAGGACTCGCTGCAGGTGTTGGAGGCGAGGTCGCAGGTGCCGCCGCAGGGGCAGTGGGCGTCCGCGAAGCACTCGACGCACGCGGCGCCGTCGCACACGAGGCCCTCCGCGCACGTCACGGCGCAGGCGCCGGTGTTGGAGCAGGTGCGCGTGGTGGGGTCGCAGGTGCCGCTGCCGCAGTCGGAGTCGTTGACGCAGCCTACGCAGACGCTGTTCTGCACGGAGCCGTTGGTGAGGCAGAACGGGGTGGCGTCACCGCAGGCGCCGCAGCGGCTGCCGCAGCGCTCGTCGGTGGTGCAGGCGCTGCACTCACCGCTCAGGCAGAACTGGCCGTCGCCGCATTCGAGGTCGGTGCGGCATTCGACGCAGACCTCGCCATCGAGACAGAAGGGGCGCTCGCCGGGGCACTTCGAGCAGCCGGGGCCGCAGCGGTCGGCGGTGTTGCACTGCGGGACGGCGTCGACGCAGGCGCCGTTCAAGGTGTCGCAGCGCTGGCCGTTGGAGCACTGGCTGTCGGTAGTGCACTCGACGCAGGACGGCGGGGCGCCGGGGGTGGGCGCGGCGCACTGGGTGCCATTGGGACAGCAGTTGCATGAGTTGCCGGCGCAGGCGTCGTTGGAGTCACAGAGGACGCAGACGTGGTTGGAGCAGGTCAGGCCCCGGTCGCAGTCGCTGTCCTGGTTGCACTCCGCGCAGGTGTTCGAGGTGGGGTCGCAGACCTGTCCGTTGGGGCAGTTCTCGTCGCCGGTGCACTGGACGCAGGTGAAGGTGGGCTCGTCGCAGACCTGGCCGGAGCCGCACTGGGCATCATTGACGCAGCCCTTGCAGGAGTTGTCGGTCAGGTCGCAGCGGCCGGTGGGGCAGTCGGCGTTGTCATTGCATCCGCGGCAGAAGTTGTCGGTCGGGTCACAGCGTCCGTTGGGGCACTGGGAGTCTTCGGTGCACTGGACGCAGGCCGTCTGGCCGTTGAGGTTCGCGCAGTAGGGCGTGGACTGGCCGCAGGGTGAGCAGCTCGCGCCGCAGAAGAGGGCGGAGTCGCAGGGCGCGCAGAGCGCGGCGGAGTTGCAGTAGTAGTACGGGCCGCAGGTGCTGTTGTTCTGCGCGTTCGCGTCGTTGCGGTTGCACTGCTCGCACTGGTTCAGGTTCGCCGGGTAGGACGGGCGCCCGTTCTCCGACTGGTAGAACTGGGCGGGCTGGACCAGGGAGAAGCCAGAGGAGGACAGGGGGACGACCGGCGGTTGATTCGCGGGCTGATCAAAGTCCGTGAGCGTTCCGTCCAGGACGGCGAACTCCAGGGCCGCGTGCTCTACGATCTGCACGTAGAGCAGCTCGACCGGGTACAGCCCTGACTGGTTGAAAGTCACCGAGTTGGTGGTGCGCCTTGTCGCCGCACCGAGTTCCGGTGGGCGGATGATGACGTTGTAGCGCGTGTTGCTCCGGTCGAAGATGACCAAGCTGATCGCGTCGTCGGCATAGAAGCCGAAGTGCAGGACGCGCCCGAGCATGTCCGGCGTGACGTTCAGGTAGCCGCGGAAGCGCGAGACGAACCGGACCGTCGGGGTGTTGTAGTGGAACCCACAACCACCGATAGGACAGCCCGTCACCACGTTCACGAAGTCGCCGTAGCTGAGCGTGCGACCGTCATTCAGGTTGTTCGACAGGTCGAAAGCGGAGCGCAGCACGGAGGTCTGCCGCGTCGCGCGGTTCTCCTCCATGTATGTGTTCAGGTCACCCATGTAGTTCGTCTGGCTCTGCGGATACTCACTCACGGCCCGCGTCCACACGTTGGACGCCATGCAGAGCCCGGTGCCGACCTCGCTGTTCGGGGACGGGGCGACCGGTGCTCCAGTCACCACGACATCCGGCAGCTTCTGGGCCACGGCAGGCGCGCTCGCGAGGCACACAGCGAGCAGGGACAGCGCGGCACACGCGCGGAAGGGCAGGGGGGAGGGTCGCACGTCGGGGCGCAGCCTTTCAGATTTGCTTGACGTTCTCAACTTCCTTTCCCACGTCACACATCCCGGCCCTTGGATGCGACCTCCAGGGTCCTCCGCTCGTCAGACGACGTCCGTCTGGAGCGAAATCAAACTCAGCCTGCACAGCAGGAAAAACTGGAAATTACTGTGGTGCCGAACGGGTCACGCGCGGCGGCACGCGACATCGCCGTCCTGCGAGCGGATGAAGGCCGCGGCCAGCTCCCCGCCCAGCGCCGCGCAGAGCACCTCGAAGGTCCGCCGCCGCGCGCCACCGAAGAATGCCGGTTGCCGGGCGAGCGTCTCCGGGTGACGCACGAAGACGTTGTACCCGAGGATGCACCCGTCCGCGCGCAGCACGGTGATGCCGTCGGTGGCCATCATGCCACGCAACAGCTGCGCGCTCGCCCGCACCGCGGACGCGGCGCTGCCATCCGGCGTCGCGTGGTGCCGGTCCAGCAGCGCCACCACGTCCATGGGCCGGGGCAACAGGATGCCGTCCACGAAGAGCGCCGAACCCGCGCGCTCCCGGGGCAGCACCGCCACCAGCGTGCCGTGCGAGGACTGCATGACCTCGAACAGCACCCGCCGGAAGAAGCCTTTCGCGTGCTCGCGGCTGGAGGGCAGGACCTGTTCGGTCACCGCGCTGGCCAGCGAGTCGAGCACCACCGAGGGCGGCTCCAGGTCGATGCGCGCACCGGACAGGTACACGTGCCGGACCAGTCCGCCGCCCGCGCGCAGCTCGATGATGTTGTCCGCGAGCTGCAACACGCCCACTACGCGCACGCCCCGGTCCTGCGCATGCCGCAGGCGCTCCAGCGGCGTCTCCGCGAGCGGGAACGGATCCGTCCGGAAGATGCCGTAGGTGAGGCCCTCCGGCTCGCGCAGCAGGTACAGCGCCCACCAGCGTCCCTGGCCCAACGGCGCGCACTGCTTGAGGGCCCGCTGGATGGTGGCGCGGTTGCGCGGCCCCGAGCCGATGGGGATGGGGTCGTGCCCTCCCAGCAGCTCCAACATCGCGCCCAGGTCGTCGCCCAGGAACGCGGTGGGGAACAGCAGCGCGCCCTCTTCGCGGTAGCGCGACAGCGTCACCAGCAGCTCACTGAGCGCATCCGCCGTCAGCGGGCATGTCATGTCCGCCTCGTCGAGGAATGCCCCGACGGACTCGGTCAGCAGGTGGCGGAACGACAGGATGTGAGGGGAACCCGCCTCCGGGCCCGAACCGGTCATGGCGGACTCAGCATGACGCATCGGTGGTGGCGTAGCACGAAGTCTTCCCTCCGCCCGGAAGGCCGGAGGGTGTCCGGAAGCGGCCGTCTACTCCGTCGCCGCCCGCGCCGCTTCCAGCGTGGCCGCGGTGCGCAGCCATCCGTCGGCCTGGGCGTCCAGGTGGGACAGCAGGTCCGTGAAGAAGCGCGTCTCCAACGCCTGCGCCAGCGTGGCCCCATGGGCATCCGCCCACTTGCGCGTCACCGTCGCGCGCACCTGGGCTCCCAGCAGGTCCACGAAGCGCTCCAGGAGCGGCGTGGAAAGGAGCGTCCCCGCCCACACCACCGCGTCATGTCCCAAACCGCCGGTGGCCACCGTCACCACCGCCGCCGCCCCCGACGGCACCGAGTACACCAGCGTGGTGAGCGTCTGGAGCATCTCCTCGCGCATGCCGCCCTGCAGCTCGCGGCCCACCAACTCGCGACAGAAGTCATACAGCGTCGCCCGGTCCGCCGCGTGCGCGTGCAACGCGCCCAGCTCCAGCGGCGCATCCAGCCGGCCGAGCATCGCGGGCCCGAAGGACTCCGCCAGCTTCTGCTTCGTCTCCGCGTCCCCGCGCCACGCGGCGACCTCCGGCGCGAAGGCGTCCACCAGCCGCCGCAGCCCGTCCTTCAGCGAGTCGTCCACCGCCTGCGTGGGCAGCGCTTCGTGGGGCCGGGGACCGGTGAAGGACTCACGCACCTTGCGGGTCACGAACGTGAGCGCCGTGGCCAGTCCCCGGAACGGCAGCCGCACCATCCGGTGGAAGGTGCTGCGCGCGTCCAGTTCGTCGCGGAACGCATCCACGAGCACGTCCGCGGGCACCGCCTTCAACGCGGCCTGTGCGCCAATGCCCCGCAGGTCGTGCCGCAGCCGTTGCCGCAGCCGCTCCGGCTCCCGCGCCGCGCGGGTCGCCGCCTGGGCCACCGCGTCCAGCTCCGCGCGCGCATCCGACAGCGAAGCCTCCAGCGCCCGGGCCTTCAACTCGCGCGCATGCTCCGCCTGTCCCAGCAGCGCGGCGAGCGGAGGCCGTCCATCCAGCGGCTCGGTGGAAAGGGGCTTCAGTCCCGCCTCCACGTCCGACTGGTGCGGCGCCAGATAGCGCGCGAGCGGCGGGTGGCCCACGTCCTGGGCCAGCTTCTCCAGGTGGCCCCGGGCCACGTCCTCGCGGGTGGCCTCGTTGTAGACGAGCAGGTACGGCCGCCCGTGGCCCACGGCCGCGCGCAGGAAGTCCACCAACGCCGCGTTCTGGTACGTCTGCCGGCTCACCACGAACACCAGCACGTCCACCGTGACGAGCAGCGCTTCGGCCCGCTCGCGGTTGTCGCGGTACACGCTGTCGAAGTCCGGCGTATCCATCACCAGCAGCCCGCGCGGCACCGCGTCCGACAGCACCAGGTACAGCCGGCCCGCGGGCCCGGGCGCATCCACCGGCGCCACCGTGCCCTCCACCACCGGGACGATGTCGTAGCGCTGCGTGAGCACGTCCTTCAGCTCGCCCGTCCATGTCTCCGGATTCGCCGCGGCCAGACACTGCTTCGTCAGTCCGCCCTCGGGGCGCGCGGGGGACAGGGACGCCTTCGCTAGCGCGTTGAAGAGCGTGGACTTGCCGACGTTGTTGGGGCCGGCGATGGCCACGAGGAGCAGGGGCACGTCCGCTGTGCCGGAGCCCAGGCGGGGCAACAGGTCGCGGCGCAGGCGTTCGGCCAGGCGGCGGGCCATGTCGGCATCGGTGCCTTCTGGAAACAGCTCCGAGGCGGGCAGGGCCTCCAGGGCGGACGCGAGGGCGGTGCGCAGGGCGCGAGGGTCCTTCATGGGCATAGGGGCCCGCGCAGGACAGCACGCACGCGCGCCGGTGCCCAGACAATGTGTGCGCGCACTGTCCACCGGGGACATCCACGACGGTGCCGCGCCGCGCTGGTAGGGTGCGCCGCATGCGCTCCCTCCTCGTCTGCCTGCTTCTGTCGGGGTCCATCGCCTGCACCGCCACGCACGCCAACGCGCCCGTGGCCGACGCGCACGCTCAAGGCCCGCTGCCCTTCATCCCGGACGACTACGCCCGCGCGCTCACCGACGCGAAGGCGAAGGGCGTGCCCCTGTTCGTCGACACGTGGGCGCCGTGGTGTCACACCTGCCGCTCCATGCGCGCCTACGTCTTCACCGACAAGGCCCTGGCGAAGCACGCGGACCGCTTCGTGTGGCTGGAGCTCAACACCGACCTGACCCAGAACGCGACGTTCCAGGAGAAGTACCCGGTGGAGTTCTGGCCCACCTTCTTCATCATCGATCCGCGCGAGGAGAAGGCCCTGCTGCGCTTCGCCGGCAGCGCCACGGTGCCCCAGTTGGAGCGCCTCTTCGAGGACGGCGAGCTCGCGTACAAGGGCGGTGCCACGGGCGCGGATGCACTGCTCGCCCGGGGCGACGCGCTCTACGGTGAGCGCAAGCCCGCCGAGGCCGCCGAGGCCCTGTCGCTCGCGCTCGCGGAGGCCCCCGCCGACTGGTCCCGCCGGGGCCGCGCGCTGGAATCGCTGTTGATGGCCCAATACGGCGCGAAGCAGTACGTGCCGTGTGCCCAGAAGGCCGTGGCGGAGCTGCCGAAGGTGCAGCGCTCGCTCAACCTGGCCAATGGGGTCCTCAACGGCCTCTCCTGCGCGCTGGCCATTCCGGCGGGCACGCCCGAGGACGCCGACCTTCGCCACGCGCTGGAGGCGAAGGCGCGTGAGGTGCTCGCGCCGCCGGCCATCGCGATGACGGCGGATGACCGCTCCGGCCTGTATGAGGTGCTGGTGGAGGCGCGCAAGGCGGACCAGGACACCGCGGGCGCGAAGAAGGTGGCGGAGGAGTGGCTCGCGTTCCTGGAGGGCGAGGCCGCGAAGGCGCCCAACCCCGAGGCGCGCACCGTGTTCGATTCGCATCGCATGCTCGCGGCGATGACGCTGGAGCAGCCGCAGCGCGCCATCCCCGCGTTGGAGCAGAGCGAGCGCGACCTGCCGAAGGACTACAACCCGCCCGCGCGGCTCGCGACGCTGTACCGCCTGTCGGGGCGGCTGGATGACGCGCTCGCCGCGAACGACCGGGCTCTGGCGCGTGTGCAGGGTGCGCGGCGGCTGTCGGTCCTCTCCGGCCGCGCGGACATCTACGTGGCCCGCAAGGACACCGCCTCCGCGACGAAGACCCTGGAGGAGGCGCTCACCTTCGCGAAGACGCTGCCCGCCGCGCAGGTGTCGCCGCGTCAGGTCGAAGGGCTGGAGAAGAAGCTCGCCGGCCTCAAGACTCCGGCCGCATCCCCTGGCGCGGCGCCGTAGTCAGCAGGCCAGGGCATCTCCCTTCGCGCGTGCCGTGAATCCGGACCGCGCGAAGGGTTCACGCGGTTTGGAGCGTCGACCCGCGCGGACGAAGGGCGCTGGGCCTGGGTCCGGCGTCTCGGTGCGGATCCAGGCCTCGCGCAGGCGCAAAGCCCATGTTGAAGCGGTGCCGAGCAGCCTCAAGAAGCCAGGGGCACCGCGCGCCGCGTCTCCAGGTCGAACAACTCAAAGTCCTCGGCCCTGCCCTCGCGCATGGCGCCATCGGTGAACACCATCACCGCTTCACTCGGGCCCGTGTCCCGCGGAGGCCCGTGCGCGTACTCCACGCGCGTCCCCTCCGTCACCAGATGGCGCAGCACGCCGTCCCGCACCGGCCCCGGGGACACCAGCTCCCGGACCCGCTTGTCGCGCGTGTGGCCCACCACCTGGGTCAACCCGAGGGGCAGCCGCCGGGGATCGAACCGCCGCCGGGGCGTCCCGCGCACGCGCTCCGCGTCCTCCGCCTGGAGGCTGGGTCGCTGGTAGAAGATGCCCGTTCCCTCGCCCGACGCCGCGTTGCCCGGGTGGTGCAATCGCGGCAGCACCAGCGGCCCGTCCGTCCACGCCGCCACCGCCCGGTCCATCACGCCGTTGAGCGCATCCGCCACCGCGCGCGCATCGGCCCATCGCTCGCGCTCAAGCCCCACCACCTCCAGGTCCTCGCGCGTGACGCCCGCGTGCAACACCAGCAGCGCCGCCCCCGCCGCATGCGCCACGCGGAAACGCCGCGCCCGCAGCAGGTGCTCCACCCACGCGCGCTGCTCCTCGTTCCAGGCGCTGAAATCCCGCGCCACCAGCTCCACGGTGGGCAGTCCCGGCCAGCGCGCGATGAAGTCCCGTTCGGACGCCGCGTCCGTGTCGTCCCCCCGGTAGAGCCCATCCGCCTGCGCCTGCGCCTCGCGGAAGGTCGCATCGGTGAAGTCCGCCAGCTCCCCCACGCGTCCCAGGTCGTGGTTGCCCAAGAGCAGCACGGCTTGGTCCGCTGGATGCGACGCGAGCCACGCCACCAATCGCAGGCCGCTTCGGGCCACACGCTCGCGCTCGGACGCGGGGCCCCAGTCGAAGTGGTCGCCCACGGACACCAGGCACACGTCCGGGCCCAGCCCCCCGTCCTCGCCCAGCAACCCGTGCAGCGACAGGATGGACATCACCCGCTCGAAGTCCGCCTGCGGGTCTCCCATCGCCACGTGCCGCGTGCGGCGGCGCCCGTCCGCGGGCGTCGCATGCGGGCCCTTCGCCACGGCCGCGTCGGCGCGGGCCAACGCCTTCTTGAGGAGCGCTTCGTCCATCCCCTCATCCTACGCATGCCCCGCGCGGCGCCCCACCTGCCTCGGAGGGGCCTCGCGTCAGGACTGGAAGAAGCGCGAGATGAGCGCGGAGCGGCTCTCCACCTGGGCCTTGTTCAGCAGGTGCGTGACGTGCACCTCCACCGTGCGCTCGGCGCAACCCAGGTGCAGGGCAATGGCCTTGTTCGTCTCCCCCTGCACCACGTGCTCCAACACCTGCGCCTCGCGCGCGGTGAGCCCCCAGCGCTGGGCCAGCACCGGGAGCTTCGCGCTCGGCTCGATGGCCGGCGGGCCCGGATCCAGCACCAGATAGTGGTCCGGCAGCCCCGCAGTGCGCAGCGGCCCGGAGGAGAAGAGGGGCCCCGTGCCCGGAGGGCTCCGGATGCAGTCGCGCACCTGCGCCGTCAGGCCCTGGACGTCCTGGTCCAACCGGGTCCGGCCTGCCTTGTTGGTGTGCATCACCCGGCCGCTGAACGTGACGACCCACGCGGGCCGCCCCAGCACCTCCAACGCCGCCCCCAGCGCCGAACCCAGGAGCCCCGCTTCCCGCAGCCTCCGGTCCATGGCCATCCGCCGCTGGATGGCCGGCGTCAGCATCTGGAGCATCTGCTGCTCCCGCTCCGTGAAGGGCTCGGGGCGGAAGGCCCCCACCCAGCCGAGCAGCGTCTCGCCCTCGCACACCAGCACCCGCAGTTGGGCCATGTGCTCCAACCCCAGACGTTGGTACAGGCCCATGGCGTAGGCGGCGAGCTGGGTCCGGGCCCGCTCCCACTCCGCTTCGCTCAACCCCAGCCGCTCCCACAGCGTGCCGTTGCCAGCCAGGGGCAGGGCCCGCAGCGTCTCCGTCAGCCCCAGCGCGGAGAAGCGCATCGGCTGGTTGCGCTGGGCCGGTGGCGGCCGCGCCGGGTCGAAGTAGCCAAAGCCGCTCCCCGCCGGCGGCAGCGACGCGTCGAACACCTCCGCCAGCACCGGGGGCGGTTCGGGGAAGCCCACGCCGTGGACGAAGGTGGTGTGGTAGCGGTCCGCACCTGCGTCCACCCCGTAGGCCGCCGTCCGCTCCGCGCGCAGGGCGTCCCGGAGGGCCACGAGGACCGTGGGCAGGGCCTCGGAGCCGGGTTCCACCACCCCGAGCAGGCCCTCCAACTCACGCAGGAGGCGTTGGTCCTCGGAAATCAAATCAATCACGGTTTCTTAGTATATCCATTGGCGCCAATTGGAAGACTTGTGAGGTCGGAAGTGGAATCCACAGTCCTTCCTTCTGTCCGGGTGGGAAGTCATTCCAGGCACACCGAGTCGTTTAGGACTCGCGTGATTTCCTCAATAGAAATGGTTTTCGGCGGGGGGCACGATGCCGCTCCGTGCCCTTCCGGGGGGGTGGGCCGACCTGGAGTCGAAGAAACCGTGTGTGCGCGCGCCGGCGTTCCCCCAGGGATGTCCGGCGCGCTGCCCCTTTTCCGACGACCCTTCCTGGAACACCGGTTCGTGTCCGACACCCCACGCATCCGGTGCCATATCGCGCCAGGGCGTGATGTGGCGCGGCGATGATGGCCGCTCTCCGCCTGTCCGCACCGAGGAGGTCCTGACGTGACGCGTGACCATGCCTATTACACCCGGGCGCTGGAGGGGCGGCGGCTGCCGCTGGCCTTCGCGGATGTGGACCTGCTGGGTGAGAACGCGGCGGCGCTGGTGCGGCGCGCGGGGGGCCGGCCGGTGCGTCTGGCCACGAAGTCGGTGCGGTGCGTGGCGCTGCTGCGGCGGGTGCTCGACGGGCATCCCGGCTTCCAGGGCCTCATGTGCTTCAGCGCCGACGAGGCCGTGCGGCTGCGCGAGCGCGGCTTTACGGACCTGCTCATGGGCTACCCCATCGTGGATCCGGAGGCCCTGGCGGAACTTTGCCGGCCACCATCACCGGTGACGCTGATGGTGGATTGCCAGGAGCACGTGGCGCTCGCGGCCAAGGCGGCTCGGCGTCAGGGCACGCGAGTCCCCCTGTGCCTGGACGTGGACCTGTCGGTGGACCTGCCGGGGCTGCGCTTTGGCGTGCACCGCTCCCCGGTGCGCACGCCCGAGGACGCGCTGGCGGTGGCGCGGAGCATCGCGGCGGAAGGCGACGTGTTCCTCGCGGGCGTCATGGGCTACGAGGCGCAGCTCGCGGGCGTGCCGGACGCGGCGCCGCACGCGCGGGCGAAGAACCTGGCCATCCGCGCGCTCAAGCGGGCCTCCGTGGGGCCGGTGCGCACGCGAAGGCAGGCGGTGGTGGCGGCGCTGAAGGATGCGGGCTTCCCGGTGCGCTTCGTGAACGGCGGCGGCACCGGCAGCCTGGAGACCACGCGCGAGGACTCGAGCGTCACCGAGCTCACCGCGGGCAGCGGCCTGTACTCCCCCGCGCTCTTCGACGGCTATCGCGGCTTCCACCACCTGCCCGCGGTGGCCTTCGCCATCCCCGTCACGCGCCGTCCCGGCCCGGGCCTCTTCACCCTTCAGGGCGGCGGCTACGTGGCGTCCGGCGCGGCGGGCGCGGACAAGCTGCCCGTGCCCTACCTGCCCGAGGGCGCGAAGCTGTTGCCATTGGAAGGCGCGGGCGAGGTGCAGACGCCCATCGCGTACACGGGGCCAGTGCCCCTGCCGCTGGGCGCTCCCGTGTTCTTCCGCCACGCGAAGGCAGGCGAAATCTGCGAACACTTCCGCACGCTCCTGCTCATCTCCGAGGGCCGCGTGGTGGATGAAGTCCCGACCTACCGAGGCGATTGGGGATGAGGGCATGGCGTCCGTGACGGCGAAGACGAAGACGTGGCGCAACTGGTCCGGCGCGGTGGTGGCTCACCCGTCGGAGTTCCTCCAGCCCACGTCGGTGGACGCGCTGAAGGCCGCGCTCCGCGATGCGGGAGCACGAGGCCGCACCGTGCGGGTGGTGGGCAGCGGCCACTCCTTCCCGCCCCTGTGCGCGACGGACGAGACCATGGTGTCGCTCGGCGCCCTCTCCGGGGTCGAAGCGGTGGAGCCTGCCGCGCGCGAGGCCACCGTGTGGGCCGGCACGAACCTGCGCGAGCTGGGCTCCCTGCTCGCGTCGCACGGCCTGGCGATGGAGAACCTGGGCGACATCAACAAGCAGTCGCTCGGGGGCGCGCTGGGCACGGGCACGCACGGCACGGGCGTGGGGCTGGGCATCCTCTCCACGCAGGCGAAGGCCATCACGCTGGTCACCGCGAGCGGTGAGGAGGTGACGGGTTCGGAGGACTCGGCGCCGGAGCTGCTCCAGGCGGCGCGCGTGTCGCTGGGGGCGCTGGGCGTGGTGACGCGCGTGCGGCTGCGGCTCCTGCCCGCGTACCGGCTGCGGCTGACGCGGCGGAACCTGGGGCTGGAGGAATGCCTCTCTGGTCTGGATGAAGCGCGCGCTCGCCACCGGCACTACGAGTTCTTCTGGTTCCCCCACTCGGACCGGGTGATGACGAAGGCGATGGACCTCACCGACGAGGCCCCCCACGGGGTGGGCGTGGGGCGCTGGCTCAACGAGATGGTGATGGAGAACGCGGTCTTCGGCGCGGTGAGCCGTGCGTGCCGGATGAACCCCGCGTGGTGCGCGCCGGTGAGCCGGCTGTCGGCGAAGCTGGCGTCGGAGGGGGTGCTGGCAGGGCAGAGCCACGCGCTGTTCGCCACGCCGCGCCTCGTGCGCTTCCAGGAGATGGAATATGGCGTACCGGTGGAGCGGGGCCCGGACTGCCTGCGCGAGCTGTCCGAATACATCACGCGCGAGAAGCTGCCCGTGCACTTCCCGGTGGAGTACCGCTTCGTGCGCGGGGACGACGTGTTCCTGAGCCCGGCGCACGGCGGGGACCGGGCCTTCATCGCGGTGCACCAGTACCAGGGCATGCCCCTGGAGCCGTACTTCTCCGGCGCGGAGGCCATCTTCCGCAACCACGGGGGCCGGCCGCACTGGGGCAAGCTGCACACGCAGACGGCGGCGACGTTGAAACACCTGTATCCGCGCTGGGATGACTTCCAGCGCGTGCGCGAGCAACTGGACCCGGAGGGACGGTTCCTCAATCCCTATCTGCGACGTCTCTTCGTGGAGGAACGGCCCGCACGTGCGCGGAGTGAATCCGAGAACGCACGGCTCGCGTAGCGCCGGCCTGCCTGACGCGCACGGGCGCGAAATCCGCGACGCACCCTGATACATCCGTTTCGCGCCTGACGCGCGAGGTCATCCTCCAAGCCGTTGATAATGCACCCGTCCCGAGCCGGCATGCGGTTGGCTAGGGAAGGGCCGCGCAGGACGCGGTGATGACCTTCGAGGGGGATGGATGCGGATGGAGCACTCGTGGAAACGCGTGGTGATGGTGTCGATGGTGGTGCTCGCGGTGGGCTGTCGCACGCCCGTCGGAGGCCTCAGGGCCGCGGGGGCTTCGGACTCGGGCAACTCCAGCGCGGGGGATTCGAGCAAGTCGGACTCGGGCAACTCGAGTCAGGGCAACTCCAGCCAGGGGGATTCCAGCAAGTCGGACTCGGGCAACTCCAGCCAGGGGGATTCGAGCCGCTCCGGCTCCAGCGGTGATTCGAGCGAGTCGGGCTCGGGGGACTCCAGCGGCGGAGATTCGAGCCGGTCCGAGTCCAGTGGCACCAGTGAAGAGGGTTCCAGCCATTCGGGGTCCAGTGACTCCAGCGATTCCACCGACTCGGACTCGGGCAACTCCAGCGAGTCGGATTCGGGCAGCTCCCGCGAGGGCCACGCCAGCCACTCGGAGTCGAGCGAGAACAGCAACTCGGACACCAGCAAGTCGAGCCAGGTGGACCAGGGCGAAGACTCCAGCTCGCGGAGCGAGAGCAGCAACGAGCGGGGAAACCAGTTGCTGAGCACCGCCGCGGTGGCCCTGACGGTGTTGGGTCTGGGCGTCGTCATCTGGCAGGTGCACGAGCACTCGGAGCGGCGCAAGGGGTTCAAACCCTCACCGCAGGAGGTGGGGCGCGCGGCCCAGGTGTACCTGCGCGCGCGCACGCACCAACTGCGTGAAGACCTGGCCCTGGGCGCGGGCCCGACCGTGGAGGACCTGGCCCAGGCGGCGCGCATCCGCCGTGAGAACCTGGATGTCTTTGGCCGGCTGTTGCGCTCGCACCGAAAGGAGCTGCTGGCGATGGCGGAGACGAAGGCCCTGACGCCGGACCGGGCCCGTGAGTGGCTGGAGCGGGTGGGAGAGTTGGCGCGCACTGAACCGCGACTCGAGGAGGACCGTCAGGCGTTCCTCCTGCGGCAGGAAGGAGAGGCCCCGTCGGTCGAGGTCACGCGTTGAGGCCCCGCCAATCGGTGCTCCCTGCGCGCGGCTTCCGGATCCGGATGGGCCTGCTCGCGCTGCTCGCGCTGCTGGTGCTGCCCGTCGGAGCCTGGGCTCGTGATCAGGCTGCCTCGGAGGCGCCTTCCGAGGTGACGACCGCATCCGGTCCGGTCCATGCGCCCAGCGCGGACGAGGGCACTCGCACCCCGTCCCAGGCTCCATCCGTCTCAAGCGCCGGGTCGAGCGCGAACGACGCAGCGGTGTCTCCGAGCGCGGAGTCCCCCGCGATGCAGGCGGCGAAGCCTCTGGACGAGGAGCCGGACAAGAGCCTCGTTGAAGCCCTCTCGCTGGCGTCCCGCGTGGCCGCGCTGGAAGCCACCACGGGCATCATCCTGCACGGCGCGGCGGCGCGGGATGGCGAGCTGATCTCCGACGTGGAAGCAGGCCTCGCCGCGCTGCCTCCCGCGATGCGCCGTCCCCCCGGGGGGCGCCTGGAACTCGTGCTCCATCCAGAGTCCGCGCCGCTGGGCCTGGGCGACGGTTCGAAGGACCACCCCGACTGGTCCGAGGACCGCGAGCAGTTCCACCTCTACCGCTACGCCCCCACGGCGGAGCGCCGTGCCACCCTGCGCTTGTCGCGCCTCACGGAGGCGGAGGCCGAACACCTGTGGCGCCGCCGGGCCGTGGTGCACGCTGTGATGCAGCGCTGGGATGATTTGAAGAACTGGAGCCGGCGTCGGCAGTGGCGCCGGCTGGACGGGTGGCTCCTCCCCTTCGAGCGCCCCCTCACGTGGAAGGAGTCCGCGAGCATCACCTATGCCGGAGCCTTCAGCCGCGCGCGAGGCCAGGTCAGCGCCTCGCTGGACCTTGTCACCTTCGCGGAAGAGCTGCTCATCCCCGCCGAGTCCCTGCGCGCGGACGCGCTGCCCGTGGATGATCAGGTGCGCTGCCAGGAGATGTCCAAGGCGCGCGCCCTGTCGGAGTTCGTCGCGGAAGCCCACCTGGGCGACCTGCCCGCGCGCGGTGACTGCCCGGCCTTCGACACCTGGGCGGACGCGGACGCGCTCTCCCACCTGGAGGTCCTGCTGGTCGCGGCCACGGGCCGGCAACCCCAGTCCCTCTTCGGCCACATCCTCCTGCGTCCGGTATGGCGCGAGGGCGCCGTGGTGCAGGGCCCCGGCTTCGAGCGCGTGGTGCAACTGGTGGCCCTCACCGGCCTGGAGTCGAAGGGCCTGGGCTACCTGATGAAGGGCATGACGGGCGGCTTCAGCACCGTCTTCCTCACCGGCACCCTGGGCGACATCTCCCATGAATCGCTGGAGCTGGAACAGCGCACCATCCGCCGCTTCCGGTTGAACCTCACGCAAGGCGAAGCCCGGCGCATGCTGGAGCGCACCTGGGAACTCGAGCGGCGCGGCTACCTGGGCTACTACTTCTTCACCGACAACTGCGCCGCCGCGCTCCTCTTCCTCCTCAACGGAGCGCTGGAGGACGACCGCTACGTGCGGGCCCCCGGCACGTTGTGGGTGCTGCCCACCGCCACGCTGGACACGCTGGCGAAGACCGAAGTGGTGGACGCGAACGGACGCGCGGTGTCGCTCCTGGAGCACCTTCCGGACGCGCTCGAATCCACGGGCGACCGGGCCCGGCGTGCCCTCACGGAACAGGAGCGGATCCTCACCACGCTCGCCACGCTGCTGCCGTCCCACGCCCTGGAGCCCCTGCGCGGTGTGCACCGCATCCTCCAGTCCGCCGAACCCGACGTGCGCCGTGAGGGCTACGAACACCTGACGCAGGCCGTGACGACAGCGCTGGACTCCTCCCGTCCTGCATCGCGCGCGGAGGTGCGGGATGCCCTGCATGCCTACGTCGCGCACGCGGTGCGGGTGGAGCGCGCGGCGGTGGATCAGTCGGAAGCGGAGACGCTGGCCATCGACCGCGAGCGTCTCCTCGCCCTCGAGCTGAAGGACGGCAAGGCCTCCGACAACGCGCTCGACCGGCAGCGCCTCTTCGAGCGCGAGGACGCCCTTCAGCGGAAGCTCGCTGTGCTGGACCGCACGGCGGTGCTCCAGCAGGCCCTGGCTTCGGCCACCAAGCGCCCGCCCACGCCCGATGAGCTCAAGGCCCTGGTGCGCGCGCAACACACCGAGGCCGCCTTCGCCGCCGCCACCGAGGCGCAGGGCGCGCTCAACGATGGACCGCTGGCGGAAGTGGATCCGCGCGCGTTCCTCGCCCGGGACCGTCAGCGCAAGACGGAGGCCGAAGCCACCTGGGCCCGGGGCGCCCTGCGCGAATCCGGCGCATCCCGCACGGTGGTGAGCGCCGGCATGGATTTCCCGGACATGGGAGACGCAAGGCCCGTGGTGAGCCTGCGCACCTCCGCGATGAACGAAGCGCTGGGCGACGCGCGCCTGCACGGCTTCCAGTCCAGCAGCGAGCTGCGCGTCCTGGACGGGGAACTCTCGGTGGAGCCGCGCTGGGGCGTGCCTCGCATTCTCGGCTCGCGCCTGACGCTGGTGGGCTACCGCACGCTGCTTCCGGAGCTGCCCCAGCAACGGCGCTCGGTCTCGGACTCACTGGGCTGGGGCGCGGAGGCGGGGATGTCCACGGACTCCGAACGCCTGTTGCCCTACCGCGTCTCGGTGCAGGCGGAAGCGCTGGGCGTGGTGGCGTCGTCGGAGCGCTTCGACACCTTCCTCGCGGTGGGCGTGGGGGCTCGGGCCACGATGGACTGGAGCCAGTTCCAGTCCGCGCCGGCCGTGGGCCCCCGCCTGTCCTTGTCCCACCGCGCGGGCCTGCCCGGACCGGGCGGCAGCGCGCTGCGGTTGGAGGCCGCGTACGTGCCCGCGTGGCGTTCGGGCACGACGTCAGGCTTCACGCACGAAGCGGATGCGACGCTCCAGGTGGAGTGGTACCTGGGGCGCGTCGCCTATTGGAGCGTGCTGCTCACTCCCCGCGCACAGGTCCACTGGGAGGGACGACTTGCGTCGTGGGCAGGTCCCGGGAGTAGTCGTGCGAGCCTTCCGGAAGGATGGGCGCGGCGTCGCCTTGCGCTAGGAGTGGAGCTCCGCTGACGCGCGGGACGGTGATGATGGGGACCTCGCCGCTGAAGATGGGTCGGCTGGCGGCACCGGAGATGGCGCCCACGAACACCCCGATGGCGTGCAGGATGCTCCACGCCGTGAAACCCATCCCGGAGAAGATGCGCACGCTGCCCACGCCGAAGACGTAGAAGAGCGTGTAGAGCACGCCGGGCACCACGAGCGCGGTGACGAGCGCGGCCCCCAGCGCACGTCGCGGCCTGCCCGCGTGGAAGCCGCCGAACGCGCCCGCCAGCATGCCGTTCACCAGCGGCGCGAAGAAGGTGGCGAGGCTGATGAGCACCATCGTCACCACGCTCACCTTGAACCGGTTGTGCTTCCAATCAATGTGCGCATGCATCACCCGGGTGTTCGGCGGGTAGCTCTCATACGCCAGGGTCTCGTCCGGCGGCGGCGGCATGCGGTGCGAGGGCCTCTGGCGCTCAGGGGCGTCCGTATAGGTCTCATCCATGGGGCGTTGGCCTCCGTGCGGGCTGGGGAAGGACGGTGCCCGGACAGGATTTGAGATGGTGCTGGAAGCGGGCAGGTGGAAGGGCTGACGGCCCCTCCGGACCCCGAGGGGAAGGGCGCCCGCCGCGCCTGCCCGCCGGGAATTTTCGCGACGCGGCGTGGGGGGAGGTGCCGCACGCCGGGGCCGTGACGCATCGGAGACTTGGCGTCTGGTAGCTGGCGGCTATGCTGCCGCGCCTCTGACGTACCGCTTCCCAGCCTGGATGGACCCCATGAGCCTTCGCCGCAACCTGCTGACCGTCGCCCTTCTCTCCACCGCGCTGCTGTCGGCGTGCTCGCTCTCGCTGCGCCCGCGCTACAAGGACCTGGTCCAGACGAGCGGCACGCAGCTCACCGAGGATCAGCTCGTGGTCCTGCGCGTGACGGACTCGGCGACGGGCGAGCCGGTGAAGGGCGCCAAGGTGTCCGGCGGTGAGTACCGCAACCGCCTCAACGCCGTCAGCGACGCGAACGGCGAGGTGTCCCTCAAGGTCAACCAGGCCCTGCTGGCCGAGAACCCCCTGGTGGAGGTCGTGCTGCCCAAGGGCGTGCACCACTACAAGCTCAAGCTGGTGCCCTCCGGTGAGGCCCCCGCCTCAGAAGGCGCTCCGGTGGTCGCTCCCCCCAGCATCCCGAACGAGCCCACGTCCCCCGCCGCGCCCACCGCGCCTGCGGCTCCGGTAGCTCCCGGTTCCCCCACCGAGACGCCCATCCAGCCGGCGCCCGCCAGCGGAACCTGAGCCGCGCTCAGGTGAACCAGCGGACCAGGCGCTTGCCCTGCAGGCGCCGGTACGCGACCAGCCGCCGCTGGAAGTCCCCGTCGATGCTCACGAAGCGCACGCCGTAACGTCCCCGCGCGCGCTCCCCGGCGGAGCGGCGCGTCCACATCACCTCGCCCTGGAAGGGGACCTCTTCGTCCCCCAGGAGCAGCGCGCCCTCCAGCACGTCGCCCGCCTTCATCGGCTGGAGCATGTCCGCGCAGAAGCCGCTCTCTGACACGTCCCGCGTGTACACCGGCAGCATGCCGCGCAGACGGACGGCCAGGCGATGCTCGAAGCGGGGCACGGCTCGCGGCAGGTGCATGCCGCCCAGTCTGGCAGAATCCGCCTCGGCAATAAAATTGCGCCGGAGTGAAATCAGGCAGGGGGGCGTGCCCGGCGTGCAAATCCCGGGAAACGTTGAGAAATCTCCCGGCAGGAGGGCGTGACCCATGTCGAAGGCGTTCACGAAGGAAGATGGGGGCGGTGACGAGGGGCTCACCCCCATGCGTCCCCGGTCGGCGTCGGGGGAGCGGCGATACATCACCCTGGAAGGCTACCGCGCGCTCCAGGAGGAGCTGCTGGCCTCGCAGGGGCCCATCCCGCAGGACTGGCCAGAGCTGGAGGCGGGCGTGCGCAAGCGCGAACGCGAGCGCCGGGCGCGTGAGGTCGCCGCCATCCTGGAGGAGGTGCGGGTGGTGGAGCCGGATCCCTCGCAGGCGGGGCGCGTCTTCTTCGGCGCGTGGGTGGTGCTAGAGGACGAGGACGGCGAGCCCCTGCGCTATCGCATCGTCGGGCCGGACGAAGCGGACGTGAAGGCGGGGCGGTTGAGCGTGGAGTCCCCGCTGGCGCGCGCGCTGCTGGGCAAGGAGGCCGGAGAGGTCGTCCTGGTGGAGCGTCCGCGCGGCCCGGTGGAGTACGAGCTGCTCGCGGTGGAGTACGCGGAGTCGGAAGTGTCCGCGCCAGGGCCATGAGTGGCGCTCAGCGCTTCGTGGCGTGCACCGTGACGAGGCCGGTGAAGGGCTTCGGCATGCCGCCCTCGCGCACCTCGACGGTGAACCCTTCGGCCTCCAGCAGGGCGCGGGCCCGGGGCACGAGGAACGTCAGGTAGTACATGACGAAGGGCGGCTTCCAGAGGGCGTTGCGCACGCGCATGGCCGCGTTGAAGCCCTTGGCCACCCAGTAGCCGGGGTTGAGCGCGGACGGCGGATGCCCGGTGACGAAGACGAACCGTCCCCCCGGCTTCAGCGCTCGCGCGATGCCCTTCACGAGGCGCGGCTCGTCCTCTTCCAGGATGTGCCCGAAGGCGCCGAAGCTGGTGACGAGGTCGAACTCCGCCGTGAAGGGCAGCTCCAGCGCGTCGCCCCGCACGAAGTCGAGCTTCGCGTCCCCGGGCGCATCCCCCAGCAGCAGCCGTGCCTCGTCCAACATCCCCTGGCTCAGGTCGAAGCCGACGACGCGGTCCCGACACAGCGGGCGCAGCACGCGCATCGCGGCGCCGGTGCCGCAGCACACGTCCAGCGCGTCGCCCACGCTGTTTTCCGGGCCCACCTGCGCGAGCGAGGCCTTGAGCACCGCATCCGGCGTGCGGAACGGGGTGTGCTCGAACTTGGGGGCGAGCAGGTCATAGCCCTGCTCGACGGAGGTGAGGGCCTGCCGGGTCAGCTCCCGGAAGGTGGGGCCATCGCGGTGGAACATGGGATGAGGTGTACCCACATCCACCGCCTTCCGTCACCTGGGGGGGCGAAGGACCCGACCGACTTTGAATGTTTCGGCGGGGCCTGCGTCAGTCAGGACAAGCAACACAACGGAGGATGGAAGACATGGCTTTCAAGACTGCGCTCTCGACCCTGGCCTTCGGTGCACTGCTGCTCGGTTCCTCCACTGCCTTCGCGGAAGACTGGCGCGGCCAGACCCGGGCGGATGCGAAGTGGGGACACCAGAGCCGGGGCGGTTGGGAGGCTCCTCAGGGCCAGGCGTTCCGCTACGACGATGACGACGCGCGCACGCGCCGCTTCATGGGGTGCCGCGGCCCGAACTGCGATGCCCGCCCGATGCCGCGCCCGGTGGACTCGCGGGGCCGCTACGAGCTGCAGACGGTGGAGCGCTGGGTGCCGGCGCGCTACGAGCAGGTCTGGGTGCCGGAGCAGTGCGTGTCCCGTGGCCGCCGCGGTCGCCAGGTGCGCTGCACGCCGGGCTACTACGACCAGCGCCTCATCCCGGCCAACTACCAGGCCGTGACGGAGTGGGTCTGGGTGCCGTACGCCGGGCGCCGCTGGGTGACCGTGCAGGCCTCGGCCTACTACCCGTAGTCGAAGCTTTCTGATGGCAGGACGGGACGAACGCAGCAGGCAGGGGACACGCGGGGCGGTACCTGGAGAGGGGGTCTCCGGGTGTCGCCCCGCGGTGTTTTGTAGCCGAAGGCGCCGGGTGCCTTTCGCAAGCGGGCCTGTTAGGCAGGGCCCGCATATGGGGACCGCATTCATCACGGGCGCGGGCGTGCGCGTCGGAAGCGCGGTGGCCCGCGCACTGGGCCGTGCCGGCTATGACCTGGCGCTCCACGCGAACCGCTCCGCGGGCTCGCTGGAGTCGCTGGCGGACGAGCTGAGGGCGCTGGGCCGCGACGTCACGCTCTACAGCGCCGACCTCTCCGACCCGGAGGCGGTGGACGCGCTGGGCGCGAAGGTGGCGGGGGCGCATCCCGCGCTGGACGTGGTCGTCCACAACGCGGGCCTGTACGAGCGCGTGGACTTCGCGGCCATCACCCGGGCACGGTACCGCAAGATGCTCGGCGTGAACGTGGACGCGCCCTTCTTCCTGACGCAGGCGCTGTTGCCGTCGCTGCGCGCGGGGAAGGACCCCGTGGTGGTGCACCTCACCGACATCGGCGGCGAGCGGGCGGTGAACCACTACGCGCACTATTCGGTGAGCAAGGCGGGGCTGGTGATGCTGACGCGCGCGCTGGCGGTGGAGCTGGCGCCGCACGTGCGCGTCAACGCCATCTCCCCGGGCGTGGTGGCCTTCCCCGAGCACTTCGACGAAGCAGCGCGACAAGCCGAACTCCAACGCGTCCCCATGGGCCGTGAGGGCAGCGTGGAGGATGTCGCGCGCACGGTCCTCTTCCTGGCGCGCGAGGCGCCGTACCTCACCGGACAGATCATCGCCCTGGACGGTGGAAGGAGCGCCCAGCTGTGAGTGACGAGCCCGCGTTGATCCACCCCCTCGTCACCGACGCGCAAGGCCGTCCGCTGGACGTGATGCAACTGCGCGGGCTCACGGTGGACTGCATCGTGGGCCTCTACAACCGCGAGCGCGTGACGCCACAGCCGCTGCGCCTGGACGTGGCGCTCTTCCTGGACGCGAGGCAGGCGGCGGTGGGCGGGAAGCTGGCGAACACGGTGCACTACGGGCGGCTGGCGGGAGAGTTGAGATTCCTCCTGGATGCCTGCCGCTTCGAACTGCTGGAGTCCGCGGCGGAGGCGGTGTGCCGGTACATCCTGGCGCCGCCCACGGACGCCGCGCCGCACGCGCGGGTGCGGGCGGCCACGGTGCGCGTGACGAAGCCGGAGGCGCTGGGCGGGTGGGCCATCCCCTCGCTCCAGGTGCACCGCACGGCGGAGGAGATGCTCTACCGCACGGAGGAGAAGCCCTTTGGCCGGGTGGACGTCATCCACGAGGGCGCGACGTACGGCATCTACCGGCTGCGGGTGGACTCGGGAGGCCGCATCCCCGCGCGCACGGACGGGCACACCGAAGGGTGTGAGCTGGTGCTGGGCGCGGGGTTGTTGCTCCAGGGCCAGCCGGTGTCCCGGGGCATGGCCTTCCACGTGCCGCGCGACCGGATGCACCGCTACGACAACCCGACGACCACCGAGCAGACAGTGCTGGGCGTGTACCGGCCGCGCCTCGTACCGCAGGGGGAGGGGAGTCCGGACGCGGTGGAAGCCGCGCCAGGGCCGGGGACGCTGTACTACCTGCCTGAGTAGGGAGCGGCGCCCGCCCCGGGGGTGGGCGGCCAGGCGACGCCCCCGGTAGGGTGTGCTTAGCTCCAGGGAGTTCCAGGGGCGGCCCCCTGGGCGTGGCGTTGGCGCACGAAGGACTCGTCGGATGAACCTGGACAGGCGGATTCAGCTCTTCATGGTGCTCGCGGGGGTGTTCATCACCTCGCTGGTGGTGGGCGACATCATCGGAGTGAAGCTGTTTGAAGTGCACCTGGGCTCGATGCCGGTGGTGCTGTCGGCGGGGATGCTGACGTTCCCGGTGACGTTCCTGCTCACGGACATCCTCAACGAGTTCTACGGCAAGAAGGCCGCGCGCTTCATCACGTGGGTGGGCTTCTTCATGGCCATCTTCACCTTCGCGGTCATCGCCGTGGCGGTGCGGGTGGAGTGGGCGCCCATGACGCTGGCCAAGGGCTACGGCGGGACGGTGGCGGGGTCGTTCAACAACGTCTTCGCCGGCTCGCAGCGAATCCTGATGGCGTCGATGGTGGCGTACCTGGTGGGCCAGTTCGCGGACATCGGGATGTTCAACCTGCTCAAGCGCACGACGAACAACCGGATGCTGTGGCTGCGCGCCACGGGCTCCACGGTGGTGTCGCAGCTCATCGACACGACGGTGGTGCAGTACATCGCGTGGACGGGCGTGCTGCCCCATGACGCCATCGTGCGGATCATCTACACGTCGTACGCGGCGAAGCTGCTGGTGGCGCTGGGGCTGACGCCGCTCATCTACCTGGGGCACACGTTCGTGGAGCGCAAGCTGGGCATCGCCCCGGTGGTGCTGGGCTCGGATGGTGAGCCGGTGAACCTCCCGACCCCCACCGCCGAGTCCTCTCCGGCACGCGCGGCCTGAACGGCGTAGACTGCGTGGGAGGGAGGATACACCCATGCAGTTCACGCTCGTGCACCCGACCCCGTTTTGGCAGCAGGAAGGCGTCCTCCCGATGGCGCTTTTGCTCGCGCTGGTGGTGGGAGTTTCGATGCTGCTCTGGTTGCGGCGGGGCGCTCGCGACGGTCGTGATGTTCTTGGCTTCGCGCCGGCTTCACCCCCGAGTTCCTTCCAGGGCTTCCAGGAGCGCCTGGGACGGGTCTGCATAAAGGTGCTCTGCATCGGGGCGGTGCTGCTCGGCGTTCTCCTCGTTGGAGAGTTTTGGAGGGACAGCTCCAGGGCCTTCGGTCCACCCGGCCTGTCTTCGCTGGAGGGCACCGACGCCTTCTTCGTGCTGAGCCTCCTCATCGCTCCGTGGGTCGTGATTCCGCTGGTGCGCTGGCTGGAGCGCAGTCCCCGAATCGGGACGGGAATGGGGGCTCAGCAGGGGCGCATCGGTCTTGCCCAGCGCCTGGGTGACCTGCTGGGCTGGGGCGGCATCACGACAGTCCTTGCCGTGCCGGTCCTATTCGGGATGTCCCTCCTCGCGAGCATCGAAGAGAGCCGCGGTTGTGAAGTCATGCTCGTCAACGGGCAACCGTTCCCCTCGCCGCCTGAGGTCTTGAGCATGGCGCCTTCGATACCTGGGGTCATCATGATGGTCGTGCTGACGGTGCTGGGCGCCATCCTGCGTACATGGTGGCTCCGGAGCGAGGCGCCTGAGCGGGACGTGCTCCACATTGGAATTCACGCGACCTGACAGAGGGCGGCACGCAACGACTCCAGGTCACCAGCAGGGGCGAGGATTTCGGGGCGTCGGGAAGACATGCCCCCTATCTGGCAAAAGGCCCCAATCCCCTTCAATCCTGTAGGACTCCAAACAAGACGGATTCCTGGTGTGACAAGGGTTTCGCCTGGAAGGGGGCCGGCCCGCAGGGCGTTTGTGATGGTCCTGGGCGGGGTCCTCCAGAACAGAACTCCGGGGTGGGTTCCGCCCCTGGCTGGAAGCGGTGGATGTCATGCGAGGCACGGTGATGCTGCGCGCGTTCCTTTCGCGCTTCAGTGAGACGTGCTGTACGCGTGGGACCTGCGAGCCCAGGGCAAGAGGCCTCCGCGAGACTGCCGGCGGGCGTCCCCGCGTCTGGCGTTCCATAGAAGCAGGCGGGCAGGGGAGCGGACGTCTTTTCGTCGGGTAGCGGAGGCAGTAGGGCGTCCACATCCTTCGACGCAGGAGGTCGTGAATGCCCGACGTCGTCGTCTACATGAAGCCCACCTGCCCCTATTCGCGCCAGGCCATGGACCTGCTCAACGAGAAGGGCTGCGAGTTCCAGAAGGTGAATGTCGCCGCGGACGAAGCGCGGCACGAGGAGATGAAGGAGCGTTGCGGCCGTCACACCGTGCCGCAAATCTTCATCGCGGGTCGCCACGTCGGTGGCTGCGATGACCTGTATGCGCTGGAGGAGCGTGGCGAACTGGATGGGCTGCTCGGCGGCGCCCCGTCTCGCACCGCGCTCTGACCGGGTTCATCCGTTGTCTTTCGAGCCGTGTCCGTGCTGGGAGGAGTCATCCCGCCGGGCGCGGCTCGAGTCTTTCAGACACCCCGTATTGGTACTTCTGTTCAGTAGCCATTTCCGGGGAGGAGGCTGATTTTGTCGCCCCTTGGTGACGAGGAAATCCGCGGTTCTCTGGCGCCGCGCCCAACCGCGCGGATTCATGCTCCCTGCCTGACGGCACAGCAGCCAGGCGACCGGTGCGCCCTGCAGTCAGGGGAATGCGCGCCGTGACTGTTGCCGTTGCCGGCCGACCCCGCGAGCGCCCTCCCGCGCCGTGAACCCCACGAGGAGTCCGCATGCGCTTCCGCCTGCCCCTGACGACCATCGTCTGTTCCGCCGGGTTGATGGCGGGCCTCGTCGGCTGTACCGGCAAGGTGGAACCCGCGCCCATCGGACGGAATCCGGGCACGGCGACGCCGCCCATCGTCAACCGTCCAGTACCCACCGCCGATGCAGGCACCCGCGCCGATGCCGGTGCCCCTGACAGTGGCAGCGCCGACCCGACGACTCCTCCACCCACCGACCCGCCGCCTCCGACGACTCCGCCGCCCGCGGAGTCGCAGTACACGCGCGTGCTCTGGGTGTCTCCCACCGGCAATGACACCGCGGCCGGCACGGAAGGCCTGCCCCTGCGCACGGTGGCCCGCGCGCTGTCGCTGGTGAAGCCCGGCGAGGCGGTGTTCCTCCAGTCGGGCACGTGGCGTGAGCACGTGAAGCTCCAGGAGAAGCAGGGCACGGCGGCGAAGCCGCTGACGCTCCGGTCCGCGCCCGGCGCCACGGCCATCCTCAAGGGTGGCTCCATCGGTGAGACGGCGCTGGTGGACGTGAGCGGCGCGTACTGGAACGTGGAGGGGCTCACGGTGGACGTGGGCGGTGAAGCCACGTTCGCGGTGATGTGGCGGGGCGTGGGCGCGCACCACGGCGTGCTGAAGAAGAGCATCGTGAAGAACGGCACGGAGGGCGCGGGCGTCTACGTGACGGAGAAGGCCCACGACGTCCTCATCGCGGACAACGACATCTCCCACTTCGACAAGGGCGACGACGACAGCCACGGCGTCGCGGTGCAGACCTCCGCGAGCAACGTGGTGGTGCGCGGCAACGACATCCACCACAACTCCGGCGACGGCGTGCAGTGCCTGGGACCGGAGGGCGGCGCCACGCTGCCCGGCACGCCGTTCGACAACCTGCTCGTGGAAGGCAACAGGCTGCACGACAACCGCGAGAACGGCGTGGACATCAAGACGTGCACGCGCGTCACCCTGCGCGGCAACACCATCTACAACCACCGCAGTGTGTCCTCCGCCGCGGGCGAGGGCATCATCGTGCACCTGTCCCCCACGGACGTCACGTTGGAGGACAACGTCCTCTACGCCAACGCGCGCGCCATCCAGATTGGTGGCTACCGCGAGGGCGCCCCTCCCACCCGCGTCATCATCCGCCGCAACCTCATCCACGACGGACTGGGGGCGTCCGAGGGCGAGGAGGGCACTGGCATCCGCGTGGACGCCTCCGTGAACGTGAAGGTGCAGCACAACACCGTGTGGAACCTGAGCGGCGCGTGCCTCATCTTCGGCGAGGGCTCCACGGGCGCGAGCCAGGGTCTGGACGTGCGCAACAACATCTTCGCGGGCTGCGGCCTGGGCGCGCGCGGAGGGGCGGGCCGGAGCGGCGCGGTGATGGACGGCAACCTCTACTTCTTCAACGGGAGCGCGGTGACGTTCCGTCTGGACAACGCCGCGATGGGGCTTGCGGGGTGGCGCTCGAACGCTGGCCTGGACAAACGCTCGCAGGAGCGCGCCCCCGGCTTCGTGGACACGGGCAAGGACGACTACCACCTCACCCCGGCCTCCGCCGCGCGTGAATCAGGCCTGTCGCTGGGCCTGCCCTTCTGCGGTGCCGCGCCGGACCAGGGTGCCTTCGAGTCGGGCTGCCCCTGACCCCACGGGGCGGTGTAGACTCCGTGCCCCCTCGCACCGGAGTCTTCCGCCCCCCGTGTCGGCCCCGTCGGAACCCGCCTTCGGCATCGTCCTCGTCCCCCCGGTCTCGGTTGCCCGCGAGCCCCTGAACGCCGCCGCCGAGCGCGCGGGGCTGCGCGTGGTGGACAACCCGGACGATGCCGCCCTGGCGTTGGTGGACCTCACCGCTCCGGGCTGCGGCCCGGCCGTGGTGGAGCTGCTCACGTCCCTCAACGGTCCGCACCTCACGCTCATCGCGCTGGTGTCGCCGGATCCGCGTGGCTTCGCCGCCGTTGACACGCTGCGCCCCGCGGACATCCTCACCCACCAGGGGCTGCCGCACGAACTCACCTGGCGCCTGCAGCGTGCCGCCGAACGCCACCGCGAGCGCGAGGAACAGGCCCGCAGCCAGACGGACCTGGCGCTGCTGTTGGAGCTCACCGCCGACTACGCGGAGAGCTCCGACGTGGAAGCGCTCCTGCACGGCGTGACGCGGCGCCTCGCGGAGCAGTTGGACATCGCGCGCGCCACGCTGGTGATGCTGGGGGGCGGCGCGGACGAAGGCGTCATCGTCGCCGCCAGCGACGACCCGGGCCTCAAGGACCTGAGAATCGACCTGGCGCGCTACCCCGAAATCCGCGAGGTGGTGCGCACCGGCAAGCCAGTGGTGATGCAGGAAGCCGCCACGCATCCGCTGCTGGGCGACCTGGAGCGCCGGGCCGTGGCCGCGCGAGGCATCCACGCCATCGCCGCGCTGCCCCTGCCCATCCGAGGCGAGGTGCGGGGCGTGTTGCTCCTGCGCGCGGCCGGACGGCGCCGGACCTTCAGCACGCGCGAAATCGACTTCCTCACCACGGTGGCGCACGCGACGGCGGTGGCCCTGCGCAGCGCCTCGGTGCTCCAGTCGGTGCAGACCGCGCGGCTGGCGGCGGAGGAGAAGGCCGCGTCCTTCAAGCCCTACCAGCTCTTCTTCGCGCACGTGAGCGAAGGCGTGGCCATCCTGGACGACAAGGCCGGGGTGCTGTCGCTCAACCCCTCCGGCGCGCAGATGCTGGACACGCCCGCGAACGAAGCGCGCGGCAAGCACCTGAATCAAATCACCCAGCCCCTGGACGAAGGCGTCCTGATGGAGCTGGTGACGTCCGCGTCGCGGGGCGAGGCGCGCTCGGGGGTGGACGTGGTGGTGCGCACGCCCGCGGGTCGCTGCCTCACGCTGTCCATGTCCGCGGCGCCGCTGCGCGACGAGGACGCGGCCACCATCCTGTCCTTCCGCGACGTGACGGACGCGCGCAAGCTGGAGGACGAGCTGCGCAACACGAAGGACTTCCTGGAGCGGCTCATCGACTCGTCGGTGGACGCCATCATCGCCGCGGACCTGAAGGGGCGCATCATCCTCTTCAACAAGGGCGCGGAGGCCATGTGCGGCTACTCCGCCGCCGAGGCCCAGGAGAAGCTCACCGTCCTCCAGTTGTATCCGCCCGGCGTCGCGCAGCGGGTGATGGCGCAGATCCGCAGCCCGGAGCTGGGTGGTCGCGGCCGGCTGTCGCTCATCCGCCAGGAGCTGGTGCACCGCTCCGGGGAGCGGGTGCCCGTGAACATGACGGCCTCCATCGTCTACGAGGGCGGCCGCGAGTCCTTCAGCGTTGGCATCTTCACGGACCTCCGGGACCGGGTGCAGTTGGAGCGCAAGTTGTCGGACGTGGAGACGCGGCTGGAGGAGAGCGAGAAGAGCGCGGTCATCGTCGCGCTCGCCGGCACCGCGGCCCATGAGCTCAACCAGCCCCTCACCTCCGTGATGGGCTACGCGGAGCTGCTCAAGCGCAAGCTCAAGGAGGAGGACTTCGCCTGGAGGCCGGTGGACATCATCTACCGCGAGGCGGAGCGCATGGCGGAGATCGTCCGGAAGATCGGGAAGATCACCCGCTACGAGACGAAGTCGTACGTGGGAGCGCAGCAGATCCTCGACCTCGACAAGGCGACGTCCCATGAAGAGTGAGGTCCGCGCCGTGCGCCCGCCCGGAACCCCGACTCCGGACGCCTTCCAGGCCTTCTTCGACGCGCTCGACGAGCCCGCGGCCCTCTGTGACGCATCCCTGCGCGTCTCGGCCGTGAACCCCGCGCTGCGCCGCTTCTGCGAGGCGCACGGCATTGGCGTGGACGTCGTGGAGGAGGCCCTGTCCGGTGCCAGCGTCCCCGACGATGGCCAGGCCCACGAGGTGGACCTGGTGCTGGCGAGCGGCACCTCGCTGGTGCTCACCCTGTCGCGCAAGGCGGACACCGTGGCGGTGCGCGCCCGCGTGGACACGGAGGTCATCAGCGGACGGCTGGTGGTGGCCGAGCGGGCCCTCCTGGAGCAGGCGCGCACCGAAGGCGTGCTGCTGGACCTGGGCCGCAGCGTGGCGGAGGTGGGCGGCGAGGAGGAGCTGGTGGCCGCGGTGGCGCGCGGGGTGAAGGAGCTGTTTCCCGCCCGCTCCTTCTGCATCCGCATCGTGGACGCGCGCACCGGAGGCCTGACATCGCTCTACGCCGAAGGCCGGCTCAAGGAGGGCGCGCACGAACCGCTGGTGCTCTTCCAGCGCTCGGTGGAGAAGACGAACCTGTCGCTGACCTCCCTGCCGCAGGGCCGGGTGTCCATCTCGGAAGAGGTGCCGCTGCTCTTCCACGGCAGCACCCGCGCGGTGAGCGCCCCGCTGGTCGCGAGCGGCCAGCTCTTCGGCGCCATCAACATGGAGTACCCGGACGGCCTGGACGCGGACATCGCGCACGACGAGCGCGTGCTGCTCCAACTCGCCAGCCAGGTCGCGGTGGCGGTGAAGAACGCCAAGCTCATCGATGAGCTGACGTTCGTGCGCAAGTACCTGGAGGAACTGCTGGAGAAGGCCAACGCGCTCATCCTGGTGGTGAACCGGGACAAGCAGGTGGTGGTCTTCAACGAAGCGCTGAGCGCGCTCACCGGCCTCTCCAAGGAGCAGGTGCTGGGGCGGGATTTGTCCTCGCTCGTGGCGGACAGCGAGCAGCTCAGGCTCGCCCCGGTGCTGGCGGCGGCCATGCGCGGCGAGTCGGTGAACAACTTCGAGACGCGCCTGCTCACCCACGACGGCGGCGAGGTGCGCGTGTCCTTCGCCACCTCCTCCATGCTCACCCAGCCGGGCGAGGTGGAAGGCGTCATCGCCATCGGCCAGGACGTCACGGTGGTGAAGGAGCTGGAGAAGCGCATCATCCACGCGGAGAAGCTGGCCTCCATTGGCCAGCTCGCGGCCAGCGTGGTGCATGAAATCAACAACCCCATGACGGCGGTGGCCACCTACGCGGACGCGCTGCTCCAGCGCTCGCGCCTGACGCCGGGCGCGAACCCGGCGGACCAGGAGAAGCTGCGCAAGATTCTTGAGAGCAGCCACCGCATCCTGCGCTTCACCCGCGACCTGGTCAGCTACGCGCGGCCCGCGCAGGACCGGCCGGAGCGCGTGGCCCTCAACGCCGTCGTGGACATGGCGGTGGGCTTCTGCGAGCACGTCGTGTCCCAGGCGCGCGTCACCGTGCACCGCGAGTACGCGGGCGACGTGCCGCCGCTGGCCGCCGTGCGCGCCAACCTGGTGCAGGTGTTCGTCAACCTCATCACCAACGCGTGCCACGCGATGCCGCCGGGCGGCGCCGTGCACCTCGTCACCGCGCAGGATGGGCAGGAGGCGGTGGTGCGCGTGCGCGACACCGGCACCGGCATCGAGCCGCGCAACCTGTCGCGCATCTTCGAGCCCTTCTTCACCACCAAGCCGGAAGGCCGCGGCACCGGCCTGGGCCTCTCCATCTGCCAGGGCATCGTGGAGAACCACGGCGGGCGCCTCTCCGTGGAGAGCACCGTGGGGCAGGGCACCACCTTCACCGTGCGACTGCCGCTGGCCGTGGACTGACGTTCCCCAAGGCCGCGCGGGGGGCTTCAGCCCTCGCCGGCCTCGTCGTCCAGTTCGCGCCGGAACTCCTCGCTCGACAGCAGGCCCTTGCGCGCCATGATGCGCATCAGCGCCCAGAAGCGGCGCTCCAACTCCTCCAGCCGATCCGGCTCTTCGCGAGCTGCCTGACCGAAGAGGTAGTCCAGGTCGTCCAGGACACCGCCTGCGGGCGGTTTAGGCTTGTCTTGCGCCGGGCTCGGGCTCGCGCCACCACTCCGGCGCCGCTTCGCCTGCTCCTCGCGCTCCCGGATGAGGTCCGCAAGCGACGTGCGCTGCGTCTTCTCCGACGCTGGCAGCTCCTCCCCGACGATGACCTCCTCGTCGTCATCCACCGGCACTGGCGCGCGCGGGGGCGGAGCGGGCCTTGCTGGCCTTGCAGGCGCCGCGCCCGGCCCCCCCGTCCTGGGACCGGCCGCCACGGGGACCTTGTGGTAGTAGCGCAGGATGGCGCCGCGCACCGCGGACAGCGCCGTCACCCGACCGCTGACCTTCAGGCCGCTGGTGAACTCGATTTCCTCGATTGCGGTGAGGTTGAGTGGATCCGCCATGGCCACCACCAACTGGCGCCGGCCTCCCACGCTCTCCAACGCGAAGGGGAACAGGTCGTGCTGTTCGCAGAAGCGCGCCCGGAGCAGGTGCACCGCCGCCCAGTCCGGGGTGAGCGCCGCCAGGTCCACCTGGGGCATCTCCAGCGCTTCACTCAGGGCCTGGGCGAGTGTCGCCTCCGTGATGGCGCCCTGACCGATGAGCGTCACGCCCAACCGCTGCCGCGTCTGCCGCTGGGCCGTCAGCCCTGCCTCAAGCTGGGCGGGCGTGATCGCGCCACGTTCCACCAGCAGCTCCCCGATGCGCTTCCTGGCCATGGTTTCCCGCCCTAGCACGGCCTTTGGAGGCTCCCAAATCGCCGGCACGCTTGTCGCGGAAGCCGCTGGGAAGGGCTCGCCATGCAACCTGTCCAGTAGCTTGGCAAGCCGCGCGCCAACGCAAAATTCCTGTGAGATTTCAGTAACTAACGCTGGGGGTGGCTGCCTTGACACGTCTGGAAGCGGTTCCTAGACTCGCGCCACCGTGATCCCTTATTCCTGCTAACTGCCTGGGTGGATGTCCACCCGGCGGGAAGCAGTCCGGAACGGCTCGCAAGCGCGAGCCTCGCCGCCCATTTGGAGGCCATCAGTGATGAACCTGGGGTTTGTGACCAATCTGTCCATTCTTGCCAACGCAGGCGGCGGCAACGAATCGTTCATGCAGGAGCTGGGTCGCCGCTGGGAGTCCGGTCAGGCGGGCATGTACCCCATCGCGCTGTGCCTCGTGGTGGCGCTGGCCATCATCGTCGAGCGCAGCATCGTCCTGTTCGGCAAGGCCTCCATCAACAAGGAAGGCTTCCTGCGCGGGCTGAAGAAGCACATCTACGCGGGCGACCTGGACAAGGCCATCAACTACGTGGCCGGCCAGAAGAACACGCCGCTGACGAACGTCGTCAAGGCCGGTCTGATGAACGTCCCCAAGGGCCAGGACGAGGTCCAGGCGGCGCTCGACGAGGCCAGCCTGCGTGAGACGCCCCGGCTGGAGGCGCGCACGGGCTACCTGGCGATGCTCGGCAACGCGGCCATGCTCGCCGGTCTGCTCGGAACGGTGAACGGTCTCATCACCTGCTTCGAGGCCGTGGCGAACGTGAACCCGGCCGACAAGGCGACCATTCTCGCGAACGGTATTTCTGAAGCCATGAACTGCACGGGCTTCGGTCTGCTGACCGCCATCCCGGCGCTGGTCGCCTTCTCCGTGCTGATGGGCCGCACCCAGAGCATCATCAACGACATCAATGAGACCAGCGTCTCCGTGCTGAACCTCATCGTGGCCAACCGCGACAAGTTCAAGAACCTGAACATCCCCGCGTCCGCCCACGCGCACGCCGAGGAGTAGTCCTCCTCGAAGCAGCGTCAGGTTGGAACCGGATGCACCGGCGCGCTGTCTGATAGCCCCGAAGTGGTGGACCCAGACAGTCGCGTCCGTTCCCAGAGTCTTCTTGAAACGTCGTTCGTGCGCGAAGAGCGCGGTAGAGCAGGGAGGTAGTCGCCATGGCCGGCGGAATGGATCTGGGCACAGGTGGAAAGGGTGGCAAGAAGCCGCTCGATACCGCCATCAACATGGTGCCCTTCATCGACCTGATGGCAGTGACCATCAGCTTCCTCATCATGACGGCGGTCTGGACCCAGATCGGCCGTCTTCAGGTGTCGCAGGCCGGCGGAGCCTCTTCGGACGAACAGCAGGAGGAGGAGAAGACCAAGACGGTCCAGCTCACCCTCCTGGTGTCTCCCACGGAGATGCGACTCACCGCCGACCAGAGCGCCTTCGACCCCATTCCCCTCACCCGGGATGACAAGGGCCGGCCGGACCTGACCAAGCTGGTGGCGCGCTTCAAGGAATTGAAGGCGCAGCTGCCGGATCAGGCCGCCATCACCCTCCAGACCGAGGACCTGGTCCGCTACGAGGACCTGGTTCGCATCATCGACGAGTGCATTGGCTCTGGGTTGCCCCAGGTGTCCGTGTCCGCGGCGATGGGCTAACAGGAGCACTTCAAGCCATGGGTATCAAGGTTCCGGGCAAGCGGTACGGCAAGCGGCTGGAGCACTCCAAGGTGTTCGGCCACGGTGGGCACGGCAAGAAGAACGGGAACGCCGACCTGCTCATCACGCCCCTCGTCGACATGTTCGTCATCATCGTGCTCTTCCTCATCGCGAACTTCTCCGCGACGGGCGAGGTGCTGATGATGACCAAGGACATCGTCCTTCCCGAAGCGGTCAACGTGAAGGAAGTGGAGATGCACCCGGTGGTGATGGTGTCCAACGACCAGGTCAGCGTGTCGGGCACCATCGTGGGCCGGGTGGAGGACCTCACCAAGGACGAGTACCTCAACATCCCCGCGCTGGAAGAGAAGCTGCGGGACATGAAGAAGCAGTTCGAGGACCTCCACTCCATGGCGGGCGGCACGGACACCTTCAAGGGGGACGTGAACATCCAGGCCAACAAGGACGTTCAGTTCAAGGTCATCAAGCGCGTGATGTTCAGCTGCGCCACGGCGGGCTACAACAACATCAACTTCGCCGTCATCCAGGCCGGTGGTGAGAAGACCGCCGCCGCCGCGCACTAGGCTTCGACGCTTCGCTCCTGAAGTTCACGGACGCCCTGACCCCTTCGTGGGTCGGGGCGTTCTCGTTTTGAAGAAAGGCTTCCTTCGTCATGCCCCTTGGCGCCGTGCTCTTCGACCTGGATGGGACGCTGGTGGATTCGCTGGGGGACATCGCCGCGGCGATGAACCACGCCCTTGTGCACCACGGCCTGCCCCCGCACCCGGAGGCCGCCTACCTGCGCTTCGTGGGCGAGGGCGTGTCCCAGCTCGCGCACCGGGCCACCGGCGGGGCGGACCCTGCCCTCCAGGGCCGCGTGCTCTCCACGTACCATGGCTACTACGACGCCCACCTTTTCGACCGCACGAGCCCCTACCCGGGCGTGGTGGAGATGCTCCAGGCGCTCGCGGCGGACGGCCTGCCGCTGGGCGTGCTCAGCAACAAGTCCGACGACTTCGTGAAGCGGCTGGCCGCGCGGCTGTTGCCCGGGGTGTCCTTCGCGGCCGTGTACGGCGAGCGTCCGGGCATCCCGCGCAAGCCGGACCCCACCGCGGCGCTGGCCCTGGCGGCGGAGCTGGGCGTGGCGCCTGCCGCGTGCGGCTTCGTGGGGGACACCTCCGTGGACATGGACACCGCGAAGGCGGCGGGCATGTACGGCGTGGGCGTCACCTGGGGCTTCCGGCCGGCGGAGCTGGAGGCACACGGAGCAAAGGCCGTCGTGTCCTCGGCGGCGGACCTGCTGGCCGCGCTGCGCGCCGCCTGAGGCCCCAAAGCGAAGGGGCCGCCTCCCTGGAAGGAGGACGGCCCCTGGAGGCTTCCCGACGTTACCCGCGGTGGATCAGGCGGCCACGGCCAGCTTCGGCTCGGGGACCTGCACCGGCGCGCGGCTCAGCTGCTTGAGCATCCGGTAGTGCGACCCCACCGCGCCCAGGAAGGTCTCCGACTCCGGGTAGGGCAGGCCGTGCTCCTTGGCGGTGGCTTGCACGATTTCGCTCAGCGCCGGGTAGTGGATGCTGCACACCTTGGGGAACAGGTGGTGCTCGATTTGATAGTTGAGCCCGCCCACGTACCAGCTCAGCAGGCGGTTCTTGCGGGCGAAGTTCGCCGTGGTGCGCAGCTGGTGCACCATCCACGCGTCCTCCACGGCGCCGGCGGCGTCCGGCAGGGGGAACTCGGTGCTCTCCACCACGTGGGCCAGCTGGAAGACGATGCCCAGGATGAAGCCCGCGGTCATGTGCATGGCGAGCAGGCCCACCACGAACTGCCACCAGGTGACGTTGAGCACCATCCACGGAATCACCAGCGTCCAGCCGTAGTACACGACCTTCATGACGATGAGGCGGGCCCACTCGGCCGGCGCGTGCTTCTTGTCCTTGTAGGGGCCCAGGTCCTTCTGGAAGAAGTACTTGTAGTCCTTGGCGAACACCCAGAAGACGGTGGTCAGCGAGTAGGCCAGGAACGCGTACAGGTGCTGCGCGCGGTGGTACGCCTTCCACTCGGAATGGGGTGACAGGCGCAGCTGCGGGCTGACCGTCAGGTCCTCATCCATGTTCTGGATGTTCGTATACGTGTGGTGCAGCACATTGTGCGTGATGCGCCACATGTAGCTGTTCGCCCCGATGAGGTCGAACGCCAGGCCCACCACCGAGTTCACGCGCGCGTTGTCGCTGTAGGAGCCGTGCACGCCGTCGTGGCCCACGCAGAAGCCGATGCCCGCGATGCCCACGCCCATCAGCACCGCCATGCCCAGCATGGCCCAGGGACCGAACCACCCCGTGAGCAGCAACCCGTAGACGCCGAACGTGAAGCCCAGGATGGCCAGGGCCTTCACGTACATGGCGCCGTTGGCCCGCTGGGACAGGTTTCGGGTCTCGAAGTATTCAGAGACCCGACGCTTGAGGTCCTCAGCGAAGGACGCATCGCGCTGGCCGAAGGTCACACGGGTGGGGTTCGTCACAGGGGGGGACGCCTCATGGGTCGGGACGGCAGGGGTAGAACGGGACCGGCGTCCCCAGGATAGGCGACGTCGGAGTGGAAGTGTCCAGGCCTGGCAACTATTCCTGAACACCCGGCCGGCGGAGGGGTGTTACTCCTGGCTGGCTGGTGCGTCGGCCAGCGGGAAATGGACCCGCCCAAGAAGGCGTTTCACCGCACGACCTGGGTTGTTACCTTCGACGGCGTGAAGCCAGGACGGGAGTGGTTCCCGGCTCGACTTCATGCCTGTTCAGGGTTAAGGCGCCGTCTAGGCCCCGAAAGTTAGGGGCGGGCAGGGTGGCGATGAAGCCTTTCTGCCAGTGGGACAAGGAAGCAGATTATGGCAAGCGGTACGGTGAAGTGGTTCAATGATGCGAAGGGCTTCGGTTTCATCACGCAGGACAGTGGTGGTCCGGACGTGTTCTGCCATCACACGGCGATCTCGGCGGATGGTTTCCGTACCCTGGCCGAGGGCCAGAAGGTGGAGTTCGAAGTGAAGAAGGGCCCCAAGGGCCTGCAGGCGGAGAACGTCCGTCCGGTCTGAGCCTTCCGGCTCGGCTGACTCTTCACTCACCCACGAGGTCCGGCCTTGACGAGGCCGGACCTCTTTTTCGCTAATTTTTCCCGGGAGGTCCCATGCAGGGAAGGTCCACGAAGCGGCAGAAGGAAATGGCGCGCCAGCAGAAGCAGCGTGAGAAGGACACCAAGAAGGCCGAGCGCAAGACGGAGAAGGATCAGCGTCCCGAGCGCGTTGCCGGTGACGTCGATCCGGACATCGCCGGCATCATCCCCGGGCCGCAGCCGCTGCCTGATGCGTTCAACGACTGATGCGGTGCGCATGAAAAACCGCCCCGGCCTGTGAAGGCGCCGGGGCGGCGATTGGGAGGGGGCTGGAAGGCCCCTTTTTCATGTCCGGACGGTGGATCAGCCGGTGCCGTAGCGCAGGCGCTCGCGGTCCTTGTCCTCCGCGCGGTTGTAGGCGGTGGCCGCGGCGATGACGTGACACACCCAGCCCAGCAGCCCGCCCGTGCCCAGCCAGAAGCCGGGGGTGATGATGAGCCAGAAGACCCCGCGCAGGATGTCTCCGTTGTAGATCTGCCCCACGCCAGGGATGAAGAACGACAGCAGCGCAGCAAGACCGGGACGCGACATGGATTCGTTCCTCCTTGTCCCCTGATACGGCCCGGCGGGGAGCCCATTGCATCCCCTGTCGGACAGCGCCTGCCTGGCGGGCAGGCGGGTGGAAGCATGGGGTGCAACGCCTCCGCGTCCCCGCTAGCATGACGCATGTTCCTCCGGCCCGGATGTCTGGCCTGGAGGTACGGGGGGAGTGATCATCCAAGCTCGGCATCAGGCCCGTGTGGCGGCGTTCCAGGGTGGGGGCCTCGTGGAGGTCATCGCGTTGGCGGGCGTGTACCTCGCGGCCGCGCGAGCGGGCCTGTCGCTGGCGGCGGAGGGCAGCCACATTAGCGCTGTCTGGCTGCCGTCGGGCGTGGCGCTGGGTGGACTGCTGCTGTGCGGCGTGTCGCGCTGGCCCGCCGTGTTCCTGGGCGCGTGGGTGGTGACGCTCTCGCAGGACGTCTCCGCCCTGGTGGGCCTGGGGGTCGCCGCCGGGGCCACCCTGGAGGCCGTGCTGGGGGCCCTGCTGCTGCGCCGGGTGTCGTGCTCCAGGGAACTGCACCGCGTGCGCGACGTGGTGTGGCTGGGCGGTGGGGCCGCGCTGGGCGCGCTGCTGGGGTCCGGCCTGGGCACGCTGAGCCTGGTGCTGGGGGGCCTGGTGCCCCGCGCGCAGTGGGTGCCCTCCGCGTGGCTGTGGTGGATGGCGAACCTGCTGGGCATGTTGCTGGTGACGCCGCCGCTGCTGCTCCTGTTCCGGCCCTGGCGCGCGCGCTGGACGTGGGAGGCGTGGGTGCTGCCGGTAACGACGGTGGCGGTGTGCGTGGGCGTCTTCGCCTTCCTGCGGCCGGGCTCCGGGGAGGCGCACGCGCTGATGTTCCTGCTCTTCCCGCTGTCGGCCTGGGCGGCCCTGCGCTTCGGGCCCCGGGGCGCGGCGCTGGCCTCGCTGTTCATCGCCCTGGTGGCCATCGCCAGCACCGCGCGGGGGTTGGGGCCGTTCTTCACGGCGGACTCACCGCCCCACGGGCTGGTGGTGTTGCAGCTCTTCATCGGCATCACCACGCTGACGGGCCTCCTGCTCGCGGCCGTAAGGGCCGAGCGCCGCGAGGCGGTGGAGATGCTGGAGCTGCTCGCCACCACCGTGCGCGCGGTGCACGAAGGCGTGCTCATCTGCGAGGTGCGCGAGCCGGGCGTGCTGCACACGGTGTTCGTCAACGAGGCCCTGTGCACGCTGGTGGGCCGGCGGCGCGAGGAGCTGGTGGGCGCCGCGCCCGGGACGCTCCTGGCGTCGGGCGACGGCGAGGACCCCCGGCGGCTGGCGGAGGCGCTGCGCGAGGAGCGTTCGCTGCGCGCGGAGGTGGTGCTCAGCCGGCCGGATGGCACGCGCGTGTGGAGCGAGATGCAGTTGTCCCCGGTGCGCGCCAACGCTCAGGGCGTGACGCACTTCGTGGCCACCCACCGCGACGTCACCGCGACGAAGGAGCTGCAGGCCCGGCTGGTGGCCGCCGAACGCGTGGCCGCGGTGGGCACGCTGGCCGCGGGCGTGGGCCATGAAATCAACAACCCGCTGGCCTACCTGGTGCTGAACCTGGAGGCCGCGGAGCGCGCGCTCGCGGCGGAAGGCACGGCGGCCGCCAAGGGCGTGCGCGACGCACTGAACAGCGTGAGAGGGGCCCAGGAGGGCGCCGAGCGCATCCGCCTCATCGTGAAGGACCTGCGGGTGTTCAGCCGCGAGGAGTCGCCCGAGCACGGGCTGGTGGACCTGAACGCGCTGGTGCCGCCCGCGGCGCGCGTCGTGCTCCATGCGCTGCGGCCCCGTGCGCGGTTGGTGGAGTCGTTTGGTCCGGTGCCCCGGGTGCTGGGCAGCGAGGCGCGGCTGGGGCAGGTGCTGCTCAACCTGCTGGTGAACGCGATGCAGGCCATCCCCGAAGGCGCCCCTGAACGGCACGAGGTGCGCGTGCGCACCAGCACGGATGCGTCCGGCCACGCGTGCGTGGAGGTGGAGGACACCGGCGGGGGCATTCCGCCGGACGTGCTGCCGCGCATCTTCGACCCGTTCTTCACCACCAAGGGCAGCGAGGAGGGCACCGGTCTGGGGCTCGCCATCTGCCAGCAGATCGTCCGCGCGCACGGGGGCGAACTGCGCGTGCACAGCGTACAGGGCCAGGGCGCCACCTTCACGCTGCTCCTGCCGCCCGCGCCCGTGCAGAGCGTGGGGCTGTCCACGCTGCCCACCGCCTCCTCCCGTCCGGACGCGCGCGACGCGGCGGCGTCCTGGCCGCCGGTCTCCTCCGCGCGGAGGGGGCGGGTGCTCATCGTGGACGACGAGCCCCGGCTGGCGCAGTCCATGCGCCTGCTCCTGGAGCCCTTCCACGACGTCGTCACCGTCACGGACGGCGAGGCCGCGCTCGCGCGGGTGGTGGAGGGCGAGTCCTTCGACGTGGTGCTGTGCGACCTGCAGATGCCGGGCATGGACGGCATCGCGGTGCACCGGCGGCTGCTGGCCCAGGCGCCCGCGCTGGTGTCGCGGCTGGTGTTCATCTCCGGCGGCGCGTCGTCACCGGAGGCGCGGGCGTTCGTGGAGACGGTGGCCAACCGGGTGCTGGAGAAGCCGGTGCGTCCGGACGTGCTGCTGTCCACGGTGGAGGCCACGCTCGGCGGCGGGCCCCCGGAAGTGACGGCGCGGGACGCGGTGGGCGCCACGCGCCACGGCTAGCGCGTCAGACGCGCAGCCACTTGCGCGCGGTGGGCCCGAAGAAGCGCACCACGCTGCCCACCAGGAAGAAGCGCACCGAGCGGCCGATGACGGACGCCAGCAGGAACTGCCCCAGCGGCACGGACACCAGCCCGCTGCCAATGGCGACGATCTTGAACGGCGTGGGCAGGATGGAGCACAGCAGCGCCAGCACCCAGAAGTTGCGCCCCAGCAATTCGCCCACCGTGCCGGACACGCCGAAGCGGTCCACGCGCACGTTCAGGTCGATGTGCAGCAGCTGCGTGATGCCTTCCCCCACGAACGCGCCCAGCCCGTAGCCGATGAGGCCTCCCACCAGGCTCGCCAGGGTGCCCAGCAGGCAGTAGCGCACCCACTTCTTCGGCTGGGCGAGCACCATGGGGACCAGGATGGCGAACGGGGGGATGGGGAAGACGGACCCGTCCACCACCGACACCGCCATCATCGTGGCCAGCGCGTGGGGCGTGGAGGCGGCGGCTTCCACGCGCAGGTACGTCCGACGGTACCAGGAGACCTTCGGCGCTTCAGCCGGGGCCGGGGTGGTCGGGGAGGGAGGGACAGGAGGGTCGATGGAGGACATGCGGCGGCGCACCCTAGCGGAACCCGGGGCCCTTGCCATCGCCGTCCCGTCCAGGATGCCTGCCTGATTGGAATGCGAGAGGTGCCCCACGGGCTTAGAACCAGGAGAAGGGTGCTCCCAAAAATGACCGCTCAAGAACGCGTGGAACGCGCCGCCAGTGCGCTGAAGGTCTTTCCGTTGCCGTCGGCGGTCCTGTTTCCCCACACCGTCATCCCCCTGCACATCTTCGAACCCCGCTACCGGGACATGGTCCGCGACGCGCTCGCCACCGACCGCGTCCTGGCGCTGGGCCAGTTGGAGGCCGGGTGGGAGGGCTCCTACGAGGGCCGGCCCACCCTGCAACCCATGCTCTGCGCGGGGGTCATCGTCTGGGACGAACAGGTGGAGGACGGGCGCTACAACATCCTCCTGCAGGGCGTCAGCCGGGTGCGCGTGGTGGAGGAGCTGCCCGCGGACAAGCTCTACCGCCAGGTGCGCGCCCAGGCGCTGCCGGACCTGCCCTACACGGGGCCGGAGGAGGAGCAGCTTCGCCAGGCCGTCTTCGAACTGGCGGGCAGGGTGCCGCCCTCGTTCGCGGAGAACCTGCTGCCGGTGGCCGCGCGCGCGGGCGGCGGAATGCTGGCGGACGTGGTCGCCTCCGCGGTGGTGCCAGACCCCGAGCGGAGGCAGGAACTGCTGGGGGAGCAGGACGTCCGACGCCGGCTGGAACGGGTGCTGGAGGACCTGAGCGACCTGTTGGGCCAGTTGCAGCCGGTGCGCCCCAGCGGTCCGCTGAACTAGGGGTGAACCAGGGGCTGGAAGAGGGCTTGCCCTGGCCACCCCTCCCGCGCATTGCTGGGCCCACAGGGGGCCTTCAGGGAGGTCCCCCAGGGAGAGCGACGCACCATGCGGCTCGTGAAGATTGGCATCGCCAGCGTCAACACCACCGTGGGCGCCTTCCAGCAGAACACCGACCGGGCGCTGGAGATGGCGCGGAAGATGGCGGCCGAGGACGTCACGCTGGGCGTCTTCCCCGAACAGGTCATCGCCGGCTACCCCGCGGAGGACCTGGTCCAGTGGCAGGGCTTCATCGACCACCAGTGGCCGGAGCTGGAGCGCTTCGCGAAGCAGACCGCGGCGCACGCCACGGTCTACATCGTGGGCGTGGCGGTGGCGCACCAGGGCGTGCGCCTCAACTGCGCGGCGGTGGTGGCGGGCGGGCGGGTGCTGGGGCTCGTGCCCAAGGAGAAGCTGCCCACCTACAACGTCTTCTACGAGGGCCGCACGTTCGGCCACGGCCAGCCGGGCATGGCGGAGACGCACCGGGGCGTGCCGCTGGGCGACTACCTGTTCCAGTTCGACTTCGGCGTGGTGGCCCCGGAGGTGTGCGAGGACATCTGGAGCGCGGATGGCCCCATGCGCCGCCGCGCGTACTCCGGCGGCGAGCTGGTGGTGAACCTGTCCGCGTCCCCCTTCCGACTGGGCTTCTGGGACACGCGGCGTGAGCTGCTGGCCACGCGAGCCTCCGACCACCAGGTCACCATCGCGTACGCGAACGCGGTGGGCAGCAACGACGGCCTCATCTTCGACGGCGGCGGCTTCATCAACCAGAACGGCCGCCCCGTGCTGGAGACGCCGCGCTTCCAGGAGGGCTACACCACCGCGGTGGTGGACCTGGACCGCACCCTGCGGCTGCGCACGGAGAACACCACCTGGCGCGTGGACCGCGAGTCCTGGGTGACGTCCGGCGGGCAGAAGGTGCCCACCGTGGACTGCACGCAGTTGAAGACGAAGCGCGACACGCTGGCCTACCCGGTGCCCGCGCACCGCAGCTTCTTCCTGCCCGCGCCGGACACCCGCCGCCCCGCGCGCGTGGCGCTGTGCGAGGACATCCTGGACGCGCTGGCGCTGGGCGTGGGCGACTACTTCGAGAAGACGCGCGCCTTCAAGCTGTTCGGCATCGCGCTGTCGGGTGGCCGGGACTCGCTGCTCACGCTGCTCATCGCGCACCGGTACGCGAAGCGCGCGCGGCCGGAGAACCCGGGCTCGCTCATCCAGGCGTTCTACATGCCCAGCCCCTACTCCAGTCAGCAGACGCGCGACGCGGCGGAGACCATCGCGCGCGAATTGGGCGTGGCCTTCCAGGTGGTGTCCATCGAGGAGGCCTTCGAACGGGAGAAGGCCGCGGCTCAGCAGATGCTGGGCGACACGAAGCTCACGCCCATCACGGAGCAGAACATCCAGGCCCGCATCCGCGCACAGCGCATGTGGAACTGGAGCAACTCCTGCGGCGGGCTGTTCCTCCAGACCGGCAACATGAGCGAGAAGTCGGTGGGCTACACCACCATCGGCGGCGACTTGATGGGCGCGCTCGCGGTCATCGCCAACGTGCCCAAGACGGTGGTGATGTACCTCTTGGACTACCTCCAGGAGACCACCGGCTACGAGGGCATCCGCAAGGTGCTGGCCAAGCCCGCGGGCCCGGAGCTCGCGCATGACCAGGTGGGCGAGGAGGAGCTGATGCCCTTCCCCATCCTGGACGCGTGCTTCTACCTGCACGCGGGCGAGAAGCTCACGCCGTCGGAGATGCGCACCGCGCTCACGGCGATGTTCCCGGAGGTGGAGGCCGCGCGGCTGGGGGGCTACGTGGACCGCTTCGTGAAGCTGTTCCAGCAGTCCATCTACAAGTGGGTGCAGGCCCCGCTGTCGCTGCACATCGGCAACCTGGACCTGGACCGGGAACGCGCGCTGCAATTGCCTGTCGTCACCGGTTCGGCGTGGCTTCGCGACGCCTGAAGGATGTCTGCCATTGACGCAGGGGAGGGAGGCGGACGGGCCCTTCTCCCCTGTGAAGTGGCTCTGAAACCACGTCTCCTCGCCTGCTGGGGGGACAGGCGTTTCGGCTGTCCTTGAGTCCCCGTCAATGGCTTGCCGGATGTGGCTCGCACGACAACCTTCATGTCAGTCAGTCGACGATGGAGGTATGGGATGAAAGCGAAGATTCTGGCGGGCGCCATCGCGGCGCTCATGTACGGAACGGGTGCGGCGGCGGCGGAGAAGGAGTGCCCTCCAGGGCAGGCCGCGGTCCACAAGGACAAGGCCCACAAGGACAAGGACAAGAGCGCCCAGGTGGCGCCTGAGACCGTCCAGGAGGAGGACATCATCCTCGAGGAGGTGCCGAAGGATGACTCGCTCCAGGGGACGGGGGGCAGCGGTTCCGCGTCGATGGATGGCTCCCAGAGCTCGAGCACCGGAGGCAGCGGTGCCATCTACCTGAACCAGGAGCTGCGCTGCGAACCGGTGGAGCAGTCGGGGACGGGCGGCAGCGGCGGCATCATGGAGCCGCAGTCGAGCGCGCCCGTAGCGCCCCCGCCTCCCGCGGCGGCCCCCGTGGCGCCCACGCCGCCTCCGCCTCCCGCGGCGGCCCCCGTGGCGCCCACGCCGCCTCCGCCTCCCGCGAGTAACATGGGCACCCACGACAGCCAGCTGTCGGGCACGTCGTCCAGCGCGGACGCCACGGGTGGCAGCGGCATCGCGCCGGCGCCGGCCACGGACTTCCGCCCTTCCGCGACGTCTGATGACATCAAGCCGCTGGAGGTGGAGAAGAAGAGCAAGAGCAAAACGAAGGGCCTGACGCTGCTCATCGGCGGTGGTGTGGAAGGCTACACCGGCGCCCTGGCTCCGCAGCTGGCCCCCGGTCCGTCCGCGGGTGTGACGGCGTCGATCAAGCCGACGTCCGTGCTGGGCATTGAAGTCGGTTACTCCGGCGCCTTGAACAACATCAAGGACGCGGGGGTCTTCGGTGCCAACGACGGTCCAGACCTGGTCCGCAACGGTGGTCAGGCGGCCCTGACGCTCGCCATCACTCCGACGCCGGTGCAGCCGTACCTGCTGGGCGGCATCGGCATCAGCAACTACCACTTCCGCGGTGGCGAAGCGCTGGGCTACAGCGATGACACCGTCGGCAACGTGCCCGCGGGTGTGGGTCTGCGCGGCCACTTCGGTCACTTCACGGCGGACCTGCGCGGTAGCTACAACTTCCTGTTCGACAAGCAGTTCGCTCCCAACATCGAGAGCGGCGGCGATCCGTCGGGCGGTGGTAGCTACAACGCGTCGCTGAACGTGGGTGGTACGTTCTGAGCTGAAGCCTGAATGAAGACATCCATGGCAGGAACTGGCGGCGGGGTGTCCGGAATCGACGGGCGCCTCGCCGCCCTCCTGCTTTTTTCACCGAGCGGGCGGGCATTCAGGGCGGCGGAAGGCTGCGAGCGCCGTTAAAGTGCGCATTTTTCCAGGGTGGATTCCCACCAAGGAGTCGCGCACATGGGCTTGGGCATTGAAGACGTGAAGGTGGGGACCGGGACCGAGGCCACGGCGGGCAAGAAGGTCACCGTGCACTACGTGGGCACGCTCACGGACGGCAAGAAGTTCGACAGCAGCCGCGACCGGGGACAGGGCTTCTCGTTCAACCTGGGCGGGGGTCAGGTCATCCAGGGGTGGGACCAGGGCGTCGCCGGCATGAAGATTGGCGGCATCCGCAAGCTCACCATCCCGCCGGAGCTGGGCTATGGCGCTCGCGGCGCGGCCGGCGTGATTCCCCCGAATGCCACGCTGCTGTTCGAGGTGGAGTTGTTGGAAGTTCGTTAGGACCCGACCTTCACCCCCAGACACCGGAAAAGAGAGGCCGTTCATGGCGACGCTCGAGATCACGAAGGACAACTTCAAGGAGACGGTGGGCAAGGACGGCATCGTCGTGCTGGATTGGTGGGCGACCTGGTGTGGCCCGTGCCGCGCGTTCGCGCCCGTGTTCGAGAAGACGTCCGAGCTGCACAAGGACATCGCGTTCGGGAAGATCGACACCGACGCGCAGCCGGACCTGTCCGGCGCCTTCCAGATCCGCTCCATCCCCACGCTGATGGTGTTCCGGGATGGCATCCTCCTGTTCGAGCAGCCAGGCGCGCTTCCCCAGGCGGCGCTGGAGGACCTCATCAAGCAGGTCCGCGCGCTGAACATGGACGACGTGAAGCGCGAGGTCGAAGAGCAGCGCAAGGCCAAGGGCAGCGCCCCGGAAGCCTGACGTCTGGCCGAGGCCCTGCCCGTTCGCGGGCAGGCGCCCCTACGGCGCGGCGGCGGTGCAGACCCCGCCGCCATTCAGGTGCGCCTGGTCCACGATGCTCTGGGTGACGAACGCCTGGAGCGTCCTCAGGTCATAGGCACCGGGTTGGTAGACGACCGGTTGCCCCTGGGCGTCCCGGAGCTCACCGCCGTCCAGCCCGTGCAGGTCCAGCAGGTCCTGGGACGCCAGCCCCTCCGGGGTGATGGCGTGGTTCGCGTCCGCCGTGGCGGCGATGGCTTCGAAGCGAAGCTGCACGCCACGGTGGGTGCCCAGCCGGTCATAGAACATGTGCTCGGCGTGGATGGTGATCTCCGCCTCCGCCACGGAGCCCTCCGGCACCACGAGGCCCTGCGTCCCGTCCACGCCGTTGATGCAGTCCACCATCCGCGCGTTGACGGGGAAGCCCATGCGGAAGGTGTAGAGGCCCCGGGCGGGGTCGCGGTGTTGCGCGTGGCCCTCCACGAAGTAGCTGAAGCCGCGCTCGCGCATCATCGCCAGGTCGTCAGCGGACACGGCGTCGCCCGCGACGGTGCGCGCCTCCGGCGGACTCACCCGGAAGGCCACGCCGTAGCGTCCTGCCTCCAACCCCGTCAGCCCGCTGAGTGGCACGTCCTCCTTCTGCACGTCCACCAGCACGTGCTCCGGTGAGGCGTGCACGTCCCCGGCCGCGGAGGTGAGGGTGAAGTCCCCCACGGACACAAGGTACTTGCTGAACTGCACGGACCAGCTGTCCTGGAAGAGGTGATCCGCGTAGCCGCGCTGCGTGCCGTCGCCTCCGCTCAGCGTCAGCCGCACGTCACCCCGGGCCGCGGTCTCCCCGCAGCCGGTGGCCGCGAGCCCCAGCGTCCCCAGCAACAGGGGAAGGCGCTTCCACCGGGCCTGGTTGCGTCGAATGCTCATGCAGCAGGTTGGTATTTGTAACATGGTTGCAAGTCAAGCGCGGGTTGCGATATCCACGGGTCGCTGTCTGGAGGACCGCCTGCGTCGGGTGGTCACCGTCGAGCGAGGTCGTTGCCTGTGTTCATCCCGACGCTGGTGCTCTGGCTGTTGAGCGCGTCGCCCGAAGTTCCCGTGACTCCCCCCGTGCCAGTGGACGCCGCGCCGCCCGTGATGCCGGCGGACGCGTCCGCGTTGACGCAGCCCGTGCACGTGCTGCTGCGCCTGACGATTGACGACACGGGCGAGGTGTCCCGGGTGGAGGTGCGCGAGTCGGGCGGTGTGCTGTTCGACCGGGCGGCGATGGCGGCGGCCCTGCGCTGGCGCTTCGAGCCCGCGCGCCGGGGGGGCGTGCCACTGGAGGTCCAGGTGGACGTGCCGGTGACGTTCGAGCCGTTTGTGTCACCACCGGATGGGGCGACGTTGCGTGCCGAGGACACCGACGCCGCGGCACCCGTTGACGGTGGGGCTGCTGCTCCCCCCCGCGTCTCGCCCTCCACTGACGCGGAAGGAAACGCTCCTCCTCCGGGCCCGAAGCCGCCGTCGTTCTCCACCACGGTGCGGGGACAGTCCGTCGCGCCGCCTCCCGTGGCGGTGGGCGACTTCCACATCACGGTGGGACAGCTCGCGGACGTGCCTCGCAACTCGGCCACGGACCTGCTGTTGCTGGCGCCGGGGGTGATGCTCGCGAACCACGGCGGGGAGGGCCACGCGGAGACCATCTACCTGCGCGGCTTCGACGCGGGCGAGGGCAAGGACGTGGAGATGCGCCTCAACGGCGTGCCCCTCAACGAGGTCTCCCATGCCCACGGCCACGGCTACGCGGACACGTACTTCATCATCCCGGAGCTGGTGCAATCACTGCGCGTGACGGAGGGACCCTATGACCCTTCACAGGGTGACTTCGGCGTGGCGGGCACCGTGGACTACCAGCTCGGGCTGGAGCGCCGGGGCATCACCGCGTCCGCCAGCTACGGTAGCTTCGCGTCGCGCCGGCTGTCCCTGGTGTGGGGACCTCCCGAGTCCACCGACGCCACCTTCGTCGGCGTGCTGCTGCGCCAGGGCCACGGCTTCGGCCCCAACCGCGCGTACGCGAACGCGGGCCTGATGGCCCAGACAGAGCTGCGCCTGGGACCGGAGACGCGGCTGCGCCTGTTCGGCGCCAGCTACGGCGCGCGCTTCTCCACCGCCGGTGTGGTGCGCGAGACGGACGTCGTGGACGCGCGCTTGCCCTGTGACGCGGACGCGGACTCGCAGTTCTTCTGTCTCTACGACCCGAACCAGGGAGGCGCGAGCCAGCGGCACCTCGCGTCCGTGGAGCTGGTGTCGCGGCTGGAGCGCGGTGGGCGCTTCGTGCAGCAGGCCTTCGCGGTGACGCGCCAGATGCGCAGCCGGGAGAACTTCACCGGCTTCCTCCAGGACACGCCCCCGGTTGGCGAAGCGCAGCGCGGTGACAACACCGAACAGTCCTACCAGGGCACCACCGTGGGCCTGCGAGGGCGCTACACCCCGGGCCTCACCTGGGCGGGCCAACCCCAGCCGCTGGAGCTGGGGTACGTGGCCCGCTACGACAACGTGCACACCCGCGCGCGACGCCTGCGCGACAAGGGCGGCGCGCCCTATGCCACCGTCTTCGACAACCAGGTGCGCACCACGAACCTGGGCGCGTACCTGTCGCTGCGAGGGGCCCCCCTGGAGTGGCTCACGCTCCGGGGCGGCGTGCGCGTGGACACCTTCCTGTTCGGCGTGGAGGACCTGAACCGTCCGGAGTCGGACCGGCAGGGCTCGCGCATCCCCGAGGAGTCCGTGGAGGCCTACGGGTTCTTCGCCAGCCCCCGTGCCAGCGCCGAGGTGCGCCTGACGCCCCAGCTCACGTGGCTGACCAGCGCGGGCCTGGGCGCGCGCTCCAGCGACGCCGCGGGCCTGTCCGACGCGGAGTTCGCGCCGTACGCACGGGTGACCTCCGGTGAGACGGGCCTGGGTTGGCGCTGGGCCGACGACGCGGGCGCCTCCGCGCTGGAGGTCCGGGGCGCGGTGTTCGCCACGCGCGTGTCGCAGGACCTGGTGTTCAGCGAGACGACGGGGCGCAACCAGCCCATTGGCCCGTCGCAGCGGCTGGGCGCCTTTGGCACCGCGCGCTTCCAGTGGAACCAGCGGCTGGACGTGCAGGCGAGCCTCGCGTGGGCCCGTGCCACGCAGCCGCTGCCCGGTGCGTCCTCGTGGCGCCTGTGGGACGGCGCGGTGATTCCGTACATCCCGCAGGTGCTGGGCCGGGTGGATGCTGCGTGGCGCGGCACCGCCACGGTGGCCCGGCAGCCGGTGGGGTGGAGCCTGGCGTTGGGGCACAGCGCCATCGGGCCCAAGCCCCTGCCGTTGGACCGCTACAGCGAATCCATCTTCCTCTTCGACGTGGCGGCCCGCGCCCGCTGGCGCGCCGTGGAGCTGGGCGTGACGGTGGAGAACGTGCTGGACGCGCGCTGGCGCGAGTCCGAGTTCAACTACGTGTCCAACTTCCGTGGCCCCGACGCGCCCGCGTCCCTGCTGGCCACGCGCCACTTCTCCGCCGGTGCCCCGCGCACCGTGCGCGGCACCCTCACCGTGTACCTGGACCTCCAGGAGGACCGGCCATGACCTCTGCCTTGCGTCCCTCGCGTCGTGCCTTCACGTGGCTTCTGGGTGGTGCGCTCGTGGCGGGCGTCCACGCGTGCGGGCTGTCCGGCACCGGCGGTCGGAGCATCACCTTCCGCATGGGCCTGCGCACGGCCCTGGCGCCCGGTGAGGACACCGTCGGCGTCTTCACCACCGACACGGGCTGGCGCGTGGCGCTCACCACCGCGCGCATGGTGCTGGGCCCCATCTACCTGTTCGAGAAGGCCTCACCGCTCCAGCCCCAGGCCCTGCTGCGCCGCGTGGGCGACCTGCTGCTGCCCACCGCGCACGCACACGAAGGGGACTTCTTCTCCGGCGGGCGCGTGCTGGGCGAGTGGGACCGGGAGGTGGTGTTCGACCTGCTCGCGCAAGCGGGACAGGCGCGGGTGCTGGGGCAGTCCCCGGGCATCGCGGGCGTGGCGCGCTCGCTGTCGCTGCTGCTCCAGCCGCCTTCCCGGGCGCTGGGGGCGGAGGGTGACGTGATGGAGGGCCGCTCCCTGTTCCTGGAAGGCGTCGCGACGCAGGCGGATGCGCGAGTGCCCTTCCGCATCGCCATGGACTTCCCGCCACCCGTGGAGCTGCAACGCGTGGACTTCGTTCCCATCCAGGCGGACCTGGACGACGAGGGGTTGTTCTGTCTGGAAGCGCAGCCGCACCGCTGGTTCACGGGCACGCGCTTCGAACGGCTGGCGGTGCCGGCCGACGGCACCCCGGTGGACGTGGGACCGGAGACCCAGGTGCACCGCGCGCTGAGCGTCAACGTGCGGCGCTTCGATGCCTTCACCGGGGCGTGGGAGCCCGCGGTCTGAAGGGGAGGGCGGGAGCTCAGCCTGGCTGCCAGAACGGTGTCAGCGTCAGCTCCACGTTCCCGAAGGGGTCCGCGCGCACGCGGTCCTCGTCGACGAAGATGTTCTTCAACTCCCAGCGCTCGTGCTCCTGGCGGAACACCTCCAGCACGTGGTGCACGGGGTTGATGACCCAGGCGTGGTGGATGCCAGCGCGCGCGTAGCGGGGCAGCTTCGCGGCCAGGTCCAGCTTCGCGGTGGCGGGCGATAACACCTCGCAGATCCAATCCGGCGCGCGGTCGATGAAGGAGCCATTGGGAAGCGTCGGGGGCCGTCCGCCCACCCAGCCTGCCAGGTCCGGCACCAACACGTCCTGGCCCAGGAGCAGCCGGGGCTCGGAGGTCCACCACCAGCCCTCCGGCGAGCGGCCCAGCAGCGAGGACAGGCCCTTGCGACGCGCGACGGACGGCGAGGAGATGTAGAGGACGCCATTGAGCGCTTCGCCCACCAGGTAGTGGGGCAGCGTCTGCACTTCCTCATGGGGATCGAGCGGCTTGTGGGGGATGGGCTGGCGCATGCGGTGGGCCTCGGGGTGGGGCTTCACCGTAACGAGCGGGCCCTTTTCGCCGCATCGGACCGCCGGGGAGGGCGACCTTGTCCTGGTGGACGTGGGCCCCTCCCCGCTGGACGTGTCTGGCTATTCGCGCTCCAGCACGAATTGAATCTTCTCCGCCGGCACGGGTCCGAACTGGAACAGGTAGATCTGATCCCCGGGTTCGGACGTGAACGTCAGCGTGTGGGTGATGCCGCCACAGATGAACCGCGCGGGTGCGAGCACCGACGCCACGTCCGTCCCACCCGCCGTGTCGTTGGTGACCTTCGTGGCCACTTCCTGGTCCAGGTAGAGCGTGACGTGCTCGGGGTTCTCCGGGTCGGAGATGAAGGACGTGTAGCCCCCGAAGCCCACCTCTCCCGAGCGCAGGGTGACGTCGTAGCGCGCGTGGCCGGTGTTCGTGTCGGGCGGGAAGTCGAAGGGCGTACGGCCCGCGGTGACGGCCTCCGGCGTGTTGACGAGCGTGTGCGCGCACGCGTGCTCCAGCGCCGGGTCTCGCTCGCTGGTGGTGAAGTCCAGCGCGCCGTCGCCCAGGCCTGACGTCGTCGGCCCCAGCGCGTGTCCGGCCCCGTCCTTCAACGCGGTCAGCTCCACGGTGTAGCGCGTGGAGACCTCCAGGGGCCGGGTGCTCTCCTCGGTGCGCGGCACGGTGACGGTGAGCGTGCGCGCATCCCCGGACCAGCTTCCGGTGAGCACGCGGGCCGGCACCGTGGAGTCCGTGCGGTCGCGCAGTGTCACCTGCGCGGAGGTGGGGTCCATGGGTTCGCTGAAGCTGAGCGAGAGCACCTTGCGAAAGGCGATGAGCGGCTTCTCACCGGAGGTGTCCAGGTACATCTCCAGCGGGTAGACGTCCGTGGCGCCCTCGCCAGGGTGCGAGGTGGTGACGGTGGCGGTGGACGTCGGGTCGGTGCCGGCGTCAAAGCCCGTTCCCGCGTCGGCGCTGGAGCCCGCGTCGGAGCCCGCGTCCGCCGAGGTGCCGGCGTCCGGCGTGACGGTGGGCTCTTCGTCATCACAGCCGGTCAGGGCGAGAACAGCGCAGGTGGCGAACAGGAAGGTGGCGGAGGACAGACGCATCAGGGTGGTTCCTTCAGGGGACATCACGGGGGAAAGGCCCACGCCGGAGCACCCTTCCGAGGGAGATGCTCCAGCGTGGGAGCAGACCTTGTTCAGGTCCGCGTCAGCGAGGGACGGAGGGGCAGTGCGCTAGCACTGCGACCCGTCGCAGTTGTCGTCGATGCCGTTGCCACAGATTTCAGTGGCACCGGGGTTGATGCTGGCTCCGGAGCCCGGCGTGTCATTGCAGTCAAAGCGCTGCGTCGTGTAGCCGGAGGGCGGCGTGCACGCGGTCAGGACGGAGGTGGCGTTGTTGCCGTACCCGTCGCCGTCCGCGTCCTGGTAGTAGCGGGTGCGCGTGTCGTTGAGGAACTCCGGCACCACCGTGATGGCATTGCCCGTCGCCGGGCCCGTCGCGACGATGTACGTCGTGCCGGCTGTCAGGTCGTAGACGGACACGGACACGAGCGAGCAGCCAGAGGCCGACACGGCGTGCGTCAGCGCGGAGGCCACCGTTGCGCTGGTGCTGCCATTGACGACGGTGATGGGCACGCTCTGCGTCCGGTAGAACGCGTAGGAGCCGGTCGTCGCCGGCACGTACGTCACCGAACCCTCCGCGCCGGACGGCAGCGCGAGGTCATAGGCCTTGTGCTTCGTGCTGATGCCGGGCGCGCTGGTGGTGCGCGTGGCGTTCGCCGTGATGGACACGTGGTCCGTGGGGTTGCCGGCGTGGGTGCACGCGTGCGTGGTGATGCCCGTGCCCATCGACGTGCAACCGGCCTCCAGCTCCTGCGAGTCCTGGGCCTCGAACGTGGACTCCGGCTCCTCCATCGGGCCGCAGGCCACCAGGCCGAACGACAACAGCGCGCTCAGCGCGATGCGCTTCGTCTTCATCATGGGGTTGTTCCTTTCGGGATGCCGGGCGCGGGGTGCCATGCGGCTTCAAGCCGCCGGTGCGCCCGGTGGCTGGAGTCATGCCGTAAAGGTAACTCAGTTGCAATAGTTTCCCGGGTGATTCCAGGCCCGGGTCACTGGAGGTGTTCGATGACGAGCCCGAGTTCGGTGAGCGCGGTGGGGCCGAAGGTGACGGTGTACTGGACCTTGTCGGTCAGCTCGTAGCCGACCATCTGCTTCAGGCCGTCGCAGTAGGGGCCGGTGGCCTGGGTGGCGACGGGGTCGATGACGCGCTCGCCTTCCTTCACGGTGACAGCGAGGTCTGGCGTGCTCAGGTAGAGGACGAAGTCCCCGGTGGCCCACGCCTTGAAGTTGAACGTGCCCACGGACTGGCCGTTCTCCTGGCGCAGCTTCACGGTGTAGTGCGTGTGGAAGTCGTCCACGCGCGGCTGCCGGTCGGGGGACGCGGTGACGGTGGAGAAGGGGCCATTGGTGACGTGGAAGCAGGCGTGCTCGCCGTTGTCCCCGAAGTCGAAGCCCTCGCGCGGGACGTAGTCCGGGTCCGGCACGCACGACAGGCCCTGCTCGCTGGCCAGGTAGCCCCGGTCGCAGTGACACCAGTCACCCTCCGGCTCCCGGTGGATGTGCCCGTTCGGCTTGCACGGGTCGGTCTGCTCCTGCGGGTTTCCGTCGTCGGGCCCGGCGTCGTCGCCTCCGCAGGCGGTCAGCGCCGCGATGCTGCCGGCCAGGAGGAGGGCACGGAACGGGATGCGCATGGGAGGGATTCCTGGGTGGAGTCTGGATTTAGATGCAATTGAGATACAGAAGTTGTCGGGTGTTGGGAAGGCCCGGGCCCGCGGCGGCGGTCCCGGGCCTTCTTTCAGACGCCCCTGGAGGGGTTACTCCTCGTGGCCTTCGTGCGCCGTCTCTTCGATGACGAGCAGGAAGGTGGCGGCCTGGGGGACGACGGCCGCGAAGTCCACGCGGTAGTCGATGCCACCCTCCAGGTCCGCGGTGACGGCGGTGCGCAGGGTGCCGCAGACCTCCTGCGGGACTTCGTAGCGGCACTCCAGGCCGACCTCCTCATTCGTGGCCGCGTTGACGATGCGGACGGCGCGGTAGCCGGAGGTGAGGAGGGCGTACTCGTTGGACTCCTCGGGCGTGAAGATGACGGAGCCCGCGTAGCCCAGCGTCCACTGCTGATAGGTGATGGCCGGGAGGGTGACGTTGTACGCGGTGTGCCCGACGCTCACGTCCACGAAGGACGGACCGCCGAGGGGCGCCGCGGTGACGGCCTCGAAGGGGCCGTATTCGGCGTGGAAGCAGGAGTGCTCGGCGACCTCCTCCAACTCCTCCGTGTCCTGGCAGGCGGCGAGCAGCTCCGACTGCTGGGTGATGGGGGCCGCGGCTTGCGCCGCCTGCTCCTCGGTGGCGCCGCAACCGGCGAGCAGGAAGACCGCGCTGGCGGCGACGAGGGCATGGGTGGACAGGTGCTTCTTCATGGGGGGCTCCTTGGGATGGGTGCTGCGGGGTGTGAGGGCGGGGGCTGGGAGCGGTCCGGGCGCAGGACGAGCCACGGGACACGCACCTCGCCCGAAGGCAGGCGCTCGGGCGGAAGCTGGAGGTGGGCGCTGTGTGCGCTGGGGGAGAGGCTGGAGGCGCGCTCCCAGGCGTCGCGGAAGGACGCCTCGTCCGGGAAGGTGACGCGCGACACGCAGCCCGCGGCGTAGCAGTGGGGGGCTTCGGCCTGGACGGGCCGCACGTCCCGGCTGATGCGCTCGTGCCACGAATCCAGCGCGGCCCGAGCGTCCTGCGTCCACGGCTCCGCGCTGTCACCGGAGGCGGTGAGTTCCGCGAGCACCGCGTCGCGGCGGGCCTGGGGGCTCGCGTGGTCCGCGCGCAGGGCCTTCACCAACCGCACGCGCGTGTCTGGCAGGGCGCGGCGTGCGCGGTCGCGCAGCTCGGGTTGGGGAGGCCCCTGGATCTTCAGCGCCGCGTCCAGGAAGGCCTCCGGGGGAAGCTCCAACTCGGCCAGGGGCTCGGCGGGTGTTGCCTCCCGCGCCGTCGCGGGCCGGGCGACGGCCAGGGAGCGTGGTGCGGGCTCCACGGGTGTCGGGTGCGTGACGGCGGGTGGGGTAGGGACCGCATCGGCGGAAACTTCCACGGGGCGCTGGAGCCAGCCGAGCGCCAGACACGACAGCACCACCCCCGTGCCTCCAACACTCCGGACGATGCGGTTCATGGGTCCCCTCAGGACGCACCCGTGGCGGTGCGCGAGCCGCCTCGCCTTCCAGCCAGGGGCCCGCAATAAATGCCATCAAGATCCATATGCAATCAAGTTGCATTTATAGGGTGGTCTCCAGGGTTGGGAAGGGTCACGGGGTGGACGTGACCTCCTTTCCGCGAAGGTCTGCTGTCCCTGGGGGCGCGGCTTGCGGAAGATGGGGTGCTGTCTTCCCCGCAGGCCCGAGGTGCTGTCGCATGAGAGGGTCGTCCTTCTTGTCGCGTGTGCTGGTGTTGACCGTGCTGGTGCTTCCCGCGTTGTCCCAGGCGGGCTCCTACCTGCGGGTGGTGAGCTGGAACCTCCGCCACGAGGGATGGGCGGCGGAGCAGACCTACCTGGAGGACGCGCAGCAGTTGTGGAACCAGTTCGGTTCGGGCAGCACGTCGAACAACGGCTTGGACCTGGTGTTCCTCCAGGAGGTGATGAACGCGGCGGCGGCGCAGGCCATCGCGCAGAACCTGACGCAGGTCTCAGGGGTGACGTGGACGGCGGCGGTGACGCCGCTCATCGGGCGCTCGTCCTACAAGGAGTCGTACGCGGTGCTGTACCGGACGGAAACGGTGTCGCTCCTGTCCTCCACGGTGTGGAACGACACGGGGGACCTGTTCGAGCGCGAGCCGCAGGTGGTGAAGGTGCGCCACGTGCCCACGGGCGCGGACTACACGTTCCTCAACTGGCACACGGTGTGGGGCGTGGCGGCGGACCGCATGCTGGAGGCGCAGGCCATCGACGCGGTCTTCGCGTCCGTGCAGTCAGCGAGCGGCACCGACCAGGACGTCATCCTGGTGGGCGACCACAACATGGCCTGCACCCATGCCTCCTGGAGCGAATTGAAGGCCGTGTCGCCCGCGGTGACGTGCAAGCTGGACACGCCCACCACGCTGAACTCGACCGGGGGCTTCGCCAACGCGTATGACCACTTCTGGTTGCAGGACACCTACGTGACGGAGTTCTCCAGCACGGGCCGCGACTACATCGCGAACACGAAGGACTACGTCACGCGGCTGTCGGATCACGCGCCGGTGTGGCTGTCCCTGTATTCCAACAGCGACACGGACTGACGCCGCATGCGCTGGAAGCAGATCCTGACCGGCGTGCTCCTGGGCGCGGTGCTCCTGGCCGCGTGGTGGGCCGCGTCCCAGAAGGCCGAACCACTGAGCGTCCCGGTGCCGTCCGCGTCCGTGGAGGTCGCGGACGCGGGGGTGCGCGAAGTCGTCCCTCCGATGGAGACACGTGAGGCGGCGGACGCGGGCCTGTGGCTGCGGGCGACGCTGGAAGGGGAGCACCCGTTCGTCGGAGAGGCGCGTGTGGGCGCGGCGTTCATCTCCGACGAGGACCTGCGGTGGTGGAAGCAGGGGCAGGCGCGCGGAGAACAGGCGGGGCCTTCGCGGTTGGAGGAACTGGCCAACGTGCGCGGATGGTTGACCGCGCCCGTCACTGCTTCCGCGCAGGGTGGCGTGCTGGGGCCGGTGGAGGTGCCTCCGGCGCCGCGCTACCAGTTGGTCGCGTTCGAGCCGGACGGGACGTTCTGGTGGGGGGACCACGTGCCGGCTTCCCCTCCGGAGTCAGGGTCGCTGGACGCGGGCGTGCTGCGGGCGACGCGGCCCACGGGCGTGCGCGTGCGATTGGCCGGTGCGAGAGATGAGGCGGGGGCGTTCTCCGTGCGCATCGAGCGCGATGTGGATCCGGAGGGCGCGGAGCGGGCCAGTGCCCTGCTGGTGGTGCTGCGGCTGGTGGCGCCGGAGTTGATGGTGGCGCTCCAGGACGGCCTGCCGGTGCCGCTCGTGAAGGACGGCGACACGGCGCTGGCACCGCTGCCTCCGGACCGGGCGGTGCGCTTGTGGTTGCGCGCGCCGTCGGGAAGGGAAGGGGGGCCGGTGGACGTGCCGCTGCGCGAGGGCACGGTGGGCACGGTGACGCTGGACGTGGCTCGGCTGTTCCCCGAAGGCGTGGGCGGCACGGTCACCCTGCGGGGCCGGGTTCTGCTGGGCCAGACGTCACGGCCCGCGGGGCCGGCGGTGTTGCGCACGGAGGAGGGGCGGGAAGTTCCAGTGGACGCGGAGGGGCGCTTCACGGTGCCGGACGTGCCGACCTGGCGCGCGTCTCGCTTCACGGTGTGGCGGGAGGAAAGGGAGGCGGGACGGCCGGTGGCGCCCTCGCATGCGGAGTTCACCTTCACGCCCACGGCGGAGACGGCCGGGACGGCGGAGGTGGTGTGGCGCATGCCGGTGTACCGGTGGCTGGTGTTGCGGATGGATGGCTTCACGCGGGCGCAGCTTCAAGCGCAGGCGCAGTCCCCCTATCCGGTGTACCTGCTCCAGCGCCGCGATGCGCGAGGCGCCTGGAGTGATGTGGCCGCGCAGGAGTTCATCCCCGAGAAGGACGACGTCGTGGTGTCCCTGCTGGAGCCCGGCACGTACCGGGTGCTGACCGCGTCTTCACCGTATGCGCTGCGCCCGAGCACCGAGGCGCGTGCGGGCGCGGACGACGCGGACGTCGAAGTGAGGCTTTCGGCGGAAGACGCTCCGGCCCCTTCCTGCGAGGTGCGCGTCACGCACGAGGGCAGTCCCGTGGTCGGGGCGCTCGTGACGGCGGACGGTGGGGACCGCTCGATGCCGCCCGTGCGCGGGGAGACGCGCACGGATGGCCGGTGGGCCCTGGGGCCGGTGCGCTCCGAGCTGCTCCAGGTGCGGGTGCAGGCGGAGGGCCATGCTGCCTGGGAGGGCGACGGGGTGGAGGCGTGCCGTCGCTCGGGCGTCATCGAGGTGAAGCTGTAGGCCCGTGGGCCTCCGTCAGGCGGCGGAGGCGGTTAGAACCTCGTCGGGGACGAGGGTCGGCGTGGCGGTGTCCTCTTCCTCTTCCTCGGCGGCGCGGGCCTGGACGCCGAACGCTTCCACCCACAGCTCCAGGATGTCCATCAGGGCGCTGCGCGTCTCGCCCTGGAGCGGGGTCAGCAGCCGCGCCATGCGCTCCTGCACCAGCGAGTCCGTCTCCTCCGCGACCGCGCGGCCCGCGTCGGTGAGACGCACGCGCACGCGCCGGCGGTCATGGCGCACCGAACGTTCACGGCGCACGAGTCCCCCCTCTTCCAGGCGGTCCACCAGCCGGCTCAAGCGGGGCATGGCGAGTCCACCCAGGCGATGGGCGAGCACGCCCACCGGCAGCAGACACTCCGCGCGCAGCCACCACAGGGCCTGGAGCTCCAGGGGCTCCCAGCGGGGATGCGGCAGGGACGCCAGGGGGCTGGCCAGGGCACCGCAACGGGCCGCATCGACAAGGAGGTTCCGCAACCGAGCCACCTGCACGCGCACATCCACCGAGAGCTCCGTCATCCACCCCTCCATCCCGAGAAGGGGCCAGCATCCGGCCACGCCAGCCCTGTCCTGGGTTTCCGCGGGCAAAAGCCCGCATGGGACTCAACGTGGATACGTGACGGACATATCGGTCGGGTCGGACACGGTGATTTTCAGTTTGTGGGGAGGGCCGAGGCCTCCCATCGCTTCTTTGGAGGGGGAAACGGTCGAAGACATGAACGCCTTCCTTATAAGGGCGGCGGCTTCCACTGGCCCGACAAGGAGGACTGACGACCGGGCGGAGGGCTCCAGCGCGTCATTGCTTTCCAGACAGGAGATGAAGATTGACGGGGTCTCGCGGGGCCTTCAGCCTGTGGGAGTGACAGGACGACGCGCATCCCACGGCGCGTGGGCGGTGGCGGTAGGGCTGGGCATACTGCTCGCGGTGGCGGCGCAATCACCCTGGACGCAGAGCGCGGTGGTGTTACCCAGGCGGCTGGCGTTGCATCTCCTGGCGAGCGCCTGTCTTTTCCATGCGGCGAGACATGTACGGCTGGGGTGGATGGGCGCCCTGGCCTGTGCGCTGGCGGCATGGCAGTCGCTGTCATGGGTCGCGAGCGATGTGTCCTGGCTGGGGCTTCCCCGGCTGCTCGATGGCTTCGCGGTGCTCGCCCTATGTCTGGCACTGGCGGAAGGGCGCCTGCCGCGCAAAGCGGTGCTGTGGCCCCTGGTGGCAGCGGGCGCGCTGGGAGCGGGGCTGGGCCTGCTGGAGCAGTGGGTGGAATTGCCGGGGCTGGTGCAGGCGACGAGGCCCTCGGGGTTCTTCGCGAGCCGGGCCGTGGCGGGGGAGTACGTCGCTGCCTCGCTGGTGCTTACCCTGGGGTTCCTCCCGCTGCGGCGCTACCCCTGGGCGCTGGCGCTGATGGCGATCCAGACCGCCTTCCTGGTGTCCACGCGCAGCCGCACGGGGTGGGCGTTGGCGGCGTTGGCGGTCCTGTGGGTGTGCCGCCAACTGCCGGTGCGGGAGCGACGCGTGGCGTGGGGCGCCATGGTTCTCGCGGCGCTGCTGGCGGTCGGATTGACCCCGGGGCCCCGGCTGGAGTGGCAGGGAGCCCGTCCGTATGCGGAGTCGCTGACGTCGCTCGCGCGGATGGACGTGGGCGGCCGGCTGGACACGTGGCGCAACTCGCTGGTGATGGTGAAGGAGCATCCCTGGCTGGGAGTCGGGCCCGGTGGTTTCGCGACCACCTATCCCCGGTTCCACCGGGCCGTGGTGCGGGACAAGGCCTTCAGCGCGGGCCAGCAGATCGAGGAACCGCACAACGAGGGGCTGCGCGCGGCCATCGAGTGGGGTCTGCCGGGTCTGGCGCTCGGGGGCTTGTTCCTGGCGGTGCTCCTGCGAGGACTTCCACGCCGCCCGGGGCGCAGGACGGTGTCCCTGCTGGGGGCCCTGGGGGTGCTGGGCCTCGCTTCACAGGTGTCCCTGACCTTCATCGCCCCCTCCACGTGGGTGTTGGCTGCGTGCCTGGCGGGCCTGCTGGGCCGAAGCGGCAGGGGACAAGGCGTGCGCGTTCCCCTCCCATGGATGCGTGCCGTCCCTTTGGCCCTGGCGCTCCTCTTTGCCTCGGTGGACTTCCCGCAGGCGCGGGCCTCATGGAGATGGCGTCAGGCGGAGGTGTCCGCGCAGAGGGGGCACCTGCGCCGGGCCTATGAGGGGATGCAGGCGGCGGCCCCGGATGCGCGTGAGGCGGCGGCCTTCATCCGGCTGACGGAGGTTGCGCGCAAGGCAGGGGACGCGCCCCGTTGCGCCGAGGCCGCGAGGGAAGGGCTCCAGAGGGCGCCGCTGTCCACGCGGCTGTTCACCTTGTTGGGCGAGTGCGAGGCCCTCCAGGGGCATGGGGCCGAGGCCCGTGAGGCCTACGAGCAGGGCCTGCGAATCCTGGAGGACGACCCCTATGCGCTCTGGGGACTGGCGCAGCTGAGCGAGGGATCCCGGCGCGTTGAGCTGATGGGGCAGGTCGCGGAGGCGGCAAGGCTTGAGTGGAGCCTGCTCCCCCCGGCGCTCGCGCGTCGGGAGCGGGAGTGGCTTGAGTCGCTGGCGCAGCGGGCAGAGGAGGAGAGGGTCCTTTCCGGCAACGATTGACGCCGTTCAAGCCGCCATCCGACGTGCGTCTGGGAAGGGATGGAGTCTTCCGCCGGGATTCCTCTCGTTGGGCAACCTTTTGCGGAGTCTGGGAACTGTCGTTGACAGCTCCCAGGTTGACGTGAAATGGGTTGAGCAATGAAAGATAAGAGGGGGAGTGCGGGCATGCGCGTCCTTTGGATTGCATTCGCGCTTGCTGCATGTCTGGGGTGCTCGTCTGGGGCGGAGGACTCAAAGGAAGAGGTGGGAGGCGTTGCCTCCGCGGGCACTGCCCAGGCCCCGCTGACGGGCGTAGCGGCTTGCAATGCGGTGGACGCCGGAACGTGCATCAACTCCTCGGATTGCGCCTCGGGTCTGTGCCTCATGAGGCACTCGGGCCGTGTCTGCGTGCCAGCGTGTGACGACGCCACGCCTTGCCCCACGGGATTGGAGTGCGAGTGGCGTCACACGGGGGCGGGGCTGAAGGGATATTGCGTGCCGAAGGAGCGGGGGTGGACGCCGTGAAGACTTTCAATGCATTGCTGGTGGGCGGGACGCTTCTGCTGGTGTTGATGGTGCCGCAGGCCGCGCGGGCGCAACTGCTGTGCAGCGCCGTGGACCGGTTGCCGACCCCCTCCTCCGGTGGCCTCGAGGGAGACGTCGTCGCCTGCTGTGACGGCGAGAGCGGGGACGACGGCTGCGGCCCGTGCCGCTGCGCCGAGTGCGGCGACGAGGCCAAGGAGCGCAACATCGGCCGGCCCGTGGACACGCTGAGCGGCTTCGCGTGGCTGGAGCGGACGGACTTCGACATCCCCACGCCGCGCGGGCCCGCCATTCTCTTCGCGCGCAACTACTCCACGCACTGGGCCCAATCCCACGGCGGCAGGACGGAGATCGGCCGCCTGGGGCCTGGCTGGGCGGACACCTACTCCGCGCGCCTCGTCTTCGACGGAAGCTCACCCCCGCAGGTGGTGAAGTACCGCAAGGCGGACTCGGGCACGGAGCTCTTCACCCGCCAGGTGGATGGCACCTACTCCGCGCGCCTCCCGGGCCGGCGCCTCTCCTACGACTCCGGCACCCTGCGCTGGGTGCTGGAGAAGTTCGACGCCAGCCTTGAGCTCTTCGACACCACGGGCCGCCTTGTGCACCTGCGAGAACAGGACGGTGGCGAAGCCAGCCTCGTCTACTCCGGCGGGGATGTCTCCTGTCCCGTCATCGCCGAGCGCCCCACGGGAACGCTGTGCCGGGTGGACTTCCTCTTCGGCCACCAGTTGTGGATGCGCTACGCCACCACCACGTACACGGGAGCCCGGCGCCTGCTCAACGTCGCTCGGGATTCGGCGGGCACCCAGCTGATGGTGCAGTTTGGCTATGACACCCAGGGCTACCTCGTCAGTGCCACCCAGGCGGACAGCGGGCAGGAGACGTATGCCCATGGCTTCACGCACTTCTTCCCGGCGTACCCGGGGACGTCGGTGAAGCTGCTGACGACGGCGACGGATGGGGACGGCAAGCTGGTGGAGTCCTTCACCTACCTCCAGAGGAGCAAGGCGGCCTCCCGGGTGAGCGCGCACGAGACGCCCGAGGGCAAGTACACCTTCACCTTCGGCATCGACGCCGCAACCCCGGAGCGCAGCACCACCATCCGCTCCACTCGGCAGAACCTCCGCCTGACGTGGGGGAATGGGAAAGTGAAGACGGTGTGCCAGTTGGACGCCAGCGGGACGTGCGACGTGACGCGCCTCAAGGAGATCGAGACGCCCGCCACCGGGACGCGCGCCCCCAGCTGCGAGAAGGGCTTCGACGGTTTCTCCACGCGCCACGTGCGCGACGTCCTGGGCCGCACCACCTCCCTCACGCCCGGCGTGGTGGACTGCGACACCCCCACGACGAGCGAGACCCGGCATGAGGTGGTGACGGGCTACGTCGCCAACTCCAACCGGCGCGCGTTCACCTCGCGCCTCAGCGTGGATACCTCGGCGCCCTCGGGCACCGTCACGTTCACCGTCGACGACTACACGACGCCGACGTCCGCCATCAATCCGCTCTGTGGTACGTCCGCCTGCCAGACGCCCACGGCCTACAACACGCCCGCCGGGGTGCTCGAGCCGCAGGTGCAGCAGCGTGTCCAGCTGGGCCGCACGCTGGCCGACACCAGCGGCACCTGGACGACGCGCGTGGAAGTGACGAAGTACGCCTATGACAACTCCGGGCTGCTGTTGACGAAGGATGGCCCGCGCACGGACGTGAACGACGTCACCACCTACGAGTACTACGCCGCGACGGGGCCGGTGGCCTCGGCGGGGCGGCTGAAGAAGGTGCTGCATGGCACACAGGTGGTGGCCGAGTACTTCGACTACAACGCGCAAGGTCAGGCTCAGCGCGTGGTGGACGGCAACGGGCAGGAGACGCTGTACACGTATGACGCCGTCGGGCGCACGCTGACCGTGCAGGGGCCCGACGATGCGCAGCCCACCGTCTACCAGTACTCCGCCGCCGGGCGAGTCGAGGAGGTGCGGATGCCACGGGGCAACCGCCTCCTCTACACCTATGACACGGCGGGGCGGACGACTTCCGTCGGACAGACGTCTGACGCGAGCGGCACCCCCACCTCGTTCGAGGAGGAGGTGCGCTTCGAGTGGGGCACCACGTCGACGGACCTCGGACGGCTGCTGACGGAGCGCTACCTGCAAAATGGGACGGCGGTGCGCGCCACCTTTTACGAATACGACGCGCAGGGGCGCCGCGCGGTGGTGCGCCACGAGCGTCTGGGGGAGGGGGCCCTGCGCCTCAGCCAGTTCGACGAAGAGGGCAACATCGTCAGCACGCAGGTGGGGACCTACTCCGGAGCGACAGACACGCTGGAGCCGGCCACAACGAACCTCTACGACAACCTGCAGCGCCTGGCGGAGGTGCAGCCCGCGGCCCAGGAACTCAAGTACGACTGGCACGACAACCTCACCGAGGTGCACGAAACCTACGGCGCGACGGGGAGCAACTACCCGCAGACGTCCTACCGCTACGACGACTTCCGCCGGCTGGTGGAGGTCAGCAGCAGCACCCTGGGCACGCGCCGCTACGTCTATGATGTCGCGGGCAACCTCGTGCAGCAGCTGCAGCCCACCGGCGATGTGGCGACGTCCACCTTCGACGGGCAGGGACGGCTCCTGGTCGCCACCGGCCCCGGTTTCTCCGAAAGCTACACGTACGACACGGATGCCGCGGCGACGGTGCTCGACTGCGCCGTTGGCACCGCGCTGGGGGTGAGCAACGGGGTGGGCCGGATGACGGCGGTGACGGACGCCTCCGGAGCCACCTACTTCGGCTACACCGCTTCGGGCCGGCCCCGCTTCGAGGCTCGCAAGGCGCCGGGAGCCTCCTGCGCGCGAGTCCTCCGCTGGGAGTACGAGGGCAACGGTAGACTCACCGCCATGCGCTATCCCACGGGGGCGACCGTCCGCTTCGAGTACCCGGCGGATGGGGACGCGCGGATGCATCTGCCCTCCGAGGCCGTGCTGGAGGTCGGGGCGACGACGACGCCTCTGGCCACGGAGCTCAAGTGGGAGGCGGGACGCCTCGTCAGCTACGTGGCGGGCAACAGCATGGGGTGGGAGCTCTCCCGGTGGCGGGATGGCAGCCCTCGGGAGTGGGCGGTGACGCGCGTCGACGACGGTAACCACTACAGCGTTCGTCGGCGCACCTTTGGGAGCGGCATGCCAAATGACGGACTGGATGGCCGTGGCAGTCCCCTGAATGTCACCGAGGATGACCCCGCCTGGACCCGGGATTTCACCTACCAGGGCACGACGGGCTACCTCACCTCCGCGTCCTCCTCGCGCGAGGGCCGGACGGAGTCCTTCGCCTATACCGGACGGTGGGGAGACCGGCTCTCACGGGAGGTCGTCGACACGGCGACGAGCCAGTCGCTTGCATCGGAGACGTATGCCTACGACACGGCCTTCCGGCTCGCGGGCACGACGCAGGTGGATGCTTCCAGCAATGTCATCTCGACGCGCGGTTTTACCTACGGCGCGGGTGGGAAGGTGACAGAGGTGACGCAGACGCAGTCGGGGCGCAGCAAGCAACTGGCGCTCTGCTACGACACCCAGGAGCAGGTGGGCGCGGTGGTGGGCGCGGGTGGCCAGTACAGCCGCCAGGTCTTCAACTTCCGCCGCCAGCGCGTGCGCGAGGTGTGGCCCCTCAATGGGCTGGCGACGGACTACTGGGTGGGTGATGACGGTGCGCTCCTCATGGAGGCAGGGGCCGCGAGCCTTACGGCCCAGTACCCCCGGCCCGTGGGTGAGTATGTCTACCTGGACGGCCAGCCCATCGCGCGCGTGGACTCCACGGAGGCCTCGAATGGGAGCACCACCCACCAGGGCACCAGCTACCTGTTTGGCGGCCACCTCGGCGAAGTGCTCATCGAGGCGGATGCGTGGCGACACATCGTGCGCTACTACGACTACACGCCCTCCGGCACGCGCGAGGCGCTGCCTGCCCCGTCCCAGTTGGACCTCGGGACGGTGCACCGGGCCCAGTTCTTCGCAGGGGTGGATCTGACGCTCCCTTCCTCCGTGCGCCTGCGCTTCACGAACTACGCGCTCGCGGCGTGTGACCGTGTCTTCGTCCTCGACACAGAGGACAACCTGCTCACGACCTTGAGGCCGGGCATGCCTTCCAACTTCGAGACGGAGGCGCTCCCTGCGCAGGGGCACAGCGTCAGCCTCTACTTGTTGAAAGGGGTATGTGCGGGCCCCTCCTCGCTGACGTTCGCCGAGGCAAAACCCAGCTGGGGGAAGGCCAAGCAGACGACGCTCAGCGGCCATGATTATACCAACCCGTCGACGGGCTTCACGGCGAGCCTCTCGCTGCCCGCGAACACGCACCTGCTGCTCGAGGCGTCCATGGCGGCCTGTGACAGCGCCTTGGAGGTGCGCAGCGGCACGGGGACCCTGCTGTGGAACTGGCCCAACGAGGGCGGGTTCTTTCCCACGGCCTGGACGCCCGCCCTCTCGGGCAACGTGGTGGTGGGCTTCGCCAGCTCGGCGGGCTGCTCCAACCCCTCGCGCGCATTCAGCGTGCTCCGGACGTACACGCCGCTGCCGGCGGGGCCTCCGGCGAACGTCCACCTTCCGGGTCAGCGCTCCCTGACGGCGTCGGCCTCGGCTCGAGTGGGGGCGATGGGCGACCCGGAGCCCACCCTGTTCGAGAACTGGCACCGCCTGTACGACCCGGGCACTGGCAGGTACCTTCAGCCCGAGCCGATGGCGATGGTTGCTGCCAAGTCGGGTTCGTGGCCGGCGTATGCGTATGCGGGGAATAGTCCAGTAAATAACTCGGATCCGACCGGTCTGTTTATTCGGCCCGAAGGCGAATGCAAGAACTGGGACGAGGCGGTCGCACAGGCGAAAATAAAGGCAGGTTGTGAGCAGGCGTCTGCAGGCAACAGTACGCGTCAAAATTGTACGAACTGCGAACTCCCCTGCGACATTTGTCCGTGGCTGGATGAGTCAACACCTCCGACTGCTCACCTCTTCGACATGACTGGCGGGACTCGCGGCGGCCTGGACAAGGAACGGAAGAGGCTAGGTTTTCCACGTTGGCTCTGCGGAAACGTTAGCAGGCCGGGGTATACCTCGGTGGATCGGACCGAAGAGGTCGCAAAAATGATCATGCACGAGGCTATACACATGTGCCAAACGATTGGCGTCACTGAATCTTCCGCCAAGGACGGCTGGATGTTGGTGCCCGGGCTCGGAAGTTGGAGTCCTGGCTGGGACGACACCGAGGACCTTGTTGAAAAATGCTGGAGGTAATCATGACTGCATTCGGCCACCAATCGAGACGGCGGGCAGCCACCCTGAATGAACGCTCACGATTCTCGATTGCCATGCTGCATCCTAGATCGGATATTCAGCCTCTGCGAAAGACAAGACGTCCAATCATCATGACCTCTGGTTCAGGTGCCGTGCTTGTTTGTCTGCTCGGAGTCATGCTTATGCTCGCTGGGTGCGGCGCCTTCGAGGAAGGGACCTGCAGAAGCTCAGCCGATTGTGGCGTTGACCGCAAATGCGTCACGGTAGCCCATAGGCAGGTGCATAAAGGGAGGTTCAAATCAGTTCGTAGCTGTGAGATTCCTTGCGAGTTTGAGAAGGATTGTCCGGCCGACCATGCGTGTTTCCATTTTGAAGATTCGGCTGAGCCGATCTGCAAGAAGCTCCATTGAGCGCGATCGTCGGCACTGCGCTCCGGTGTCGATGCCGATAGTTTGCTCTACTGCCCCTGAGTCGTCCCCTCATTTGAGCCGGGCGTCAAGGGTCATCCGCAGCGGTTGGCCGGGGTCGGAGCAGCGAGGGAAGCGAGAGAGCGGCGCGCTCTTTTCGAGGGAAAGAGTTCTCAGGCATCGTGTGGAGTATGGCGAAATCCATCACGCACTCCGAGGTGCATCGTTTCATCGAGGAGGCCATCGGCACGGACACGCATGCCAAGCGAGTGCTGTCGCTGTCCAATGCGACGCTGGGGACCGTTCACGCGGCGAGCCTCTCGGTGCGGGCCATGGGATTGGTGCTCTCCCAGGCGCGAGGACTGGAGGGCAAGCACGCCATCAAGCAGGTGGACCGACTGCTGTCGAACAAGGGCGTGGACGTGTGGCGGCTCTTCGCCCAGTGGGTGCCCTTCGTGGTGGCCGAGCGCAAAGCGGTGACAGTCACCATCGACTGGACGGACTTCGAGTCGGACGACCACACCACGGTCGCCATCCAGCTTGTCACCCGGCACGGGCGCGCCACGCCGCTCCTGTGGAAGACGGTGCCCAAGAGTGAGTTGGCTGGGCAGCGCAACGCCCACGAGGACGCCCTGCTGGAGCGACTGCACCAGGTTTTGCCCTCCGAGGTGGAAGTGACGGTGCTCGCGGACCGGGGCTTCGGAGAAGTCGCCTTGTATGAGTTGCTGGACAGACTCGGCTACGTCATCCGCTTCCGCGGCGTCGTGCACGTCGAGAGCGCCGACGGGGAGGTGCGAAAGGCCAAGGAGTGGGTGCCCCTGACGGGCCGTCCGAAGCTGCTGCGCGGAGCGCGCGTCACCCAGTCCCGCTTCGGCGTGGGCGCCGTCGTTTGCGTGCACCAGAAGGGAATGAAAGAGGCATGGTTTCTAGCGGCCAGCAGCCACGAGGCCACCGCCACCGAGTTGGTGAAGTCCTACGGCCGTCGATTCACCTGCGAGGAGACGCACCGGGACATCAAGGACTTGCGCTTCGGCATGGGCCTGTCCGCTATTGCCATCGGCACCTGCGAGCGCCGCGATAGGTTGCTGCTGCTGTCCGCCTTCGCCATGGCCCTGCTGACGCTGCTCGGCGCCGCTGGCGAAGCGACGGGGCTCGACCGGAAGTTCCGTGCCGACACGCGCAAGACGCGCGAGTACTCCCTCTTCCGGCAAGGCATCATCTACTACGGCGCCCTCGCCAACATGCGTGAGGAGTGGCTTCGCCCCCTCATGGAGAAGTTCGCCGAGCTCATCCGCGCGCAGGCTGTCTTCCGCGAGGCCTTCGGTTTCATTTGAATCAAATGAGGGGACGACTCAGCTACTGCCCAACAGCGGCGCTTTGGCCGAAACGTTAGGGCGCCTCTCTTCAAGGAGAGGTCACCGGCAATGCATGCAGACGCCGAGCATCGAGCTTGGCTGCTTGCGGAGGAGCTTGAGCTGGGTTGCCGGGAACACCTGGTTGCTCACTGGGACGCACGTCCTCCGGCATGCGGGAGGCGCTGCCTGCCCCGTCCCAGTTGGACCTCGGGACGGTGCGCCGGACCCAGCCCTTCGCAGGGGTAGATCTGACGCTCCCTTCGTTCGTGCGCCTGCGCTTCACGAACTACGCGCTCGCGGCGTGTGACCGTGTCTTCGTCATCGACACGGAGGACAACCTGCTCACGACCTTGAGGCCGGGCATGCCTTCCAACTTCGAGACGGAGGCGCTCCCTGCGCAGGGGCACAGCGTCAGCCTCTACTTGATGCAGAGGGCATGTGCGGGCCCCTCCTCGCTGAGGTTCGCCGAGGCAAAGCCTATCTGGGGGAAGGCCGAGCAGACGACGCTCAGCGGCTACACCTATACCAACCCGCCGACGGGCTTCACGACGAGCCTCTCGCTGCCCGCGAACACGCACCTGCTGTTCGAGGCGTCCATGGCGGCCTGTGACAGCGCCTTGGAGGTGCGCAGCGGCACGGGGACCCTGCTGTGGAGCTGGCCCAATGAGGGCGGGTTCTTTCCCACGGCCTGGACGCCCGCCCTCTCGGGCAACGTGGTGGTGGGCTTCGCCAGCTCGGCGGGCTGCTCCGACCCCTCGCGCGCGTTCAGCGTGCTCCGGACGTACACCCCGCTGCCGGCGGGGCCTCCGGCGAACGTCCACCTTCCGGGTCAGCGCTCCCTGACGGCGTCGGCCTCGGCTCGAGTGGGGGCGATGGGCGACCCGGAGCCCACCCTGTTCGAGAACTGGCATCGTCTGTACGACCCGGGCACTGGCAGGTACCTGCAGCCGGAGCCGTTGCTGAGCGACCCGAAGTTTGTACGTCAGATGGCGATGGAGGGGCATGGCATGCCGATGTATGCTTACGCGCTGAATAGTCCTCTGCACTACACCGATCCGAACGGAATGTGGCCGTTCCCATGGCAGCCAGGGCGACTATGCGTTTCTTCATCATGTAAGTCCGGCCAGACGAATGCTTGTCGAGACCTGCCGGAAGCTTCACCGAAGCAGGGAGATTCCAGTGCGCTACAGATGTTGCCGGCTCCAGGTACCTGCTCTGACAGCGACGCTGTGTACACGGACACTGGCGTTTTCAAGATCCCAAACAACTGCAAGTGTAAGGTCAACTGCGACAGCAACGGCACGCAGGACGTCGATTGTACGTGTTGGCCGTGGTGGTTGGACAAGCCAACGCATTACCCACCTGGGACGCAGCCACCGGTAGGCTGGCCTCCAAACACTTCGACACCATGAAAAGAATGCTCCTTTGGATGCTCGCGGGTGTCATCACTCTGACTTCGGCGTTCGTGCTGGTCGTGGTGTGGATGACGCGCCCGCAAACCAAGATCGCCGATGGATTCTCCGAGGTCGCGTTCCAAGACATCCGTGCTGGCGAAACCGAAGCGGAAGTGGCGCAACGGTTGGGGAAGCCTCTTGCGACCTACTCCGAAGAGACACCTGAAGAGTGGTGCTTCGAGAACCAGGCCACTGCCCAACCTGAACGATGGATCGACCGACGGCTCTCGTCGCCGTCGGAGGCGGCATGTCTCTACTTCATGAGCGGCGTAGTGCAGGGGGCTCGCTCGGCTCAAGAGGGCGCCCTGGAGTCACTGCGGGGCAAGACCGCAGATGAGGTAGTTCGGCGGATGGGCAAGCCGAAGTATACCGTCCCGGCAGGTGTGAAAGTGACGATGCGCTACTCCGAGCCCCTGAATCCGACGGATTCGTACGAAGTGTTCATGGTGATCTTGGACGAAAAGCGCATCGTTCGAGGAACACAGCACTTCGTGTACCATGATTGAGAAGCCAGATTGGGGGGCCGCGACACCCCCTGCTGCTCGAAGGGATGACTGGAGGGCAAGGTTCCGCCACGCCCGATGCAGGGTCCGGGTTGGCACCATGAGGGCGATGGTGAGCTGCCCCAGCTTCCGGCGAGCGTCGAGCAGCTTCGTGACGGTGCATGAATGTGCCAAGGGAAGATCACCGACCATGCTACAGGTGCAAGGACACCCCTCGTGCCCGCTCGACGGAGGCGCTTGAGCGGGTTTGCGTGGGGGCTCAGAGGGGGCCGCAATAGGTGGGTGCTCGGCGGAGCCGTGGTGCTCTCGCTACTCGTTGCCGGGATCACCTGGCTGCTCACTGGGACATATGGTGAGTGCTATCGCGCCGAGGATTGTTATGCCTCCGAGGAGCGTGATCGGGGTGTGCAGTTTTGTCATCTATGGGAACCAGGCCCGGTTCCATGGACCAAGCCGGGGTGGGCGAAATTCCAAGCGGCGAGAAGCTGTGAGACGCTATGCGGCAAAGGATATCCGCACTGCCCTGCTGAGTCTGCATGTGTTGGATCGGCGCATGGTGAGCTTCCGATATGCATACCCGAGGTTAGAACGGAGCGACGAGTTGAGAATCACCCGTTTTGGTGGATGGATTGACTCTAATGCCAGCCTCCGTGACGCAACCGTTCTTTCGTGGCGATGAATGTGCCAAGGGAGAGGATGTTGAAAATGCATACATATGCAAGGACACTTATCATGATTTCTCGGCGGAGGAGCTTGAGCTGGTTTTCGCGGGTTCCTGGGGGCGAATGGGTGGTCGCAATAGGCGGGTATTCGGCGGAGCCGTAGTGCTCTCGGTGCTCGTTGCCATGAGCACCTGGCTGCTCACTGGGACGTATGGTGAGTGCTATCGCGCCGAGGATTGCTATGTCTCCGAGGAGCGTTATCGGGGTGAGCAGTTCTGCCAACTCTGGAAACCAGGCCCGGTTCCATGGAGCAAGCCGTGGTGGGCGAGATTCCAGGTGGCGAGAATCTGCGAGACGATCTGTGGTGATGGATATGAGCCGTGCCCTACCGGCTCTGAATGCGTTGGCTCGGCGCAGGGTGAGCTTCCGATATGCATGCCCAAGCTTCAGACGCAGTGAGTTGTCGCGAGAAACTGACTCAAACAGGTGTGGTGAAGGACAAAACACTGTTTTGGTGCATCTTGAGGCAGATTGAGGCCGCCCACCTCACGTGCGACCTGGAGACCCAGGCCGAATGTGCCAGGACCGAAAACAAGGGCATGGTAGGATTCGTCAAAAGGCCTCTGGGAAGTTGTCCTGCCCCCAAGAAGGACATCCATTGGGGCGGTAGAAAGTCAAGCCCGGAATGCGAAGCCAAGGGACTGATTCATGAGATGGCTCATACCTGCGGCTGGAACGGCGACGAAGGCCCACGTGATCGCGACAAGGGAGTTCCTGGCGAGACCGGCGCATTGGAGTGCCCATGAGGACTGCCATCTTGTTGGTGCTCACCAACATTCTTGTCTCGACAGCGGCGTGCACCAAGGAGAAGGAGAAGTGCCCGCCGGTCTGCACCGAGCTGTGCGCTGGCCGCCCGAGGCCGCCTGTCCCTTCTCACTGCCCTCTCCCTGTTTGTTTTTGTAATCCGGACGGCGGCGGCCCCGTCGATTGATGTTGGTGAGTGCCTCAAGGTCTGGTCACAACCTTAGAGATGGAGGAATTCCCCCACGCAGGATCACAACGTCGGCCTCTACTTGATGCAAGGGGCTTGTACGGGACCCTCCTCGCTGAGGTTCGCCGAGCCCTGACGGCGTCGGCCTTGGCTCGTGTAGGGGCGATGGGCGACCCGGAACCCACCCTGTTCGAGAACTGGCACGGTCTGTACGACCCGGGCATCGGCAATCAGTGCGGCTACTTGCCAGAGGATGACAGCTCGAAGCCGCTCAACGCGCCGCCACCTGGACAGTGCGTCGATACCGATGCCGCCTACACGAGGACGGGAATCATCAAGATCCCGGACACGTACAGATGCGAGATCACCTGCGACAGCGAGGGTGGCTACGGGGGCCTTGCGTGCTCCTGCTGGTCCTTTCCGAAGAGGGACACGAACTACATCACCCCGGAGCAGCGGAAGGAATGGGGCTGGCCGCAGAACCCTTGGCTCGCCGTCGGGGGCGGGGAGTGAAGAACTACGTCCGCCTAGCGTTCGAGTATGTCGCCGTCCTCCTTGGTGTCGGCGCTCTACTTCTCGTGGATGTCGCGTTCATCGTGTCTCTGCTTCAGTGGCAAGCGTTCATCGCGATTGCCGTGTGCGCTGGGCTCATCGCGGCGGCGCCGCGTGCCTCCACCAGGATCCGCGTGGTGAAGGTGAGCGTGATCGTAGTCGCCGCAGTCGTCATCTCCATGATCGACTGGACCGTCGAGAAGAAGTTCGTGCGCATCCTCCAGACCCTCGAAGCCGGTATGCCCGAGGAGCAGGTGCGGGAGATCATGGTCAACTTTCCCGAGGGAACCGGATGGCCGGCGAACCCGCTTGACGAGCGCGCTGAGGCAGCCGGAGCGGATGACGAACTGCGGGTGCCGAAGCATCTGATCTTCCGGCCGACCACGAAGGCCGGGGACTCCAACTGGGGGATGGTGCAGCTTGGTGAGGATGGTCGGGTTGTTTCCGTAGGGTTCAGCCCGGACTGATCCGCTGTCACCTGCGCACAACCTTCACCTTCCGCCCCACCCACCCTCTGCCTCGGGCGTCAGGCCGCTGAATCCAGCCCAGGGTTGTGCTCCAGCGCCCAGGTCCTGGTGAGCGTCCGCCGGGGCACGTGAAGAGCCTGGGCGATCTCCCTCCAGCTCCGGCCGGTGGCGCGGAGGGCGGCCACGGCATGAGACCGCCGGGCCAGGTTCACATCGTACATGAATCAGGGACTGTCGCTTCCGGCCTATGCGTATGCGGCAAACAATCAGATGGGCCTTGTGGACCCCACCGGCAATCATCCTGGTGTGATTGTTGTTGGTGGCGCTGTGGTCGTCGCAGCCGGTGAGGCGCTTGTGTAAACGGGCGTCATTACGGCGGGTGTGTATTGTATTGTCACCCAATGCTTGGGCGATCTCGGGACGATGTTCAAGACGCGATGGTGCAAGGCGAAGGAAGCAATCGAAGCGATCTGCAAGAAGCCGAAGAAAAAGTGGTATGCCTGCGCGGCATCCTGCCAAGGCAATGGAGCTGTCTCTGGCGCAGACAAGCTGGTCGGCTGGTCGAATGAGAACTGTTCGGATTCCACCCGGCGGGCGAAGGTCACTGCGGCAGCGGCGGGTCAAGTGTATTCCCGGCACTGCTCGTGTATGGACACCGACGGGTTCATCGGCGAGGGCGAGAGATGTGAGAAGCACACGCGCTGAGCTACAGCAGTGCGTGGCAGGCAGTCCTTCTTGGTTTGAGAAATGGAATTCAAAAATGGCAGGGTCTGAGCCGCACCCCTCTAAACATCTTCGGCCTCGGCGCCCTGGGAGGAAGGCATGCAGGCTGGCGAGCGGGCGTGCGAAGGGACTGCTCCATCTGCACGTCCTGACCGCTGTGCGCAGGGGAGCGCCTTGGCCACATTGGGACTGGGGGTTCTACCGTCATGTTCGAGTCCATCGTGGAGCGCTTCCTTGCCCAGAGTCCACTCACCGTCATGGCCCGGGTGGTGCTGGAGCGTGCCTGTGACGCAGCGTGGGTGGATGCGGCGTTCCATGAGCACCGGGGCCGGCAGTATGAGCGCGAGCTGCTCTTCTCCGACGTCGTTGACCGCATGAGTCTGGTGGTGCTGGGCCTGCGCCCCTCGCTGCATGCGGCGGCGCAGCGGCATCGGCTGCCCGTCTCGGTGCAGGCGCTCTACAAGAAGGTGAACCGGACCGAACCAGCTGTCCTCAGGGCGCTGGTGCGTGGCGCATACGCGCGGCTTTCCCCAGTGCGCCGCGCGATGGGCCCGGGGGACGCGGTTTGCGAGGGGATGACCGTGCGCATCGTGGACGGCAACGACTTGCCGGCCAGTGACAAGCGGCTTTGCGCGCTGCGGGGTTTCCGGGGCGCGGCGATGCCGGGCCAATCCCTCGTGCTTTATGACCCGGACCTGGACCTGGTGGCCGACGTGCTGCCCTGGGAGGACGCGCATGACCATGAGCGCTCGCTGCTCAAGCACCTGCTGCCGCAAGTCGAGCCAGGCCACCTCTGGGTGGCGGACCGGGGCTTCAGCACGCGCTCGATTCTCCAGGCCTTCAGCGCGCGCGACGCCTTTTTGCTCGTGCGGGAGCACGCTCGCAATCCCTCGCCGACAGAGGAGGGCCCACGACGCAAGGTGGGGCGCATCGAAACGGGGACGGTCTTCGAGCAGCCCGTGTCCATCCCAGACGGAGCCGGTGGAGTGCTGCGACTGCGGCGCATCGAGATTGAGCTCGACACGCCAACCGACGACGGCGACGCAGTCATTCGGCTGCTGACGAACGTCCCGGCGGACCGCAAGGGGGCGACAACGCTCGCACGGCTGTACCGTACGCGTTGGCGGATTGAATGCCTTTTTGGCCGCTTGGAGTCTGTCCTTGAAAGCGAGCTGCGAAGCCTGGGCTCGCCCCGAGGAGCCCTGCTTGGATTCTGCGTCGCACTGGTGGCCTATGATGTATTGGCCCTTTTGCAGGCGGCAGTGCGGACCGCCCATCCCGTATGCGAGGAGAAGCCCATCTCCTCTTTCTACATCGCGGCCGAGTTGCGCGAGTACTACGGTGGAATGAAGGCCGCTCTCCCGGAGGAAGTCTGGCTGCCCTACGAAAGCCAGACACCGAAACGGCTGGCCCGGACGCTGGTGGACATGGCAAGGCACGTCGACCCAGCGATGCTCCTCAAGCACCCTCGCGGACCGAAGCCCAAGAAGAAGAAAGGCTACGCGCCAGCGAGCGAGGTGCGCCGGCAGGTCGCGACGTCACGCGTCCTCGCTGCCGGCACCGTCGACTACGTCAAAGAAGATGTTTAGAGGGGTGGGTCTGAGCCGCTGTCGGAAGAGCAGCGCGAGTCTGCGCTGAAGGACATTCAGGGGCCAGACCTCAGTGTCATCGTTCCAGCGGCCACGGCCCTGTCAGCGGATAAGTCGACCACATCGAGACTGCTCGAGTTGCTGGAGGTTGAGAGTCATGTGGATGCGAGGCATGGGATTCTCCATGCGCTTTCGTGGCACGCCGATCTCGGGACGTGGGGCCTCATGGTCCGCATCCTCGCGGACCCGCAGGAGGCACCCAAGGTGCGGGGGCAGGCTGCGGAGGGCCTGTCCTACATGGTCTATAAAGTGAAGATGGATTCGAGGGAGGCTGAAGTCGCCATTCAAGCGTTGCTCGTTGCCCTGAAGGACCCCTCGCCCGAGGTTCGCTACTGCGCTGTCCATACACTTGGCGCGACCGGGCATCTCCCGCTCGTTCCGGTGCTGAAGGAGATGTTGGCGGATCAGACCCCGGCGCCGGGGTGGGTCGGCACCGTGGGCGAGGAGGCGTCCAGGGCACTTGATTGGATTGAGAGGGCGCACTTGCAGCGCCTCAAGGACGGGCTCTGACGCCCTTGGCGCGACGTCGGAATGTAACGCCGCGCCCTGGACTTCAGTCCCCGCTCGCCCTGCGCTTCGCGGTCCGCGCCTTGGCGTGGGCCTTGTCGAAGCCTTCGTAGAAGCGCACGGCCTGCTCACCCACCATCTGGATGTGCTGGTTGTTGAGGTACGCGGTGATGGGCGCGGCGACCAGCGGCATGGCCCGGCCCAGCGTGTTCATGCCGCCCTTGGCGAGCAGCAGCGCCGCCAGCTTCCCCAGCACCTTGGGCCCGGAGCGGTGCAGCGGCCCCAGCCCGTTCGCGTAGCCGAACAGGTCCAACAGCTCTCCGCGCGCGCGCTCCGTCTTGAGGTTCGCCTTGTAGAGCGTGGCCACGTCGGTGAGCAGGATGATCTGCAGGTAGGCCATGAACACCAGGTCCGCCGGCAGGGAGATGAGGCCGAACACGCCGCTCACCCCGCCCACCATGCTGGCCAGGCTCTTCTTCTCATCCACCAGTCGCTGCGCCAGCTCCTTGGTGCTCGCGGACGGGTAGCGCTTCTCCAGCGCCGCCACGCGCACCTTGGCTCGCCCCACCTCGTCCTGGATGAGGTCCGAAAGGCGCACCGCGCCCAGCTTCTTCAGCTCCGCGGGGGTGAGCTTCTTCATGAAGCCCAGCCGCTCCGTCACGCCGTCGTAGAAGGCCATGTCCTTCTCCTTGGGCCGCGCTCGCGGCCTGTCGTCTAGTAACCCCGCTCGGCCAGGTACAGGTCCACCAGCGCGCCCTCTTCGTACCAGGCGTGCCGCATCTCCGCCTGGAACCACCGCGAGTCGGGACGCGCCTGACGGATCTCCACCTTCACCCGGTTGGGCCCCGTGTCGATGACCGACGCGCGCGCCTTGCACGCCGCGCCCGGCTCCTCGCCGAAGCCACCCTCCAGGCACACCTCGTCGCCCACCGACAGGCGCCGCGTGTACTCACTGGCCAGGTAGAACGCGTCGTCACAGCCGCTGCGCACGGAGGCCTTGCCCAGCGCGACGCAGCGGTTCTTGGCGGGCGCGGGGAAGACCGGCACGTTCGAGGACATCGCGTCCTCCTCGTTGGGGTCCTTCTGGTACATCGCCGACCTGCAGCTCGTGCCCACACACGCCAGGGCCAGCAGGCCCGCCCACGTCCACCTCATCGCGCCATCACCTCCGGGACGGGGGATGCCCGCGCCCCCACGCCTACAGGAAAGGGTGGGGAGCATGGCAGACGGGGCCAGGGCCGGCAAAAGGAGCCGGACCCCGGTGGCTGTCCTCAGGCGATACGGCGCGCGGGCCCGGGGATTTCCTCGGTGATGCCGGGAACGATGCGGTTCTTGCCGTCCACGAACACCACCGTGGGCTTCCAGGCGGCGGCCTCCGCATTCTCCACTTCCGCGAAGGTGGCCAGGATGACCAGGTCGCCCGGCTGGTTGAGGTGCGCGGCGGCGCCGTTGATGCAGATGACGCCGCTGCCGGACGGACCCTCCAGGGCGTAGGTCTCCAGACGGGTGCCGCGCGTGACGTTCCACACCGCGACCTTCTCGTTCGGGAGGATGTCCGCGGCCTGGAGCAGGTCGCGGTCGATGGTCACCGAACCCTCGTAGTCGAGGTCGGCCTGGGTCACCGTCGCGCGGTGGATCTTGGACTTGAAGAGGATACGGCGCATGGCGGGGGGCCCTCCGGAAGCGGCGTAACCGTAACGGCTCCCCCGTCCGGGGACAACATCCCCGGTGGCCCGCGCACCGCCTGCTCCCCTGCAAGCCCCCCACCCCGGGGCCTGGCTACTTGGTGAAGTTGACCAGCTGGCTCAAGTTCAGGGGCACGGACTGCGCGTCCGAGGTCAGGTTGCCCGTCATGCTCACCTGCGCGTTGCCGCCCGAGCGCAGGGCCATGGCCGCCGACGCCGCGCTCGCGAAGTTGATGGTCAGGGGCAGCGTCACCTGCTTCGTCCCGCTGCCTTCGAGCATGCCCAGGTTGCCCGTGGACAGGGTGCCCACGTTGGCGCCCGCCACCTTGATGGCGCCGGTGATGCCCGCCACCGGCAGGGGGAAGCTGTTGCGGTTGGTGATGGACAGGGGGAACTGCACCGTGGCCCCACTCAGCGTGACGTTGGTGATGCGCGGGGACTGGAACTGCACCTGGGGAATCTTGGGCACCGGGAACGTGCCCTCCTTCTCCAGCGGGAACTTCAGCACGCCCAGCGGCGTCTGGATGCCCAGCGTGCCCTGCGCCTTGAAGGCCGCCGCGTCCTTGTTGAGGAACGTGGTCACCACCGGCGCGATGTCCGCGAACTTCACGTTGGCCGGGAACACCAGCTCGCTCTTGCCGTTGGACTTGAGGTTCATGCCGTTCTTCGGCTTGCCCGCGACCAGCTGCTTGCCCTCCACGAAGAAGGCGTAGTCCACCGACGCCAGCTTCAGGCCCAGGCTGTTGGGGTTGTCCACCTCGTACACCAGGTCCACCGTGGCATCCGACAGCGACGCATTCGCCAGCCGCGCCGTCTTGAACTTCATCGTGGGCTTCTTGAAGGCGCCGTTGAGCAGGCTCTGGAGCGCGGCACAGCCGCTGAGCATGGTGATGGACAGGGCGAACAAAACCAGGAACGCGCGATTCTTCATGGGCATGGGCGTAGCAGAGGACGCACCCCGGGCGCGCGGGATTCAATCGCGTCCGGGACCGGGCCTCCGGCGGCGAGGGTGCACCTTCCGCACACCAGTGGTATGCGGCCAGGGACTCCCCCGCGCCGGAGGTTGGCCCTCAGTGACAGGTGGCATCTTCTCTCACCCCCTCGCCACCTCTTCGGGAGCGCCCGGCGGGCTCTCGCGTGGGCCTTGGGCGCTCTTCGCGCTGATGGTGCTGCTGGCGCTCGCTGGCTGCTCCCGCCCGTCCAACGGGGCCACCCCGGAGGCTCCGGGAGGCGCTGGAACGGCCTCTGCCGCGATGCGGCGCATGGCCCTGAAGCCTTGCCGCCTGGACGGGGTGGCCGCGCAGACGCTGTGCGGCACGCTGGAGGTCTTCGAGGACCGGGCCGCCGCGAAGGGACGGAAGATTTCCCTGCGCGTGGTGGTGGTGCCCGCGCTCGCGTCGCAGCCCAAGGAGGATCCGCTGTTCTTCCTCGCGGGCGGCCCCGGCCAGGCGGCCTCGCGCACGCGCATCCTGCCCGCGCTGGAGCGGATCCGCCGTCAACGCGACATCGTCTTCGTGGATCAGCGCGGCACGGGGGATTCGAACCCGCTGGACTGTGACGCGCTCAATCCTTCGCGCGTGTCATTGGCGGAGCGCTTCGCGGACCGCGAGGACGCGGACGTGCTGCCCCAGTGTCGCAAGGGCTGGGAGGCGGACGAGCGGCTCTACACCACGTCCATCGCGATGGATGACCTGGACGACGTGCGCGAGGCGCTGGGCTACGCGAAGGTGAACCTGTGGGGCGTCTCCTACGGGACGCGCGCGGCGCTGGTGTACATGCGCCAGCACCCGGACCGCGTGCGCACCGCCATCCTGGATGGCGTGGCCCCCATGGGGCAGTACCTGCCGCTGTACGCCGCGCGCGACGGCCAGCGCGCCCTGGACTTGCTGCTGGAGTCGTGCACGAAGGACACCGTCTGCGCGACGGCGTACCCGGACCTGAGAGCGCGCACCGAGGCGCTGCTCGCGAAGCTGGACGCCGCCCCCGCGAAGGTGCACCTGGCCCATCCGCGCACGGGCGTGACGGAGGACTTCGTCCTCTCCCGGCGAGTCTTCTTGTCGGAGCTGTTCTCGCTGCTCTACAGCCCGGACGTCGCGTCGCTGGTGCCGCTGATGCTGGACCGCGCGTCGAAGGAGGACTGGACGACCTTCGTCGCGCTGTCGCTGGGCCTCACGGACGAGGTGGCCCGCACCACCAGCCAGGGCCTGTACCTGGCGGTGGTGTGCGCGGAGGACGCGCCCTTCTTCACGGAAGTGGACGCCGAGCGCGAGGCGAAGGGCACCTGGTTCGGCTCACGCATGGCGATGGACGTGAAGAAGGCGTGCGCGCAGTGGCCCGAGTCCAAGGTGCCGAAGAGCTTCCGCGAGCCGGTGGTGTCGGACATCCCCACGCTGCTGTTGTCCGGTGAGTTGGATCCGGTGACGCCGCCGCCCTGGGGTGAAGAGGCGAAGCGGACGCTGTCGCACAGCCTGCATGTGGTGGTGCCGGGGCTGGGACACAACACGGTGGGCGCGGACTGCGCGCGCTCGCTGATGGCGGAGGTGCTCACGCGCGGCAGCGTGGAGGGCCTCACGCCCGACTGTGGGAAGGGCCTGAAGCGGCCGCCCTTCTTCACCTCCTTCGCCGGCCCCGTGCCGTAGGTCAGGAAAGCCGTGCGCCCATGATTGAAGCCAGGAACCTGCACAAGCAGTTCGGCAAGGTGACCGCGGTGGAGGACGTGACGTTCACCGCGGAGGACGGCGTCATCACCGGTCTGCTCGGCCCCAACGGCGCCGGCAAGACGACGACGCTGCGCATGCTCTACACGCTCATCCGCCCCGACAGTGGCACCGCCACCGTGGACGGCGTGGACGTGGCGAAGGACCCGGAGAAGGCCCGGCGCGCGCTGGGAGTCCTGCCGGATGCGCGCGGCCTCTACCCGCGCCTCACCGCGCGCGAGCACGCCCGGTACTTCGGCGAGCTGCACGGGCTGTCCGGCGCCTCGCTGGATGCGCGCGTGGAGGAGCTGGTGGAGCTGCTGGACATGAAGGACATCGCGGACCGGCGCACGGAGGGCTTCAGCCAGGGCGAGCGCGTGAAGGTGGCGCTGGCGCGCGCGCTGGTGCACGGGCCGCGCAACGTGCTGCTGGATGAGCCCACCAACGGGCTGGACGTGATGGCCACGCGGTCGGTGCGCACGCTGTTGCGCAGGCTCAAGGCGCAGGGCTGCTGCGTGGTGTTCTCCAGCCACGTGATGCAGGAAGTGGCCGCGCTGTGCGACCGCATCGTGGTGGTGGCGCGGGGGCGGGTGGTGGCGGACGGGACGGCGGATGCCCTGCGCGCGAGCACCGGCAAGGACAGCCTGGAGGAAGCCTTCGTGAGCGTGATTGGCAGCGAGCAGGGGTTGCGCGAATGAGGCGGCTCGTCGGGACGGTGCTGCGCAAGGAAGTGTACGACCACGTGCGCGACCGGCGGACGCTGGGCTCCGCGTTGCTCTTTCCGCTGTTGGGCCCGCTCGTGTTCCTGGTGATGTTCAACGTGATGGCCTCCTGGTACCGGCAGGACCGGCCGCTGGAGATGCCGGTGGTGGGCCGCGAGCACGCGCCCAGCCTGATGGCCTTCCTGGAGCGCTACGGCGCCAGGCTGTCGGAGGCGCCGAAGGACTACGAAGCGCTGGTGCAGGCCGGCAAGCTGGACGTGGTGCTGGTGGTGCCGGACGACTACGCGCAGGACTTCGCCGAAGGGCACACCGCGGCGGTGCGGCTGGTGGTGGACAGCTCGCGCAACAAGGCGCGCCAGTCCGTGCAGCGCGCGCAGCGGATGCTGGCGGTGTATTCGCAGCAGACGGGCAGTCAGCGCCTGTTCGCGCGCGGCGTGTCACCGGAGCTGGCGGTGCCCGTGCGCGTGGATGAGCTGGACCTGTCCACCCCGGAGAAGACGGCGGCCACGGTGCTCACCACCATCCCGCTGTTCCTGGTGATGGCGGCGTTCGCGGGCGGCATGCAGTTGGCCAGCGACACCATGGCGGGAGAGCGCGAGCGCGGTTCGCTGGAGCCCCTGCTGCTCAACCCCGCCCCTCGCGGCGCGGTGGTGGCGGGCAAGTGGCTGGCCACGTGCGCGATGGCGGCCACGGGCGTGATGCTGTGTCTGCTGGGATACTTCCTGGTGGTGAAGCGCGTGCCCCTGGAGGACCTGGGCGTACGTGCCCGGTTCGACGCGCCGGCCGCGCTGGGGATGCTGGCGGCGGTGCTGCCGCTGGTGCTCGCCGCGTCCGCGGTGCAGATGTGGGTGTCCACGTACGCGCGGTCGTTCAAGGAGGCGCAGACGTACCTGTCACTCCTGATGGTGCTGCCCACGCTGCCAGGGATGATGCTGGCCCTGTCGCCCATCCAGACGCAGACGTGGATGTTCGCGGTGCCGGTGCTGGGCCAGGAGATGCTCGCCGCGGAGGTGATGCGCGGTGAAACATTGGGGCCGGTGCCCTTCCTGCTCGCGCTCGTGTCGTGCCTGGTGGTGGCGGCGGTGGCCCTGCGCTTCACCACGCGGCTGTTGTCCCAGGAGCGCATCATCTTCGGCCGGAGCTAGCAGGCAGGCTCGTGGCGGCAAGCTCCCCGCGAGTGTCGTCGGGGCGCCGGTTGTCATCCTGTTCGCGTGACAGGGGCGGCGAAGTGCCGTCCAATGAGACGTGATGACGCCCGAGCGAGAAGTCGAAGCCCTCCTGCCCCTCGCCCCGACGTCGGTGGCCTCCTCGCAAGGGGAGCCCCGGTTCGGGACGTATCAAGGCGAACTGCCCGAAGTGGACCTGCCCCGCCTGCTGGGCAAGTGGGCCCCGGGACGCACCACGCGCCTGCTCAAGCGCAAGCGCTGGCACTACACCTTCGTCGCCACGCAGGAGGTGGCGGCCCTCTTCGCGGTGGTGGACCTGGGCTACACGGCCAACGCCTTCGCGGTGGCGGTGGACCTGCAGGAGAAGAAGCCCCTGTGCGACGTGAGCTTCCTGGGCGTCCCCGGGCCGCTCGCCGAGGTGAGCGACAAGCCGGGCGCGGGCCTCACGGCGGCGTTCCGCACGCTGGGCGGCAAGATGTCCGTCAAGCGCGGTGAGGCCGACGAGCGCTACCAGGTGGAGGTCGACGTCAGCCGCATGCGCACGCAGTCGCTCCAGACCTTCCAGTGGAAGGGCGAGCTGCTGGTGGCGGGCGGCCCTCCGGCGCTCACCGTCATCGCGCCGGTGGCGGGCGACGGGCTGGTGAACGTCACGCAGAAGCGCAGTGGCCTGTTGGCCTTCGGCAGCCTGGAGGCGGGCGGCAAGCGCTTCCGGTTGGACGGCGGCGTGGGCGGCATGGACTACACGCAGGGCTATCTGGCGCGGCACACCGCCTGGAGGTGGGCCTTCGCGGCGGGCCGGCTGCCGGACGGCACGCCCCTGGGCATCAACCTGGTGGAGGGCTTCAACGAGGGCGCCACCGAGGCCAACGAGAACGCCATCTGGCTGGGAGACAAGCTCTACCCGGTGGGCCGCGCGCGCTTCGAATACAACGCGAAGGAGCTGTTGGATCCCTGGCGCATGACGACGGACGACGGCGCGGTGGACCTGCGCTTCAAGCCCATCTACGTGCACCGCGAGGAGCGCAACCTGCGCCTCATCGTGAGCCACTTCGCCCAGCCGGTGGGCTTCTTCGAGGGCACCGTGCGCGTGGGCGGCCGTGAGCTGGCGGTGTCCAATGTCCCGGGCGTCAGCGAGGACCAGGACATGCTCTGGTAGGTGCGGAGTTGAGGCGCGGCCTGTCCCGGCTGGAAGCGGCCGCGCATGCGCGTGGCGCGAAGCCTTGACGCCGTCGCCATGATTCAAGGAAGCACTGGGCGCGCGGTGTAGGCTTGCGAGCCCTTGTCTGCCTTTGAGGAGGACCTCGCGCCATGTCCTGCCCGCACTGTGGTCAGCCGCTTCCTGAAGACCCGCCGTCGCGGACGTGTCCCCATTGTGGCCGGACCGTGACGCGGGCTGGGGACGCGCCGGATTCGCCGGTGATGGATGATGTGGCGCAGAAGGCGCAGCAGGCCGTGGACTCGGCGGGCCGCGCGGTCCAGGGCGTGCTGGACGACCCACGGTTGCGCGAGCGACTGCCTGGAGGCTCGCTGCCGCTGCTCGGCGCGGGGCTGGTGTCGGCCGCGGTGCTGGTGCCGGTGCTGCCCTTCGTGGGCGGTGGGCTGGACCTGCCGTGGGCGGTGTTGATGCTGGTGGCGGCCGGGATGTTGGGGGCGCGCGAGTGGAGCGCCGCGGGCAGGCCGCTGCCAGAGGCGCTCAAGCCGGTGGTGTCATGGGCCGCGCACCCGGCGTTCCTGCCGATGTTCACCGCGCTCACCGTGACGCAGGCGTTCCTGTCGCTGGGGCTGGGCGTGGCAGCCCTGTTGTGGGTGCTGGCGGCGCTGGTGGTGGGCTCCGTGCAGTGGCGTGCATTCCGGCTGTCATCGGCGGCGTGGGCGGAGCTGCCTCGGCGTCCGACGGAGGTGCGGCTGAAGCGGTGGGTGTTCGCGGGCGTGACAGCGTGCGCGCTGGGGCTGCTGCTGCCGTGGAGCGCGTGGTCCGGTTCTCTGGTGCCCACGGCGTATCTGCACCGCGAGCGCACCATCACCGTCGATGACAACTTCGGCCGGGAGATCCACGACGACCACCAGTGGAAGTTCAACACCCTGGTGTTCCCGTCCACGCGCGGTGGCGGCAGTGGACGGGGCCGGATGGGGGCGACGGGCGTGGTGCTGGGGTTGCTGGCGCTGGGCGTGCTGGCGTCGGTGAGGCGTGCGCGTCAGGCGGTGCCCACGGTGGTGGCGCCGGTGTTCGCGGGCCTCATCACCTTCTGGGCGTTGACGGGCCTGTCGGCGAGGCCCGGTCCGTGGTTGTTCCTGCTGGGCATCCTCGCGGTGGACGTGGCCGTGGCGCGCGAGTGGTTGGGGCACCGGGGCGCGGCACAGCCTCCGGAGCCTCCGGAGCCTCCGGAGCCTCCGGCGTCAGCGTGACGGGGTGGCGCGGGCCTCGACGATGGCGCGGAAGGAGCGGCGGTGCAGCTCCTCCAGCGTCAGGCCGGTGGCTCGGACCTCCTCTTCGGTGAGGGCGCCGCACGCGAGGCCGCGCAGGAAGAAGTTGAGCAGGCCCTGGCCGGTGGCGGCGTCGTCGAACACGCCCCCGAGCATCGTGGCCTGGGCGGCCTTGTCCACGAACGCCTTGAGTCGCTGGGACGATGGCTCCAGGCCCTCCAGGAAGAAGGCGTAGACGGCGGCGTAGCGCACCGGGAGCTGGGCGGGGTGCAGGTCCCAGCCCTGGTAGTACGCGCGCTCCAGCGAGTGGCGCGTGTTGCGATAGGCCACCTGCCACGCACGGTGCACGGCGTCGGTGTTCTCGCGCCGCTGGGTGGGGAGCAGCGGGGTGTCGCCCTGTTTGCGGTGCGGGCCCACGGGCATGACGGTGGTGGCGCCGTCGGACAGGCGCACGCCGGTGCCGGCGAGGAGCACCTGCACGGTGTCGCGCAGGTAGTCACAGGCGGGGTGGAGCATGCCCTGCACGTGCGCGCTGACGTTGAGGGCGGCGGTGTAGTCGTAGGAGCCCAGGTGCACGTGGGAGCAGCGGCCCTCGCCCGCTTCCACGAGGGAGCGCAGGTGGGGCCGGCCGCGGGCGTCGAAGAGGGCCTGGGGTGTCTCCACCATCAGCTCCAGCATCAGCGCGCCGGAGGGCAGTCCGTGGACGGACTCCAGTTCGGACAGCAGGTGCGCCAGGGCGGTCACCTGTTCGGGCACGGTGACCTTGGGCAGGGTGACGACGAAGGACGGAGGGAGTCTGCCGCCGGTGTGCTCCAGCAGGGCGGTGACGAAGAGGTCCAGGGTGCGGGAGGCGCGGGCGTACAGCTCTTCGGTGAAGGACTTCACGCGGATGCCGATGAACGGGGGTAGGGTGCCCTGCTCCAGGCCGCGAGCGACCTCCTGCGCGGCGGAGACGGCGTGGGCGTCCTCCTCGGCGTCGGGGCGGTGGCCGTAGCCATCCTCGAAGTCGAGGCGGAAGTCCTCCACGGGTTCGCGCTCCAGCTTGTCCACGACGCGGGCGTAGACGCGCTGGGCGAAGCCGCCGTGCTGGGGCAGGCCCAGGCCATGGGCGAGCTGGGCGCCGTCAGCGGCGTGGTCGCGCAAGGAAGCGAGGGCGATGTCGCCCATCTTCCGCGCCGTGTTGGCACGGAAGAGGTGGGCGCCGCCGTACACGGTGTGCACCGGCTGTCGCTGCGGGGACTCACCCGGGTACACGCGGGCGAAAGCCGTGTTGGCGCGGCGCAGGGCGTCGCGGGAGGCGGCGGAGCGTTCGGGGGTGAGCGTGGTCTTCATGGGGCTCCAATGCCTCCGTCGGTCGGGAGGCGCGGCTCCTGCGGGGATGCCGGGATCATGGTGCGGGTGCCCCCATCGGAGGGGGTGGGCAGGAAGCGGGGAGGCGGGCCTCCCGGTTGTGGGCCCGGAGGCGGTGGCGTGCCGGGCGCCGCATCCTCGCCTGCATCTTCCTGGGTGGGTGGGGGATTCAGGGGGGGCTCCGGCTGACCATCGAGGATGCGTCGCAGGAGCCGGCCATCCTCATGGAAGGCGTACTTCGCGCCGGAGTGCAGGGCGGGGACCTGCTGGCCACAGGCGGCCGGGTCTTCCTCGATGCGGATGAAGATGACGCCCTGCTCACGGAGGATCCGGTAGCGGTGTGACTCCGGCCGGTCCCAGCACGGCGTGGAGGGGGTGGGGGCGGAAGGAAGTCCGTGGTCGCGACGGAGAGGGCACGCAGGACGGGACCGTCCAGTTCGTACGCCCTCCCCGAGTCCTTCACGGATTCCACCTTGCCGTTGTCGAAAGAGGGAAAGGCGAGCGAAGGCTCCTGTTCCACCAGCTCGGGACGATGCGCCTTCATGCAACCGCAGAACATCAATCCAGATACGAGGAAGAGATGGCGCAAGTGCATGAGGGAGACAGTCCTACTGCCATTGGATGCGGTAGTTCGTGTCATCGAGCCAGCGGAGCGTGGCGATCTGCTTGCGCTGCCATCGTTCCCCCTCCCGCGAGGTCCATCGGATGAGCTGCCCGGTAGCTGGAATGTACTGGAAGAAGCCGTCGCACGTGGGCTGCGTGGTGTCATGGCCCTTGGAGAAGAACGCGATGATGGAAAGTGGAACGGGGCCTGCCCGCGTGGTGACGGTCAGTCCATGGACATCCGCCATGGCGACGGCGAAACGGATGTCGAAGTCGGAGAGCTCGTTCTCGAAGGGATGGTTGTGGAGGATGAAGACGTAGCCCAGGCTTTCGGCAGGGTGACGCGAATCCGCCACGACCGGTGGAAGCGCGCAGCTCCTTTTGCGCGGATCATCCTGCACCGCGCTGGTGGCCAGCATGCTCAGCACGCATACGGCCCATGCCCGGGAAGGGGGCCTGGGATGCTTGCCAGGCGTTCCCCGAGGGATGGCTGGATGACGCCGGGTGGGGGCCGGGAGGCTGAGCACCCCAGCCCCAATGCCACACAGCCCAGGAGCGACCTCCACATCGGTTCTCCTCACGAGGCACCGAGAAGGGCGCGCCAAGTCTCCTGATAGCACGCCCCGCCCGGCTGTCTTCACCTCACGGCCGGCGCTTCAGCCATGCGGATACCTCTGGGGACACGCGCTCGCGCAGCACCACGTCCTGGGTCAGCCGCTCCAGCGTCTGCGCCGTGGCCTGCTGCGCCTCCGGGACCGGGTTCGCCTGGAGCAGGGCCTTCACCTGCTCCAACTGCTCGTGCGTGCGCAAGAGGCCCAGGCCTTCCACCACCCGGCGCAGCAGCATGGGCGCCGCGCCCGTGCGCGCGACAATGTCCTTCCAGCGCGCCTGCAACTGCTGCCACCACGCGTCGCGCCCGGTGCGGTTGCCCAACAGGCCCGTCGCGAAGCTCGCCACGTCCTGCGTCTTCACCGTCTCCGAGAACAACAGCGACTGCGCCCGCTCCGTCAGCTTCGCATCCTCGAAGGACGTGAGCGCCATCAGGTAGCGCCGCTGCGTCGCGGGGTCCGGCTCCGTCGGCATCCGCTTGAGCAGCTCGTCGAACAACGCCGCGTCGCCCGCCCGCGCCACCATGCCCACCGCCGTGTCCAGCAGGTTCGCGTCCAGCGCCGTGTTGTCCCCCTGGAGCATCCTCGCCACCAGCGGCCGTGACTCCGCCAGCGTCTCCGGGCTGCGCGCCAGTCCACCCACCGCGCGCACCAGCGCCGCCCTGCGCAGCCGCACCCGGTCCGGCTCTCCCTTCATCGACTGCCAGCCCAGCTTCTTCAGCCCGCCGCCGAGCAGCGACTCCACCCACCGGCGGAAGCGCTCCTGGTCCTCGCCCTCCGTCAGCCGGTTCTCGATGTACCCGAGCCGCCCGATGAGTTCGTCCAGCACCGCCTCGTCCTCCTCGTCGCCGAAGCGCCCCGCCAGGTCCAGCAGGTCCGCCACCGGCGCCTGTCCCGCGCGCACCAGCGCCCAGGTGTCCGCCAACAGCGAGATGCGCTCCGACGGCGCCAGCGTCTCCAGGTGCGCCGCCAGCTTGTCCAGCGCTGGCTTCTCGTACGCCACCCGGTAGAAACCCGTGGAGCCGCCGTTCGCGCACAGCCACTTCACCTCGCCCGTGCCGTCCAGCGTCACCGTCGTGCTTGAGTCGCGGAACAACACGCGCTGCTCACGCACCCCCGCGCTGTCCTCGAAGCGCAGCACCATGGGCACCGGCCACGTCTCCGGGCTCTTCACCCCCGGCTCCGAATAGTAGCGCCGCTGCGTCAGCTCCACCTTGCGCCCCTCCACCTTCACCGACACCATCGGGAAGCCGCTCTGGCCAATCCACGCCGTGGCCAGCTCCGACACCGGCTGCTTCGCCGCCTCCCCCAGCGCGTTCCACAGGTCGTCCTTCACCGCGTTCGCGCGCGCGTGCTTGCGCATGTACAGCCGGATGCCTTCGCGGAAGGGGACCTCGCCCAGGAACCCTTCAATCATCCGCAGCACCGCGCCGCCCTTCTCATACGTAATCGCGTCGAAGCTCTCACCGGCCTCGCCCGCGTTGCGCACCTCACCGTGGATGGGGTGCGTGGACTTGAGCGCGTCCAGCGCCAGGGCGCTCGCCCGGTGCGCGTCGAAGTCCAGCCACATGCGCCAGTCCGGCCGCCACTGGTCGACAATCTTGAACGCCATCCACGTCGCGAACGCCTCGTTGAGCCAGAGGTCGTCCCACCACACCATCGTCACCCAGTTGCCGAACCACTGGTGCGCCAGCTCGTGCGTCACCACCTCCGCCACCCGCTTCTGCACCGACAGGGGCGCGGTGGCCGGGTCCAACAGCAGCGCCACCTCCCGGTAGGTGATGAGGCCGGCGTTCTCCATCGCGCCCGCCTCGAAGTCCGGGATGCCCACCTGGTCCACCTTGCCAAAGGCATACGGCAGCCCGAAGTACTCCTGGAGCCGGGGCAACACTTGCAGCGCCGCGTCCTGACCGAACTTCGCCAGGTGCGCCTTCTCCTTCAGCGCCCACGTGCGCACCGCCACGCCTTCGGCCTTCTCCTCGGGCGTGCCGACGAGCGGGCCCACCACCAGCGCGATGAGGTAGGAGCTGAGCAGCTCCGTCTCCTGGAACGTCACCTTGCGCAGCGCTCCGTCCGCCTCGTCCTTCACCACGCGACCGTTGCCCAGCACCGTGTGGCCCGGCGGCACGCGCACCGTGAGGGCCCAGTGCGCCTTGAAGGCAGGCTCGTCGAAGCAGGGGAACAGGCGCCGAGCGTCCGCGGCCTCGAACTGCGTCGCGGCCACCTGACCCGCCGCGTACAGGCCGCGCAGGCCGTCGGAGAAGTGGCCCGTCCACAGCACGTCCAGCGTGGCGGCGCCCGCGGGCAGGGGCGCATCGAAGGTGAACACCACCGTCTCGCTCACCGGCATCACGCGCGCGGACGCGGGCTTGCGCGTGTCGTTGCCGGAGCGGAAGGTGACCTCGCCCAGCTCCAGCGCGTTGGCGTGGAGGATGATCTCCGTCGTGGGCTGGGACAGCTCCAGCTCCACGCGCTCTTCGCCCGTGAACGCGCGGCCCTCCAGGTCCAGGGTCACCGTCGCCGTGTAGCGGCGTGGACGGAGGGTGGTGGGCAGGCGGAAGTTCTTGTCGTCGGTGGGATGCGCCATAGGGGCGCGAATCTAGCGCCGGCCGCGCCTTGTGCTCGCGCTCCATTTCCCAGTGTCCGCCGCTTCACGGCGATTCGGCCTCGGGCACCGGGGGGACGAGCTGCCGGAAGAGGCTCGATTCCCGCTGGAAGAATCCCTCTGTGTGGAACGAGGCGGACAGCTCCAGCCAGAGGAAGTCCAGGTGATGACAGAGCTCGTGCAGGAACGTGCGCAGGTACGTGCGAAAGGCCACCACCCGCCCCCGGCGCGCGGTGCGCCGCCATACCTGGATGCGGGGCCGCTGCCCGGGCGCCCAGCTGTAGAGCCCATGCAGCTCCCCCGCGTCGTCCGAGGGCCGCGTCTCCAGCACCTCCACCGCCACCCCCGGCACCCCCAGCTTCCGGGTCAGCGCTTCGCCCAGCGCCGCCGTCGCGTCCTGCAGCGCCTTCAGGTCCCCGGACCCCAGCGCCTCGCGCACCGCGTCCACCCGGGGCCGCAGCGTGGCCGGGGCCCGGAGCGGCACCTCCGTGACGGCGTCGCTCTGGCGGTAGAGCCGCTGCTCGGCCGGTGACAGCCGCTGGTAGTAGGCGAAGCGCACCGGGTGGAGCCTAACCCCGCCCCGACGGGGAGGCCGTACATTGGCCCTGGCGCACCTCCACCGGGCGACACCGCCGTTGGCCGGCGAGCACGCCCGGGGCGACCCGGATGGCCTTGCCGGGAGCGCTCGCGCAGACTGGCGGGCATGGTCTCCCGTCTCTTCCACGTGGTCCTGCTGGCGTTGGTCACCGTGCTGGGGTTGTCCTTCGCGAACGCGATCTCCGGCGTCTCCGTGCGCGGGCTGGAGTGGCTGCTGGACGCGGCGGTCTACTCGCCGCTGTCCCGGGTGGAGTCGGGGGTGGCCCGGCGGCTGTTGGAGTGGGGGGCGCTCGCGCTGACCGGGGTGTTGTTGGGGGTCCTTCAGTCGCGCGTGCTGCGCAAGGCGGGCCTCCAGGCGTCCGGGTGGGTGACGGTGACGGCGCTGGGGCTCGCGGTGGGGCTGGTCGGCTCTCGCGCGCTGGCCACGAGCCTGGGGGTGTCGCAGGCGCTGGCGCCCCTGGGGTTGGGCGTGGTGATGGGCCTGGCGCAGTGGTCCGTGCTGCGGCGCGAAGCCCAGGGCGCGGTGGTGTGGGTGGCGGCCTGCGCGGTGGGGTATGGCCTGGCCGGGCCGGCGACGGCCTGGGGCGAGCGCACCCGGCAGGCGGCCCGGGCGGCGGGTCAGCTCCGGCAGCTGTCCTCCATCTCCTGGACGGCGCAGGGCATGGCGGTGGTGGCGCTCGCGTTGTGCATGGCCATCGGGGCCGCGTTCATCCTCGCGAGCCTGCGCACGCAGGTGCTGCCGGGCCCGCGCTCGCGGATGCCCGGTGCGGTGGCGCAGTGGGCGGTGCTGGGGGTGTTCCTGCCCTTGTTGATCACCATGGAGGCCCGGGCCCGGTCGGGTGACATGGGGGGCCCCTCGCGCCACAGGGTGTCGCACCAGCGCATGGCGCTCTCCATGCCGGGGTGGAAGCCGGAGGCCGACACGCAGCCTGGCACCGAGACGCCCTCGTCGGGTTCGGTCGTGTACAGCCCGGGATGCACCGGTCGCGGCTGCGGGCCGAGCAGGGCCGCCGATGATTCCGACGTCATGCCTCCCTCCTCGTACACCGAGAGCATCCAAGCGCCGAGCATCGACGATGCTGTGGACCTGGTGGCTCCCGACGACGCGCCGGATGACGTCCTTCATCCCGAGGCGCAGCCGGCCTCCGCGCCCTTCAGGACGCGCCACAGCCACTTCCAGGCCGTGAACGCCGAGGGGTACCAGTAGGACCCGTTGCCGTAAGCCTCGTCGCGACGGGCTCCTTCGGGGCTCGCGAGTCCGCCGCGTCCCTTCGACGCTGAACCTCCGCCAGGGCGCGGAGGCAGGGCGCGCCGTTGCCATGGGTGGGAACTTCCTTGCCCACCCATGCAGGCGCCGCGAGCACACCCCGTCCTGAGATGGACACGTGGGGCCCGGTGTGGGCCGGGCACGCCTGTTGCTCTGTCGCGAGCGCATGGGACGAGGCGTGTGGGTGGGCGCGTTGGTGAGCGCGCTGGTGTGGGGGGGCGCGGCCGAGGCCGCGAACAAGGCGACGGCGACGAAGCGGGCCACGCCGGTGGTGCTAGCGGAGCGGGCGCTGTGGCGGGCGAAGTCCTGGGTGGGGCTGACGACGCTGGCGTCGGTGAGTCAGACGATGAACGACGACTGCTCGGGGATGGCGCGGCTGGCCTTCCAGCAGCGGCGGTTGGACCTGCTGCCCGACGACGTGATGCCGGAGGAGAACGGCGTCACCGCCATCCACCGCAAGGCGCAGGCGCTGGGCATGCTCACGGAGGCGCCCACGCCTGGGGCGCTGGTGTTCTTCAAGGAGACGTTCGACCGCAACCGCGATGGGCTCATCAACGATGGCCTCACGCACATCGGCATCGTGGAGCGGGTGGGCGCGGACGGCACGGTGACGTTCGTGCACAAGTCCGGGGGGCTGGTGAAGCGCTCGCGCTTCAACCTCCTGCAGCCGGAAGCGCGCCGGGATGAGAAGGGTCGCGTCGTCAACGATTGGCTGCGCCGCAAGGGGAAGAAGACGCGCGGCTACCTGGCCGGAGAGCTGGTGGCGGGCTTCGCCGCCGTGGACGAGCGCTGGCGCTCGCCCGAGCCGCAGCAGCGTCTGGCCTCCGTCCAGTTCGTGAAGGGTGACGCCACGGGCGCCCGGCGCTAGACACGGCTGGCGATGTCCAAGGTCGAAGCCGAAGGTCCGCCCGAAGCCCCGAACTCCGAGCCCGGCTCGGAGCCCACTGCCGCGTCCACCCCGGGCATGGAGTCCACGGTCTCCAGCGCGACGCCGACGTCTGGCGCGGAGCCTGACGCGCCCGGTGCTCCCGCCCCGGTCGCGAGGTCCAGCGCCGGAGCCGTTGCCGGGCCGGCGGCTTCCGCCGGCGAACCCGACACCTCCGCGAGGCTCATCGCTGGAGCCAGGGCCGGTCCTGCTGCATTCGCTGGTGAACTCGACACCTCAGCGAGGTCCGGTGTCGGTCCCGTATCGTCCCCGCCATCGCCGCCGGAAGTCCCCGCGCCGTCACTGCGTCGGCGGTGGGGGCGCTGGGTCCTGGGAGGCCTGCTGCTCGCGGGGCTGGGGCTCACCACGCACGCGTACGTCACGCTGCCGGACGCGCGTCCCCTGGCGAAGGAGAACCCGAAGACGACGGCGCTGATGGATCAGCGGGCGGACGAGGCGCGCGAGGCAGGACGCAAGCCCCGCCGTCGCCAGCAGTGGGTGTCCCTGTCCGCCATCTCCAAGCCCGCGGTGGACGCGGTGCTCCTCTCCGAGGACGCGAGCTTCTACCTGCACGACGGCGTGGACACGGTGGAGCTGGCGCGAGCGGTGGGGCAGGCGGTGGAGGAGGGCAAGCTGGGCCGGGGCGCGTCCACGCTCACGCAGCAGCTGGCGAAGAACCTCTGGCTGTCCACGGACCGCAGCCTGCTTCGCAAGGCGAAGGAGCTGATGCTGGCCCACCGGCTGGAGGAGGCGCTCACCAAGCAGCGCATCCTCACGCTGTACCTCAACGTCGTGGAGTGGGGAAACGGCGTGTATGGCATTGAGGCCGGAGCGCGCGAGCACTTCGGCGTGTCCGCGTCCCAGCTCACCGTGGCCCAGGGCGCGGTGCTTGCCTCGATGCTGCCGTCTCCGCGCAAGCGCTCCCCGTCGAGCGGTTCGAGCGCGCTGTTGAAGCACTCGCACCGCGTGGTGCATGCGCTCAAGGTCTACCGCCGCATCAGCGCGGACCAGGAAGAGGCCGCGCACAAGGAGGTGGACCGGTTGCTCGGCCGCGCGTCCGAGGACACTGGCGACGACGCGGACGAGGACGGTCCGTAGCGTGAAGTGAGGGGGCCGGCTCAGGTCCCCGCCTGCTCCAGCGTCCAGCGTGCCAACTCATCCTTCCGCGCGAACCAGACGCCCGGCTGGCGCTGCGCGTAGCGGATGAACTCCTCCAGCATCTTCACGCGTCCCGGCCTGCCGGAGATGCGGTCATGCATGCTCACGGACATCATCCGGCGGCGCCCACCCGCTTCGGCGTACAGCGCGTCGAATTCGTTCTTGAGCTCGCTGGCGAACTGCTCGGCGATGTAGTTGCGCAACTCGAAGCTGATGATGTCGTTCATGCCCAGCGTGTAGGGCACCACAGCGAAGGGCTTGCCCCGCACGTCCACGACGAAGGGCTCGTCCCGGCTCACGTCGTCAATGTGATACAGGAAGCCCAGGTCCTGGAGGATCTCCAGCGTCCGGGGCGTGCCCCGCATCCAGAAAGCGTTGAAGCCCACCGGCGTCTGTCCTGTGGCCCGCTGGATGGCGCGCACGTTGGCCTCGTAGGAGGCGCGCTCCTCCTCGGGCGTCATGGAGAACTGGGGCGTCCACGTCTGTCCATGCGCCGCGGCCTCATGCCCGCGCTCCACGATCTCCTTCGCCAGCGCCGGGTTGCGCTCCACCGCCTGCCCCACCATGTGCGAGGTCACGTGGATGCCCCGCCGCGCGAACATCTCCAGCAGGCGCGGGATGCCCTCCCTCACGCCGTACTCGTACCAGGTGGCCACAGGCAGGTCCGGGTACTTCGGGTCGATGGGAGGGAACGGACTGCTCGCGCCGCGCTCGGGCTGCGCGCCGGATTCGAACTGGAGGGACAGGGAGATGGCCAGCCGTGCCCCGTTCGGCCAGAAGCCCTTCTTCGTGGAAACGGTGGGCTCCTTCTTGCCGCGCGTGGGAGCTTCCGGCGCGGCGGCGCTCGCGGTGCGTGACATCGCGAGCGCACCCGTGGCCAGGGCGCTCTGTGACAGGAATTGACGTCGGGTGCTCATAGGGGACTCCAGGGCAGGGCAGGGGAAGGAACTCAGGACACCGGATGCGAAGTGGCGGCCGTGACGGGCAATCGCAGCCGGTCCAGGGACAGCCGGTTGAAGCGGGCGGTGCCCAGCAGCGCGGCGTAGAAGCCGACGTAGAGCATCTGCACGCTCAGCGTCTCCCACTCCCCGCGCAGCGCCGTGCCGAAGACGAGCGCCATCATCAGCAGTCCTCCGGCGGCGAGCACGGGGCGCGTCAGCAGGCCGACAAGGAGCAGCGCGCCCACCAGCGTTTCAGCGAAGGGCAGGACGAGCGCGAAGGGGCGCACCAGCGCCGTGGGCATCAGGGAGCCTGTGAAGGCCTTCACCAGACTGTCGGCGAAGACCCCGGGTCCGCCCACCAGCCGGAGGACTCCGTGCAGCAGGATGTTGAGGCCCAGGGTGACGCGCAGCAGGGCGTAACCGGCCTCGCCATCGGTGAGGCCGAACAGGTGTCCGGACTCCGGGGGCGTTTCAGTGGAAGGCGTTCGCATGGTTTCTCCTCCGGGAGCGCGTCGTGCGCGCCCCGTGGTCCTTCTCTTGCGCCGCGCGGTCCGGATTGGGAACGTGGCCCCGAGGAACGACGCCTGTGCCCCAGCGGAAAAGAACGACGCCCCTGCTGTTCGATGAGGTCATGCCCCTGCACGCCTTCGTGCGCGCCGTGGAGGACGGAGGCTTCTCCGCTGCGGCTCGGCGCCTGGGCCTGACACCCTCCGCGGTGAGCAAGCAGGTGGCCCACCTGGAGTCCCGTCTGGGCGCTCGCCTGCTACGGAGGACCACGCACCACGTGAGCCTCACGGAGGCGGGCAGCCTCTTCTACGAACACTGCCGCCGGGTGCTGTCGGAGCTGGAGGATGCCGCGCTGTCGGTGACGGCCCTGGACGAGCGGCCCCGGGGGCTGCTGCGCATCGCCGTGCCCGCAGTGCTGGGCGAGGTCCAGGTCGCCGCCATGGCCGCCGCATTCCAGGCCGTCCACCCCGACGTGCAGGTGGACCTGGACGCCAGTGATCGGCTGGTGGACCTGGTGGAGGAAGGGTTCGACGTGGCGATCCGCATCGCGGACGAATTGAAGGACAGCACGCTGGTGGTGCGGCGGCTCGCTCCCGAACAGCGCATCCTCTGCGCGAGTCCCGCGTATCTCCAGCGGCGCGGGACTCCGAGCACCCCGGACGACCTGATGGCGCACGACTGCCTGGTCTTCAAGCGCGGCCAGGGCCCCATGGAGTGGCAGCTCGAAATCCCCGGCGGTCGTCGCGGCCTGCGCGTGTCTGGACCCTTCCAGGCCAACAACAACCTCATCCTGCGACAGGCCGCCCTCCAGGGGCGCGGTATCGCCAACCTGCCCGTGTATCTGGTGCGGGACGAACTGCGCGCGGGCACGCTGGTGCCGTTGCTTCCGGACACCCCGGTGGTCGGGCGCGGCATCTTCCTGGTCCATCCCCACCGCCGGCTCATCCCCGCGAAGGTGCGCGCCTTCGTGGAGTTCTGTCTCCAGGCCTTCGAGCGCTTGCGCTGAACCACGCGCTTCAGCGCCCCCAAGGGAGGGCCGTCCCAGGGAGGCGCTGAAGCGTTGCTACAACCCACCCACCGCGTTCCCAGATTCGGCACAAGCAACGCATCCGCTCTGGAAAACGGGGACGAGCTTTCATCAGTGCGTTTCACCGGCCCGATTGGATCCATTCACCCGCGCGCTCCACTCTGGGGCGGAGCGTCTCTCACGCCGGGTCCTGGAAGGAGGCCTGTCCGCGAGGCCCCGCTCGCCAGGAGGCTCGGGGAGGCTTTGTCTGGCGGTGGAGCAATGCTGGACGTAGCTTGAACGCCAACGACATGACCGCCTCTTCTCCAGCCTCCGCCCCGGGCGAGGAGGACGAACGCGAACGGGTGCTGGCGCTGCTGCGCCACCACGGCTGGAACGCGACGTCCTTCCAGGTGCTGCAACCGGGCTTCCGCTACTGGTTCGCGCCAGCCGGAGACGGGTGCGTGGCGTACGTGGACACCGGCGGCGCATGGGTGGCGGGAGGCGGCCCCATCGCCGCGCCGGAGCGGGTGCGGGCCCTGGTGGAGGGCTTCCACCAGGCGGCTCGGAGCGCGGGCCGGCGCGTGAGCTTCTTCGCCACCGAGTCCCGCTTCTCCGAGCTCGTCCCCTTCCACGAGCTGCCCATTGGCGAGCAGCCGGTGTGGGACCCGGCGAACTGGGAGACGGTGGTGCGCGGCAGCCGCAGCCTGCGCGAACAACTGCGCCGCGCCCGGGCCCACTCCGTCCGAGTGCGCGAGGTGCCCGCGGAGGTGATGGAGACGCCGGGCCACCCGCTGCGCGAGGCGGTGGAGGTGCTGGCCGAGCACTGGCTGGACTCCCGGCGGATGGCGACCATGGGCTTCCTGGTGGGACTGGCCCCGGGCGCCTTCGCCCGCGAACGCCGGGCCTTCGTCGCGGAGGTCGAGGGCCGCGTGGTGGGCTTCCTCTCCGTGACGCCCGTGTTCGCGCGCGACGGCTGGTTCCTCCAGGACCTGCTGCGCGAACCCTCCGCGCCCAACGGCACCGCGGAGACCCTGGTGGACGCCGCGATGCGCGCCGCCGCGGCGAACGGCCGTCGGTATGTGACGCTGGGATTGGCGCCGCTTTCAGGCCCGGTGCGTCCCTGGCTGCGATTCGCGCGCAACGCCGGCCGCCCCCTGTTCGACTTCGAGGGCCTGCGCGCCTTCAAGGCCAAGTTCCGCCCCGACGCCTGGGTGCCCCTCTTCCTCTCCCACCCCTCGGATGAACCGGCTCCGTGGGCCGTCTACGACGCGCTGCGAGCCTTCGCGCGGGGCAGCCTGGTGAAGTTCGGGCTCGTCACCCTGCTGCGCAGGCCCCGCTTCTTCGTGCGCACGCTGACCGCGCTGCTGGTGCCGTGGACGGTGTTGCTCGCGTTGCCGGTGAGTGCCCCGTGGTTTCCCTCGCCCTGGGTGCAGTGGGGTTGGGTGGTATTCGACGTGGGGCTCGTCGCGGGCCTGCTGCTCCTCATGCGCCGCTGGCGGGATGGACTGGCCACGCTGCTGGGGCGGCTCACCACCGTGGATGCCTGTCTGACATTGGTCCAGGCCATGACGTTCAACGCGGTCCGGGCCCGGGGGCCGTGGGACTGGTGCATCATCGCCGCATCGGTGCTCGCCCCCGCCACCGCGTCCGCGATGCTGCTGCGCTCACGCGACCTGCGCGTCCCCGAAGCGTAGGTCAGCCCCGACGCTCCTGGGCTTCAATCACGCCGGAGCGGAACACGCGCGTCCGCTCCCGAGGGCTCCCGGAATCGGAGCCGGTCCAGGGGCCCTCCTCGAGCCCATCCTTCACCTCCCCCTCGCCCCAGAGCCGCTTCTCGGCGGCATCCTCGGTGTGGCTCGGCGGCAGGTGATACCGCCAGGTGCCCTGCCGCACCCCGCTCTCGAAGTGGCCAGAAGCCAGGGGCGCTCCGGTCGCGTAGAAGAAGCGGAAAGGCCCCTCGGGTTTGTTGTCGAGAAACGCTCCCTCTGACTTCGCGGTGCCGTTGGGCCACTTCGCGTCCTGCATCACCGCTACGGGGTTCAGGGACACGTATTCGTCATACATGCGGAGTTCATTGGAGGGGTCGCTCGGCCGCTTCTTCTTCGCCGTGCCTCCCGCCGCCGGTGCCTTGCTGGCCGCGAGGTGCACCGCCTGGAGACAGGCGATGAACCAGTCCTCGAAGGGGCCCTGGTCGTTGCCGGGAATCGCGAGGCTGTCCTCGACGCCCCAGACGCGCTCGCCCTTCCCATCGTTCCTCAGGCACCAGCCGCCCACGTCGGAGAAGTCGTAGCCCGCGAAGAACGCGCCATTGGCGCGACGCACGGCCGTCTGGAGGAGCGCCTTGTAGAGGTGCCAGTCGAAACCGGGCTCCGCGAGCCCGATGGCTGGCTGCACGTGCAGGGGCACGAGTGTCATGCGGAGTTTCGGAGCCAGGATGGACGGATACCCGCAGCGTGCGACGAACGCGCGCAGTGAGGAGGGGACCAGGTGCGCCCAGAGCGGGTGCGGCGCATCGTGGGCCGGTGTGCCTCTGCGGATCCAATGGCTCTTGCCGTTCGCCTCCAGAAAGGAGGCCAGCGCTTCGAACGCGTCCGCGGCTCGCGATTCCGTCATCCCCGGAAGCGTAGGTCCCGAGAGGGCGCGGGGCCAGCGTCGAGGCGCCGCTCCCGGTCGCCAGGGGGCACCGTCGTCGCGGACGCGTCAGGCGCGGTCCCTGACGTGTCACGGCCGCTGGCGGCGGGCTCGCGTCTCACGCCGTGGCTCACTCGCGTACGCCAGCGTTCAGCCGCCATGGAAAGATGAAGCCCCGCCGGGATCCATCTCCCACGGCGGATCCGGAGGTTCACATCCAAGACACTTCACGCATCCCACGGTCGGAGTGACATTGCCCGACTTGCCCGCCTTGCGTGAAATGAGAGGCATCCGGTCGCAGGTCGCGCGGATGTCCCGCGTGGGCTCCTGAGGGCTGGCGGGAGGGGTGTCATGCGGCTGCCTTCGGGCGTCGTCACGGTGCTCGCCGTGGTGCTCAACACCGGTGTGGCGCTCGCGGCGCCCCCGCCTTCGCAGGCCCCCTCCACGAATCCTCCGCGGCTTCCACCCGGCGTCTCCGCGACGCTGTGGCGGCTGGCGGTGCCGCCGGGTTCGGAGCCCACGCCGGAGAAGGTGGCGCTGGGGGAGAAGCTCTTCCGGGAGAAGCGCCTGTCGGCGGACAACACCGTGGCGTGCATGACGTGCCATGAGCCGGAACTGGGCTTCACCGACGGCAAGGCGCTGTCGGAAGGCATCCGCCAGCAGAAGGTGACGCGCAACAGCCCCACGGTGCTCAACGCGCTCTTCAACGCCACGCAGTTCTGGGATGGCCGCGCGGGCACGCTGGAGGACCAGGCGAAGCTGCCCATCCTCAACCCGCGTGAGATGGGCATGCCCGACGAGGAGTCGGTGGTGAAGAAGGTCCGGGCCATCCCGGAGTACGCCGAGGAGTTCAAGAAGGTGTTCGGCCGCGAGGTGAACTACGACGACCTGGCGGCGGCCATCGCCGCGTTCGAGCGGATGCAGTTCTCCGGCAGCGCGCGCTTCGACACGTTCATCACCGGGGACTCCAAGGCGCTCACCGCGTCGGAGAAGAACGGCTGGGCGCTCTTCAACGGCAAGGCGCGCTGCAACTCCTGTCACGCGGGCAATGCCGTATCGCCGCTGTTCAGCGACCAGAAGTTCCACAACATCGGCGTCGCCGCGCACAAGCAGGACTTCGTCGTCCTGGCGCGCAAGGGCGTGCAGGTGGTGCGCACCGGGGACGAGAAGCAGATTGACGAGCTGGCGCTCCAGACGGAGTTCTCCGAGCTGGGCCGCTTCCTGGTGACGAAGCAGGAGAACGACGTGGGCTCGTTCAAGACGCCCACCCTGCGCAACGTGGGCATCACCGGGCCGTACATGCACGACGGGTCGCTCACCACGCTGTGGGACGTGATGGACCACTACAACAAGGGCGGCGTGGCCAATCCCTTCCTCGACGGGGGGATGCAGCGGCTGGGCCTCACCGAGCCGGAAATCGACGACCTGGTGGCGTTCCTCTTCGCGCTCACGGACACGAAGTTCGACAAGCTCAACAAGGAACAGCTCGCGAAGCAGCGCGCCCGGAAGAACACCCGGCCGGAGCGGGACACCGCCGTGGCCCTGGGCAAGAAGGGCAACCTGGGCGACCTGGCTCCCAACCCGGACCTGAACGTGAAGAACCCGGCGGACCTGGGCATCTACGGCGACGTCACCCCGGTGACGACCACCAAGCAGCGATAGCGGAGGCGCGCCATGGGCAACAAGTTCCAGAGCATCGAGTCCAAGCATCAAGCCGAACGCGAGGCCTTCTTCGAGGGCCTGAAGCGGTTGGATCGCCGCGCCTTCTTGCGCGTCGCGGGCATCTCCGCCGGCATCGTCGCGGGCATGGGCAAGCTCACCCCCCAGGGCTTCCAGCTGGTCAACGTGGCGGAGGCGCAGGGGGAGAAGCCGAAGTTCTCCTTCGCGTACATCTCCGACACGCACCTGTATGAGAACAAGCTCAACGACCGCTTCGTGCGCGCCATCCTCAAGGCCGTGGACGACGTCAACGCGTTGGACCCGCAGCCGGACTTCGTGCTCTTCGGCGGGGACCTGGCGCAGCTGGGGCAGGCGGGGGAGCTGAAGCTGGGCGCTCAAATCCTCAAGAGCGTGAAGGCCCCCATCAAGATGATGGTGGGCGAACACGACTGGTTCCTGGACATGGGCGAGCTGTGGCGCGACCTGTTCGGCGCGCCCAACTACTCCTTCGACCACAAGGGCGTGCACTTCGTGGTGCTCAACTCCATCCATGAGAAGGATTTCTGGACGGAGCGCAAGCTCACCCCCATGGAGCGGATGAAGATCGTCGCCGGCCTGGACAATGGCATCCAGTCCCGCTTCGAGGTCGGTGGCGAGCAGCGCCAGTGGCTCCAGAACGACCTGGCCAAGGTGGCGAAGACGACGCCCCTCATCGTGTTCAGCCACTCGCCGCTGTACAAGTATTACAAGCCCTGGAACTTCTGGACCGACGACGCGGACGAGGTGCAGGCCATCCTCAAGCCGTACGACAAGGTCACCGTCATCCACGGCCACACGCACCAGCTGCTCAGCAACCGCATTGGCAACATCCAGTTCCACGGGATGCTGTCCACCGCGTGGCCGTGGCCGTACGCGCCGGAGGGCCTGCCCGCGCTCACGGTGCCCATGAACCGCGCGGACCCGTTCAGCCAGTTCGATGGCTGCGGGACGGGGCGCATGGACGTGCTGGAGTCGGGGCTGGTGGACAAGGTCTACAACCTCTGGCAGCGCGACCCCATCACCGTGCGCTCCGGCTATCTGGCCTCCAATGGCAGGCAGTCCTCGCCCCCCAAGCCCAAGCTGCCCACCTACTGAAAGCCCCGACGAGGACCCCCTCTCATGACCTTGCGAATGAAGCTGCTCGTGGTCCCGTGCGCGGCCCTGTCCTTCGCTGGCGGCGTGGCCCTGGCCACGTCCCCCGCCACGAAGCCGGCGCCTCCGGTGTCGGAGCCCCTGCCGAAGCACGTCGTGCCCGCGTCGAAGGACGGCAACCTGGTGCTGGGCCTGTGCGACGGTGAGACGTCGCTGGAGGTGGAAGGCGTGAAGGAAGGCGAGAAGCTCACGCGAGAGCAGGCGATGCGTGCCTCCGCGAAGCTGATGAGTGACTGGCGCCAGAAGAACCCGGACGCGCTCTGGGACGATGTTCCGGACCCGGCTCCGGTGTTGGCCCAGGCCACGCCCCCGGGTGCGAAGACGTCCCCCTCACCCGCGCCGCAGCCCAACCCGGGCTCGAAGCCCGCGGGCAGCGCCGTGCGCCCGGGTGGCGTGGGCGCGGAGTCGGGCGCGAAGGCGGTGCCCCAGCAGCAGAAGGCGAACGTGCAGACGGGCCACACCTACGGCGCCTACTCCGAGCGCGATGAACAGATATGGGCGGACTCCACGCAGGCGTTCGTGAAGGAGGGCCACCGCGTGTTCCACGACGCGGAGGCCGTGGGCGGCACGGTGGGCGTGTCGTGTGACATGTGCCATCCGGACGCTGCCAACACCCACCCGGAGACCTATCCCAAGTACCAGGTGCAGTTGGGCCGCGTGGCGCTGCTGCGCGACATGATCAACTGGTGCATCGAGAACCCGGCGCGCGGCAAGCCGCTGGCGGACGGGGACCCGAGGATGCGCGCGATGGAGGCGTACATCTACGCGCAGCGCAAGGGCACGAAGCTGGAGTACGGCAAGCACTGAGGGCCGGCCCGCCGGCTCGGGTGGCTACGTCCGGCTGATGATGAAGCGGACCAGGAGCACCGCGGCCGAGCTGTAGCCATAGATGAGCAGGGCGCGGGGGAGGGGCCGCATCGGGCGGGACTCATCGGGAGGGACGTCGCGCCGGTCGCGGCGGTCCAGGGAGCCTCCCATCTTGACGGCGATGGCGACGGTGATCATCCAGAGGGTCATCGCGTCCATGGCGCGGAGCATCAGGCACCCACGGGGCGGAATTCAAGATTCGGGGGGCTTGCCCCCACCCTCTGGGTGACGGGTTGAATGCGCCCCCATGTCCCTCGCCCTTCCCACGGATCCCAGCGGCCTGCTGGAGCGCGCACCACGTCTGGCCGAACTGCTGCCGGACGCCGCGCTGTCGGAGGCGCTCGCGACGGGGGATGCGTGGAAGGTGCATGCGTTGCTGGTGCGAAGGCTGGACAAGGAGCGCCCGGGGCCCACGCGCGACCTGCTCGCCGCGCTGGTGGAGGGCCGGGGGGCGTTCGTCACCTCGGCCCCGACTCCCCGGACGCCTTCCTTCCTGGGCACGGGCCTGCGGTGGAAGGGCCAGCCCGCGTCCACCGCGCCTGACGCCCCCTTCGTCGCCGAGCGCACCGTGACGGTGTTCGGGCTGCCGGTGTGGCCGCTCAATGACTATCTGGTTCGCGCGAGTGCCTCGGCGCCGCTCCAGGTCATCGGGCAGGTGCCGCCTCCGGCGCGGCGGGCCTGGCGCCGCGCGGGCGTCGTGGGCTGTGTGGTGTTGGGGCTCGGCGTGGGCGTGGGGTTGGGCGGCGCATTGCTTACGTTGGGCCAGAAGCACGCCGTGTCGGTGGTCAACGGCCTGTCGCGGACGGTGGAGGTGCGCATCGGCGCGCAGCACTGGGAGCTGGCGCCCGGAGCGCGGGTCGACGGCGTCGTGACGCTGGAGAAGGACGAAGCGCCGCACGGCCGGGCGAACTGGCCCGGTTCGGAGTGGCCCTTCGAGGACGTGGTGCTGCCCACGGATGGCGATCACATCGTCTACAACGTGCGCGGCGCGGCGACGCTGGAAGGCCACTCGCTCCCGTCCTCGCACGCGACGGACCTGTCGGGCCGCCGGCCCCTGTCGGGCACCGGGTTGGTGCTCTTCCCGGAGGAGCAGCTTGTCGTCGCGAAGGCGAACTGGGAGTCCACCGTGCTCGCCCACATGGAGGCGGGCCGCTGGCAGGCCGCGGGACAGGTGGCCTCCGCCGTCGCGGAGGTGGAGGCGGACAACGTCCGAGCGCGTGAGCTGGCGGCCCGCGGCGTCCTGCTCGCGGATGCGCAGACCCACGACCACCGGCCCGGCGACCCGCGCGCGAAGAACACCGCGCCCTTCGCCCGGATGCTGATGCACCAGTGGCAGAACGACCCGGGCGCCCAATCCCTGGCGCAGGACCTGATGGCCTCCGTGGGCCTGGGAAAGGAAGCCCTGGAGCGCTACTACGAACACGAGAACGCGTTCCGGGATCAGCCGCTGCCCGCCCTCTACCTGCGGCGGGCCCGAACGATGGAGGTGCTGTCGTCCCTGGCCCTGCCTGAATACGAGAGCCTGGCGAAGCGCTTCCCGGACTCGCCCGACGTCGGCCGCGCGCTGCTGGAGGCCCGCTGGCGCAAGGAGTTGGAGGATCCGCTGGCGTCGCGGGAGCAGACGGCGGGCTCCACCCGGGACTTCGTGCGGGAGACCTCCCGTCAGGTGGAGGCATTCACCGCGAAGCATCCGCCCGAAACCGAGGAGCAATTGGAGCTGTTCGTCCGCATCCACCTGCGCGCGTGGCGCCGGGACGCGGCGACGGCGCTGGTGCACCGCTACGGCCAGGACCCCCGTCACCGGGCCTGGGAGTTCCTGGTGCTGGCCGGGCGGCTGGCGGAGGTCGTCGGGCCCGCGCACACGCCCTACGTGCTGCGCGACTGGATTCCCGGGGCCATGACGCGGCAGCCGGAGCAGATGCTGCTGCTGGACCTGCTCACCGGCAGGAGGATGCCGAAGGAGGAGGAGCGGCTGGCGCTGCCGTCCCCCATCGACCGTGAGGTGCTGGGCCTCACGCGGGACACGCTGGAGCAGCCCGCGCGCGCGATGGAGCAGGCCGCGAAGGCGTCCGACGCGGTGCTGTCCCGCATGGAGCCGGAGGTCGTCGCGCTGCTCGCCCTGGAGCTCACGCGCACGGGGGATGCGCGGGGCAAGCGCCTCTTCACCACGTCCCTGCCGCTGCTCTTCGCCCGCGACCCGCTGCTCAAGTACCTGCACTCCGGTGAGGTCACCCCGGCGTTCTCCCGCCTGGCGCCGGGCCTGCGCGCCGCCGCCGTGCTGGCCCACGCCCGCCGCGAGGCGAAGGAGGGCTACACGGTGTTCACGGGTCGGCTGGACGGACTCGTAGACCTGGATGCGCTCCAGGGCTTCTCCGTCCGCGCCGCGCCTGTCTGGATGAAGCTCGCCTTCGACGCGTGCATGGACACCAAGGTGTCCCACAAGCACCCCGAGAACGTCATGGTCATGCTGACGGGCGACCTCATCCGGCATTGGAACCAGGAGGAGAACAACCGCGAGGGCCGCCGGCCCAACTGCGAGGCGCGGGTGGTGGAGCCCACCGGACTGCCGCCGCCGAAGGGCGCCCCCGCCGCTGTCACCCCCGCCGCAGGCACCCCGGCGTCCGGAAACGCGAACGGCGCCGACCCCTGAAGCGGGTCCGGCGCCGTCACGGCACTGCGAAGGGCTGAAGGAGACTCAGCCCGGCTGGCAGACCTGGCGGAGGATGTCGAGCGACTCCAGCGCCTTGCCCGCGCCAATCACCACGGCGGAGAGCGGGTCCTCGGCGAGGAACACCGGCAGGCCGGTCTCCTCGCGCAGGAGCGTGTCCAGGTTCTTGAGCAGCGCGCCGCCACCGGCCAGCACGATGCCTCTGTCGGCGATGTCACCGGCCAGCTCCGGCGGCGTGCGCTCCAGCGTCAGCTTCACCGCTTCGACGATGCCGTTGACGGGCTCCGCGAGCGCGTCGCGGACCTCGTCGCTGGACACCGTGAGCGTGCGCGGCACGCCGGCCACCAGGTCGCGACCCTTGATCTCCATGGTCATGACCTCGTCCGTCGGGTACGCCGTGCCGATGCCCATCTTGATGAGCTCCGCCGTGCGCTCACCGATGAGCAGGTTGTACTTGCGCTTGACGTACTGGATGATCGCCTCGTCCAGCTTGTCGCCGCCGATGCGCACCGACTTGGCGAACACGATGCCCGCGAGGCTGATGACCGCGACGTCGGACGTGCCACCGCCGATGTCGACAATCATGTTGCCGCTGGGCTCCGTCACCGGCAGGCCCGCGCCAATCGCCGCGGCCATGGGCTGCTCGATGAGGTAGACCTCCCGGGCGCCCGCGTTGGCGGCGGCCTCGCGCACGGCGCGACGCTCCACCTCCGTGATGCCGGACGGGATGCCGATGATGATGCGCGGGTTCACCAGCGTCTTGCGGTTGTGCGCGCTCTGGATGAAGTAGCGCAGCATCGCGGCGGTGATTTCGAAGTCGGCGATGACGCCGTCCTTCATGGGCCGGATGGCCACGATGTTGCCCGGCGTCCTGCCGAGCATCTCCTTGGCCTCCTTGCCCACCGCGAGGACCTTCTTGCCCCCGCGCGAATCATGCTGCACCGCCACGACCGAGGGCTCGTTGGAGACGATGCCCTGACCGCGGATGTAGATGAGCGTGTTCGCCGTACCCAGGTCGATGGCGAGGTCGCGCGAAAACAGGGTGTGGAGCCAGTCGAACATACGGGGGCGGAAACTTTCGGAAGGGCCCCGAAACTTCCCAGCCCTTCAGACGGAGTGCGTTGACGAAACTACTACGCGCCGCAATACGGAGGAAGAAAAGCCGGAAGCACCTTGGGGTTCCGCCTGCTGGATAACCAGCCCCAGCGGCCGCTGTGTTCCATTCTCCGCACTCCCGCCGGTCCGTCCGGGGGGATGAGCGCATCCTCCCCAGGACAGCAGCCGGGCGGGCGTCAGCGCTTCACGGAGTACTTCGCGATGGCGTAGAGGGCGCGCACGCCGTCCTTCCATCCAATCTTCTTGCCCTCCTCGTAGGTGCGCCCGTGGTAGCTGATGGGCACCTCGAACACGCGCCAGTTGCCGCGCGCCACCTTGGCGGTGATTTCGGGTTCGAAGCCGAAGCGGTCCTCCTCCACGTGCACGGACCGCAACACCTCCGCACGGAATGCCTTGTAGCAGGTTTCCATGTCGGTGACGTTGAGTCCGCTGGTCATGTTGGAGAGCATGGTCAGCAGGTTGTTCAGCACCGTATGCCAGTAATAGAGCACCCGGCGCGGCGAACCGATGAAGCGGCTGCCGAAGACGACGTCCGCGTCCCCGTCCAGGATGGGCTGGATGACGCGCGGGATGTCCCGGGGGTCGTATTCCAGGTCCGCGTCCTGCACGAGGATGATGTCCCCGGTGGCCTCGGCGAATCCCCGGCGCAGCGCGGCCCCCTTGCCCTGGTTCTTGTCCTGGAAGAGCACGCGCACTTCGTTGCGGTTCGTCGGGTTGCCCCCCAGGAGCGCCAGGCCCTGTTCGGACAGCTGCCGCAGGAACTCGCGGCTGCCGTCCTTGGAGCAGTCATCCACCAGGACGAGTTCCTTCGGGAAGTCCACGGCGATGCAGCGGCGGAGGATTTCCGCCAGGGTGGGAATCTCGTTGTAGACGGGGATGACGAGCGAGACGAGCATGGCGACCCGCCCCTATCGCGTTTCGTGGCCCCGGGCGACTCCCTTGCACACAAAATTCAGGGTGCCGCCGCTCGCCGGAGGGCCTCCAGGAGCGCCTCCAGGTCCCCATCCCCGGTGAGGGGGTGGATGAGGGTGGTGCGCAGGTACACCCCGTCTGGCAGCCGTGTCTGCACCAGGTAGAAATTTCCCCCGGTGACCAGCGCTTCCCGCAGGCGGGCCTGGAGGGCATCCCAGCCTTCCTTCGGCACGTGCGCGGGTGTGTGGCGGAAGCAGACGATGTTGCAGTCCGGGGGCACCGCCACCTGGAAGTCCGGGGTGGCCGCGAGCATGTCCGCGAACCGCCGGGCCTGGTCGTAGGACGCGGTGACGGCCTCCTCGAAGACGCGCGTGCCCAGCACGGACAGGCACGCGTACACCTTGAGGGGCATCATCTCCTTGGTGCACTCCAGCGTGCGCAGGCCTACGTCGCTGTAGGGGCGCGGGTCGTCGCCGTGGAAGAGGTAGTGGGCCTCCTGGGAGAAGGCGTCGAAGGAGCGCGCCCCGTCGCGGAAGAGCACCGCCGTCACCAGCGCGGGCATGAGCAGGCCCTTGTGCGCGTCCCACACCACGGAGTCCGCCCGCTCGATGCCCTTCACCTGCGCTCGGTACTTCGGGCTCAGGCTGGCGGCGGCCCCGTGCGCGCCGTCCACGTGGAACCACAGGCCGTGCTTTTCGGCGAAGTCCGCCACCGGCTCCAGCGGGTCGAAGGCGCCGGTGGCGGTGGAGCCCGCGCTGGCCACCACCGCGATGGGCTTGCGCCCCTTCTTCAGGGCCTCCTGGAGCGCGTCCTCCAGCGCGTCCGGCCGCACGCGGAAGTGCGCGTCCACGTCCACCGGCGTGAGGCCGCCTTCGCCCCAGCCCATGATGCGGACCGCCCGGGCCAGGCAGTAGTGGGCGGAGCGGGGGACGAGCACCGTCAGGGGCGGGCCCGCGTGCGCGCCGCCCTTCCACGCATCGAAGCCGGCCTTCGCCTGCCGCGCGGCGAGAAGCGCGGTGAGGTTGCCCGCGCTGCCGCCGGAGGTGAGCACCCCGCGCGCGCCCTCCGGCAGGCCCAGCTTCGAGGCCATCCACGCGAGCACGTGGTGCTCCATCGCGGTGGCCACCGGGCCCATCTCGTACACGGCCATGCCGTTGTTGAGCAGCGACGACACGGCGTCGCACAGCGCCGCGAGCGGCAGCGGCGCCGTCACCTGGTGGCCCACGTAGCGCGGGTGGTGCAGGTGGTGGGAGCCCTCCAGCACGCGCGCCATGAGGTGCGCGAAGGCCGGGGCCAGTTCGGCGGGAGGTTCCTCCGGGAAGGGCGTGGCGAAGCGCTCCTGGTTCACGGAAGGCGGGGCCCAGGGCAGCACCGGCATCGTGCCCCCCTTCAGCGCGGCCTTCAGGTAGTCCGCGAGCTGGTCCATCAGGGCGTGGGCGGTGGTCCGGAAGGCCTCCGGGTCGTAGGCGGCTTCCAGGGGGGCAAAGACGGTCGTCATGGCGGGCGCAAGCTAGCGGGTGACGGTGGAACGCGAAACGTGCCCGCCGGGACTGGCGCCGGACCCCCGCGCGAATTAACCCAAGGGTGACCGGGCGTGCGCACTCCGCGCACCTTCCGAAACGCCAGGAGGCCTTCCATGTCCCAGACGACGGTGACCATCACCTACTGCACGGCTTGAGGGTACGCCCCCAGGGCCGCCCGTGCGGCGGCCGCGCTGAAGGAAGAGCTGGAGTTGGAAGCGGAGCTGAAGAAGGGCTCTTCGGGCATCTATGAAGTCGCCGTGAACGGCCGGGTCGTCATCCGCAAGGCGGGTCTGGCGTTCCCCACCGACCAGGAGGTGGTGGACGCGGTGGCGAAGGCCGTGGGTCCGTAGCGTGGCGGACTCCTCCGCCCGTTCCTCTCGAAGGGGGGCGGGCGGGCAGGGGCCACTCGCGTCTGCTCCCGGTCGTCCCCACCTTTGCTTCCTCTGCCTCATCAAAGGGAGGTGACGACCGATGGCTTTCGACGACACGCCGTTCGAACGGCGCTCCATCATCAGCGGCATGCGCGTACGTGACTCGAACGGGGCCCTGCTGGGGTACGTGGCGCTCATCGGCCAGGAGCACCTCTATGTCCGGCGCTCGCCGTTCAACCGGCACTGGAAGGAGGTGCCCCTGTCCGCCGTGGGACGGGTGCTCCAGGGCTCTGTCCTCCTGCGCGAGGGCACCGGCCCGCTGACAAAGGCGGACCCCATGTTTCACGGGGAAATCCCGACCCAGACCCTTCCGCTGGCCCAGATTCCGGGGGCTTCGCACGTCTGATGCCGGGCTTCCGGTAGGGGTGGACGAAAGACACTCGGGTGCGGCGCGAAAAGCTGAAGTGTGATTCAACCCGGGCCATGGCCACCTCCATCGAAGACCTCTCCCAGAGGGTGTCCGCGGCCTTCGCGGACCGCGCGAAGCTGAAGGACGTGGATACCGTGGCGGCGGTGCGCGAAACGCTGGCGCTGCTGGATGCCGGCGAATTGCGCGTCGCGGAGAAGGGCCCTGAAGGCTGGCGGGTGAATGCCTGGGTGAAGGAGGCCATCCTCCTGTTCTTCGCGGTGTCGGAGATGCGGGTGATGGAGGTGGGCCCCTTCGAGTTCTACGACAAGGTGCCGCTGAAGAAGGGCCTGGAGGCCGCGGGTGTGCGCGTGGTGCCCCCGGGCACGGTGCGCTACGGGGCCTTCGTGGAGCGGGGCGCGGTGGTGATGCCCGGCTACGTGAACATCGGAGCCCGGGTCGGCGCGGGCACCATGGTGGACACCTGGGCCACGGTGGGCTCCTGCGCGCAGGTGGGCCGCCATGTCCACCTGTCGGGCGGCGTGGGGCTGGGCGGCGTGCTGGAGCCGCCTTCCGCGACGCCGGTCATCATCGAGGACGGGGCCTTCCTGGGCAGCCGCTCCATCGTGGTGGAGGGGGTGGTGGTGGAGGAGGAGGCGGTGCTGGGCGCCAACGTCGTCCTGACGGCCTCCACGCAGATCATCGACGTCACCGGCCCCGAGGAGCGCGTCTACAAGGGGCGCGTGCCGGCCCGGAGCGTGGTGATTCCCGGGATGCGGGAGAAGGAGTTCCCCGCCGGGAAGTACATGGTCCCGTGTGCGCTCATCATCGGGCAGCGCAAGGCGTCCACCGACCAGAAGACGAGCCTGAACGCGGCCCTGCGGGAGTTCGCCGTCCCCGTGTGAGGACGGAAAATCCGCTGTCGCCGGGGGCGCGTATAGAACCTCGGTGACCCACGCGGTCCCAAGAACCCAATGGAACACCTCGACGACATCCTTCCCGAGTGGCTGCTCGGGACCCTGGAACCGGCCCCACGGGAGGCCGCCTCCCTTCACCTGGACGGCTGTGCCCGGTGCCGGGCGGAGCTGGCGCGACTGACGCCGGCCGTGGATGCGCTCGGGACGCTGATCGCCCCGGTGCCACCCCCGGCCGAAGCGCTTCCCCGCCTGATGCGGGAGATGGAAGGCCCCGGCCGCTTCGCCCGCTGGGGCGGGCAGGTGGCCGCGTTCCTGGATGTGACGCAGGAGCGGGCGCTGTCGCTGCTGGAGTCCATGGCGGATCCGAACAACTGGATGCCGGGGCCGGTGGACGGCGTGGAGTTGATGCCGGTGGAGACGGGCCCCGCGCGCGAGGGGATGATGGCGGCCATCGTCCGGCTGCTGCCCGGGGCGCGCTACCCCCGCCACACCCACCAGGGCCGCGAGTGGAACCTGGTGCTGGAGGGCGGCTTTCGCGAGGACAACGGCCATGAGGTATGGCCGGGCGAGGAGCTGGAGAAGACGGACGGCTCCATGCACGACTTCACGGCCCTGCAGGGGCCCGCGTGCATCGCCGTCACGGTGCTGGACGGCGTGACGGCCTTCGAGGACCTGTAGGCGCCCGGGCGGCGTGCTGGGAGTGGGCGGAGGTGGGGAGTATGGTGGGCCGCGCATGGCTTCCAACGACCTCGCCGCCCGTCTTGCCCATACGACGCTCGAGTTGTGCCGCATCGACAGCCCCATTGGCCACGAGGGTCCCATCGCGGACCACGTCGAGGGCTGGGCGCTGCGTCACTTCCGCCGTGAAGACGTCTTCCGCGTAGGCCACACGCTGCTGCTGGGGTCGCTGGACGACCCCCGGCCCACGGTGGCGCTCATCGGACATCTGGACACGGTGCCCATGCATCCGGGTGACGTGGGCCGCGCGCCGCGCATCGAGGGTGAGCGCGTGCACGGCCTGGGCGCGTCCGACATGAAGGGCGGCCTGGCGGTGATGATGGCGCTGGCGGAGGACCTGCGCCGGGACACGCTGCCCGTCAACGTGGCCTTCCTGTTGTACGAGCGCGAGGAGGGGGCCTACGCGGAGAGCGGCCTCATCCCGCTGTATGAGAAGCGGCCGGACCTGTCGCGCGTGAGCTTCGGCATCGCGATGGAGCCCACGGATGGCGTGGTGCAGGTGGGCTGTGTCGGCAGCATGCAGGTGACGGTGCGCTTCAACGGGCGCAGCGCGCACTCGGCGCGGCCGTGGCAGGGGGAGAACGCCATCCACAAGGCGGGCCCGTTCCTCACGGAGCTGTTGGGGCGCGAGCGCGTGGAGGTGAACGTCGCGGGCTTCCCCTTCTACGAGGTGATGAGCGCGACGCTCGCCAAGGGAGGCCGTGCGCGCAACGTGGTGCCGGAGGCGTTCGAGCTGAACCTCAACTACCGCTTCGCCCCGGGCAAGAGCGTGGCGCAGGCGAAGGAGGACGTGCTGGCGCTGGTGGCGGGCCGCGCGGACGTGGAGTTCACGGATGCGTCGCCCAGTGGACCGGTGGCGGCGGGCAACCCGCTCTTCCAGCGGCTGATGGCGCTCACGGGCCTGCCGGCGGCGTCGAAGCAGGCGTGGACGGACGTGGCGCGCTTTGGTGAGTGGGGCGTGGACGCGGTGAACTTCGGGCCCGGTGAGACGGCGCAGGCGCACCAGCTCCACGAGAGCGCGCCCATCCCTCCGCTCGCGGTGGCGTACGAGAAGCTGGCCGCGTTCCTGAAGGGCGCGGTGTAGCGAAGCGTTGAACCGTGCGCGCCGGGGCCGGATTTTCGGCCTCGCGCGATGGCGTTCGCGCGAGCATTCGTTGGATGGCGTGCATCTGCGTGGGGGCGCATGGGTTGACTTCATGCGGTTGCGCGTACCCTTCAGGTGTTTTCGAACCTGGAGGCTGTTGATGAACGCCGAAACGAACGCGCAGGACCCGAACGAGTTCCCGTCGCTGTCCAACACCGTGATGCCGGTCGGTGAGTCCGCCACGCCGTCGCGCCGCCGCGCCTCCGGGAAGCGCAAGAGCGCGCGCAAGGCCGCGCCCCGCCGCAGCGCGAGGGCCGCGAAGCGTGCGACCACGAAGCGCGCCTCCGCGAAGAAGGCGGCCGGCAAGCGTCCCTCCGCGAAGAAGGCCGCGGGCAAGCGTGGGACGGCCAAGCGCGCCACCGCGAAGCGTGGAACGGCGAAGCGCGCCACCGCCAAGCGTGGGGCCCGCAAGTCGCCGGTCCGTCGCGCCGCCGCGGGTCGCACCGCGCGCAAGACGACCGCGAAGCGCGGCACGACGGCCCGGAAGAACACCCGCGCGGGTGCTCGCAAGAGCCCGTCGCGTCGCTCGCCGCGCCGTTAGGAGTCGCGCTGGTGGGGGTGGGTTTCCCTCCCGGAGTTCTCAGGGATGCCCACGCTCAAGCCCGCCCCTTCGCTCAAATCTCCTTGTCCAGGTGCTCCTCCAGACGTCCCAGGGAGTGCGCCGTGCGCTGCGGGGACCGGGGGATGGGACGGTCCGCCATCACCGGCATCTACCTTCCCGCGTCATTGAGCGGCAGTTCCTTCCAGTGACGTTGGCGAACCGCCGGTCACTGATCTCCTTTGCCAGCTCGTATCGCAGCACGTAGGTCCCAGACCTCCGTGGAACTTCGCCCGATGGAATCCACTCACGCGACCTGACGATCGAGCAGGATCCTGACAGCCCGTCGAGTCTGATCGTGTGGGTGCATCCGCCCAACATGAACGGACGCGGGTGGACCTCCACGGGCTCGTCGCCCGCCCCGTTCCAGAGGCAAACCGGCCGGCCCTCAGTCCCGCCGGGTACCTCGCGGATCGGCTTGGCGGGTGGCGGGGCTTCAAGACCGGAGAGGGGCTGCGGGAGCAGTCCCTGGCGAGTTTGCTCTCCCCATGGGAAAGGGAGGTCGGCCAGCATGGAGGCTCAGGCACGACGAAGTCCGGGCAGTGGAGAGCGGAATGACGCCCAGGAAAGCAACGCGGAGGATAGGCCTGTGGGTGCTCGTGACAGCCCTGTGGGTTGGCGCACTGGGACAGAGCGGATGCGCCCACGGGCGTGGCTTGGTCATTGGACGCATTACACCGGAACATTTCCGCTTCAAAACAGTCGTCGCGGTGGACGCCGCCGAGATGCATCCTGATGGATGGCGGGCTGTCTGCATCCATGCGCGCATCACGGAAGGCGATTCAGGAGCGACCGATGTATGCAGATTCGAGGTCGGCGTTCCGATCCGCAACATCCAGCAGAGAGAAGTTCCTCTGGAGGTTGCCCAGCAGGTTGTTGCATCTCTGGCCAACGCGGCGGCTCATGAGATTCTATCCAAGGCTCAGCAAGGAGAGATGATCGCCATCCTGTGCCGCCGGTTCAAGAACAAATATGAGCACCTGCTCAGAGAACGCATTGCCGGAGCCCGTGTGTCGGAGTGTCAGACCCCAGGCTTGGAGCCCATCTATTTCGACATTCCACTGAGGGGAACGGCGAATGACTGAGGGATCGCAAGAGTCATTGATTGATTTCGCGCTGCGGTACTACCCAACCGGATTCCCAGTGGAGGAGGATGATCTGACTGAGCCAGTGCCAGCCCACCAGCGTACACCCGAACATGCAAGGTTCCTGGCAGCATGGAACAAGGCATTGGATGGGAGCGATTGGAAGAACCTCATGAAGGGACTCCAACGCGCCTTTCCTGGTGAAGGCATTGGTAACGGGACCCAGCCCTACGTCTCGGCGTGCATGCGCTGTTTTCTCTACCGCACAGAGCCGTTGCCTGGAGGCGAGCGACTTGCGACACGCATCGCCGCCGCGGTCAGTGTCCTTGCGCCTTTCTACATTGTCTATGTCACGACCCAGGTCTGGCATCCCACCTCCACGGAATACCCCATGGCGGCGGCCCCCCACCCCAAGAGAGGGGACGCAGGCGATGGGTCCTTTCACCTCCAGCACTTTTCCTCACCCCAGCTCGCTTTTGATCCGCCCGCGACTGTCAGACAGGAAGTGAATGCGCTGGAACACCAGATAGAGGAGGTGCTCGGCTATCGCCGCTTCCCCCTGGCTTTCGCGGGGGTGCCGCTTCCAGGGCTTCGAGTGGGCTTCTTCAATGGTGAAGCGCCTCCGACGCTTTTGGATGCGCTCTTCTCCGACAACCTCGCCCACCTGCCTTGATGGTCACAGTTCACCGGCCCATGCGGCGTGCGCGAACCGAGGGGCCTCGGCGAGCGGCAACAGCGAGGGGCGCGGCAGGCCCTGGCGGTGTGTGCGCAGCGTGCCCGTCAGGAAGTCCAGCACGCCCCGCTCTTGCAATTCGAGCGTGGTGACCGCGCTGAAGATGGAGGGCGGCTTCGAGTTGTACTTCGTGGTGGTGGACCAGCGGTTTCACCGCTGCGGGGGCCACGCCGCTCGCACCAACGGCCCCACCTGCCTCGCCATCCCCGCCTATGCCCGAGGCGCCGGCTTCCCCTGTGACGCCGTCACCCGCCCACCCGGAACCAGTACCTCCGGCGCCAGCGCCCCCCCGTCCTGAGGGCTCGTGAGGGCTTGCTCCTGATGATGCCGCGGCCCTTCCCCTGCTTCCGCTCAGGCGGCCGTAGCACTCCGGGCTTCGTCGGAGAGCCGTTGCAGGTGCTGCTGGGTTTCATCCAGCATCTGGAGCACCCGCTCTGTCATCTCGGGGCCCGCCGCATCCGGCGTGCCCGCGTTGAAGGGCGGGGCCGGGTCGTATTCCAGCATCAACTGCGTGAGCTTCGCCGTGTCCTCGCCGCGAAGGTGCGCCAGCAGCGTCAGCCCGAAGTCGATGCCCGCCGTCACGCCGCCGCCGGAGAACCGGTTGCGGTCCACCACCACGCGCGCCTTCACCGGCTCCGCGCCGTAGCCCCGCAGGAATTCGAGCGCCGCCCAGTGCGACGTGGAGCGGTAGCCCCGCAGCAGGCCCGCCGCAGCCAGCAGCAGAGATCCCGAACACACGGACGTCACATAGCGGGCGCGCGGTGCCCGGTCCCACAGGAACTGGAGCAGCGTCGGATCCTCCATGGCCTGCGCGGTGCCCATCCCGCCCGGCACGAACAGGATGTCCAGGTCCTTCGGGCACGTGTCGAGCGTCGCGGTCGGCTGGATGCCCACGCCGGAGTCGGACATCACGACGTCCAGTGTCTTCCACACCAGATGCGTCCGAGCGTGCATGCCCAGCACGGCCTGGGGACCGACGAGGTCCAGCAACGTGAGATTCGGGTAGAGCAACATGCCCAACTGGAGCGGTTCGGGATGCTCCGTGATGTTCGTGAGGTCGTTCATGGATGTTCTCTCGGGGGAGGGGAGGGAGGACTTCACCAGGCCAGGGCTTCGTGGCCCTGCGCGCGCCACACCGTGCCGCGCCGTTCGAACTGGAAGAGCGCTTCCACGCCGTGCGCGACGCGAGGCCCCACCGTGCGCTCCAGCAGGTACACGCCCAGGTCCAATCCGGACGTGACGCCCGCGGCCGTCACCAGGTTTCCGTCGTCCACGATGCGCGCGGCGATGACGTCCGCCCCCGTGGCCTTCAGTGCGTCCAGCGCCGCGTGGTTCGTGGTGGCGCGGCGTCCCTTCAACAGCCCCGCCATGCCCAGCAGCAGCGAACCTCCGCACACCGTGCCCACCGTGAGCCCCGGCTTCGCCAGCGCCTGATGGAGCACGTCCGCCAGTCCCGTCCCCACGGCGTTGGCGAGCAGCGCCGGAATGGAGCCCGGTCCACTTCCGCCCAATGAGCCCGCAGCGCCCGGGACAATGATCAGGTCCGCGCGCTCCAGGTCGATGCGGCCCGTTGCCTTCACCGACATACCTGTGGGAGTGCTCGGCACCTCGCGGGCGCCCTCGAACGAAACGAGCTCCACCTTCAACGCGCCCCCCGCGATGTCGCCGCCCGCCCACAGCACCTCATAGGGGGCCAGCGCATCCAGCAGGTCGAAGCCGTCGAAGAGGACGATTTGGGCAAGCATGCGGATCCTTTCGCGACGGGTCGGAACGTCCCGCCGGTGGATGCCTTTTGCCTGTCGTCCCGCGCGCACCGTGAGTGGCGGAAATGCCAATCTCCGCCGGGTTCCCGCCACCACGGAAACAAACCCATGACGGACGGTGGGTGAAGGACAACCCGGTCCGACATTCCTAATTCCCGAGATTATTCAAATTCTCCGGGGCACCACGTTTACCGTGGAGTCGGGTTACCAACATCACTACAAGGGCTGCGGTTCCAACGAGGGGTCATCATGTCCAAGGCGCGTCACAAGCAGCCGTTCGAGCTGCCCGATTTCTACGTTCCCTGGCCCGCGCGCCTGAACCCCCACCTCGAAGAGGCCCGCGTCCACACGAAGGCGTGGTCGTACGAGATGGGCATCCTGGGCCCGGCGAACGACGGAACGCAGCGCGAAGTCTGGAGCGAGCGTCGCTTCGACGGCATGGATTACGCGCTGCTCTGCGCGTACACGCACCCGGAAGCGCCGAGCGTCGAGCTGGACCTGATCACCGACTGGTACGTCTGGGTCTTCTACTTCGACGACCACTTCCTGGAGGTCTACAAGTATTCGCGCGACATCCAGGGCGGTCAGGCGTACCTGGACCGGCTGCCGCTGTTCATGCCGCTGGACCTGGCGCAGACGCCGCCGGAGCCCACCAACGCGGTGGAGCGCGGCCTGTGGAACCTGTGGCAGCGCACCGTGCCCTCCATGTCCATGGAGTGGCGCCGCCGCTTCTACGAGAACACCAAGCACCTGCTCGATGAATCGATGTGGGAGATCGAGAACATCAGCGAGGCGCGCGTCTCCAACCCCATCGAATACATCGAGATGCGCCGCAAGGTCGGTGGCGCTCCGTGGTCGTCGGACCTGGTGGAGCACGCTGTCGCGGAGATTCCGGCCCGTGTCGTCCAGAGCCGCCCGATGCGCGTCTTCAAGGACACGTTCTCCGACGCCGTCCACCTGCGCAACGACCTGTTCTCCTACGAGCGCGAAATCCTGGAGGAGGGCGAGCTCTCCAACGGCGTGCTGGTGGTGGAGAAGTTCCTCGAGTGTGACACGCAGCGCGCCGCGGACCTGGTCAACGACCTGCTGACGTCCCGGCTCCAGCAGTTCGAGAACACCGCCGCCACGGAGCTGCCCTGGCTCTTCGCGGAGTACGGCCTGAACCCGGCGGAGCAGGCGCAGGTGATGCTGTACCTGCGCGGCCTCCAGGACTGGCAGTCCGGCGGCCACGAGTGGCACATGCGCTCCAACCGCTACATGAACCAGACCGCCGGACGGGAGAACCGGGAGCTGTCCATCCCGCTGCCCACCGGCCTGGGCATGTCCGCCATCAAGCTGCCGCTGACGGCCGGCGCGCTGGGCCTGGGGCCTCGCGCCCGCAGCTTCAGCCACGTCCCCCGCCAGCACGTGGGCCCGGTGACGCTGCCGAAGTTCTACATGCCCTACAGCACCTACCTGAGCCCCCACCTGGAGCGCGCGCGGCGCAACTCCAAGGATTGGGCGCGCCGGATGGGCATGCTGGACGAGCTGCCCGGCGTGGGCCTCTACATCTGGGACGACCACAAGTTCGACGTCGCGGACGTGGCCCTCTGCGGCGCGCTCATCCACCCGGACGCGCTCCCCGAACAACTGGACCTGACGGCGTGCTGGCTGGTGTGGGGCACCTACGCGGACGACTACTTCCCCGCGCTCTATAGCTACACGCGCGACATGCCGGGCGCGAAGCTGTTCAACGCGCGCCTCACGCAGTTCATGCCGGATGACGTGGAGGCCGTGAACGCCGCGGTGCCCACCAACCCGGTGGAGGTGGGCCTGGCGGACCTGTGGAAGCGCACGGCCGGCCCGCTCTCCGCCTACGGCCGCAAGCTGTTCCGCAAGGCCATCCAGGACATGACGGAGAGCTGGGTCTGGGAGTTGAACAACCAGATCCTCAACCGCGTGCCGGACCCGGTGGACTACGTGGAGATGCGTCGCAAGACGTTCGGCTCCGACCTCACCATGAGCCTGTCGCGGCTGTCCAAGGGCGACGCCATCCCGGAGGCCGTCTTCAAGACGCGCACGCTGCGCGCGCTGGAGAACTCGGCCGCCGACTACGCCTGCTTCGTCAACGACATCTTCTCCTACCAGAAGGAGATTGAGTTCGAGGGCGAGCTGAACAACGGCGTGCTGGTGGTCCAGAAGTTCCTGGGCGTGGACAAGGACCAGGCCGTCCTCGTGCTGAACCACCTGATGACGGCTCGGATGAAGCAGTTCGAGCATCTGGTCGCCAAGGAGATCCCGGTGGTCATCCGCTCCTTCGACCTGGACACGGACGCGCAGGAGAAGCTGCACAAGTACGTGGAGCAGCTCCAGCAGTGGATGGCGGGCATCCCGATGTGGCACGCGGCGGTGGACCGCTACAAGGAATTCGAATTGCGAGACGCGGCCATGCCCAAGTTCAAGACCGGCAACATCGGCAGTCTTGGCGCGCTGGGCACGTCCGCGCTGCGAGTCGCGGAGTTGTTCAAGCGCGAGCGCCCCTGATTCTGGCTTTGGTAGTGAACAGGCTTTGATTCTTCAATTTCTGGCTTTTCAACCTAGGGAAAGGTGACCCATGTCGAACTCCAAGACGCACGATGAGAACTCGCTGAGCCTCGGGACCGCGGCGGCACGTCAGCTGGCGACGACCACCAAGTCCGAGCCGCAGATGCAGGGCATCTCCTCGCGGTGGCTGCTCAAGCTGCTGCCGTGGGTGCAGGTGTCCGGCGGTACGTACCGCGTCAACCGCCGCATGAGCTACGCCGTGGGCGACGGCCGCGTCACCTTCACCAGCACCGGCGCCAAGGTGCAGGTCATCCCGGCGGAGCTGGGCGAGCTGCCCCTGCTGCGCGGCTACGAGGACGCGGAAGTGCTTTCCGCCCTGGCCAACCGCTTCACGCAGAAGGAGTACAAGGCCGGTGAGGTCATCACCGAGGCCGGCAAGGAAGCCGACTCCATCGTCCTCATCGCGCACGGCAAGGTGAACCGCATTGGCGCCGGCAAGTACGGCGAGCCCACCGTGCTGGAGACGCTGGCCGACGGCGACCACTACAGCTACCAGGCGCTGCTGGAGTCGCAGGACTACTGGCAGTTCACGGTGAAGGCCGTGACGCCCGTCACCGTGCTCATCCTCCAGCAGTCCGCCTTCGAGGCGGTGGTGGCCCAGGCCCCGTCGCTCAACAAGCACATCGAGGAGTTCAAGGCCCGCTCCAAGAAGAAGCAGGACACGTCCGGCCAGGCCGCCATCGAGCTGGCCGCTGGCCACAAGGGCGAGCCCGTGCTGCCCGGCACCTACGTGGACTACGAGACGTCGCCCCGCGAGTTCGAGCTGAGCGTCGCGCAGACCGTGCTGCAGATCCACACGCGCGTCGCGGACCTCTTCAACGACCCCATGAACCAGACCCAGCAGCAGCTGCGTCTGACCGTGGAAGCCTTGAAGGAGCGCAAGGAGCACGAGCTCATCAACAACCGTGAGTTCGGCCTGCTGCACAACGCGGACTTGAAGCAGCGCATCCACACCCGCCGCGGCCCGCCGACGCCGGACGACATGGACGAGCTGCTGTCCACCGTGTGGAAGGAGCCGTCGTTCTTCCTGGCCCACCCGCGCGCCATCGCCGCGTTCGGCCAGGAGTGCAACCGCCAGGGCATCTACCCCACCAGCGTGGACTTCAACGGGAACATGATCCCCGCCTGGCGCGGCATCCCCATCGTCTCCTGCAACAAGATCCCCGTCACCGAGTCCCGCACCAGCTCCATCATGCTGATGCGCGCGGGTGAGAAGAACCAGGGCGTCGTCGGTCTGCACCAGGCCGGCATCCCGGACGAGATCGAGCCCAGCCTCAACGTCCGGTTCATGGGCATCAACGAGAAGGCCATCATGAACTACCTGGTCACCGCGTACTTCTCCGCGGCCGTCCTCACCCCGGACGCGCTGGGCATCCTGGAGAGCGTCGAAATCGGTCGCTCGTAGTTCCCGGTCCCCTACGCACCTTCCGGAGCTCTCTTCATGGCGAATCCCATCAACAACGGCGACACCGAGCACTCCAGCCTCAGTACGGCCGGTGCACGCCAGCTGGCGACGACCACCAAGTCCCAGCCGCAGATGCAGGGCATCTCCCCGCGGTGGCTGCTGCGCATGCTGCCCTGGGTGGCGACGAACGGCGTGTTCCGCGTCAACCGGCGCCTCACCTACTCCGTGGGCGACGACCGGCTGAACTTCACCAATGTCGGCACCAAGGTGGAGGTCATCCCGCAGGAGCTGCTCAAGCTGCCGCTCCTGCGCGGCTTCGACTCGGACGAGGAGGGCCTGACGGTCCGGGCGCTCGCGAGCCGTTTCGTGCAGAAGCAGTACAAGGCCGGTGACTCCATCGTGGAGGCGGGTCAGCCCGCCGAGCACGTGTTCCTCATCGCGCACGGCAAGGCGACGAAGCTGGGCACCGGCAAGTTCGGCGACCCCGTGGTGCTGGACACGCTCGCGGACGGCGACCACTTCGGCGATTCGGCCGTGGTGGAGTCCAACGACGTCTGGCCCTTCACGGTGAAGGCGAACACGGCCTGCACCGTGATGGCGCTGCCGCAGCAGGTGTTCGAGGACCTCATCAAGAACGCCCCCGCGCTGACCGCCCACGTGGCCCGGTACAAGGCGAACCTGAAGAAGCCCCAGGACAAGTCGGGTCAGGCCGCCATCCCGCTGAACGCCGGCCACCACGGCGAGCCGACGCTGGCGGGCGGGTTCGTGGACTACGAGCTGAAGCCCCGCGAGTACGAGCTGAGCCTCGCGCAGACCATCCTCCGCGTGCACACCCGCGTGGCGGACCTCTACAACGACCCGATGAACCAGACGGCCGAGCAGCTGCGGCTGACCCTGGAGGCGTTGAAGGAGCGCAAGGAGTACGAGCTCATCAACAACCCTGAGTTCGGGCTGCTGCACAACGCGGACCTGAAGCAGCGCATCAACACCCGGAGCGGGCCTCCGACGCCGGATGACATGGACGAGCTGCTGTCGCGCCGTCGCAAGTCACGCTTCTTCCTGGCCCACCCGCGCACCATCGCGGCCTTCGGCCGGGAGTGCAATCGCCGGGGCATCTACCCGACGGTCGTGGACGTGTCCGGCAGCAAGATGATGGCGTGGCGCGGCGTTCCCATCCTGCCGTGCGACAAGATCCCCGTCACCGAGTCGCGCACCAGCTCCATCCTCGTGCTGCGCACCGGCGCGGATGATCAGGGCGTCATCGGCCTGCACCCCGGAAAGCTTCCGGACGAAGTGGAGCCGGGCATCTCCGTGCGCCGCATGGACATCAACGACAAGGCCATCAGCGAGTACCTGGTGAGCACGTACTTCTCCGCCGCCCTCCTGGTCCCCGACGCGCTGGGTGTCCTGGAGAACGTCGAAATCGGCGGTTGATGTCTTGAATTGAAGACATGCGAACGGGCCCGGTGCATCCGCACCGGGCCCGTTTTCATTTCTTCCGCTGCCTGGCTTCAGTACTTCACGCGCAAGAGGAAGATGTCGCCGCGCAGGGGCTTGAGCTTGTCCACGCCGAAGTCGGTGACGCGGTCGGTATGGCCATACAGCACCGCGTCGCCGTCGGGCATCAGCACCACCGCGGGCACCGCCTCCACGCCATACAGCTCCCCGCGAGGCTCCGGCGTGACGCCCAGGAAGAGGCGGGAGACCAGGGCCTGCCCCGCCGCATCGAAGCGCTGGGTGAAGAGCTGCGCGGAGCCCAGGCCGTCCTGGCCGGTGGCGCCGTTCTCCAGCCACGAGTACGTGTAGCCTACCGCCAGCACCTCGCCGGAGGCCTGCATCGCGACGCCCTGCATCTGGGCATCCGGACCCATCTCCCTCGCCCAGCGTTCGGTGCCATCCGCGGCGGTGACGACGATGAAGGGGCTGGGGTTGGCCGCGCCCTTCAGCGGCGCGTTCGCCCAGGAGAAGCCGCCCTGGAAGTCACCGCCGGCCACCACGTCGCCCGTGGGGCCGCGGCTCACGTCCCGCGCGGAGCCCTTCACGCCCGGCCGGACCTTCACCCACCCGAGCGTCCCGTTCGCGCGGTACAGCGCCACGAACGGACTGCCCGACCCCGCCGCCTGCGTGGTGTGGGTGCCGAAGCGCACGGTGCCCTCGTACCGCCCCGCCACCGCGACGCTGCCGTCCTCTGACAGCGCCAGCGCCAGCGGCTGCGCGCCCGCGCCGTCGGACTCCGCCTGTCCCACGGCGAAGGCCCGCTCCGGGGTGCCGTCCAGCGCGAACACCGCCACGCCCGCGCTGGGGCCCTTCACGTCCGCGCCCAGGTCCACCGTGCCCGGCGCGGTATAGGCCACGTACAGCCGGCCCTGCGCATCCGCCGCCACGTCCGCCACCGTCAGGGCCGGCAATGCGTGGGCCCAGAGCGTGGCGCCTTCTCCGGACAGCCTCGCGACGAACGTGCCGTCGCCCAGCTTTCCCGTGCCCAGGTCGATGAGGCCCTGGTGGTTGCCGGCCACCAGCAGGCCGCCCGCGCCATCCGCCGCGATGCGGACCCGGACGTCGGCGCGCAGCGCCAGGGGCGCCGTGGCCACGCGGACGTCATAGGCCTGCGTCCACAGCGTCTGGCCCGCGCCCGAACGTCGGGTGAGCACCAGTTGGACGGAGTCGTCCGTGGGGGCCCGGGCGTCCAGGTCGTCGTAGTCGTGCACCGCCGCGCTGAAGAAGTCCCCGGATGCGTCCACCGCCAGGTCCAGCGCCAGGTCGTCCTGGGCGGAGCCTTCCTTGGCGAGCCACAGCGTGGCGCCCGACGCGGGCGGCACCTGCTCCGGCTCCTCGTCGGGAGGCGGTGTTTCGTTGGGGCCGGTGTCTGGCTCCGTTGGCGGTGTCTCCGGTTCGGTGGGGGGCGGTGGAACGTCGTTCGGCACCGCGGGCTGCCCCGCCGGGCACCCCGCCGCCGTGTCCTGGCAGTCCATCGGGTCGGACGGCTTCGTCCCGCCCCCGCAACCCCAGGCCCCTCCGACCACCCAACCCAGCACCGTCGCACTCACGACAGTCCTGCGCCACCCCCGCCCCAGATACATGGAATCCCCTCCGTGGATGGCAGGGTCCTCATGCTGTCGCACACCAGCAACGCCTGCCCTGGAGGCTGCTCGGTCGCCCGCTGGTGAACGCACCGCGCGTGGCGCGCGTGGGGCCTGTGGCGCCGTGGATGGGGACGCGAGCACCCTGGATGGGCCTCGCGTTTTCCCACCCGCCCCCAAAGCCAGACACTACCGCCAGAAGCCGACGGAGACGCCCCAGTTGGTGTAGCGGCTCGCCAGGTCGAACGACGCGGAGACCGACCAGTCCTCCCAGTAGCTCAGCACGAACAGCTCGAAGCCGCCGGTGAGGTGCGGCCGGAGGTTGCGGCCCGGGAAGGGGGACGCCTCCAGCCAGGTGCCCGCGCGCAGGCGCAGCCGGCCCGGGAAGGTGTCCCATTCGGCGCCCAGGCGCGGCTGGAAGGCGGTGGAGTCGCCCACGGACTGCGGCTCGTCCGAGGAGGCCAGCGAGCGCGCCGCCACCGCGTTGCTCACGCTGGAGATGAGGTCCACCTGCGCGGTGATGAGCCACCGGCCGGACGGGGCGTCCCGGGGGCCATCGTCCGGCACCGGCAGATCATCCCCTTCCACCAGGAGCTGCCGCCGCGCGGCCGGGGACAGCCGGTTGTAGCGGTGCGCGCCCTCGCCCAGCCGCCAACTGGCGCCAATGGACAGCACCGCGGGCGACACCACGGCCGAGTAGATCTGTCGCCCCGCGATGACCGCGCCCTGGCCCTCGTCGGGCCGCCAGCCGGCCACCACCTCCGGCCGTACCACCACGCCAATGCGGTAGGGCCGCCCGTGCGGGCGGAACAGCATGTCCACCGCTACCCCGGAGTCGCCGTAGCGCCAGGACTCGTTCCCCTCCTCGCTGAAGCTCGCCTCCGCGGAGAAGATGCCCATCGCCAGGATGAAGTCGTCCTGGCCGAAGGCGATGGAGCCCGCGAGCGCGGACTGGGAGAGGGAGGTGTTGAGCTTCTCACCCTGGCCCCGGCAGCCGGCGGTGATGCAGTAGCCGGCGGTGCTGTTGCGCCACAGGAAGCCGACGCCGAAGCGCTTGTATTGCAGCATCAGCGCGCCCAGCAGCTGGCGGCTGTTCACGGTTTCGTCGGCCCGGCCGTCGTTGTCCAGGTCCCGACGTTGGGTCCCGGTGAAGGGCAGGTCCAACGCGGACAGGGTGATGCCGATGTCCCAGTCGCGCTCCAGCGTGGGGCTGCGCTGCGCCAGGGCGGTGAGGTTGCTGGCGAAGCCGCCGGTGCCCTCCGCGATGCCCACGTACGCGCCGCCCATGCCCACCACGCGCGACGCGCCCAGGAGCGCGCCGGAGTTGAGGTACAGCCGCTCCGGGCGGGGCTCGGTGGGGACTTCATCCTGGGCGGGGGAGGCGGACGCGATGAGACACACCGCGCACGCCAGGGCCCACGCCGTGCCACGCAAGCCTTGAATCACCGATCGCCGGCCCCTTCGTCGAAGAGGCGGTCCGCCTCCGTGGCCAAATCGGTGTCGCGGAAGGTGATGCCGTTCGCGTCGTGGGTGACCAGCGCCAGCGTCACCTTGCGCCACCGGATGTCGATGTCCGGATGGTGGTTGGCGGCCTCCGCGGCCCTCGCCACCTTCTCCACGAAGGCGATGCCCTCCAGGAAGGAGGGCGCCTCATAGACGCGGCGGATCATCCCGCCCTCGTGCGTCCAGGCGGGATGTTTCGCGAGGAAGGTCTGGAGCGCATCCGGGGAGAGCAACGTGCGGTCGTAGGCCATGCTTCGCGTTCTACCCGCTCCCCCGTCCGATGGAAGCCCCCGCGCGTGCGGTGTCCGCTCTTCGGTGTGTCAACTCACGCGCGTGAAACCGCCTGCTTCCATTTTTCCAGGTGGCGCGCGCGCACCTCCGCCTTCATCTTCGGCTTGAAGGTGCGGTCCGCCTTCCACGCGCGGCGGATGTCGTCCGGGCTGGTCCACACCCCTGCGCCCAGGCCGCCCAGGAACGCCGCACCCAGGGCGGTGGTCTCCAGGTTGCGCGGACGCACCACCGGCACACCCAGCAGGTCGGCCTGGTACTGCATGAGCAGGTTGTTGGCCGCGGCGCCGCCGTCCGCCTTGAACGTGGGGATGTCGTGTCCGCTGTCGCGGCGCATCGCATCCGCCAGGTCATAGATTTGGAGCGCCACGCCCTCCAGGGTCGCGCGCGCCAGGTGGGCCACGGTGGTGGAGCGGTCGATGCCGGCGAACAGGCCGCGCGCCTCCGGGCGCCAGTGCGGCGCGCCCAGGCCCGCGAGCGCCGGGACGAAGACGACGTCGCCGGAGTCCTTCACGCTGGCGGCCAGGGCCTCCACGTCCGAAGCGCGCTTGATGACCTTGAGGCCGTCGCGCAGCCACTGCACGGCGGCGCCCGCGATGAAGGAGCTGCCCTCCAGCGCGTAGTGCGTGGTGTCCCCCAGCTTCCACGCCACGGTGGTGAGCAGCCCGGCCGTGGAGCGCACCGGCTGGGTGCCGGTGTTCATCAAGAGGAAGGCGCCGGTGCCGTAGGTGCACTTGGATTCACCGGGGTTGAAGCACGCCTGCCCGAAGAGGGCCGCCTGCTGGTCTCCCGCCATGCCCGCGACGAGCACGCCGTCCGGCAGGCTCTTCATGCCGCGCGTGGTGCCGTACACCTCCGCGTTGCCGCGGATCTCCGGAAGACATGCACGGGGAACGCCCAGCAGTGAACACAGCTCGTTGTCCCATTCGAGCGAGCGCAGGTCCATGAGCAGGGTGCGGCTGGCATTGGACACGTCGGTGACGTGGGCCACGCCGCCGGTGAGCTTGTAGACGAGCCACGAATCCATGGTGCCGAAGCACACGTCGCCCTTCTCGGCGCGCTTCTTCGCGCCCTTCAGGTGCTTGAAGAGCCAGGTGAGCTTGGTGCCGGAGAAGTACGGGTCCAGCACGAGGCCCGTCATCTCGCGCACGCGGGGCTCCACGCCCTGGCTCTTGAGCTCCTGGCAGATGTCCGCGGTGCGGCGGTCCTGCCAGACGATGGCGCGCGCCAGGGGTTCGCCGCCGTCGCGGGTCCACAGTCCCGTGGTCTCACGCTGGTTGGTGATGCCCACCACGGCGATGTCCTTGCCGGTGAGGCCCGCGTCCTTGAGCGCGCGCGCGATGCACCACTCGCTGGTGGACCAGATTTCGTTCAGGTCGTGCTCCACCCACGACGGCTTCGGGAAGTGCTGGGTCAGCTCCTTGTAGGAGCGCCCCACCACCTGGAGCTTCGTGTCGAGGATGGAGACGTGGGTTCCGGTGGTGCCCTGGTCGAGTGCCAGGACGTATTTCGCCTTCGCCATGGGTGCGAGTCCTCTTGCGCCGGCGGGAAGGGCCGGACATGGAACCCGACCCTACTCCAGGCGAGGGCGCTCGCACGGACGGCGCGTGCGGGATGTCAGGCACCGGGAGGAGGCCGTGGAACCCTCCCGTGCCCGAGGGGGCCGGCTGGGGGCGCGCCATCACAGGGGGGAAGTCCACGGTACTCCCCGGCGACACCCGCATCCGGCGTCCGGTTCAGTACCCGGTGACGCGCGAGCGGCTGTTGAAGAAGCGGCGCAGGCCGTAGGCGCCCAGGCCCGCGAGCAGCATCCGGCCGAAGGAGCCACCCGCGCCGGTGGACTGGCGTCCGCGGTAGCCATAGCCGCGCGGACGGCGTCCGTAGGAAGAGCGTCCCCGGTTCCAGCCGCCGCCGGTGAAGACGCTGCGGCGAGAGCCGCCCAGTGCGGCCAGCAGGTTCGATAACAGTGCCATGGTGTCGCTCCGTGGAAGGTGGTGGGTGGCAGGCACGCCCCGCGCGGGGGTAGGACCCGTCGGGAGCGCGTGTGCGTTCTAAAGTGGGCCCTGTACGCCAGGGTGACACCCCGTGGCGGGTGGGGGCGCCCATCGGCCGTGTCGCCGTCCGGAGGGCAGCCGGGCAGGCGCGGAGGGCTCCCCGTGGCGACGCGTTACGGGACCGCGTGGTGAACGGATGCATGTTCTTGAGGGCACGGCTGGTGACTGCCTGCCCATCGAACGCAGGGAGCGGCCGGGTCGGACGGGGGCCACCCGGTTCCATGCCATGAGGGGCGTCTCCAGATTGCGTTCCGGTGGGCGCCTCTTTCCGTGCTCCGGGCGCAATCACAATCAGCGGCTGCGGGCAGGGTGCCGCTGAAGGCCTTCTACCGAGGCCCCGCGCGCGCAGCAGGGAATGGGCGGCTCGGGGATGACGGAGCCGGTGAAGGAGTAGGTCGCATCGCAGGCAGGTGACATCATGCGTGGGGGTCCGTCATCCCTGTGGGGCGGACCTCCACGTTCTTTTGCGCGGGTACGACAGGGAGGGGCGCATGGCCTCGGTGGACACGGACAGGCAACAGCTCACGGCGTTGCTGGAGCAGTACCGGCGCGGCTTCGAATCGCTGGACGTCGCGAGGCTCCAGGCCCTCTGGGACCGGGAGTATCCGCAGCTGCTCTACGTGCCGCGGGAGCGGGCCCGTCCCATTCGGGGCTGGGTGGGCATCTCCCAGTACTACGACGCCCTGCGCACGCACCTGGAGCGGGGCTCGCGGATGTCATTGGAAGACATGGCGCTCGACGTGATGGGCGAGGTGGCCTTCGCCTTCTTCACGTATCACTTCGAGGGGGAGCGGGTGGACGGGGCGGGGCCGTTCACGAACGACGGCCGCGTGAGCTTCGTCTTCCACCGCAAGGCAGGGGAGTGGCGGGCCATTCACTACCACGAGTCCGCGCCGGGCTCCCGCTGAGCCGGACGGTCGTCCAGTTTCGTGGCGACCACGTTGGACGCGGACTCCAGGCGGCTTCGCGTTGGAGCGCACGCCGGTCCAATCCAACTCAACGTGAAGGTCTGGAGCGTCTCCAGGCCCGCCGCATTCGTCACGCGCACGTGCACGACAGGCGTCTTCTGCGCGTCCACGCACGCGGGTGCGGTCCAGCGGGCCTCGCTGCCATCCGCGAGCGCGGTGGGCTTCCCCAGCGTGCCCACCGTGGCTTCCCAGACGTAGCGCAGGGTCGTGTCCTCCGGATCCATGGCCCGGACGTTGACGCGCGCTGAATGGCCCGGACCGATGTTTCGAGCGGTCTGGAAGGCGCTGGTGATGCGGGGCGCGACATTGGGTGACACCGGCGCCCCCACAGGGATGCCCGGTTCCGCATTCCCGTCCACGGACGACGGCCGCACCTGCTGGCCGGAGATGGCGAAGTGGGTGGTCCTCGGGGCGGAGGGCGCGACGTCGCGCTGACAACCCGCCAGCGCGAACACTGCGGACACGGCGGCCATCAACGGCGCCCAGTGAGGAGGCGCCGCCCGGTGAAGCATGGGAGCGGACATGGGAGGGGAGGGGTGAAGGGGGCGGACCGGCAACGACGTGCGCCAACCCGTTCTGGGTAGCACCCAATGCCAGTCGCGCCAATTTCCTGACTCCACGTGAAAAGCAACCCGGGGAGTGGGTCTGTCCCGACGGAGGCGATGTTCGACACTCCCGGGTTCGGGTCAACCCATGACAGCCACTGACACGAGCTGGCGGGGCTGACGACAGACATCCGGGCCGTGGGGATTCAGCCCTGGGGCACGAGCCGCTTCTCCCTCAGGAACGCCACTGTGAGGGCCACGCCGTGTTCGAGCGGGGTGGGGCGGAAGTCCAGCTCGCGCTGTGCCCTGGCCGAGTTCACGTTGGCCTCCCAGCGCATGAAGGAGAGTTGTCCGGGCGCGACGAGCGGCGTGAAGGGGAACACGCGGGCGAGCGGCGCGGAGGCACGGGCCAGGGCCTCCATCAGGAAGACGGGCGCGGTGGCGGGAGGCTTTCCCGCGCCAGCGGCCTTGTGGATGGCGAGCGCCAGGTCCGCGTTGCTCATGTACTGGTCGGAGACTAGGTAGCGCTCCCCGTTGACGCCGCGTTCGGCGGCGGCGAGTTGCGCGTCGGTGAGGCCGTCCACGTAGACGCAGGACATGCCGCCCGGAGGCAGCAGCGGGGCCTTCTTGTTGAGGAGCTGGATGAAGAAGGAGTTGAGGCCCACGTGCACGGGGCTGGGGCCGTAGACGGCGGCCGGGTTGACGTAGACGACGTCCAGACCCTGCTGGCGGATGGCTTCGACGGCCCGCTCGGCGTCCTGCTTGGAGCGCTCGTAGACGGTGGGCTTGGGGTGCGGGTCGATGTTGGCTTCGACGAGCTCCCCGCCCCGGGGCGCGGCGAAGACATCCATGGTGGAGGTGTAGACGACGCGGCGCACCTTCGCGGCGTGCGCGGCGGACAGGACGTTCACGCTGCCCTGTCGGTTCACGCGGTCGAAGATGGAATCGTCGCGGTGCCATTGTTCCGGCATGCCCGCGGCGTGGAAGACGAGGTCCACACCCTGCATCGCGGCCGGCAGCGACGCGGGGGCGGTGATGTCGCCCTGGATGCACTGCACGGAGGGTGGCAGCAGGGGCGCGGCCTTGCTGACATCCCGCACCAGAGCGCGGACGGAGTCCCCACGCTTCGCGAGCCGATGGGCGATGGCATTGCCGATGAGGCCGGTGGCACCAGTGACGAGGACGTTCATGGTGTGCAACCTAGCCCAGGTGCCACGTCACCTGCGTTGGACGCCTTGCCTCGAATGTCCTGCACGGAGAGTGGGGCCGCTCTGGAGCACGGCCTCCTGGCTTAACTGGCGCTGTCGCTGCGGGGGCTACGGCGTGCGGCTGCGGGTCGTCGGGTCCTCGCGCCGCGCGGCATCCGCGTACCCGGTCAGCTCCACGTAGCCGCGTCCCTGCACGGGCTTGCCCTCACGCGTGCCCTCCAGCGACACCGTGCCCTCCCAGTAGCGCACGCTCACCGGCAGCTCCTGGTCCGCGAGCTTCGGCGTCACGGTGAGGTCCAATGACAGCTTGGGCACCTGGACGCGCCAGCGTGACGGGTACTTCGTCCCGCGCGGACTCTTCCAGGTGTCCAGCACCTCCAGCTTCACGTCCTCGCGGGTCAGGTGCACGGCGTCCCCGGTGGGCGGATTCCAGGTGCCCGCGCTGAAGGGGTCCGCACTGCCGTCCTTGTTCCGGAGCTGGTAGTTCATCAGCTCGCTGCCGTCGGAGAGCTGGAGCGCGAACCAATCCCAGCCCACCAGTCCAGGCCCGAGCGCGCTGGTGCTCCACTCGCGGTCCATCCAGCTCTCGCCCTTCACGGACACCGTCTGCCCATCCACGGACACCGTGCCCCGCGAGGGCATGCGCGTCAGGGAGTAGTAATAGGACGCGTTGCCCTTCTCCTGGCTCTTCTGGCTCAGCCCCCGGTCGCCCTGGAGCACCGGCGGTTTGCCTTCGTCCATCACCAGGTCCAGCGTCACGCCGTCGCCCTGGGCGCGCAGGTGCATGGGCCAGGTGCCCGCAGCGCCTTCGCTCCGGACGTCCCAGTCCTCCAGCCAGACATGGAAGGGGGACCCCTCCGAGCCCGCCAGTCCCACGGCCGCGCGGCTGAAGCGCTCGGTGACGTGGAAGCGTCCGGCGCTCACGTCCGTCACCGTGAAGTGCCCCATGAAGACCTGCCGCGTGCCCCAGGCCGAGCCCCGGCCGGGCTGCTCCGGCGACAGCGCGCTGCGGAACAGCGTGAACTGGTAGCCGAAGGCCCGCCCGTCCTCCGTCTCCAGATTGCCCGTCCAGTACCACCACTCGGTGCGGAAGTCCGGGTGGGGGCCGTGGTCCTCCGGGAAGTGGAAGGGGCGGGGCTCGACGGCGCGCGCATAGCCCTCCAGGCTGCCCTCTCCTCCCAGCGCTCCCGCGACCGTCATCGTGCCGGAGCGCTGCTGGCCCGCTTCCTCCGTGTCCCGCATCACCACGCCCACCGTCACGCCCAGCGCGGCCAGCACCAACACCACCCCGATGACGAGTCCGCGGCCCATGTCTCACTCCTCCCGCAACGCCATCGCCGGGTTCGCGCGCGCCATCCGCCACGCCGGGTACAGTCCCGCGAGCGCCGCCGCCACCAATGACAGCAACATCGCCTGTCCCACCACGCCGGGTGACACCACCAACTGCAACGTCCACCCGAACGAGCGCTGGTTGATGACGTGCACCAGCACGTACGCCAGGGCCAGCCCCAGTGGGATGGAGAAGAGCCCCGCGAGCAATCCCAGCAGGCCCGTCTGCAACGACACCATGCCCCACAGTTGTCCCGGCGTGAGCCCCGTCGCTCGCAGGACCGCGAACTCGCGCGCCCGTTCCAGTTGCAGGGACATCAGCGCGCTCAACACGCCCACGAACGCGACGCCAATGGCCAGCAGGCGCAGCACCTGCGTGATGGTGAAGGTTCGGTCGAACACCTCCAGCGACGCCTGCCGCAGGGCCTTGTTCGCGCGCACGTTCAAGGCCTGCTCACCGCCCGCGCGGTCGCGCACCCGGGACACCAGCTCATCCACGTCCTGCCCCGGCGCAGCAATCAGAGACAGACCGCTCACGCTCCGGTCGTCATACCAGTGCTCATACGTCGGGCGCGGCATCATCACGGTCCCCACGTCGGAGCCGTAGTCGAAGTACACGCCCGCCACCCGGAAGTCGTGGGGCCCCTTGTCCGTGGACACGCGCAAGGTGTCGCCCGCGTGCACGCCGCGATGGAAGGCGAAGGGCTCCGACACGAGCACCGCGTCCCGGGACGCGTCCACCTGCCGCCACACGTCCTCCGCGCGCCCCTCCTTGAAGCGATAGGACCGCTCGTGTCCCTTCGCGAAGTCGATGGCCAGCAGGTCCGTCTCCACGTCATCGATGCGCACGTGCACCACACGGATGGAGCCGCTCGCCTCGACCCCGGGCGTGGAGCGCAGCTTCTCCGCGAGCCCCGGCACCAGCGCGGAGTCTCCCCGCCGTGCCACCAGCGACGGCGGGGACACGAACACGTCCGCCTGCAACGCGGACTCCAGCCACGCCACCACCGTGCCCCGGAAGCTGGACACCATCAGGCCCACGCCCACCGTCGTCGCCACCGCGATCATCAATGCGGCCAAGGCCACCGCCGTGCGCGACAGGCTCGCCGTCACGCCCCGCGCCGCCATGCGCCCCAGCGGACCGAACAGCGCGCCCAGGGGCCGCGCCGCCGCGGACGTCAGCTTCTCCGTCACCCAGGGCACCAGCAGCGCGGTGCCCATCATCACGCCGAACAGTCCCGCATACGCCGGCGGCAGGGCCTGCGTCGGCCACGCGAGCATGCCGATGGAGACGGCGAGGATGCCCAATCCCAGCAACGCGCGCTGGGGGGCCTTGCGGTGGGACGCGTCCTCCTCCGATGAACGCCGCAGCGCCGTCACCGGCGTCGCGCGCGCTGCCTCCCACGCAGGCACCAGCGCCGCCAGCACCGTGGCGCCCAGGCCCAATCCCAATCCCTTGAACAACGTGAACGGCTCCAGGGACAGTCGGCGCACGTTCACCACGAAGTACAAATCATTGATGGTGCGCGTGATGAGGCCCACGAGCCCGCTGGCCATCAGGATGCCCAGCAGCAGGCCCGCCGTGGTGCCCACGATGCCGAGCATCAGCGCCTCGCCCAGCACCAGCGCGAACAGCTCTCCGCGCGTCACGCCCACCGCGCGCAGCCGGCCCAGCATCCCTCTCCGCTGCACCACCGAGAACGTCATCGTGTTGTAGATGAGGAACATCCCCACCACGAGCGCCAGCAGCGACAGCGCGGTGAGGTTGGTGCGGAACGCCCGCGTCATCTGCTCCACCGTGCCCGCGCGTCCCGATGTCTGTATCAGCTCCGCACCCTGGGGCAGCGCGGCCCTCAGTCTTGCGGCCTCCGCTTCGCCCCCCTTCAGGCGCAGGTCCACGCGCGTGAGCCGGCCCGTCTGGCCCAGCACCTCCTGCGCGGTGGAGAGGTCGCAAATCAGCAGCGACTCCAGCGCACGCTCCGTCGTCTCCTGCGTGGGGGACAGCAGGGCGGACACGCGCAGCTCCCTGCGCAGCCCCGTCACCGTCACGGGCAGCGTGTCTCCCACCTTCACGCCCAGCACCCGCGCCGTCTTCGCGCCCATCACCACCGTGCCGGACTGCGTGAGCAGTGCGCCCACGTCCCCCACCGCGTTGCCCGTGGAGAAGTCGCGGAAGGGCGCCTCCGCGAACGGATCCAATCCCAGCAGCGTGAGCGTGCGGTGGTTGCCCCCTTCCACCTGCACGAAGCCCTGCACCACGGGCGCCGCTTCCGGTGCGTCCGGGCGCAGCTTCAGCGCCGTATAGACGGCCTCCGGCAGTCCGGACGTGCCGCCCACGATTTGATGCGTGGCCTTGCCGGCGACGACGTCCGTGGACTGTTCGAAGGCGCGCAGCGCGCTGCCACTCGCCAGGTCGATGGACACCACCACCGCCACGCCCATCGCGATGCCCAGCAGCGACAGCGCCGTGAGCCACGGGTGCCCGCCCAGATGGCGCAGGCTGGAGCGCGCGAGCAGGGCCTTCATGACATCCCCTTGTTGCGCGCGCCGCCGGGCCGCTCCACCAGCCGTCCGCCTTCCATCGTCAGGACGCGGTCGGCGCGGGCCGCCATGCCGGGCTCGTGCGTGACGATGAGCGCGCACGCATCACCCTGCCGTGTGAGCCCTTCCAGCAGGTCCAGCACGTGCTTGCCGGTCTCCTCGTCCAGGTTGCCCGTGGGCTCGTCCGCCAGGAGCAGTGGTGGCGCGTGGGCCAGGGCCCGGGCCACCGCCACGCGCTGTTGCTCGCCGCCGGACAGCCGGTCCGGGAAGCTCTTCGCCCGGCCCTCCAGTCCCACGCGCTTGAGCAATTCGTGCGCCCGCGCACCGGCCTCCGCGCCCGTGCGCCCGAGCAGCTCCAGGGGCAGCCGCACGTTCTCCTCCACCGTCAGCGTGGGCAGCAGGTTGAAGGCCTGGAAGATGAAGCCCACGCGCTCGCGGCGCAGCAGCGTGCGCTCCTTCTCCTTCATGCGTCCCAGGTCGCGGCCCTCCACCAGGATTTCGCCCTGCGTCGCCTGGTCGATGCCGCTGATGAGGTTGAGCAGCGTGGACTTGCCGGAGCCGCTGCGGCCCAGCAGCACCACGAACTCGCCCCGGTGCAGGGTGAGCGACGTGCCGGACAGCACCTCGCGCACGGAGTCTCCCTCCGCGTAGGACTTGGTGACGGCGCGCAGTTCAACGAGAGGCCGCGAATCAGAGGAAGGGGAGTGCATGCCTGTCCTCCGACATAACCGATGCCCGGCTTCCGGGCGGTTTCCCCGGGGGGATGGGGCGGATGCCCTCTACTGGACGTCAGCAGTGGGAGGGGACGCCCCACGCGGTCCATCCGCTCCTGCCCCGGGTGGCATTTCGTGCCATGCTGTGATGCCTGACGTTGGAGGATGTCCGCGCCAGGGAAGGCAGGGGGCAGCCCGTGAATGAAGCCCAGGCCGTCTGGGTGCCCGCGCCCGGTGGCGGTGCGCCTCCACGACTCCAGGAGCTGCTCGAGCAGCTCCCGGCCTTCTTCGGCCTCTATCGGGGTCCGGGCCACCTCATCGAGTTCAGCACGGCCACGCGCCTGACGCTGCTCGACACGCGCGGGCAGGTGGGCGTTCCTTTGCGTCAGGCCTGTCCCCAGTTGGACAGTCCCGCCTGGCATGATGCCTGGGACCGCGTCTTCACCACCGGGCAGTCCCTGCACCTGCGCGAGACCTCCTCCCGCTCCCACCCTTCCGACGACGAGCTCTTCTTCAACCTCTCCCTGCTGCCGCGCCGCGACGCGCAGGGACAGGTGGAGGGCGTGCTCGCCTTCGCGGTGGACGTGACGGAGCTGGTGAAGACCCGCCGCGCCGCGTGGACCACCGCGTCCTGGCGCACCGAACGCCTGCAGGCGATGACGGCCGCGCTCTCCGAAGCGCTCACCCCCGCGCAGGTGGTGGAGGTGGCCGCGCGCGAAGGCGCCATCGCGCTGGGGGCCCTCACCGGCCTCGTGGTGGTGCCCACGTCGGAGTCCGCGGATGTCTTCGAACGCGTCGCCGCGCATGGCTTCTCCCCGGGGGACCTGGAGGACTGGCAGCGCTTCGACGTCTCCGCCACCTGTCCCCTCACGGACGTGACGCGCACCCGCGAGCCTCGCGCGATGGGCTCCTGGACGGAGTGCATGGCGCGCTACCCTCGGCTGGCGAGCCTACCCCGGACGCTGGCGCTTTCGGCGTGGGCTTCGGTGCCGCTGGTGAGCGGAGGCCGGGTGCTCGGCGCGCTGGGCCTGGGCTTCGGCGACGCGCGCGACTTCGACGAGGCGGAGCAGGCCTTCCTGATGACGGTGGGCCGTCAGTGCGCGCAGGCGCTGGACCGAGCGCGGCTCTATGACGAGGAGCGCGCGGCCCGGGGCGCCGCCGAGGCCGCCAGCCGCGCGAAGGATGCGTTCCTGGCCATGGTGTCCCATGAGCTGCGCACGCCGCTCACGTCCATCCTCGGTTGGTCGCAGATGTTGCGGCAGGGTCTGCTGGGCGAGGACAAACGTCAGCGCGCCGTGCAGGCCATCGAACGCAACGCCCGCGCGCAGCGTCAGCTCATCGAGGACCTGCTGGACATGAGCCGCATCGCCAACGGACGGCTGCGCCTGGAGCCCGTGCCGCTGGAGCTGGGGCGCGTGGTGGAGGCGGCGCTGGACGCGGTGCGGCCCACGGCGCTCGCGCGCGAGCTGGAGCTGGACATCGTCGTGGACGCGGACGGCGTGCCGCTGTTCGGCGACCCGGACCGGTTGCAGCAGGTGGTGTGGAACCTGCTCGCCAATGCCATCAAGTTCACCCCGCCCGGAGGCCGCGTGTCGGTGTCCGCGCGCACGCGCGACGAGGGCGCGGAGCTGGTGGTGAAGGACGATGGCGAGGGCATCCCCACCGACTTCGTGCCCTTCCTCTTCCAGCGCTTCCATCAGGCGGACACCAGCGTCAGCCGCCAGCACGGAGGCCTGGGCCTGGGGCTGTCCATCGTCCGCCACCTGGTGGAGCTGCACGGAGGCACCGTGTCCGCGGCCAGTGAAGGTCTCGGCCGGGGCTCCACCTTCACCGTCTTCCTGCCCCGCTCCCGTGTGGGCTCCACCCCGGGCGCGACGCGCGAGCCTCGGCCCGTGGAGGGCCTGTCGCTGCCGCGCTTCCCGGAGCTGGAGGGCCAGCGCGTGCTGGTGGTGGACGGAGCGCCGGACGCGCGCGAATGGATGTCCGTGCTGCTCACCCGCGTGGGCGCCCACGTCCTCACCGCCACCAACGTCACCGACGCGATGGATGAGGTGCGCAGGTCGCCGCCCACCGTGCTGGTGACGGACGTGACGTTGTCCGGCGAGGATGGTTATTCGCTCCTGTACCGGCTGCGCGCGCTGCCCTGGGAGTCTGGGGGCGGGGTGCCCGCGCTGGCCGTGACCGCCGCCGCCCGCCGGGAGGACCGCGACCGGGCCCTGCGCGCGGGCTTCAGCGCCTTCGTCACCAAGCCGCTGGACGCGGTGGAGCTGCTCACGGCGGTGGCGCGCCTTGCGCCTCCCATCCCGCCTCGCCCCTGAAGTCGCCAGGTTCGCGCCACCGTTCGAGGAAGTCGCCCACCTCCGCGGCGAGCAGCGGCCCGGACACGTCGCGCGGGATGATGTGGAAGCCCTCCCGGAAGCTCACCAGCCGCACCGCCGGGGACGACGTCAACCGCCGCACCAGGAAGCGTCCGCCCTCCGGATCCACCACGTGGTCCTGTTCGGCGGTCGCCACCAGCACCGGACAGCGCACCCGGGGCGCGTCCATCACCGCCAGGTCCTGGAGCATGCACAGGTCTCTCAATCGGGCCACCGGGAAGGCCGCCAGCACGGGCGCCTGGGACAGCGTCAGCGGATCCGAGATGTCCGTGCCGCCCTTGTCCACCCACGGCGTCGTCCATTGGAGGAGGGGCGTGCGCACCAACTGACGCACCAGCGCCATGCGCGGTCCCCGGAAGCGCACCGCGGGCGCCACCAGCGCCAGCCCATGCACCTGGTCCGGATGCTTCGCGGCCAGCCGCAGCGCGAGCAGGGCCCCCATGGACAGTCCCGCCACGAAGACGCGGCGGTGGCCCTGGAGGGAGGCCAGCGCTTCCTCCGCGGCGTCCTGCCAGTCGTGGTGGTCCACGTCCAACAGGGCCTCCGGCGTGGTGCCGTGGCCCGGAAGCCGGGGCGCCACGACGCGCATCCCGCGCGCGGCCAGGGCTTCACCCAGGGGGCGTACCTCCCACGGGCTGCCGGTGAAACCGTGGAGGAGCAGGCAGGCGTCCGGGCCTCGTCCCAGCGCGAAGGCCGCCGTGGAGTCCCCGTCGATGTCCCGCCAGCGCGTGCTCACCCGGTGGACACTGGCCATGGCGGGCCCCAGGCGCTATGCCGCCTGCCTCATGGCGGACACTCCGAAACCCCCGGACATGCAGCTTCAGGTGCAGATGGATGACGAGGTCGCCAACGGCCAGTACTGCAACATGGCGTTGGTGAACCACACGGAGACGGAGTTCGTGCTGGATTTCCTCTTCGTCCAGCCGCAGCAACCCCTGGCCCGCGTCCGCTCGCGCGTCATCACCAGCCCGCGCCACCTCAAGCGCCTGCTGGGGGTCCTCCAGGAGAACCTGCGGCGGCACGAGGAGCGCTTCGGCCCCATCGTCCTCAACGAGGACGAAGGCTCCCGCCACTGACGTCGCATCCGTCCAGCGCCGGGCCTGGGGTCCGCTTTGACTTTCCCTGCGGCCGTTCCCGGCGCACACTGGGAGGCACCGTGTTCCGCGCCTGCGTGTTCGTCGCCGCCTTGATGTGTGCCGCCTCCGCCTCCGCCCAGTGCACGGGGGACGGCGTGCAGCTCTATCCAGCCCCCGGGGGCATCGTCCCCACCAACATGCGCCTGCTCCTGGAGGGCGTGGGCACCGCGCGCTCGCCCGTGCTGGGGCTCGTCGGCAAGCTGCTGAGGCTGGAGGCGGACGGCCACGAGGTGAAGCTCAAGGTGACCAAGGGCTGGGAGAGCTCCCTGGGCCGCGCCGTCGTCATCCTCAAGCTCTCGGAGCCGATGCGGACGGACAAACGCTACCTGCTGCGGCTGGATGAGGTGCTGCCCGGCGTGGTGGTGCTCAACGGCCGTCCGGGCGTCCAGCCCTCGTGGCTCAGCGGCAAGGGCCCCGACACCAAGGCCCCCAAGTGGGTGAAGAAGCCCGCGGTATCGGAGGGCTTCGTGCGCCGCTCGCCCCAGGGCATCGCGCGCTTCGTGAAGCTGAACCTGGCCCTGCGCGAGGAGAGCCCTGCGTTCCTGGTGGTGAAGCTGGCCCCGCGCCGGCTGGGCGTCAGCCCGCAGCAGTACCTGCTGCCCATCCAGGCCAACACCGCTTATCTGGGCCATGAGGCCTGCGGCGGGGCGTTCGCGCTGGAGGACGGCCGCAGCTACCGCGCCCGCATCGAGGCCTTCGACGCGGCGGGCAACCTGGCGCCCTCCACGCCTCCGGTGGACTTCGAGGCCCCTTCCGCCCAGGGGCCCTAGTAGCATCCGTGCCCGTTCGTACCGCACAGGAGACAACGGGCACATGACGGCGACGGTGGACGTGGAGGGGATGAAGGAGCGCATGACGGCCTTCATCCAGAAGCTCCAGGACGACATCTGCGGCGCGCTGGAGACGCTGGACGGCCAGGGCCGCTTCCGCGAGGACGCGTGGAGCCGTCCGGGTGGCGGCGGGGGCCGCAGCCGCGTGCTGGAGGAGGGCGCCGTCCTGGAGAAGGCGGGCGTCAACACCTCCATCGTGTACGGCGAGCTGGAGGAGGCCTTCGCCAGGAAGCTCCAGGGCGAGGGGCGCACCTTCTGGGCCGGCGGCCTGTCGCTGGTGCTGCACCCCCGAAGCCCGCACGTGCCCACGGTGCACGCCAACTACCGCTTCATCCAGCAGGGCGGCAGAGCGTGGTTCGGCGGCGGCGCGGACCTGACGCCGTACTACCTGCACGACGAGGATGCCGCGCACTTCCACCGCGTGCACAAGGCCGCGTGCGACGCGCACGACGCCACGTACTACCCGCGCTTCAAGGCCGCGTGCGACACGTACTTCCACGTGCGCCACCGGGGAGAAGCGCGCGGCGTGGGTGGCCTCTTCTTCGAGAACATGGGCGGCGACCTGGAGCGCGAGTTCGCCTTCGTGCAGGCGTGCGGCAACTCCTTCATCCCCGCGTACCTGCCCATCGCGGAGCGGCGCAAGGACACGCCGGTGACGGAGGCGCAGCGCTTCTGGCAGGAGGTGCGCCGGGGCCGCTACGTGGAGTTCAACCTCGTCTATGACCGGGGCACCATCTTCGGCCTGGAGACGCAGGGGCGCACGGAGTCCATCCTCATGTCGCTGCCGCCGCGCGTGCGCTGGCGCTACGACTACCACCCGGAACCCGGCACTCCCGAGGCCCGGCTGGAAGAGGTGCTGCGCAACCCCCGGGAGTGGGCCTGATGCAGCCGCCGCCTCCTCCGTCTGGAGCCGCGCCCCAACGCCGCAGCAAGGCGGTGGTGGTGGGCCTCGTCGCCGCGGTGGTGGCGGGCGCGGCCCTGTCCCTGCTGCTCATCCTGACGGGGCCCACGCGCTCCGGCGGCCGTGCTTCGCCCGAGCAGTTGGCCAACGAGGCGCGCATCCAGGTGCTGGCGCTGTGTGACGCCGTGCAGGCGTTCCGCGACGAGCACGGCGACTACGTGCCCATCGCGCCGTTTCCCTCCCCGGTGCCGCGCAACGGCGAGGCGGTGCCCTTCGCCCACGACCACGAGGACTTCCACCGCATCGGCTTCGAGCCGGGCCCCACCGTGCACTTCCAGTACGAGGTGACGGTGCAGGAGAGCCCGGTGGGCGAGCCGGAGGTGTCCTGCCTCGCCCGCGTGGACGCGGACGGTGACGGCCTCAACGCCGTCTATCGCGTCCGTCTGGATGCCAACGGAATGACCAGCCCCATGGAAGTGGAGCGCGAGGGCGAGTAGCCCCCCATGCAACTCCGGGTTCTCGATGTGAGAGAATCCAGTCGATGGGAAATGTCGGAGACATTCGCGGTCCTCGCGGGCCGGATCCGCGCAACGGACCCCGCTCCGACACGGGGTCCGCCCCGGCGCCCGTCACGGGCCCCGTTCCATCGCCCTTCCAGGATGATGGGATGATGGAGCCCTCTGTTGGTGGCGAGGGGCTTCCCGGAGGTGTCTCCGCGGGCTTCCCCGCCGGTGAGGGGCAGGAGCTTGGAGCGCTCCCGGAGGGTTCGGATGCAGGGCCCCCGTCGGGCCGTGGCTCCCTCCCGGAGGGTTCAGAAGCGGGGCCGCAGTCGGTCCGCATCCCCCTGCCGAAGCCCGGCACGCCGCGCGCTCCTGGCTCGCCGCGCGGTCCCGGCACGACGCGTGGCCCTCGCGCACAACCCGGTACGGGCTTCGAGCTTCCCCGCGAGCCGGGCGCCGCGCCGCCGCAGCGCAAGCTCAAGGACGGCTTCCGGACGCCCGGGCAGCAGCCCACCACCGCCAGCCCCTACCTGGGCGCGGGCGAGGCGCGCGGGCCGGTGCGGGACGTGGAGTCGCTGGTCCCCGGCGACCTGAAGGACCTGGAGAGTTCCCCCGCGGTGGCCAAGCGCTTCGCCTCCGACAGCGCGCTGCTGTCCGCGCAGGTGCGGCCCGCGTCGCTGCCCTCGTCGGACCGGGTGGCCCGCCTGTGGACCTTCTTCGCCGCCTACGCCGAGGCCGCCGCCCAGCACCCGCCCACCCCGGAAGGCAAGGCCGCCTTCGCCCAGGCGATGAAGGACCAGGGGTTCGCCCAGCTCCAGGACGCCCATACCGGCCAGACGGGCGTGGAGGCGGGGCTCTGGGTGCTGGACGCCCCGTCGCCCGAGGAGGCCCGCGAGCGCGCGAAGGACGTCCAACTGGAGCCCCCGCCCGACGTGCGGCACTCCGAGCAGGCCGCCCCGATGACGCCCGGCCTCTACCAGCCCATGCCCGGCCCGTTCATCCGCCGGGATGAACAGGGCCAGCCCCTGCCCCCGGGCGACCCCGACCGGCACGGCTCCGATAGAAAGCTCAGCGGACGGATGTTCTGGAACGTGCTCCACCGCTTCCGCGCCGGCCCCGAGGAGGACGACGCCCTGTCCGAAGGACAGTGGGACCGGATGGTTTTCGGCGCCGTGCTGGCCATCACGGGGGTCGCGCTGGCGGTCATCGCCCTGGTCAGCTCCCTCTAAAGCAAGGGGCCTGTTCGGAACACTTGGGGTTATGGCGGCTTGTGTTACGGTGCCGCACTCTTGGCCACCGACGACCTTACACTCGTCAAGCGCGTCCGCAGCGGGGACCAGCGCGCTTTCAAACTCCTCGTCGAGCGTTACCAGCGCAAGGTGTACGCCGTTGCGCTCGGCATGCTGAAGGACAAGGAGGAAGCGATGGACGTCTCCCAGGAGGCGTTCGTCAAGGTCTACAAGTACCTGGACCACTTCAAGGGCGACGCCTCCTTCTACACGTGGCTCTACCGCATCACGTCGAACATCTGCATCGACGTGCTCCGCAAGCGCCGGGGCGGTGGCGAGCAGGTGGAGTTCGACGAGTCCCAGGAAATGGACCTGTCGGAGGCCCGCATCGGAGCGCTCGGCAGCCGCCTGGGGACCAACCCCCAGAAGAGCGCCCTGCGCAAGGAGCTGGCGGAGAAGATCCAGGAGGCCCTGGCCACGGTGCCGGAGAAGCACCGCGCCATCCTGCTCCTGCGTGAAATCGAGGGCATGTCCTACGAGGACCTGGCCCGCACCCTGGACATTCCCAAGGGCACCGTGATGAGCCGCCTGTTCCACGCGCGCGCCAAGGTGCAGAAAATCCTCAGCGATTACCTGGAGCTGGACGAAGCCAAGAGCGGGGTGGGCAGTGAGTGAGGGCGATCGGAAGACCCCCTCGAATATCCGTGGGGGCGGCCGCGTCCCACCGATGCATCCACACCAGCCCGCAGGGTGAAGAGCATGGCCGGAAATCCCGCGTGTGAGCGTTTTGTCCCGCTCCTGTCTCCCTACATCGATGGCGAACTCGCCCCCTCGGAACGGGTCCACGTGGAGCGCCACCTGGCCGCCTGCCGCGACTGCACCGGCCGCTCGGCCGACCTGCGCGCCGAATCCGGCCTGCTCCGGGTGGGCCTGGACATGGCGGTGGACGACGTCGACTTCAAGGACTTCGCCCAGAAGGTGATGGCCCGGGTGACGCCGGAGAAGCCGCCGCTCATCGAACGGATGCGGCTGGCCCTGTCGGAGATGTTCCTCTACCAGCGCACCGCGATGCTCTCCTCCATGGCCACCGCCGCGGTGGTGATGCTGGTGGCGCTGCCGCTGCTGCTGCGCGACGGGGCCCCGGAGGGCTACGCCGCCGAGCGCATGACGGTGAAGTCCATCCAGTCCTACCAGGGCGCCCGTGTCGCGCCGGTGGTGATGGAGACCGAAGGTGGCGCCTCCATCATCTGGATGGTGGACGAGCAGGAGCAGGCCCCGGAGCCCGTGAAGAGCGCCCCGGCCGGCGTCAGCGGTCAGCCGAAGAAGCTGGACGAGGCGGCGTCCGAGGAGTTGGGTGGGGAGCTGGACGGCCAGGGCACGCAGCAGCCGGCGGTTCCCGCCGTCCCGCCGCGACCCACGGGAGGAGCGCTATGACAAAGCAGGTGTGGGCGGTGCTGGGAGTGGTGCTCGCCGTGGGCCTGGCGCTGGGGCCGGCGGTGGCCTTCGCCCAGGACGCCAAGGTGAAGGTGCAGGTGGAGGTGGTGCTGGCCTCCAACAAGGGCACCGCGGTGGAACCCCCGGAGCTCAACAAGATGAAGGAGGCGTTCCAGAAGCAGAATTTCAGCTTCACCTCCTTCAAGCGCATGTCCCTGGACGTGGTGGAGGTGGGCGCACAGAAGCCCACCGAGGTGAAGCTGCCCAACGGGACGAACGCCTCGCTGCAACTGCTGGGCATGAAGGAAGGCATCGCCACCCTGCGCGTCATCATCCCCAACCAGTCGTCGGTGGAGGTGGAGCTGGGCCGCCAGGGCGCCGTGTACCAGAAGGCCGGCAAGCACGTGGGCGGGGACCTCATCCTCGTCCTGGTGCCGCCTTCCAAGTAGCGCTGTCGCAGTGACGGATGCGCGCCGCCTTCGGGCAGGCGCCGTCCGGGAAGTCGCTGGATGCCGTGCCCCCGCGCCTGGATGGCCCCCTCCTCTCCGGGCGGCCCCGCGCGGGAATGACCTCCGGTCCTGAAGCTTCCCCTTTCCTCGCACATCCACTCCGGGTGGACGCTCCTGCGCCCTGGCGGCGGAGGGCTCCGTTCCCCTGAAGACGTGGGGCGGAGTGGGTCTCGTCCCCTGGGACAGGGAAGCTGTCGGAAGTACCTGAAACCGGGGCTGAAAAAATGTCAGTCGTTCCCCAGGGCAATGGGGGGGTTCCGCCCTTTCTTCCCTCGAAGGACGCGGAGTTGAGGCTCGGCACGGCAGTTGCTTTTGGGTCTGGGAGCAAGACGGCGGGACGGTAGGGCGGGACGGTGGGCGGGCAGGGCGGCGGTGGCGGGGCGGGGCGGGGTCGGGCGGTACGGGGCAGCAAGGCAGGACGGGGTCGGGCGGGGCGGTACGGGCGGGACGGGGTCGGGGCAGGACGGGCGGGACGGGGTCGGGGCAGCAAGGGCAGGACGGGCGGGACGGGGTCGGGCGGTACGGGGCAGCAAGGGCAGGACGGGCGGGACGGGGTCGGGGCAGGACGGGCGGGGCGGGGTCGGGCGGTAGGGCAGCACGGGGCGGTACGGGCAGCGCGGCACACAACACGGACTCATCACCTTCATCCTCGGAGAACGAAGACCATGGCGACCAAGACCCAGAAGCGTGGACAGACCATTCAGCGCAAGGCCCGCCAGATGAAGGCGAAGACGGTCAAGGCCGTGTCCAACGCGGGCAAGCAGGCCAGGCGCGTGCAGGTGACGCTGGGCGACCTGATCGCCGCTGCCTTCGACACCGTGGGGGGCGAGGCGCGGAAGGTGGCCAAGGTCGTCTCCTCGCCGGACATGACGCTGGCGACCGGAAAGCACATTGTCTTCGTGGGGTGATGTTCCGCCGGCCGGGCGCGGACAGGTTGGTTCCACTTCCGGGACGCGAATCCCAAGGCCAGGTGACTTCCGTGACGAACATCCTCAGTGCCGGTCGCAACTACTGGGCGCGATCGGAAACGCATGACGCGGGCGTGCTGGTGGACGCCCGGGATTACTACCGAGAGCTGTACCGGGCCATCCGGAAGGCGCGTCGCTCCATCGTCATCATGGGCTGGCAGTTCGACAGCGATGTGACGTTGCTGCGCGGCGACGACCTGGAGGAAGCGCAAGGCGGTGAGGTTCGACTGCTGCCGCTGCTGGACCAGATGTGCCGGGACAACCCGGAGCTGCACGTCTACATCCTCGCCTGGGATTTCAGCATGCTGCTCGCGATGGAACGCGAGTGGATGCAACACCTGCTGTTCAACTGGACCACGAACGAGCGGCTTCGCTTCCGCTTCGACTCCTCCAGTCCTCTCTACGCCGCGCACCACCAGAAGCTCGTCGTCGTCGACGGCGTGCAGGCGTTCACTGGTGGCATGGACGTGTGTGACTGTCGCTGGGACGACCGGGACCATCCCGCGCGCTCGAAGCTGCGCTGTGATTCCGGTCGCGACCCGCATGGCCCCTACCACGATGTGCAGACGGTCCTGACGGGCCCCGCCGTGAAGCCGCTCGCGGAGCTGTTCGAGGCGCGCTGGGCGCACTCGGGCGGCGGCGAAATCCACCTGGAGCCGGTGGCGCGCGACGACGTGACCTTTGAAGCGACCATGCCGGCGCCTCCGGGCCCGGTGGCCATCAGCCGCACCTTCGGAAAAACCATCCTTCCGCCGCAGGAAGAGGTGCAGGAGATCCGCGCGCTGTACGTGGACGCCATCGCCTCGGCCGAACACTTCATCTACATCGAGAACCAATACTTCTCCTCGCGCGCCATCTACGACGCGCTCGTCAAGCGCATGCGCACGGCGGGCCGCGGTCGGCTTCAGGTGATGCTGGTGCTTCCCCGTCAGCCGGAAGCACTGCGCGAGCAGATCGCCATGGGCGTCGCCCAGGTGCGCCTGTTGCGCGCGCTGCGGGAGGTGGCCAGCGAGACGGGCCACGGCTTCGCGGTGTACGGCTCGGCGGCGAAGGACGACGACGGCTCGGATGTCTTCACGTACATCCACTCGAAGGTGATGGTGGTGGACGACACCTTCCTGACGGTGGGCTCCGCGAACACGACCAACCGCAGCCTGGGCCTGGACTCGGAGCTGAACCTGAGCTGGGAGGCGCAGGCGCAGGGCGACGCGGTGTCCAAGGCCATCCGCCGCATCCGCGTGTCACTGATGGCGGAGCACGCGGGCCTCGCGGGCGTGTCCGCGCTGCGTCCGCTGGTGGAGGGCAAGCACGTGGTGGAGACGCTGGACCGCGTGGCCCAGGAGGGGCTGCTCCGGCTGCGTCCGCACCCGCTGGAGACGGTGTTCGACCAGAACCCGCTCTTCAAGCCGCTGGAGCCGGAGGACTTCCTCATCGACCCGGAAGAGTCGGTGCTGGACGAGTCGCTCTTCGAAGCCCTGCACAAGGGCGATGACGGCCTGTTCGCCTCCGGCGTGCGGCTGCTGTCGCGCTGGCTGGTGGGCCCGTCGTGCGACGCGCCTCCGCACAGCGCCATCCTGCCCTGTGTCCCGGAGCAGGAAGAGGGCGGCGCGGCGGAACCCTGAGGCCTGGGCCCCTGAAGCTCCGGGGCCCGGGAGCGCGCGTCAGCGGCGGGCGAAGTCCACGCCCACGCCCGCGCCCGCGCTCACGCCCCGCACCAGGGAGCCATCCGGTTGCGGGAAGTGCACGGTCGCGCCGGAGGCCCAGATGTACAGCGCGGGCAGTACGCGCTGCCGGCCCTCCACCGCGAACGAGTAGCGGGGCCGGTCACCCAGGCCCATCACCACCGCGCGGACGATGCCCCGTGTCTTGTCGCCGGGGCTGCTGAAGCTCAGCGAGAAGTCTCCGTCCGCGCGGCCGAAGGCCGAGTACTCCACCGCGCCGCTGGCCACGACCTCCGTCGAGTCCGTGCCGCCGCCTCGCGCCACCGACATCTCGATGTAGCCGGAGAAGTCCTTCGGCACGCGCTGGTCCGCCTGGGGTTCCTCGGACAGGCCCACGGCGGAGAAGCGCGCCAGCTCATAGCCCGCGCCGAAGAAGCCGAAGCGGAAGCCGCCGCCCTGACGCCGCCCCTGGAGGGTGACGCTGAGCTGCGTGCCCTTGAAGTCGCCCTCGAAGGCGACGCCCAGCAGGCCGCCCACGTCCTGCGCGCCGGCGTTGAGGCGCGCACCGCCCGCGACCAGCACCCACGAGCGCAGCCGCTCGCCCTTGTACATGGCCACTTCGCCGCCCACCGACGCGACCGTGGCCTCCGGCGTCACCCCGCCGGCCTCGCCGAAGTCGTGCGCCACGGAGGCGCGCAGCAGGTAGCGGTCGAAGTGGTTCTCACTGCCGCTGACGACGCGGCCCAGGTCCAGCAGGAACTCGCCGGAGAAGATGCGCGCGGCGAGCACGTCGCTGGCGAGCAGCTCCACCCGCGCCGGCCCCACCGCGAACGACAGCGTGCCGCCCGCCGGGTGGTAGTCCGGGGACAGCTGGTTGTCGTAGCGGTTCACCAGGTAGCCGCGCCCCAGGGACTCTTCCAGGAAGGGCTGGATGCGCAGGCCGAAGCGGCCGGACTCGTCACCGATGCGCAACAGGCGCACCACCTGGCCGTAGTCGCTGCGCTCGTCCCAGTCCTGGCGCCGGAGCCACGCGCCGTAGTCCTCGTCCTTCTGCTCGGGCGCGTTGTCCAGGATGCGGAAGCGCAGCGGGGCGCCCAGCATGAAGGCGAAGTCCTCGCCGCCATCCACGCCCAGCGACGGGTACGCGTACGCGAACAGGTCCTGCTCGCCGCCCGGCGTCCCCGACGGGAAGCTCAGCGGCCCCACCTCCAGGAGCGCCCGGAAGCCGATGCCTCCCGACGACGAGGCAGGAGCGGATGACTCCTGCTCCTCGTTGGGAACCTCCTCGATGTACGAGGACTGGGAGTGCAGCAGCGCGAGGAGGGCCACGAAGGGAGCACCAGTCATTGGGGCTCACTCTACTTGGCGCGGCGAGGGGTGGACAGACGAACACCCGGCAGCCCGCGAGCGGGCTTTACCGGGTATCCGTCGTCACCAGGGGCGGGGCCTCCGCCCGGGCTTGATTCTTCAACCGGGACTAGTTCGTGGGATCGGGCGTGGCGTCCGTGTCCACCTTGGAGTCGGTGCTCACGTCGTCCGTGTCGGCGTTGAGGTCGCCGGACTCCTCCTGGATGTCGCTCTTGCCGTCGACGCCCGAACCGCCGGTGCCGTCATCCTCACTGGGGTTGCGGTTCTGGTTCACGGAGCCTGCGGGCACCTGGGAGTCGCCCAGGTCCGTGGGGGTGTTCTGCTGCACGTCCCACTTCTGGCCGTCCTTGGTCTTCACGGTCTCTTCGGCGGCGCCGCTGCCACCGGTGGCCTCACCCTCGTAGACGGTGGGCGCGTCCATGCGGTCACGCTTCTCCAGGTCGGTCACGTTGCCCGCCTCACCGGCGGACTTCTCCGACTCCGCGGTGTCAGGGATGTTCGAACTGGAGGCGTCCGACGTGCCCGCGCTGCCCGCTCCGCCCATGGCACCCGCTTCGGGTGACGAGGCCTCACGCGTGTTCGAGGACTGGCTGGCACAACCGTAGAGCGACAGGGCGGCGATGGCCGCCATCAGGGGAAGCTTCATGGGGAATCTCCTGTGCGAGTCGGGTTTCGTCTTCCGGAAATCTGGTTGCCCGGCGGACAGAGACAAGGACACACACGTGCCTCTGCTACCGGGCCCGCTCCTATGCAGCCAGGGAGGCAGGCGCCCGGTACGGAGGCATTGGGAGAGGGAGATGAAGCTCGCCGCGGACGGTGAGGGGCCAGGCAGGCGAGGGGTGGAAGAGGGCGTGCCTGCCTCCGGTGGGGAGGCGGCACGCCCTGACGTTCTCTAGCGCCGCTTCGAGGGCTTGGAGGGGCCCCCGCCGTCGTCCTCGGCCTTGCGCTTCTTGCTGGGGCTGTCCGCGTGCTGGCTGCTGGACATGATCTCCCCCTTGTTGTTCTTCGTGAACACGCTGTCGTCCGTCAGCAGGCGCTCCGGGCCGTAGTTCTGGTGCGCCTGGTGGAGGCGTTCGGCGCGCGCGGTGGGCTTGCCATTCTTGTCGAGCGGCGCATCGAAGCCGGTGCTGATCTTCTTGTTCTGCGTGATGTCGCCCACGCGCAGGTTGCCCGGCGCATCGAAGGTGTCCTTCAACACGTCCTTGTAGGCCTGGAAGCGCGTGGCCTGGTCGGGCCCCTGCATGGCGGTGAGCGTGTTCTTCAGGGCGGCATTCTGCTTCTGCTGGACGGTGTCGGCCTTCAGCTCGCCCTTGCGTTCAGCCAGCGTGGCGCGCGAGTAGCCCTGCACCCGGCCCACGGAGGCCGCCTGCTCCGCCAATCCCTTGCGCGTCTTCTTCTGGGTCTCCGTCAGGGCGTCACCGTTGGCCGTCTTCAGTGCGCCGGCCGAGGCGTTGGTGTCCTTCGCCCCCTGCTTGAAGCGCAGCGTCTCGTGGTTGAAGACGTTCTGGCCCGTGGCCGAGGCGATGACGTGGTTGATGCTGGAGTCGGGGGCGTTCTTGCCCGTCTTTCGGGCGGCCACCTCCTGCGGCGTCAACGGACGCCCGGAGGCCTGGGCGGCGTTCGTATAGGTGCTGTGCGAGGAGTTGTACTGCGTCAGGCGATCCAGGACGTTCTGCTTCTTCACGCCGGCGCCATGCTTGCCGTAATGCTCGTTGAGGTGTTGCTTCTGTTTGTCGTTCAGGCCGCCCGTGGGGCCGTACTTCACCTGACCGTTCACCTTGGTCTTGCTTTCGCCCATCTTGAACGGGCTGTTGCCCAGCTTGGGTCCACCAATGCGCGGTGCCATGGAATGCTCCTTCGGGAACGAGCCCCGACCTGGAACCCCGGGGCTTGGGGAATGGCGCGGACTATGGGCTGGGAGCACCACGCCGTCTGTCAGGGATTACCCTGTGTCCGATAGGGATGCCCCACCTGCCCCGAAGTGCGTGGACGGGGGCTTCGCGCGCGTCGGGAAGGAAACCAACACCCGCTTGACTACGGCTGTAGTCAGTCGTACCTTGCTTCGTGACTACAGCTGTCGCCACGAAGGATGGGACGGATGAAGAAGCCGGTGGGAGAGCAGGAACTCGCGCTGCTGCGGTACGTGGCGGAGCACGGGCCGGCGACGGTGGGGGAGGTGGCGGAGCGCTTCGGTGAGGCGCAAGGGCTGGCGCGCTCCACCATCCTGACGGTGATGGAGCGGCTGCGGCTCAAGGGGTATCTGACCCGGAGCAAGGTGGACGGGGTGTTCCAGTACGCCTCGCCGGTGGCCACGCAAGAGCTGCTGCGCGACGTCGTAGGCAACTTCGTGCAGCGCACGCTCTCCGGGTCGCTGTCGCCGTTCGTCACCTATCTGGCCGAAGCCGAGGACGTGTCCGACGAGGAGCTGAAGCAGCTCCAGGACGTGGTGGCCCGCCTGCGGCAGAAGCGGAAGGAGTGAGCCGATGCGCTCCATGGACCTGCTGCACGTGATGCCGTGGTGGTCGTCCTGGTCGGAATCGCTGTGGCGCGCCTCGTGGCAGGGGGCGCTCTGCGCGCTGGCGGTGTGGGTGCTCGCGAAGGCGGTACCGCGCCTGCCCGCGTCCCTGCGCGCGGGCCTGTGGTGGCTGGTGGCGCTCAAGTTCGTGCTGACGTTGGGCTGGCCGCATCCGGTGTCGCTCGCGCTACTGCCCGCGGAGACCGTGGCCGCGGTGAACCCGGCGCAATCCCAGATGCCGGCTCTGTCATCGCCAGGGGAGGGTTCGCAATCCAAGACATCCGGCGTTGCCCTACCCCTCCGTGAGGGGTCCCCGGCGGTCGCGGGACCTTCCGCGTCGGCCGCTGAAGGTTCCGTTGCGCGAGCACCGGGCCTCGCTGCTTCAGACACCGGCAACTCCGCCCACACTCGGGACCTCATGTCGTCGCACGCTGGAACGTCCGGTCACGCACCGGGCCTCGCCGTGCCGGGCCACGGGTCCTCTCCCGAGGCGCGGTTCGTGTCCTTCGTCGCCACGTCCTCGTGGTGGCTGCGTTCACTGTCCGGCTCCAGCACGGTGGCGTGGACGCTGCTCCTCCTCTGGGGCGCGGGCGTGCTCTGGCAGGTGCGGGGCCATGTGCGAGCGTGGCGTCAGGTGCAGGGCATGCGGGAGCGGGCGCGGCCCCTGAAGCATCCGGTGCTCGAGGAGGAGACGGAGTTCCTCGCGAGCGAAGCGGGCCTGCGCCGGCCGCCCCTGTTGCTGGTGTCGGACGAGGTGATGAGCCCGCTGGCCGCGGGGCTCGTGTCGCCGGCCATCGTGCTGCCCTCGAAGGCGGTGCGTGAGTTCCCGGAGGACGCGCTGCGCATGGCGCTGGCGCATGAAGTGGCGCACCTGCGGCGGGGGGACCTGTGGCTGGGCTGGGTGCCGGCGCTGGCGGAGACGGTCCTCTTCTTCCATCCGCTCGCACGGCGTGCGGCCCGTGAGTACGCGCTCGCCCGGGAAGAGGCGTGCGACGCGGAGGCCCTGCGTCTCACCGGCGCGGAGCCCGCGGATTACGGCGAGCTGCTCATCGCCTTTGGCATCACCCGGCCCCCCGGCAGCGCAGCGGCGCTTGGGGCGTCGGCTCACCTTCACGCGCTGCACAGGAGGCTCCGCATGCTGGAACATGTCGATGTCGTCCCCACCCATCCCCGCCGGTGGCTCAAGGGAGCGCTGTTCGCCCTCGGAGCCCTGGTCCTGATGCCCTTCCAGGTCGTCGCCAAGGCCCCCGCCGAGTCTCCCTCCACCGCGCCCGGCAAGAGCACGGAGCCGGGTCTCAAGGTGGGCACCGTCCGGAGCCTCTCCGACGAATCCACGCCGGACACGGGCACCGCCACGGCTCAGAAGTCCACCGGGACGCCGAGCAGCGCGGACAAGGCCGCCACGTCACCGAAGGCTCCCGTGCCGCCCGCGTCCCCGGCCCGTGCCATGGCGCCACCGCCTCCCGTGCCGCCCGCGTCCCCGGCCCGCGTCCCCGTGGCGCCGACGCCTCCCGTGCCGCCCGTCCCCGCGGCCCGTGTCGCGATGGCCCCTCCGCCCGCCCCGCCCGCCCCCCCGACCAGCGTTGGCGCGCAGCCTGCCCTGCCCGCCCTGCCCCGGCTCGCGGCGGCGCCGGTGCCCCCCGCGCCGCCGCGTCCTCCCAGCCCTCCGGACATGGATGACGGCGACACCTTCGCGTACCTCTCCGACGGTCGGACGATGATCTCCGGCTCCTCGGACGACGTGCACCTGGCGCGCACCTTCAAGCAGAAGGGCAAGGACATCATCTTCGTACGCCGCGCCGACAAGCCTTTCTTGATCCGCGACCCGCAGACGCTCGAACAGGTGCGCAAGCTGATGGAGGACGCCGGGAAGCTCGGTGATGCGCAGGGGGCACTGGGCCAGCAGCAGGCGGCCCTCGGGCAGAAGCAGGCCGCGCTGGGACAGAAGCAGGCGGAGCTCGCCTATCCCCAGACGCAGCTGGCCTCGAAGCACGCCGCGCTCGCGCTCAAGCACGCGGACATCGGCATGGAGCGCGCCCGGATCGCCGCCGCCCGGCGCAACGACTCCGACCGCGACGACGCCGAACGCGATCGCCAGGAGGAGGCACTCGACAAGCGCGAGGCGGACCTCGACCGCGAGCGTGAAGCCATCGACAAGCAGCAGGAAGAGCTCAGCGGGAAGATGGAAGCCGTGGGGCAGGAGCAGGCGAAGCTCGGCGAACAGCAGGCGAAGCTCGGCGAACAGCAGGCGAAGCTGGCCGAGGAGCAGGCAGGCCGCCACCACGAGCAGTTCAAGAAGGTCATGAACGTCGTGGATGAGGCCATCCGCAAGGGCCTGGCCGAGCCTCTGCCCACCTGAGGACGGAGGGCGCGGCCCCCACGGTGACGGCGCACGCGGGCTTCCCTATACCGGGACCCTGAAGTGCGAAGCCCGTCCCGGAGGTCGCCATGTCCGCCGCCGTCCCGCAGCACACGTCTCGCACCACCATCGACATCCTGGTGCGCCGGGTCCGCGAGGGCTCGGGCGCGTGGGCGAAACTCGCCCTCACGGAGCGGATCAAGCTCCTGGAGGACCTGCGCCGCGCGTACGTCGCCATCGCGGAGCCGAGCGTGCGCGCGGCCTGCGAGGCCAAGGGCATCGACCCCGGCGGGCCCCTCGCGGGAGAGGAGTGGCTCGCCGGGCCCATGGTGGTGGTGCGCAACCTGCGTCTGCTCGCGGACTCGCTGCGCGACATCCAGAAGCACGGCGTGCCCGTCATCCCCCGCACGCACCTGCGCACGCTGGAGGACGGGCGGCTCGCCGCGAGGGTGTTCCCCAGGGACAGGCTGGAGGGAATGCTGCTGCCCGGCAACGTGGCGGAGGTCTACTTCCAGCCCGGCGTCACCGCCGACAACCTGCGCGAACACCAGGCTTCGTTCTATCGCAAGCCCCACAAGGGCCGCGTGTGCGCGGTGCTGGGCGGCGGCAACGTCAACTCCATCCCGCCGCTGGACTGCCTCTACAAGCTCTTCGTCGAAGGCACCGTCTGCGTGCTCAAGATGAACCCCGTCAACGCGTACCTGGGCCCCTTCCTGGAGCAGGCCTTCGCGCCGCTCGTCGCGCGGGACGCGCTGGCCATCGTGTACGGCGGCGCGGAAGAAGGCGCGCAGCTCGTGCAACACGACGCGGTGGACGAGGTGCACATCACCGGCAGCGACCGGACCCACGACGCGCTCGTGTGGGGCCCGCCCGGTCCGGAGTCCGACGCGCGCCGACAGAAGAACGAACCGCTGCTCGCCAAGCACGTGTCCAGCGAGCTGGGCAACGTGTCCCCGGTGGTGGTGGTTCCGGGCCCATACTCCGACGGCGAGCTGCGCTTCCAGGCGGATGACATCGCCGGCATGGTCGCCAACAACGCGTCCTTCAACTGCAACGCGGCGAAGCTGCTGGTGCAACCGAAGGACTGGAACCGGCGCAACGCCTTCGTGGACCGCATCCAGGCAAGCCTCGGCCACGCCCCCGTGCGCCGCGCCTACTACCCGGGCGCGGACGAGCGCTGGCGCCAGTTCACCGAAGGGCGCCCCAACGTGCGGCTCGTGGGCACTCCGGGTGAAGGCGACCTCGCGTACGCGCTGCTGCCGGACGTGGACCCCGCGAAGACGCAGGACCGGGTCTTCCGCCAGGAGCCGTGGTGCACGGTGCTGTCGGAGACGGGCCTGCCAGGGTCGGAGGATCCGGTGGCGTTCCTGGAGGCGGCGGTGGCGTTCCTCAACGACACGGTGTGGGGCACCCTCAACGCGACGCTCATCGTCCACCCGAAGTCCCTCAAGGATCCGAAGGTGAAGGCCGCGGTGGAGAAGGCGGTGCGCGACCTGCGATACGGCACGGTGGCCATCAACACCTGGCCGGGCGCGGCCTACGCGCTGGGCAGCCTGCCCTGGGGCGGCCATCCGTCCTCGTCGCTGAAGGACATCCAGAGCGGGCAGGGCTGGGTGCACAACACGTTCATGCTGGAGTCCATCGAGAAGGCCGTGCTGCGTGCCCCGCTCACGTCCCTGCCCGCGCCCCCCTGGGTGCCGGGACACCAGGGCATGGCGGACCTGGGCCGCCGGCTGGTGGATTTCGAGCAGTCCCCCTCTTGGTGGAAGGTCCCGGGTGTCGCCCTGTCGGCGCTGCGCCGGTGAGGGGGCCGTGAAACATCCGTGAGACCCCTTCGAGGCAGGCGGGGAAGCTGGCTTTCCGGAGGCTCGTGGTAGTTAGGGGGCATGGCATCCAGGTACGCACAAGAGGGTGGTCAGTTCCTTCAGCAGGGCCAGCCCGGGGAGGCGGTGAAGAGCTTCCAGAAGGGGCTCTCCATCGACCCGAAGGACGTGGACTGTCTGATGGGATTGGTGCGCACCCACCTGAGCACCGGGGCCGCCAACGAAGCCGAAGGGGCCGTGACGCGCCTGTTGCAGGTGCAGCCGGACAACACCGAGGCCCAGGCCCACCTGGCGATGCTCAAGGCGCAGGCCGGGGACCCGGTGGCGCTGGTGACGCTCAAGGCGCTGGCCGCCGCGCCCACCGCCGGCTACTTCGAGCGCTTCAACCTGGGCACGCTCCTGGCCGAGCGCGGCGACCTGGACGGCGCGAAGGCCGCCTTCGAGGCCGCGCAGGTGGTGGCCCCGCAGAGCGTCTATCCGCACTTCGAGTTGGGCCGCATCGCGGTACAGCGCAAGGACACCCAGGCGGCGGTGCAGCACTTCCAGCAGGCCGCGGCGCTGGCGCCCCAGGAAGCCCTGCCGTTCCTGATGCTGTCGCGCGCGCACGCGTCCAACGGCTCGGTGGGCCCGGCCATCTCCGCGGGCGTGCAGGCGCTGGAGCACGCGCAGGGCAAGACGCGGCTGGCGGTGTTGCAGGACCTCTTCCGGCTGTACCTGCTGGCCAACAGCCAGGAGGCCGCGCGGCGCACCATCCTGGAGCTGCGGCAGATTGAACCCGAGCGCGTCCAGTACATCCACCTGCAGGGCCTGTCGTCGATGCTGGCCGGCGAGCTGGCGGAGGCGAAGGGCCTCTTCCAGGACGCGCTCCGACGCGCGCCCACTCAGTGGGATGTGCGTCACTCGCTGGCGCAGGCGCACGAGGCGCTGGGCGAGCGTGCGGACGCACGGCGACTGTTGGAGGAGACGGTGGTGGCGGCCCCGAACGAGCCCGGCCCCACCAATGACCTGGTGCGCCTGCTGATGGGTGACCAGGACCACGCCCGGGCCCGCGTGCTGCTGGAGCGGGTGCTGGCCGCGAACCCCGAGGACGCGCTCACGCACCTGAACCTGGCGCGCGCCACCCAGCCGTTCGACCGGGCGGAGGCCACCCGCCACGCGAAGCAGGCCCAGTCGCTGGGCGGCGACGAGCTCGTGAAGACCCAGGCGGCGCAGTTGTTGACGGAACTGGGCGGCTGACGCACCCGTCTTCCCCAGGCCCACCCCCGTGCCTACCTTCTCGGCCACGGCCCGGGACGGGCAGGGGGACGTATGCGCAAGGCGGAACAGGCACTGATTGAGCAGTTGGAGGCGCGCTTCCGGGAGGTCACGCGTCTGCTCTACGACACGACCATCCCCGCGAGGGTCCTGGACGAAGAGCTGATGCCAATGATTGCCGAGGATGTCACCTTCACCGACCCCTGGCAGAAGGGCGGCGGCAAGGAGACGTACCGCAAGGGCGCGGCGGGCTTCCATTGCATGTTCCGCTTCGACTTCGACATCTACCAGCTCAACATCCAGTTGGAGCCGGATGGGAAGAGCGGCCGGGCCATGGTGGACGGGGTGATGAACCTCAAGCAGTTCGCCTGGCTGTACACCTATCCCCTGCGCACCATCCTGGTGTTCGACTTCACGCTCCAGCGCGGCGAGGACGGCGGCGAAGCGCTGCCGCTCATCCACGCGCATGAGGAGATGTGGAGCTTCGCGGACATGATCGCCAACGTGCCCGGCGTGACGACGCTCTACAACGGCTTCCGCGGTGCCTTCAGCAAGGGCTTCCTGGTGGCCTCCGCCGTGTTCGGTCGCCTCAAGCAGCCCACGTAGGGGAACGCAGGACAGCCCTGTCAGGAATGTGGGGCGTCCGTTGTGCTGGAACCGGGACACGCGTGTCAGTGCACACGCGGTCCTCCCTCGGGGCAGGCGTCTGTCTGCCCATGGGCACAGGCGTTGCTAAGGCGAGCGGGTCCCATCCCTTTCGAGGAGGAACCGCGTGCGACCCAGGCCCCATCCCATTCTGTTGATGCTGCTGGTGCTCACGACTGCTGGCTGTGAGCACGGCATCGAGGTCGCCGGAGTGCTGGAGGCCACGGCCTCGCGGCTCGAGGACGACCGCGTGTCCATCGTGGTCACCCTGTCCTGTGATCTGGTCTACGGCATGGGCAGGGCGGACGGCCGGTGCGACGCGGATGGCGACCGCGTCTGTGTTTCCGCGCGCTGGTACGCGGCCGACGACACCCTCTTCGCCAGTCCCCTGACGACGGTGGAGCAGTGCCAGGAGGTCTCCACCATCCGAGGCATGCAGCTGACGCTCACCTCGCCCGAGGCGATGGGGGCCGACCCCAGCCTGCGAGTCCTCGTCCGTGCGGATTCGCTGGCGGCGGCCATCATCCTCGCCAATCCCTGACACCCCTGGAGACGACCATGCACAAGACTCTTATCGCCCTGGCCTTCAGTGGGTTCCTGTCCGCGTGCGGTCCGGACTTCGATGTCGTGGGAGTGCGGGCCGCCACGGCGGTTCGGGACGCGGATGATCATGTCACCGTGACGGTGGTCTTCACCTGTCTGCCCGTGGATGGCTCGAAGCCGGACGGGTGTGACGACGAGGATGAGGGGTGGTCGCAATGCGCGGATGCCACCTGGTTCCCAGGCAGCCCCGTGGGCGACCCCCAGGACGGTACCGCGGACAGGCCCGCCGCCACCACGGGGGCAAGCGAATGCGCCAAGCTGGCTCCCGTCGAAGGGGCGACGCTGGTGCTCCGCTCCGATAAGCCGGTTCCGCGTGATGTGCCGCACTACATCTCCGTGGACTCGGGCAGTCCCGGGGATGGGCCCCGGGTCGTCCTCGTCAGCCCATGACACGGGCGGGCTTCAGGCGGGGATGAGCTTCTCCGCCTGGAGCTGACGCATCAGCGCGACCATGGCCTCCGTGCTGTCCAGGTGCATCTCCTGGAAGCCGAAGCGGCGGGCCTTGTTCACGTCGAAGAACGCGTCGTTCTCCACGTGGAAGATGAAATCGCCGAAGGCCCAGTTGGCCAGCTTCTTCAGCCCGTGCGGGTGCAGGCCGTGGCGCTGCGTGAGCGCTTCCCAGACGGGGGCTTTGTCCTTCATCGCCTCGGTGAGGGAGAAGGGCTGCGGGTCGGCGCAGTCGATGCCGAACGCGTCCGCGATGCGCGGGAAGACCTGGCTCCAGCGGAAGACGTCACCATTGGTGATGTTGAAGATTTCGCCCGCGCACGCCTCGTTGAGCGCGGCCCACTCCATGGCCTTCGCCAGCACCGTGGCGTCCGTCACGTTGGCGAGGATGGAATAGGCGCGGGGCGTGGAGGGGAAGCGCAGCGGCACGCGCAACGCCTTGCACAGCGACGCATACACGCCGATGAGGTTGCCCAGGTTCATGGGATTGCCCACGGCGAGGCCCATCATCATGTCGGGCCGCAGGGCGGTCCAGGTCCAGCGGCGGCCCTTGGAGGCGTCGCGCAGGTAGTCCTCCTGGTCGTAGTAGAAGTTGGGCGGGAAGTGGCGCGGGTCGGTCTCCTTCGCGGGCGTCTTGTAGAGCCCGAACTGCGCGCCGTACGCCTTGCCACCCTGGATGAAGCTGACGTGGCGGAAGCCTGGAGCGTGCTTCTCCAGGGCCTCCACGGTGTTGCGCAGCAGGGCGACGTTGACGCGGCTCAGTTCCGCCGCGTCGGGGCGCTCCTGGTAGGCGGCGAAGAAGACGTGGGTGACGTCCTTGAGCCACTCCGCCGCTCCCGCGAACGAGTCCGGCGACAACAGGTCCAGCGACCGCACCTCCGCGCGTGTGGCGAAGTCCGGGGCTCCGCGCGCCACGGCCTTCACGGCCCAGTCCGGTCGCGTGTCCAGGTGCGTGATGAGGTTGCGGCCGATGATGCCAGTGGCGCCCAGCACCAGCGCGGTGTGCTTCGTCGTCATGGGAACGGCCTCCGCGAGGTGTCTGTCTTCAGCGTCCGAAAAAACCGCGCCGCTTGTTCAAGGCCTGCCCGCCCAGCCGTGACAGGCGCTGGCCCAGGATGCGGCTCATCTCCAGCGCGACGGCGGGGTTCGCCATCATCACGCCCCGGAAGTCGTCGCGGCCCACCGCCGCCAGTTCGCACGGCGTGGTGGTGACGGCGGTGGCGTTGCGAGGCTCGCCGGTGAGCAGCGCCAGCTCTCCGAAGAAGCCACCCTGCTTCACCGTGGCCACCGTCTGCCGTGAGCCGTCCTTCATCGCCACCTCGCCGGAGATGACCACGTAGAAGGTCTCCCCCGGGTCGCCCTGGCGGAACAGCTCCGTGCCCGCGGGCTTCTGGAGCAGCTCCGCGCCGCGCGCCACGTTCTCCAACTCGTCGTCACTCAGGGGCGACAGGAAGTCCAGCTTGCGCAGCGTCTGCGCCAGCGACGACGCCAGCCCCGCGCCCAGCGGCGGCTCCGACGTGAGGAACTCCACCGCCGTCGCCACCTGCGCGCGCCGCGCGACCATGATGACGGTGGACCCGGCGCGCAGCTGCGTGTTGCCCTCCGGAAGCGCCGTGTGGCCCTGCGGGTCCACCATCGCGATGAAGATGCACTCGCGCGGGAAGCCCTCCAGCGTCCGCACCTGCGCCACCGTCTGCCCCGCCACCCGGGCGCGCGACGGAATGGTCAGCTCGAACAGGAGCGCGTCGCTGTTGGTGAGCGGCAGCGAACCGGACACCTGCGGGAAGTCGATGGCGGTGGTCATCTTCGCCACCACCACGTCCGCCTCGGCCACCAGTTCCTTCACGCCCGCCAGCCGGTAGGCTTCGCGGTAGTTCGTGTCCAGCATGCGCACCATCAGGCGCGCGCTGGATACGGCACGCACCAGCATGGTGAACGCCAGGTTCGCCGGGTCGTGCGCCAGCACCGCCGCCGCCACGTCCGCTGTCCCGATGCCCGCCGCCTCCAGCACGCGCGGATTCGTGGCGTCACCGCACACCGTCACCACGCCCACCTCCTCGAAGAGGCGCGCGCAGATGCCAGCATCGCGTTCGATGACCGTCACCGTGTGCTGCTCCGACACGAGCCGCGCCGCCAGCGCGCCGCCCACCCGTCCTCCCCCCGCGATGACGATCTTCATGTCGCTCCGTGCTCCTTGCTGTCCTTGCTCACGCTGCCGCCGTGCAACACCTTCTCCAGGTCCAACATCCGCGCATCCAGGTGCGCCAGCATCTCCTCCGCCGTCGCCTCCGGAATCAGCCCGTTGCGCCGGGCTCCCTGCAACGCCGTGCGCTCCGCGTCGATGAGCCGTCGCCGCATGCTCAGCAGGTCCTTCGCCCCTTCCGCCAGGTGCTGCGCGCTGATGCGCCGCAGCTCCCGCTCCGCCCGGGCGATGTTCACCTGGTACTCGCTGCGCAAATGCTCATAGGCCGCGCGCGGCAGCAGGCCCTGCGTGTGCAACGCATCCAACTCCACATGCGCCGCGCGGCTGGCGATGAGCTTGCCCCGCTGCCCCGCCATCTCCAGCGCCACCGCGTCCTGCTGGAACAACCCCAGCCACTTGAGCGCGCCCGTGAGCGCCAACCCCTGGCCCACCATGGACACCAGCGTCACGCCGAAGGCGATGGCCACCAGCTGCTCGCGCGCGGGCGTGTTCTCCGGCAGGCCCAGCGCCAGACCGATGGACAACGCGCCCTTGATGTTGCCCACCAGGAACACGTGCTGCCATCTGAGCGGAATGGACTCCGCGGGCTTGAACAGCTTCAGCAGCAGGAAGGGCAGGTAGATGGCCACCGCGCGCCCCAGCACCACCGCCACCACCGCGAGGCCCACGCCCGGCAGGTGTCCCTGGAGCGCCTCCGGCCGCGTGTCCAGGCCCACGGAGAGGAACAGGAACGTGTTCACGCCGAAGGTGGCGTACTCCCAGAAGGAGTGGATGGCCACCTGGCTCTGCGGCGGCACCTCGCGCCTGAGCGTCACGCCCACCGCGAGCCCCGCCACCACCGCGGAGATGGCGCCCGACAGGTGCACCTCTTCGGCCAGCACATAGGACGCCAGCGCCACGGCCGTCGTCACCATGATCTCCGCGAGCGGATCCTCCGCGCGCCGGATGATGAATCCGCCCAGGAGGCCCATGGCCAGTCCCACAGCCGCGCCGCCCACGGACGCGAGCAGCATGTGCCCGCCAATCGAACCCAGCGTGGGCGTCTGCCCTCCGACCACCACCGCCGCGATGGCCGTGTACGCCACCAGCGCGGTGCCGTCGTTGAAGAGGCTCTCGCCCTGGATGATGCCCGCCAGCCTCCCTGGCACCGGCGCGCGGCGGAACGCGTAGAGGATGGACACCGTGTCCGTCACGGCGAGGATGGAGCCCAGCAGCAGCGCGGGTCCCCACGCCAGGTGCAGCATGAAGTGCAGCGCGGCGCCCGTGGCGCCAATCGCCAGGACCATCCCCAACGAGGACAGCAGGCCAATGGGGATGGCGTTGGCGCGGATGCCATTGAGGTCGGCGGTGATGCCACCCTCGAACAGCAGCAATGGCAGACAGATGAGGAACACCACCTGGGGGTTGAGCGGTGGCACTCCCGGGAGAAGGTGGCCGACCGAGATGATCAGGCCACCCAGAACAAGTGCGACGTTGTAGGGCACACTGGCCCGTTTGGCGGCGATCGCGAGTGCGATGGCCGCCACCATCAGGCCAATGAGGATGGGGACTTCCAGGAGCACATCGACTCCAGCAGGCGCCAGGGGAGAACGGAGTTTTCCAGAATCGCGCGGCGGGTGCACGACCGTCGCGAACCTTTTCCTGACGTCCCCTCCAGCGGGTGTCCGGGGCCCTGCCCGCTTGCCTTCCCCTGACGCGACGGTGCTCCCTGGCGGGAGGGCGGGCGCGTGGTACAGCAGGTCGGGCGATGACCCCTTCTCCCCCAGTGCTGTCCGTCTCCTCGCTGAGGAAGGCGTACGGCGACCGCATGGCCGTGGACGGCATCACCTTCGAGGTAGGGCGCCGGGAGGTGGTGGGGCTGCTCGGGCCCAACGGCGCGGGCAAGAGCACCACCATCAACATGCTCCTGGGCGTGCTGGAGCCCACCTCCGGCACCATCCACATCGAAGGCGTGGACCTGGCCTCCCGCCGGGTGCAGGCGCTGGAGCGCACCAACTTCGCCGCCGTCTACGCGCCCCTGCCCGGCAACCTCACCGTGGCGCAGAACCTGCGCGTCTTCGGCCTCATCTACGACGTGAAGGGCCTGTCCGCGCGCATCGAAGCGCTGCTCACGGAGTACGACCTCCAGCGCTTCCGGGACACCAAGTGCGGCGTGCTGTCCTCCGGCGAGCAGACACGCGTCTCGCTGGCCAAGGCCATGCTCAACCAGCCGCGCCTGCTGCTCCTGGATGAACCCACCGCGTCGCTGGACCCGGCCACGGCGGTGGACATCCGCGACCGCATCCGCGCGTTCGCCCGGAAGGGGGACAGCGGCGTGCTGTGGACGTCGCACAACATGTACGAGGTGGAGGCCGTCTGTGACCGCGTCCTCTTCATGTCGCGCGGCAAGGTGCTGCTCCAGGGCGACCCGAAGACGCTGCCCGGTGAGCACGGCCACGACACGCTGGAGGCGCTGTTCATCGCCGTGGCCAACGAACCCCTGGCCCTGGAAAGGCCTCCCGCCCCATGAACGCCAGCCGCATCGCGGGCATCGCCCTGCGCCAGTTCTATCTCTACAAGGGCAACTTCGCGCGCGTCGTGCCGCTCTTCGCGTTCGTGGCCGTGGACATGGTGCTGTGGGGCTTCATGACCCGCTACCTCAACAGCGTGGCCTCGCACGGCCACGACTTCGTGCCGGCGCTCTTGGGCGCGGTGCTGCTCTGGGACTTCTTCGCCCGGGTGATGCAGGGCCTGACCATGGGGTTCTTCGAGGACGTCTGGTCCCGCAACTTCCTCAACGTCTTCGCCACGCCGCTCACCCTGGCGGAGTACGTGAGCGGGCTGGTGCTGACGAGCATCGTGACCAGCGCCATCGGGCTGCTCGTGATGCTCCTGCTGTCCAGCACGGTGTTCGGCCTGTCCTTCGCGGCCTACGGCGTGATGTTCGTGCCCTTCATCCTCATCCTGTTCCTGTTCGGGACGGCGCTGGGAATCCTCGGCAGCGCGCTGGTGCTGCGGCTGGGGCCGGCGGCGGAGTGGTTCGTCTGGCCCATCCCCAGCCTGCTGTCCCCGTTCGTGGGCGTCTTCTATCCCCTGGCCACGCTGCCGGAGTGGATGCAGTGGGTGGGCCGCACGCTGCCTCCTTCGTATGTCTTTGAAGGCGTGCGCACGCTGGCGGCGGGAGGGGAGTTCCCCGTCAGCATGCTCGGATGGGGGCTGGGGCTCGCCGTGCTGGACATCGTGCTGGCGGCCCTGTGCTTCCAGTGGGTCTACCGCTACGCGGTGCGCACGGGCCTGCTGGCCCGCTACAGCGCCGAAAGCGTGAACTGATTTCTTCAGCGCCGGATGCGCAGGAGCAGGTCCTTCTTGGGCCCGCAGTCGCCCCGGCCATCGCAGTTGCTGGTGGTGACGTACAGGTGGCCGTCGGGGCCCATCAGCACGTCGCGCAGGCGGCCGTAGGTGTCACGCAGGTAGACCTCATGCTTCGCCACGCGGTTGGGCGCCTGCGCGTCGAACACCACCCGGTGCAGGTGCCGGGAGCCCAGCGTGCCCACGAGCAGCGAGTCCTTCCACTCGGCAATCGCGGTGCCGGTGTACACGGCGGCGCCGCCCGGGGGCATCGCGTCGTCGAAGGTGAGCGACGGGGTGATGCGGCCGGACTGCGTCTCACACGAATAGATGCCGGGCCAGCCCAGGTTGTCGCCGGCCTTCACCACGTTCACCTCGTCGTGCGCGCGGCGCATCGTCTCGCCGCTGGGCCCGTGGTCGGTGAGGTACAGCGTCGCGGCGTCCTTCCAGTCAAAGCCTTGCGTGTTGCGCACGCCCAACAGGAACGCGGGGGAGTTCGCGAAGGGATTGTCCTGGGGAATGGCGCCCTCGGGCGTCAGCCGCAGCAATTTGCCCGCGGTGCTCGCCGGGTCCTGGGACAGGTCCGGTTCGCGCGAATCGCCGGTGCCCACGTACAGCATGCCGTCCGGCCCGAAGCGCAGCCGTCCGCCGTCGTGGTACTTCGCGGACGGGATGCCGCCCAGGATGACCCGCTCGAAGGTCGCGCTCGTGCCCTCCGGTGACAGCGTCCAGCGCTCCACCCGGTTCTGCGCCTTCCCGTCCATTTCGGTGGTGACGTACAGGTAGAACTGGCGGTTCGTCGCGAAGTCCGGGTGCGCGGCGATGCCCAGCAGGCCTCCCTCGCTGCTGTCGGCGATGGGGACCGTGGCCACGGGCTGGGGCTGAAGCGCGCCGCCGCGCAGCAGGCGCACCCGGCCCGGTCGCTCGGTGAGGAGCGCGTCGCCGCCTGGCAGGAAGGCCACGCCCCAGGGGACCTCCAATCCTTCAGCCACCACGTCCACGGCGATGGGGACGGTGCCGTCCGGGCCCCAGCCGTCCTCCACCAGGATGCAGTCCGCGGGGGCGGCGGTGCCCTGCGCCTGGCTCTTGCGACAGGCGGTGGCGGAGGCGGTGAGCACGACGAGGGCGGACAGCAACAGGCGTCGGGAGCGCATGGGGGGAATCTAGCCGCCCTGGGGACAGTGAACGCACGCCATGGACCTGGAAGGGGGGCAGGCGGGCGCACCACACGAGGGGAAGGGGCCCCGCGCGGCGTTGTCTTGGCCCTTGTCGTGGGCACCTTGCTCGGGCGGGTTCAGCAACATCTTCGCCCAGCAGGAGGCGGTTCCATGGCGCGCATCGCATTCATCGTGGCCAACGATTTCGAGGACTCGGAGTTCAGCGTCCCCTTCGACAAGGTGAAACAGGCGGGGCACGAGGCCGTCATCATCGGCGTGGAGGCAGGCAAGGTCCTCAAGGGAAAGAAGGGGACGGAAATCACCACGGAGAAGGCGGTGAAGGACCTGAATGCCACCGACTTCGCCGCGCTGGTGATTCCCGGCGGCTATTCCCCGGACCACCTGCGCATGGACATCAAGATGGTCGGCTTCGTGAGCGCCTTCTTCAAGGCGGACAAGCCCATCGCCGCCATCTGCCATGGGCCGTGGATGCTGGTGGAGGCGGACATCGCGGACGGGCACACCGTCACCTCGTTCCCCTCCATCAAGACGGACCTCATCAACGCCAACGCGCGCTGGGTGGACCGCGAAGTGGTGGAGGACGGCAACCTCATCACCTCCCGCAAGCCGGACGACCTGGACGCCTTCTGCGCCGCGCTGCTGCGCCAGGTGAAGAGCGGCATCGCCCCGCGCATCGGCTCGGCCCAGGCCGCCGAGGCCAACGTGGACCGCGCGCCGCCCATGCATTGAGCCGTCGCGCGGGATTCGTACGGAGCGGAACGACAGGACCCAGGCCCTCGGGATGCCATGCGACCCGGGGGCCTTGAAGTGTTCACTGGCGGGAGGGCGTCCGGGGGCCCATCGGCCCGCCTCCCCAGACAACCCCGGGACTTGGACTGTCAGCCCGCCAACCCTCACCCCATGACGCACCCGGATACAACCCTCAGGGTTGTCATTCCGTTGAACTGAGATTGTTCCGCCAGAACAGTCTTGCGAGCGGGGTCAGAAACATCTTTAGTGGGTTTCCCGTACCCCAGGGGAGTCAATCGTTCCCTGGATTTTACACTTGAGTTGCTATTATTCATTTCTGCTGTTTATTGTCCGGTCCGAAGCGACTCGGACGCGCTCCCGGCGCGGTGCCATCGGACCCCCCTCATGAACCTGGCATCCCGAACCGTGACCTCCCCGCCGCGACAGGTTGTCCGGGCCGTGCTGCATGAGGCCCTGGAGAGCAAGCTGGGGGGAGAGGTGGTTGTGAAGTCCACCTCGGTCTCCGGGCGCATCTTCGTGGTGGAGCGCAAGGTGGCGTGGACGGTCCTCACGGGGCCCGGGGCGCGCAGCTTCTCCACGGCGCTCATCGATGCGCGGCTGGTGAGCCGGGAAGACGTCGAACAGGTGATGTCGGAGTGCCGCAAGAACGGCGGCAACTTCTGCGAGACGCTGGTGGCCTGGGGCCTGGTGGCGCGCGACACGCTGCGCGACCTCTTGTGCCGGCACCTGGGCGGACAGCTGGACGCGCTCTTGGGGCTGACGGAGGTGCAGGCCCTCTTCGTGCCGCAGCCGCGCTCCTACTCCAGTCAGATGACCTTCAAGTTGGAGGAGCTGGCGTTCCCCGCGCAGCCGCCCTCCGAAGCACCGCAGTCGCAGGTCCCTCCCTCCCTATTGGAAAGAGAAGCAATGGCGAACGTGAAGCAGGCGCTGGAAGAAGCTCTCAAGATCGACGGCGCCTTCGCGGTCTGTCTGGCCGATGCGAAGAGCGGCATGACCCTGGGCAGCGCCGGTTCCGCGGGGTTCAACATCGAGGCGGCGGCCGCGGGCAACACGGAGGTGGTGCGCGCCAAGATGAAGACGATGCAGTTGCTGGGCATCAAGGACCGCATCGAGGACATCCTCATCACCCTCGGCGAGCAGTACCACATCATCCGTCCGCTCTCGGCGCGCGACGGCCTGTTCCTCTACATCGCGCTGCACCGCGCGAGCGCGAACCTGGCGCTGGCGCGCTTCCGTCTGGCGGAGCTGGAGAAGACCCTCCAGGTTTGAAGCCCCGCGCGCCCTGGCTCGAAGCCCTTCGCCGCCCGTTTCCCTTCAGCCGGGAAGCGGGCGGTGGCGTTTTGGGACTCTCTCCGTCAGGCGCGATGCCGCTCCGCGACGCGGTAGAGCTGCGTCAGGGAGCAATCCAGCAGGGCCTGACGCGAGCGCAGGTAGCGGTGGGCGCGGACGAAGGGCATCCAGACGCGATCGCCAACACGCACCTGTGCCTCCTCCAGCTTCCTGCGGGGGATCCACTGCCCGCCGAGGTGTCGGACCAGGACCTCGCCCAGGTACGCGCCAAGGGCGGGCACCACGGTCGTGTCGAGCATCTCCCTTTCGTAGCGCCCCGGGATGTCCAGCCTCCACAGGTGGAAGTCGACCTCCGTCAGCGACTCGGGCGTTGCCTTGAAGAGCGACGCCACCTGGGTATGCAGAAGCACGACGAGCTGTTCCGCGAGCTCCGCGTAGTGTTCACGGGCGAGGCCTGGGTCCTCGACATCGCAAGGCAGTGGGACGGGAAGCCATTCCTCCGGCTCGGGGGGATGGTAGGCATTGAGTTCGGCGATCCTTCGCTGGCGCTCACCGATGGGGGCTACGTCCGGAAGGAGGGAAAGGAGCGCCGCCACCTCCGGATCGAAGCGAGGCTCGACGGGGACCAGGGCCGCGCTGCGCTCGCGCAGGCCGCCGAGCACGGCGTCGAAGTCGAGCTCCGGCCGCAGGTGGACCATCGCTCGCGCCTGCGCCAGGCGTGCGGCCTCGCTGGCGAAGTCGGCGGCGATGGGCCAGGTCACCAGGAGGACGGAGCCGTCGGGAAGCTCCTCCACCCGGTGCGCTGGCGTGGACAGCATCCGCTCCCGGCCGACGGCTTCCACCAGCTTCGGGCCGAAGACGTTGAGCCAGCAGACCTCGTAGATCTTGTCGAAGCCGTCTGCTCGCGCGACCTGCTCGTCGCGGCCGAAGTAGGGGGCCCCCGCCAACTGCTCGTCGGCCTCGCTGTGCGCCGCGGTATGGGGGACCGGATACCGGGAGGCCCAGGCCCGGATCATGTCCACGAACTGGCGGCAGCGGTCTTCCTCCGAGAAGAAGGAGAGGGGCTGCACATGGAGGATGATGCCCATCATGGGCCGCCGCGTCTTCAGGCCCAGATAGAGCGTCAACGACATGTTGGGAGGCTTCCGTCGAAAGAACACGATGCTTGTGCTCTTTTCGCCACGCTCTTCCTCCAAAGCCTTCCAGATGGAGGCCTGAGAGTACTTGCGCTGCCGCTTGCCTTTGACGATATCCGGCATCCAGTCGCCTGCGTGCTCTTCGAGCGCCTGGATGAAGGGGGCCAACTCGTGAGTTAGAGGGGCGTGCTGATCGAAGCAGCCATCGTAGTAAAGCGACAAGCTGTCTTCGAGGTTCAGGTCCCGCAGTGTCAGCGACTTCATTGGAATTGGATCTCCACTCCCTCGACCTCGATCTTGAGCCTGTCCAGTGCGGCGGTCAGCGCCTGGGGGCTGCTGGGGGCCAATCTGCCACCTTCGTAGACAAGACGGACCTTCTGGACCTTCGCCTTCATCATCAGTCCGGGCCGGCGGATGTTCAGTTCCTCGCCGTAATACCCCAGGGCTTCATTCGCGTCCGCTGCCATCCGAGCCGTCAACTCTTTTGATTTCAGAGAAGTGAGGTCGCGGCTCTTGAAGCTGAACGTCTCCACGCGTGGGGGCTGTCCGGCGGGTGGTTTCTCCTCGATGACGAGCACATCCGCGAAGCGGAGATCCGCCTTCGCCACGCCGACATGTGTCTCGATGCGGGGCTGGTTGAAGTCCTTGAGCCACTGCCGCTGTGCCGGCGCTCGCGCCGCGTCCGCCCTCAACCTGGACACCATGAGACGCTCGAACTGCAACCCCCGGGCGAACACGCCCCGCAGGTCGAGGTATCCGTCCCATCGCAGAGGCCCCTTGGTGGCGGTTGCCTGCTCCAGTTCCACCAGCCGGCTCTCCCGGTACGCCACGTAGTCGTGCCAGAGCGGGTGTCCTTCGGCTCCGGGCGGCGGTGCCTCCCGCGACGGATGTTGTTTCTTCAGCAGCGCGACATCCGCGGTCAGGCGAGGACCCGTGGACTCCAGCTCCACCTGGGCCAGTCTGGCTTCCAGGACTTCCCGAGGGATGCCAGCCGCCTCTTTCGCCAGCGAGGACGTGCTGCCGCCGTTCCTCGCTGAAGATGCGACCGGCCGCTCGCGACTCGCCTCCGCCAACAGGGCCTGCGCCTTCGCCGGATTGCCTCGGGCTTCGTGCAAGGCCAGCGCCCCGGCTTCTCCCCACTCCGCCGCGAGCAGGGCCCCTTCCCGGTTCGCTTGCATGTAGCGCAGCAGTTCGCGAGCCGCGTTGACACCCAGCCGGTCCTCCAACTGCGCCACCACTGCCTTCAGCCCCTCCAGATCGAGCGCTGGCATCTGGAGTCGTCGTCCGCCGCCCCGCCCGTTCCTCACGGTTTCCGAGAGAGAACGCGCGCCCTTGCCTCCGGCATACAGCGCCACCATCAATGCCGCTGGCGCAAGCTCGCGTGTGGCCTGCTCGTACCGGCCCTGCGTCAGGGAGTACGCCCCCCGTCCGGTGCCAGCCAACAGGTGGAAGAAGCCCAGGGGCACGCCGAAGGTCAGGTGGTCGAAGCTCCCCAGCGCCACACTGTCCGGCGCGAAGTGCTGCTCCATGAGTGCCTGCTCCACCTCATCCAGGGCCTGCTGATAGGGCGGCGGCAACTGCCCACGCTTCGCGGAGAGATCCATGTACCGGGCCCCTGCGCTCACCTGGCTGCTTGAGAGTACATCCCTGCCTGCCCGGCCCAGGCCCCGGAGCACGTCCCCGGCCTGTTCCGCCCGTTCGGGGAACTCCGAGAGCTTCAGCCCCCGCTCTTTCAATTCCTCGCGCACGGTGGACATGCCACCCAGCACCTCACCGAGTTGTTTGTCCCGGGCCAGCAGTTGAAGCACCGCGCGCAGTTCATCATCGAAGGCGGAGTGGAGGATGAAGAGGGCGAATACCTCCGCCAGGGGGACGCCGTACTTCTCCGTCGCGGTGACGAGGAAGGCGGCGCGCTTGCGATTGAGGACGAGCGCGGCGTCCGCGCTCAAGGGGCCCAGGGCTCCAAGCCGGACGGCGTCCCAGTCCTTCAAGGATGCGACCAGCCGGGGCATGTCCACGCCACGCTGCATCGCCACGAATCCGGCGGGCGAGGCGCACGTCAGGAAGGGGGCGAGTACCTCCTCGCTGGACTCCAGGTGGGGCCAGCCCGGAGGGACGCTGTCACCGCCGCAGGAGATGAGCGCTTCGCCTGACGCTTCGGCGGGGTCTACCCTGGAGGCATTCGCGCCCTGCTCACGCTTCGGACCCTGTCGATGGCGCAATCGCGCTTCCGCGGCCGACGCCACGAGCGGTGAAGGCGCTCCGTGCGAGGGCTCGTGGCCCGCCGTCTCCCACGATGCCGATGGGGTGCGCGGCCCGTGGGCCCAGGTTCCACCGGCGTGGGCCCGAACTGGCTGCGTGACGCACCCGGCGCTGAGCAGGAGCGCGATGCAGGGCAGGACCCATCCGCACCTCAAGGACTCAGCGCGCATCATCCACCCCCATTCCCACGGAGGCGAAGGCTCCCGGGCGCAGCGTCCCCTCCGGGGTTGGGTACAGCAGGGTGCCGCCCTGCCCCAGGGCGTACAGCCGGCCACCGAGGAAACGCCAGCGCACTTCGCCCGACGTCAGGTAGCGCACTCCCGGTTGGCGCATCCCGACCGCAAGGCCTCGAAAGGCCACTTCGACCTCCCGGTGGAAGAGCTGCGCGGCCAGCCGCACGTCCGCGTCCACGCGGCCCCAGCTGAAAGCCTCCGTGGACACGGAGAGGCGCAGGTGTCGCCGCACCAGATCCCCCAGGCGCACGGCGTCCCAACCGACAATCACCTCCCCGAAGGTGGAGGCCCCGGTGGGGAAGGTCGCCTCCGCCAGCGCTACCCCAGCGCCTCCCGCCACCTGGAAGCGCGCCAGCTCGTAGTCCTGGCCAAAGTAGCTCTGCCGGAAGCCTCCGCGCTGAAGGCGCACCTCCAGCCGGGCCAGGACGTCCAGCGTTGGTGACACCGCGTCCAAGCCCAGGCCGGCCACCGCGCCCCATGCGTCGGCTTCCCCAGGTCGTCCGCCCCATCCGGCGAAGACCTGGGCTTCGACACCCCCGTCGTTGCCCCGTCGCACCCACACCACCGCCGTGCCGTCGACATGTGCGAGTGTTACCGGCCGTGCCGTGCCTCCGGGGCGTGCCCCGTCATGCACGGCGGACAGTGCCAAAGTGTACCGCCCGGGTTGCATGGGTCGGCCTCCGAGGACGTGGGCCACGTCCACTTCAACCTCCGCGCCCACGAGCCGCGTCCCCAGCACATCCGAGGTGAATGCCTCCGCGTAGAGCGGCCCCAGCGTGCCCGTCAGCACCGCCCCGGCCGGGTGGTAGTCCGGGTTGGCTCGGTTGGAGTAGCGCCGCACCAGATGTCCGGACAGCAGGCTGTAGCAATCCAGGGAGCCGGCCCACAGTGAGACCGGGGACGCGTCGCTGCCCAGCGAAAGGAGGCGGACCACCTGCCCCCAGTCCGACAGTGTGTCCCAGTCCTCCTTCCGGATGAGTCCGGCCTCAGTCCCTCCACCCCACAAGCGCAGCCGCACCGGGGCGCCCAGGTTGAGACCGAATGCCTCTGCTCCGTCCACGACCAGCAGGGGCTCCACCTGGAGGAATCCCTCGTCCATCCCCATGCCCATACGCGGTGATAGCGCCAGCGTGGTCGCTTCCAGGCGCGTCAGGAAATGCCACGCGCCCGGTGGTGATGTTGGCCCCTCCTTCAGGGACTCCGGGACGTCACGCGCCCACGCGACGAACGGCGACGTCAGCCACAGCCAGACTGCGCAACCCCAATGCATCCGCATTCCTGCCTCCCGTGATAAGCCCGGAAGAGGCAGCAAAGGACATGCGTCTGACGTTCAGCGCGGCGGTTCCAGTCGAGCGTCACGCTCGGGATGGGGGAAGGGGCCGACGCTGGAGAGGGTCAGTGGTCTCCCGCGCGCTTCTCACCGGCTTCCACGCGCAATGCCAGACGGTTGCCGCGCGGAGGCAGCGGGCAGGTGGCGAAGGCGGAGAAGGCGCACGGCGGATTGTAGGCGCGGTTGAAGTCCAGCACGACGCGCCCGTCCTGGTCCGGCAGCGGCGCGGAGAGGAAGCGGCCGGCGCCGTAGGTGGCGTCGCGGTTCGTCTCGTCACCGAAGATGATGAACAGCTCATCCGAGCCCTCATCCTGCACCGGCAGCAGGCGGTACTCCTTGCCCGCCACGGTGAACACGAGCGCTCCGGGCGACGGCAGTTGATCCTGCGTGCCAAGCACGTTGGGCACGGTGATGGTGCGTGACGCGGAGTCCGGCACCAGCCTCGCTTCCACCTTCCACGCGGCGCTGGGCGCGTAGGTGGGGATGCCGTGGAACTGCTTGCGCGCGGGGGCCTCCGCGTCCTTCACCCGCACGCCCAGCTTGTCGCCCCGGTGGATGACCTGGAAGTTCACGCTGCCCAATCGCAGCACGTCCGGCGCGCCCTTTTCGTCTGTCTTCAGCGCACCCCCCGTGAAGGGCTGCCCCTCCTTCGTGAAGACCACGCCCGCCGCTGGCTGGAAGCGCACGGTGCTGCCCTCGCGCACGAAGGCGCCCGCCTTCGCCGGCACCGACGCGGGCAGGCGCACCGCGCTGTCGGGCGCCGAGCCCACCGTCTGCTCACCCTCCTTCAGCCAGGTGAGCCCCACCAGCGTCAGCCAGCCGTCCTCCGTCGACAACTCCCGCACCCGCTGCGCATGCCACGCCTGGGTGGCGGAGACGACGTCCTCTGCCTGCGTCGCCGGGGCCTTCTTCTCCGCGGTGGGGGCCGGGGGCTTCGGGGGCGCCTTCGCGGGCGGCGCGGCCTGCAGGCAAAGGGACAGGACCAGGGCGAGGGTGCTCATGCGGATGGGCCTCGGGGCGTGGGGGAGGGGAGGACTTCGCGGCCCTGCTGTCTAACAGGGGCGCACTGCCGCGCGCAGCGCTCCCGGTTGCGCGCTGTCCACCCGCGTGCGATGCCGCAGGGGCTCCCCATGAACCTGGACCTGAAACCCGCGCCCCCCGCCAGTGCCTTCCGCAAGCTCGCGCTGGGCACGTGGCGTGCGCCCCGAGACCCTACCGCCTACGCGTCGCTGGAGGTCCGCATGGAGCCAGCGCTCGAGTTCATGGCCTCGCACCGCACCCGGACAGGCCGGCGGCTGACGGTGACGCACCTGGTGGCGAAGGCCGCCGCGGACGCGCTGCGCCTCCACCCCGAAGCGAACGTCGTGCTGCGCGGCAACCGCCCCTGGCAGAGGCAGGACGTGGGCGTGTGCGTGCTGGTGGTGCAGCCGGCGCACGGCTCAGCGCGGGTGGACCTGACCACCGCCACCGTGCACCGCGCGGATGCGATGCCATTGGAGGCCCTGGCCGACGCGCTGGAAGCGAAGGTGTCCCGGGTGCGGGCGCGCGAGGACGTGGAGATTGAGCGGGGCAAGCGCCGCTCGTCACTCCTGCCCGGCTGGTTGATGGGCCCCGCGCTGCGGCTGTTGTCGTTCGTCTGGTACGGGCTGAACGTGGACCTGCGCTTCGTGGGCATGCCCTTCGACCCGTTCGGCTCCGTGGCGGTGACGAACCTGGGCTCGCTGGGCCTGGAGCAGGGCTTCGTGGCCATGGTGCCCTACACCCGCGTGCCCCTGCTGCTGGCCCCAGGCAAGGTGCGCGACGTGCCGGTGGTGGAAGCAGGCGCGCTGGTGCCCGGCAAGGCGATGACGCTCACCTGCACCTGGGACGCGCGCCTCATCGATGTGGACCTGGCGGCGCGGGTGCTCCGGCACATCGGCGGAGCGCTGGAGGACCCCCGGGGGTGGGATGCACCCGGGGGCGAAGCGCGGTAGAACGGGGACCTCACCTGGAGGTCACCGCCATGTCCGTGGATCCCTTCCGTCGTGTCGGCTCGTCCCGCCCCGTGGGGCGCGTGCTGGGCGGCCAGGACCGTTTCGAGAAGGAATCGCTGGAGGGCCCCGCGGAAGGGCCCCTCGCGATGGACCGCCGCCAGCGCATGGCGGGAGGCCCCCTGCCGGTGAACGGCGAGAGCCCCTTCGCCGCGAAGCTGCGCAAGCTGGGCGCGTCGAACCCGGACGACGGCAAGGAAGGCTGACGTCGTCCCGGGACCGCGCTCAAACCTGCCCGGAGCCGCCGTCCACGAACAGCTCCACGCCGTTGACGAAGCTGCTGTCGTCCGTGGCGAGGAACACCGCGACCTTGGCCACCTCGTCCGGCTCGCCCATGCGGCCCAGGGGGATGGTGGCCGTCAGGTGCTTCTTGAGCTGGGCCGCCGCGTCCGCGTTGGGCGCCAGCCCGCTGAGTCCCGGCGTGTCGATGGGGCCCGGGCTGAGGGTGTTCACCCGGATGCGGCGCTCCTTCAAGTCCGACGCCCAGGTGCGCGCGAACGAGCGGATGGCGGCCTTGGTGGCGCAGTAGACGCTGAAGGCTGGCGTGCCATCCGAGCCCGCGATGGAGCCCGTCAGGATGACGGACCCGCCATCCTTCAAGAGCGGGAGCGCCTTCTGCACCGAGAACAGCGTGCCCTTCACGTTGACGTCGAAGGTCTTGTCGAAGTGCTCCTCCGTGATGGAGCCCAGCGGCGCGAACTCGCCCAGGCCCGCGTTGGCGAACACCACGTCGATGTGCCCCGCCTGCTCCTTCACCGCCGCGTAGAGCCGGTCCAGGTCCGCGAGCACCGACACGTCTCCACGGACGCCCACCGCGCCGTGGCCAATCTCCTTCACGGCCCGGTCCACCTCCACCTCCCGGCGGCCGGTGAGGAACACCTTCGCCCCCTCGTTCGCGAAGCGCTTCGCCGTCGCGAAGCCGATGCCCGTCGTCCCACCCGTCACGACCGCCACTTTTCCGTCGAGCCTGCCCATGGTCCTGCTCCTTCACGCGCGAAGCCGTGCGCCCCGCGAAGCCCCTGCCCACCCGCCCCCTGTGCCAGCGGAGTGTTATGGACTTTGTAGTCCATATCTAAGAATGGTGGACCGGGCGGTCAATAACTTTTAATTTATCCCCATGGCCCGGCCACGAACGTTCGACGAAGCCCAGGTGCTGCGCGCGGTGCGCGACCAGTTCTGGAACAAGGGTTACGCGGCGACCTCCATGGATGACCTGATGCGGGCCACGGGGCTGGGCAAGGGCAGCCTCTACGGGGCCTTCGGCGACAAGCATCAGCTCTTCCTGCGCATCTTCGACAGCTACTGCACGAACTCCATGGAGTCGATGCGGCAGGCGTTGGAGGGCCCGGACGCCGGAGCCCTGGAGCGCCTGCGGCACTACATGCTGGGGGCGGCCACGGCGTCCGCGGGGCCGAGCCGCCGGGGGTGCCTGCTGGCGCGGGGCACCGCGGAGCTGGCTTCGGAGGGCGCGACGGACGTGACGGCCCGGGCGCTCCAGGCCTTCCATGACATGGAGGAGCGGTTCACGGACTGCCTCGCGAAGGCGCAGCGCCACGGCGACGTGGCCGCCAGCGCGGACCCCCGGAAGCTGGCGGCGATGCTGCTCGCGGTGTTCCGGGGGCTGGAGGCCCTGGGCAAGGCCGGCATGGACGAAGCGTCCCTGCGCGGCATGGTGGAGACCGCGTTCGACGGGCTGCCCGTCAGCGCCCGGCGGCGTCGGTAGGTTGCGCCGTCCCCCTCTTCCCGCGACGTGCCGCTTCGGGCTAGGCACGGGCCCAGGCCGGACGCACGGTCACTCACCGGGATGGGGCAACGCATGCGGAAGGCACACGCGGTCGCGCTGTCGATGGCGGCGCTGATGTTGGGACAGACGGGCTGCTATCGGACCCACATCACCACGAACCTGCGACCCGAACAGGGGCCCCACCATGAGGACCGGCAATGGTTCACGGCGGCGGGACTGGTGCCCCTGTCCAAGCCGCCCGGCAGCGAGTGCCAGAACGGCGTGGCCTGGGCGCAGAGCCGGGTGACCCCCCTGGACTTCTTCATCCAGGCGGGCCTCGTGGCCGCGGGCGCCCTGGTTGGCGGGGCGGTGTGCTCCGGAAGCAACGTCTCGGACGACGAGGCCAACAGTTGCGTGGGGTATGGCGTGATGCTGCCCCTGCTGCTCGTGGGCACGCGCACGGTGGCCTATGCCTGTGCCGCGGAAGACCAGAGCGGGCTTCCGACCCCGGGCATGCCGCTGGAGGCCCCGGGCCGCGCGCCCGACGACTCGGACATCCCGGTCCAGGTGCCTTCCACCCCGACCCCGCTTCCGCCGTCCGGCTCGGTGCCGGAGACGAACCCCGGACTCTGAAGCCACCCGTCGGAGCCACGGCGCGGAAAGCAGGTGGCTCCGCGCCGTGCTCCAGGGTGTCTGTCTATTCGCCGCGCCGCTTCGCGCGGCCCCGCTGGGCGCCGTCCTGCGTCTGCTTGCGCTGGGTGCGCTTGTTCTCCCGCTGCGCGGCGGCGTCCACCTGACGGGCGGTGGAGGACTGCTCGCGCAGGAGCTTCTCGAAGTTGGCGCGCCGCTCCTCGGGGAGCGTGCCGGCCTGCACCGCCGCTGTCACCGCGCACCCTGGTTCGTTCCGGTGTCCGCAGTCGTTGAAGCGGCAGCCCTCGGCCAGCGCGAAGACATCCGCGAAGGCCTGGGCCAGGGACACCTTCTCGTCCTCGCCCCACAGCCCCAATTCGCGCATGCCGGGCCCGTCGATGACGAGCCCGCCGTGGTCCAGCACGAACAGCTCGCGGTGCGTGGTGGTGTGCCGGCCCTTGTCGTCCTCCGCCCGCACGGGCTGGGTGACGAGGCGCGCGGCGTCCAGCAGGCGGTTGGCGAGCGTGGACTTGCCCACGCCCGACGAGCCCAGCAGCACGCCCGTCTTCGCGGCCGGAATCCGGGCGCGCACCTCCTCGATGCCCAGGTCCTCCTTCGCGCTCACCGCGAGCACGTCCACGCCGGGGGCCAGGGCCTGCACCTCCAGGACGCGCGCGGCGGCATCCGCCGCGAGGTCCGCCTTGCTCAGGAGGACGACGGGCGTGGCGCCGCTGTTCCAGGCCAGGGTGAGGGCCCGTTCGATGCGGCGCGGGTTGAAGTTGCCATCCAGGCCCACCACCAGGAACACCACGTCCACATTGGCGGCGATGAGCTGCCCATCGTGTTCGCTGCCCGCCTCGCGTCGCTTGAGGACGCTGCGGCGGGGCAGTACGGCCTGCATCAGCGCCTCGCCGTCACCGGACGACGGCGGTTGCAGGAGCACCCAGTCGCCAATGGTGGGCAGCGCTTCGGCGGACTCGGCCTGGTGGAGGAGCCGCCCGGCGGCGCGGGCGAGCAGGGCCCGGCTGGAAGTCTGGACGGTGAGCAGGCCCCGGTGCTGGCGCACGACGCGGCCGGGGACGAGGGAGACGGCGGAAGTGGACTGCGAAGCGGACAGCGCGAGGTCGAAATCGGGACCCCAGCCGAGGGATTCAAGTGACACGAAGGAGACTCCGGGCAGAGCGGTGCCTGGGCAATCCGGATGGCTCCGGGACGCCTGGCGGACAGGGGGCTCGCGCTGCGGCGGAAGGTGCTTCGAACCGGCTCAGCTGACGAGCGCCCGCGAGAGGAGGGCAGGGACCGCGACGGCGACAAGTGGCAGGTTCATCTGGGAAGCCTCCTGGTGGTGCGCGGGAGCCGGCGTCCATCGCCGGACCGGGACGGGACCCTATCAACACCGGTCGGCCGTTGGCGACCCCCTCCTCCAGGGCCTGCTTTTTCCCCCTTGCACCTCACGCGACGTGAGGTTGTACCCATCACATCCAGTCATGAAAGCGGCACGGTGACTGGAAAGGGGTGAGGCATGCAGCACACGGAACTGAAGGTCGGGGAACTGGCCCGGCGCACGGGGCTGTCCATCCGCGCGCTGCACCACTACGACGAGATTGGCTTGCTCAAACCCTCGGCGCACACGGCGTCGGGGCACCGGCTCTACACGGCGGCGGACATCGCCCGCCTGAGTCACATCCTGTCGCTCAAGCAGCTCGGGTTCTCGTTGGAGGAGATCGCCGGGACGCTGGGCCGGGCGGACTTCTCCGCCCTGCGCGTGGTGGAGCTGCGGCTCCAACGGGCGCGCGAGCAGTTGGCGGAGCAACGTCAGCTCTGCGAGCGCCTGGATGCCATCGCACGACAGTTGCGCGCGGCGGAGCCCGTCTCCGCCGACGACTTCCTCCACACCATCGAGGCCATGACCCTGTTCGAAAAGCACTACACCCCGGAGCAGTTGAAGGAATTGGAAGCCCGCCGCCAGTCCCTGGGCGAAGACGCCATCAAGGAGGTGGAGGCCGAGTGGCCCCGCCTCATCGCTCGCATGCAGGAGGAGATGGCCAAGGGCACCGACCCCGCCGCCGAACCGGTGCGCACGCTGGCCACGCGCTGGCGTGAGCTGGTCCGCGCCTTCACGGGCGGCAACCCCGGCATCGAGAAGTCGCTCAACACGCTGCACCAGCAGGAGCCCCAGGTGGCGCAGCGCCAGGGCCGCGACCCCAAGTTGATGGAGTACGTGGGCCGGGCGATGGCGGCGCTGGATGCGCCGAAGTAAAGACAGACACGACGGCGGCCGTCAGCGAAGTGCTGGCGGCCGCGCGTGTCATGCAGGGCTTGAGAGGGCAGGCTAGTTGCCGCCGAGCGTGCCATTGGAGCCGCCGGTGCCGGTGCCGCCCACGCCACCCATGGTGCCACCCGAACCGCTGGTGCCGGTGCCGCCCACGCCGCCGGTCGTGCCACTGGTGCCGGTGCCGCCCGTGCCGGTGCCGCCCGGCGAGATGACGGTGCTGTCGCTACCCTCGGTGCCGGGAGCGGTGGCGCCCGTGGTGCCGGTGCCCGTGCCGCCCGTGGTGCCGGTGCTGTTCGTCCCACTGCCGCCAATGGTGCCCGTGCCGCCGTAGGTGCCCGTGCCGCCGTAGGTGCCCGTGCTCGTCCCGGTCGAAGGTGACGTGTACGAGCCCGTGCCGGTGGAGGGCGCGGTGCTGCCCGTGCCGTAGGTGTCCGCGCTGGAGCCGGTGCCCGTAGGCGAGCCCGTGCCGATGCCGCTGGTCCCGGTGCCGCCCGTGCCGGAGGTGCTCCCCCCCGTGGTGCCAGTGCCGGTGGTGCCCGGAATCGGGTTCACGCCGGTCCCTGAACCGCCGGTGCCGGTCGCGGTGTTGCCGGTCTGCACGCCCGTGGAGTTGTTGGTGCCCGGCGTGTACGTGCCGGTGGAGCCCGCCGTGCCCGTCTGGCCCGTGGTGGTCATCTCCGGCGAGGTGCCGGAGGAGCCTGGGGTCGTCCCGGGGCTCGACCCGTCGCCTACCTGCTGGGCGAGCGCGCTGGTGGAGAGCAAAAAGCTGAAAGCCAAAGCCGCGGTGGTGATGGAGCGTCGCATGTCTGGAATCCTTTCCCCGTCCCTTGAGGGATAAAGGTGTGTGCTTCACCCGACACCGCAACCCAGGGAGAGAAGACGGCACATGGCAGGTCGCCAGCCTGCACGACGCCCGTGAGGCGAAAGGGGAGGAGCCAGGGGGTTGCGCACGCCTCCTCGGCGGTCTTCAGCGCGGGCAGGGATGCGCGTCGAAGTCCGCGAGGCGCACGACGACGGGCTCGCTCCGGGCCGCGGCTTCCTCGGCGTGCGTCACGGCGCCCGCTTCGCGCAATCGTTGGATCAGCCGATCCCTGCGCGGTTGGAGCCGGTCGATGAAACACTCCGGATGTGCCCGCTGCGTCCCGCCCAGGCCCGCTATCGAGGTGAGCAGTGCCGCCTCCGCGAACGTGATGCCCGCGGTCTCCTTCGCCAGGTATCGCCGCGCCCCCTCGGACACGCCGATGACGTCATGTCCCAGCTTCACGTGCCGCGCCTGGAAGGCCAGCAGCTCTTCCGCGCTCCAGTGACGCGTCAGCCAGATGCCCAGCGCCAGCCGCTGGGGCCACTTCAAGTGGAGCGGCTCGCCCGTGGAAGAAGGGTGGGCCTCCCAGGAGTCCGCGACCGCGCTCGCCAGACTCCAGCCCGAACGCATGGGCGGCGGCGAGCCGGACACGAGGGGCCGTGACACCGTCGCCACAACGGTCCAGGGCCACACCGGCTCCACCGTCAGGGTAGCGCCGGGTTCGAACAGGCTCCACCACGTCCGGGCGAGCTTCGCGGGAAGCCTGTCGGTGGCTTCCGGCGGTGTAGGCAGTTCCGGCAGCCGGTGGAGTTCCAGACGGTAGAACCCCTCCATCGCGGCCAGGAGCCCCACGCCCACGAGGCCCAGGCCCCACAACCCGAGGCCGAGGAGCCGCATCCGTTGACGCCAACGCGCGCGGAATCGCATGCCGGGCCTCGGTTGCAGGACACAGGCCAGGGTCCCTGCCACGCTCTCGGTGTCCAGCAGGCGGGCTTCCGCGACATGGGCGTCCTTCCTCGTCGAGTCTTCACGCCGGTTCTGTGCTGTCCTCCGGCCCGGAAGGGAGCGTGCGTGGGCGGACGGGATGGGCATGGGGTGGCGGGTCGCAAGGGCGCACGGCTGCCACGCAGCGTGAGCGTCCTCGCCTGGCCCCTCACGCTCGTCGTCGCCGCGGGCCTGGGGCTGTTGCTCTACGTCGCCACCACCAGCCTGCCGTACCTCATCGCCTCTCCCGCTGGAGACGCGCACCTGGGCGTGCTCAACGACTGTCTGTCGCGGCAGCTCGCCGGGGCGACGCGCCTGGGCTGGGCCGTGGCGCCGGATGCTTCACGCGCGGCGGTGTTCGGCCCTCGCGTCGTCGCCGTCTGTGGCGAGAAGGGCAAACACTCGCGGCTGGAGTTTCCCGGTGCCACCGCGCTCGCCTTCGATGGGGAGCGGACGCTGTGGGTCGCCGAGGGAGGCCATCTGCTGCGGGAGCGCGACGGGCTGCTCCAGCAGGTGGGGGACATCACTCCGCCCGAGGAGCTCGTTGGCCACGCGGGTGGGGTGATCGCGCTGGATGCCGCCGGGCAGCTCGTCTCCGTGGCCCCGGATGGCAAGGTGCTGGGGCAGGCGCAGGTGCCAGGAGCCGGAGGCCGGCTCTCCGTGGGGCCCGGCGGCGTGCTGGCGGCGGTGGAGTGGGGCGGAGGGGTCCTCGTCTATGAGGCCCGCACGCTCGCGCTCGTGCGCGCGGAGGCCCCGTGCGCGGTGGAGTTCCTCTGGTGGCTGGACACCCCGGATCAGGTCCTGCTGCGCTGTGGGGCGACCGAGCAAGCGCCACCCCCCGCCGCGCTCCGCTTCGATGTCCGCTCCGGAGCCCGTCAGGAAGTGCCCGACCGCACCCGCGCGCCTGCCCGGCGACTCTCGGGGCGGGCACTGTACGTCCAGGGGTGTGACGGCTTTCCCTGCACCGCCACACCGCCCTGAAGCTGTTATGGGAAGGCTCCCGTCCGGGGCTTCCGGGGATGCAGTGACCTGGGGTCAGTCTCGTCGTTCAGTGCCCGACAAAAGGGTGCTGGTGACCCAGGCTTTGCATTCGACAAGTCCGCGAACTCCCTGGAGATTCATGGGTTCGCAGGTCGTTTTTGCAGCTCCCGCCGCAACGCTTCCGCCGATCAGGGGTTTCATTCGTGGACGACACCAAGGTTTCCAGCTCCTCCGCTCCCCGCAAGCGCCCCAACGGGCGCAAGACGCAGGCAGCCGCAGCAGCCCAGGAGGGCGCGTCACCCGGGACCCGGCCGCCTGGCAACATGGCGGCCAACCGGTTGAGCACCGCGAACGCCTCCCAATCCGCCGAGCCAGCCACCTCCCGGCGAGCCCCCGCCCGGGGACGCAACGGCAACGGCCGGAACGCCTCCGAGGACACCACTCGCGCGGGCGGCCCTCCGCCGCTCCAGCAACTGCTGGCGGCGCTCCGGGCCGTGCAGGGCGGTGACTTCTCCGTGCGGCTGCCGTCGGGAGCGCAGGACCTGGTGATGGATGAGATCGCCCGCGCGTTCAACGCGGTGGTGACTCTCAACTCCACGCTCACCCACGAAATCGTCCGCGTGGAGCGCGTCGTCGGCCGCGAGGGCCGCATGGGCGAGCGCGTGACGCTGGGTGACGTGCGCGGCGACTGGGCCACCAGCGTGCAGTCCATCAACGCGCTCATCGGCGACCTGGTACAGCCCACCACGGAAGTCGCCCGAGTGCTGGTGGCGGTGGCCGAAGGCGACCTCACCCAGAAGATGGCGCTGGAGATCGACGGCCAGCCGGTGAAGGGCGAGTTCCTGCGCATCGGCACCACCGTGAACGCGATGGTGGATCAGCTCAACAGCTTCGCCGCCGAAGTGACGCGCGTCGCGAAGGAAGTCGGCACGGAAGGCAAGCTGGGCGGTCAGGCCGCCGTGTCGGGTGTGTCCGGCGTGTGGAAGGACCTCACGGACAACGTGAACGTCCTCGCCGGCAACCTCACCGCGCAGGTGCGAAACATCGCGGAGGTGACGACGGCCGTCGCGCGCGGAGACCTGTCGCGCAAGATCACCGTGGATGTGAAGGGCGAGGTGCTGGAGCTCAAGAGCACCATCAACACGATGGTGGATCAGCTCAACAGCTTCGCCTCCGAAGTGACGCGCGTCGCCCGCGAGGTGGGCACCGAAGGAAAGCTGGGCGGTCAGGCCGCCGTGTCGGGCGTGTCCGGCACGTGGAAGGACCTCACGGACAACGTGAACTTCATGGCGTCCAACCTCACGACGCAGGTGCGCGGCATCGTGAAGGTCGTGACGTCGGTGGCCAACGGCGACCTCACCCAGAAGCTGATGGTGCCGTCGCAGGGCGAAATCGCCGCGCTGGGCGCCACGCTCAACAACATGACGGACACGCTCAACGTGTTCGCGCAGCAGGTGACCAGCGTCGCGCGCACGGTGGGCGTGGAGGGCAAGCTGGGCGCCCAGGCCCAGGTGCCCGGCGCCGCGGGGACGTGGAAGGACCTCACGGACAACGTGAACCTGATGGCGTCCAACCTCACCAGCCAGGTGCGAAACATCGCGGAGGTCTCCACCGCCGTCGCCAATGGCGACCTGTCGCGCAAAATCACGGTGGACGTGAAGGGCGAGGTGCTGGAGCTCAAGAGCACGCTCAACACGATGGTGGACCAGCTCCGAGCGTTCGCCTCCGAAGTCACGCGCGTCGCGAAGGAAGTGGGTACGGACGGCAAGCTGGGTGGTCAGGCCGCGGTGCCCGGAGTCGCCGGCACGTGGAAGGACCTCACGGACAACGTGAACAGCATGGCGTCCAACCTCACCACCCAGGTGCGAAACATCGCGCTGGTGACGACGGCGGTGGCCACGGGTGACCTGTCCAAGAAGATCACCGTGGATGCGCGCGGTGAGATTCTCGAACTGAAGAACACCATCAATACGATGGTGGATCAGCTCAACAGCTTCGCCTCCGAAGTGACCCGCGTCGCGCGCGAGGTCGGTACGCACGGCAAGCTGGGCGGTCAGGCCGACGTGAAGGGCGTGTCCGGTACGTGGAAGGACCTCACGGACAACGTGAACTTCATGGCCTCCAACCTCACCACCCAGGTGCGAGGCATCGCCAAGGTCGTGACGGCGGTCGCCAACGGCGACCTCACCCAGCGCCTGAAGATGGAGGCGAAGGGCGAGGTGGCGGAGCTCGCGGACACCATCAACGCGATGACGCAGACGCTCTCCATCTTCGCGCAGCAGGTGACGGACGTAGCGCGCACGGTGGGCGTGGAAGGAAAGCTGGGCGCCCAGGCCGTGGTGCCCGGCGTCGCTGGCACGTGGAAGGACCTCACCAACAACGTGAACCTGTTGGCGAACAACCTCACCGACCAAGTCCGTAACATCGCGGAGGTGACGACGGCCGTCGCGAAGGGCGACCTGTCGCGGAAGATCACCGTCGATGCGAAGGGCGAGGTGCTGGAGCTCAAGAGCACCATCAACACGATGGTGGACCAGCTCCGCGCGTTCGCCGCCGAAGTGACGCGCGTCGCGAAGGAAGTGGGCACGGACGGCAAGCTGGGCGGTCAGGCCGACGTGAAGGGCGTGTCCGGCGTGTGGAAGGACCTCACGGACAACGTGAACAGCATGGCCTTCAACCTCACCACCCAGGTGCGAGGCATCGTCAAGGTCGTGACGGCGGTGGCCGACGGCGACCTGTCCCAGAAGCTGGTGATGGAGGCGAAGGGTGAAATCGCCGCGCTCGCCGACACCATCAACGCGATGACGCAGACGTTGTCCGTCTTCGCGCAGCAGGTGACGGACGTGGCGCGCACGGTGGGCGTGGAAGGCAAGCTGGGCGCCCAGGCGGAAGTGCCCGGCGTCGCCGGCACGTGGAAGGACCTCACCAACAACGTGAACCTGCTGGCCAACAACCTCACGGCCCAGGTGCGAAACATCGCGGAGGTGACGACGGCCGTCGCCAACGGCGACCTGTCGAAGAAGATCACCGTCGACGCGAAGGGCGAGGTGCTGGAGCTCAAGAGCACCATCAACACGATGGTGGACCAGCTCCGCGCGTTCGCCGCCGAAGTGACGCGCGTCGCGAAGGAAGTCGGTACGGAAGGCAAGCTGGGCGGTCAGGCCGACGTGAAGGGCGTGTCCGGCGTGTGGAAGGACCTCACGGACAACGTGAACGTCCTCGCCGGCAACCTGACAGACCAGGTGCGCAACATCGCCAAGGTGACGACGGCGGTCGCGAACGGCGACCTGTCCCAGAAGATCACCGTGAGCGTGAAGGGCGAGGTGCTGGAGCTGAAGAACACCATCAACACGATGGTGGACCAGCTCCGCGCGTTCGCCTCCGAAGTCACGCGCGTCGGCAAGGAAGTCGGTACGGAAGGCAAGCTGGGTGGACAGGCCGCGGTGCCCGGCGTCGCGGGCGTGTGGAAGGACCTCACCGACAACGTGAACGTCCTCGCCGCGAACCTCACCGACCAGGTGCGAAACATCGCCAAGGTGACGACGGCGGTGGCCTACGGCGACCTGTCGCAGAAGATCTCCGTCGAGGCGAAGGGCGAAATCCTGGAGCTGAAGAGCACCATCAACACGATGGTGGACCAGCTCCGCGCGTTCGCCTCTGAAGTCACGCGCGTCGCGAAGGAAGTGGGTACGGACGGCAAGCTGGGCGGTCAGGCCGCGGTGCCCGGGGTCGCCGGCACGTGGAAGGACCTCACGGACAACGTGAACAGCATGGCCTCCAACCTCACCAGCCAGGTGCGAAACATCGCGCTGGTGACGACGGCGGTCGCGAACGGTGACCTGTCCAAGAAGATCACCGTCGACGCGAAGGGCGAAATCCTGGAGCTGAAGAACACCATCAACACGATGGTGGATCAGCTCAACAGCTTCGCCTCGGAAGTGACCCGCGTCGCCCGCGAAGTGGGCGCCGAAGGAAAGCTGGGCGGTCAGGCGGAAGTGAAGGGTGTGTCCGGTACGTGGAAGGACCTCACGGACAACGTGAACTTCATGGCCCGCAACCTGACGACGCAGGTGCGCGGCATCGTGAAGGTCGTGACGGCGGTCGCCAACGGCGACCTCAAGCAGAAGCTGGTGGTGGACGCGAAGGGCGAAGTGGCCGCGCTCGCGGAGACCATCAACAACATGACCGACACGCTGGGCATCTTCGCGGAGCAGGTGTCCTCCGTGGCCCGCGAGGTGGGCGTGGAAGGGAAGCTGGGCGGCCAGGCCCGCGTGCCCGGTGTCGCAGGCACGTGGAAGGACCTCACGGACAACGTGAACTTCATGGCCTCCAACCTCACCACGCAGGTGCGCGGCATCGTGCGCGTGGTGACGGCGGTCGCGAACGGTGACCTGACCCAGAAGCTCATCGTGGACGCGAAGGGCGAGGTGGCGGCGCTCGCGGACACCATCAACAACATGACCGACACGCTGGGCACCTTCGCGGAGCAGGTCTCCACGGTGGCCCGCGAGGTGGGTATCGAAGGAAAGCTGGGCGGCCAGGCCCGTGTGCCCGGTGCGCGCGGCACGTGGCGGCAGTTGACCGACAACGTGAACCAGCTGGCCGGCACGCTGACCAGCCAGCTGCGCGCCATCTCCGACGTGGCCACCGCCGTGACGAAGGGCGACCTGACCCGCAGCATCACGGTCGTCGCCGAGGGCGAGGTCGCGGCGCTGAAGGACAACATCAACCAGATGATCGTCAACCTGCGTGAGACGACGCAGAAGAACCAGGAACAGGACTGGCTCAAGACGAACCTGGCGAAGTTCAGCGGCATGATGCAGGGACAGAAGTCCCTGGATGCCGTCAGCCGCCTCATCATGAGCGAGCTGACGCCCCTGGTGTCCGCGCACCACGGCGCCTTCTTCCTCTCCGATGCCGAGGGCGGCGTGCCGGCCCTCAAGCTCACCAGCACCTACGCGTACCGGGAGCGCAAGCACCTGGCGAACCGCTTCCGGCTGGGCGAGGGACTGGTCGGCCAGTGCGCGCTGGAGAAGAAGACCATCCTCCTGACGCGCGTACCGTCGGACTACATCACCATCGCGTCGGGGCTGGGTGAGGCCGCGCCGCTCAACATCATCGTCCTGCCCGTGCTCTTCGAGGGCGAGGTGAAGGCCGTCATCGAGCTGGCGTCCTTTCACCCGTTCAGCGCCATCCACCAGATCTTCCTGGATCAGCTGACGGAGACCATCGGCGTCGTGCTGAACATGATCATGGCGAACATGCGCACGGAGACCCTGCTCTCCGAGTCGCAGCGCCTGACGCAGGAACTCCAGAGCCAGTCGCGCGAACTCACCCAGCAGCAGGACGAACTCAAGCGCACCAACATCGAGCTGGAGGACAAGGCGAAGGAGCTGGCGGACCAGAACACCCGCGTGGAGGAGAAGAACCGCGAGGTGGAGCTGGCGCGCGTCAGCCTGGAGGAGAAGGCGGAGCAGCTCACCATCATCTCCAAGTACAAGAGCGAGTTCCTGGCCAACATGAGCCACGAACTGCGCACGCCGCTCAACTCGCTGCTCATCCTCGCGAAGCTGCTGTCGGACAACAAGGACGGCAACCTGTCCAACAAGCAGGTGGAGTACGCCAACACCATCTACGCGTCTGGCGGGGACCTGCTCAGCCTCATCAACGAGATCCTCGACCTGTCCAAGGTGGAGGCGGGCAAGATGCAGGTGGAGCCCCGGGACATCGTCCTCACGGAGCTCAACCAGTTCATCGAGCGCAGCTTCCGTCCCGTGGCGGACCAGAAGGGCCTCTCCTTCAACGTGGAGGTGCTGTCGGGCACGCCGCGCCACGTGCGCACGGACCCGCAGCGGTTGCAGCAGGTGCTCAAGAACCTGCTGTCCAACGCCTTCAAGTTCACCGACGAGGGCGGCGTGAAGCTCACGGTGCGCCTGGCGGAGAAGTCCATGCGCTTCGACCACGAGGCGCTGCGCCGTTCGCGCCACGTGCTCGCCTTCGCGGTGAAGGACAGCGGCATCGGCATCGCCAAGGACAAGCAGCGCATCATCTTCGAAGCGTTCCAGCAGGCGGACGGCTCCACCGCGCGCAAGTACGGCGGCACGGGCCTGGGCCTGTCCATCAGCCGTGAAATCGCGAAGCTGCTGGGCGGCGAAATCCGACTGGAGAGCGAACCCGGCAAGGGCAGCACGTTCACCCTCTACCTGCCGCCGGAGTACCAGGGCGCGGACGAGGATGGCACCGCGCAGGGCTCCGACCCGGCGGTGCGCGCGCTGGGCTCCGTGACGGATCCGCTCGTCGTCATCCCGGCCCCGCTCGCGCCGCCTCCTCCTCAGCAACAGACGGTGGCGGAGAAGGAAGGGCACGTGCTGGACGCCGCGCTGCCCCCGCAGGTGGAGAGCCCGCACGCCCCCGTCGTCGTGGAGGATGACCGCGAGCACATCCGCGAGGGCGACCGCACCCTGCTCATCATCGAGGACGACCTGAAGTTCGCCCGCATCATGGTGCAGATGGCGCGCGAGAAGGGCTTCAAGGCCCTGGTCGCCACGCGCGGCGACAGCGGCCTCGCGATGGCGCACGAGTACCAGCCGGACGCCATCACCCTGGACATCCAGCTGCCCGTGGTGGACGGCTGGAGCGTGTTGGATCGCCTCAAGCGCAACCCGCGCACGCGCCACATCCCCGTCCACATCATCAGCGTGATGGACAAGCACCTGGGCAACACGCAGGGCGCGTTCGGCTACCTCACGAAGCCCGTGAGCAAGGAGGGCCTGGAGCGCGTCTTCGGTCAGCTCTCCCGCTTCCTGGAGCGCCGCGAGCGGCGGCTGCTGGTCATCGAGGACGACGACGTGCAGCGCAACAGCCTCACCCAGCTGCTCAGCGACGGCGGCGACGTGCAGGTCACCGCGGTGGCCACGGGCCAGGAGGCACTCCAGAAGCTGGAGGAGAACGAGTACGACTGCCTCGTCATCGACCTGCTGCTGCCCGACATGGACGGCATCAAGCTGGTGGAGGAGGTCAAGACGCAGCAGCGCTTCCGCGACCTGCCCATCGTCGTCTACACCGGCCGCGAGCTGACGCCGAAGGACGAGGCCCGCCTGCGCCGCTACACCGGCAGTGTCATCCTGAAGAGCGGCGCGAAGAGCCCCGACCAGCTGCTCAGCGACACGGCGTTGTTCCTGCACCGCCTGGACGAGAATCTTCCGGCGCGCGCGCGTGCGGCCCTGGCGCAGCGCAACGACCAGGACGCCCCGCTGTCCGGCAAGAAGGTGCTGCTGGTGGATGACGACATGCGCAACATCTTCGCGCTCACCAGCGTGCTGGAAAATCACAGCATGCAGGTGGTCTTCGCGGAGAACGGGCGGGCCGCCATCGAAATGCTGGGCCATCACCCGGACGTGGACGTCGTGTTGATGGACGTGATGATGCCGGAGATGGACGGCTACGAGACCATGCGTGCCATCCGCAAGGACCCCAAGTACGCGAGCCTCCCCATCATCGCCGTGACGGCCAAGGCGCTGAAGGACGACCGCGAGAAGTGCATGGCGGCTGGCGCGAGCGACTACCTGCCCAAGCCGGTGGACACCGACAAGCTGCTCGAACTCGTCCGCCTGTGGGTGAGTGCTTGAAACTCAACGGCGACGATCCACCAAGGGACCCCCTTTGCACTTCCGTCTGGAAGGGGGCGGCCCTAGCCTTGCTCGCTGTGTCCCGGGTCCCTGGCCCACGCGCTCCCCCGTCGCGCACATGAACTCCACAGAAACCACTCCGGAACGTCCCCAGGAAGCCGCGCACACCCCGCGCGCGGCCATCCTGATGGTGGATGACCACCCGGCGAACCTGCTGGCCCTGGAGGCCATCCTGGAGCCGTTGGGCCAGGAGCTGGTGAAGGCCACCAGCGGCGAGGACGCCCTCAAGCAACTGCTCCAGCGCGACTTCGCGGTCATCCTGATGGACGTGCAGATGCCGGGCCTGGACGGGTTCCAGACGGCCGCGCTCATCAAGCAGCGCGAGCGCACGCGCACCATCCCCATCATCTTCCTCACCGCGCTCAGCCGCGACGCGGCCCACGTCTTCAAGGGCTACGCGCACGGCGCGGTGGACTACCTGCTCAAGCCCTTCGACCCGGAAATCCTCCGCTCGAAGGTCAGCGTCTTCGTGGACCTGTTCCTCAAGGAGCAGCAGCTCCAGCGCCAGGCGACGCTCCTGCGTCAGCGCGACCGGGAGATGCTGGAGCGTCAGGGCGCGCTGCGCTACCGGCGCCTCACGGAGTCGCTGCCCGAAATCATGTGGGCGGCGAGGGCGGATGGGGCGCTGACGTATGCCAACCGGGCCTGGCGTGACTACACCGGCCACCACGAGGGGTATGAGCTGTCGCTCGCCACCTTCCTGCAGGACGTGCACCCGACGGACCGCGAGCGGATGAGCGGCGTATGGGGCGAAGCGCTGGAGCGCGTGCAGGGCAGCGCGAACGAGTTCCGCCTGCGGCGCAAGGACGGCGTCTACCGCTGGCACCTGGCGCGGGCGGTGCCGGAGCACGACGAGCACGGGGCGCTGGTGGGCTGGCTGGCCATCGCGACGGACATCGACGACAAGCGCCGCGCGGAGGAGACGCTGGGGCGCTTCAAGACGACGCTGGACGCGACGCTGGACTGCGTCCTGATGTTCTCCCCGGACACGCTCACGCTCGCGTACGCGAACGCGGGCGCGGCCAAGCAGTTGAACGCCAGCGTGGATGAGCTGGTGGGCCTGTCGGTGCTGGAGGTGGAGAGCGCCTTCGACGAGACGGGCTTCCGCAAGCTGCTGGCGCCGCTGATGTCCGGCACGCTGCCGTCGCAGACCTACTCCACCAACCACCGCCGCCGCGACGGCTCCGAGGTCCCGGTGGAGGTGGTGCTCCAGTACGTGGCGGAGGGTGAAGGCCCGGGCCGCTTCATCTCCGTGGCGCGCGACATCACCGAGCGTCAGCGCGCGGAGACGGCGCTGCGGTTGGCGAGCGAGGCGAAGGACGCGTTCCTCGCCGCCGCGAGCCACGAACTGCGCACGCCGCTGGCTGCGGCGAAGGGGCACGCGCACCTGGCGCTGCTCAAGCTGGGAGGCCAGACGGAGGCCGGGCCCGGCAAGTCGTTGCAGATCATCAACCGGCAGATCGACCGCATGGCGAAGCTGGTGGAAGACCTGCTGGACATCAGCCGGTTGCAGGCGGGACGGCTGTCATTGGAGCTGGAGCCGTTTGATTTGTCGCAGCTGGTGCTGGAGACGCGGGACCGGATGGCGGTGCTGTCGCAGACGCACGAGCTGAAGGTGGAGGTCCCCGAGCACCTGGAAGGCACGTGGGACCGGGGGCGGTTGGACCAGGTGCTGACGAACCTCTTGTCCAACGCCATCCGCTACTCGCCCGAGGGCGGGGTGGTGTTGGTGCGCGTGGTGGCGGAGGGCGACAGCGGCGTGCACCTGTCCGTGAAGGACCAGGGCGTGGGCATCCCCAGCGAGAAGCAGCGGCTCATCTTCGAGCGCTTCGGCCGCGCGCACGGCAGCAAGTACGGCGGGCTGGGGCTGGGGCTCACCATCAGCCAGGGCATCGTGGAGCAGCACGGCGGCCGCATCTGGGCGGAGTCGGTCGGCACCATCGGCCAGGGCTCCACCTTCAACGTCTGGCTGCCCCGCCGCACGGAAGCGCAGTCGGCGACGCCGACGGACGTGTCGCGCACCCCGAGCTGAAGGGACGCGACGGCGCGCCCCGGTGGGACGCGGCTGCGTTCGAGGAGGACGCAGCCGGAGCCCGGATGGGACAGGGCGCCTGGGGCGTGGGCGCGGCACGGCCCGTGCTCTGGTGGGGCGCAGGAGGCTTCATGGCCACGCGCCCCAACATCCTCGTCTTGACGGTCGATCAGCTCCAGTTCCCCCGGTTCGCCTATGGCCCTGACGGCGGCTTCCTGCCGGGCATCAAGGACATCCTGGGCTTCGTGGACGAAGGGGGGGAGGACAACCCCTTCCGGAAGTTCTTCCCCGGCTTCGCGGCGCTCCAGAAGAACGCGGCGGTGTTCCGCAACCACACCATCGCGGCCTCGGCCTGCACGCCGAGCCGGTCGGTCATCTACACGGGGCAGTACGGCACGCGCACGGGGGTGACGCAGACAGACGGCCTGTTCAAGAGCGGCGATGCGGCGGCCTTCCCGTGGCTCGCGGCGGACGGGATTCCGACGCTGGGGCACTGGTTCCAGAAGGCCGGGTACCACACGCACTACTTCGGCAAATGGCACGTGAGCAATCCGCCGGAGCACTCGCTGAAGCGGTACGGCTTCGAGGACTGGGAGCTGTCGTATCCGGAGCCGCACGGGGCCTCCGTCAACAACCTGGGGGCCTTCCGAGACATCGGCTTCGCGGACCTCGCGTGTGACTTCCTGCGCCGGATGGCGTTGGGACAGCCCTACAACCGGGCGCTGGCGAACCAGTCCTATTCCGCGCCCCGGGCGGCGCCTCCGGATGGGGAAGCGCAGCCGTGGCTCGCGGTCGCGTCGTTCACGAACCCCCACGACATCGCGACGTATCCCATCCTGCCGAGGCAGTTGGATCCGGACTCCACCAAGCTGCGGCCCCTGAATGTTCCGGCCGTGACCTCATGGTCCACCACGCCCGTGGGGGGCACCTTCACGATGCCGCTGAATCCGCGCGGGTTCCCGCAGGAGAACGCGCACGTGCCGACGAACCTGCGCGACACCCTGGCGAACAAGCCGAGCTGCCAGCGGGACTACGCCTACAAGGTGGGCCTAGCGCTCGCGTCGAAGACGGGGCTGACGCTGCACCAGGCGAACGAGAGCATCGACCCGGTGCAGGTCACCCTCAACTCGGGCATCCCCTTCCAGCTCACGGCGGACCCGGAAGAGGCGGCGCTGCGCTTCCAGCAGTACTACGCGTGGTTGATCCACCTGGTGGATGGGCACATCGCGCGCGTGCTCCAGACGCTCGATGACACGGGCCTCCGGAAGAACACCCTGGTGGTGTTCCTCTCCGACCACGGTGAATACGGCGCGGCCCACGGCTACTTGATGGAGAAGTGGCACGCGTCCTACCAGGAGGCGCTGCACGTGCCGCTGGTAGTGCAGTTTTCGGAGGAGCAGCCGACGCGGCAGATTGAAGCGCTCACGAGCCATGTGGACATCGTGCCCACGCTGTTGGGATTGGCGGGCATTCCGCACGAGGAGGTCGCGGCGATCCGCACCGACCTGCGGCTGCACCGTCCGGTGCCCCCGTTCGTCGGCGCGGACCTGAGCCCGCTGGCGCGCGGTGAATCGCAGACGGTGATGGAGCCCAACGGCACGCCGCGCGAGGGCGTGCTCTTCATCACCGACGATGAAATCACGGAGCCGCTGCCGCGAACCGGGGACCCGCACCAGGTGCACGACGCGGCCCTGTTCTCGGTGTACACGCGCGCGGTGGACGCGCTGCGCGACGGGAGCACGCGGGCGGGTCATGTGCCCGGCTTGAAGCCCGGAGCGGTGTGCCAGCCGAACCACGTCCGCTGCGTGCGCACGCCGCGCTGGAAGCTGGCGCGCACGTTCGACCCCTCCGGGGAGCATGCGGACCAGTGGGAGCTCTATGACCTCCAGACCGACCCGCTGGAGATGGAGAACCTCGTCGTCTACGACGCGCCCTTCCCGACGCTGATTGAAGTGTTGCCCCAGGGGCTGCCCCGCGCGGAGGTGGAGGAGGCTGCGCGGGCGACGCATGCGCTGCTCGGGCGGTACGAAGAGGAGAAGCTGTTGCCCTGGCCGAAGGCGCTCTGAAGTCCTGGCGCTGGCGCCTCTAGGAGCGTGTCGGGGTAATCGGAAGAACCTATTTGAAAGGTAGGCAGAGGCGTGGTGCTCTTTGCCTACCCATGAGCAAGACCTTCCGCCCCTACGCGCCGGAGCAGTCGGAGTTGCTGCCGCCCTCGCCCCGAGAGTGGCTGCCAGCCGGGCACGTGGCGTACTTCATCCTGGACACGGTGGCGGAGCTGGACTTGAGGCCGCTGCTGGAGCGCTACGAGCGGGAGCTGCGGGGCTATCCGCCGCACCACCCGCGGATGATGGTGGGGCTGCTGCTGTACGGGTACTGCGTGGGGGTGGCCTCCTCGCGCAAGATTGAGAAGAAGACGTACGAGGACATCGCCTTCCGAGTCATCGCCGCGGGTCAGCACCCGGACCACAGCACGGTGAGTGAGTTCCGGCGCCAGCACCTGGACGTGCTGGCGGGGCTCTTCGTGCAGGTGCTGGCGCTCTGTCAGAAGGCGGGGCTGGTGCAGTTGGGGCACGTGGCGCTGGACGGCACCAAGCTGAAAGCCAACGCCAGCAAACATAAGGCGATGAGCTACGAGCGGATGCAGCAACGCGAGAAGGAGCTGGCCGAGAAGGTCGCGGCGCTGCTCAAGGCGGCCGAGGCGGCGGACGCGGCCGAGGATAAGCTCTACGGCAAGAAGAAGCGCGGAGACGAGCTCCCCGAGGAGCTCAAGCGAGCCGAGACGCGGCTGGCGCGCATCCGCGCCGCCAAGGCGGAGCTGGAGGCCGAGGCGAAGGCAGCCAGGGCGGCGCGGCAGGCCGAGAAGCAGCAGGCCGAGAAGCAGCAGGACGGAGACGACGAGCCGCCGAGTGGCCCGACACCGCTACCGGGCCACCAGGTGCAGAGCGAAGCAGACGGCACGCCCAAACCCAAGGCGCAGCGCAACTTCACCGACCCGGAGAGCCGAATCCAGAAGACGCAGCATGGCTTCATCCAGGGTTTCAACGCGCAGGCCGCCGTGGACGAGGCGCACCAAATCATCGTGGCCCAGGCACTCACCAACCAGCCGCCGGACGTTGAGCACTTCTTGCCGCTGCTGGAGCAGGTGGTGGAGAACTGCGGCCAGGTGCCCCAGGTGACGACGGCGGACGCGGGCTATTTCTCCGAGGAGAACCTCACGCGCGCGGCAAGCATGGGCATCACCGCGTACGTGGCCGTCGGGCGGCAAAAGCACGGAGTGCAGCCGCCCGCGGTGCGAGGACGAATGCCGCGCGAGCTGAGCGTCAAGGATTGGATGGCGCGTCGACTGAGGACGAAGGCAGGACGACAGGCGTACGCCCGACGCAAAGCGGTGGCGGAACCGCCCTTCGGCCAAATCAAACAGGCGCGAGGCTTCCGCCAACTGCTGCTGCGTGGGCTCAAGAAGGCGCGCGGCGAGTGGGCGCTTATCTGCCTCACCCACAACCTGCTGAAACTCCATAGGGCACAGGCCACCGTGTAGTGGCGGTGCCGCCGGCCCCAGACGGGCGAGGCGGCACCGATGCAGCAAGGAGCCTGTTACCCAGCTCCTTGCCCGTTACCCCAACACACTCCTAGCGACAGAGGCGCCGGAGCCAGGTGTATTCGTAGCGAGGGGGAAGGCCGGCGCGCTCCTGGTAGAGGAAGGGCTCCAGGCGGAGCGCCAGCGCCCGGTACTGGGGGGGGATGCCGCCCTGTTGGATGTCGATGGCTTCCGGCCACTCGCTCAAGGAGATGAGCAGGCGTTGGCTGTCCAGGGGGAGGAGGGAGACCTCCGGGAAGGGGAGGGCGCCCCGCAGGCCCTCGATGCCGCCGAGCTGTCCGAGCAGGGGTTGGCCCAGGAAGGTGAGCCAGGAGGCGCTCCGCGCGTGGGTGCCAATGGTCGCACTCGTATTGCTTACGTGGTCAAGGTCGAGGCCCAGGTAACGCTCGCGGAGCGAGTCGAGGAGGTCCCAGTCGCCCGCGCCCCAGTATCCGTGGGGTGCGACGATGGCAAAGCTGGCGTAGCCGAAGCTGAAGGGTAACTCCCACGCGAGCTTGAAGGCCAGGGCGCGCAGATGGTCCGGGCCATGCTCCAGCAGGTACTCGGTGGGGAACGTGAAGGACACCGCAGTGGCGGGGTCTCCGCCGTAAAACCCAACGGGCGCATCGAGCTTCTTGCCGTAATACTCGAACTGGTAGCCACCAGCCTCGCTCGGGCTCTCCGACAACTCCACGATCCAGGCGAGTCCCCAGATGCGTTCAAGCATCTTCTTGCGGATGTGCTCCCAGCCCTTGTTGTCGAGAGGGTCCATGTCACCCTCTTCTGAGACGTACCAGTTCAGTGTCTTGGGCGGGATGGCATGAAGAAAGGTTTCCAACGCTCGCCAGATGGCGGGAGCTACCTCCTTGTGGTCGCGGTGGATGAAGAATGACAGGACAACGCCATCACGCGCCGCGAGCGCGCCGCTCCTGGAACGAAGCTGAATGTGGGGAAATGGGTCGCTCACGGAGGATTCACTCCTGTTCCTGGTGAAACGAGCAGTGCTTTCCCGCCCAGTGCTTTTTCGTAGACGTTGCCTTGTTTCAAGCTCGCGTAGGGACTGCTCTCTCCATATTCGGCCCACTGCGGCGTATTTGTATCAGGGCAGGGGAACTTGAAGTCCAGGGTGAGCGCGGCCTTCAGCAGGTTGCGATCCGCGTGGAGGACGAGGTCCGGCTTGATGGTTCCCCGGAGCTCCTCGGTGCAGCCTCGGGCGATGATGCTCGCCTCCTTCTCCGGGCTGATGGTCTCCACGAACCCGGCATTCAGGTAGAAGCGATAGCGTTGCTCGATGCTGTACGGCGCGGGCCAGAGTTCGTCCAGGACCTCCCTGGCGCACTCCAGGGCGAGCACGTGTTTCTGCTGCCCCAACCGCATCGCACGGGTGATGGGCCTGCCGCATTCGTCCCAATCCACTCTCTCTCGACACTCTTCCCGTGTCGGGGGCCGCTTCTTGAAGAAGAGGGCATTGCCCTGCTCCTCGGCATGGGCGGCGCATGCCGCGAGGCGCTCCTCGAGTTCCCCCACGGCGTTGTGACTCTGCATCAGGGCCATGACGGCCGGGACGTATCGGAGCAGCGTGGAGGCCGCGACCCGGGTCGCGGCGGATGCGGCGAGCTGCTGGGCCAGGATGGCTGCGTGGTGGACGTGCGCGGTGGTGTGCGTATCGAGGCGATAGTCCCCAGGACTTGATCGCTGGGGACCACTGGCACATGCCGCGAGCAGTGCACTGGCCACCCAGAGGGGCGCGAACTTCCTGCTCAAGGTCCGGCATGCAGGTACGGGATCCCGGTTCATCGACGGACGGTACAGCGCCGCTTCGCGGCCATGTGAATCCAGTTTGAAGTGCTGCCCCAGGGGCTGCCCCGCGCGGAGGTGGAGGAGGCTGCGCGGGCGACGCATGCGCTGCTCGGGCGGTACGAAGAGGAGAAGCTGTCGCCCTGGCCGAAGGCGCTCTGAAGTCCTGGCGCTGGCGCCTCTAGCGACAGAGGCGCCGGAGCCAGGTGTATTCGTAGCGAGGGGGAAGGCCGGCGCGCTCCTGGTAGAGGAAGGGCTCCAGGCGGAGCGCCAGCGCCCGGTACTGGGGGGGGATGCCGCCCTGTTGGATGTCGATGGCTTCGGGCCACTCGCTCAAGGAGATGAGCAGGCGTTGGCTGTCCAGGGGGAGGAGTGAGACCTCCGGGAAGGGGAGGGTGCCCCGCAGGCCCTCGATGCCGCCGAGCTGTCCGAGCAGGGGTTGGCCCAGGAAGGTGAGCCAGGAAGCGCTCCGGGCGCGGGTGCCGATGGCCAGGCCGGTATCACTCACATTGTAGAGGTCCAGGCCCAGGTAGCGATCGCGGAGCGTGTCGAGAAGGTCCCAATCCGACGAACTCCATCGCCCTTGAGGAGCGATGATGGCGAGGCTGGCGTAGCCGAAGCTGAAGGGCAGCTCCCATGCCAGTTTGAAGGCCAGGGCGCGCAGGTGGTCCGGGCCGTGCTCCAGCAGGTACTCGGTGGGGAGCGTGAAGGACACCACGGTGGCGGGGGCACTTGGGTAGATCCCGGCGGGCTCGTCGATTCTCCGGCCGTAGTACTCGAAATGGTAGCCACCGGATTCGCTGGGACTCTCCGACAATTCGATACGCCAGGCGCCATTCCAGGGGCACTCCAGCATCAGCTTTCGATGGTGCTCATACCCTTTGTCATCGAACTCGACCATGTCGCCATCGTCCGCCACGTACCAGTTCAAGGTATTGGCGGGGATGGCCTGGAGATAGATCTGCAAGGCGCGCCAGACAGAGGCAGTCACTTCCCGATGGTTGCGGTGGATGTAGAAGGAGATCACGACTCCATCTCGAGCCACGAGCCGGCCGCTCCTGGAGCGCATTCGGATAGCGGGAACAATCTCTCTCACCGGGTCACCCCTTCCTTTGGCGAGATGAGCATGGCTTCTCCTCCCAGAGCCTCGTGGTAGAGGTTGCCCTGGTTCTTGCCGAAGTGGACGCTGTTCTTTCCATAGGTTGTCCACTGTGGCGGGTTGTCTTCAGGGCAGGGGAACTTGAAGTCCAGGGTGAGCGCGGCCTTCAGCAGGTTGCGATCCGCGTGGAGGACGAGGTCCGGCTTGATGGTTCCCCGGAGCTCCTCGGTGCAGCCTCGGGCGATGATGCTCGCCTCCTTCTCCGGGCTGATGGTCTCCACGAACCCGGCATTCAGGTAGAAGCGATAGCGCTGCTCGATGCTGTACGGCGCGGGCCAGAGTTCGTCCAGGACCTCCCTGGCGCACTCCAGGGCGAGCACGTGCTTCTGCTGCCCCAGCCGCATCGCACGGGTGATGGGCCTGCCGCATTCGTCCCAATCCACTCTCTCTCGACACTCTTCCCGTGTCGGGGACCGCTTGTTGAAGAAGAGGGAATTGCCCTGCTCGTCGGCATGGGCTGCGCATGCCGCGAGGCGCTCCTCGAGTTCCCCCACGGCGTTGTGACTCTGCATCAGGGCCATGACGGCCGGGACGTATCGGAGCAGCGTGGAGGCCGCGACCCGGGTCGCGGCGGATGCGGCGATCTGCTGGGCCAGGATGGCTGCGTGGTGGACGTGCGCGGTGGTGTGCGTATCGAGGCGATAGTCCCCAGGACTTGATCGCTGGGGACCACTGGCACATGCCGCGAGCAGTGCACTGGCCACCCAGAGGGGCGCGAACTTCCTGCTCAAGGTACGGGACCCGGGTTCATTCGCTGACGGTACCTCGTGGCTTCGCGGCGGTGTGAATCCAGTTCCGACGTGGCCCTCGTAAGGGCTCACGAACGCCCATTCGGCATACCCATCCAGGAACTTCATGCCCCTCGCCAGAAAGCATTCCAAGGTCCTCGCCGCGATCGCCGCCCTGCTCCTCTCCGCATGTGGAGGCAATGACAATCCGAAGCCTCCGCCGGACCCGGATCCGGATCCGCCGCCTCCCCAGATGGTGGGCGACGTCGTGGCGCTGACCGCGTCGGGCAAGGTCGTGTCCTTCAACCGTGCGGCACCAGCAGTCCTGGTGGGCTCCGCGACGGTGACGGGTCTTCCCGCAGGCGAATTGCTGTTGGGCATCGACTACCGTCCCGCGGACTCGCAGCTCTATGGCCTCACCAGCGGCGGCAAGATCGTCACCCTCGCTCCGGAGACCGGGGTCGCCACCCTGAAGTCCACACTGGCCGCCATGTCCGGTGACGACAACCCGTTCACCGCCCTGGGCGGCACGGACTTCGCCGTGGACTTCAACCCGGTTGCCGACCGCCTGCGTGTGGTCAGCAACACCGGGCAGAACCTGCGCATCAACGTCGATACCGGGGCCACCATCACCGATGGCACCATCAACGGTGGCAACAGCGGTACGCAGATCTCCGGCGGGGCCTATACCAACTCCTTCGCGGAGACCGTCAGCACCCGGCTCTTCGTGCTGGATGCCGCGACGGACACCGTCTACCTCCAGGACCCTCCGAACAACGGCACGCTCTCCACTCCCGCCACGCTGGGCGTGGATGCCTCGGCGGTGAATGGCTATGACATCGATGCGCGCACCAACATCGGCTATGCCGCGCTGACGGTCGGCGGCACGACGCGGCTCTACCGCATTGCTCCAGCGAACCTGACGGCTGCCGCCACGGAGGTGTCGGCCATCGGTGTGGACGAGCCCCTCAAGGGTCTGGCCCTGAAGCAGGCGGCCGGGCCCGTGGTCGTGGGCCTCACCGTGGACAATCAGCTCGTTCGGTTCGCGGCCTTGGCGCCGAACACGCTCCTGGCGACCGTGACGGTGTCGGGCGTACCGGCAGGGGAGAAGCTGTTCGGCATCGATGTGCGGCCGGCGGACCGGCTGCTGTATGCCCTTTCCTCCGCAGGCAAGCTCTACACGGTGGACGCGCAGACAGGCGTCGCCATCGCGAAGTCCACCCTGACGGCGGACGCCGCCGACACCACGGAGCCCTTCACCGGGTTGGCGGGGACGCACTTCGTCATCGACTTCAACCCGGTCGCTGACCGCCTGCGTGTGGTGAGCGACACCGGGCAGAACCTGCGCATCAATGTCGACACGGGGGCGACGACCACGGACGGTGCCATCAACCGCGCGCCCGTTGCTCCGGAAGTCTTCGGCGCGGCCTACACGAATAGTGTCGCGGGGGCCACGGCGACGACGCTGTTCGACCTGGAGCGCAACAGCAAGGTACTGGCCCGGCAGGATCCACCCAACAGCGGAACGCTGGTGGACGTGGGCCCACTGGGGGTGACGTGGTTCGGCGCGGCGGGATTCGACATCGCTGGCGGTGACAACGGATTGCCGCTGGTGGCGGGGTGCCCTACCGGCAGGGGTCCCAACTCCCTGTACCAGGTCAACCTGCTGACGGGCGCGGCCACGTTCTTCCCCCGGACCGCGACCACCGCGGAACAGGCGGCCATCGGTGGCGCCTCCGGGCCGGAGCTTCAGGACATCGCCATCATCTTCTGAGCGGGAGCCCAAGGGCGGGCCCGGTGCTCCGTGCCCGTCTGCTTCACTGGCTGAGACGCCGGATCCAGTGATAGAGGTAGCTGGCAGGCCAGTCGGGCCGCTTTTCGTAGAGGAAGGGCTCCAGCTTGAGCGCCAGCGCGCGGTACTGGGGCGGGATGCCGCCCTGCTGGATGTCGATGGCCTCGGGCCACTCGCTCAAGGTGATGAGCAGGCGTTGGCTGTCCAAGGGGAGGAGAACGACCTCGGGGAAGGGAAGGGCCTGTCTCAGGCCCTCGATGCCGCCGAGCTGGCCGAGCAGGGGTTGGCCCAGGAAGGTGAGCCAGGAGGCGCTCCGCGCGTGGGTGCCAATGACAGAACCGGTGCTCCTCACATCGTAGAGGTCCAGGCCCAGGTAGCGATCGCGGAGTGCGTGGAGGAGGTCCCAATCCGACGTGCGCCAGTAACCGTAGGATGCGACGACGGCGAGGCTCGCGTAACCGAAGCTGAAAGGCAGTTCCCACGCGAGTCTGAAGGCCAGGGCTCGCAGGTGGTCCGGGCCGTGCTCCAGCAGGTACTCAGTGGGAAATGTGAAGGACACCGCGGTGGCGGGTTTTTTCCAAAAGGGATCATCGAGTCGGCGCCCGTAGTACTCGAATTGGTAGCCACCGGCGATTTCGCCTTCGCCAGCATCCTCGGACAATTCGACGCTACAGCCGAGGTTCCAAGGCCGCTCAAGCATCCTCTTGCGGATGACCTCCCACCCGTTGTCATCAAGTGCAAGGGTGTCTCCATCGTCCGCGTCGTACCAGTTCAGCGACTTCGGTGGGACGGCACGAAGGTAGGTTTGCATGGCGCGCCATACTGTGGCGAACACCTCTTCGTGGTTTCGATGCATGAAGAAGGTGAGAACGACACCGTCACGGGCCAGGGGGAAGTCGCCGTTCGACCGCAGTCGGATGACCGGAAGGGGCTTTCTCATGGCTGCACTACGATTTCTCGTGGCGAGATCATCATCGCTTGCCCACCCAAAGCCTCTTTGTAGACCTCCCCCTGATTCTTGCCTGAATGGGGGCTGCTGGCTCCATAGGGTGCCCACCGAGGCTGATTGGACTCAGGACAGGGGAACTTGAAGTCCGGGGTGAGAGCTGCTTTCAGCAGGTTGCGATCCGCATGGAGGACGATGTCTGGTTTGATGCTTCCCCAGAGTTGCTCGGTGCATCCCTGGGCGATGATGCTCGCCTCCTTCTCGGTACTGACGGTCTCCACGAACCCGGCATTCGGGTAGAAGCGATGGCGCTGCTCGATGCTGAACGGCGCGGGCCACAGCTCCTCCAGAACCTCCCGTGCGCACTCCAGGGCGAGCACGTGCTTCTGCTGTCCCAGCCGCATGGCCCGGGTGATGGGCCTGCCGCATTCGTCCTGGTCCAGTTCCTGGAGGCACTCCGCACGCGTCGGTGCGCGGTTGTTGAAGAAGAGGGCGTTGCCCCGGGCATCTGCCTGGACGGCGCACGCCTTGAGGCGCTCCTCGAGTTCCCCCGCCGCGTTGTGGTCCTGCATCAGGGCCAGCAGGACCGGTGCGTATTGGACGAGGATGGACGCCCCGGCCCGCGTGGCCCCCTGGGCGGCAATCCCCTGGGCCAGTGCGGTCGCGTGGCGGACGTTCCCGACGGTGTGCGTGTCCATGCGATAGGCGGAGCCGCTGGCGCAGGCGGTGAGCAGCAGTGCACATGCCGCCCCCAGGCACACGCGTTTCACGGGACTCGAGTCGGAAGGCACGGCGCGGACTCTATCCGGAGGCCACGCAACGGCCGGACCGAAAAGCCCCGTCAGCGCTTGCCGCGAGCCAGCAGTATCACCGAAAAGAGGATGGCTCCCATCGCGCCCCACGTCAGCGGGCCCAGCGTCTCTCCCGCGAACACCACGCCCAGCAACACCGCCACCGCTGGATTCACATACGCATAGCTGGTGGCCAACGCCGGCCTCGCGTGGCGCAACAGATACGCATACGCGCTGAACGCCACCAGCGAACCAAACAGCACCAGATACACGACCGACACCACCGCGCGCAGCGGCGGCGTGCCCACCATCCGCTCCCCCAACACGGCGCTCACGCCCAGCATCATCACGCCCGCGGTCAGCATCTGCGTCGCGGGCGTCATCAGCCCCGAAGGCATCGGCAGCCGCCGGCTCCACACCGAACCGAACGCCCAGCTCATCGGCGCCACCAGCAGCGCCACCGCCGCCGCGCCGCCCCCGCCCATGTCCCCGCCCAGGTTGAGCAGCGCCACGCCCGCGAAGCCCAGCACCAGCCCCGCCAGCTCCGCGCGCCCGGGCCGCTGTCCGAAGGCCGCGCCGAAGATGGCCGCCCACAACGGCATGCTGCCCACCACCAGCGCCGCCACGCCGGACGGCACCCCCAGGTTCTGCGCGAACACGATTCCGCCGTTGCCCATCACCAACAACAGGAAGCCCGTCGCCGCCCCCGCGCCCCACTGCCTTACCCCCGGCACCGGCTGGCCCCGCAGCCGCAACCCGACGAAGAGCAGCCCTCCCGCCACCAGGAACCGCAGGCCCGCCATCCGGAAGGGCGGAAAGCCCGTCAGCGCGAACCGCATCGCCAGGTAGGTGGACCCCCAGATGACGTAGAGCGCGAAGAGGCTGAACAGCAGCCAGCCCCGCTGGGGGGCCTGCTCAGGGGCTTCGGGCAGCGCGGCGGACGCCGGAGACGGCAGGCGCGACAGGGGGGCGGAGGAGGTGGACACGGCGGGGGCCTTCTAATGCCCGGCCCCACCCGGGGCGATGTGCGCTTTGCCGTACCTTCCAGGGCGGCCAGGGAACCAGCGCGACGCCTGCATGCCTGCGGAATGCGCCCCCTGGATTGAATGCCCCGAGCGTCCCTCTTAGAATTCTACAGGAAGCGCGGAGGCCGGAAGGTTCGGGCCGTCGACTACCGGAGTGTGAGCGGGAATGCCCGACGAGCTGGGTGAACGCGAGAAGGAAGTCCTCCGTGCCGTGGTGCAGGAGTACATCACCACGGGCGGCCCCGTCGGCAGTCAGCAACTGACGCGCCGCGGGGAGTTCGAGGTCTCCTCCGCCACGATGCGCAACGTCCTCGCCGACCTGGAGGCCCTGGGCTTCCTGGAGAAGCCCCACACCTCCGCCGGGCGCGTGCCCACCGACCGGGGCTACCGCTTCTACGTGGACACGCTGGTGAAGCTGCGCGACCCCGCGCCGCGCGACCGCGAGCTCATCCACGCGGGACTCGTGCACGAGTCCAACCTGGACGACATCCTGTCGGAGGCGAGCCGCGTGCTGCACTCGCTCACGCGCCACGCGGGCGTCGTCCTCACGCCCCGCCCCGATGCCGCCAGGTTCCAGCGCATCGAATTCCTGCGCCTGCGCGAGGACCGCGTCCTCGCCATCCTCGTCGGCCAGAACGGCCAGGTGCACAACAAGGCCCTCACCGTGGACTTCCCGGTGACCTCCGACGAGCTGGTCAAGGCCAGCAACTACCTGTCCGAACTGCTCCACCAGGTGCCGCTCGAAGAGGCGCGCGAGCGCATCCGCGCGGAGATGGATCAGGACCAGGCCCTCTACAACGCGCTGACCGCCAAGGCCCTCAAGCTGGGCGCGGCCGCCACCGACCTCCAGACGTCGGAGCGCGTGCTCATCGAAGGCACCGGGTCGTTCCTGGAGCAGCCGGAGTTCGCGGACGTGGAGCGCATCCGCGCGCTGTTCCGCGCCCTGGATGAGAAGCACAAGCTGCTCCACCTCCTGGACCGCGTGCAGCGCACCAAGGAGATGCACGTCTTCATCGGCGCGGAGAGCGAGTTCTCCGCCGCCGGTGACGTCACCGTCATCGCCAGCCCCTATGGGACGGCGGAAGCGGTGCTGGGCACGGTGGGCGTCATCGGGCCCACGCGCATGGACTACCGGCGCGTGATTCCCCTGGTGAACTTCACCGCGCAGGTGCTCTCCAGCGTGCTGGAGAAGGTGTAGCCCCAGGCGGTTACTCGGGCGCGGGCGCGTAGACGCGCAGCGCGGCCGAGGCCACTTCGAAGCGCATGGGCGTCATGCCCACGTTCTCGCCGTCCGCGTTCACCTCCATCGGAGGGTCCGTCTCCACGGTGAGGCGGGCGGTGTCCAGGTGCACGACGGACTCGTGCTCCAGGTGGCCGCCGCTGCGCATGCCCAGCGCCACGCGCGCCAGCGTGGCCACGTCCTGCAAATGGCCCAGGCCCGTGCGCTCGCCGCTGCCATCCGCCGCGGACGGCGCGGTGATGGCGTAGACGTGCAGCCGGCGGTCGTCCAGCGTCGCGTCCGGGGCCACCATGTTGCCCGCGCCGTGGTAGCGGCCGTTGCCCACCACGAGCTGGAGCGCGTCCAGCTCCAGCGTCCTGCCTTCCGCCTGGAGGCGGACGTGGAAGGGCTGCAACGTTCGCATCTCCGCGGCGGCGGCCATCGGGTACGCCAGCTTACCGGCGCGCTGCTTCAGCTCCTGCGTCAGCCGCTTCGCGATGGCGGTGGTGAGCCCCAGGCTGGCGGCGTTAAGGAAGGGGCGGCCGTTGACGAGCCCCACGTCCACGCGCGCCGTGTAGCCCCCCACGATGACGTCGCACGCGGCCTCGATGGTGTCCGGGATGCCCAGGGAGCGCGCGAAGTCGTTGCCGGTGCCCAGAGGCACCACGCCCAGCGTGACGTCGCGATTCATCAACACCTGCGCCGCGCAGCTGATGGTGCCGTCGCCTCCTCCCACGAGGATGCGCCGGGCACCCGAAGCGATGGCCTCCTCGAGCACCGAGCGCAGGCGCTTGGGCTTGGACAGGGCATGCGCGGCGACGAGGGGAATGCCCCGCGCGGTCAGCAGCGCCCGGGCCTCCTCGAAGGCCAGGAGCCCCGAACGGGAGCGCGTGTTGACCACCAGGACCGCGGGACCCTCGTCCAGGTGCCGGAGTCGGGGGGGCGCATTGAGTGCGGGTTCCAGGTGCGACCTCTGCTTTCTGTGCCGGCCACCAACCTGCGCACGACCGGACAGCTGCACCAGTCGTGCCCCAGAGAAAAGGGCAGTGCGCTGTCCATTCCCGATCCGCGCACGGCGGAAGGTTCCTGGGGTGGACAGGGGTAGGGGGCCGCCGGGTTCCCTGCCCGAACGGACATGGCCACCCTTGCCGCGACGCGGACTTCTCATCAGGGGCCGCGCCGGAACCGTTTCCAGGAGGGTGATGCATGGCACGTGGAAGCAAGGCGAAATACTCGGACAAACAGAAGCGCATGGCCGAACACATCGAAGAGGGCTACGAGGACAAGGGCGCCGGCGAGAAGACCTCCGAGGCCCGCGCGTGGGCCACCGTCAACAAGCTCACCGGCGGTGGGATGAAGGGCGGCTCCGGCAGCAAGGCGAAGGTGGCCCGCAGCCGTCCCGCAGCCCGCAAGAACGCGCGCAAGGCGGGGCGCATCGGTGGCAAGCGCCGCGCGGCGGCCGCGAAGAAGACCTCCACCTCCAGCCGTCGCAAGGCCACGCCCACGCGGGCGAAGCGCGTCACCACGGGTCGCAAGGCCACGCGCACGGGCACCGCCGGCAAGCGCTCCACGGCGCGCAAGAGCCCCGCGCGCAAGAGCACGGCCCGCAGGAGTCCTGCTCGCAAGAGCACGGTCCGTTCGCGCACGACGAAGCGCGGCGGCTCCCGCAAGTAGCGCGTCGGGCCGGTGCTTGCCGGTGGCCAGGAACGTGGCCACCGGATGCACGGGCTACCGCTTCAGCGCGACTCCTCGTCCTTGGAGGAGTCCCGCGACGGCGCGTCCCACGGCCAGCCCTCGGGGTCCTGCTCCAGGCGGCGCAGCAGCTCCGCGGGGTCCTTCACCAGCGTGCGGCACCCGGCCGTGAGCAGGTTGTCCTTGCCGAAGCCGCCGCACAGCATGCCCACCGTGCCCAGGCGCAGCTTGCTGGCCGCGATGGCGTCGTAGGGCGTGTCGCCCACCACCGCCACCGTGGCGGGGTCCGGCTTGCCCAGCTTCGACATGGCCACCTCGAAGATGTCCGGGTGGGGCTTGCTCTTGTCGGACTCGTCCGAGGTCGTCTTCGCCTCGAAGAGGCCGTCGATGCCGCACAGCTCCACGTAGCGCTTGAGCTCGTCGTCCTTCGCGCTGGAGGCCAGCGCCACCTTGCGGTCGCGCTTGCGCAGGAGCTGGAACAGCTCCTTCACGCGCGGGAAGGGGCGCACCTTGGGCAGGAACTCGCGCTTGTAGAGCGCGGAGCGGTACTCCTCCAGGTCCTTGCCGAAGCGCTCCAGCTCCTCGTCGTTGAAGAACACGGGCAGGAGCTGATCCGCGCCCTTGCCAATCTGGCTGCGGACGTGGGCGAAGGGGATGTCCCGACCGAATTCGATGAACGACCTGCGCCAGGCCTCGGCGTGCTCGTCCACCGAGTCCATCAGCGTTCCGTCCACGTCGAAGATGACGTTAGCGACCATGCGCAGCACCCTCCGCCCTCAAAGGTGGCGATGGATGGCGGGCCGGTCAACCGCCCGTGGGTGACTTCGGTCCACTCTCCTGCGTTGCGCTGTCCACGAGTGTCCGGGTCTGCACGCTGTAACCGTCCGGCGCGGCGGGGGTGAAGGCATCGTTGGGCAGCGGCGCCTTCAGGTCCACACGCGACAGCACCGTCTCCCCCACCTGCAGGCCGCCCGCGTGGCGCGTGAGCTTGCGCGGCACGCACAGGCCCAGCTCCGCGTCGCAGTGCTCCTCCTCCATCCGCACCTCGGCTTCCGTGCCGTCGGGCGCACGCGTGCGCTTCGCGAGGAAGTCCAGCGTGGGCCAACGCAACACGTAGGTCACCACCACGCCCCCTCCCGCGTCGCCCTCCAGCGACATGGACAGCTCCACCGCCTCCTTCGCCTTCGGATGGGACACCGCTCGGCGCGCCTTCGTGCTGCGCAGGAGCAGCGGCGCGCGGAAGCCGTCCGGCACGAAGGGCGTGAAGATCTCCGTCAGGAAGGCCGACAGCTTCTCCGCGGAGACCTCCGAGGTGAACGTCGTGAACTGCTTTGTCGCCTCCACCTGTTCGTACAGGTGCTTGCCGTCCCAGGACACCGTGCGCGCCGGCTGCGTCACCGTGCCGCGCATCTTTTGCGGCGCGCGGTACGCGAACGTGAAGCCCGCGGACAGGCTGTCGCCTTCCTTCTGCGTGCCTTCCAACTGGTAGTTCAGGAGCTTCGCGTCGCGGGCGGCCAGCTTCTCGCGCACCTGCGCCATCAGCTCCGCGCTGTCCCCGCTTCCGGAGGAGGACGAACGGCACGCGAGGAGGCTCAGCAGGGGCAGCAGGAGGAGGGCGCGCATGGGCAAGGCTCCAAAATGAAAGAGGCCCCACTGTCGCCAGGGGGCCTCTTGGGTCTGCCCCGGTGAAGGGGCAGCAGGGACTACTTCACCGCCACGCCGGTCGCGGAGGAGCTGGTGATGCCGATGATGGTGCCGAACAGCGCGAAGATGCCGTGACGCGGCGTGGTGCTCGCCGACTTCAGGTCGATCTTCGAGGCGCCCATGGCCTTCGCCTCGCTGATGAGGAGCTTGTTCACGACCGTGTCCAGGTCGCTCTGCACGATGTCGATGATGTGGAAGATCGCCGTCAGGCCCAGCGCGTTACCCTGGATCACGGCCACGGCCTCGCCGTTGGCGGCGATCTCGGAACCGGAGACAACGGCGGACTCAACGCTGGTGCAGCCCACGAGGGAGGCGGCGGCAACGGCGGACAGGATGAGCTTCTTCATGGTTTTCTCCCCAACAGATGGTTGCTTGCACGGTGGCGGACCGCCCTGGACGGGCGCCCCGCCGTTTGATGGAACCCCAAGCGGCGCGGTTCGTACCAGAAGTCAACTTCAAGTCAAGGACCCGGGTCGGGGTAATCCGAGTTGTGTTCTACACTTCAACCGCAGGGCGGCCGGGGACAGGTCGCCCCTTTGGCGGACGTGAGGCATCTTCGCGCATGCACCCGGTTTCCGTTCCGCGTCCCGCAACCCCGCCCCGCGTGTGGCTGCACCTCCTGCTGTTCGTGGTGACGCTGGGGACGACGTTCCTCGCGTACCTGCTGCTCTTCGGGCGCTCATTTCCCTTCAGCGAAGCGGGGCTCCTGCCGGAGGACCGGATGCAGGCGATGGCCTTCAGCGCGTCGCTGCTCGGCATCCTGGGCTCGCACGAGATGGGGCACTACCTGCTGGCGCGGTGGCACAAGGTGGACACGTCGCTGCCGTACTTCATCCCACTGCCGGTGCCCGGGAGTCTGGGCACGCTGGGCGCGGTCATCCGGCTCAGGGGGCGCATCCCCACGCGCAACGCCCTGGTGGACATTGGCGCGGCGGGGCCGCTGGCGGGCCTGGTGGTGGCGCTGCCGCTGCTCTACTGGGGCCTCTTGCACTCCACGGTGGTGGACTCGCCGCCGGTACCTTCGACGTTCCCGGGTGACTCGTCGCTGTGGGTGCTGGGACAGAACCTGCTGCATTGGGCGATGGAGCGACTGACGAACGCGCCGCCCGTGGTGGAGGCCGTCATCACCCAGCGGCAGACGCTGTTCGGCGACAACCTCATCATGAAGGCGCTGACGTGGCTGGCGCTGGGCCCGGTGCCCGAGGGCAAGGACGTGGTGGTGCACCCGGTGGTCATCGCCGCGTGGTTCGGCCTGCTGGTGACGCTGCTCAACCTGCTGCCCGTGGGTCAGTTGGACGGCGGGCACCTGACGTTCGCGGTGTTCGGGCCGCGCGCCCGCACGCTGGGCAAGGGCGTGGCGTGGGTGCTGCTGTTCCTCACGGTGTTCGTGACCGCCTCGTGGGGCCTGTGGCTGGTGGTGGCGAGCAAGGTCGTGGGTTTCGGTCACCCGGAGGTGGTGGAGCCGCAAGAGCCCCTGAGTCCGCTGCGCAAGGTCATCTGCGCGCTGTGCTTGCTGGCGCTCATCGGTTGCGCGATGCCCGTCCCCCTGCGAGAGGTGCTGTCATGAAGTACCTGTGCGAGGGCTGCGAGCGGCTGGGCCCGGTGGAGTCCTTCCACGTCGAGGCCGGCCAGTTGTCCGTGACGTGCCGGGTGTGTGGCGCCCGGACCCTCGCGGGCCCATCCCAGGCCGCGTCCCCGCGTGCGTCACCGGGCCATGACGCGCCCCGGCCGGACGACGCGGTCCGCGGTGGGAGCGAAGGCGTCGCGGTGGCCGTGCCCGTGGAGGCGTCCTTCGCGTCCGCGCCGCCGGTGTCCACCCGGCCCAGCGTCACCGCGCTGCGCGTGGTGCGCTCCGACGCTCCGTCCGCGAGGTCCGTCCTCCCGGAAGGGGATCCGTTCCAGGCGCCGCCGGGCCACTGTCCCAAGTGCGTGGCGCCCATTCCCGAGGACGCGGGGGCCTGCGCGCAGTGCGGGCTCGTCTACGCCAACTTCCTGCCGGAGGAGCACCAGCCCTCCGAAGTGCTGGCCACGGAATGGCACGCGCTCATGCGGGAGTGGAACGACTGGGCCCCGCATGACCGCCTGCTGACGATGGCGATGGGCCGAGGGGAGCTGGCCGTGGTCGGCCGGCTGTACCGCCTGCGGCTGGCGCGGACCCCGGACGACTCCATGGCCCTGCGCGGTCGGGACGAGGTGATGCGGCGGGTGACGTCCGCGGTGCCGCTCGCGTCGGACGGCCCGTCGCCGGAGTTCGCGCGCAAGGTGAAGAACGTCGTGATGGGCGCGGTGCTGGTGGTGGCCCTGGTGCTGGTACTGATGCTCCTCCAGATGGTGCGCAGGTCCTTCGCCTAGGCAGGGCCGGGTTGGCGGGCTCGCGGGCTCGCGGGCCCGGTCACGAAGCGCTGGCCGGCCCGCTTCCCGGGCGGGCGGGGGACGCGGTGTGGAAGCGGTGGTCGGGAACGCGCGGAGGGCCGAGGGCGCTGTTATCCTGCGGGGCCGTTCGCCTCCCGTCCCTCCTGCCCCGGTAGAACGCCGTATGTCCGCGCCCGCGCCCCGTCCTCCCTCTGTCGACAGCCTGCTGGGTCCTGGCGGCGCGCTGGAGCAGGCGCTGCCCGCGTACGAGCACCGCCCGGAGCAGCTCCAGATGGCGCGCGCCGTGGAGCGGGCCTTCTCCGAGGGCAGCTACCTGCTGGCGGAGGCCGGCACGGGCACGGGCAAGACGCTGGCCTACCTGGTGCCAGCGCTCCTGTCGGGCCGCAAGGTGGTGGTGTCCACCGCGACGAAGACGCTGCAGGACCAGGTGTTCTTCAAGGACCTGCCGCTGCTCAGCGAGAAGCTGGGGCTCCAGTTCGAGGCGGCCTACCTCAAGGGGCGGGGCAACTACCTCTGCCTGCACCGCTACGAGTCCTTCGAGAAGGATCCGCAGTTCGTCTCGCGCGAGGAGGCGAAGCAGTGGCCGCTGCTCAGGCGGTGGGTGACGGAGACGGAGACGGGGGACCGGGCGGAGCTGGACCTGCCGGAGTCCTTCGCCACGTGGTCGCGGCTGTCCACCACGTCGGAGACGTGCCTGGGTTCGCGCTGCGGGCAGTACGAGACGTGCTTCGTCACGAAGATGCGCAAGCGCGCGGAGGTCGCGAACCTGCTGGTGGTGAACCACCACCTGTTCTTCGCGGACCTGGCGCTCAGGAGCTCCGGCAAGCGCACCGAAGGCGTGCTGCCCTTCTACGAGGCCGTCGTCTTCGACGAGGCGCACGCGCTGGAGGACGTGGCCAGCGGCCACTTCGGCTACAGCGTCTCCAACTACCGGCTGGAGGAGCTGTCGCGCGACGCGGTGGCGGCCCTGCCGGTGAAGGATGAGCGGCACGCGACGCTCGCGGCGCTGGCCCAGCGGGTGCGCTCACACGCGGACGCGCTGTTCCTCCAGGCCCCGCGCGCGCTGGGGTTCTCCAGCCAGGAGTCCACCGTCGCGCTGCGCCCGGAGACCATGGGCAAGCTGTCCGGCGCGCTGGAGCAGGTGCGCGAAGGTTTGTCCGCGCTGGCGTCCTTCGTAGGCGGCGAGCGCGAGGCGGAGCTGGCCGCCATCCACCGCCGCGCCGAGGAGATGGTGGAGCAGCTCACCTTCCTGGAGAAGGCGGAGTCCTCCGAACACGTGTACTGGGCGGAGGCGCGCGGCAAGGGCATCTTCCTGCGCGCCAACCCCATCGACGTGGCGAAGGAGCTGCGCGACCGGCTCTACGGCGCGCTGGACACGGTGGTGTTCACCTCCGCGACGCTCGCGGCGGATGGCCGCTTCGACTTCTTCGCCAAGCGCATGGGCATGTACGACGAGGAGGGGCAGCCGGTGACGCGCGTGCGCACGCTCGCGGTGCCCAGCCCGTTCGACTTCCCGCGCCAGTCCGCGCTGTACCTGCCCACGCACCTGCCGGACCCCAGCGCCCCGGGCTTCATCGAAGCGGCGGCGGAGGAGATCATCCAGTTGTGCGAGGTGACGGGCGGGCGCGCCTTCGTGCTCTTCACGTCGCTGCGCAACATGGTGCGCGCGTATGAACTCACCGCCACGCGGCTGCCCTATCAGGCGCTGCTCCAGGGTGAGCGGCCCAAGGCGCAGCTCCTGGAGTCCTTCCGGCAGACGCCCAGCGTGCTCTTCGCCGCGCACAGCTTCTGGGAGGGCGTGGACGTGCCCGGGGATGCGCTGAGCCTGGTCATCATCGACCGGCTCCCGTTCGCGTCGCCGGGGGACCCGCTGGTGGCCGCGCGCATCCGGCAGATTCAGGCGCGCGGCGAGGAGCCCTTCGACCAGTACCAGTTGCCGCAGGCGGCGCTGGCCCTGCGCCAGGGCTTCGGGCGGCTCATCCGCACGCAGGCGGACCGGGGCATCGTGGCGATGCTGGACCGCCGCATCGTGACCAAGGGCTACGGCCGCGTGTTCCTCTCCAGCCTTCCGCCCGCGAAGCGGATGGAGGACACGACGGAGCTGAGCCGCTGGTTCAATGGACCGGTACGCCCCGTTCCGCCTCTGAGAACCGTGCGTTGACGCCGTCGCGCAGGCGCAAGCCCACGCGCGCCTGGAAGGGTGGGGCGAGCGTGTCCACGCCCGCGCGGCCCGCGAGGTAGGACCGGTCGAACAGGTTCTCCACCGCCGCGAAGGCGGACACGTACCAGAAGAGGTGGCGGCACATGAACAGGTCCACGATGGCGGCCCCGCCCATGCCGCGCGTGTTGAGGTCGTCCTCGTACTGCGGGCCCACGACACGAAGCTGCGCGGTGGCGGTGAGGAGCGACGGCTCATCGAAGGTGACGCTGAGCGAGCCGCGATGCCTGGGGTCCTGCGGGAGCTGGCGGCCCACGAGCTCCGGCTGGCCGGGCGCTTCGGTGACGACGGGGTTCACGAAGGTATAGGCGGCAAGGAGCGTCCACTGGCGGGCGGGGCGCCAGTCCGTGCCCAGCTCCACGCCGCGCACGCGCGCCTGTCCCAGGTTCTGGCGCTGGCGGGTGGTGCCGTCGGGCAGGGGCGTGGCCAGGGTGACGTTGGTGACGGGCGCGTCGAGCACGTTCCAGAAGCCGGTGACGCGGCCGGTGATGCCGCCGGGGCCCACGGTCTCCACGCCGGCTTCGGTGCCCCAGAGGCGTTCGGCGCCCAGGTCCGGGTTGGCGGCGGTGAGGACGGTGCCCACCTGGAAGGGGCGGTAGAGCTCGTTGAGGGTGGGCGCGCGGAAGGCCCGGTAGACGGAGGCGCGCAGGGTGAGCCAGTCCAGCGGGCGCAGGCGCGCGGCGAGGCGCGGGCTGAGCTGGCTGGCGGTGCGGGGCGCGAAGTCGGTGGCGGTGGTGTCGCCATCCGCGCGGCGCTCCTGTCGAGAGCCGTCCTGGTTGCGCCACAGGTCCCAGCGCAGCGTGCCGGCGAACTCCAGCGCGGGGGACACGGTGTAGAGGTCCTGCACGAAGAGTCCGCCGGAGAGCTGGGTCCCCCGCGTGGTGCGCGCGAGGAGCGCCGTGGGCGTGGACGTGGCGGGGAAGAGCTGCTCCTCCGCGGTGCCGGCGGCGCGGCGGGCGTCCACCCCGGCTGCCAGCACGTGCGTTCCGCTGAGCGTCAGGTCGGGTCCGGTCCACACGAGCGAGCCGCCCTGGTCGTTGGCGGGCACGTCCTGGTGCGCGGAGAGGGACTCGGTGTTCCGGTCCGCGCTGACGCGGGCGCGGTCCTGGGCGAAGTCCTGGGTGCGGCCGTAGAGGCCCAGCTCGAAGGTGCCGGTGTCCTCCGTGCGCAGGCGGGCGCTGCCGGTGAACCACGCGAGGTCCACGCGGGCGACGGTGTAGCGGGTGCCTCCGTTCTGCGTCTCGCGGAACAGGCCGGCGCGGGCGCTGAGGAAGAGGTCGTCGGTGGCCCGCACCTCCACGCGTGCCTGCCCGGTGAAGTGCTGGGACGGGGTGTCGCCGTCGATGGCGCCGCGCTGGCCCTCGGGGACGATGCGGTAGCCATCGCTGGTGAGGCCCTCGGCTTCCAGCGAGATGCCCACGCGCTTCCAGCGGTCCGCGATGCGCGCGCCGAAGAAGCCGGTGCCCTGGTTGCCCACCGACAGGTCCGCGTCGATGGCGCCCCGGATGGGCTGGGAGATGAGCTGCACGACGCCGCCCAGCGCGGCGCTGCCGTAGAGCGCGGAGCCTCCGGTGGGGACGACCTCGATGCGGTCCAGGCCCAGCCGGGGCAGGGCGCGCCAGAACACCCAGCCTCCATAGGGGTCATTCACCGGCAGGCCGTCCAGCAGCACGAGTCCCCGCGCGACGCCGGAGGGCGCGAGCCCGCGCAGGTTGAGTCCCTGGGCGGTGGGATCCGCGACGAGGGACGGCGTGCGGCGGAAGGTGGCCGCGGAGGGCAGCGTGCGCACGAGCGCGTCCTGCGTGAGCGTGGGGCTGCGCTGGATTTCGTCGCGGGGAATCACCACCGTGGTGGCGGGCACGTCGCGCAGCGGGCGCGGCAGGCGCGTCGCCGTGACGACGGTCCGTGTCCCGCCGGGAGCGCTGGGTTCGCTCGGGGACACGATGCTGAAGTCCTCGGTGTCGGCGGGTGTGTCTGCTGCGTCGCCGTCCTGGACTTGTCGCGGGGTGACGGGTGCTCCATCCCTGCTGCGAGAATGCGGCGCCGGTTGCGCCGCCGCGAGACCGGGGAGTAGCAGCGCCAGCGCGCTGGCCTGGAAGCAGAGCGCGCACCGTTGGAGCGGTATGACAAACGAATGAAAAGGGGCGCGCGGGCCGTTCATTCCGCCGCTCTATCGGAGATGCCGTCCTCGCGGAACGCGTTGTCCTCCGGGCCGGGCTCCACCGAACGCGGAGCGACACTTCGCGGGCGCTCCCCTGAAAACACGAACGGCGGTGAAGGGACCCGAGAAGGCCACTCCACCGCCGTCATTCCGGGACCGGGATGCAGGCCCCGCGCGGGAACTACGCCGCGGACGCGCCACCGCCGGCGGCGGCCGGGCCCTGGTACTTCGCGTCGCCGAAGCCGAGGATGGCGTAGAAGACGGGCGCGAGCAGCCCCAGACCGATGCCGAAGCCCGTGTCCTTGCCGAACGACTTCGCCATGTCGATGCCGAGGATGATGAGCGCGATGAAGTTCACGCAGGGGATCAGCGCCAGCACGATCCACCAGGCCGGACGGCCGACGATCTTCGTCATGACGTAGATGTTGTAGATGGGCACGATGGCCGCCCAGCCGGGCTCGCCCGCCTTGGCGAACGTCTTCCACATGCCCGCGATCATCGCGGCCATGATGGCCAGGTAGATGATGGTGACCACGATGCTGGGACCCGCGCTCTGCTGCTCCTGCATCTGCTGCATCATCTCAAGCTGCTCTTCATTCATGACGGACTTCCCCCTCGGAAGTGTAAGGACCCCGGCCCGAAGGCCGGTCGATGTCCCGGTTCAGTGCCGAACAATTCGCGAAGTAGGGGGAGGAATGCAAATTCCTTCACCCCCAGGCCGGCCTTGTCTCAAAACCTGAGACACCCGTGTTTCACGCCTTCAGCGTCTCCGGGACTTCCCAGTCCGGCTTCAGCCGCTGGATGACCTTCACGAAGTTCTCCTTGTCCTGGGCCTTCTCCAGCGCGGCGTCGGGGAGGATGACGTCGTCCTTCATCAGCCGCTCCAGGTGCATGTCCAGGGTCTGCATGCCCTGGCCCTGGCCGGCCTGCATCTTGGATGCGATCTGAAACACCTTGCCCTCGCGGATCATCGCCGCGATGGCGGCACTGCCCACGAGGATTTCGAGCGCGGCGACGCGGCCCTTGCCATCCGCGGTCTTCAGCAACTGCTGGGCGACGATGCCCGCCAGCGACTCCGCGAGCATGCCGCGCACCTGGCCCTGTTCGTCCGCGGGGAAGGTGTTGATGATGCGGTCGATGGTCGCGGGCGCGCTGTTGGTGTGGACCGTGGCGAACACCAGCACGCCGAAGCTCGCGAGCTGGAGCGCCAGCTTCATCGTCTCGCTGGTGCGCAACTCACCGATGAGGATGACGTTGGGGTCCTCGCGGCCGGCGGAGCGGATGGCGGTGGCGAAGCTGGACGCGTGCGGACCCACCTCGCGGTGGGTGACCTGGGCCTTGATGGAGTCGTGCACGAACTCCACCGGATCCTCGATGGTGAGCACGTGCGAGGCGCGCGTCTTGTTGATGTGGTTGATCATCCCCGCGAGCGTCGTTGACTTGCCGCTGCCCGTGGGGCCCGTCACCAGCACCAGCCCGCTGCGGCGGTCCGCCATCTTGCGCACCACCTCCGGCGTCTTCAGCTCCTCCAGCGACAGCACCTTGCTGGGAATGGTGCGGAAGACGGCCCCGATGCCGGTCATCCGGTAGAAGTAGTTCGCGCGGAAGCGGGCCTTCGTCCCGTAGCCGTAGGCGAAGTCCAGGTCCAGCTCCTCGGTGATCTGCCGCTTCTGTTCGGGCGAGCAGAGCTCGAAGAGCAGCGATTCCAGCTCCTCGGTGGTGAGGGGCTCGTCGCGCAGCGGCACCAGTTCGCCGCGGATGCGGCCCAGGGGCGGGTAGCCCACGGCCATGTGCAGGTCGCTGCCCTTCTTGTCGAGCAGCACGTCGAACCAGGTCGCGATGCGAGGCGTGTCCGTCATGTCAGGCGCCCTTCTTGCCAAGCAGTGAGCCCACCTTGGACAGCATCCGCGCGCCCTCCTGGGGCGTGGCGGGTGCCGGCACGGTGGCGGCGGCGCCGGGACGCTTGCCGGTCACCATGGCCTCGATTTCGTCCGGGTTCTCCGCGAAGCCCTTCACCGTCTCCAGCGTCGCCCTGCCCGACTTCGCCAGGTCCGCCAGCGAGTCCTCGAAGCGGATGATGCCCAGCGACTTGCCTCGCTGCTGGAGCGACGGAATCTGGAACGTCTTGTTGTCGCGGATGAGGTTGCCCAGGGCCATGGAGCCGGGGAGCACCTCGGCGGCGGCCACCATGCGCTTGCCGTCCGCGCTGGGCATCAGCCGCTGGCTGACGATGAGGCGCAGGCCGCTGGAGAGCGACAGCCGCACCTGCCCCTGGTCCGCCGGGGGAAAGAGGTCGATGAGCCGGTCGATAGTCTTCGCCGCGCTGGGCGTGTTCATGGTGCTGATGAGCAGGTGGCCCGTCTCGCTGGCCGCGAGCGCCATGCGCACCGTCTCCGTGTCGCGCAGCTCGCCCACGACGATGACGTCCGGATCCTCGCGGAGGCTGCCCTTGAGCGCGCTGGCGAAGGTGCGGGTGTTGCTGCCCACCTCGCGCTGGCTGATGAGGGCGCGTTTGCGCGGGTGCACGTACTCCACGGGGTCTTCCACGGTGAGCACGTGGTGCGTCGTTTCGCGGTTGATGATGTCCAGCAGCGCCGCGAGCGTGGCCGTCTTGCCGTGGCCTGACGGGCCGGTGAGCACGATGAGGCCCTGGTGGTGGTGCGTCGCCTTGGCGATGTCCGCCGGCAGGCCCAGCGACTCCAGCGTGGGAATCTCCCGGGGGATGACGCGGAAGACGCCCTTGAGGCCCGTGCGCTGGCGGTTCACGTTGACGCGGAATCGCCCGGTGTCCTCGGAGTCCAGCGCGAAGTCCACGCTGCCGTCCCTCTCCAGCACCGGCCGCAGGCGCTCCGGGATGATGGGCAGCAGCAGCCGCTCCACCGTCTCCGGCGACAGCGGCGTGTCCTGCGGCTGCAGCTCCCCCGCGAGCCGGAACAGCGGCGGCCGTCCCGCCACCACGTGCAGGTCGCTGGCGAGCATGCTGCGCGCCTGCTCCAACAGCACGGCCAGGTCGCGGCCCGGCGCGGAGGTCGCACGCGAGATGGGAATGGCACGCGCGGCGACTGGCGCGGCGTGCGCATGCGCGGTGGCGGAGGGCGCGGACGCCGGGGTCTGGGGGGCCGGCGCGGCGTGGGGGGCGCGGGCGGAGACCTCCGTCGGAGCCGTGACCGAGGGAGCCCTGGCAGGGGCCGCCACCGGGGCGGAGATTCGCGCGGCGGCCGGTGCCGGGCCACCCACCTGGGCGGTGCGCGCGACGGCCTCGGCGGGGGCCGACACCGCGGGCATGCCACCGTAGGGCGTCCGCGTGGGGGCCGGGGCCGCTGGAGCCGCAGCCGGGGCCTGCGCGGCCGGGGCTGCCTGCGCCGCGCCCTCGGTGCTCTTCGTGAGGCGCACGTTCATCAGCTCGCCCCGGCGCACGGCGGCGATGCTGAGCGCGCCCAGGCCGGTGGCGTTCACCGTCCATTGCACGGGCGTCTCCGACACCGTGGAGGCTCGCGCCATGCCCACCATGGCCTGGAGGGCCTTCACGAGTTCGTCGGTGGTGAGGGCGCCCGGGTCGACGGGCTCGTAGCCGGTGGCGTTTCGCACCATGGGCGGACGGCCACTGGCCAGGGCCAGCTCGGTGATTCCGGGACGCGACAGGTGACGCAGCAGCTCTGCGAGCGGTTTCATTCGGGGGCGGTGGCCCCACCGCTGCCGTGCGTCAGGCCCGGCGGGGTGGAACCCCCGCAGGATAGTCGACCGCCGCGCTCCAGAATACCCGGGGGGGTCCCCTGAAAAAGCACGACGGGAGCGGCCGTGTGAGGGCCCCTCCCGTCGGGTACAACCTGCCGCGTCGGATGCGCGGGAGACTACAGCTCGCGCGACATCAGGAGCCGCAGCTTGCCGGACTTCTTGGAGACCACCGTGGCCACCGTGGTGAAGCCTTCCTTGCGGTAGAAGCCGACCGCGGGCGCGTTCGCGGGGTCCACGCGCAGGGCGATGGTCTTGCGGTACATGTCGCGCGCCACGTCCAGCGCCTTGTTGAGCAGCTTCTGTCCCACGCCGTGGCGCCGCAGCTCCGGCTTCACCACGATGTTGCGCAGGTACGCCGCCCCGGGCACCGGACCGTCGCGCTCCACCGTCACGTAGCCCACGATCTGATTCTGGATGCGGGCCACATGGAGGAAGGGCTTGAGCTGCGTGAGGGCCTTGAGGCTGTCCTCCTGGCTCTCGCCGCGCCCCTTCCAGGGCTCGGAGTTGGCGCGCAAGGCCGACACCGCGGTCAGGTCCTCGTCGGTGGCCAGACCGAATTTGACCCCGTTCACGAGGTCATTGGGGAGGTTCGCCACGTCCATCACCGGCGTGGGGACCACCTCGACGCCTGGATCCACCTGCTTCATCGTCATCGCCTTGCTCCTCCGTCGCGTCCGCGATCCTAACCGGTCCCCCCGTACCCGTGCACGCGATCATTCCGCGCACAGTGTCCTCTTTTCCGTGTGGGGAGACGTCCTCCTCTTGGATCGAGGAGCGGGAATCTCTCGAAACGCCACTCGCGCGGACTCCATTCCGGGAGGATGCTTACCGCTCTGTCGTACGGCATGCGACCGGCCTTCCGCGCGAGGCGCGGGGCCATTATAAAAAGCGGGTACCGAATCCCCCTCGGTCCGAGTCCTCCCCCTTGCAACTGAACCACGCCCAGCGAGAGCTGACGCTCAAGATCGTCTATTACGGCCCCGGGCTCAGCGGGAAGACGACCAATCTGCGCAAGCTGCATGCCCGGGCGAGGCCCGATGTGCGAGGTCGCCTGCTGTCGGTGGACACGCACGACGACCGGACGCTCTTCTTCGACCTGCTGCCCGTCTTCTTCTCCACCTCGGCGGGCTTCAAGGTGAAGGTGAAGCTCTTCACCGTCCCCGGCCAGGTCATCCACAACGCGACGCGGCGTGTGGTGCTGCAGGGCACGGACGCGGTGGTCTTCATCGCGGACAGCCGGCGCAACGCGTCCCAGGAGAACAACGCCTACTGGCGCAACCTCCAGGAGAACCTGCGGGAGATGGAGCTGGACCCGCAGCAGGTGCCGGTGGTCATCCAGTTCAACAAGCGCGACCTGCCCGACAGCCTCACGGACGCTGAACTGGAGGAGATCCAGCGCAAGGGCTCGCAGCCGGTGGTGGGCTCGGTGGCGGTGCGGGGCGAGGGCGTGGTGGAGACCTTCCACGCCGTGGCGCAGGCGGCCTGGCGCTCGCTGGAGCTGCGGGCCCACCTGTCGCGCAACGTGGGGCTCACCGAGGACGAGTTCCTGGGGCAGATCTTCCGGCACGTGGACCTGTCCGGCACGGCCCTGGAGGGACGCTACGCACCCCAGCCCACCAGCCGGGCGAGCGGGAGTCCGCCATGAGCGGCCCGTCATCCGGAGGAGGCCCCTGGGACACGGTGGGCGTACCCCGCCGCGAATCCGCGCTCCAGCGTCGCCTGTCGCTGGGGGACCTGTTGGACCTGCCGTCCTTCTCCGAAGTGGTGAAGGGCTTCAGCGACCTGTACCGCGTGGGCATCAAGGTGCTGGACGTGCGCGGCACCAAGCTGGCGGACGTGAAGGTGGGCCACGGCGACTTCTGCGCCTACGTCTTCTCCTTCCCGGACGGCCGCCACGCGTGCACCGCGATGGTGGGCCGGGTGAAGGACGGCCCCGTCCTCCCGGAGTCCGGTGGGCGGGTGGCGGACGGAGGAGACGCCTCCGAGGCGTCGGGCCTCATCGCGCTCACGTGCTTCACCGGCCTGCGCTACGTGGTGATGCCCGTGCGCTGGGACGGCGACCTCTTGGGCCGGGTCATCCTGGGGCCCTTCACGCCCGAGGAGCTGACGGACTTCCCGGACACGCTCACCGGCATCCAGGGCCTGGACCTGGAGCGGGCGCACGAGCTGCTCGCGCGCGTGCGCCGCGTCCCGGAGCGCACCGCCGCGCAGGTGCTGGGCCACTTCGGCCTGGTGCTGGGCGCGCTCGTCGCCAGCGGACAGAAGTCGTACCTGGCCACGCACCTCCACCTGGAGTCCACGCTGGAGGTGCACCGCGAGCTGGAGGCGCAGAACGCGCGGCTCATCCAGGCGAACGCGCGGCTCAAGGAGTTGGACCGGCTGAAGTCGTCCTTCCTGGGCACGGTGAGCCACGAGCTGCGCACGCCGCTGGCGTCCATCCTCGGCTATTCGGAGATGATGGCGGAGGGGCTGGCGGGGCCGCTCAACCCGGAGCAGTTGCAGTACGTGCGCACCATCGTGGAGAAGGGCGAAACGCTCCTCTCGATGATCTCCTCGCTCCTGGACCTGAGCCAGATTGAAGCCGGCCGCCTGCGGCTGTCCATGGCGCCGGTGGACCCCGGGTACATCATCCAGACGGCGGTCTCCAGCGTGCTGCCGCAGGCGCAGCGCAAGGGCCTGGAGCTGGAGGTGCGGCTGCCGCACACGCCGCAGCCGAGGCTCGCGGGAGACCTGGACAAGCTTCGTCAGGTGGTGGTGAACCTGCTGGCCAACGCGGTGAAGTTCACGCCGTCGGGCGGCCGGGTGAAGGTGACGCTGTCGGACGCGGCGATGCAGCAGGAGCTGGGCGTGCCCGGCTACCGCATCAGCGTGGAGGACACCGGTGTGGGCATCCGCACCGAGGAGTTCGAGCGCATCTTCCAGAGCTTCTACCAGGTGGACGGCAGCTCCACGCGCGAGTTCGGCGGCGCGGGGCTGGGGCTGGCCATCGTGAAGAGCCTGGTGGAGGGGCACGGCGGACGCGTGCGCGTGGAGAGCGAGTTCGGCCACGGCTCGCGCTTCATCGTCCAGCTACCCCTGCACCCGCCGATGCAGGACCGGGGCCTGTCCGCCGCGCCGCCGCTGCCGGAGCCGGACCGCTTCTAGGCTTGAGGCCGCTTCCTACTGCGTCGGATCCGGCGCGGGGGGCGCATGCGGCGGCAGTCCCGGCGCTTCGGGCAGGGCGGGCATGAGCGTGGGCAGGCGCGTCTGGACGAAGGCCCCCGCGAGTCCCAGCAGCATGACGACGCCCAGGGCGCGGCCCAGCCTGAGGGTGAGCGAGCGCTGTTCGGACACGCGCGCCACCAGGACGAAGTTGATGGCGGCGCTGGCGAGCGACGCGATGATGGCGCCCACCCCGGCCGTCGTGGGGGAGATGGTTCCGTTGGCGCACAGCGACGCGGCGGACGCCACCGCGGACGCGCTGGACACGAGTCCTCCCAGGGCGCTCACCGCGTAGAAGCCCCAGCGGCCCAGCAGCGTCTGGCCCACCGTGCCCACCACCTGGAGCGCCAGGAAGATGAGGCCGAACTTCAGCGCGGATGGCAGCGAGAAGGGGGACTTGAGGGGCAGGGCGGGCGGTTCGGCGCCGGGTGGGGCTTCGGTGCGCGAGCGCATCAGCGCCAGGCCCGTGCTGGACAGCAGGATGAGGACCAGCGGGATGGCGGAGTTCACCAGCGCGCGGAAGGACAAAAGGCCCAGGAGCACGGCGTTGCGCAGCGCCATCGCGGCGGTGGCCAGCATCACGCCCCGGTAGGCCACGTCCAGCAGGCGCCCGGCGGACTCGCGCACGCGGTTGGCCAGCTCCGCCACGGTGACGGTGCTGTTGACCAGCCCGCCCAGGAAGCCCGTCACCTCCACGCCGTGCGCGCCGAACACCTTCCACAACAGGTAGTTCACGAAGCCGATGGCGGCGATGAGGATGACCGTCACCCACGCGGCGCGCGGCTCGATGAGGCCCCACGGGTCCACCGGCTGCGCGGGCAGCACCGGATAGATGGCGAAGGCGAGGATGGCCAGCAGGATGGCCGAGCGCAGCTCCTCGGCGGTGATTTTATGGCTGAAGGTGGCCAGCCGCTCCTTCCACGCGAGCAGGCCCGCCGTCGTCACGGCCACCGCCGCGGGCGTCACCGTGTGGCCCAGGCCGCAGAGCACGCCGGTGAAGCCCGTGACGAGCAGCGCGGCGGACGTGGTCAGCTCCGCGCCCCCGTTCGCGCGCAGGGACTGCCAGTTGAGGAAGCACAGGAGTACGCCCAGGAGCGCGAGGCTCATCAGCGCGAAGTTCGGACCCAGCAGGCCGCCCATGCCGCCCAGCAGCGCCGCGAAGCCGAAGGTGCGCAGGCCCGCTTCCTTGCCGCGCCACTCCCGCTCCAGCCCGACGAACAGGCCCACCGCGAGCGCGAGCGTCAGGCGCATCAATGTCTGCAGCGGCGGCCAGGAGACGACGGGGGGAAGACCTTCCATCATGCGCGGTTCCTCGGTGTCGAACTGTCATGCTCGCCCCTCGCGCCGACGTCAACGCCGCATCCCGTCATGCGCGCCACCGCGCCCCTCACGTCAGCGCGCGCGGGCCCTCGGGCGCGGGGCCGCTCACGACGTGCAGCCGCTCCCAGCCCCGTCGCGCGAGCAGTTGGAGGATCCGGGGACGCAGGGCCGCCTGCAACGCCCGCGCGCCGGCCTCGTCCGTCAACGACAGCGCGGGCAGTGACCAGCGCTCGCGCACGCGGGCGTCCATGCCCGGCGCCTGTCCCGCCACCTCGATGAGCACGTAGTGCGACGCGGGCACCCCCCGGTCCCTCAAGGGCGCGGGGCGCAGGTGCGAATCGCGCATCAGGGCTTCCACCGCCGGCGGGGGCTCCGAACCGCTCGCGACCGGCGGCGTCACCACCGCGCGGGCACGGTCCGGATGGGCCAGCGTGTTGAAGAGCGCGGCGGCCAGGTGCGCGGGCCCTGCGTCCGCGCACTCGAAGACGACGGTCTCCATCGCCGCGTCGGACGCAGGGGCGGGCTTCGACGCGCCTCCCAGCAGCCAGCGGAAGAGGAACACCGCCAGCGCCGCGCCCAGGAGCTGCGCCGCGACGAAGGACTCCACCTCCAGCGGGTTCATCACGCCCACGTGCGAACTGGCCGCGCGGGCCAGCACCAGCGCGGGGTTCGCCAGCGAGCGCGAATCCGTGAACCACACCGTCGCGGCCACATACCCCGCGATGGCCAGCGGCGTGGCCGACGGACGCGTGCGCACGCAGCCGCGCACCACCACCAGCAGGCCGAACGTCGCCACCATCTCCGTGAGGAACCGGGCCCCGTCGGCCGTGGGCGGGCTCGCGGTGAGCAGCAGCGGTTCGTTGCACATGCGGTGCGCGACGAGCCGCCCCATGAGGCTGCCGAAGAGCTGCGCCAGCACGTACAGCGGCACCTCGCGCCACGGCGTGCGGTCCCCCAGCGCGTCCGCGAACGTGAGCGCCGGGTTGAGGTGCGCGCCGGACAACGGCCGCAACACCCACAGCAGGCACGCCAGCACCGCGCCACACGACAGGGACATGAACAGCCGGCCCTCGGTGGCGCTCGCGCCCAGGTGCTCCGCGACGTGGTGTGAACCCTCCAGCGCCACCACCACCAGCCCGCAGCCCAGCGCTTCCGTCGCGAGACGGCGTCGCAGGTCCAGGGGCACGGGCGAGGAAGACACTCCACTTGCTATGCCTCGCGGGGCTGACACCGTCAACGCCGCGCGCCGCCCCCGCGCCCGCCGGTTCGCTTGAGGACGCTCCACGGTGGGAAGGCGTCCCGCGCGCGTCACCATTGCGTCCCATGGAGCGGCCATGGTCTGTGGCCTTCCATGCCCGGTGAGTTCGACCTCATCCAACGCTTCCTCGCCTGCTTTCCCAAAGCCCGCGTGCCCGTCGGTCCGGGGGACGATTGCGCTGTCCTCGCCCCGTCGAAGGGCGCGCTGTGCGTCACCACCGACGCCGTGGTGGAGGACGTGCACTTCACCCGCGCCACGTTTTCTCCCGGCGACATCGGCCACAAGGCGCTCGCGGTGAACCTGTCGGACCTGGCCGCCATGGGCGCCACGCCCCGCTGGTTCGTCTGCGCGCTCGCGCTGCCGAAGGACTTCCCCGCGCGGCACCTGTCCGCGCTCGGCCGGGGCATGGCCGCGCTCGCCACGGCGCACCGCATCGCGCTCGTGGGCGGCAACTTCACCTCCGCGCGCGAGCTGTCCGTCACCCTCACCGCCACCGGGGAGCTGTCCCACCCCCCCATCACCCGCGCGGGCGCCCGGCCCGGGGACCGGCTCTATGTCTCCGGCACCCTGGGCGACGCGCGCCTGGGCCTGAAGCAGCTCCAGGCGGGCCTCCGCCGGGGAAGCGCCGTGCGCCGCCAGCGCCGCCCCGAACCCCGCGTCGCCCTGGGCCGCCTCGCCGCCCGCTTCGCCTCCGCCGGCCTGGACGTGTCCGACGGCCTCGCCCAGGACCTGGGTCATCTATGCGCCGCGTCGAAGGTGGGGGTCGCGCTGGAGCTGGAGCGGCTGCCCCTGTCACCGGCGGTGCGCGCGGCGCTGGGCCCCGAAGGCGCCCTGAAGGGCGGCGAGGACTACGAGCTGCTCCTGGCCATCCCCCCTTCGAAGGCCCCGGCGTTCGAGCGGGCGTGCGCTCGCGCGGGCGAGCGGGTGACCGCCATAGGCGTGCTCACCCGGGAGCGCGAATGGGCCCTGAAGGACGGCTCCGGGCGCCTGCTGACCCCGCCCGGCGGTTTCGATCACTTCGCCCGTTCAAGCAGGCAGACCCTGGCGGATGATTGACCCGTACCGGACAGCAAGGCTAAACCCCTGGGCTGCTTCCTGCCCCTCCCAGCTGAAAGCACTCCGTGCGCCGCCCCCTTCGCGACGACCCCTCCTCAGGTCTCACCCCCCGGCGCGACCCCGTGCAGCGAATGCTGCGCGCCGTCGAGGGTCCCAAGGTCGTCCGCGAGCAGTCGCTGCACCGGAAGATCACCACCGGCTACATCGTCCTGGGCCTGCTGCTGGGCACGTGGCTGCTGGGCAGTGAGAGCATCTTCGACGCGTCCTGGGGCCGCTGGAGCTACGTCATCCGGGTGGGCGTGGGCGTGCTCATCACCTTCGGTGGCGCGGCGTACCTGCCCTCGCTGCTGGCGCGCGTCACCCGCGTGAAGGTGCTCAGCCGCTCCGCGTTTGAAATCTCCCAGGGTGATTTGTCCAAGCCCGTGGCCGCGGAAGTCCACAGCACGCGCGACGAAATCGACGAGCTGACGGGCGCCATCTCCCGCATGCAGGAGAACCTGCGCGAACTGGTCGGCAAGATTCAGGACACCGCCAAGAGCGTGGCGGACACGGCCATCGACCTGCAGCGCTCGGCGGAGAACGTCAACGGGTCCACCGAGGAGGTGGGCTCGTCGATGGAGAAGATCGCCAACGGCGCGGAGACCCAGTCGCAGCTCGTCTCCCAGGCCTCCAAGGTCATCACGGAGATGGCCGGCAGCATCCAGCGCACGGCGGCGAGCGCCCTGGACGCGGCCCGCACGTCCGCTGAGACGAGCAGCAGCGCGGAGGACGGCTCCAAGGCGGCGAAGCTCGCGGGCGACAAGGTGAAGAAGGTCTTCAACCGCATCGAATCCGCCAGCCAGCAGGTGTTCGCCTTCGGCGAGAAGACGCAGGAGATCTCCAAGATCGTCGACGCCATCACCCAGGTGGCCCAGCAGACGAACCTCCTGGCCCTCAACGCCACCATCGAAGCGGCGCGCGCCGGCGAGTACGGCCGCGGCTTCGCGGTGGTCGCCGACGAGGTGCGCAAGCTGGCGGAGAGCGCGGGCCGCTCCGCGGAACAGATTTCCCGCCTGGCGCGCGACATCTCCGGCCAGTCCACCTCCGTCGTGAGCGCCATGAAGGAAGGCATCGCGGAGCTGGCCGAAGGCCGCGAGGACCTCACCGACATCATGCGCTCCATGGGGGCCATCACCGACACCGCGCGCAAGGGCGCGGAGAAGGTGACGCTCATCTCCGACAGCACCCGCGAGCAGATGAAGGGCAGCGAGGAGATGGTGAAGGCCATCGAGGAGATCAAGCTCGTGGCGAAGAACAACGCCAGCTCCACGGAGGCCATCCAGGCCGTCATCCAGGAGCAGACGGCCGCGGTGTCGCGGATGACGTCGCTGGCGAGCGAGCTGACCAACCTCTCCGTGGAACTGCAGAGCGTGGTGCGCAGCTTCCGCCTGGGCCCCTAGGGCTCCGGACGGCCCCGCCGCCTCTGCTAAAGGGTCCTTCACCGTGCGGCACGTCATCTTCCGGGTAGAGAAGGAGCGCTACGGGCTGCCCTTGTCGGCGGTCCGGGAGGTCGTCGTGCCTCCGGAGCGCTACACCCGCGTACCCCGGGCCCCTTCCGCCATCACTGGAGTGATGAACCTGCGCGGTCGCGTGGTGACGGTGGTGGAGCTGCGGCAGCTCTTGCATCTGCCAGAAGGCCCCACACCGCTGTGCCGCGTGGTACTGCTGGACCGGGGGCGGCGCGATTTGGGCCTCCTGGTGACGGATGTGGACGGCATCGAGGCGGTGGAGCGCGTCAGCGCGGCCCCGGGCAAGGTCATGCCCGCGGTTCGTGGCGTTGCCCGCCTGGGCGGTCTGGGAGTGACCGTGTTGGATCCGGAAGGACTTGATGCGGCGGTCGTTGCCTTGTTCACTCCCTCCAAGTGAGTAGCCCCCTGGAAACGGCCGGTGATAGGGTGCGCTCCCTCTAGGCCTGAAACGGAGGCGGAGTTCTTCACATGGCTAAGCGGGTGCTGGTCGTCGACGACGCCATCTTCATGCGCAACATGATCAAGGACATCTTTGCGTCTGGAGGGTTCGAGGTCGTCGGTGAGGCGGCCAACGGCCTGGAAGCCGTGGAGAAGTTCAAGGAGTTGAAACCGGACCTCACGACGATGGACATCGTGATGCCGTTCAAGAGCGGAATCGAAGCGACGCGGGAAATCATCAAGGCCGACAGCAGCGCGGTGGTCATCATGTGCTCCGCGCTCGGGCAGGAGAGTCTGGTGATGGAGGCCATCGAGGCGGGCGCCTCGGACTTCATCGTCAAGCCCTTCCGGGCCGAGGACGTGCTGGCGGTCGTCAAGAAGGTGCTGGGCGAGGCCTGAGCTGACGCAGGGCCGCGCCCGCCCGGGTCGCGGTTCCGTCCGCCTGTGGGAGGTACCGGGTCATGACGATGGACATGTCCCGGTACCTGGGCCTCTTCATCTCCGAGGCCACCGAGCACCTGGAGGCGCTCGGGCGGGACCTCGTGGAGTTGGAACGGGAGGCCACCGCCAGCACCGTGGACTCCATGTTCCGCCACGCCCATTCGGTGAAGGGCATGGCGTCGTCCATGGGCTTCGAGCCCATCGCCATGCTGGCGCACCGGGTGGAAGACCTGGTGGACGCCGTGCGTGGGGACCGGAAGCTGCTCGACCGGGACCTGGTGGACCTGCTCCTGAGTGCCGCGGACACGCTGACGGCCCAGGTGCGCGCCGTCGCGTCCAGCCGTGAGCCGGAGCAGGCGGAATCCCTGCTGCAACAGCTGGGGGCGCGCGTTCGGGCGCTCACCGGGCATGCTCCTGGGGTGACGCGGGTGGCCCAGGTCACCGTGCTCAAGCCCGCGGATGCGTCCGCTGGGGCTGCTGCGGCCTCCGGGGATGACACCGCGCGGGCCGTGGGAGACGGTGCGGCGGGCGAGTCCTCGGCCGGCGGTGGCTCCGGGGCTTCTGTATCGGGTTCGGGCGGTGTGGCGTCAGACGCGACGGGCTCCGGCGCTTCGGGCGGTGCGTCCGGGACTTCGGGAGTGGACTCCGGGGCGAACCGGGAGGCTCCGGGCGCTTCAGGTGCGGTGGGGTCCTCGGCCCTGGCGGTCCTTCCTCCCGCCAGCCTGATGCCGCCGCGCGAGCTGAGCAGCCCGGAGGCCCTCTACGGTGCTCCCACCAGTCATTCCCTGGCGCGCGTGCCCCCGGAGGTCGACCCCTCCTCCTCCGTGTCGGCGCTGGTTGCGGGCCTCAAGGCCGCCGCCACCGTGGGCGTGGACGGCCGTGCCAGCGGGCCCCGCTGGTCCGTGCGGCTGCGCATCTCCCCCTCCTGCCAGGTGCCGGGCGTGCGCGCGTTCCTCGTGCACAAGCGGCTGTCCACCCTGGGCACGCTCGTGGACCTGCGGCCTCCGCTGGAGGAGCTCAAGGCCGGGCGCATCCCCGACGGCTACATCCAGGTGGACCTGGAGACCGCGGTGGGCGAGGCCGGCATCCAGACGGCCCTGCGCAACGTGGCCGAGGTGGAGGTCGTCTCCGTCTCCCAGGCCGTCCCCGAACCGCCCATCATCTCCGTCGCCCCGCCGACGTCGGACAGCGCGCGCGCCAGCGCCGACGCCGGCTCCCGCACGGTGCGCGTGCGCACGGAGCTGCTCGACTACTTCCTCGACACGGTGGGCGAGCTGATGCTCGCCACCGCCCGTCTGCGTGAGGTGGGCAAGGAGCTGCCGGAGAACACGCGCCCCGCGCTGGAAGAGGGCGTCTACCGGCTGCACACGCTGGTGAAGGACCTGCACGACAAGGTGATGAGCGCGCGCATGACGCCGCTGTCGCTCATCACCGACCGGCTGCCCCGCGCCGCGCGCGACCTGGCCCGCCGCAAGGAGCGCGAAGTCGAACTGGTCATCACCGGCGCGGAAATCGAACTGGACCGCGCCATCCTGGACGAGCTGGCCGACCCGCTCCTGCACCTCTTGCGCAACTGCATCGACCACGGCCTGGAGTCCCCGGAGGAACGGCTGGCCGCGAGGAAGTCCGTGCGTGGCCGCGTCCTGGTGACGGTGCGCCGCGCGCGCGACCGGGTCATCATCGATATCGAGGACGACGGCCGGGGCATGGACCCCGCGCGCCTCAAGGCCTCGGCGCTCAAGCGCGGGCTCATCACGGAAGAGGCCGCCGCGCGCATGGCGGACCGCGACGCCTACCTGCTGTCGTGCCTCCCTGGCGTCTCCACGGCCAAGGAGCTCACCGACATCTCCGGGCGCGGCGTGGGCATGGATGCCGTCAAGCGCGTGGTGGAGAGCGTGGGCGGCACGCTCGAAATCGACAGCGAGCGCGGCCGGGGCACCGTCTTCACCCTGCGGCTGCCGCTCACCGTGGCCGTGGTGCACCTGCTCCTGGTGCAGGTGGGGGAGGAGATCTTCGGCCTGCCCATCGCCAAGGTGGTGGGCGCCACGGAGGCGGATCCGGAGCTACTGAGCCGCAGCCGGGAGACGGCGCTCCTGCCCCACGGCAATGGCCTGTTGCCGGTGCATCCGCTGGAGGTGCTCCTGGGCGTGCCCGCGACGCCCCGGCCGGGCTTCCGGCCCTTCGTGGTGATGGAGGGCGAGGCTGGCACCGGCAAGGTGGCGCTGGCGGTGGATCGCCTCCTGGGGCAGGAGGAAGTCGTCCTCAAACCCCTGTCCCGACCCCTGGACTTGCTGCCAGGCCTGTCCGGGGTAACCATCCTGGGCAATGGCCGGCCCGTGTTCATCCTGGACGTTCCGAGGTTACTGACCGCGTGAGTCCGCCCCTGCCCAGCGACGCGCAGCTCGACGCCCTGCGCGAGGTGGCCAACATCGGCTGCGGCCACGGTGCCAACGCGCTGGCCCGCATGATGGGCGGCCGTGTGGACCTGTCCATCCCCGAGGTGCGGCTGACCAGCACCCAGGAAGGGCCGGCCCTCCTGGGCGACGACGGCCCCGCCATCGCCGTGCGCCTGGGCATGACGGGCGAACTGCGCGGCGCGCTGGTGCTGCTCCTGCCGCCCCACGACGGAGAAGCGCTGGAGTCCGTGCTGGTGCGAGGCCAGCCCGCGTCCCCCGAGGAGCGCGAGAGCGCCCTGGCGGAGGCGGCCAACATCATCGCCAGCGCGTGCCTGTCCGCCATTGGACGGCTGACGGGCTGGAGGCTGCTGCCCACGGTGCCCCGGCTGGAGCGCGGCCCGGTGCGGCCGGTGCTGGCGGACGTCCTGGGCGAGGTGGACTCAGGCCCGGGCCCGGTGGTGGTCCTGGCCGTGTACTTCACGGCCACGGCCCCCACGGCGCTGGGCGGGCGGATGCTGCTGGTGCTGGAGCGCGGCAGCACCCAGGCGCTGCTGGCCCGGCTGGGCCTGTAGGGGCTTCCAGGGCTGGGGGGAGACTCCTGCCGCCTCGCGCCTGGAGCACCGGGGGCGGGTGGGGTAGAGGGTCGCCCATGGACGAGAAGGCACTGCGGCAACTGCTGGGTCAGGTGAAGACGGGCAAGGTCACCCTGGACGCCGCGGTGGGCAAGCTCAAGGACCTGCCGTACGCGGAGCTGGGCTACGCGACGCTCGACACGCACCGCAACCTTCGCTTCGGCTTCCCGGAGGTGGTGCTGGGCGAGCCCAAGACGGTGGAGCAGTTGCTGGGCATCGTGGGCGCGCTCGTGGAGCGCAAGCAGACGGTGCTGGTGACGCGGCTGCAACCGGACAAGGCGGAGGCGCTGCTCGCGCGCTTCCCCAAGGCCGAATACCACCCGGTGGCGCGCATCTTCCACATGCGCCAGCGCAAGGTGAAGGCGGGGCTCGTCGCGGTGGTGACGGCCGGCACGAGCGACATCCCCGTGGCGGAAGAAGCGGCGCTCACCGCCGAGGCGATGGGCGCGGAGGTGCGGCGCGTCTACGACGTGGGCGTGGCGGGCATCCACCGGCTGTTGCGGAGGCGCGAGGAGATCCAGGAGTGCCACGTCGCGGTGGTGGTGGCGGGCATGGAGGGGGCGCTCGCGAGCGCGCTCGGTGGCCTCGTCGGCATCCCGGTGGTGGCGGTGCCCACGTCGGTGGGCTACGGCGCGAACCTGAAGGGCATCTCCGCGCTGCTCGCGATGGTGAACTCGTGCGCGGCGAACGTCGCGACGGTGAACATCGACAACGGGTTTGGCGGCGGCTTCTACGCGGCCCTCATCTCCCGCACGAAGGGACGGCGCTGAGCCATGCGACGCATCCTCTACCTGGAGCCCGTGGGCGGCATCGCCGGAGACATGTTCCTGGCGGCGGCCATCGACCTGGGCGTGTCACCCGACGCGCTCACCCAGGCGCTGAGTGGCCTCAACGTGCCCGGCTGGAAGCTGGCCGTGTCGCGCGCGGTGCGCCACGCCATCAGCGGCACGCACCTGGACGTGGTGCTGGACGCGAAGGAAGCGCACCCGCACCGCGCCTACGCGGACATCCGCCAGCTCATCGAAGCCGCCACCACGCTGCCGGAGCGCGCGAAGGCCCGCGCCCTGGCGGTGTTCCGCGCCATTGGCGAGGCGGAGGCGAAGGTGCACGGCGTGTCCATCGACGACATCCACTTCCATGAAGTGGGCGCGGTGGACTCCATCGTGGACATCTGTGGCGCGGCGGTGGTGCTGGAGCTGCTGGGAGACCCGGAGGTGCACGCCGCGCCGCCGCCCCTGGGCAGCGGCACCATCCGCGTGGCGCACGGGCAGATGCCCATCCCCGTGCCCGCCACGCTGGAGCTGCTGCGCGACGTGCCGGTGCGCTTCGAAGGCGTGGGCGAGCTGACGACGCCCACGGGCGCGGCGCTGCTCAAGGTGCTGACGAAGATTGGCCACCCGCCGGACTTCATCGTGGAGAAGGTGGGCTACGGCGTCGGCACCAAGGACTTCCGCGACCGGCCCAACGTGCTGCGCGCGTCGCTGGGCCGCATGGAAGCGCAGGCCACCGAAGGGCTGTGGGTGGTGGAGGCGAACCTGGACGACGCCACGCCGCAGCTCCTGGGCTACCTGGTGGAGCGGTTGCTGGAGGTGGGCGCGAAGGACGCGTGGGTGGCCCCGGTGGTGATGAAGAAGGGGCGGCCGGCGCACCTCTTGGGCGCGCTGGTGGAGGGCGGCCTGCGCGAAGCGGTGGTGGACACGGTGCTGCGCGAGTCCACGTCGCTGGGCGTGCGCTACCACCGGGTGGAGCGCCACGCGCTGGAGCGCGACTGGGTGGAGGTGGAGACGCCGTGGGGCAAGGTCCGCGTGAAGCGGGGCCTGCGCGACGGCCGGGTGCTCAACGCGCACCCGGAGTTCGACGACTGCGTCCGCGTGGCCCAGGCCGCCGGTGTTCCCGTGAAGCAGGTGATGGCCGCCGCGCTGGCGGCCCTCACGCCCTGAAGTTCAGTCGGGGCTCGGGCGAGGCTCAGGCCGCGCCCATCTCCGACAGCTTGATGATGCCGAAGCTCGCGCCACCGGGGTCGGCGACGATGCTGATGCGGCCGTAGGGCGAGTCGAACGGAGCGACGAGCACGGTGCCGCCCAGCCGGGTGACGGTCGCGGCGGATTCGTCGGTGTTCGCCACGGAGAAGGTGGTCACGGTGTGGGGCGGAGCGTCGGCGGGGTCCCTCGTGGTCATCTTCATCAGGCCGCCCACCTCCTTCCCATCCTTCTTCATGACCCAGTAGTCCATCTGGTCGGTCTGCATCTTGTCCGCCGTGAAGCCGAAGAGGCCCTTGTAGAAGTCGAGGGCCTTCGCGCCATCCCGCGTCTTCACCTCGTGCCACGTCATGGAGCCGGGCTCGTTGATCAGGCCGGCTCCCTGGAACTGGTTCGGCTGCCAGAGCCCGAACGGCACCCCGGTGGAGTCCTGACAGAAGGCCATGCGCCCCGACTCCATCACGTCCATGGGGGGCAGCAGCTCCCGGCCGCCCAGCTCCTTCACACGGGCCAGCGAGCGGTCCACGCTCTCCACGCTGAAGTACTGGTTCCACACCGGAGGGAACGGCGCGTCCTTCGCGCGCGGCATCAGCGCCGCCACCTCGCGGCCCTGCGACCGGGCCATCGTGTAGTAGTTCGTCTCCTGCGAGCCCGTCTCGAACGTCCAGCCGAACAGGCCCCCATAGAAGGTCTTGGCCTTCTCCAGGTCCCAGGCCATCAGGTCCACCCAGCACACCGTCCCGGCCTCATGCTTCGTCACCGCGGGCATCGCTCGCTCCTTCCGACGTGGGCCCGAAATCCCTTCGGGCTACCTGAAAGGTAATATCCCGTGCGGAGCGGGGACTGAAAGGATTTTCAGTGCCGCTTCGCGTCAGTGAAGTGGCTGACGTGCGAGCCCCTGCGCGAACGCATCTGTGTTGCCGGCCACCACGCACACCGCATGGCCTTCCACCTGTCCGCACCGCGCGCCCGCGTCGAGGAAGGGCCGCAGGTGTTCGGGCAGCACCACGTACGCGGTGGTCGCGTCCAGGCCGTCGCGGGGCAGCCGCGCGTGGCATTCGGCCTCCAGCGCCTGCGGCGTGCGCGACGCGTAGCCGCTGTTGAAGGTGAGCTTCAACCGGTACGCCTGATACGCCAGCGCGTTCACCAACGCTTCGTCGTAGCGGCACACCCACTGCGCATGCGGCGGGAAGAGGGCCAGGTGCTGGTAGGGGCCCTGGAGCGCGGCCCACTCGGGGGATTGCAGGCGCTGGAAGTGCACGGGCTTGAAGAGCGCGCTCTTGTCCTCGCGCAGGTCATACGCCTGCACCGCCAGCCCCATCGTCAGCGCCGCCACGGCCACGCCAGGGATATGGCGCCACAGGCGCACCAGGGTCAGCACCGCGCCAATGACAAACAGGTAGCTCAACGGCCAGACGAAGCGGCCAGAGGCGCGGAAGGCGTTCGTCGCCTTCTCCAGGGGGGCATACAGCGCGCCCAGGTCCGCCACCGGCTGGCCCAGCCACGTCACGCGCGAGGACAGGGCATACACGGCCATCAGCCCCACCACGACCGCCGCCGGCAGTACGCGACGCCAGTCCACCGTGCGCGCTTCACGCAGGCGCACGAGGACGCTCACCGCCGCCAGCCCGACGAGCAGCAGCGCGCCCGCGCCCAGGTAGCCGAAGCCTTCACCCTGACGGGGAGCGGCGGGCAGGTCCGGCAGCAGGCGCGACCAACCCATCGGATTCACCAGCGTGGCCAGGTCCGAGGAGAAGTCCCCGAAGCCCTCCGCGCCCAGCCCCTGTCCGCCGAAGTAGCCGAAGACGGAGAACAGCAGCACGTCCAACCCGATGATGCCCGCGACCGCGGCCGCGACGCGCGCGAGGCCGAGTTTCCGGCTCCAGAAGATTCGCACGCCCAACGCCAGCGTCAGCGGCATCAGCATGCCCACCCAGTACGGATGGGTGCCGGAGGCGATGGCGTTGAAGAGGGCCGCGAGACCCAGGCTCCGCGTCGCGGCGCGCGCATCCGGCAGGTCGCGCAGGTTGAGCCACAACAGGGCCACCAGCAGCCAGTGCGCGCACAGCGTGGGGTGACCGAAGCGCGCCGCCATCACCGGCGACAGCGCCAGCAGCGTGCCGCCCAGGGCCACGGGCACCGCGCGCGGGGACACCGTCTCCACCAGCCTCGCGCCGAAGTAGCCCATCAGCGCGTAGCACAGGCCCAGCCACGGGCCGGTGTACTGGAAGTCCACGGGCAGCAGCGCGTTGAAGGGCTTGAGCAGGACGGCCGCCCACGGGTTGCCGTCGGTGAGCGCCACCGACGTGCCGTAGGGGAAGAAGTGGTTGGGCGTCGCGCCCAGCGGCAGTTGCCAGTCCGCGTTGCGGAAGAAGAGCCAGCCGAAGATGTGCGCGGCCCAGTCCTCGCGCATCATCCAGTCGATGCGCGTGGGCGGAAGTACCGGCCCGCCTCCCAACCACAGGAACCAGCCCAGGCCTCCGAGCACCGCCACCGTTCGCGCCACGAGGAGGGCGCGGTGGGACGAGGCAGGAACGGAGACGGGAAGGGGGACGTTCGACGACATGGGCGGGGCTGTCTCTCGGGAGGGGCGGCGACTGTAGGCACCGGCTTCCGCACCCCGCAACCGCCGGCTCCGCTGCCCCCTTGCTCAAGGGACTACGGACGCCCCGTCCCCGCGTCATCGCCAGGACCGCCGTCCTGCTCCAGGCCCGCGTCCTCGGAGTCCGCCCTTGCGCCGCCATCGCCTGGCACGCCCGCGTCGGATCCACCCAGGCCTGCGTCGTAGCCATCAGGCGCCTCCACCACGACGACACAGACGCCCGCGTCGTCCACGTACGCGTAGCCCCGGTCCGGCGGGGAGAGGCCGGTGACGCAGAGGGGATCGCAGCCCGCCAGCAGTGCCGCGGACATGGCTGCGCTCGACAGCACGATGTGCAGGAGGAACGAACGGGACACGTTGGGGACCGTCAGGGGCTCGGGGTGTGGCGCGGCGTGCGCAGGCCGGCGCACGACACACGGACACGGCCGGGCCCGGTGGCCCGTGTCCGCTAGCGCCGGAGGGTGATTTCCAGGCCGTACTGCCGATCCACGCCGGTCCGCCCGTTGGCGGTGACGCGGTCCAGGCCCACCTGGGCCGACAATCGCAACTTCATGCCCGCGAGCCGCCCGGTGACGCCCGCGGCCACGTGGGTGGTCAACATCGTCGGGTCCGCCTGCCGGAAGCCCGGCGCCGTCAGGCCCAGCAGGCCCCAGCCCGCGCCCACCTCCGCGAACAACGGCGTGCGCGCCGGGTTCTGCAGGCCCACGAGCCCCTCCAGCGTGAAGCGGTGCAGCCGGATGCCGTCCCGGGCCGCGAGCGGCGTCACGCCGTAGGCCCCGCGCACGCCGTAGTACAGCAGGTGCATCGAGGTCGGATTGCGCCACGACAGGCTGGGCCCGGTGGCGAAGCTCGCCAGCCCCAGCGGTGAGCGCCCCGCGCTCAGGCCCAGCTCCCACGCCGAACCGAAGTCCGACGACGGCTCGGCCAGCCGGGGCATCAGCCCCCCGACGACGGGCGGGTGGAACATCTCCGTGAAGTCCACCGGCACCAGGCCCGCGGCGACCACGTACTCGTCATAGAACGACCGGTCCAACGGCACGGCGAACAGCCCTCGGCGCAGGGCCTCCTCGGCGGGGCCGCGCTCCTGCAACTCGCGGGGGCGCAGCTCCGGCGTCCCGGCGGACAGCTCCGCCAGCGTGACGCGCGCCTCCGCGTTCGGGGCGCGCACCCAGTACACGTCGCGCGGTGGCAGCAGGATTTGAGTCCACTGCTGCGGCGAACGCCGCACGTCCACCAGCCGCTGGCCGTCCGCGTCCTCCACGGAGAGGCGCGCGTATTCGAAGCCCGCGGGGAAGGTGACCCGGGGCCCTTCCGGCGCGGGGCCCACCAGCGGACGCCGAGGCGCGGCGGTGGGCGCGAAGGCATTCACCGACAGCCGCGCGGGCAGGCCCTTCACGCCGTGCAGCGACGCGGCCACGAAGGCGGCCAGCTCGCTGTACTCCACCTGTCCGTCGCCGTTGATGTCCGCGCCGCCCAGCAGGCCGGAGCGGGCCACGTGGCTGAAGACGCCGGCGCGGATGCGCGACCATTCGTGCGTCTCCCCGTCGTCGCTCTCCGCGAAGAGGGCGCCCACGTTGGGCCGCGACGCCAGTTGTTCGCGCGCGAGCACCCCGCGCAGCTCCGCCAGCACCGCCGCGTCCGGTTTTCCCCCCCGGCGGCCCACCACGCCCGAAGCGCGGCACGCGTCCGCGATGACGTGCACGTAGTCCGCGCCCAGCGGATCCACGAGCTCCGAATAGAGGCTGGTCCGGTCCAGGCGCGCGTCGGCGAGCGTGAAATAGGAACGCCCCGCGTCGTCCGTGTTGCCGTGCCCCACGTAGACGATGAGCACGTCCGTCTGGCGCCCCGCCGCGCGGTCCGCGAGCGACGACGCCTGGAGCTTCTTCACGGCCTGCTCCACCGCCGCGCGCGTGGGGGCCTGGGCGGACTTCAGCACCAGGCTGCCGGACAGCCGCGTGGGCTCGTCTGGATCCACCAGCAGCGTGGTCTCCACGCCCAGGCGCTTGAGCGTCTCCGCCCACAGCACGCCGTCGTCGTCCGCGTAGCGCAGGGGCGCCAGGGCCGGGTCGTCGCTGCCGTTGTGGGCGATGACGAGCGCCCGCCGCACCGTGTCCGCCAATGCCTCCGGAGCCGCCATCAGCAGGGCCGCACCCAGGAGCATTTCCAGCTTGTTCATGGTCCTCCCTCTACCCGGACCTCCTGCCTGAGCACCACCACCCCCTCCGTCGCCCCGCCACGCAGGGCCGCCAGGGTGGCGTCCGGGTGTTCGGAGAACGAGGCGGTGACTTCGGGCATATCGGACGTCGCGGGCAGGGCGACCGTCAGCTCCAGGGGGCGTTCCTCGCCGGCCTTGCCGCTCAAGGGGAACGGCCCGTGGATTTCATCCCTTCCGCCAATGCTCACCCGCACCGCGACGTGGGTGAAGGGCGGACGGGCCCCGGCGGCGAAGGCCAGCGTGGCCCCCGGCGCGCAGGCCGTCCCAGCCTTCAGCTCGCGCAGCGACTGGCCGGGGACGGCGCAGAAGATGCGCAGCACGGGCTGCGCCAGGGGCGGGGCGGGGTCGTGGACGACGCCCCGGGGGCTCCACTCGGGTTCGGTGGGCGCGACGGCGCCGGGGCCGGTGGCGGAGGGCGTCACCACCACGGCGAGGAACAGGGCCGCGAGCGTGGCGCCCAGCACGGCCAGGGTGGGCCAGCGGGCCGGGGCGGCGTCGGTGGGGGCGGAGGCGGTGAGGGCGGCCTCCAGGCCCGCGACGGTGAGCGTCTCCAGTTCGATGGAGGTGGGCGTGTCCGTGTGGCCGGATTCGAAGGCGCGGTGGGCGCGGGCCCACTTGTTGTAGCGGGTGCCGCAGCGGGTGCAGGCGTGGGCGTGGCGCAGCAGGCGCGAGGATTCGGGGGCGGACAGCTCCCCCAGGGACCAGCGCGTCAGGCCCGCGTCCACGTGGCGTTCGTACCACTTCATGGGAGGCTCCCGAATCGCATGGCGCACAGGGCCAGTGAGGCCAGCAGGGCGCCCAGTTCCAGGCGTCCCGGGGCGACGTCACCGTCCAACCAACCCGAGCCCTTCAGGTGTTCGGTGAACTGCACCCGCAACCTCCGTTCGCGCACGCGCACCTCGCCGCGCGTGAGCTTCAGCTCGTCGGCGGCGGACTCCTGGGACAGGCCGTCCATGAAGCGCAGTTGGGCCAGGGCGCGGTCTTCAGCGGGCAGGGCGTCCAGGAAGCGGCGCACCAGGGAGCGGACCTCGGAGCTCAGGGCTTCCTCTTCCGGGCTGCGGCCGTCGTCGGGGGCGTGCACCAGCTCCGGCGCGTCATCCAGGGGGATGGCCTCCCGGGCGACCCGGCCGGAGGCGCGCATCAGGTCAATGGCGGTGGAGCGGGCCACGGTGAGCAGGAAGCCCAGGTAGGGGCGCACCCCGTCGTAGGCCTGGCGCATGTGGGGGCGGAAGGCCCGCACGAAGGTCTCCTGGTGGGCCGCGTCCAGGTCCAGCGGCGTGAGCGCCACCGACCGCATGCCCGTCTCCGAGTGCACGGAGAAGCGGCGCGACAGGTAGCGCAGCACCTCTGGCGAATAGGCGCGGTAGACCTGGGTGAGGACGGGGGTATCTCCCCGGCGGAAGGCCTCCAAGACTGACCGCTCGTTTCCTGGCAGCACGCGGAAGCTCCGTGGCGTTGCGCGGGCCCCGGCCGGGCCCCGTGCCCGGCCCTCTTGGGCCTTCTGAAAAGGAGATACGCAATGACCCCGGGATCCGGGTCGTGCGGGGTGTGTTTTCGCGTCCCGGGGTGGGCTCACCCCGGGGGCAGGGTGCTTCGTTGGGGTGAGACACGCAGGTTGGCATCCCGGCACGAGCCCTGCTGACGCGTTCCGCTGACGAGTCAGCTCGCGTCCATTGGGCCGGGAAGCAGGCCCACCTACAGCAGGCAAAGGGGAATGGAGGCTGAATCCACGAGGCGTCCTAATCCCCCATGGGATTGCTGAGGAAGAACTCGAATGAGGGCATAGCTCCGCCGCGAGCCGGTGTCGGAAGCCGATGTCAGATGTTGCTGGTGCTGATCGTCAGTCCTTGCCTCGGCATTGCGAGGGTCTGCTCGCTGGTTACGTTGGCCTGCCGGGGACGGCGGGAGCCACCACATGAAGATTGCGCTCACGGGAGCGAGCAGTACTGGGAAGACGACGCTTGCCAAATCGCTCATGAAGGAGATCGATTTTCACCGACAGGTGGACGATTTCCTCACAACAAACGCCCGTGGGCTTCTTGAGCGCATGGGGCACAAGAGCATGGACTCGATGCAGCGTGACGAATTGCTCAAGTTCCAGCGTGAGTACTTGGCTCATAAGCAGCAGATGGAGGAGGGGCGGGACCGCTACCTGACTGATCGCTCCTTTGTGGACGTGGCGGCGTACTGGCTGCGGCGGGATGCCATTGAGCTGGACCCCGAGCAGCAGGCGGAGGTGGTGGACGTCTGCCGCGTGGCCGCGCGGAGGTATGACCTGCACGTCTACTGCCCCTTCGGGGTGGTGGAGTTCACGTCGGATGGGTACCGCTCAGAGGACCTTCGGCACCATCGGGAGATTGGCGAACAGATTGCCTCGTTTCTGTCGGAGTGGGGCGTCCGGTCCATCACGCTGGACACCGCTGACCACGAGGATCGGGTCGCGCGTGTCCTGGCAGAGGTCCGGGTTCTCTCGGCCGTGCAGGGGCTGTCGGATGCCGCCGATACACTGGTGCACCAATGAGGATCCTCTTTATCAACCTCCCCCCGGCTTCGACCAAGAAGTCGGGCAATAAGCTTTACTAGCTGCAGGCCAGCATGAACCTGGGGCTGCTCGCCGTGGCGTCTTCTGCCAGCCAAGCCGGGCACGACGTGGACGTCTACGACTGGCTGGGCGACCACCAGTATCGCTTGCTGGACGAGTTGCCTGGGGTGCTCACCCGCAATCCGCCGGACCTCGTCGGGTTGTCGATGCCGAGTGGCTACGGGGAGCAGTACTGCGGCCCCATTACGGAGCAGGTCAAGCGCTTGGTGCCGAGTGCTCGCATCGTGGCTGGTGGGCAGTACCATGCCGGCATGCGCCCTCGCGAGTTGCTGGCGCGCTTTCCATCGCTGGACGCGGTCGCTACGGGAGATGGAGAGCAACTCGATTGGGAGGCACTGCGCAGGTGCGCCCTGGCCGAGCCTCCAACAGGAGTTGTCACGCGAGAGTCCGCCGTGCTCCACGGTGTTCCCCCGGGGGTAAGTAAGAAGGAGCTTGCCCCTGAGTACCGTTTTAATCTCCTGCGCCTCGATCCGCGCTCCTATGCGCCGAGCATCGAAATCGCCCGTGGCTGCCCCTTCACCTGCTCCTTTTGCTCCTTGAGCGGGGCCCCGACGTCACTGGAGAGAGCTTCCAGTAAGACCATCCAGGACCAGCTCCAGTTCTGGATGGAAACTTGGCCGGAACTGGAGCGGGTTCCCATCTACTTCGAGTGCCCGGTCTTCTTTTGCAATCCCCGCAACGTGGAGACCTACGCCGAGTGCCTAGCTCCCTTCAGCCATCGTATCGAATGGCGGACCCAGTGCCGGGTAGACTCCGTAGAGCCAGACGTGCTGCCGAAGCTCCACCAACTTGGGCTGCGGATGCTGGATTTGGGGCTGGAGTCGGCTTCTCCGAGGATGCTCAACCTCATGAACAAGACGGAAGGCCCCACCGAGAAGTACCTTCAGCGTGCGCAGAGCCTGATTGACCGGGCCGCAGCGTGCGGTGTGGGGATCAAGATGAATATCCTCCTCTATGCCGGGGAGAACGAGCAGAGCGCTGGCGAAACACAGGACTTCATCATGCGCAACCGGGACAAGCTCGCCGGCATTGCCGCTGCGGCGGCAATTGAGTTTCCGGGCTCGGACCTAAGCAAACAGTTGGGCAAGCTGCATGTGCAGTTCGGCACTCAGCGGCGCGAAGATGCCCGAGTGTCGTCGGCGGGTATCTATCCGCTGGACCTGAGCCGCGAGTTCCCCCTGGAGCGGGCGCGCGAGTGGTGCCTTGAAATGACGCGCTCTGTCACGACTGCGGAGTCCTATTACCGGCTCAAACGTATCGGGTACTTCAGGCCTGACTTCTCCCTCTCGGAATTCATGCAGGTGGTGAGCGCCGCCGACCCGGACAGCTTGCCGTTCAAGCTGACTCCAGACGAGAATACCGCCTCCAAGATTCACGGCCCCTGGGATATGGCTCAGTGGGATCAGTTGCGCTAAGCGCATATTTAGGTAGGGAAGGCGCACCCAACCCGCCAACGTAACATGTACTGTTGCATGGCGGCGAGGGGCGCGAATACGAGGCTCTTCTGTGGTCGCGGATTCAATCAGGGGGCAAGTCGTATTCCAATGGCTCTTGTGGACTGCGCGCCTGGGGAACTGGCGCGCAGCGGTGGCCTGGGGCTCAATGCCGCCCTGAAGAAGTCAGGGAAAGGCATCCACGACGGTGTAGCCCACGGTGCGAGGCACGGTGGTGGCCCCGGGCTTGGAGCCGGGGTTCTTCCACCAGCCGCCGTCTTCCGGGTTCCCGAGGACGAAACAGACGGGGTAGGTGTGGCCGTCGGGCGTTTCCGCTCGGATGTAGTGGCCGACGACCCGCTCTCCGCCCGTCCACAGCCGTCCGTAGAGCAGGGTGCCTTCGGGAAGTCTGCCCGACCGCTCCTTCTGGACGCTGACGATGTCGCCATCGTTCACGGTGACGTCCTCGGCATCCATCCGCCAGGGGTAGCGGATGTCGAGCGTGATGCCTGCCTTGGCATCCCTGCGCAACCTCAACTCCTTCATCGCGTCGAGGGCCGCCTGGGGACAGCGCTGGGGTTCGGGACGCAGGGGAGTGCCCGCGCAGGCGACCAGGGTGGAGGCCGCGCCGACGGCCAGCGTGCAGTCTCGGGCCAGCGAACGGGAGCGGGAGGCGCGGTTCTTCTTCAAGGGGACTGCCATGGCGTTCTTCTCCAGTGGGCGCGGCACATGGGAAGAAGGGGCCGCCCCGGGCGCGGCAGCTTGGTCGGGCGTTGGTGTCCGCGCCATCGGTGGTGAAGCAGGCCGCGCGGCGGAGATGCCAACGGATGCGCCGGTCGGCTCGTGCTTCCGGAGGGCTCCCAGGCTCCAGGTCAGCCAGACCAGGGGCAGCAGGAGAAGGGTTCCCAGGACACCCCATCGCCACGCCTTCCGCAGTGCCTGACGGCGCCGTACCGGACTGGCGGCGAGGATGGCTCGCGCTTCCATGTGGGCCACGTGCGCGGGGACACGTCGTCGCCGTTCCCGGTCATCGCGCATCCCTTGCAGTCGGTCCCTGCGTTGGAGTCGCGCATGTTGGAGCGCCACTTCCTGACCAGGGGCGACCGGTCCCGCCGCACCCGCTTCCTCCTGCGTGGTGCGCGATTGGGGCGAGGGCGGGAAGGCCCAGTCGAACAGCGCCACGTCCCACTCCGCATCCGCGTGGGCCAGGGCGCTCCGGACTTCGGAAGACAAGGCGGAAGCGCTCGGAGGCCGCGCTTCGGGTTCGAAGGCGAGCAACCGGTCGATGAGGGATGCGAGCGCCTTGGGCACCCGCGGATTGAGCAGCGCGACAGAGGGCGTCGTGCTGTCCCCTCCCAGTCTCAAGCCCTCAGCGCCCAACGCTGACGTTGGATAGGTCTCCGTCAGCAGTCGGTAGAAGGACACTCCCAGGGCATACAGCTCATCCGCCACCGAATAGGTGGGTGACTCCCCCGCATGCGGAAGGTGCGCGGAGGCCCGCCAGTGGTGCAGTTGGGGGCTGTAGTAGTGCGCCGTGCCAGGAGGAAGCTGTCCTGTGCCCGTGAGAGGCGGTGCCTCCGGATGCCAGCCCGCGCCCCAGTCCAGGAGCTTGAGCCGTCCCCCGGGCTGGACCCGGACATTGTCGCCCTTGAAGTCGCGGTGGAGGACGCCGCGCTGGTGCGCGAAGGCCAGCACCGCCGCTGCTTGCGCGAGCAATGCGCCCACTTCGCGCGCCGTGGGATTGCGGGCGCTGGACCACGCATAGAGTGACTCGCCCTCCACGTGTTCCATCACCAGGAATGGATAGCTCCCGGCACCCGGCCGCCACGCATCGGCGGCCATCAGGCGGGGCACGCCCGGGTGCCGCAAGCGGGACAGGATTTCCGCCTCGCGTGAGAACCAGGGACTGTCGAAGTGGCGGGCCAGCTTCAGGGCATGAAGCCGGGTACGGGATCTGTCTGCCCTGTGCACGGCGTAGACGGTGCCATAGCCTCCCGCCGCCAGACGGTGCAGGATCTCCCAGCGGCCTACCCATGTGCCCGGAGGGAGTGCATCCACGGATAACACCTGCGGAGGGAACGCAGCCATCCGCGGCCGTGTTGCTTCTCCAGAAGAAGGCTCACCGCGCATGGGCCGCCTCCGCCGAAAGCCTGTCATGGCTGTTCATGGTGTCACCTGCTCCCACCGGACGCCGCGCTCGCCCGTCGTGTCCAGCAACTCCAGGGTGAAGGTCGTGCCAGGAGGGGCTTCGGGAGGGACGTACCACTCCACGACCACCGGGGCGCGAGTGCCGGGCTCCAGCCGCTTTTCACGCATGAGGAGGGGGTACTCGCGGACTGGCAACGCACCTCCATCCGAGTCCTGTGGTGTCACGCGCGCGACTCCTGGAACCCAGGTGCGTGCTTCGTGAGAATTGATCAGGGTTGTCTCCAGCGCGAGCGTGGCCCCGGAGCGGTAGAGCACATGCGGACCCTCTGCTTTCATTCCCAGGCTCGCGGTGGGTCCAGAAAGATAGTGCACGGCAACGCCGTACCGGGTGATGGCTCCCGTCAGCACCGCGCCCCCCAATCCACTGAGCGCGCACTGCGCACGCAGCGTCGCGAAGCCCGCCTCCGTGACGGCGCACCGGGCCCGCAGGTCCGCCAGCTCCTTCCCCAACTCCTGCGCCGTGCGCCCGTGCCGGAAGACCTCCACCTGCGAATCCACCTCCGCGTCCACGGTCGTGAGCACGAACCCCACCTGGGCAGGAGCCCCCTCACCAGCGAAGCGCACGGTAAGAACGGGCCCCCGTCCCTCCGGCAGGTCCACGGAGGCCTTGAGCACCAGCGCGTCCGCGTACACCCCGACGCGCGAGAAGAACGGCGCGAGCGCGGCCCGGTCCACGGAGTCCGGAACGATGGGCGCATCGAACGTGACGGTGGTGACCTCCCCGGCGGCGACGTGCAGCGCATGCAGCACCGGAGGCTCCTGTGCGCGCAGCGTGAGCTGCCGGGCCTTGCGCTCCCGGCCCGGTGGCGTCCCGGGCTGTGCCACCGCCGCCGAAGCCACCAGCACCACCAGCACCACGGGAATGACCGAAGAGGACAGCGACATCACGGGTCACCTCCATTCTTCAAACCTAACAGATAGGGGTGACACCCATGCGCATGCGTGGGTTCAGAAGGGAAATGGAATCCCAACCTACCTCAAGGGTGGCGGAGCGAAACCTCTACCTTGGACGCGCGAGCCCTCGCGCGATGCGCTTCAGGAACTCCCACCCTTCAGCGTGAGCCCATGGCGCTCCAGCAGGCGTCGCAACTGCGTCCGGTGCATCCCCAGGGCTCGCGCCGTGGCGGCGACGTTCCCTTCGTGCTGCCGCAGCGCCTCCACCACCCGGGCCCGCTCACCGTCGTCCAGGGGAGGGGCCCTGGACGTGGGAGAGGCAGAGACCTCTGGCGCGGGCTGCATCAGCGGCGCGGAGGGGGGCCCGAACGCGGTCCCCGCGCTCGGGCCCAGGTGGCTCACCTCGATGCGCGGCGCACCCCGGAGCAGGGCCTCCTGCGCCGCGGCGCGCGCCTCCACCCGCAGCTCGCGGACGTTGCCCGGCCACGGCCTGAGCAGACAGGCCTCCAGCAGCGTGACGTGCGCCGGCAGCCCGGGCGACAGCTCCCGCGCGGACCGCTCCACCAACAGGGGGATCTCCTCGGGGCGTTGGCGCAGCGGGGGCAGGGTGACCTCCGGCCTGCCCAGGCGGAAGTACAGGTCCTCGCGCAGCTTCCCGTTCGCCACCAGCGCGCGCAGGTCCCGGTTGCCCGCCGAGCACACCTGGAGCTCCACCTTCCGGGGCCGCGAACCTCCCAGGGGCAACACCTCCCGCGTCTCCAGCGCCCGCAGCAGCTTCGCCTGGACCCCCAGGTCCAGCTCCGCCACCTCGTCCAGGAACAACGTCCCGCCGTCGGCCGCCTGCAGGTAGCCCTCCGCGTCGTCGGCCCCGGAGAAGGCGCCCTTGCGCGCCCCGAACAGCAGCCGCTCCGCCAGCCCCTGCGGAATGGCCGCGCAGTTGACCGCCACGAACGGCCCCCGGGCCCCCGGGCCCCGCGCATGGAACGTCCGGGCCACGTCCTCCTTGCCGGTGCCGCTCTCCCCGTGGATGTGCAGCGAGAACCCGTGCCCCGCCGTGCGCGCCACCTGTTCGAGCAACTGCTGGAACGCGGGGCCCCGCACGAAGCCCTCCGCCACCCGCACGCCGTAGCGCATGAGCGGCCCCACGTCCGCGCTGGGAACGAAGAGCGAGTCCCCCAGCCGGATGACCCGCCGCGCTTCGATGGGCGTGCCCGCGACGACGGGCTCGCCGTCCACCCAGGTGCCGTTCTGGCTGCCCAGGTCCGTCACCCAGAACCGGCGCCCGTCATGGTGCACGCGGGCATGGCTGCGCGACATCCTCGGGTCCTGGGCCTGCCCCAGCTCCGGGGACGTGCGCCCCAGGGACAGCTCGCCCCTGAGCGGCAGCGCCTCCGCCATCACCGCCCCCCCGCAGGACAGGCGCAGCAGCCCCGGAACCGGGGGCGGCTCTGAGCCGGCGCTGGCCCGGGCGGATCCGCTGGGTTGCTGGGTGGTGGGGGCGTGTTCCATGTCGCGCCATCATACGCGGGCGTCGGTGGCACACGGCACCGTGCCATGCGCGGTGCCACCGGCCTGGAGGGTGTGCCGCTCCCGGTGCGCGTCCATCGCCCCGGCACTCCTGGACACGTCCTTCATCCGGCCCCGGGCGCGTGCTGGCATGGGGCTCGCAATGACAGTCCGGGTCCGGTGCCCTGGCATCGGTTCCACCTTCGAGGAGACACCTTCGTGAAGCCCCTTCGTGCATGGCTCGGATGTCTGGCATGGGTGATGGTGATGGGCGGATGCATTCTGCCCGCTTCGGGGCGTCCTCCCGCCGAGGCGAGACCGGATGGCGCTCCCGGCGGCGGCGGCTGTCCCACGGGGCAGTGCGACCCGGATCCGAACGGCCTGGGCATCTACATCACCGAAGGCCACAACTACTGTTTCGTCCATGAGAAGTCGGCGCCCCTCTGTCCGGAGGGCTTCGTCAACACGCCCGAAGGGGTCGTCATGAAGGTCCGCTCCCGGGCGAAGCCCCACACGGTGCTCGACATCCCCGTGGCGCTCTCCCCCCGGAAGCAGAGCGAGGGCAGGACGCTGGCGGGCATCCACGCGGCCCCCACGGGCTTCTTCGTCGCGGTCGCCGAACAGGGCAGTGAGCGCAAGGTGCAGGGGGAGGACCTGGAAGCGCTGCGCCTCACCTTCACGCTGCCCGTGGACGTCGTGGACGGGGACACCTTGAACCGCGCCTATGAGATGGGCTGGCAGTCCCTGGGCGGCAACCGGCTCCGGGTCCTCTACCGCCAGGTCGGCACCGAGCCCTGGCTGCGCCAGTGCGCGGCCCCGGAGTCCGCGGACGTCGCGTCCCTGCTCCTCCCCGCGCGGCGGGTGGATGGGCTCAGCGCCGCCGTCCAGGGGCTGGACACCGCGACCACGCTGGCCTGCGAGACGGGCGCCATCGGGGCCTGTCTGGGCTGGGGCTATCAGCCGTGGGACCCCACCACGCTCCAGGATGATCCGGACCGGGCCGTCGCCTACGGCGCCTGTCTCCAGGCCAAGCGCGCCGCGTACTTCGTCGGCCTTGGCGACCTCCAGACCTACACGGTGAGCGGCACCGACTTCCTGCGGCGCGACGCGCACGGGTTTGGCATCCGCTCCAGCGACCGGCTCGACGAACTCGAACACGTGGAGGCGCTCTGGAGCCCCCGGGGCGCGGAGTGCCTCAACCCGATGAACCGCCGCCGCGACCTCCCGCTGCCCAAGGGGCTCCAGCTCCCGCTCTGTGGCGGCTCGCCCCAGTGGAGCGCGACGGGCACGTTCGCGACGGGCGTGCCCCGGCCCCTAAAGTTCTGAGGCGTCCCGCGTGGCGCGCAGCGGCTCCGCGTACTCGCGCGCCAGCCGGGGCTCCAGCTCGACCGCGCGCAAGAGCGCGGCGCGAGCCTGCCGGACGGCCTCCGGCGCTTCGGGGCGCGCGCCGTGGGCCCGCGCCCCGGCCAGCAGCAGGGCGCCCCGGAGCGCATGGGCCTCCGCCAGCTCCGGGGCCTGCTGGAGCGCGCGCTCCACCTGCGTGAGCCCCTCCTGGACCCGCGCCTCCACGGAGGTCGGGGGTACCTCGCGCGCCAGCCGCCAGCACGCGCGCGCGAGGGCCAGGTGCGTCTCCGGATAGGGGTACGCCGCCACCGCTTGTCGTGCCTCGGAGAGGGCCTGCTGGAGAGGCGGCAGGCTCGCCCGTCCCTGGGCTCGCGCGTGCTCCGCCGCCGTCAGCTCCAGCGTGGAGCCCAGGACGCGGCAGTCGGCGCAGGTCGGAGCCACGCGGTAGGCCCCCGCCAGCGCTTGTCGCCCCCGCGCGAGCGCCGCCGTCGGGTCGCGTGCCTCCCGCATCGCCTGACGCGCCTCCAGCAGGTGCGCGCCCGCGCGATGGAGCAACGCGCGGTCCGACGTGGCGTTGAGCTCCAGGGCGCGCTCCACCTGCTGGAGCACCCGGCTGAGCGAAGGGCCCGGGAGGCTGCCGGCGTCGAACAGGAAGTGGGCGTACGTCAGCTCCGCTGCCGCCAGGTGGTCCAGCACGGCGTGGAAGCGGCCATCCAGGGCGAGCGCAGCCGCGCCGGACTCCCGCGCCCGTCGCAGCTCCTCCTCCGGCGACTGTCCCCGCGCCTGGCGGTAGGAGGCCATCGCGGCGTACAGCTCGGTCAGGTTCGAGTGGGCGAACAGGTACTTCGGATCCGCCCGCACCGCCTCGCGCAAGGACTGCTCCGCCCGCGCGTAGGCGGGCATCGGGTCCTGGCCATGTTCGCGCTGGTAGTTGCCCCGCCAGCGGTGGACGAGTCCCAGGTCGTTGAGCGCCCACGGGTAGCGCGGCTGGAGTTCGATGGCGCGGGACAGCCACCGGGAGGCCTCCTCCCACGAGGCTTCGGGCGCTTCCTGGTCGCGGGCCTGCCGGAGGCCCTGCATGAAGAAGGCGTACCCCAGCGAGTCGTGCGCGAGCACGTCGCGTGGATCCAACTCCACGGCCCGCCGGGCGGCGTGGAGCCACTGTGCGAGCAGGGTCTTCGCGTCGCGGGCATCGGGCTCCCGCTGGAAGTTCACGCGCCGGTACTGGTTCATCAGCACCTGCGCCTTGCGCGTGTGGACGGAGGCCCGGTCCGGATCCGCGACGCGCGCCTGATCCGCGGCGGCCTCGGCCCGTCCGAGGGACGCGCTCCGGGAGCGGCCCTCGCGCCGGTCCAGCTCCGACACCTGGAGCCAGGCCTCCGCGAGCGCCTCGTAACCTCGCGCGTCGCTGCGGCCCACCTCCACCGCCTGCTCATAGCGGCCGACCGCCTCCAGGAGTCCCGTCCGCGCCAGCGGGTAGTCGCCCCGCTCCAGCAGGTCCATGGCCCGCGCGTACGCGACGTCCCCCGCGAGCTTCCGCGCCTCGGGCAGCCAGGGCGCCTGGGCCACGGCCTCCAGCGCGGCCCGCTCCGCCGCCGCGAGGTCCTGGCGATAGAACGCGATGAGCCCCTCCAGGTAGCGCGGGGACTCCAGCGTCAGCCCCCGGCTGCGTTCGAGCGATTGCAGCGCGGGCCCGAGCCACGCCTGTTCGAGCCCCCGCTGTCGCTCCGCCACCCACGCCGCGCCGCCGCTGCGCCGCGCGTCCTCCAGGGCCAGGTGGTAGCGCTCGCCCAGCACCCGCCCCAGCGCGTAGTGCAGCCCCGGCGTATCGACGCCCGCGTCCCGTGCGCGCGTCAGCGCCTGATGGGCCTGTTCGAACTCGCGCATCGCCAACAGGCCGCGCCCGAGCGCCAGCTGCACGAGCCCGTCGCCCTGGACGCCCAGGTCATGGCGCTGGGCCGCGAGCGCCGCGAGGCGTTCGCGGACGCGCTGTTGTTCAGGGCGGGTGTCGTGCAGGGGCAGGGTCTGGAACGCGCGCACGAACCATTCGAACTCCTGCACCTGCTGCCCCAACTGCTCCGCCAGCCGGACGCGCGCGGCGGTCCGCGCCTGGAGCTCCCGCTCCGCCAGCCACGACCGCGCCCCGAAGCCCGCGAGCAGCAGCATGCCCACCAGCGACATGCTGGAGACGGCCACCAGCGCGCGGTGCCTGCGCGCCACCCGCTTCAGCCGGTTCGCGAGGCCGGGGCGCCGCCCGAGGATGGGCACTCCGTCCAGGTAGCGCCCCAGGTCCTCCGCCAGCGCCCGCGCGGAGGCGTAGCGCTGCCCGGGCTCCTTCGCGAGGCACTTGAGGCACAGCGTCTCCAGCTCGGCGTCCAGGTGCGGCACCCTGGCGCGCAGGGGCGCCGGCTCCTCGTGGAGCACCCTCCTCAACGTCTCCAGCGGCGTGGCGCCGGTGAAGGGAGGGGAGCCCGTGAGCAGCTCATGGAGCGTGGCCCCCAGGCTGTAGACGTCGCTGCGCCGGTCGATGGCGCGCAGGTCGCCCCGGGCCTGCTCGGGTGACATGTACGCGGGCGTGCCCATGACCTCGCCCGTGGCGGTGAGGCCGTGGCCCAGGCCTGCCTCGTACGCCAGCCCGAAGTCCAGGAGGATGGGGGTGCGGCGGCCGTCCGCGGCCTGGGTGACCAGGATGTTGGAGGGCTTGAGGTCGCGGTGGATGACGCCCAGCCGGTGGGCCTCATGCACCGCCTCGGCGGCCTCCTTCATCACGCGGATCTTCTCGGGGAGGGACAGGGCGCGGGCGGCGCGGTCCAGGTGTTCGCCCTCCACGAGCTGCATGGCGATGTAGGCCCGCGCGCCCAGCTCCCCGACCTCGAAGACCTTGCACACGTTCGGATGGTCGATGCGCGCCTGGGCCCGGGCCTCCTGGAGGAAGCGCATGGCCCGCTCGGGATCCGCGCCCTGGATGAACTTGAGCGCCACCACGCGCCCCAGGCGCCGGTCCCGTGCCCGGTGGACCTCGCCCATGCCGCCCCGGCCCAGCGGCTCGAGCAGCTCATAGCGCTCCCACGCGACGACGGAGGCCGCCTCCCGCGAGCCCCCGGTGTCGGGCCGCGCCGGGGTCTCATCCGCCAGGGTGGGCCGGTCCACCGGCGCCAGGAGCGGCTCGTCGCTGCCGGAAGGCACCATGGGCGCAGGCTACCAAACGCCCCGCGCCCCTCGCGACGTGGCACGGTGGCACGGGTCGCGCTGTGCCACGCACGCCCCTCTGGTGTGCCATGGGCGCGCCCTTCACGGGGCCTGGGGGCTCCCTCCCGAGTGAGCGCGCCGCCGTGCCCCCGTCCGCAAGGCACGGCACGCGCCTTGCTCAAGCACTCCCACGCCACGGAAGACACACGGTGGCCCCGGCCTCCGGGCGCTTCCAGGCTTCAATCCCAGCTCAACCCCAGGAAATACAATCATGTCCAAGCTCCGTCACCTCGTGTTCGCCCTTTCGATGCCCGCCGTGCTGTGGGGCTGTGGCCCGGAGGATCTGCCGTCCGAAATGCCCGTTCCGACCGCCGCGACCGTGGCGGAGGAGGCGCCCGCGATGCTGGACAGCCAGGCGCAGGAGCTGGCGGCGACCGCCGAGTACACCTGGTCGCAGAGCAGCAGCGGCTCGACGGCGCTGGGCGCCACCGCGGGCCGGGCCTGCTTCCTGACCCGCGTGGGCGGCGACTTCGAGGGCGGTGGCGAGCGGGTGGACATCTTCGAGAGCGGAGGCTCCTGGTATCTCGGGGGGGCCTCCTCGCAGTCGGGCATCAACGGGGCTTCGCGCTGCGTCTCCGTGGCTGGCTATTCCGCCCAGTACGAGTGGACTCAGGCGTCCAGCTATCCCGTCTACATGGGGTCGGCGACCAACCGCGTGTGCTACCTGACGGGGCTCGCGGGCAAGCTCAACGGGGGCGGCGAGTGGGTGCATGCCTATGTCAGCGGCGGCGACTGGTACCTGAGCGGCAACACCAACCAGACCACCCTGAAGGCCCGGGCGCGTTGCATCACCGTGGACTCCTACACCGACGAATCCACCTGGAGCCAGGGCGCGTCCGCGACGCTGCTGGGCGCGGTGACGAACCGTTCGTGCGCGCTGACGTACGTGAAGGGCAAGTTCGAGGGCGGCGGAGAGTACGTCCGCACCTACCAGAGCAACGGCTACTGGTACCTGGGCGGCAGCTCGGGCCAGGTCAGCGTGGCGGGCCGGTCGCGCTGCTTCTAGTCGACCCGGCGCAGGCGCTCCTCCGGGCGTAACGGGGCGCCGGGCCCACCGGGCTCGGCGCACCCTCCGGGAGGGCTACGAGCGCTGTCCCGTCTTCCGGACGAAGAACGCGCGGTTGAACGTCCCGTGGCCCCAGGCGAGCGGCTCCTCGGGCCGGTCTTCCTTGGCGAAGACCTCGTCGCTGCGTTCGGCGAGCCAGCGGATGAACTCATCCCGCGACGCGAACGTCGCCAATGCCTCCGAGTCCCCCTGCGGGTACCGCAGCCCATAGGCATACGTTCCACTGTCGGGCTTCCACAGCGTCCGGAGCAAGCCCTCCCGGGGATCGATGGTGACGGACAGCTCGCCCCCGGCATCCAGGATTTCCGCCACCCGCTGCGCCAGCGCGCGTCCGTAGGGTCGGGTGTCGAAGTGGGCCTCCGCCCGAGCCTGCTCCTGTTCGGCGTGCCGACGTTGCAGCTCGTCCGTCAACCGGATGCTCGGCGCGGAGGTGGCATCGCAGATGACGGTCAGCTCGATGTTCCCGCGCGCGGTCTCTTCGGCGTGGTGCTGACGCAGCAGGGCCTGGACCTGGGTGCGCTGGGCATCCGGAAGGGTGCCGAAGCTCAGCGCTCCATCCGGCGCGGTGAAGAGCAGCGTGTCGTCGTAGATTTCGCCCTGGTACTTCAGCGCGGCGGATAACTCGATGCGCGCCAGCCCCCGGTTCGCGCGTTCTTCGCGCAGCCAGCGGACGACGTCGGAGTTCTCGGTCAACTGTTCCATGTCGGCACGTGCCTCAGAGGTCGCCACAGGCCAGGACCGCGCCGCTGTCATCGGTGAAGTCCGTCACGAACAGGTGGATGGCGAACGCGTGCGAGCCCCTGTACTCATCCAGTTGATCCGCGTGGGAGTCGCGTCCCTCGACCGCGTAGTACTGCTGCCGCGCGTAGCTGTCCGCCTCGAAGCCCTCCGTGTGTTCGGACATGCCGAGCGCCGCGCACCGGCCCTCGTGCAGGAAACCCACCGTGGGCCTCGGAGCAGCCCCAGCGGCGATGGCCGTGTTGTCGATGGCGGTGAAGTTGAAGCGCGTCTCCCCCAGCCCCGACTTGCCCGGCGTCTCCGTCGCGAACAGCGTGCCGCTGACGCCCGAGCCGTTCACCTCCGCGAGCGCCACCTCCAGGCTCTCATCCTCACCACAGGCCGCCATCATCAGCAGCGCCATGCCCAGCCATCCACGTCGCATGTGAATCCTCCCCCGGGGCCCACGCCCCTGGAATTCGCAGGGACCCTCGCATGAAGCGGGCCAATCCGGGGAGGTCCTGTCAGGTGGGGGCCTCCATCCGTGGGACGCGCGGGGCCGCCTGGAAAGACTGACATGCCTGTCAGGTTCAGGGAGGCGACGAACCGCCCTCTTCCGGGTGCTGACATGCCTGTCATGACTTGCGGAAGGCCGGGACGCGGGGACCGGGTTCCCTGCGGGGGCGCGATTCCCCTCACGAGCGATGCGGAAGTACACGCCTGGGTGTAAGGCCCTGGACGCGAGTGGCCGTGCCCTTGCAGTGCGCGGGGGCGACGCATCCACCCGCTGTCCGACGACGACTTCTTTCTCCGGTGAACGACATGACTTCCCGATCCCTCATCCCCTCGCTGGTGGTGTCCCTCTCGTTGTTGGCGGTGCCCGCGGTGGCCCAGGAAGCCTCCTCGGGTTCTGGGCTGGCGCTGGGGGTGCGCGGCGCGTACGGCATTCCCGTGGGCGACGCGCTGGAGGACACCTCGCAGTCCGACTTGTTCGGCAACACGGTGGCGCCGCAGGTGGACCTCTCCTACTTCTTCAACCGGCACCTCTCGCTGGGCGGCTATTTCCAGTACGGCATCGCGAAGCCCAACGGCTGCGAGGAAGAGACGGAGTGCAAGGCGCGGGTGCTGCGGTTCGGCGTGGACCTGGACTACCACTTCGCGCCGGAAGGCTTCGTGGGGCCCTGGGTGGGAGTGGGCGTGGGCTATGAGATCGGCTCGCTGCAGGTGGGCTCGTCCAACACGCTCGCGAAGGTGGGTGTGCGCGGGTTCGACCTGGGGCACGCGCACTTTGGCGTGGACTTCCAGTTCACCCGCTCCATCGCGGTGGGGCCGTACATCTCGGCCTCGGTGGGGCAGTACTCGAACGCGAGCACCGAGCTCTTCGGAGAGTCGCAGGACATCGACGTCCCGAGCGACCAGAAGTCGCTCCACGTCTGGATCCAGCCCGGCGTGCGCCTGCAGATCCGTCTGTAGTCACCAGCCCCGGGCGCTCACGTCTCCGATGCAGGAGGCGTGGGCGTCGGGGGGGGCAGGGGATAGAGGACGCGGTAGTCGATGCGGTGATGGTAGGCGGCAAGGTACGGGGCGCCCGCGATGTCGATGACGACTTGCTGCGGGGGCGTGGGTTGCTGGTGGAGCCAGGCTTCCGCCTCTGCCTTTGAAGCGAAGGACAGGCCGGACGGCTTGAGCCCCTGATTGACGATGTCCGCGAGGTAGTACTCGGGTAGACCGCGTCGAATCAGATGGGTCCGGCCGTCCTTCGGGTTGTATATGACGGAGTAATAGTCATCTGCGATCAACACATCGGCTTGGTCGACGGGCGGACGGCGTGAATTCAGATTCGCTTCCGCTTCTTCTCGTGTCGCGAATCGGGCGATGACGAGGGGGGGCGCGTGAGCGTCCTGGCTCCGGATGTACGTCTCGAAGTCGAGAGACTGTCCGGTGTTCATGATGAAGTAGATGGCATCCATTGCGAAGTGGAAGGCCTCTTTCTCCTTGGCGGACTGGGTTTGCGCGCCATGCAGTCCCAGGACCTGCAGCTTGTCGAAGAAATGCATCATGGCGAGTTCCCTACGAAGTGTTCCGGACGCACGAATGACTCCGTCAGCAGCAGTGCGGGAGCGAGCACGATGACGCCCGCGCCTGCGGAGACGACGACGAACACCACTCCCGCGATCACCACCACGCTTCCCACCAGGATGGAGCGCTGGTTGCTCCGGGCCCAGTCTGATGCGGCCTCCAGGGACGAGAGTTCCTGAGGGCGAAGACTTTCGAGTGCAATGCAGTCCAGATACGGCTGCATGCAACGCCTTTCGCAGTGTTCCTTCTTGCCTCCACGTCCGCCTCTGCTCATGACGTGGTTGAAGTCGCTGGACAACGGACTGCTCATGCACTGATCGATGCACTCGCGATTCTCCGCGTCGCAGTCGCGAGCAGCGCGCGCGGTCCGCACGATGCGCCGGCCCTCATCCGCCTTCACGTAGCGGGCAAGCTCGGATGCCTCCGCCCGCCGCCACTCCTGGGTGAAGCTTCCGTCCGGAGCCTCCCGCAGCAACAGCACCAGGCGCGGAAGCTCCTCTGGAGCAGGCGCCGCCGCGACACGGGTCGTCCCACAGGCCGACATCAGCACGCACAGCACAGTGGCCGTGAAGCGCATCCACACAGGGTCAGCTCGCATCAGAGCCTTCGTCGGGAGTCGTCTCAAGGATGTTCGAAGAAGGAGGCGTGGGAGGGGGCAGGGGATAGAGGACGCGGTAGTCGATGCGGTGGTGGTAGGCGGCCAGGAACGGGGCGCCTGCGATGTCGATGACGACCTGCATGGGAGGCGAGGGTTGCTGGTGGAGCCAGGCTTCCGCCTCTGCCTTCGAAGCGAAGGACAAACCCGAAGGCTTGGGTCCGTTGTTCGCCATGTCCGCGAGGTAGTGCTCCAGGATGATGGGAAGCGAGACAAAATGGGTCTTCCCAGTGGAGGGGACGTACATGGCGGAGTGGTAGGTATCCGCGATCAGTACGAACGCGACCGCAGGAGGCCGTCTCCGAGCCTTCATCCCCGCTTCTGCCTCCTCCCGGGTGGCGAACCGGCCAATGGCGAGGGGGGGAGCGTACGCTTCGAGGCTCTGGACATAGTCCTCGAAGTCGTAGGTCTGCCCGGATGTTTCGATGAAGCGGATGGCGGTCGCGGCGACTTCAAGCGCTTCCGCGCTCCCAGGCGTGGCTGGAGCATCATCGAGTGCGATCTGCCCGAGCACCCCGATCTGGTCGAAGAGTCTGGTCATGGCAGCACCCCTGCAAGAGGACGTGAGAGGTCGTCTCCAGAGTCCGTCAAGAGCAGTGCGGGGGCCAGGACGACCAGACCCGCGCCCGCGGACACGATGACGAAGACAACACCCGCGATGACGACCACGCTACCGACAAGAAGCGATTCGCGGTGGCGGCTCACCCAGTCCGATATCTCCTCGATGGAGGACAATTTCTGAGACCGGAGCTTCTCCAATTCAGCGCAGTCCAGGTAGGGCTGACGACACCGTGTGTTGCAGTAGTCTGTCTTGCTGGCATGTCCGTACCCGCGAGGGAGCGGGCGGCTCATGCATTCCCGCATGCACTCCAGGTGCTCCGCATCGCAATCCCGCACGGAGCGAGCGGTCCGCACGATGCGCCGGCCCTCATCCGCCTTCACGTAGCGGGCAAGCTCGGACGCCTCGGCGGGCCGCCACTCCTGGGTGAAGCTCCCGTCCGGTGTCTCCCGCAGCACCAGCACCAGACGCGGAAGCTCCTCCGGAACTGGAGCCACCGCCCCCCGTGCCGTCCCACAGGCCGACAGCCACAGGCACAGCGCCACGGCCGTGAAGCGCAGCCAGACAGGAGCCGCGCTCAAGGCACGGGGACGCGAAGTCATGCTTCCACCCAAGCAGATCCACAGGTGGAAGTCGTGCCTCGCGGATCCGTCAGAACGCGGAGCCGTCCGCCCTGCGTCCGGGCGTCGCCACGTAGGGCCCCAGCTCGGAGCAGAGGCCCCAGGACCCCGTGGCACTCCTGTCCGGCTTCCGGTTGAACGAATAGCCCTGGTACACATCCATGGGCGGGCTCGCATACGAGTGGCTGTCCTGCACCGTGCCGTCCGCGCGCACCAGGTACACCGTATCGCCCGCGCCTTGCTGGTTCACGCCCCGGTCGAAGCGCAGACCCTGCCCGCCGTTGGACACCGTCGCGTACGTCGCCCCCTGCGGCAGCGCCGTGGCCCCCGAATACACCACGTACCCCTTGCCCGCCGGCAGCACCGTGCCCGCCGCGAACGTGTGTCGCGCCGCATCCGTGCCCGAATACGACTTCGCGTCGTGGATCTTCCAGCCGCTCAGGTCCACCGACCCCGGCCCCGCGTTGTAGAGCTCCACGAACTGCTGGTCGTAGTCCGGCGTTCCCGCAGGCCCGTTGACCGGCTGCGCCAGGTACTCGTTGATGAACACCGTCAGCGTCGGCCGCGTCAGCGTGAACGCCCCGTCGCTCAGGTCCGCCACGTCGGCGCGCGTCGCGTCCGCCACCCGCACCCGCGCCGTGGTGGAGGCCTCGCTCGGCACCGTCCACGTGTAGCGCCCGCTCGCCGCCGACAGGTTCGTCGCCACGTCGCGCCACACCGTGCCGTCCAACGAATACTGCACGTTCACCTGCGACACGTTGCTCGACGTCCAGGTGATGTCGAACGTGCTGCCCGCCGCCAGCGTTTCGCCGCCGTTGGGCGCCGTGACCTTCACGCTGCGCGGCTGCGCCAGCGTGCCGAAGTCGAAGCGGCTGAAGATGGGGTAGTGGTCCGACGTGCTGTTCCCGTAGTTGGCGATGCTCGGCCTGAGCACCGCCGTGGAGTCCGCCACGTGGTACGGCACCAACTCGTTCGTCACCAGTTGATGGTCGATGAACTGGCTGTTGCCCACCGTGGAGCGCGCCCCCGACTCCGACAGCGCCTGGGTGAGGAACTTGTAGCGCGCCGGATCGCTCACCAGGTTCTGGTACGGCGACGGGTTCGTCACGTAGATGGACGTGTCCACGTCATCGTTCCAGTCCCCCATCACCATCACGTTCTGCGTGGGCAGGGTCGTGTCCAGGTAGTCCTTGAGGCACGCCGACGCGCCCTGACGCCGGGCATACGCGTCCGCATCCGCGAACGCCTTCATGTGCAGCACCATCACCGTCAGGTCCACCTTCACGCTCCCGCGCGTCACGCGCAGGTCCACGCGCAGCGGCGGCCGGCCGGCGAAGTCGCTGATACAGGACGACAGCACGACGTTCGCGGCCAGCACCTGCACCACGTCCGACTTGAACAGCACGCCCACCTTCTGGTCCGCGGCGCCGTAGTAGTAGTACGCGCCGCCGACCCGCGTGGAATCACCGGCCAGGAAGCCGTCGTAGCCGGGCAGCCCCGCCTTCAGCGCGTTGAACTGGGTGTCGTTGACGATCTCCGCCACGCCCAGCACGTCCGGGCCCGCGTCCGCGATGACCGCCGTCGCGTTGGCCAACTGCAACGCTTCGTCGGTGGGCCCATAGCCCGGGTCCCCGAACCACTCGATGTTCCAGTTGCCCACCTTCAGGGGCGCTGACGTCGCCGGACCCGCGTCCGTCCCGCCATCCGTCTTCGTCCCCCCGTCCGTCGCCGTCCCGGCGTCTGTCACCGGACCGCCGTCCGGCAGGTCGCCGTTCGGGGTGCGCAGGGGCAGCCGCAGCACGGCGGTGGCCTGGACGCCGTTGGCATCCGTCACCTGCAGCGTGAACTCATACAGCGCGGGATTCTGCGGCGTGCCCGTCAGCACCCCGGCCGGCGACAGCTCCAGCCCCGGCGGCAGCGCACCACCCGCCTGCGACCAGGTCAGCGGGGGCGCCCCCCCGGTGGCCGTGAAGGTGAAGGTGTGGTCGATGCCCGCCGTGGCGGGCGGCAGTGGCGACACGGTGCTGATGACCGGGGCCGCCCAGGCGCGCAGGGCGTAGCTCCGCGTCTGCTGGGCGCCCTTCGCGTCGCGCACGCCCACCGTCAGCGTCCATTCGCCCTCTTCGGTGGCGGGCCCCACCAGTCGCCCGCTGTCTCCATAGAAGGAGAAGCCCGGGGGCAGCGTGCTCACCGAATAGGTGAGGGGCGGCGTGCCGCCGGTCGCGGTCAGCACCTGTTCAAAGGGCGCGCCCACCGTCGCCGCGTGCAGCGTGACCGCCGGCAACACCGGCCCCGCCGTCTCCGGGTCCTCGGAGCTACAGGCGGACAGCGACACGACGGTGGTGAGTAGGACGAGCGACCAGACCGCCCGGATGGACCGCGACATGATGGGAAGCTCCAGCACCGGTTCCGCGCGACGGCGGCTTTCCGGCAGAGGGCACGCACCTTAACGTGTCTGGCAGTGGACTGTCGCGCGGGCACCCGCTTGCCGCCGGACAGGGTGGCTGACGCAGCGTCACAAGGCAATCGATGGCGCATCCCGCCGTCTGCGTCTGGACAGGACGGAAGGCTTTGCGCTCCTGTCAGACGTGCAGTTGGATGGGTTCAGGCAGCCAGAGCGGAGGAGACGGGTCATGGCCGAGAAGTGGGACAGGCAGTTGATGGAGTTCCTCAAGCGCACCGGCGAGGACCTCAAGCGCACCACGGACGACCTCCGGGGTGAGGCCGAGCGGCTCCTCAAGGAAGTGAAGGACCCGGAGAAGCAGGCCAAGGTGAAGGAAGGCCTGGAACAGCTGCGCACCTGGGCCGCCGCCACCACCAAGACCGCCGCGGAGAAGATTGAAACCGCCGTGCGCCGCGTCGAGACCACCGTCGAGGAGGCCTTCAAGCCCGGCGCCGGCGCCACCGGCACCCCGTCCGGGGCCGGCTCGGAGCCTCCTGCCGAGGCCTCCCCGGCCGCCGCCGCCCCCCGCGCCTCGGCCCCCAAGGCGAAGAGCGCGGACAAGGCCAAGGCCTCCAAGGCCCCCAAGTCCATTGGCCGCAAGAAGACCGCCGCCGCCCCGGCTCCGGCCCCGAAAGGTGCCAAGGCCGCGAAGAAATCGGCTTCCAAGAAAACGTTGGGACGCAAGAAACCCGCGCCAGGAGCGTGAAGTTCCGTTGCGCATGGACCGCGCCTGCCCGCATGCAGGGCACGGCGTGGACCTCCCTCGGGTCCTGTTGGATCGCTCCCCGGCGCGTGAGATAGTGCGCGCCGTGTCGGGGACCAATGACAAGGGCAGCATCCAGACGGACATCGGGCAGGACGTGATCGACGAGGCGGTTGCCAGCGTCGAGCGTCGGATGGACGAAGGCGCGGACACCGCAGGTTCTGAAACGGAGGTGGAGGTGGAAGTCGCCGCCTCCGAATCCGAAGCGGCCGCCTCCACCCCCGAAGCCACTCCTTCCACCGAGGACGCGGCCGTGCTCCGGCAGGAGGTGGAGTCGCTGCGCGCGCAGTTGGACTTCAGCCAGGCCAAGGCTCGCGAGACGCTGGAGCGCTTGAAGGAAGCGCACGAGCGCGCCAAGGACTTCCAGGAGCGCGCCCTGCGCGCCGCCGCGGACCTGGAGAACTACCGCAAGCGCGCCCAGAAGGAGAAGGAGGACGTCCAGAAGTTCGGGGCGGAGAAGCTCCTCAAGGACCTGCTCCCGGTCATGGACAACATGGACCGCGCGCTCGACGCCGCCAGCAAGTCCACCGACTTCGACAGCTTCCAGAAGGGCGTGGCCATGACGCGCAAGTCCTTCGAGGACGCGCTCTCCCGCCACGGCGTGAAGGGCTTCAGCGCCAAGGGGCAGCCCTTCGACCCGCGCCTGCACGAAGCCATCCAGCAGGTGGAGACCGCCGACGTCGCCTCCGGCCACGTCGTCTATGAGGTGGCGCGAGGCTTCCACCTCAATGACCGGCTGGTGCGTCCCGCGATGGTCGTCGTCGCGCGCGCGCCCGAAGTCGTCGCCCCGCCGCCCGCCGCCGCCGCGCCTGTCGGCACCGATTCGCAGTCCAGCAGCAGCGAGGCGCCCCAGGCGCCCGCGGATTCCGAGAGTTCCTCCGGGGGGAGTCAGTAGTCATGGCGAAGGTGATTGGTATCGACCTGGGCACCACCAACTCCTGCGTCGCCGTGATGGAAGGCGGCGAGCCGGTGGTCATCCCCAACAGCGAAGGCAGCCGCACCACCCCGTCCATGGTGGGCTTCACCGACTCCGGTGAACGCCTGGTGGGGCAGATCGCCAAGCGGCAGGCCATCACCAACCCGGAGAACACGGTCTTCGCGGCCAAGCGCCTCATCGGCCGCAAGTACGACTCGCCGGAGGCGCGCAAGGCCATTGGCGTCAGCTCCTTCAAGGTGGCCGCCAGCCCCAACGGCGACGCGTGGGTGGAGATCCGCGGCAAGGGCTACAGCCCGCCGGAAGTCAGCGCCATCGTGCTGATGAAGATGAAGCAGACGGCGGAGGACTACCTGGGCGAGCCCGTCACCGAGGCCGTCATCACCGTCCCCGCCTACTTCAACGACAGCCAGCGCCAGGCCACCAAGGACGCGGGCCGCATCGCGGGCCTGAGCGTGCTGCGCATCATCAACGAGCCCACCGCCGCGGCGCTCGCGTACGGCCTGGACAAGGTGAAGGACAGCCCCACGGAGCGCATCGCCGTCTACGACCTGGGCGGCGGCACGTTCGATATCTCCATCCTCGAGCTCACCTCCGGTGTGTTCGAGGTGAAGAGCACCAACGGCGACACGTTCCTGGGCGGCGAGGACTTCGACCAGCGCCTCATCGACTACCTGGCCAAGCGCTTCGCCGAAGGCAACAACGGCCTGGACCTGCGCAAGGACCGCATGGCGCTCCAGCGCCTGAAGGAAGCCGCCGAGCGCGCCAAGCACGAGCTGTCCAGCGCCCCGGAGACGGAGGTCAACCTCCCGTTCATCACCGCGGACGCGTCCGGCCCCAAGCACCTCACGGAGACCATCGACCGGTCCACCTTCGAGGCGCTGGTCGCGGACCTCATCGACCGCTCCATCGAGCCGTGCCGCATCGCGCTCAAGGACGCGGGTGTCACCGCGCAGGCCATCAACCAGGTGCTCCTGGTGGGCGGCATGACGCGCATGCCCCGCGTGCAGCAGAAGGTGAAGGAGTTCTTCGGCAGGGAGCCCCACAAGGGCATCAACCCGGACGAGGTCGTCGCCGTGGGCGCCGCCATCCAGGGTGGCGTGCTCAAGGGCGAGGTGAAGGACGTCCTCCTGCTGGACGTCACGCCGCTGTCCCTGGGCGTGGAGACCGCGGGCGGCGTGTTCACGAAGATCATCGACAAGAACACCACCATCCCCTGCAAGAAGGGCCAGGTGTTCTCCACCGCCGTGGACAACCAGCCGCTCGTGTCCGTGCACGTCCTGCAGGGCGAGCGCGAGATGGCGGCGGACAACAAGACGCTCGCGCGCTTCGAACTGGTGGGCATCCCGCCCGCGCCCCGTGGCGTGCCGCAGATTGAAGTGTCCTTCGACATCGACGCGAACGGCATCGTGCACGTGAGCGCGCGCGACCTGGGCACCGGCAAGCAGCAGCAGGTGCGCGTGGTGGGCAACTCCGGCCTGTCGGAGGCGGAGATCCAGACGATGATCTCCGACGCGCAGTCGCACTCCGCGGACGACAAGAAGAAGAAGGAGCTGGCGGAGCTGCGCAACAACGCGGACGGGCTCATCTACACCACGGAGAAGAGCCTGGAGGAGTACGCCAGCCTCCTGTCGGAGAAGGACCGCGAGGAGATCAAGGTGGACCTGGAGCGGCTGCGCTCCATCCTCAACACCTCCGACGTGGGCGCCCTGCGCGAAGCCTTCCAGCGCCTGGAGGGCAGCGCCTACCGCATCGCCGACGCCATCTACAGCGACCAGGCCAAGTCCGGCTGACACTCCGCCGGGCCTCCGCTGTCCGGTCGGTGGGAAAACGCCGGGGCCTGCAATCGCCCGGCGCCCGCGTTCGTAGGCCCGGGGGTCCGCCTCTTTCTTCCCCGGAGCCCCCTCATGGAACTGACAGAAGCCGTGATGATCATCCTGGTCACCGGCATGACCGTCGGTGTGCCCCTGCTCGGCCTCACGCTGCGCTTCGCCCTCAAGCCCGTGGTGGAGACGTGGCTGCGCGTGCGCGAGGTCCAGGCCCGCGGGCAGGTGTCCGCCGGGGAGCTGGAGGGGCTGCGCGCCCGCGTGGCGCACCTGGAGCACATGTTGGATCGGCACGGCATGCTGGAGCACCCCGTCACCCGGGCCTCCCCGGAGCTGCCGGAGCGCCTGCCCTCGGCGGTGCGCCTGGACCGCGAGCGCGTCTGACGCCCCACCTCCCGGGCGCTTCTCTGCGCCGGCTTTTCGGGTATTGATGGGTGCGTGGAGTTCCATTCCCCCGAAGAAGAGCTCGCCTTCCTGCGCGGCCTGACGGCCGTGAACCGGATGGCCGACGACATCCTCGAGGACTGCCTGGAGCGGGGTCTGGACCTGGACACCGGTCTGGACGTCTTCCTCACGCAGTGCGCGCGGATGGTGCATGCCCGGGCGGGCTTCGTGTCGCTCCGGGGCACGCGCGGGCCGGTGCTGACGCGGGTGCTGGGGGAGCTGGGCGCGGACGTCTTCGAAGCGGCGCACTGGACGGGGCCGAAGCCGCTGCGCGATGGCCGCACGCTCTTCTGCGTGCAGCTCACGCTGGGGCGCATCAACCTGGGCGGGATGGGGCTGGTGGTGGACGGGGCCTTCGAGGATGGCGGCGCGCGGGTGATGGGGTTGGTGGAGGCGATTGGCGAACAGCTGGACTCGGCGGTGCTGTCCTTCCTGGCGCTGACGGACGGCCGGGGGCCGCTGGAGCGGCTGGACGAACTGGACGCGGAGGGCACGCCCGTGCAGCGCGGGCGCATTGGTCGCTATGAAATCGTGAAGCCGCTGGGCACGGGCGGCATGGCGCAGGTGCTGGTGGCCCGCACGCGGGGGCCAGAGGGCCTGGGCCGGCTGGTGGCGCTCAAGCGCATCCTTCCGCACCTGACGGCGCAGCAGGAGATGGTGCAGCAGTTCCTGGACGAGGCGCGAATCGGCCTGCGGCTGTCGCACCCCAACCTCGTGCACGTCTACGACTTCGGCGAGGCGCAGGGCGCGTACTACATCGCCATGGAGCTGGTGAACGGCATCGACCTGGACCGGCTGCTGCGCGCCAACAAGGGACCGCTGGAGCCGGGGGTGGCGTCCGCCGTGGTGTCGCAGGCCCTGCAGGGGCTGCATGCGGCGCACGCGCTCAAGGGCGAGGACGGCGCGTCACTGGAATTGGTGCACCGCGACCTGTCGCCGCACAACCTGATGATCGGCTTCGACGGCCAGGTGAAGGTGCTGGACTTCGGCGTGGCGAAGGTGCGCGCGCAGCGCACGGTGACGCTGCCGGGCATCGTGAAGGGCAAGCCGCTCTACATGTCCCCGGAGCAGGCGCTGGGGCTGAAGCTGGACGCGCGAAGCGACCTGTTCGCCATGGGCCTCATCCTCTACCAGGCGCTCACCGGCACGCGCGCCTTCGACCGCGACGACGAGCTGGCCACGATGAAGGCCATCTGCCAGGACAAGCTCCTGCGTCCCAAGGAGGTGCCGGTGCCCCTGTGGAACGTGCTGTCGGTGGCGCTGTCCAAGGCGCCCGAGTCGCGCTTCGACACCGCCCACGCCATGGCGGATCGGTTGGTGGCCGCGTGTCCGCCCGCGCGCGACACGGCGCTGGCGGCGCTCACGGCCCGGCTCTTTCCGGAGCGGCTGCGCGACTCGCAGCGGATGGAGACCTCCGTCAGTCCGGCCCGCGAGGCCCCGACGCGCGCGACGCCCATCGCTCGGCCTCCGCCGCGCCCGGGTGGCCGCGAGCGCTGAAGAAGCCCCCGCACGCCGGGGGAAGGCGGCATGCGGGGGCGTACACAAGGCCAGACGGACTTCGCACGGTGAGGACTAGCGGCGCTTGAGCGGATCCAGGTCGGCGTCCGCCTTGTAGCCGATGCGGCGCGTGTCTTCGGCCAGCTCCTCCTCGGTGCGCACCACCGTCACGCCCTCCACCTCCTCGTGGCGGACGCGGGCCTCCATGCTGCGGGTCTCCTCCATGGAGCGCTTGCGGATGTCGATGTCCTCATCCGCGTAGACCCGCTTCTGCAGCTCCGCGTCCTCCGCGCTCAGCGGGATGCGGATGGTCTCCTCGCGGAAGTCCGCCGTGTCGGGCGTGTTCGGCGCCACCGCCCGGCGCACCACCTCCACCTCCTCGTGGCGCAGCGGTACCTGCACGGTGCGCATCTCCTCCACGACGACCTTCCTCACCTGGGCCTCGCCCGCACGGTGCTGGTGCTTGATGGCCTCCAGCTCCTCATGGTGGGTGCGCAGCGTGACGTCCTCGTTCGCGATGCGCTCGGCGTCCTTCAGGTTGGCACGCGCCTCCAGACGGGTGTCCTTCATGCCCGTCCTCGGTACGTCGCCAATCTTCTGCGCACCCGTCTTCACGGTGCCCACCGCGCCGGTGGCCGCCGTGCCCAGGGCGCCGGCGTTGCTGGCATCGGCCAGGCTGCTCAAGGCCTCGCGACCGTGGTTGAGGTAGATCTCATCGCCTCGGATGTCGCTCACCTCCACGTAGCGGACCAGGTAGTCCTTCGGGAAGAACATCCCCTTCTCGATGTGGAACTCGCCTTCGCTGATGGCGAACACCTTGCCCAGCTTCTCGCCGTCGCTGCTGCGGACGACCATGCCTTCCTTGATGCCGCCTTTGATGTCTTTGCGATTGAACATGGACTGGCTCCTTGTGCCGTCACGTCGGGTCGGTTGTGGCCAGGCGGAGCGCCGGAGGTCGTCCGTCGCACTGGGCTGGAGCTCCTGGGGGGAGAGGACGCGAGGTGCCCGCCACGGCCATCAGCAGGAAGGTGGGTCCAATAACTGACAAGAAAACCCCTGGGCCCGTGTGATCCGGGGGCTCGTCACCCAGCCCGCCGTTGTCATGTTCCCTGAGGGCCTTCCCGCTTCTCCCGTCAGGACAGCGGGCATGCAGGGGCGAAGCGACCCGTCCCCCCCGCTGGCCGCGCTGCGCCTGACGCCCCACCCTTGGAGCGTGGGTCCGGGTGTCCCGGCCCGCGAACGAGGAGCCTTCCATGGGCGGCACGAGCCTGGGCCGGAGCTTGAAGTGGTGGAGCGGCATGCCGTGGAGCGGGAGCCCTTCCAGTTCTCGTCGCCCCGGCGCTCGCGACGCCAGGTTCCGGGCTTCACGTCCGGGACTCGCGTGGATGGCCGGCATGGTGGGGGCGCTGGTGGCCGGCGGGCTCGTGCGCCGCCGGAGCTCCATGGCCGCGTCGAAGGCGGTCCTTCCCGGGGCGCTTCTCCTCGCGAAGGCCCCCGCCGGAACGACGACGCTTGCCGGGCAGCCGCCTGCCCGACCGGTGGACGACGGGGCGTGGCACCCCTGCGCGGACGCACTGGCGCTCGCGCTGGGGGTGTCGGGGGACGAGGCGGAAGGGGACCCGGAAGTCTGGCCGGAGCCCCTGGTTCGACGCGGGCCGTCGGGCCGGGAGCATTTCTGGATGGAGCCAGGGACGCCTTCCAGAGGCTGAGTCTTGGGGGACGCCCGGAGGGGGACAGGGCGCACGACAGCGCTGTTCCGGGGTGTTCGCGGCAGTCCGGTTCCAAGCTGTGCGCTTGACCCATGGGGAGGGCTCCCCTAGAAAACCGGGGCTTTGCCGTCATCTCCCCCCGGAGGGAACCCCCACATGCGACGACTTGCCCCGATGCTCCTCGCCGCGCTCGCCGTCCTGGCGGTCGCCTGCGAGAAGAAGACGCAGCCCACGGGAGAGGGCGGCGGCCAGCCCGCGGCGCAGGTTCCGGCCGTGGCGCAGGGCGGCGGCACCCCGGCGGGTGACGACGTCATCGTCCTGGGCGAAGTGGGCGCGCTGACGGGCGGACAGGCCACCTTCGGTATCTCCAGCCGCAACGGCATCGCGCTGGCGCTGAAGGAGGCCAACGCGGCGGGCGGGGTGAAGGGCAAGAAGCTGGTAGTGCGCGTCTACGACGACCAGAGCAAGCCCGAGGAAGCGGCCCAGGCCGTTACCCGGTTGATCACCCAGGACAAGGTGGTGCTCATCCTGGGCGAGGTGGCTTCGTCCAGCTCGCTCGCCATGGCGGAGAAGGCGCAGGCGGCCGGCGTGCCGATGATTACGCCCTCGTCCACCAACCCCACGGTGACGGAGAAGGGCGACAACATCTTCCGCGTCTGCTTCATCGACCCGTTCCAGGGCTTCGTGATGGCCAAGTTCGCGCGGGAGAACCTCAAGCTCAACAAGGTCGCGGTGCTCCAGGACAACAAGAGCGCCTACTCCATTGGCCTCACGGAGGTGTTCCGCCAGAAGTTCGCGGAGCTGGGCGGCAAGATCACGGTCACGGAGAGCTACAGCCAGGGCGACACGGACTACCGCGCGCAGCTGACGGCCATCAAGAAGACGCAGCCGGAAGGCATCTACGTGCCGGGCTACTACAGCGAGGTGGGCGTCATCGCCCGTCAGGCGCGTGAGCTTGGCCTGAAGGTGCCGCTGATGGGCGGCGACGGCTGGGACTCCGAGAAGCTCTTCGAGCTGGGCGGCAGCGCCATCGACGGCAGCTACTTCTCCAATCACTACTCGCCGGACAACCCGGACGCGCTCGTGAAGAAGTTCATCGCGGACTACAAGGCGGACTACAACGGCGCGGTGCCGGACGCGCTCGCGGCGCTGGCGTATGACGCCGCGCGGGTCGCCATCGACGCGCTGAAGCGCGCCCCGAACACCAGCGGCCCGGCGCTGCGCGAGGCCATCGCGCAGACGAAGGACTTCCCGGGCGTGGCGGGCGTCATCACGCTGGACGCGAAGCGCAACGCGGTGAAGTCCGCCGTGGTGCTGAAGGTCGCGGACGGCAAGTCCACCTACGTCACCACCATCGCTCCGTAGTCAGGGCCCCCACCCGGCATGTCGCAGCTTCTCCAGCATCTCATCAACGGACTGGCTTCCGGCACCATCTACGCCCTGGTCGCACTGGGCTACACGATGGTGTACGGCGTCCTCAAGCTCATCAACTTCGCCCACGGCGACGTGATGATGGTCGGCGTCTACATGGGCTACGCGACCGCCTTCGCCCTCGGGCGCGAGGCGCAGCGTTCCCTCTGGGGCGTGGTCGTCATCTTCGCGGTGGCCATGGGCGGCTGCGCGCTGCTCGGCTTCCTCATCGAACGCTTCGCCTACCGGCCGCTGCGCGAGAAGCCGCGCCTCACCGCGCTCATCACCGCTATCGGCATCTCGTTCGCGCTGTCGTACGGCTTCCAGTTGGACATCGGCTTCCTGCCGGGCGCGTCCCCCCGGGCCTTCCCGGAGGTCATCGTCCCCACCGAGTGGTTCATCATCGGCGACCGCGACGTGGTGGTGTGGAACTGGCAGGTCATCAGCCTGCTCATCGCGGTGACGCTGATGGGCGCGCTCCAGTTCCTCGTGTACCGGACGCGCTTCGGCAAGGCGATGCGCGCGGTGTCGTGGGACCACCGCACCGCGGCGCTGATGGGCATCCCCACCGACCGCATCATCGCGCTGACGTTCATGCTCTCCAGCGCGCTGGCGGCGGGCGCGGGCCTGCTCTACGCCATCAAGGACACGTCGGTGAGTCCGCTGATGGGCTTGTACGTGGGCCTCAAGGCCTTCGTGGCGGCGGTCATCGGCGGCATCGGCAACGTCCCGGGCGCGGTGGTGGGCGCGCTGCTGCTGGGGCTCGTGGAGGAGTTCGTCGTGGGCTACGCGGCCAGCACCTGGCGTGACGCGGTGGCCTTCGCCTTCCTCATCCTGGTGTTGCTGGTGAAGCCGGGCGGCCTCTTCGGTCGGGTCGCGGCGGAGAAGGTCTGATGGCGACCCCTGGCGCGACGACCCTGCCCGACGACATGGCGGGCCCCATTCCTCCGGCGCTGCGGGGCCTGTTGCCCGTGCTCCTCGCGCTGCCGGTGCTGGCGCTGGCCGAGTGGATGCTGGGCGCTTCCCCCTTCGCCACGTATCTGCTGTCCGTCGTGGGGGTGAACATCATCCTCGCGGTGAGCCTCAACATCGTGAACGGCATGACGGGCCAGTTCTCCATCGGCCACGCGGGCTTCATGGCGGTGGGCGCGTACATCGCCGGCGTCACGTCGCTGTCGCTCAAGGAGGTGGCGCTCTCCTTCCTGCCGGTGGCCGCCAGCGACCAGGTGCTCTTCGTGGTGGCGCTGCTCGCGGGCGGCGTCTGCGCGGCGCTCTGCGGCTTCCTGGTGGGCCTGCCGTCGCTGCGACTGCGCGGGGACTACCTGGCCATCGTCACGCTGGGCTTTGGCGAAATCATCCGTGTCTTCGTGCAGAACACGGAGGCGTTCGGCCGCGCGCTGGGGCTGTCGGGCATCCCGCAGTACTCCAGCGTGGCCATGGTGTACTTCTGGGTCTTCCTGGTGGTGCTGGTGGCCCGCCGCATCGCGGGCTCCAGTCACGGCCGCAGCCTGTGGGCCATCCGCGAGGATGAGGTCGCCGCCGAAGCCATGGGCGTGGACACCACCGGCTACAAGGTCCGCGCGTTCGTCATCTCGTCGTTCTTCGCCGGCATCGCGGGCGGCCTGTTCGCCCACTTCGTGCCCATCATCAACCCGGGCTCGTTCACCTTCGTGAAGTCGATGGAGATCGTCGTCATGGTGGTGCTGGGCGGCCTGGGTTCCACGACGGGCGCCATCGTCGCGGCCATCTTCCTCACGCTGTTGCCGGAGGGCCTGCGCTCGCTGTTCGGCGCGCTGGGCGCGGAGGGCAGCCTGGCGCAGAAGGTCGACCAGATCCGCATGCCCGTGTACGGCGTCCTGCTGGTGGTGCTGATGCTGCTCCGGCCCCAGGGCCTGTTCGGCACGAAGGAACTCTGGGACATCCTGCCGCGCTGGCTTCCCCGCAAGAAGAAGGGGCTGTCATGAGCGTGGCCGCCACGTCACAGGACGCGATGCTCCAGGCGTCCGGGGTGAGCATCCGCTTCGGGGGCCTCAAGGCCCTCACGGACTTCAACCTCACCGTGCGCCAGGGGGACCTGCTGGGCCTCATCGGGCCCAACGGCGCGGGCAAGTCCACCGCGTTCAACGTGCTCACCGGCGTGTACCAGCCCACCGAGGGCGAGGTGCGCGTGGCCGGGCAGAAGGTGAACGGCTGGGTGCCGCATCAAATCAATCACCTGGGCCTCGCGCGCACCTTCCAGAACATCCGCCTGTTCCGCGCGCTCACCGCGCTGGACAACGTGAAGGTGGCCTGCCGCGCGCAGGGCGCCCTGCACCCGGTGAAGCTGGGCCCGGCCGCCAAGGTGGGCACGGCGCTGCGCAACTACCGCGACTGGTGGCGCGCGCTCATGCTCACCCCCGGCTTCCAGCGGGAGGAGCACGAGCTCACGCGACAGGCGGAGCACCTCCTGGAGGTGATGGGCCTGTCGCACCGCCGCGACGAGGAGGCGAAGAACCTGCCTTACGGAGAGCAGCGCCGGCTGGAGATCGCCCGCGCGCTGGGGACGCGGCCCAAGGTGCTGCTGCTGGATGAGCCCGCGGCCGGCATGAACACGCGGGAGAAGGCGGACCTGATGGTGCTCATCCGCCGGTTGCGCGACGAGTTCTCGCTGGGGGTGCTGGTCATCGAGCACGACATGAAGCTGGTGATGGGCATCTGCGAGACCATCACCGTGCTGGACCACGGAGAGACCATCGCGCGCGGCGCCCCGGCGGAAGTGCGAAGCGACCGCAAGGTCATCGAGGCGTACCTGGGCGACAGCTACCTGGAATCCCATGGAGGCGCGGCGTGAGCGAGCCAGTGAAGGTGCTGGGCGAGCGCCGTGCGTTCGGGCCGCTGCTCACGGTGGAGGGGCTCCAGGTGCGCTACGGCGCCATCCAGGCGCTCCGGGGCGTGTCCCTGCAGGTGGGCAAGGGCGAGATGGTGGCCCTCATCGGCGCCAACGGCGCGGGCAAGACGAGCACCCTGCGCGCGGTGAGCGGCATGCTCAAGCCGTCCGCGGGCCGCATCACCCTGGAGGGCCAGGACATCACGGGCCTCAAGGCGCACCAGCTGGTGCCTCGCGGCATGGCGCACGCGCCGGAGGGGCGGGGCATCTTCCCCAACCTCACCGTGCAGGAGAACCTGGAGCTGGGCGCGTACCTGCGCAAGGACACCGCCCAGGTTGAGCAGGACATGGAGAAGGGCTTCACGCTCTTCCCGGTGCTCAAGGAGCGCCGCCGCCAGTTGGCGGGCACGCTGTCCGGCGGCGAGCAGCAGATGCTGGCCATCGCCCGGGCCCTCTTGAGCAAGCCGCAGCTGTTGCTCCTGGACGAGCCGTCCCTGGGCCTGGCGCCGCAGGTGACGGAGACCATCTTCCGCACGCTGCGCGAGGTGAACGCCACCGGCGTCAGCGTGCTGCTGGTGGAGCAGAACGCGCACCTGGCCCTCAACGCCGCCCACTACGGCTACGTGCTGGAGACGGGCGAGGTGGTGATGGCCGGCGCCGGCAAGGCGCTGCTGGAGAGCGCAGAAATCCGGCGCGCGTACCTGGGCGAGTAGTTCCCAAAGCCGACCTTCCGGCCTGTGTACGCTGTCCTCCCCCCGACGCTTGAGGGGGAGGAGGCGCGGCCAGTTCCTGGCGGCGCGCTGAAACTCGGGTAGTCAGCGGCGGAGCACTTCGTCTAGCGTCTGACCAGACACCCCGTTTTCTTCCCTTCTTCCACATCAGGAAGCGTGCCCATGCCTCCGTTGTCCCGCCTCCTTCTTGCTTCGCTCACCACCCTCGCGCTCATCGCTGGCGCGTGCGCCAGCCAGCAGAAGACCGACGACAGCTCCGGTTCTTCTGGCGGCGACGGCCGGCAGGCCCAATCCACCATCGAGGACGTGCCCACCGAGGGCGGTCCCGCCGTCACGGGCCCGGAGTTCAAGGCCTACGACGCCCCGGAAGGCTTCAGCATCGGCATGCCCGCGGAGCCGCAGGTGGCCCGCAAGCAGGTCCCGCTGGGCTCCGGCACGGTGTCCACCGCCGCCTACTCCGCGCGCGCCATGGAAGTCCTCTACTCCGTCAGCATCGCGGACTACCCGGAGAAGCTCGTGGCGAGCCGTCCTCCCGAGGCCCTGCTGAACGAGGGTCGGGACGGTCTGGCCAAGGAAGTCCAGGGCACGCTGAAGGACGAGCAGGACATCACGCTGGAGGGTGGCTACCCGGGCAAGGCCTACACGGTCAGCTCCCCGACGGTGGGCGAGCTCAAGGCGCGCAACATCCTGGTGGGCGCGCGGATGTACACGCTGCTGGTGCTCTTCAACCCCAACAGCGGCACGCCGCCCGCGGACGCGTTCTTCGACTCGCTGAAGCTCGTCAACCCGCCGCCGCCGCTGGTCACCGCCGTGCCGGACGCGGGCGCGCTGGACGCGGGCACGCTGGACACGGGCCTCGACGCCGGCACGGGCACGCCGGACGCGGGCGCTCGCCGCCGCAAGACGAAGTAGTCCTGGCACTGCGCGTACGTGCTTCCGTGAACCGGGAAGCGCCGCGCGGTGGATGTGTGTCCACCACTCCGCTTCTGGAGGGGTGGACCCGCCACCCACAGCCTCCGCTGGATTGCTCCCCCGCCTCCCATCCCTAGCTTCGGGGTGGGTGTGGACGGGGGAGAATCGCGATGATGGCTTGGGTGGGGGCCCTGCTGACCACGGTGGTGGCGGCGGGAGGTGTGCCCATGGTGCCGGCGGGCGGGGGCAATGCCCTGACGCTGCCAGCGCATCGGCATGCGGTACGGATTGAAACAGGAAACGGGCATGCGCCCACGTGGCTCCTGGCCATCCAACAGCAGGGGGCTGGCGGGGAGGGGTTGAGCCTGTTCCGCTCCGAGGACGGGTTCCAGGGCATCGAAAAGCTCGCCTCCGTCCAGCCGGATGCCTCGCACCATGACCGGGCGGAGCTGGTCGCCGTGGGGCGGGACGTGGCGCTCGTGTATGCGTTCGAAGCGCCTTCGCTTTCGGCGTCGTCGCGGCACGACGTCTGGTTCCAGTGGTGGCGCTACCAGGAGGACGGGCACACCTGGGCGCCGGAGCCGGCGGTGCGCGTGTTCAACGCGGACGATTCGACGGCGTACTCGCGGGCACTCCTGGCCCGGGACTCGCGCGGGCGGCTGTGGATACAGGCGTTCCGCCTGGAGTCGGACGGAGGCTCCACGGCGGTGGTGGCGGTCTCCACCGACGGGGGCTCGAGCTTCCAGCGGCAGCCGGACCTGGGGCGGGTGCGCAAGCGCGGCGGGGGACGGATGCTGAGCGTGGGCTCGAAGCTCGTCTTCTTCTACGCCATGCACGACGGGTTCGAACCCACACGCCTGCGGGTGCGCGACGCGGCCGACCCCGTGGACACGTGGGGGCCTTCGCGGGAGGCGTTCTCCGACGGCATCTACCATGGCGCGGCGTTGAGCGCGGTGGAGGACGGCAAGGGCGGCATCCACCTGGTCTACAAGGACGAGACGGAGCGTCTGTATTACCGCCGCTTCGACGGGACGTCCTTCGGGCCGCGCACGCTGGTGGAGAACACGCCGGACTGGGCGTTGCAGCCCGCGGTCACCCGGGTAGGGAGCGCGCTGTATGTCTTCTACAATCACATGCAGTCGGCCGCGGATTACGAGCTCCGGGTCCGGGTGCTGCGCGATGGGACCTTCAGCGACCCGGTGACGCTGGACTCGCGCACCAGCTTCAAGGGCTACCTCTCCGCGCTGGACGTGCTGCCGGACAGCGTCACGGAGGTGCCGTGCTTCTACGGGGACTCGCCGGATGCGAACTCCAGCGCGAAGGTGATGCGCGTGGCGGTGCAGCGTCAGCCGGGCGGAGGCGGCTCCGGACAGGACGGAGGGACGCCGGATGGCGGGGGCACGTCGGATGGCGGCGCCGGGACGCCGGATGGCGGGAGCGCTCCGGATGCCGGCGCGGGGACGCCGGACGGTGGGAGCGCGCCGGATGGCGGTGTGGACGCGGGGACGGATGGCGGCCCGGTGCCTGGAGACGGTGGGGTGCCGGGGCCGGTGACGCTGGAGCCGGTGTTCACGAACACGACGCACGAGGTGCTGGCGGTGGACGGCGCGGGCACGGTGTACGCGTTGGCACTGGCCGACGCCCGTTCGCGGTTGTGGGCGAGCACGGACGGTGGGCGAACGTTCACCGCGCGAGGCCAGGGCGTGGGCGGGGCGTCATTCTGGGTGATGGCGGCGCTGAAGAACGGGACGCTGCTGGCGCAGATGAGCCGCGGCGGCAGCTACCACCTGGAGCGCTCCACGGACGGAGGGCGGACGTGGACGGACGCGGTGGCGCTGGGCACCTACCGCGCCGCGTCCCCGGCGAGCTTCGCGGAGCTGGGGAGCACGGTGTTCTTCCTGGAGTACCAGACGGTGACGTCCGGCAGCACGCCCGTGCGGCTGTGGGCCAGCACGGACGGCGGGACGACGTGGGCGGTGCGCTTCACGTTCCAGGCGTCGCGCCACGGGCTGGCGTTGTTCGCGGACCCAGTGCGCAGCGTGCTGTGGGCCACGTTCGGAAGCAGCGCTGCCCAGGCGGCGGTGATGCGCTCCACGGATGGAGGGCGCACCTGGGCGAAGGTGATGGGAGGCTACGGCGCCAACGCGCTGACGGGCTCGGTGTTGTCCGGAGGCGAGCTGCTGCTGGGGCAGTCCACGCTGTATGAGCCGGAGCACCCGAAGCTGCTGCGGGTGTTCGCCAATGCGCGGGTGGACGCGCTGCTGACGCTGCCGGGGCCGGCGTACTCCCTTCAAGGCTTGCCAGGAGGAGTGCAGGTGCTGGGGACGGGAAGGGCGAACGCGGGGGACGTGCAGAGCGATTCGGACGTGTACGCGCGGCTCTTCACCAGCACGGACGGGACGACGTGGCGCGAGGCGCGGCGCTACGAGAGGACCACGAGCACGGCCCTGGCCCGCGCGGACGTGTGGGGCGTGCTGGCCTCTGGCGACCTGGTGGTGCGGGCGGAGAACCTGAAGGGCTTCGGCGCGGACGGGAAGGGGTTCCAGGTCCTGCGGGTGACGCGCTGAGATGCGGACGTTCACGGTGGGGCACGAAGCCCCACCGTGAATCGGGCGCTACGGAGGCGCGGGCCAGGCCGGGTAATGGAAGGCCATGCCCTGCTCTCCGGCCGCCCAGAGGTCGTCGGGACGGGTGCCATTGACCGCGTTCAGGGGGACGTTCAGGGCATGCGGGTGCCATGTGTTGTCGTAATAGCGAAACAACGTGCCCGACCTGGACGACACGTAGATGGCGTTGCTGCCAAAGGCAATCACCCCCGTGAGATTCTCGTTGTTGGAGGGGCTCGGCGCCCCGGCCCAGTTCGACCCATCCCACTTGAGGAAGGTGCCGTTGTCGCCGACAGCGTAGGCGAGTTTCGGATGGACGACCCAGACAGCGTTGAGCGCGTTGGCGCCTGGGGGTTCAACCGGGGCCCCCCAGGAAGGTGGGTTGCCGGGCTGATAGCGGAGGATGCGTCCGTCCGCCGGCGGGGCCCTCTCCGCGCCCACCGCGAACAGCAGCGCGGGTGAGAGCCCATGGATGCCCTTGAGGGTGGTGCCGTTCAGGATGGGCGCTGACACATCCTGGTCTGCACCCGTCCAGAGGAAAGCCTGACCGTCGTTTCCATTTCCATGGGTGGCGACACCGAAGATCTGGGCGGTGCCCGGATCTCCGGCTTCAGGAAATCCAATCAGGCTGTAGATGGCTGTGTTGTTGTTGTTGGATGGATCGAGACGGGGATTGGGCTCGCAATTGTTGCTGGTGGACTCCTGGATGTACAGGTAACGCGCCAACCCGCCCAGGTAGGCTTTGCCGGTCGTGGGATTGACCCATGCCGCGAAGAGGGTGTTGCCAGCACAGGTCGTGGAGAGGAACGTGAAGCCTGCCTCACCCGGTCTTTTCACCCCACGGCCGCTGGCGCTGCCCGCAAGCCAGACGCCTCCGTCCGCGTACGGTGAGATTCCGTACCAGCTCCGGCTGTTGCTCCCGCCAACCTCCCGACCCGCCCATCCTGCCCCGGTGGGCCCGCAGACCAGGTTTTCATCCGGCAGGCCATCACAGTCGTTGTCCTGCTCGTCGCAAATTTCGGGAGCTGCTGCGTAGATGAACGGATTGCCGTCGTCACAGTCCCCGCCGTCCAGGGTGTACCCGGCGTCCGTCAGGGGAGCGCACGAAGGCGTGCCCGCGTCCGTGCGTCCCCGCCCATCCAGGTCGCTGTCGGGATACCAGGTAGGAATGGATCCGGTGGCGACGCACTCCCGGGCCCCGGAGGTGCCCTGGCACTGCCACATCCCGGTGCATTGAGGGCCCGGCATCGGGCAGCTCTCGGGCGGGATGTTGTTCAGGGTGCCATCGCAGTTGTCATCCACGTCGTTGCAGATCTCCGTGACGGAAGGATGGATGTTCGCGTTCGTGTCGTCGCAGTCGTCGTGGCGCGTGTTGAAGGACACGTAGCCCGCGTCGGGCACGGTGTTTGGCGTGCAGAACGGGGTGGCCTCCACGCCAGCCTTGCCCACCTTGTCGCCATCCGCGTCGACCCAGGCCAGCTCCGGCTCGGGGGCGTTGCACGCGGTGTCGACCCTGTTGAACGCGCACTCGAGCCTCCCCGTGCAACCTCCATCGTTCTGGCAAGCGACTCCCAGCCCGAAGTGCGTCTGGTCATCGTCGCCGTCGCAGTTGTCATCCTGGAAGTTGCACCGCTCGTCGACGCCCGGATGGACGGACCTTCCCAGCTCCAGCCTGTCATCACAGTCGGTGCCGCCCGTGCCGTCCTTGTTATCGAGGACATAGCCATCCCCATCCTCATCGCTGGCGCTCAGCGCCAGCGTGAGTCCCGGAGGATTGCCCTTCGCCGCTTCGCCTCTCACGACGGAGACCTGCCCGTCCCCGGACGTGACGACCTTGCCCGTGCAGTCCTCGCCCGGTGCGAAGGGCGTCTCGAACGCCTCGGCCTTGATGGAGAGCTGCGTACCCCAGCCCTCCGGCAGCACGACCCCCACCAGCACGCTGCCGCCGACGGAGGGCGCACCCTTGCCGGCCAGCGCCGTGGTCCGGGTCTCCTGGCTGGCCTCATCCCGGGCCGTCACCCGGAGGCAGCCCGGCACGAAGCCCGTGGAGGTGATCGTGACCTTCACCCCATCCTGGGGCTCCTTACAACCCGCGAGGGCGAACAAGGGCAGCAGCAGAAGAAGGTGGCGCATGAGGCCAACCCTACCGGTCCTTCACCCCGCGTGTGAGTCCCTGCCTGTCATTCAGGTTGGCAGGAAACGAACGGGGGCTTCCGCCGCCCTCGCGGCCTGGGTCAACGCGCCTTCGGAAAGTCCGAGTGCACCACCTCCAGCCGGGCATCGGCCGCCAGGCTCGCGGGCGTCACCAGCTCCAGGTCCACGGGTATCGGGCCCGGGTAGCGCTCGGAGATCTCCCGCTTGAGGCCCGCCACATCCAGCGTCCCCAGCTTCTCCATCTTCCCGTACTCCACCCCCGCGCCCGCCGCGTACGCCTTGCGCACCAGCTCCGAGCAGTACATCGCCTCGTCACCCCACCCGAAGAGCGTGTCGTACGGCTTGCCCAGGTGCCGCTTCGCCTCCGCCACCACGCGCTCCTTCGCCGCGGCCTCCACCCCCGTGGGTCGCAGCACCAGCAGCCGCCCCTTCACCCCGCGCGCCTTCCACTTCTCGAAGGGGGTGCGCTTCACCGGCTGCACCGCCTCCACCACGAAGACACCCTGCTGGGTCACCTCCACCAACCCGACGTGAGACAGCGGGCTGCGCGTCGCCACCTGGATGGCTTTCGACTGCCGCGAGCCCGACGTCTGGAACACCATGTCCCCCGTCCGCACCTTCGCCCCGACCCCGGTCCTGTCCGCCACGTGTGGCGCTGCTTCCACACCGCGGGCGCCCCACCACACCAGCACCGCCGCTCCCACGACGCCCGGCCACAGTGCCTTGCCTTTCAATGCCATCCTCCCAGTCCTTTCAGGCGGTTGCCTTCGCCTGTACGTCTGCTCTGCAGGCGCGGTGCCATCCCTCTCAGCATTGCCCGGCGCCTTCTGGTACCCCTGGTCTCTGACGACCCTGGGTCAAGATGTGGTAAACCGTGGGAGCCTGTTTATTTCAGTGATTCAGGAATAATGTGCAATGGCGTAAGGATTCAGGCAAGGTGGCGGAAGTCGTGAGCCGGAGGCCCGGAGCAGGGGCCGCCGGGAGAGGGGGGAAACCGGAGGATTCTGCCGTGACCGCGTCGAGTGCCCCCATCCGTTGCCTGCTCTACCCATCGTTGGGAGAGATAAGGGAGCACGTCCGCGTGGAGCTGTTCGCGCGGGCCTTGTCGGAGCGGCTGGGCCGGCCGGTGGTGATGGCCATGTCTCCGACCTATGAGGCGTTGGAGGCGGAGCTGGCGGCGGGCCGCGTGGACATGGCGTGGGGGACCGCCGAGCAGTGCAATGCCTTTGAGCCTCAGGCGCGGGCGGTGCTTCGCGCGGTGCGTTCAGGCAGTTGGCATTACCACTCCGCGCTGGTGTGTCGTTCGGACGCGCCGCTGACGCTGGAGACGCTCCAGGGCAAGCGCGTGGCCTGGGTGGCGCCGCGCTCCACCGGAGGCCACCTGCTGCCCGTGCGCCACCTGGAGTCATTGGGATTGCGCCCGGACACGCTCTTCTCCGAACAGCGCTTCCTGGGCACCTACCGCAAGGCGTTGGACGCGGTGCTGCGCGGCGAGTCGGATGTGGCCGCCATCTTCTCCAACCACACCGACGCGCACGTCATGCGCGCCACGCTGACGTCATACCTGGGAGCGGACGCGCCCCAGCTCACGCCCTTTCTCTTCACCATCTCCACGCTCGCCGACGGCCTCATCCTCACGAAGCGCCTGTCGGACGAGGACTCGGAGCTGCTGCTCTCCGTCCTCACCCGGATGAACACCGACGGCGCGGGCCTGGAGATGCTCATGGGCCCCTTCCGGGTGGAGGGCTTCGTGCGCTCTCCGGGCCCCGGCGCTCCCGTTTCCAGCCCCCGCCCTGCGCAGGGCGCGGAGTACGTGACGGGCGAACTGGACGCCGAAGGGCGCTTTCTGAACCTGTGGTCCCCGTCGGGCCGCGTCTTCGGCCGCGACGTGCGCGGCGCCGGGGGCCGCAAGCTGGACGAGGTCCTGGGCGCCGGGGCGAGCGAGCCGCTCATGTCCCTGGTCCGCGCCGTCCTCCGGGGCGGCTCCGACGGACGGCTGGAGTACCGGCTCACCGTGGACGGCGAAGAGCGCGTCTACGCGGCGGAGATCACCCCCTGCGCCCCCGCCCCCGGGGACACCGGCGTCCGCCTGGGTCTGCTGGCTCGCGACGTCACCGGGCTGCGCGCGCTGGAGGATCCGCTCTACCGGCTGGCGTCCTTCCCGCTGCTGCACCCGGAGCCGTTGCTGGAGCTGGGCATGGACGGGGAGCTGCGGTACGCGAACCCCGCCACCCACGTGGCGTTCCAGGACCTGGTGGAGCGCGGCCCGACGCATCCCCTGGTGCACGCGGCGCTCACCTGGGCCTGGCGCGGGGCGCCCCCGGGCGAGCCCGCGCCCACGGTGCACCTGGATGGCCGCTACTGGGAGCTCACCGTCGCGCAGCTCTGGGACCCGCCGGGCCTGCGCGTGTTCGTGCGCGACGTGACGCTGCGCAAGCAACTGGAGGCGAAGCTGTTCCAGGCGGACCGGCTGTCCGCGCTGGGGTCACTCGCGGCGGCGGTGGGCCACGAGATGAACAACCCGCTGGCCTTCATGCTGGCGAACCTCTCCTTCATCCGGGAGGAGATGGACCGGCTGAAGCAGCCGCTGCTCACCGGGCAGGCCGTCCCGCGCGCCGACGTGGACGACATCGTGGAGGCGCTGGGGGAGACGGTGGAGGGCGCCACCCGGCTCAAGCACATCGTGCAGGACCTGCGCACGCTGTCGCGCAAGCCTCCCGAACACCGCGCCCGCGTGGCCGTGCAGCCGGTGCTGGAGAACGCGCTGAAGCTCCTGCGCGGAGAGCTCCAGCACCGCGCGCGCCTGGAGCGGGACTTCCACGACCTGCCCACGGTGGACGCGGACGAGGCGCGCCTCACCCAGTTGTTCCTCAACCTGCTGCTCAACGCCGTGCAGGCCATGGAGCCGCAGGACGCCGAACGCAACGTGCTGCGCGTCGCGGCCTACACCAGCGAGGACGGCGAGGTGGTGGTGGAGGTGCAGGACTCCGGCAAGGGACTGCCTCCGGAGCTGCTCGCACGCATCTTCGAACCGTTCGCCACCGCGCGGCCCAGCAGCACCGGCCTGGGGCTGTCGGTGAGCCACACCATCGTCACCGACCTGGGCGGCACGCTGCGCGCGGAGAGCCGCGAGGGTCGGGGCACGCTGCTCACCGTCACGCTGCCCGCCGCGGTGCCGGTGGCGGATCCGCAGTCGATGCGCGCCGGCTAGCGCGCGGACCGCCTCAGGCCCCGCGTCCCAGCGGCAGCTCCCACCGGGACGCGTAGTGGCCGCCCGCGCTTTCGAACACGCTCAGCCGGTCCACGCGGCCCTCGCCCCAGGACTCCTGGTCGAGCAGGCGCGCGCACGCCGCCAGCGCCGCGTCCCCGTGCGGCTTCTTCGAACGGGCGAGGGTCAGGTGCGCGGTGTACTCCGGGTGCTCGGAGGCGAAGCCCAGGGGCGCCAGCGCGGAGGCCACATCCGCCTGGAGCGCCTTCAGCGCAACGATGTCCCCGCGCACGTCGGCCCAGAGCACGCTCGGGTGGTGCGGCGCGCCGAACGTCCCGCCCCCTCCCACCGACAACACGAACGGCGCGTGGCGCGGCCCCACCGGATCCAACGCTTCGTGGAAGAGGGACAGGCAGGAGGGGTCCACGTCCCCCAGGAACAGCAGCGTCAGGTGCACGCCCTCCGGCTTCACCCACTTCGCCTCCGGGGCATGGGCGCGCAGGCGCTCGATGCCCTGCTCGGCACGGGCGGTGAGGGTGTCTCCCAGCGTCACGGCGGTGAACAGGCGCATCGCGGTGGTCCTCCTTTCGACTGCGTCACCCTCAGGGCGAGCGCGCCTTCCGGGCCGGCCACAGCGCGTAGGCCCAGGCAGGCAGGAAGACGAGCAACTCCACGAGGCTCACGTACAGCCCCCGCGCGGAAAGCATCCCCGCGCCAATGGGGGACACCGGCAGCGGGCGCACCGGGGCGAAGACGCGCGCGTTGGAGAAGGGCCAGAAGAGCGCCGCGCCCAGCCCACCGTCGGTGAGCGCGTCCAGGATGCCGTGGCTGCCCACGGCGATGAGTGCCAGCAGACCCCAGCGCGTGCCGGACTCCCCCTTCAAACGGGCCAGCCCCGCCACCGCGAGCGCCACCAACCCCGCGAAGACGAAGGAGTGCGACGCGCCGCGATGTCCCCATGTCGCCGCGTAGGGAATGCGCAGCGCGAACGCCACCACGTCCGCGTCCGGCAGGAGGGCAAGCAGCGACAGGAATGCCATCACCGCCAACCGCCGCCGCCAGGGGGCCGCTCCTGCTTCGAAGCGCCCCAATGCCATGCCCACCGCCACGTGCCCGATGCTCGCCATGCGCCGGAACCCTAACGCAGGCCGGTGTCTGGAGGCAGAACCATCCGTGGAGTAGGTTTCGTGAAACATGCTGTCACTGCTCTACCGCTCCCATGTCGAAGCCGCCCTGAAGAGCCGCCTGGATGAGTGGCGCGCCGACGTGGGGGCCTGGCTCAATCTGATGCGCGTCGGCGCGACGGGCGCGTGGTTGCTCCTGGCCATCCTGGATGACTGGCGCGTGTCGCGCACGATGCTGGGTTGCTACATCGGGCTGGCGGCGGTGTTGTGGGCCGTCTCTCGCCGGGTGCCGGAGCTGCTGAAGCGGCCCGCGCTGGGCGTGGCGCTCATCGACATGCCGCTCATCTACTTCCTGCAGAGCCAGTCCATCCACGGCTCCGAGAACGGGGTGACGGCGGCCCTCCTGACCATGGGCGTCTACATGGTGCTGGTGGTCGTCGTGTCCATGGTGACGCTGTCGCGCATCGTCGTCATGGCCGCCACGCTGCTGGGCATCGCGGGGGCGGCGCTCCTGGCGCTGGCCGCGGGCCTGCACGCCTCGGAGTTCCTGCCCGGCATGGTGCTGGTGATGACGCTCGCGTCCGCGGTGGCCTTCTTCATCAGCCGCACGGTGCTGGGGCTGGTGACGGACGTGGTGCGCGAGGAGATGCAGCGCGAACGGCTGGGCCGCTTCTTCTCCCCGGAGGTCGCCCGGCGCATCTCCGAGAAGGGCACCGACGGCGAGGCCGGCGAGCACCGCGAGGTGACGCTGCTGTTCTCCGACATCCGAGGCTTCACCGCGCTGTCGGACCGGATGGACAGCCCGCAAGTGGTGACGCTGCTCAACGAATACCTGTCCCGCATGGTGGAGGTGGTGTTCCGCCACGGCGGCACGTTGGACAAGTTCCTGGGCGACGGCATCCTCGCGTACTTCGGCGCGCCCCTGGAGCAGCCCGGGCACCCGGCCGCCGCGGTGTCGTGCGCGCTGGCCATGCTGGAGGCGCTGGAGAAGCTCAACCAGGAGCGCGCCGCGCGGGGTGAAGCCATCCTCCACATCGGCGTGGGCGTGCACACCGGGCGCGTGGTGGTGGGAGCCGTGGGCAGCGAGCAGCGCCGCGAATACACCGTCATTGGCGACGCGGTGAACCTGGCCAGCCGCATCGAGGGGCTCACGAAGAAGGTGGGCGCCCCGGTGCTCGTCTCCAACGCCACGCGCGAGCGCTGCGGGGACGCCTTCGACTTCGAGGCCGCCGTGCCGCTGCCCGTGCAGGGCAAGCCGGAGCCGGTGGCCACCTTCCTGCCGAAGAAGCGCGCCCTGCTCGCCGCGAGCTGAAACGAAACAGGGGCCGGGAGCAACCGCTCCCAGCCCCCGCGGAATGTTTCCAGTCCGGAGGCTTCAGTACGCCTTGGCGAACACGATGCGGCCCGGGGACGGCTCACCGGTCATCACGCACTTGCCCGGCTCCTGCGGCAGGTTGAAGGGCCGGCAGCGGGTGGTGAGGCCCGTCTCCTCCTTGATGCGCGCCTCCACCTTCGCGTCGCCGTTCCAGTGCGCCAAGAGGAAGCCGTCGTCCGCGCGCGCCTTGAGCTCCTCCAGGGAGTTCACCTCGTGGGTGTTGGCGTCGCGGAAGGCCTTCGCCTTCTGGAACAGGTCCTTCTGCATCTGATCCAACATGGCCTGGGCCTTGGCCACGGCCTCGTCCAGCGGCACGAACTCCTTCTGCTTCAGGTCGCGGCGGACCATCACGCAGGAGTTCTTCGCCAGGTCCTTGGGGCCAATCTCGATGCGCACGCACGTGCCGATGAGCTCGTGCTCGTTGTACTTGAAGCCCGGGCCCTTGCTGTCGTCGTCGTCCACCACCACGCCCAGGCCCTGCTTGCGCAGGTCCGCGCCCAGCGCGTGCGCCTTCTCCAGCACCTGCGTCTTCTCCGCGTCCGTCGCCTTGCCGGCGATGGGGATGATGACCACGTGCGTGGCCGCGAGCTTCGGCGGCACGATGAGGCCCGAATCATCCGAGTGCGTGAGGATGAGCCCGCCGATGAGGCGCGTGGACACGCCCCAGGACGTCTGCCACACGAAGTGCTCGCGGCCGTCGCGGCCCTGGAACTTGGTCTCGAAGGCCTTGGCGAAGTTCTGGCCCAGGTTGTGGCTGGTGCCCGCCTGGAGCGCCTTCTTGTCCTGCATCATCGCCTCGATGCTGTACGTGCGCAGGGCGCCGGCGAACCGCTCCGACTCCGTCTTGCGCCCGGTCAGCACGGGCATCGCCATGTAGTCCTCGGCGAACTCGCGGTAGGCCTCCAGCATCTGGAGGGTCATCTTCTCCGCGTCGTCCTCCGTCTCATGACAGGTGTGGCCTTCCTGCCAGAGGAACTCCGTGGTGCGCAGGAACAGACGGGTGCGCATCTCCCAGCGCATCACGTTGGCCCACTGGTTGATGAGCAGCGGCAGGTCGCGGTAGCTCTGCACCCACTTCGCGAAGCTGCGGTTGATGATGGTCTCCGACGTGGGTCGGATGACGTAGGGCTCCTCCAGCTTCTGGCCGCCCGCGTGCGTGACGACGGCGAGCTGGGGGTTGAAGCCCTCGACGTGCTCCGCTTCCTTCTTGAGGTAGCTCTCCGGGATGAGGAGCGGGAAGTAGGCGTTCTTGACGCCCACCTGCTTGAACTTCGCGTCCAGCGTCCGCTGGATGTTCTCCCACAGCGCATAGCCGTTGGGACGGATGACCATGCAGCCCTTCACGTCCGAGTAGTCAGCGAGCTTCGCCTTCTGGACCAGATCGACGTACCACTCGGAAAAGCCCTTCTCGCGGGGCGTGAGCTTGTCGGCCATGTGCTGGGAACCTTGCTAGGGGATGTAGAGAGGGGGTTGCCTACGCTGGGATGTTCCGGAAATCAACGCCGGAGCTTGCCCGGACCCGTCCCGGAGACGCTGACCATGCTTGAAGCCAGACCCGCCATGCCCACGCCCCCTGACACCGGCCTCCGGAAGCTCGCTGACGATGTCCATGTGATGGACGCGCCGTTCAACTTCCTGGGCATCGAGGTGGGCGGGCGCATGACGGTCCTCCGCCTGCCGGACGGAGGACTGTGGGTGCACTCGCCCGTCGCCTTCACCCCGGAGCGCAGGGCCGCCGTGGAGGCCCTGGGGCCGGTGCGCTTCCTCGTCGCGCCCAACCTCTACCACCACCTGCACCTGCCAGACTGGTCCGCCGCCTTTCCGGACGCGCGCGTGGCGGCGCCCCCGGGGCTGCGCGCGAAGAAGCCCGCGCTGCGAATCGACCTGGAGCTGGGGGACACGCCGGACGCGGGCTGGGCCTCCGCGGTGGACCAGGTGCACGTGCGGGGCATGCCCAGACTGGGGGAGTTCCTCTTCTTCCACCGGCCCTCCCGCACGCTGCTCGCCACCGACCTCGTCTTCCACTACCAGCACGCGGACTCCTGGAAGCTGCGCCTGTACGCGCGGGTCGAACGCGTCTGGAAGCGGTTCGCGGCCCCCCTCCTCATCCGCGTGCTGACGAAGGACCGGCAGGCCGCGCGGGCCTCCCTCCAGCGCGCGCTCCAGTGGGACGTGGAGCGCGTGGTGGTGTGCCACGGCGAGGTCCTGGAGCACGGCGGCCAGAAGGCCCTGCACGACGCCTTCACCTGGCTGTAGGTCCTGGTACGCCCTGCCCCGGTGGGTGATGCAATTGTCGCCTGCTGCACTCCACGCCGCACTGCGCTAGAAGGGGACCTCCTCGTCTTCCCTGATTTCCCCCCTCAGGAGGTTCGTCCCATGCGGTCCATTCTTTCGTCTGTTGGCGCGGTCGTGGTGTGCCTTGTCGCGGGCTCCGCGTCCGCCAACTCCACCGGCATGCCCGGGCGCAGTGGCAAGCAGAGCGTGTCGTGCACGGCGTCCGGCTGCCACGGCGGCGGCGCCAGCGCCCCCACGGTGACGCTGGAGGGTCCGTCCGCGCTGACCGCGGGCCAGACGGGCAACTACTCGCTGGTCATCACCGGCGGCCCCGGCGTGAAGGCGGGCATGAACGTGGCGACGGATGGCGTGGCGGGCGCGACGCTGACCGCGGGCTCCGGCACGAAGCTGATGAACGGGGAGCTGACGCACTCCCTGCCCAAGGCCTTCACCGGCACCACCGCGCGCTTCGACTTCTCGCTGGTGGCGCCCGCGACCAACGGCACGCTCAAGGTGTTCGCGGCGGGCAACTCCGTGAACGGCGACACGCAGGCGACGGGGGACGCGCACGCCAACGCCACGCTGGACGTGGTCATCACGGGCGGCACCGATCCTGTCGTCCCGGACCCGGATGATCAGAAGGACGAGGGCGGCTGCTCCGCCACCGCCGGTGCGCCGCTGCTGGGCGCGGTGTTCGCGGTGCTGGCCGCGCGCCGTCGCCGTCGCGCGAGCTGAAGACGCGGTCAGCGTCGCGAAACATCGCACCTTGAACCTGGATGCCCGGCCGCTTCCCGGCCGAGCCCGGTGGGGTGGGGCGACAGCGCGAGGACGGACGACGTACCCTCGCGCCCCTTGATTCGAACGAGCCCCCTCCTGACCCTGTTGCTCGTCGCGGGACCGCTGGCCTGTGCCACCGGTCCCGTGGTGCGTCCCACCCTCTCCTCGGGCGTCACGCCCGTCGCCGTGGCCCCGAAGGCCGCGCGTGACGCGGGCGCCCTGCGGGTGATGACCTTCAACATCCAGTCCGGCCTGCGGGGCCTCCAGCGGGTGGCGGACGTCATCCGCGCGGAGGCGCCGGACGTCGTCGCGTTGCAGGAAGTGGACGTGGGCTCCACCCGCGCGGGCGGGGAGGACCAGGTGGAGCGGCTGTCGGCGCTCACCGGCCTGAAGTACCGCGCGCACTTCGGCACCACGAAGCTGTACGGCGGCCACTACGGCATCGCGCTGCTGTCGCGCTATCCGATGGAGTCGCTGGCGCAGTACCCGTTGCCCACGCCCCGGGGCGCGGAGCCGCGCACGCTGGCGCACGCGGTGCTGGACGTGGACGGGCGGCAGGTGAGCGTCTACGCCACGCACCTCATCCGCCGGCCCTTCAACGGCTCCGCGCGCGTCCGCCAGAGTGTCTTCATCGCGAACCTGCTGGCGAAGGACCCCCGGCCCCGGCTGCTGATGGGTGACTTGAACGATGATCCGGATTCGCGGCCGGTGCGCCTGCTCCGCCGCCAGTTGCAGGACGTGGCGAAGGTCACCCACGCGGATGGCAAGGGCACCTACCCGATGCCGCTGTTCCTGCCGTCGCTGCGCATCGACTACGTGATGGCGTGCGGCGCGTTCACCCCGGTGTCCAGCCGCGTGCTGGACGTGGGCGCGTCCGACCACTTCCCGGTGGTGGCGGACCTGCGGCTTGAGCCCGCCGCCGGGCCGAAGGTCGCGGCGGAGACCCCAGCCGTCCTGGACGCGGCGACGACCACCGCCGCGGCCGCCGCGCCCTGAAAGGCCCGCGGACTCAGACCGGGAGGTTGAAGCGGTAGAGGACCTCCTGGTCCCCCTTGCTGAAGCCCTTGAGGACCTCGTGGCGGATCTCCTTGCCACCCCCGAGGTACGCGAGCCCGCCAGCGGCGAAGCCCATCACGGCGTACTCGAAGTAGATGTGCGGCCGGGGCACGCCGGTGATGCGCAGCTCGACGACGTTCTGGTGCAGCTGCGCGGTCAGCTCGCCCTCGGTGAAGTAGCCCTTCCAGATGCCGGGCGTGAACAGGGCGAAGCGGCGGAAGTCGTCCTTGCCGAACATCGTCTTGAGCTGACCCTGGCCCAGCGCGTACTCCGCCGACTTGATGCCGTATTGCCAGTAGGCCTTCGTGTCACCCGAATAGAAGCGCTGGGTGAAGGCCTCGTTGAGCCGCAGGAAGGCGTCCGCCGGGATGCGTGTCACCGGCATGATGGGCTGCCCGAAGAGGGGGTCCCGCTTCGCCTGCTCCGCGAGGAATCCCTTCCACGCCGCCTCGCCAAACGACTGCACCGCCAGGGTCTGCCGAGCCAGGAACGCGACGCCTTTGACATCCATTCGTATGTCTCCACGCCCCCCGGCCGCTCCGGGTTCGCCTCGGACCCCGGCCGGGTCATTTCCTATTGTGTCCTCGCGCCTGCCTCCGGGCGATACGCATCGTGACAATTCACCCGGTCGTCCGGGAACGCGGTCCCAGGGCGGGTGGGGAGACGTGTCATCGCGAACACACTGCCTTGCTGCCCGTGTCTCCGGGGTTTCGTCCGGTCCGTTTGGAAGGCCCGGGGTAGGGACTAGGTTGTCGCGCGTGAGACCTCTTGCCCTCCTTCCCAGACCCGGCCACCTGCGCCGGAGCGTGGTCGTGGTCGCGGGCGTGCTGACAGGCGGCGTCTTCGGGCTGGCGTGGTGGGTGGACCGCTTCGGCCGGCGCGAACAGACGGGCCCCGCGGACGCGCTGGTGGTGCTGGGCGCGCGGGTGCTGCCGGGCGGCGTGCCCTCCGGTGCGCTGGTGGCGCGCGTGGAGCAGGCGGCGGCGCTGTACCACCGGGGCGTGGCGCCCTGGCTGCTCCTGTCCGGCGGCGTGGGCGTGCATCCGCCGTCCGAGGCGCGCGTGATGTTGGACCTGATGGTGCGGGCGGGCGTGCCCGCGGAGGCGTGCGTGCTGGAGGAGCAGAGCCACTCGACGGACGACAACGCGCGCTTTAGCGGGCGGGTGCTGCGGGAGCGGGGCGCGCGGCGGGTGGTGGTGGTCTCCGACCCGTACCACCTGCTGCGCGCGCGGCAGTGCTTCCGACGCGAGGGGTGGGAGGTGGCCACGAGTCCCGCGCCCATCGCCGGGCGGATGCGCGCGTGGGACCGGTGCTACTGGACGGTGCGCGAAGCGTTCGCGCTGCTGCTGCGGCCCGGCCTGTTGCTGGCCCGGGCGCCGGACGGCAAGGCGGCCTGACTCAGGTGTCCTTGGGGGCGTCCGGCGTGGGCTGGTCCAGCTTGAGCAGGACCTTCTCCATCACGCGGAAGAGGGCCTGACGGTCCTCGGCGTCGAGCATGCCCATCACCACGCCCATGGCGCGGTGCATGGAGCGGTCGAGCTTGGTGAACGTCTGCCGGCCCTTGTCGGTGAGGCGGCAGCGCACCACGCGCCGGTCCGTCTCACCGCGCTCGCGCTGGAGGTGGCCTTCGCGCTCCAGGCGGTCCACCACGCCGGTGACGGTCTTCTCGGTGACGCCCAGGCGCTTGGCGAGCTCGCCCATGGTGAGCGACCCGTCCAGGCCCAGCCACAGGAGCGCGTGCACCTGGGGCGGCGTGAACTGAAGTTGTTCGCAGGTGCTGGCGATGGGGTCGCGAAGCGAGCGGCGACGCCCCAGCGAGAACATCAGTTCCTGCATGCGGTCGACATCCTCCGCGAGCACCTCATCCTCCTCTTTGTGGATATTCCGGGACACGGAGTATTCATTAGCGGCGAGGTGGGGGCGGGTCAACCTGTAGTCTCGGGTGTGAGCATTTGAAGGGTACGTGTGTTGTCGCTGAGAAGCCTTCTGGAGGTGCGTGGGATGCGACTTTCGTGGCTGGGACTGCTGGTGGCGGTGTGGGCAGGAGCGGTGCGGGCGGAGGACGAGGTGCTGGTGTTCGCGGCGGCGAGCACGACGGATGCGCTCCAGGCGCTCGCCCCCGCGTTCCAGAGGGAGACGGGGCTGCGCGTGCGGTTCGCCTTCGGTGCTTCCAGTGACCTGTCACGTCAGGTGGTGGCGGGTGCCCCAGCGGATGCGTTCCTGTCCGCGGACGAGGCGAAGCTGGACGCGTTGGAGCGCGCGGGGCTGGTGCAGCCGGGGTCGCGGGTGGACCTGCTGGCCAACCGGCTGGTGGTCATCGTGCCGGTGGCTTCGCGGGTGGAGGTGGAGGATGCGGCGGGATTGAAGGGGCTGCGGCGGGTGGCGCTGGCGGAGCCGGCGGCGGTGCCCGCGGGGGTGTACGCGAAGGAGTGGCTGACGCAGGCGGGGGTGTGGAAGGACGTGGCGCCGAACGTCGTGCCGGTGGTGGATGTGCGGGCCGTGCTGGCGGCGGTGGAGGCGGGGCGGGCGGACGCGGGGGTGGTGTACGTGACGGACGCGCTGCAGTCGAAGAAGGTGCGCGTGGCGTTCAATGTGCCGGGGGCGGAGTCGCCGCGCATCGTGTACCCGGCGGCGGCGCTGACGCAGGGCAAGTCGCCGAAGGGAGGGTTGGCGTTCGTGCGCTTCCTCCGGACGGACGTCGCGCGGGCCGAGTTCCGCAAGCGGGGGTTCCAGGAGGTGAGGCTCGTGACGCCGGGGAGGCTGGAGCCGAGGTCCGCGCCCGATGCGGGACCAGGCCCCCAGGCGGCTCCGGACGCCGGAGGAGCGCGCGCGGCGCCTGGTGCAGGCAAGGGGCAGCGTTCGCCGTGATGGAGGAGGGGATTGCCGGGCTGGTCCTGTTCACGGTGGCGGTGGCGGCGCTGTCCACGGCGCTCATCCTGGTGCCGGGCGTGGCGGCGGCGTACGCGCTGGCGCGCTGGAAGGGGCCGGGGCGGGGCGTGGTGGAGACGGTGCTGGCGCTGCCGCTGGTGTTGCCCCCGACGGCGGTGGGCCTGGTGCTGCTGGAGTTGCTGGCGCGGGATTCGGTGCTGGGGCGGATGCTGGACGCGATGGGCGTGGAGGTGGTGTTCACGCCAAAGGCGGTGGTGCTGGCGAGCGCGGTGATGGCGTTCCCGCTGCTGGTGCGCTCGGCGCGCGCGGGCTTCGAGGAAGTGGATCCAAGGCTGGTGGCGGTGGCGCGCACGTTGGGGGACACGCGCACGCGGGCCTTCTTCCGGGTGACGTTGCCGCTTGCGTGGCGTGGGGTGCTCACGGGCACGCTGCTCGCGTTCTCACGGGCGCTGGGGGAGTTCGGCGCGACGGTGCTGGTCGCGGGCAACATCCCGGGGCGCACGCAGACGCTGTCGCTGGCCATCTTCCAGCGCACGCAGACCGGGCAGGACGCGGAGGCGATGAAGCTCGCGGGCGTGGCGGTGGTGCTCGCGTTCGCGGCCATGTACGTGACGGAGGCCGTGACGCGGCGTCGCGGTGCGCGAGGGCTGGCGTGATGGGGTCCTGGCGGATGCGCCCATGATGGACCTGTCGCTGCGCCTGCCGCTGGCTCGCTTCACGCTGGAGGTCGAAGCGCGGTTCACCTCCGCGTCCGTGGCGGTGCTTGGGCGTTCGGGCTCCGGGAAGACCTCCCTGCTGGAAGTGCTCGCGGGCTTGCGGCGTGGAGCGACGGGGCGCGTGGTGGTGGACGGGCGCGTGCTGCTCGACAGCGGCAGGGGCGTGGATGTTCCGCCCGAGGCCCGACGCATGGGCTACGTGCCGCAGGATGCGCTGCTCTTCCCGCACCTCACCGCTGGGCAGAACGTGCGCTTCGGTGCACGCACCGGCCGCCCGTCGCGCGTGGACGAAGCCGTGCATCTGCTGGAGTTGGAGCCGCTGCTGCACCGCTACCCGGTGACTCTGTCAGGAGGTGAGAAGCAGCGGGTCGCCCTGGCCCGCGCGCTCGCCACGGATCCCGCGCTGCTGTTGCTGGATGAGCCGCTGGCCGCGCTGGATGTCGCGCTGAAGGAGCGCGTGTTGCCCTACCTGCTGCGCGTGCGCGACGAAGCCCGCGTGCCCTTGCTGTACGTGACGCACCAGTTGGGCGAAGCGCGGGTGCTGGCCCACGAGGCCCTGCTCCTGGACGGAGGCGCGGTGCGCGCCGTCGGACCGGCGGACACCGTGCTGGGCACGACCGCGCGAGGCCTGCTCAGCGGTGAGCCCGAGGAGAACATCCTGGAAGGCACGCTGGAACATCCCGATTCCGGCGGCGCGAGGCTGCGCATCAACGAAGGACTGTCGCTCTGGGTGCCAACGGTTCCGGAGCTGCCGTCTGGCACCCGGGCCGCCTACGCGGTGCCAGCGGAGGACATCCTCTTGTCCACCGGCCCACTGACCGGCGTCTCCGCGCGCAATGTCTTGCAAGGTACGGTGGCGAAGGTGGAGGACGCTGGCTCGGGCGAGTGCGCGACCCAGGTGGACGTGGCAGGCGTGCGTTGGGTGGTACGCCTCACACACGCCGCCGTGCGGGAGCTGTCCATCGCGCCGGGCCTACGCGTGTACCTCGCGGTGAAGTCCGCGGCCTGCCGCAGGCTCGTGGGACGGGCGTAGGCGCTGACGGGTACACTTCCAGCACGAGGAGGGGGAATGGAGCTGGAGGCTTACTCGTATGTCGGGCCCGAGGCGATTCGCCTTGCCGTGGCATCGCAGCCTGTCGGCGCATCCATCCGCTCGGCTGTGGATCTCGACCGCTGGCTCCAGAGTCAGCCGGATGCGGTTCACGAGGGAACGACCTACGTCGTGGACCTCTCGGGGTGCCTCCGGCTGGCGCCGCGTCGGTCCGAGCACGTGGCCTGTGCAGGAGGCGAGGAGGTGCTGGCGGCCGGAGAGCTTCACTTCCGGAAGACAGCGCGGGGTTGGGAAGTGTCGGAGGTCTCGAACCAGTCGACAGGGTATTGCCCGGACACGTCCTGTTGGACGGCGGTGACTCACGCCCTGTCCCGAGCAGGCATCGGTGGGCCCACGGGCTTCACCCACGAGATTGTCTTTCGGCGCTGTTCCCAGTGCGGTGAGCTCAATCTGGTGAAGGAGCAGTGGTTCGTCTGCGCCTTCTGCGATGCTGACCTGCCAGCACAATGGAACGTGGCCACGAGACGGCGTCTAAGCGTGCCCGACGCCCCGTAGCGGCTCTCCCTAACCGCGCTTCGTCCCCGCCTTCTTCGCGGTCCCGCGCCCCGTTGGCTTCGCGTGGTAGCCCTCCACGAGCATCCCCAGCGAATGGGCCAGGGACATGGCCGTCTCATTCGGGATGCGGGTGTCCTTCATCTTGTTGCGTGCGGGGTCCAGCAGCAGGCCCGTCGCTCCGGAGAAGTCGGTCCGGGTCAGCATGCAGCCCCGGAAGTTGCTGCCGGTGAGGTCCGCCCCGGTGAAGTCCGCGTCCGTCAGGTCCGTGTCGAAGAAGTTCGCCTCCCGGGCCACGCACCGCACGAAGGACGTCTGCCGGAGGCTGAGCCCCACGAACGAGCTGTAGGGCAGAGCGCACTCCTCGAAGTTCACCTCGGGGTTCGCGGACACGCCCGTCCAGTCGATGCCCATCAGCTTCGAGCCCTCGAAGCGCACATCCCGCAGCCGGATGGCGTTGAAGTTCGCGCGCGTGAGGTTGCAGCCCCGGAAGCCACACGCCTCCAGCAGGCTGTCCTTCCACCGGACCTCCTGCAACTGGCAGTCCTCGAAGGTGCACCGGTAGAACTCCTTGCCGCCCAGGTCGATGCCCTGGAGGTCCAGCTCTCCAAACGTCTCCCGTTCGAACGCGTCCTCGTCCTTGAGCCGCCGCAGCAACGCGGCCACCTTGTCCTCTTCCACGGTCACGAAAAAGCACGGTCCTTCCTGGCGGGAATGCCGGATGCGCGGAGGGCCTTATACCGGGCACCCGGCACCGTCGCAGCCCGCATGAAGGCCGCCCGTCACGCACTGCCAGCGTGAAGGGTGTGCTCCAGCCAGTCGAAGACGCGCTCGTCACGCAGCCCCATCGCCGCGGGCTCGCAGTGCCCGCCGGCGCCCTCGTCCTCGGTGAACCGGGAGAGCGTGGACGACCCCAACGCGGCGTGGAGTTCCTCGGACTGGCCCGGCCAGAACTGCTCGTGGTCAGGGGACGTGATGAGCACCGGGCACTCAATCCGCGCGAGGAGCTCCGCGTCGAGGCGCATGGCCTCCGCCGCCTTGAAGGCCTCGAAAGGGGATTGCGTTCCGTAGGGAGCCATGCGCCACCGCAACCCGGCCTGCTCCGAAGGCGACTCCTTCAGGCCCAGCTCCATGGACCCGTCGAACGCCTCCCGCTCATTGGCGTCGAGCAACTGCCTCATCTCCTGGGGCAGGTGCGCGGTCCACGAATCCCCCACCCTCAGCACCCCGGGGTCCACGACCGCGGCGGCGATGCGGTGCTCGAACGCCACCGCGCGAGGCACCATGTAGCCCGCCTGGCTCACGCCCTGGAGCACGATGCGCCGTGGATCCACGTCGGGCCAGGTGAGCAGCCAGTCGACCACGGGCGTGATGACCCGCTCCCAGTCAGGCAGGAACGAAAGCTTCTGCCGGTGCAGCGCGTCGCCCTGACCCGGCCCGTCGAAGGCGAGCGCATTCCAGCCCCGCTCCACGGCCGCCGCGCCGCCGTCCTTCCACATCGACGTCACCGGCCCGTCGCTGCCGTTGTTCAGGATGAGCGTCGGACGTGGCGCCCCACCACCGTGCTTCGGTCGGAAGAAATAGCCTTCCAGCCGGGTGCCCTCGTACGGGATGGCCACCCGTTCCACGGGCGGCTCGAAGCGCACGGCGGCTTCATCCCAGCACTTGCGGTGACGCTGCCACAGCGTGCTGAAGCGCTCCGGAGCCGACGTGCCGAGCGCACAGGACGAGGCCTCGTCGAAATAGGTGCTCGCGCGCAGATACGCGGAGCGGGCGCTGATGTGGTGTCGGGCGACGGCGCTGGCATGTGCCTGCTCTTCCAGTCGCTCCGCCAGCGCGGTGAACTCCCGCACCCACGCCTCCCGGTCACCATCCGGAATCCTGTCGAGCGTGACGAGCACCTCGCCCACGTCCGACAGCCCCCGGTAGGCGGCTCCGAGCAGGTTCAGGCGGGCGAACTCGAACCCCTCATCCTCGAAGTAGCGCTTCATCCCCGAAGGTTGGCAATCCGGCCCGGCGAAGAGGAGTGGCGAGTTCTGCCCCGGTGGCCGTCGCGCTCGCTCCTTTGCCTGAAGACCGCGCCGCGAGGACCCGGGCCCGCGACAGGGCACCGGGTCCCCGTGACTTCACGCTACTTCGCCACCAGCACCAGCACGCCCCGGCCGCACACGCCGTAGATCGCGTTCTCGCCGCCCACCTGGTCCGTGGTGCCCGGGTTGAGCACCACCTGGTTGGCGCCCAGGCTCTCGCTCCACGAGCAGGTGTCCGTCACGCGGTACCACTGCCGGCCCGTGCCCGGCCACGGCAGGGTGAAGTTCACGCTGCCGGACCAGCCGTTGTAGGCGACGTAGATGGCGCCCACCGACTCACCGGAGAACTCCGTGGCGTCGATGCGGTAGGCCAGCGCGTGGTTGCCCGCGTCGTCGAAGTACGCCGCGTTGGGCACGGTGCCGTCCGGCTTGAACCAGCGGTGCTGCTCCATCACGTTCCCGTTGGTGTCCGACGCGCTGTAGAAATTGGCCGGACGCAGCGCGGGGTGCGCCTTGCGGAACGCGATGAGGTTCCGGGTGAACGCGCGGAAGTTGGACTGCTCCGTGCTCCACGAATAGTTCAGCCAGTTCTGGTTCGAATCCAGGTTGTAGACGTTGTTGTTGCAGCGCTGCGAGCGCAGGAACTCATCGCCGCCCGTGAGCATGGGCACGCCCGCGCTCATCATCATGAACGCCATGCCGTTGCGCGCGGCCTGACGCTGGAGCGTCGCGTTGCCGCCCTGGTCCCAACTGTGGTTGCTGTCCTCGCCACCGTCGGACGGGCCGTAGGGCCACGACTGGTTGTTGTCCTTGTTGTTGCACGAGTACAGGTCCTTCAGGGTCATGCCGTCGTGGGCCACCATGAAGTTCACCGAGTGGAAGGGCTTGCGGCCGTCATCCCCATACAGGTCCGACGAGCCCGTGAAGCGCGTGGCCAACTGCCCCGGCGTCACGTTCTCCCCGCCCATCTGGTTCTGATCCTTGCGGAAGGTGTCGCGGAAGATGCCGTTCCACTCCTTCCACTTCGCCGGGAAGTTGCCCACCTGGTAGGAATTGCCGCCAATGGCCCAGGGCTCCGCGATGAAGTCCGTGCCCGCGCCGCCCGCGTCCGGACGGGGATCCAACAGGGTGACGATTTTGTTGAGCGCCGTGCCCGCGTTGTCGCGGTCGTAGTTGAAGCCGCCGTGCTCCACGGTGTTGCCCAGCACCGACGCCAGGTCGAAGCGGAAGCCGTCCACGCCCAGCGTGTCCTTCCAGTACGACAGCGAATGGAGGATGACGTTCTGGGCCGTGGGGTTGAACGTGTTGAAGTTGCCGCCCACGCCGGTGTTGTCCCAGTTGAACTGCTTGTCCGCCGTGAGGCTGTAGTACGTGGGGTTGTCCAGGCCCCGGTACGTCATGACGTTGTACGTGCTGGAGTTGCCGCTGATCCACGCGCCGCCTTCGCCCGTGTGGTTGTAGACCACGTCCACCAGCACCTTGATGCCCGCGTCGTGGAAGGCCTTCACCATCGCCTTGAACTCGCGCGTGGGGCCGCCCGCGGACTTGTCGCAGGCGTAGCGGCGGTCCGGCGCGAAGTAGCTGAGGTTCATGTAACCCCAGTAGTTGTCGCCCGCGGTGGTGGTGGGCGCGTAGTCGTTGTTGTCGTTGTCTGTCTCGTGCAGCGGCAGGAACTCCACCGCCGTGACGCCCAGCGCCGCGAGCGACGCGGCCTTCTGGCCCGCCGTCTTGTAGGTGCCCAGGCAGTTGGCATCCAGCCCGGAGCCGGTGTCCTGCTTCGTCAGCCCGCGCAGGTGCACCTCATAGACGACGTCGTCCTTGAAGGCGCGCGTGGGCTTGGTGCCGGTGGCGGTGGAGTCCGGGGGCAGCACGATGCCCTTGGGGGCGCGCGCGCCGCTGTCCAGGTAGCGGTAGCTGGGGCCGGAGGCGAACACCGTGGCGTCCTGGTTGGCGAGGGTGGCGTTGACCGGGTCGTGGCTCAACTCCAGCGCGTACGGGTCCCACAGGAGCTTGTTCGGGTTGAAGCGGTTGCCCTGGGCGTCCACGTCGGAGATGAAGCCCACCGTGTTGTTCGCCTTCGTCCAGGCCGCGTCGTAGGGCCAGTTGGGACCCCACGCCCGGTAGCCGTAGTAGACGGCGCCGGTGATGTTGTTGGTGGCGTTCTTCAGCGTGGCGACGGAGACGGACTTGGACCAGATGTTCGTCGCGGTGTCCTTCACCATCACGTACTTCAGGACCTCCTGCGCGCCCAGGGCCGTCTTGTAGATCCACACCTCGATGCGCGTGGCGCGCGAGGAGAACACGCGGAAGTCGATGTTGGCCTGCGTGGCGTCGTACTTCGCGCCCAGGGTCCAGGTGAGCAGCTCCTGCTCCTGCTGGGCCGTGTCCGTGATGGCGGGAGCTTCCGGAGGAGGCAGTGGGTCAGGCGTGTCCGATGCGGCGCAGGAGACCAGCGCTGAAGCGAGGCCCGCGGCGAGGAGGGGCTGCCACCGCGAGAGCCAGGGGCTCCGACGGTGACGACGAGGAGGGGTCATCATGGATGTGGCTCCAGACGCGGCAAGCGAGGGGCAAGCCCGCCGGGCCCGCGACTGCCCGGGGCCATTCGGTTCACCACTCCGGTGACGTCGAAGTCAACCGCCTGCCCCTGAAGTGATGTCCGCCGTGCGGCATCTGGACGCGCGCCCTGACCCGGTGCGTCAGTTCGCCCTCGCGCCATCCTGCCGGGCGGGAGACGGAAGCCCCCAGGGCTGTGGACGGCACTTCCTTTCAACTGCAAAGGGTCTACCGGCCGCCGTTTCATGAAAAACCTGATTTATCGTTAATCGTGATGTGTTGTCACACGCGACCTCCCAGGGCGTCTTGTGACACCCATCAGAAAGAATGTGTCAGGTATTGCTTTCCAAGAAAATCCAACGGAGAGTGAAGACAATCTTCCTGCCCTGAGGACCAACACCTCACGGGCACGAAGTCCCTCCATCCACTTCTGTGTATGGCCCGCCCTGGCGGGAGCGCGTCGTGCGGCATGGGGTCGAGCCGCCTTCGCGTCCATGCGCCGGAAGGAATCCCTCCAGACACAACACACCCAGGCACGGGGGAAGGCCGGGGTGTATCAGGAGCCGTTCCATTGAAAAGACAGGCTTTGAAGAAATACAACGCACCGCGTGGGTAGTGTGTGACGGCATTGCTCGTCCTGGGTGCTGGCTGTGGTGAGTCATTGCTCGAAGCGGAGCCAGCAGTCCCGCCGCCGCTGAAGGCCCACGAGGACCGGCTGGCTGCGGGGCTGGAGGTCCAGGGCGTGGCGGCGGGCGCGTATCACTCGCTGGCCGTCCGGACCGACGGTGTGGTCTGGACCTGGGGACAGAACACGGACGGGCAGTTGGGACGAGGTGTCGCCAGCGTGACGCCCCAGGCGACACCCCTGCCCATCACCCTGCCCAGGCGGATGACCGCCGTGGCGGCGGGAAGCGGGCACTCCCTGGCGCTCGACGAGAACGGCCATGTCTGGGCCTGGGGACGCAACAACCGGGGGCAGGCGGGAGGCCTGGACCCGAGCGCCCGGGTCCTGGCGCCGACGCAGGTTCCCCTCCTGAGCGGCATCACCGCCATCGCCGCGCGGGCGGACTCTTCGCTCGCCGTGGATGCGAATGGTTCCGTCTGGGCATGGGGACAGAACACGGACGGAGAGCTGGGCCAACCGCTGGCGGGGCCTGATGCCAATGCCCACCCCACGCCGGTCCAGGTCCTGATTCCCCCGCTCGCGCCGGGCGACCCGTATCTTCCGCTGGCCCCGGCGGACCTGACCGACCCCGCGGAGGTCACGAAGATCGTCTCGGTCGCGGCGGGCGGGCACCACGTCCTGGCGCTGGGACGCACGGGTCGGGTGTGGGGCTGGGGACGCAATGACTTCGCCCAGGTCGGAACGGGCGTGAGCTCCGCGCCGGTCCTGACGCCGACGTTGATTCGCACCTGGGTGACGGCGGCCATCGCGGCGGGTGAGTCCCATTCCGTCCTGTATGACAATGAGGTCCCCCGGCATGCGGTGAGCTGGGGATTGAATGGCTCGGGGCAGGGTGGGCGGGAGTTCATCGTCGGCGAGCCGCAGCTGCTGGAGCAGTTCCTCCCCAATCCTTCCGGGGCCGTTCCGGATACCGCCGCCGGTGGCTACATTGCGGCGGGCGACCACTTCAGCCTGTTCGTCCAGGGCTACCCCTACGGCGACCTGGTGACCTGGGGCGCGAATGAGTCCGGGCAGCTCGGTGACGGGACGGAAATCCTCAAGCCCTCGCCTGTCTATGCGCGGCGCTGGGACAGCTTTTTTCAAACCTACGTCCGGGTGGATTCCGTGGCGCTCGTGGCGGGCGGTGCACGGCACGGCCTGTCGGCCCACTTCGAGCGGTGGGAGTACCAGGGCTGTCCCATCGTCTGGTCCTGGGGTGACAACAGTCAGGGCCAGCTCGGCACCGGAAGTCTGTCGCCCTCCCTGGTCAAGTACGTCCAGCCGGGTCTGCCCCTGCGGCTCTTCTACCGGGACCAGGATGAGGACGGTCACGGCAATCCCGCTGACTTCCTGAATGCCTGCGCGCTCCCCGAGGGCTTCGTCGCCACCGCTCTGGACTGCGATGACACGAACGCGGCGTTCAAGCCCGGCGCAGAGGAAATCTGTGACGGCGTGGACAACAACTGCGACGGGCAGGTGGATGAGGGCATGTGCGCGTCCTGGTACCGCGACGCGGACGGCGACGGCTTTGGCAATGCGAACGACTCCAAGCGGTCCTTCGCCCAGCCCCAGGGCTACGTCGCGGACTCCACCGACTGCGACGACACCCGGGCCAACGTGCGCCCCGGTCAGGCCGAGACCTGCGACACCCTGGACAACGACTGCGACGCCCAGGTGGACGAGGGCGTGTGCGCGTTCTGGTACCGCGACGCGGACGGTGATGGCTACGGCAAGGCGAGCGATTCGGTCCAGGCCGGGACCCGGCCCGCGGGCTATGTGGCCAACGCCACGGACTGCGACGACACCCGGGCGAATGTCTCTCCGGGCGCGTCCGAGGTCTGCGATGGTCTGGACAACAACTGCAACGGCCAGTCCGACGAAGGCGTGGGCGGCCTCTGGTACCGGGATGCGGATGGGGATGGTTATGGCAATCCGGGCAGCACCGCCGCGGCCTGTGGCCAGCCTTCGGGCTACGTCGCCAACGCCAGCGACTGCAACGACTCCAACGGGAGCATCCGGCCCGGCGCCTCGGAGGTCTGCGACGGCGTGGACAACAACTGCAGCGGCGGGGTGGACGAGGGGGTGATGCCCACCTTCTACCGTGACAGCGATGGCGACGGTTACGGCAATGGGAGCCAGTCGGTCCAGACGTGCTCGCAGCCCGGGGGCTACGTCTCCAGCGCCGGTGACTGCAACGACTCCAATGCGAGCATCCGGCCCGGTGCGCCGGAGGCGTGCGACGGCGTGGACAACAACTGCAACGGTGCGGTGGATGATGGCGCGGGGTCGACCTGGTACTACGACGGCGACGGCGACGGCTACGGCACGTGGATGCAGTCGACCCAGCAATGCTGGCAGCCCGGCGGCTACGTCTCCAACGCGAGCGACTGCAACGACTCCAACTCGAGCGTCAGTCCCAGCGCCTATGAGTACTGCGACGGCACCGACAACAACTGCAACGGCCAGGTGGATGAAGAAGGAGCGACCTGGTACCGCGACGCTGATGGCGACGGCTACGGCAACGCCAGTTACTCGACGGAGTCGTGCTGGCAGCCTTGGGGTTTCGTCTCGAATGCTGGCGACTGCAATGACAACTCTTCGGCCGTCAATCCGGGCGCCATGGAGGTCTGCGACGGCCTGGACAATGACTGTGACGGGCAGATTGACGAAGGAGGCGTGGGAGGCACGTACTATCGCGACGCCGACGGTGACGGTTACGGTAACTCATACCAGTGGGTGCAGGGGTGCTGGCCGCCCGCGGGTTTCGTGTTGAACGCCGGCGACTGTAATGACTCCAACCCGAACGCCCGGCCCGGCGCCTCGGAGGTCTGCGACGGCGTGGACAACAACTGCAATGGCGCGGTGGATGATGGGGCGGGGTCGACCTGGTACTTCGACGGCGACGGCGACGGTTATGGCAGCTGGATCTTCTCGTGGCAGTCGTGCACGGCGCCTATGTACTACGTGAACAACGTCAACGACTGCAATGACTTCGATGCCAGCATCCGGCCCGGAGCCCCAGAACTCTGTGACGGCGCCGACAACAACTGCAACGGCGCCGTGGATGATGGGGCGGGGTCCTCCTGGTACCGCGACGCCGACGGCGACGGTTACGGCAATGGGAACCAGTCGACCTATACGTGCGGGCAGCCCGGTGGCTACGTCTCCAATGCCAGCGACTGCAACGACTCCAACGCAGCCACTCATCCCGGTGCGCCGGAGGTCTGTGACTCGCAGGACAACAACTGCAACGGCCAGTCCGACGAGGGGGCGGGCAGTACCTGGTATTACGACGTCGACGGCGATGGTTACGGCAATCCGCTCATTCCATGGTCAGGGTGCTTCCCGTCTGCAGGCTACGTCTCCAACGCCACCGACTGCGATGACTCCAACGCGTCCATGAGTCCCGGACACCCGGAGGTCTGCGACGGCGTGGACAACAACTGCAACGGCGTGGTGAATGAGGGTGGCGTCTGCGGACCCACCTCCTGCGGCCAGGGTTACCGCCGGTGCGGCGGGACGTGTGTCGATATCATGAACGACGCCCTCAACTGCGGAAGCTGCGGGTACATGTGCATGTCCCAGTGCATCGAGGGGAACTGCGAGTAAATGCCGTAAGCCCGTGTCTCCTTCAGGGGGCGGTTTCTCCTGAGACTCACGGAGGGGGGCCTCCTAGCGGACGTGTACCGTCAGGAGTTCCGCGTGGAGGGGAGCGGTCAGGTGACGCGGGCCTGGCCGTTCTCTCTTTCACGTCGCTGCGAACGGACCCACCTGCGGGAGGCATGGAGCCCACGCAGCACGCCCCGCAGGGCGGGCTGCTGACTGGCCAGGAGGAGCAGGTAGCTCCACACCGAGCTTCCGCGACGGTTCAACAGGGCATGGGCGAACGGCGTCGCTTCCTGGTCGATGTAGCTGGGGACGTTCTCGAACCACTCGGAGCTGCTGCGCGCCGCGAGCTGGATGGCGACCAGGGCGGCGCGCCGCTCTTCGTCATACGCCTGGAGCGCGGAGGGCAGGTGCGTGTGTTCCCGCAGCTGCCGGGCCAGCGAGATGGCATCCTGCATGGCCAGCTTCGTCCCCGAGCCAATCGAGAAGTGGGTGGTGTGGGCCGCGTCGCCCATGAGCACGATCTTGTCTTGGTACCATCGCTCGTTGGTGATGCGTTTGAAGTGGAGCCACGGCGCCTTGCCCAGCCCTCGCAGCTGGTTGAACAGGGAGTGGCCCACGAGCTGGCGCTTGAAGATGTCCTCCAGTTTCCGGAGGGTCTCGTCCGGCCCCATCGTGCCGAAGCCCAACGCGTCCCAGGTCGCCTGCTGGCACTCGACGATGCAGGTGCTGGTTTCGGTGTTGAAGCGGTAGGCATGGAACCAGAGCCAGCCGGCGGAGGTCTCCGCGAAGGCGAAGGTGAAGGCGTCGAAGACCTTGTTGGTCCCCAGCCAGATGTATTTGTTCTTGCCCTCCTCGACCCGGGGCTGGAAGTGGCTGGTGTGTTGTTGGCGGAACCGGCTGTTGACGCCATCGCAGGCGACGATGAGGTCTGCGTCCGCGAACGCGGAGAGGTCCTGGACGTCGCACTGGTAGCGGATCTCCACCCCGAGCCCCTTCGCCCTCCGGGTGAGGATGTCGAGCAGGCGGTCGCGTCCCAGGCTGAACCCATACGCGCCAATGCGGGTCGCCGTCTGGCCGCGGAGGTGCACCTCTTGCGTGTCCCAGCGAGCCGCTTCCGCGTCGATCTCCCGCGCGCTCACGGGGTCGTTCCGGTAGAGGTCGCGGAGCAGGTCGTCCCAGAACACGACGCCCCAGCCATACGTCACCCCGGGCGGGTTGCGCTCGAGGATGGTGACGTCGTGCTGGGGGTTGGACAGCTTCGCGAGGATTGAGAAGTACAGCCCCGCAGGGCCTCCACCCACACATGCGATCTTCATGGCATCCCCTTGCCCGCTCCCGGTACCGGGCCCGCGAGCGACGGGCCCTGACGGACATGGGGGGCATGCTACGGGTCCAGCAGGGGTTCGGATGCTGTTCGAAAGAGCGAGCCAGCATTCCTGACAGGACAGAAGGGGGTGGTGGGACTGCCTGCCAGTACGGCTCATCTGTCGACTCGCCGGTCTCGGAGTTCATCTCCGGGCAGATGTCGGGAAGGACCTCCTTCTTCACCGCTCGGCGACACTCTCCGTACCCGTGGCGGATTGTTCGAAGTTCATCGTCGCAGGCACCCCCGCCGCGACCACGGGGGGCGACGTGGACCTACGACTCCACGGGTGAGCCCTGGGCGACTCACAAGCCCGGAAGCTTGATGGGATCCACGCAGGAGATTTTGATGACGTTCTCTCCCTTCTTGTAGGTCGTGAGGACCTTGGGCTTGAACGTTTCCGCGACACTCACGTTAGTGTCATGCCCCATCAAGCTCAGGAACAGCCGTTTGACGGGATTGGGATTGGGCACGCTGACCATCTTGTTGAGGTTCTTCACCTCCGAGCCCGTGGTCTTATCGCAGATCCCCACCAGGGTACTGAGCGGCGGTGCTGCGTCGATGTACATTCCAGCCGAAGAGATGGCATGGAAGATCTTCACGTCCCCTTTCTTCGCCAGCTCATCAATGCGTTTGCGAAGCTGCTCGTAGCCGTACTGCTCTGAATAGTCCTTGCAGATATGGGTAATCAGGATCAGGGTCGACTGGTCCAGGGCGTCAAACAATTCGATGACGTTCGTGCTCCGCGACGAGGAAACCATCGGCTTCACCCACTTGAGGTGCCGGTGCTCCTCAAGGAAGAACTTCTCGTACTCGTAGGGAATGTTCTTTTCCGTGATGAAGCACCGGTTCGAGCCCGTTCCTCCGCGAATCGAGACCATCCGGTTCGCGAAGCTCGAATCCTCGTTGTACACGGCGAAAGTTCCGAACATCGAGATGACATTCTCCGGATAGGACGCGTGCCTTTCGAGCATGTCTTCCTCGAAGGCCCGCGCATAGATGGGAGGCATCGGTTTGTCAGAATAGAAAGAGTACTCGGGAGTTATCACGACATGCATCGTGGATGGCGAGCCGCGCGCCTCTTGGGCTACGACCTCTTCGATGACTTTTGAGAGTGACTCCCCGGTCTCCAGGATCGCCTTGAGATCGGTCGGGTTGTTCTTGAGGGAAGAACTCTCGACTTTGACCGTGTAGAACTTGAGATCTTGATACTGGCGAATCTGCTGCTTGAAGAGAATTCGCTGCTGCACCTGCCACTTGACCTGGCTGTCCTTGCTCGATCCAAACAAGACATAGTTGCAGATCTGTAGGCTTTTTTTGGAGATAAGCTTTTTCATTATGAGGAGGCTCGCGCTTGATGGGTTGTGGTGATGGGAGACAGTCTAATCTTCCCAGTCATGATAAGACAGGCACTGGAGGAGTGGTCCGATTGGCAGGCGCGAGAGGACGCCAAAGGTCGTATGCCCTTCGACCTTGTCTTGGACGTCAGCTCAGCTCCTCGAACAGGGGCCATGCGCGGCCCTGGCGCTTCGCGCCACGTCACCTGGGACTCACCTCGATGACGATGGCGTTGCCCTCGGCCGTCTTGCCCGTCACGGTGGCCCGGTGCCCACCGAAGTCCCCATCCTCCAGGTAGTTGCCGGCGGCCGTAGGACCCCAGGCCTTGATTGTTTGACGCCGACACAATGAATTGCTCCGCTGCCAGCGCGCGAATCACAGGAGCGGACACCGCCCTCCCCATGCGCGAATGCTCGGGTGGTTTGACCGGGCGGAGCGCGCTCCCTACGCTGCCCGACGTGGCATTCAACCCCGAGCGACTCCTCAATCGCCGCGTCTACCTTTTCCAGGGGCCCTTGCAGGAGCTGCTCCGGGACCTGGAGGGCCTGAAGAACCTGGGCCAGATTCACAGGGTCCGCTCCTACGCCCATCGCGTGCGGGGGCGGTGGCTGCTGCTCGGCTGCGTCTCGCTCGCGTTCCTCCTGTCGTACCTGTCGCCCCGGTCCGAGTTGCTGGCCGAGCACGTGAGGGACGACGTGCCCATCCTGCTGGGGGTGTTGGGGTTCACGCTGTGGATCCTCCAGAGCCTCCGCGGCTTCTTGCTGCTCCTGTACAAAGACATCCTGCAAGAGCGCCGCTCCGACCTGGCGCTCGTGCTCATCCACCGCCTCCAGGTGGACCTGGAGCCTGGCGCGCTCGTGGGCCTGAGGCTGGTCCTGGACGCCTCCGACCTGGAGGTGAAGCGCGTGCGCGAGCGGCCGCAGGGGCGATGGACCGTGAAGGACTACGTCGATCCGTGGCTGGCGTTCCAGGGCCGGCTCCGGGATGGCACGCGCCTGCGCCTGACCGCGGTGGAACGCGTGCGGACGCTGTTCCGCTGGAAGGAGAGCAAGAACGGGCTGAAGTTGAAGCCGAGGACCCGGGTGCGGTCCTGCTCCACCCGGCTGCGGGTGATGCTGCGCGTGAAACCGAAGCGCTACCTTGGACTCAAGCCGCTGGAGGACGCGGTGCGCCTGCCCCCGGACGTGACGCTGGAGCGGCTGCGCATCTCCCAGGACCGGTTGGACCTGCGCGTCGTGATGGAGGGCGAGCACTGGGTGGCTCGGGCTCCCCCCGAGGGCACCCCGGCCCCCGCGCCGCGGGGCATGTCCTGGCCGCCGCGCGAGACGACAGGCCCTCGAACCAATGCGTCCCGCGTGGTGACGATGCTGCTGCTGAGCCTCTACCAGACGCTGGGCGCCACGCGAGCGCGCGAGAAGGCGCGGCGGGCGCGCCGGGGCTCGCTGGCGGTGTGACGGACTCACTTCGGCACCCGCTGAGCCCTGTAGGGGGCGCGGGCGGCATCGCGTGTCCGGACTCCGGGAACGCTCGTGTCAGCCTGCGCAGGGCAGCTTGACGCGCCTGGGGCGCGCGCTGGAGTCCTTGCGCTTCGTGCCGAGCTGTCCTTCGGTGCCGCGGCCCCAGCACCAGACGGAGCCTTCGGTGGTGAGGGCGCAGGTGAAGGCCTCTCCGGCGGTCAGCGCGACGACCTGGCCTGTCAGCCCCGACATGCGCACGGGGGATGTTTGCGTGCGAAGTTCGGAGCTCCCGCTCTGGCCTTCTGTGTTCTCACCCCAGCAGAAGACCTTCCCCCCACCTGCTCCGCCCGGGGTGCGCGCGCAGGTGTGACGGAAGCCAAACACCACCTCCTCGACAGGGGGGAGCAGTCCCTTCATCTCCACCGGCACCCTGGTGAGCGCTGGGGAAGGCGCCTCCATCAGCAGGTCTCCGAAGCACCAGAGCGAGCCATCCTTCTTCCAGGCGCACGTCTTCTGGTAGCCCGCCGTCACGCGCACCACCTGGCTCATCCCGGGGATGGGGGCGGGCACGGAACGGGTGTGGGCCTCTCCCAGTCCCAGTGCGCCGTATTCGCTGCGCCCCCAACACCACAAAGAGCCGTCGCGCAGGGCCGCGCACGCGTGGCTCATCCCGGCGGCGACGGAGACCACCTCCCCCGGAAGCTGGGAGACCCGGGTCGGCCCCGGGTGGGGTGTGGCATCACCTGTGCCAAGCTGGCCGCTCTCGTTGGCCCCCCAGCACCACAGCGCCCCATCCCGCCGGAGCGCACAGGTGAAGCCGCCACCCCTGGCCACCTGGACGACCCCCGGAGCGGACTCCTCCCAGCGGGTCGCGGAGAGCCCTTCGGGTGGGGGAGGCCCGAGCAGGCTCCAGCACGCCAGGGAGCCATCGGTCACCCCGGCGCACTGCGCTCCATGCAACTGCGTGGCGCCCTCCAGGTGCTGGACGCGCACGGGATGTCCGCCCGGCTCCCCGTAGGCTGCTTCGGAGGCGTCCAGGTTGCCCCCCGCGCAGTACGCCGCGCCGGTGGAGGTCCTCACGCACGCGATGTCGTGTTCCATGCTCAGCTCGACGGCGCTTCCCGCCAGCAGCGGCAGCGGTGAAGGCCCCCGCGGGTCCTGGGCGTTCTCCCCGGTGCCGTGGGCTCCAGGCGGGTGGGCGCCCCAGCACCAGGGCGTGCCGTCGCGAAGGAGCGCACAGGCCGAGCTGCCTCCCGCGGCGATCTGGGACACGCAGCGCTTTTCCCGCACGGGCTCTTTCGTGGGGGGCGGACCCAGGCGGTGCTTCAGGTGGCCACTGCGCATGCGAGGACCTCCGGAGCCGCCCACGAACTCCACCCACAGCTCCACCTGTTGTGGTGTCTCCAGGAGGTTCCAAAGCTCCGCGTCCCTGGAGTCCTCCGTCGGCCTCTTGACGACGTGCTTCAGGGAGAAGCGCTCGCGGAGCGTCTCACCGGGCTCGAGGTTCACCGGCCCATGGGGGTGGATATCGGTGAAATCGCCTTGAGCGCCAAGGGGGTAGCTGAAGACGCGCCCGTTGGCGGTGCGCAGATGGAGCAGGGTGAAGGACGTCCAGCGCACGGTGTCGCAGGCTTGGGCGGAGAGCTGTTGGGGGGCGGAGGTCGCGTTGTGCGCCAAGGCCTCGAGCTCCAACTCGGTGGGCAGTGGGCCGCTGCCCGGGACGATGGCCAGTCCAAGCCGCACCCCCTTCACCGGGTTCCCCCACGCCACCTCCTCCGCCAGCGCGGGGCTGGCGATCAGCAGGAACAGGGTCCCCAGCAGGCAGCTCACGCATGCTCTCGGCACGTAAGTCCTCTCGGCGGTTGGCGCGCATGAACGGTACGCCCTGTTCGTTCCAGCACGCGTTGACAGCTCCGGCTAGATGAACGGGCGGGGAGCCTTCAAGTTCTATCTTCCGCGCCGGGTCGGTGCGCGGCGTAGACTCCCGGGCGTTCATCCCCGAGCGTGTTGCCGCTCTCTTCCTGGGACCCGGTCATGAGACGCAGGTGGACTCCCGCTGGTATCGCCACGATGGCCGTGCTCGTCCAGGGGGTGGGCTTGTCGGGCTGCTGCCCGGGCCCGCGGCAGTACGGTGCGGGGCTCCAGGCCTTCGCGAAGGCGCGCGTGGACAATCACATCCTCGCGGTCCTCCGCCTGGATCGAACATTGATTGCCTTTCCGCCCGCACAGGATGAAGGGACGCGGGTCGCCAGTGGGAGCGTGTCGGTCATCGAGACTTCGCTGGAGGTGGAGTTCCCACCCGGGCAGGAGGGGCTGCGCGTGGCCGGGCTCATGATCCGGGATGGTGAGGGGTGGGTGGTGAGCCGGCAGTCGTTCGGGCAGGAGCAGGTCGTGCGGGCACAGACCCTGCGCTCCCGGCTTGAACTCAAGGGGCGGGAGGGCAAGCCGTTGCCGCCGGGGGAATACACGGTGGAAGCCCTGCTCTTCAGCGCTTCGGAGGGAGAGCCGACCGTGGTCCAGGCGCGGTTCCGGCTCGCCTCCTGTGCGTTCTACTGAAACATGCCCTGAAGAAAGACATCCTGCCGCCCCGCGCCGTGGCTACGGAGGGGGCAGTGGCTGCCAGTTCGGATCAGGCCAGACAAAGGGATTTCCACCCGAGCCCGGAGCCGGGTTGCCGAAGTACTGCTGGCAGCCTTCGATGTTCGAGGAGGCCCCCAGTATTTCCCAGAAGCCAGGGCAGACATCCCGGGGGATTCGCGTGCGGCAGTCCGCCATCGTCTGCTCGCCCGCGCCGGGCTGCGCGTAATAGGCGCTCACGAAGTCCCACGCGATGCGCTGGAGGGCCTGGACGGTCGCCGCGTTCTGGCCAGGAGGCACCAGGGCCCCTTCGGGCGACTCCCGGAACACGGCCGCATGGTGGACCGCGGCCATGTAGTACGCCCCCAGGGACGTCAGGTGGACGTTGTCGCTGAAGAGCACGTTGAGCTTCTGCGAGGTCGAACCGCTGATGCCGGGCACCTCGTTCGCGATGACGCGCTCCACCAGATGGACCAGCGCCGTGCTCCCCGGGAGCGCCAGCACGCGGTCCGCCCGTCCATCGGCCTGCAACGTGAGGTTCACCTTGGAAGACACACACTCCCAGGCAGCCCGAGCGTTCTTCTCATAGGCAATCCACCGAGCCGGGTTGGCTTTATCGACTTCCAGCCACGTATGATAAAAATAGGTAACGGCTTGTGGATTCCCAGCAATCAAGCGGTCATGGAAGTGCCGCAAGTAGCCGATGCTGTTCTCCCACTGGATGGTGCCCAGGAGGTCATGCCGCTCGGTGATGAGGAGGGTGTCGTATCGCTCTCCCTGGCCCAGTGTCTGGGGAGACAACAACTCCTGGACCACGTTCATGCTGCCGCCCACGCGGTTCTTGCCCGAGCGGTATCCTTCCCATCCGCCATTGCCCCAGGTCCTCACCCGGAGGGGTGAGCCAATCACATTCTGCTGGTTCCAGTTGAAGTCCTTGCCTTGACTCGTCGCGATGTCATCGAAATGGTCGGGCATGGGATTGTCGAGCAGGCTGTGTCCGGAGAAGAAGACCCGGGCGCTCGTGATGGGGGGCACCCCCGCGTCCGGGCTGCCCGCATCCGGGACGCCCGCGTCATCGTCATGAGGCCCGGCGTCTGGCTTCGCGCCGCCGTCGTCTCCGGGAGGACGCACGCCTGAATCGGGAGTGCCAGGGAGTCCTTCCACGGGAACGTCCTGGCCCAGCTGTCCGGTGCATGCCAGCCAGAGGGAGACCACCAGGAGTGCGCACAGCCTCGGTCTTGATTCGTTCACGGTCCAGGTCCTCATCGCGGAAATGACGGCTTCATTCCTCCCACCCGACAGCCTCGTCTGGTGGCGGGTGCAGCCAGCTACCTGACTCCCCTATACGTCAGGGATGCGCCTCCTGGGGAGCGAGTCCGGCGCGACGAGAGCCCGGATCCACGCGGTCTGCTGGCAACGTGTCATTGATGGGGCCTGCCCGCGGCAGCCATTCATGGAACTTCCAGGAGGGTGTCCTCCACCGAGCGCGACAGCTCACGCCACTTCAGCATGGAGCGGCGGAAGTGCTCCTCCGGTGGCTCTTCGATTCCGAAGGTGTGGAGCAGCACGGGGCCCTGGTAACCGGCGCGGCGCAAGGGGAGCAGGTACCGGGTCCCCACGTCGAGGTCGCCCCGGTCGAGCGGCTGGATGACTTCGGACCAGCCGGGAGCGTGCGGGTCGAACTCGCGTGCGGCGCCGTGGATGCTCACGAGGGCGAGCTGGGGCGCGGCGGCTGCGATGAGGTCCTCCAGCCGGTCCCGGTTCCCCGCCCGGAGTTCGTGACAGAGATGGAGCGAGGTCTTCAAGAGGGGACGGTCGACCGCTGCGAGCAGGGCAAGCGACTCCTCGACATTCTCGATGGCCTCGCCGTCATGGGGGTACAGGACGACGTCCACTCCGCGCGCGGTGGCCAGGTCCACCACGTCGCGGACCGAGGCGACCATGGCCGCCTTCGCGTCCGGAGGGCCGCTCAGGATGAGCCAGAGCGCCGTCCGCTGAGGGGCGAGCACCGCCAGCATCCCGTCCAGCGCCTCACGATCCCAGGCCGTGTTGAAGGGCAGGACGAAGAGGACGGCGGGAAGGCGTACCCGTCCCGCCATCACCGCGGGCTGGGTGGCGTAGGTGTCGAAGGCTTCACGGCCCGGCCAGAACAGCGTCACCCCGGCGTAGCCGAGCGAATCGAGCAGCTCCACCTGCGCGGCGACCGGCCGCGACTCCAGCGTGAAGTTGAACGCACCGAGCGGAGCGCCGGGTGGCTCAGGACGCCGTGACTCGCTGCATCCCAAGGCGGCCATGAGCAGCACGGGCGCGAGCCATTGCGGCCACGGGCCCCCGTTGGAATCGAAGGTGCTCGCCATGCCAGCCTCGGTGTGAGCTGTGTTCTGACGATACCCTGAGGGATGACGACGCTTGTTATGAGAAAACATGGGGGCCTGGGTATTCAGACGAGCGCGCTTCCTGTTTCACGCAACACCTTGAACAGCCTGTCCCGATTCAGGTGCTCCTGGGCGAAGGCCTTCACCTCCGCCAGCGCGGCCTCCCGACAAGGCCTCGGACGCCAGCGGGCGGTCCGAGGCCTCATCCTGCGCCCCCCGGTCCTCCGGGCGCGGGCGGCCGGGGGCCTAGTTACAGGGCGCGCCGCAGAGTCCAGCACCGCGGGCCTGACATTGCGCATGGCCTGTGCAGAACAAGCCATCACCCGTGCAGCAGCCGAGCAAACGCGCCGACTCTTCCGAGGTCTCGGCCGGAACCGCGTTGCTGGGGGCAGTCGATACGAGCACTGGCTCTTCAATCACCGCGGAAGAGGGGACAGCCATTCCCACCACGAAGGCGAAACTCAGGGCGACTCCGGAAACGAGCTTGCGCAGCATCTGGGGCTCCTTGGGTTGAGAGGCATCTGGAAGCGTACTTCCATTGCAATTCCAATCCAAGACACCACGTTGGATGAAGCCCCTCAGCTCCGGTTTGCGATGGGGGTGGTTGAGTCTGGATGTATTTTGATGGGCGGAGTGGATGGCGCGCTTCGATGACGTGCAAGGACTTGTCGGCCGGGGAGCGATGCTTGTAGAGGTGGAGCGAAGCGACCGCGCCCTCCGCGTCTGGCTACCGCGAAGGGCGCTGCCGGTGCCCGTCTGGAATACGACGTCGGGACGGGCAGCACGGGATTGCTGTCGAATCAGAAGCGGGCGAGGAAGGCGTCGTAGCCGCCGGCGTTGGTGTTGCCGCCGAGGCTTCCGAAGGTCCGTCCGACGACAAAGGTGTTGCCGGAGGCGTCCACGGCCACGCCGTGGGCGATGTCCGGGCCCGGTGTTCCCAGGGTGCGGGTGCCCAGCCTGGTTCCCAGCGCGTCGTAGCGGGTGAGGAAGGCGTCGAAGGAGCCGGCGGGCGGGTTGCCGTCGAGCGCGGTGGAGGTGTAGCCGACGAGCTGCACGACGTTGTCCGCGGTGACGCAGACGCCGAACGCGTAGTCGGTCTGCGCTCCGCCGAGCATGCGGCTCCAATGGCGGTTGCCGGCGCTGTCGTAGCGGGCGAGCAGCACGTCGATGGTGCCGTTGTTGGTGTTGCCGTCAAGGCTGCCGAACGTCTCGCCGGCGAGATAGACGTTGCCGTCGGGGGCCACGGCGACGCCCTTGGCGTCATCGAGGTCGCCCGCGTCGATCTGCCGGACCCACTGCTGGGCGCCGAGGATATTGACCTTGAGCAGGAAGATGTCGGTGCTCATGGGCGTGGTGGTGCCGTCGAGGCTGCCAGAGGTGTTGCCGACGACGTAGACCTCGTGGGTGGGCGTGACGGCGATGCCGCGCGCCACGTCGCTCGTGGAGGTGCCGTACTGCTGGAGCCAGTACGGGTTGCCCGCCGTGTCGTAGAGAGCGACGACGATGTCGTAGTTGTTGGGGTTGCCTCCATTGGCGAAGCTGCCGCCGGTGTAGCCGGCGAAGTAGAGGGTGTCGTCCGCGCCGATGGCGAGACCGGTAGCGAAGTCGTCCATCTGCGTGCCGTTCTGGCGCAGCCACAGGCGGTTGCCGGCGGCGTCGTACTTGGCGATGAAGTAATCGACGCCGCCCGCGTTGGTGTAGAAGTCGAAGCCTCCGAAGGTGATGCCGGCCACGTACGCGTTGCCGTCCGCGTCGGTGGCCACGGCGGTGGCGCGGTCCACCTGCGCGGTGCCGAGCTGGTGGACCCATTGGAGGTTGCCGGCGGTGTCATACCGGGCGATGAAGGCATCCTGTCCGCCGGCTTGCGGGTCGGCGCCGAGCCGGCTGGTGGTCTGACCTGCCACGTAGACACTCGTGCCTGAGACGGCCACGGCGTTGGCCTGCTCGTCACGGTTGGCGCCGAGCTGGTGCACCCACGATGGGGGGGGGACCTGCGCCTCGGCGACGGAGGGGGCGCTCGCGGCGCAGACGACGCTGGCGAGTCCGAACATGCTCAAGAGGGGGTGTTTCATCACGTACTCCATTTCTCAGTGGGGGGACTGAGCCGTGGCGCCGGGAGGACACCTGTCATCCGCTCCGGGAACAAATCTGTTGCCACGGCACCATTGCAAAACCACGAGAAACGGACGCGCGGAAGATGGGTAGAGAAAGACACATCTGGGGTGGCCCCTACGCCGCGCGATTTCGCTCGCGGAAGAAGTCGATGAACGCTCGGAGCTTGAGCGGCATCTGCTGACGGTTGGGGTAGTAGAGATAGAACGGCTCGCGACGCAGCGCGTGACGCTCCAAGACATGCTTGAGCCTGCCGGCGGCCAGGTCGCTCGCCGCGAAGGATTCGAAGACATACGCGAGCCCGTTGCCTTCGACAGCGGCGCCCAAGACCCCTCGCATCTCGTCCATGACGAGGTGCCCACGCACCGCGGTGGTCACGGCTTTACCGCGCTCCAGGAGCGTCCACTCGAGCCAGCGGTCGTTGCCAAGTCGCTGGCGGATGCAGTCGTGGGACAGCAGATCACCGAGCGCCTTGGGCGTCCCTGCGTGAGCCAGATACGAGGGGGCACCCACCACGATCAGCCTCTGCGGCCCGCTTAGCTGAACGCCTACGACGTCGCGCTGCAACCCGCGACCCGGGCGGATGCCCACGTCGAAGCCTCGGGCAACGATGTCGCTGGCCACGTTGTCGATGGATACGTCGAGTTGTACGCGAGGGCAGGCGCGGATGAATCCGCGAAGATGGGGCTCGAGGAGCATCTTCCAGGCAACGTGGGAGGTGTTGATGCGCAGCGTGCCGGCCGCTTCTCTCGTGCCTGCCACGGCCTGCTCGACGCCGCTGCGCAGTTGCGCGAGCGCCGGGCCCACTGAGGTCGCCAGCCGCTGCCCGGCTTCCGTCAGGGCGACACTGCGCGTCGTGCGATGAAACAAGCGAACATCGAGCGTGGCCTCGAGTTGGCCAATCAGCTTGGACATCGCCGTGGGCGTGATGCCCAGCTCCGCCGCGGCCCGAGAGAACTTCAAATGCCTGGCGGCGGCCTCGAAGCCCTGAAGCGCATGGAAGGGCAACGGATTCTGAACCATGGGTTCAGAGTCTAGGTCGGATTGAGTCGATTATCGCCGCAATCATCCGAGGCTATCCCTCCCTCACGTCACGGCATGAAGCCGCGATGACAGCCGGACGGAGACCGCACCATGTCGCTCACCCAATTGCCGATGCACAAAGAGACCAGCCCCTTTGCCAGCATGCGCGGCCACCACGTCGCCCTGCGGGTTCCCGACTTCGCGGTGGAGCTGCGCTGGTTCGTCGAGGTCCTGGACTTCCGCGTGGTGCACCAGTGGCCGTACGAGGACCAGCAGCTCGCCTACGTGGCGCCCGCGGCGGATGATGGGTTCTTCGTGGAGATCCTCGGCGGCGGCTCACCGAGCCCGATTCCGCGGCCGAGCTACCGTGACCTCGGGGACAGCCTGCGGCAGGGAGGGCAGCACCATTTCTGCCTCAACGTCGTGGACATGGACGCCACCGTGGCCGAGCTGCGCCGCCGCGGAGTCACGCTCGTGACCGAACCGTTCGTTCTCCCGGTGATCAACCGCAAGCTCGCATTCATCGCCGACCCCTTCGGCAATCTCATCGAGCTCGCGCAGGTGTTGTGAAGCCAGCGCCTGGGAGAAATGGGAGCGGGCCCGCTGCTTCCTGGAGGGCGTGTCGCCGTGAAACAGCAGGGCGAGGGTAAAGGCCCCCGCCCCGCATGGCTCCAGTCCCGGCCTCAGTTGCAGGAGGTCAGGATCGGGCCGACGACGATGCACCTTCGCGAGGCCTGGTCATTGGCCGGGTTGGGGTCCGTCGGGGTGCTGGCCGTGCGGCGGGCCGTGACGGTGTAGGGCAGGCCCATGGTGAACAGGTTCAGGGGGACGGTGAAGAACCGGCTCTGCGTGGCCCCCGGAGCGATGGCGCCGAAGCCGCAGGTGACGTTTCCAGCGCCCGGCGTGCACTGGCCGGGCGAGGCGGCCAGCGGGGCTGGCAGCGACGCGGTGACGGTGGCCATGTCGAGCGGCTCGGGGCCGTTGTTCGTCACGGACACGTCGTAGCGGATGCTCGGGTTGAAGAGGCTGAGGATGGGCCGGGCCACCAGGCGCACGGCGACGTCCGCGACGACTCCGGTCGTGTTGAGGAACACGACGGCGGTGTTGGACAGCTCCTTGGTCACGACGATGTCCGGCCTGCCATCCCCGTTGAAGTCCGAGGTGCCAGCGACGGAGACGGGCAGGGTGATACTGGTGGGCAGGGCCACCGTCGGGAGAGGCCCAGCAGTCCAAGGGGCAGCAGGGCTGGAGTGATGCGACGGGAGGCGCGGGTGCGCTTCATGTTCCGGAGTGTCCTGGCACGTTGGAGTCACAGCGGAGTGGCGCGCCTCAACGTGCGTCTCGCGTCCCAACGGGGGCTTGTCCCGAAGCGCGAACCGTCACGTTCTGGGGGGCGGGGGTCCAGGACTGCTGTCGCGTGGAACTCCGGTCCAAGGGACTGGCGTCCACGGCTGGAGGTCTCCGTGTCGTGATGCAAAGGGCAAGATTCTCCAAGTGCGCGGGGCCGGGCGTGACTACGCTCTCGCCGCGTCACGACGGCCTGGGGCGGATACCCTCCTGGATGCGGCGACGGTCGGAGGGAACGAACGATGACGGCCACGACGGTCATGCGGTGCGATTCACTCTCGGTGTTCGACTACCGGTGCCACGCAGGGCCCGGCGACACGCCGTTCACGGAGCTGCACACGGGCTTCTCCATCGCCTATGTCCGCAAGGGGAGCTTCGGCTACCACACGCGAGGAAACGCGTTCGAGCTGGTGGCGGGCTCGTTGCTGATTGGCCACCCCGGTGACGAATACCAGTGCACGCACGAGCACGTGGTGGGCGGCGACGAGTGCCTGTCCTTCCGACTCTCGGAGACGTTGGTAGACGCCCTCGGCGGGCGGAGGGAGGTCTGGCGGACCGGCGCCATGCCGCCGCTGCCCGAATTGATGGTGTTCGCCGAACTCGCGCAGGCGACAGCGGAAGGCCGGCGCGACCTCGGGCTGGATGAGCTGGGAGTCCTGCTGGCGGCCCGCTTCGTGGACCTGGCTTCCGGAAGGAAGCGCAAGCCGCTGGATGCCGGGCCCCGGCATCGCCGTTGCGCGGTGGAGGCGGCGCTGTGGTTGGACGCGCACTCGCACGAGCCCGTCGTGCTCGAACGGGTGGCCCGGGAGTTCGGACTCAGCCCGTTCCATTTCCTGCGGCTCTTCTCGAAGGTGCTGGGCGTGACGCCGCACCAGTACCTGGTCCGCTCGCGGCTGCGCCACGCGGCACGGCTGCTGGCCGGGGACACCCGCTCCATCACGGACATCGCCTTCGACGTCGGCTTTGGTGACCTCTCCAACTTCGTGCGCACGTTCCACCGCGCCGCGGGCGTCCCTCCTGGTGGCTTCCGTCAGGCCGCGCGGAAGGAGCGCAAGTTCCTCCATGTCGGGCGCGCGGTGCCCTCCCTGGGATGACGGTCATCACCCAAGGAGAGCAGTGTGTACGACCCCGTCCGTCCTGGCGTGCGCGCCGACGACAGCCCGACGTACTCCGCCGCGTTCCTGCTCGACCCGGACGGCAACAACGTCGAAGCGGTCTGCATACGCTGAGGTCTTCAAGGTCGTGAGGTCCGGCCGTGAAGCCACGGGCCAGGAACCGACGCTGGACTCCCGCGCCAACGGGAGATGAAGCGGTTCTGCGCTGCACGCAGGTCACCGAGAGTTCGGAGCCTGTCCAGACGGCATGGCACGACAACTTCCTCTGCCTGCCTCCGGACTCACCGCTCGTCTCCGAGTGGTCCGAACAGGGCGGGGTGGTGTCACCAGGGGCGCTCGGGCTTCAGGCGGTGGAGGCCGGACCCGGCACCGGGTTCGAGGACCGTCAGGTCAACACAAGCCCCATGTTGGTCCTCCCGTGAGCGGAACGACGACTGCCATGCACTCACGGTGGCTGAAACATGCTGTAGCAGGACTGTTACAGAATTCTTGCAAGGCGCTTATCACCTCCTCCTCGTATTTTTCTCGACTTCTTGGTAATTGAGGTTGTGAAAAGGAGCCGGGAGAATGCGCACTTTGAACAAGCTTTCAGTCGCGGTGGTGTTGGGTCTGCTGCTTGGCGGCTGCGGCGTCACGGACCTGGGCGGAGAAGACGTCACCCGTCAGCTCGAGCAGGACTTCGGTGGCCCGAGCGCCCTCATGGACTTCTTCGAGAGCCACACGGAGGAGGAGATCCGGGAGGCGCTGACGGCCTACGGCGTCGGGTACGTCACCCACGGGAACGTCACCGCGGCCGTGATCAGTGACTGCCCGAAGTTCTTCCCGTCGAGTGACCGGAGCAAATGGCACAACTTCGACGGCGAGTACTACTTCATCGACAGCGTGGGCCGTCCGAGCCGGGCGTACAAGGACCTGCCTCGGATCGCCGCCGCGCCGCGCCTCGACTCCTGTCAGACGAGCGTGGGCCAGTGGGGGGACGCGGAAAACCCCAGCAACGACTACGACGGAGGACACCTCATCGGCTCACAGCTCGGGGGCTGGGGGGGGCGGGCGAACCTTGTGCCTCAGGATGCCAACTTCAACCGTGGCAACTGGGTGCAGCTCGAAAACAAGATGGCCAAGTGTGGGAGCCTGCCCAGCGGCCGGTTGCGCTATTCCATCGGTGCGAACTATCCGAACTCCACCGCGCTCATCCCCAACAACATGACGATGGAGTTCACCAACCAGTCCACGGGGAGCGCAGTGTCCATGTCCTTCTCGAACGTGGATGGCGGCGGGTCGAACGGCACGAACGAGCGGACCCGTGGCGTGAACTGGCTGTCGAGCCAGGGGTGCAACTAATAAGCCTCTGGATCAGGATGGGCTCGGACCTGGTCGTGTCCGGGCCCCATGCCGGGGGGCAAGGCGGTCCCGGTCTGAAGTCGGGCCGCCCCGCTTGATGTGAAGGGCTGGCATGGGCCGGAACCTGCATCGTTCAGCCCGTGGGCTGGAGCGGAGACGTGCCGGACGCGGGCCCGAAATCCTCCAGGGCGAGGCTCGCGTTGGCGAAGAGCTGGGTCCACAGGCCGTGGAGGTGTCCGTTGCGAAAGCTCGTGGCCTCCTCACGCAACTTCTGGAGTTCTCCCCGCGCCTGTTGCTGAAGACGCCGGAGTGCTTCGGTGCGCGTTGTGGAGCTGACCCGCTGTAGCAGCGATGCAGGCACCAGCCATGCCTTCAGGCGTCCCTCCCGCTCCGCCGCGAACTGGATGGAAGCATCTGTCTCGCGCCAGGCGAACAAGCCCTTCAGGGGATACGTATCGAGCAGGAGGAAGCCATGGCGGTGGGCCTTCTCCCCAACTGGAATGTGGATGTCCTCGACGATGAGCAGGAAGCCGTCAGGCCGGAGCCGCCGCGCGAGTGCTGAACCGGGCCCGAGAAGGGAGGGCCACTGGCTCGGCGCAATTTCGTGCAGGACGTTGCAAAGAATCGCCACGTCGATGCTGGCTGCGTCGAGTTGAGCCTCCAGCTCGGCGTATTGCATGAAGTGCCGCTCGGTCGATGCGCCCGCGCCGTAGACAGCGTCGATCAACGAGGTGCAGTGCTCGGGGTCGGCCGGGGACGCGTCGAGGGCGCGGTAGTCGATCGCCTCGGCGAACGGTTGATCCTCGGTGTGGGCTTCGTGCAGCGCCGCAAGCAATCGGCCCTTGCCCGCTCCGAAATCCAGGATGCGGAGAGGCCGGTCGGGGCGACGGAGCTTGAGGATGGCATCGCGGATCTGCCGCAGCTGCGGGTCGTCGCCGCCAGTCATGACGACGGTCGGAGCCAGAAGACAATCCGCCGCGAAACGATTGCTCGCGAGCTGCGCGGGCAACTGGAGGAATGCCTCCAGGCGTTCGCGGCCGTACGTGTCTCCGAGCAAACCGGCGAGCACGTGTTCTGGTTCCTTCCCGGCCCACGTCGCATGACCCTCGCGGACGAACCAGAGGGATTCGGTCGGCGCCCACGCGAGCACAGGTAACGAGTGGGTCGCGATCCAGAGCTGTCCGTTCGGTGTCGCCTTGCGGAGCGTTTCGAGAACGTCGATCACTGCCGCTGGGTGCAGATGGGTCTCGGGCTCGTCCAATAGAAGCACGGCCTCGCTCAGCTTCGTGCCTTGCGCGTGTAAGGCCACTGCGAGCTGTAGGAGGAGGCGCTGGCCATCGGAGAGCCCAGCGCTCGGGATGGCGCGGCCCCAGAGGGTAGGCGCGCTATCGTGGTTCCTGCCTAGATGCTCGCCGAGGAGCTTTTTGATGTCGTCGCGAAGGCGCTGGTACTCGCTTGTCGCCTGTGTTTTCTCAACCTCGCTGGAGGTCACCAGGGGATGGGTCGCCTGGAACCAGCGGTCCTGCACGTTGCTGATATAGGCGAGACAGCCGTCTCTCAGAGGTTCGAAGCCGATCCCCTGGCGTACTTGGTCGGCATCTGAGATGGCTTGATTCCGGGCCCGAGCGAAAGGATCCACGAACTCCACGGGCCGGGGTACGTAGTGATGGACTGGCTTGTTGTCCCGCAGGCTCTTGAGTTCAACCTGGGTGGTGAGCGCCAGACGTTTCTCGTGAACTTCAATCCAGTACTCGTTGTTTTGGATCTCGATGTGAATCGACGGACCACGCGCTTGGGATGTAGTGGAGAGGTTGACTCGCAGTTGTTGTCGAGCTCGCTGTCGGTCCTCCACCTGCACCCGAAGGAGTTTCTGCTCTGCAGGCAAGGGATAGTCCACGACGGCTCTGTGAACAGACTGAAGGAGCCGTGACTTACCGCCCCCATTTGGTCCCGCGAGCACCACCACGGAGCCCAGCCGGCCCATGGTCGTCCGTTCCAGGCCCAACTCCTGGTAGTTCTTGGGAAGGTTCACTGCCGTGATTTGCATCTGTCCTCCGGTAGAGCCAACGGGCAGGCATTCTTCCTACCCGTGATGAGCGCGGACTTCAGCATCCCCGGTGCTTCCGTTACGGGTGCGCCTCACGAGATTCACGGCCTCTTCGCTCCGAGTGCGAAGCTCGGGTCATTTCTGCTCCAGCTGACGGGCAGAACCGAAGAGGGGCGGGCGCCGTGACTGGACCGAGCCGGCCTGTTTCTCAGTCCGATGCGGGAGCATGGGCGCGGCGGTCCGGACGGACGCAAGGGGCAGAGCGCGTCGCGTGCGCAACAGTGGAAACGCCCGGGGCGTTCAGGCGTATGCAGCGCGACGGTAGACCATCGCATCCGGGCCGTCCGCCGGTTAAGCCTGGGAACTCGACTTCCAGGGTGGGACCCTCCAGGGACTACATGCTCAGCTCGACCCTTCACGACACCGCCCCCTCGCCTTCCTTGAGCGCGGTGGGCCGCGCGCTTCCGCCGCACTACGCCAGCCAGGAGCAGCTCATCGCGGCGCTGCGCGCCGTGTGGGCGACGAAGCACTTCAACCTGGAGCGCCTGGAGGACCTGCACCGCAACGTGCAGGTGGGCGGCCGGCATCTGGCGCTCCCGCTGGAGGAGTACCCGGCGCTCGCGACCTTCCAGCAGCGCAACGACGCGTGGATCCGCGTGGCCACGGAGCTGTCCGAAACCGTGGCGCGCCAGGCGCTGGAGCGCGCGGGCCTGACGCCGAAGGACGTGGACCATGTCTTCTTCGTCACGGTGACGGGCATCGCCACCCCCAGCGTGGACGCTCGGCTGGTCAACCGGATGGGCTTTCGCGAGGACGTGAAGCGCACGCCCATCTTCGGCCTGGGCTGCGTGGCGGGCGCGGCGGGACTGGCCCGTGCATCGGACTACCTGCGGGCGTTCCCCAAGCAGACGGCGCTGCTCATCGCCACGGAGCTGTGCTCGCTGACGTTGCAGCGCGAGGACCTGTCCATCCCCAACATCATCGCCTCCGGCCTCTTCGGCGACGGCGCGGCGTGCGTGGTGCTGCGGGGCGCGGAAGCTCCGGGCGCGACGGGGCCGCGCGTGGTGGGCTCGCGGTCCGTGTTCTACCCGGACACCGAACGGGTCATGGGCTGGGACGTGGTGGACACGGGCTTCAAGGTCGTGCTCTCCGCCAAGGTGCCGCAGTTGGTGAAGGAACACATCCGGGGCAACGTGGACGGCTTCCTCGCGGAGCACGGGCTGACCCGCAAGGACGTGCGGCACTGGGTGGCGCATACCGGCGGGCCCAAGGTGCTGGAGGGCTTCGAGTCCGCGCTGGAGCTGGAAGCGGGCGCGCTGGAGCGCTCGTGGAAGTCGCTGCGCCAGGTGGGCAACCTGTCCAGCGCGTCGGTGCTCTTCGTGCTGGGCGAGACGCTGGAGGAGGCGGGCGCGAAGCCGGGCGACTGGGGCGTGGTGATGGCCATGGGACCGGGCTTCTGCGCGGAGATGGTCCTGGTGCGCTGGTGACGGGCACCCAGGCGTTGTTCGCGGGCTTCATGGTGCTGCTCATCGCGGAGCGGCTGCTGGAGCTGGTGCTCTCCAAGCGCAACGCGGCGCGGGCCTTCGAGCGTGGCGGGGTGGAGACGGGGCAGGGGCATTACCGGTTCATGGTGGTGTTCCACACGCTGTTCCTGGTGGCGTGCGTGGCGGAGGTGTTCGGCCTGCACCGGCCCTTCTGGGGCACGTGGAGCGTGGTGGCGCTGGTGGGCGCGGTGGTGGCGCAGGGCTTGAGGTACTGGGCCATCGGGACGCTGGGGGACCGGTGGAACTCGCGCATCATCGTGGTGCCGGGGCTGGCGCCGGTGACGGGCGGGCCGTACCGCTTCCTGCGGCATCCGAACTACGTGGCGGTGGTGCTGGAGTTGTTGTGCGTGCCGCTCATCCACGGAGCGTGGGTGACGGCGGTGGTCTTCACGGTGGGCAACGCGGCCCTGCTCTTCGTGCGCATCCGCGCGGAGGAGGCGGCGCTCGGCGCGATGTATTCCGAGGCGTTCGCCCACCGTCCCCGTTTCATTCCGGAGGTACGCCGTGGCTGACACCGTGACAGAGGTGATGGCGGAGATCCGCCGCATCGCCCGCGAGGAGCTGGAGTTCGAGGGCGTGGTGGAGCCCTCGCACGACCTGTTGCGCGACCTGCATCTGGACAGCCTGGGGCTGACGGTGCTGGCCGTGGGCCTGGAGAATCGCTTCCGGGTGATGCTGTCGGAAGAGGACGCGCAGGGCGTGCGCACGGTGGAGGATTTGTCGCGACTGGTGGCCACGCGGGTCGCCGCGTCGCGGGTGGAAGTGGAGGCCCAGCCATGAAGGGGCCTGTCCTGCCCGCGTTGAAGCACGCCACGGTGAACGCGATGCTGAAGGCGACGTCGCACACGTCGCTGGGGCTCGTGTTCGTGGACGCCTCCGAGCGTGAGACCTCCCTGCCCTGGGCCCAGGTGTACCGGCGCGCGAAGCGGGCGGCGGCGGGACTCGCGCGGCTGGGGGTGAATCCGGGGGACCGGGTGGCGCTGCTGCTGCCCACGTCGCCCGCGTTCATGGATGCCTACTTCGGCACGTTGCTTGCGGGCGCGGTGCCGGTGCCGTTGTATCCGCCGGTGCGGCTGGGGCGCCTGGACGAGTACCACCGGACGACGTCGCGCATGCTCCAGGTGACGGGCGCGGTGGCGGTGCTGACGGACATGCGCGTGCGGCTCCTGCTGGGGCCCAGCGTGGAGACCGCGCGGCCCCGGTTGGGGTGCCACACGGTGGACGCGGTGATGCACGGCGACGAGGACCTGGAGGTGGAGGTGGCGCCCGATGCGCTGGGGCTCATCCAGTTCTCATCCGGCTCCACGGTGGCGCCGAAGCCGGTGGCGCTGACGCACGGGGCGCTCCTGGCGCAGGTGGCGGCGCTGGAGGCGGCGATGCCGGTGGCTCCGGGCGTGACGCCGGTGGGCGTGAGCTGGCTGCCGCTGTACCACGACATGGGGCTCATCGGCTGCGTGCTCGCCGCGCTGTACTATCCAGGCAGCCTAGTGCTGATCCCGCCGGAGACGTTCCTGGTGAAGCCTGCGCTGTGGTTGCGGGCGCTGTCCCGGCACCGGGGCTTCGTGTCGCCAGCGCCGAACTTCGCCTATGGGTTGTGCTTGAAGCGGGTGAAGGACGCGGAGCTTCAGGGCGTGGACCTGTCGGGCTGGCATCACGCGCTCAACGGCGCGGAGCCGGTGTCCGCGGACACGCTGCGCCGGTTCGCGGAGCGGTTCGAGAAGTGGGGCTTCTCCTCGCGGGCGCTGCGGCCGGTGTATGGCCTTTCCGAAGCCTCGCTGGCGGTGACGTTCCCTCCGGCAGGGCGCGGCCCGCGCGAGCTGGGCGTGGATCCGGACGCGCTGGCGCGCGAGGGATTGGCGCACGACGGGACGCGGACGCTGGTGAGCGTGGGCGTGCCGGTCGCGGGCTTCGAGGTGCAGGTGCGCGGCGAGGATGGCGCGGAGCTGCCGGAGCGCAAGGTGGGGCGCGTGTTCGCGAAGGGGCCGTCGGTGATGCGCGGCTACTTCGAGGACGCGGAGGCGACGGAGCGCGCGCTGGGGGACGATGGCTGGTTGGACACGGGAGACCTGGGCTTCGGCGCGGACGGGGAGCTGTACCTGACGGGCCGGGCGAAGGACCTGGTCATCATCCGGGGCGCGAACCACGCGCCGCAGGCCTTCGAGGAACCGCTGGGCGCGGTGGAGGGCGTGCGCACGGGGTGCGCGGTGGCGCTCGGCTTCACGCCCGAGGACAGCGAGGACGAAGCGTTGTTGATCCTCGCGGAGCGCGCGGCGCCGGGGAACGAGCAGTCGGTGGAGGCGGATATCCGCTCCGCGGTGGTGACGGCGACGGGCGTGCAGCCGCACACGGTGCGCATCCTGGAGCCGGGCACATTGCCGCGCACGTCCAGCGGCAAGCTGCGCCGGGGCGAAGCGCTGCGGCGCTATCTGGCCGGCGAGCTGACGGCGCCGAAGAAGATGGGCGCGGTGGGGATCGCGGTGGAGATGGCGAAGAGCGCGCTGGCGATGGTGCGCGCCGAGCATGACTCGTGATGGGGCAGGGCGGGTGAAACGTCACGACGTGGTCGTGGTCGGAGGCGGTCCGGCGGGGCTCGCGGTGGCCATCGCGGCGGCGCAGCGTGGGTTGGACACGGTGGTGTTGGAGCGGTCCTCCACGCCCGTGGACAAGGCCTGTGGCGAGGGCCTGATGCCTTCGGGGCTCGCGGCGTTGGAGCGGCTGGGAGCGCTGACGCACCTGGACCGGCGCGAGAGCTCGCCCTTCGTTGGCATCCGCTACGTGCAGGAGGATGGCACTACGGCGGAAGGCAAGCTGCCGGCCCCCGGTGGGTTGGGGGTGCGCAGGCTGGCGTTGTCCTCGGCGCTCGTCACGCGAGCGCGTGAAGTGGGCGTGGACCTGCGGGAGTACTCGCAGGTCGTGGCGCACCAGCGCACGGAGGAGGGCGTGTTGTTGGAGACGCCCACGGGGTCGGTGCAGGCGCGGTTCCTGGTGGCGGCGGACGGACTGGCTTCGCCGCTGCGCCGAGCGGAGGGACTGGACGTGGTGCAGGAAGGTCCTCGGCGCTTCGGATTGCGGCGGCACTTCCGCCGCGTGCCTTGGACCCCCTATGTGGAGGTGCACTTCTCCTCCGGTGTCGAGGCGTACGTGACGCCAGCCGGAGCGGAGCGGGTGGGCATCGCCTTCCTGTGGGAGGCCGGCACCGTGGCGGAGCGCGTGGGCTTCGAGGCGTTGCTGGCGCGCTTCCCGAGGATCGCGGAACAGCTTGAGGGCGTGGAGCCGGACTCGCAGGTGCGCGGCGCGGGGCCCCTGGCGCGCGTGGCTCGGACGCGGGTGGCGGACCGCTTCGCGCTGGTGGGGGACGCGGCGGGCTACGTGGACGCGGTGACGGGCGAGGGCCTCACCCTGGCCTTCGCCTGCGCGGAGTCCCTGGGCGCGCTGCTCCCGGACGCACTGGCGAAGGGGGCAGGCCGCGACACGCTGCTGCCCTACGAGCGCACCTTCCAGCGCGTGTTCCGCAAGTACTCGTGGACGACGCACGGCCTGCTGATGCTCGCACGGCGTCCGCGCCTGCGAAGGCCCGTGGTGCGCCTGCTGGGCCACAGCCCCTGGCTCTTCGAGCGCATCCTCGCCGCCGTGGTGACGTGACCCGGGTGTCAGCCGCGCGCGGTGTCACCCGTCCTCGCGGCGGTCCTCTTCCACGGAGTCGCACATGCACTGGGTCGTCCAGAACAACCTCTTCAACGAGCAGGGCTTCCACACGTTGATGGATGTCCTGGTGCATGGCTCCATCCCGCACACGCTGGTCAAGGTCATCCCCTTCGGGGGCGGCGTCGAGCCCTCGCTGGAGCTCTCGGGGCCGGTGGTCGTGATGGGGTCGCTCAGCCTGACGCGCCATGCGCTTGCGCAGGGCTGGACTCCGGGCGCCTTCATCAATGACCAGTTCGACTATCGCCTCTGGCGCAAGCACCTGGGCCGGCACCTGTTGAACGCGGACGCCACGGTCTGCCGCCTCGCGGACGTGTCCGTGCGCGAGGGGCGCTTCTTCATCCGGCCCTGTCTGGATGACAAGTCGTTCTCCGGGATGGTGACGTCGTGGGAGGCGTTCGCGAAGTGGCGCGAGCAGGTTCTCGCGCTCGACACGTACGCGACGGTGTCCGCGGACACGCTGGTGGCGGTCAGCGAGCCCAGGGCCATCCAGCGCGAGTACCGCATGGTCGTCGTGGACGGTCGTGTCATCACGGGCTCGCTCTACAAGCTGGGCGACCGGGTGTTGGCTTCATTGGAGGTGGAGCCGGAGGTCCACGCGTTCGCCCAGCGCATGGCGGACACCTGGGGGCCGGACCGCGCCTACGCGCTGGATGTCTTCATGCACGGGGGCGAGCTGTACGTCGGGGAGATCAACAACCTGAACTCGGCCGGCTTCTATGCCTACGACGTCGGCAAGATGGTGGCCGCCGTGGAGGCGATGCGTTTCTAGGGAGGGCCGGGAGCGGGAGCCTCATCGGGCCCCTGCTCCTGGACAGGTCCGCGTCCCCTTCGGAACCCACCCCGCGCGGATCCGCACCGCCCGCCCCTTGTCCGCCCGCCGCACGCCGGGGACACTCGGGCCCATGGCACCTGGCCCCGCGGCTTCGCGTCCCTGGTTCGCGTTCTCCCTCGACCTGGCTCCGGCCGCGGCGAGCCGGCACCTGCACGGCCTGCCCCCCGTGCCCGACTTCCCCGAAGGCGAGCTCGCCGAAGCCCTGGACGTGGACGTCGTCTACGACGTCCACGTGCCCAACTGGGGCGGCCGGGTCGCGCGCCTCGTGGAAGCCCCCGGTCACCACGTCACCGGCAGGCTGCGTGCCGTGGACGCCGAGTCCTGGCCCGTCCTGGCCCGCCTGGAGACCGCCCTCGCCCTAGCCAACGAGGAGCGTCCGGTGCGGGTGCGCACCGCGTCAGGCGACGTGGTGGAGGCCCACGCCTTCACCCCCTCCGCCCGGAACACCTCCACCCAGGGGCCTGTCAGCGAGGCCTTCCTGATCACCCTCGCCGTCGCCGCCGAACGCGCCCGCCTGCCTGCCGCCGCCGTCGAAAAGCTGCAGGCCGAAGCCCGCATCGTCCATGCCGTCCAGCACGCCCGACCCGACGGCCACCGCCCGCAGGCGCCCAACAAGTCCGGCATAAAGTGACAGCTGGGTTGATCCTGACCGAAAAAAGCCCCGCCCCCTGAGAAAAAGGGAGGCGCGACGCAACCGGGTGCCGCGTCACGCCGACGATGAGTGGAGGGGCCCCTCTCCCGGACTGTTCCCCCACCGGCCCCGAGGACGTTCACCGCATGTCGCTGCGAATCCCGACGCGAGCCACGCCCCCGCGCCCTACGTCCGCGAATGCGTCCGACACCGCCGCCGCGCCCGCGAACACCGCGGTGCCTGCCGCGCCCGTGCCGGGCAATGCCGCCCCCGCCAGCGCCCTTCCTTCCAACACGGTGGCGGCCCCTTCGGGGGGAAGCTGGAAGCGCTCCGCGACCCAGGAAGTGGCCATCTCCGACCTCCAGCAGAAGTTCGGCTGGACCGATGAGAGCTGGCAGGGCCGGCTGCTGAAGGCGGCGGACGAGGGCGGCGTGGACGGCCGGGGTGAGAACGGCCAGGTGTCCGCGGCGGAGCTGGAGTCGTACCTCTCCGCGCCCACGGACGCGCAGTTCCTCACGTCCACGGCCCTCCAGCAGCAGCGCGCGGCGCTCGACGCGAAGCTCGCGGGTGGCGCGCAGTCGGTGTCGGTGGACGCGTTCGACAGCCCCTGGCAGGCGTCGGTGGCGAAGCGCGCGGACCTGTTGGGTGGCAACGCGGACGGGCAACTCTCCGCCGAGGAGCTGACGGCCTACGTGAACGCGTCCAAGGCCAATCAGGCCAAGGGCACGGGGACGGCGGCGGACACGCAGTGGGTGCCCGACCAGCAGATGGCCACCTTCCAGAGCCGCGTGGCGGAGGTCGCGGGCGAACTGGATCCGCTCCGGCCCGCGGGCGGCGAAGGCGCGACGCCTGGACTGAACCTGGTGAAGGAGTACTCGCGCACGCTCCTGGACACGGACAAGAACGTGCCCACGTTCGTCAGCTACATGCTGTCCGCGGCGGACGTGAAGGAGACGCCCGCGGACGTCAGCCGGCTCAACAGCACCTTCGTGCGCGACCCGGAAGTGGGCGTCGGGGGCGTGACGGACTCCGACTACAACAACACCGGTTTCGACCGGGGACACATGAAGGCGGCCGAGGATTCGCCCACGCAGGCGGCGATGAACGAAAGCCACTACATGAGCAACATCGCCCCGCAGCACGGCAATCACAACCAGCAGATCTGGCGCACGCTGGAGCGCGGCGTGTCGGAGCTGGTGAAGGAGACGGGCGGCAAGGCCTACATCGTCACGGGCAACCTGTACCTGGACGACAAGGGCAAGCCGCTGCCGCCCGAGTCGATTGAAACGATGGGCGCGAAGGACCGCAAGATGGCGGTGCCCACGCACAACTTCAAGACGGTGCTGCTGGAGCTGCCCAACGGCAACCTGTCGATGTTCGCGTACATGGTGCCGAACGCGAAGGAAGGCCCGTCCAAGAAGGACGACATCATCCCCCTGCTGGAGTCCTCGCGCGTGCCGGTGGACCAGTTGGAGGGGCTGCTGGGCCAGGACCTCTACGCGCAGCTTCCCAAGGGCGTGCAGGAGAAGCTGGAGAAGGACGCGTCCGCGTCGGGCATCTTCCAACAGCAGAGCCTCTACGAGTCCGCGACGCTGCTGCGCGCCCCGCCGTCCGCCTGAGCTTTCTGTCGGCGTCCGCACACGGCGGGACGGTCCCCCGGTGCGGGCCCTCCACCGCTTCACGCTCGTGCGTGGGTCCTGGATGGGAGTGATTGGCTCCGTGTGAGCATGGCCGTGCCTCCTGGGAGAGACACGCACGCCCCGCCGACGTTGATCGTCTGGGGCCCGCAGGATGGCTACATCGCGGGGCTCCCGGTGCACGGTCCGCCTTCGTGAATCGGAGGCGGGGCAGAGGAGGGTTCCCAGATGCCCGGCGGTCTATCGAACCGATTCGGCGGGACGGGAGCGGTTCGTTCACAACCCCGCGAGCGAGGAGAGCGTTACTGCGTGGTGCCGGGCGAAGCGGAGGCTTCCACGGGGTGGGCCGCTGGCGTCACGGCCTCGGAGCCCTCCTGGGGGAAGGTGAGTCCGCACGGGACGCGGTCGCCGGAGCGGAAGCCGGATCCTCGCTGGGCGTGTCTGGCGACGCGAGGGTTCTCTCGGGAGGCGTACCGATCCGGATGGCCACGGGTAGCGGGCCCAGCATCGCACCGTTGCTTGGAGTAAGGCCCACGTAGGCGCAGCCGAAGAGCGCACACAGCGGAACGGTGGCGAGCAGATGACGCAACGGATGGACCCCCGGAAAAGAGCGTGTGCATTCAACCCGGGGGAGGATGTGGGCGTCCAGGTTCGCGGGTGCGATGCCATGGATGCTCATGGCTGGGTTCAAACGCCAGACGCCGGATGTCCCATCACGCGGGTGAACTCCATCACCCAGTTCACCTCCCACTTCTCGCCATCGAGCGAGAAGGCCTGCTCCCACCGTGCGCGGTCCACTCCCTGCCGCGTCCACCGGAACTGGACCTGGACCGGACGACCGTCGTCGGTGTCTTCGCCGTAGAAGATGCCGTGGTCTCCCGTGAAGCCTCCTCGCACCGGGGGCAGAAGCACGCCTCCGCGACTGTCGACCCAGTAGATGGACCAGCGTCGCTGCTGGAGGTCGAACAGCCGCAGCGCCATGCCGGAAAATCCACGCTCGAATTCGGCCTCCTCGACATTGGCCACGCCTCCCAGGTGTGGCCGACAGCGCGCCCGTGAAGCGAAGGCGTCCCAGTCGTCACTGCCCGACAGGCGCTTCTTGAGGCGCCGGTTGTGGCAGGTCCACTCGCCCAGGAAGAAGTCGAAGTCGTGCACGTCGCCCGTGGGAAGCGGGGGCAGGGGTTTCATGGTGGGAGTCCTTTCGTGAGGCGGATCAGCGCAACTGGGAGCGGAGGGTGGGGACCAACGTCAGGTGTTCGAGCGGTGCGCTCAGCGCCGGATGCAGTGCTCGCAGCACGTGCTCCTTCCATGGGGTGGAATGGGCCCGCGGTTCACGGTGCGCGCGGTGACGCTCGACGGAGGGGAACACCGTGAGCCAGGCCAGGACGTGCTCTCCCGCGCGCACGGGCAGGGCAGGGAAGGTGTTCTCCCCGGGCTCGGTCTGGAAGAGGCCTTGGGGGGCGGCCCCCAGCTCCGTGAGCGCCGGTCGCACGTGCTGCTCGAAGCGCCGCATGAGGGGCTCGTCGACGGGGGCCTTCAGGAAACAGAGCGTCACCTCCACGCGTGAGCCGGCAGGTGCCGCGGCTTCGACGGGCGGCCTGGGCATGCCCGGATGTTCCAGGCCCGTGTCCGGACGTACCGGGCGCAGGAGGAGAACGTTGTCGGAGTCCTGCATCGTCGTGTTCGCCGCGTCCCGGTGCGCCTTCCACACCGGACCTCCGTAGAAGGTCCCCAGCGCCGCGCTCCGGGACACCATGTCCGTGAAGCCGCGCATCCACACGAATCGGTCCGGTCGCTCCTCGTCGCGGAACTGACCGACGAGGTGCATCCCGACCGCTTCCTGGGCCTCCACGAAGTGCTGGTCGAAGAGCGTGATGAGGGCGTCGCGCTGGCCGGGATGCAGCGTGTACTGGCGCAGTTCGAGGACCGAGCAGCAGGCGGTGGGAACGGACGGCATGGGGCTTCCGGGGTTCGGGTGCGGAAGCCATCCTTGTCAGCAAACTGGTAGGGTCATGAAGACCACTTCCGAGCGAATCGACCCTACCAGTTGAAGACCCCTCCCGGCGTCGTCACCTCCCTGCTCCTCCGGCTGGACCCTCGAACCTCCACGCCGCTCCACGAGCAGCTCTTCGACGGCGTCCGCATGCGCATCCTCTCCGGCGCGCTGGCGCCCGGATGGCGACTCCCGTCATCCCGCCAGCTTGCCCTGGAGCTGGACGTGGCTCGCAGCACCGTTCTCCAGGCCCTGGATGCGCTCGCCGCCGAGGGCTACGTCGTGGCCCGCGCCGGCGCCTCCACCCGCGTCGCTCCCGAACTGCCTGTCGCCCCCGAGGACCGGACCCGAAGCGCCATGCCCCGTGTGTCTCGGGGACCCCGGCTTGCTGCCTCGGCCCGTGCCCGGAAGACATCGCCTGTCGGGGCGCCCCGGTTGGGCTCGGCGCCCCGTGCCTTCCGTCCGGGTGTCCCCGCGCTCGACCTGTTTCCGACCGCGCTGTGGGGCCGCACGGTGACGCGCGTCCATGCTCGCGCGAGCACCGGGCTGCTCGATGGAGGCGACCCCCTGGGCCATGGGCCTCTGCGCGAAGCCATCGCCACCCATGTGTCCGTGTCGCGCGGTGTGCGGTGTGTCGCCGAACAGGTCTTCGTGACCGCGGGGACCCAGCAGGCCTTCGATGAAGTCCTCCGGCTCGCGCTCGACCCGGGAGACGCCGTCTGGGTGGAAGACCCGGGCTACCCGGGCGTCCGGCGCGCGGTGGTTGCCGCCGGGGGGCGGCCCGTCCCCGTGCCCGTGGATCCGGAAGGGCTGGACGTGGGCGCTGGCATCGCTCGGGCACCCCGGGCTCGTGTCGCGGTGGTGGCGCCTTCGCACCAGTACCCGCTGGGCGTCACGCTGAGCCTGTCACGGCGGATGGCGCTGCTGCACTGGGCAGAGCGCACGCGGGGGCTGATCATCGAGGACGACTACGACAGCGAATTCCGTCACCGGGGCCGTCCCCTCACCGCGCTCCAGGGACTGGATGAGGCCGGCTGCGTCGTCTACGTGGGCACCTTCAGCAAGTCGATGTTCCCCGGCCTGCGCCTGGGCTTCTTCGTCGCGCCGCCGTCCCTGGTGGACGCCTTCGCCTCGGCCCGTGCCGCCTCTCCCGCGCCCGCCTCCGCGCTGGAGCAGGCCGCGCTGGCGGTGTTCCTCGCGGAAGGTCACTTCGCGCGCCACCTGCGCCGGATGCGGGTGGCCTACCGGGAACGCGGCGAAGCCCTGCTCGAAGCGCTGCGCACCGACTGCGCGGGAGCCCTGTCGCCCCGGCCCTGTGACACCGGCATGCAGGTGTCCGCGTCGCTCGTGACGCCAGGATCCGACCTGCGCGTCCGCGACGAAGCGGCCCGGCTGGGCGTGGAGGTGGCCGCCCTGTCCGACTACTTCCTCGGTCGCCGCCGTGAAGCCGGCCTCGTCTTCGGTTTCGGCGGCGTCCGCCCGGACGCCCTCCGCGCTGGGACGCGAACGCTGGCCAGGGCACTCGAGGCCGCTCGCGGTCGCTGAGGCTGCCCCCGGCGCCGACACGCTGCCTTGACACCCTACGCCCCCGCGTTGATATTCAACCCAGAGGTTGAATGATGCGGCTGCCCGTGGCCCCGAACCACCTGGACCAGACCCTGCTGGCGCTGGCCGACCCGACGCGACGGGCCATCCTCCAGCGCCTGTCGGCGGGGGAGGTGCGCGTGACGGAGCTGGCCCAGCCCTTCGCCATGTCCCTCAACGCGGTGTCCAAACACATCCGCGTGCTGGAGCGCGCGCACCTGGTGCACCGGCGCCGCGAGGGCCGCGAACACCTGCTGTCCTTCACCCCGAAGCCGATGGACGACGTGACGCGCTGGATGGATGCGCAGCGCGTGAACTGGAGCGCCCGGTTGCAGGCGCTCGATGAGCTCCTCCAGGAAGAGGACCGCGCCCTCGCTTCCGCTCCTCCCCCGAAGCAAGGACGCACCCGATGACCCCGCCCCTCCCCGTGAAGCTGAGCGTCACCCACCGCTTCAAGGCCTCCGCCGAACGCGTCTTCGATGCGTGGCTGGACCCCTCGAAGGTACGCCACTGGCTCTTCGTCACCCGCCCCAATACGCCCCTGGTGCGCTCGGAAATCGATGCGCGCGTGGGTGGCTCCTACTGCTTCGCGGACCTGCGCGACGGCGAGGAGGTCGAACACGTGGGCGAATACCTGGAGATCGACCGGCCTCGCCGGCTGGTGTTCACCCTGTGCGTGCCGAAGTACTCCCAGGACCGCGACCGGCTGACGGTGGACATCGTTCCCCTGGGCACGGGCTGCGAGCTCACCCTGACCCATGAGATGGGCCCCGCGGGCGAGCAGTGGCGGGAGAGCACCACGAAGGGGTGGACCCAGCTCGTGGCGGGGCTCGAAGCCTGGCTGGGCGACGCCACGTCTCCCTCCGCGCACGGCTGACATCCCTTCCCGGGCCCAGGCCGTCTACGATGGACGCCATGCCCTGGCGTCCGTCCCTCCTCCTGCTGGCCCTGCTGGGCGCCGCGTCCGCGTGCGGCCCGCGCAAGAGCGACCCGGCCCGCGTGACGGAGGACCTGATGCGCCCCGCGCCCGTCGGGGCCTTCGCGGCGGGCACGCCTCCAGCGACAACCGAGGCCTGCACGGTGCGCACGGCGAAGTCCTGCTTCGACCAGGCCCTCACCCTGCTGGCCACGGACGCGCGGGGCCCGGAGCGCCTGCGCGCGCTGTCCCTGATGGGCAGGGCCTGCGACGGGCAGATGAAGGACGCCTGCGCCTGGTTGTCCCAGCACGTGAAGGAGCCCCGGCGCGTGAGGGGCGGCCCTCCGGACGACCCGGTGTTCCAGGAGGCCTTCCTGCGCTGGCGCGAGGGGCGCAAGCACCACGTCCGCGTGACGTGCCGGCTGGTGCAGGGCGGCGTGCCCCAACAGTGTGAAGTGCGTGAAGCGACGCTGCCCCCGGAGCTGCTGGCGCAGGCGCTCGCCAGCATCCAGGCCTCGCGCTACGTGTTGCCATCCCTCGACGGAGAGCCCTTCGAATGCGACTGGACCATCGTCATCAAGTGACACGGCTGTGGCCCGTGCTGGCCCTGTCGCTGTGGACGGGCTGCTTCGCCGGCACCGTGCACCGCGGCCCGGCGACCGACCACTTCGACGGAGAGACGTTCCAGAACCTGGGCGACGCGCCGAAGCTGCCCGCCCTCAAGCTCATCGGGGCCGCGCTGAAGGAGGAGCGCGGCGCATGGCGTGAGTACGCGGAGCTGCCCTTCGGACCGAAGCCCCCCACCCGCGTGGGCCCAGGCCAACTGCGCGTGACGTTCATCAACCACGCCACGGTGCTGCTCCAGGCGGACGGGGTGAACGTGCTGACGGACCCCATCTATTCGGACCGGGCCAGTCCCGTGTCCTTCGTGGGGCCCCACCGTGTGCGGCCCCCCGGCATCCGCTTCGAGGACCTGCCGCCCATCGACTTCGTGGTGGTGAGCCACAACCACTACGACCACATGGACCTGCCCACGCTGCGCCGGCTGGAGGCCGCGCACCACCCGCTGTTCCTCGTGGGCCTGGGCAACCGGGAGCTCTTGAAGAACGAGGGCTTCCAGCACGTGGAGGAGCTGGACTGGTGGCAGTCCGCGAAGGGCGGGCCTCCGGGCGTGAAGGTCACGGCGGTGCCCGCGCAGCACCGCTCGAACCGGGGGCTGACGGACCAGGAGGAGACGCTCTGGGCGGGCTACGTGCTGGAGACGTCTGGCGGCCCGGTGCTCTTCGCGGGGGACACGGGCCTGGGCCCGCACTTCCAGCGCATCACGGAGCGCTTCGGCCCCATGCGCCTGTCGGTGCTACCCATCGGGGCGTTCCGTCCGCGCATCATCCACCCGGTGCACATGGGACCGGAGCAGGCGCTGGAGGCGCACCGCGTGCTGCGTTCTTCCACGTCGGTGGCGATGCACTACGGCACCTTCCCGATGGCGTTCGACGGGCAGGACGAAGCGAAGTACCTGCTCCTGCGGCTGCTGTTGAAGGAGGAGGTGCGGCCGCGCTTCTGGGCGCTCGGCTTCGGCGAGGGCCGGGACGTGCCGCCGCTGGCCCCGGGGGGCGCGGGACAGGCTGATGCCGGACGCTGATGGCGCCGCGCCTCCAGTTTCTCCGGAGGTGGAGGCGAAGGAGCTGATGGACCGGGCGCGCACGCTCGTCCGCACGGGCCTCGTCCTGGAGGTGATTCCGCTCTGCGATGAGGTGTACCGGCGCCACACGCTGTCGCGGGTGCCCGCGCTCCAGCTCCAGGTGGCGCGGGCGTTGGCGCACCGGGGCGCGGCGCTGTCGGAGCTGGACAAGGCGGTGGATGCGCTCATCCACTTCGACGAGGTGGAGCGCCGCTTCTGGAGTCCGCGCAAGCCCGCGCTGTGGGAAGGCGTGGCCTGGTCCATGCTCTACCGGGCCTGTCTCCTGCAGGAGCAGGAAAGCCCCCAGCAGGCCCTCCAGTGCGTGGGGGAATTGCTGCGCCGCTTCGGTTCGTCGGAGCTTCCGCCCGGGGGCCTGCGCGACGCGGTGGGCGCGGCCCGGGTGCTGCTTCCGAACGTGTACAACCAGTTGGAGCAATTCGAGGAGGCGCTGCGCCTGAGCGAAGCGCTGCTGGAAGCCTGTGACGGGGACCCGGAGCCCCTCAAGGTCGACATGGCGTCGGCGGCGCTCCTGCAGCGGGCCCATGCCCTCCAGGGGCTGGGGCACTGGGAAGAGGCGCTCGAATGTTTCGATGAGGTGGACGTGCGCTACTGCGAGGACCCGGATCCCCGGATGCGGGCCCTGGTGTCCGCGGCGCTCATGGGACGGGTGCTGGTGCTCCTGCGGGAGGGGATGCTGTACGAGGCGCTCTCCGCGATGAACGCCATCCTCGAACATGCGGGCCCCCACCCCTACCCGAGGCAGCGGCCGATGGTGGACTTCGCGCAGCTCCACCGCGAGGTGCTCGAAGGGCAGCTCGAGGAGGAGCGGAAGAAGCTGGAGCGGATGAAGAAGCGGTGGCGAAAGTGAACCCTAGCGGATGGACTTCCAGAGCCAGCCCAGACGCAGGTCCCGCTCATCGAACGGTGGCGCCCGGATGAGGTCATCCTCTTCGCCATAGACGCCCATCTCCACCCAGCGTCCCTCCCGCAGCTCGCTCACGGTGAGCGTGCGCACCTCAAGGTCCACGAACCACAGGTGCCGGATGCCGATGCGCGCGTAGAAAGGCCGTTTGATGCGCTGGTCGTAGGCGCGCGTGGAGGGGGAGAGGATTTCGCACGCCCAATCGGGAACATCGGTCCATTGTCCCTTGGGCAGCCCGGGGACCCGTTCGCGTGGCCAGCCCGCGAGGTCCGGGCTGAACTCCGGCGAGCCTCCCACCCGGATGCCGGGCTCGGTGATGATCCACCAGCCGCCCGGTTGCTCCCCGCCCAGTTGGAACGACTCGTCCAACTCGCGAAAGAGCCTCAGTTCGAAATAGCCATGCTCGGCCCGGGGCCGCGCCTGCGTGTACAACGTCCCGTCGATGATCTCGCCCACCACGCCCTCGGGCAGGGCCTCGATATCAGCGAGGGTCGCGGGACCCTCGAGCGTCTTCGCGCCATAGGCCATGCCTGGAGTGTGGAGATAGCAACGCCGTCTGACAAGCCAGCGGGCGGGCCCCTACTCCGGCTGCGCGATGATCAACGTCTGCAACGGCAGATGGCGGATGGGCCGGGTGCTCTGCACCTTGAAGCCCGCGTCGTCCAGGAAGCCCTCCACCTCCGCGGGCGTGTACGCCGCCGCGCCCGACGTGAGGAAGTAGTGCAGCCCGATGAGCGGCGCGGACGTGCCCTGCGTGTCGCGCTCCTCGCGCAGGTACTCCAGCACCGCCAACGTGCCCTTGGACGCCATCGCCCCGCGCACGCGCCGGAGCAGCGCCACGTTCTGCGCGGGCGTCAGGTGGTGCATCACCTGGAACAGCAGCACGCCGTCATACGGCCCGCCCAGCTCCGTGTTCAGCACGTCGCCTTCCTTGTGCGTCACCCGGTGCGACAGCCCCGCCTGGGCGATGATCTCCCGCCCCACGCGCACGCTGCCCTCCAGGTCCACCACCGTGGCCTTCAGGCCCCGGTGCACCCGGCACAGCTCCGCCGCGTACCAGCCATGCGCGCCGCCCAGGTCCAGCAACTGCTTGGCGCCCCGGGGCAGGGGGATGGCCGCCGCCACCTCCGGCGAGGCCAGCCGGGCCAGCTGGTACATGGCCTGGATGTAGTCGCGCCAGCGCGGGTCGTCCGGAGCGAACTGGTGGATGTCCACCGACTGCCCGCTCTTCACCGCGTTCTCCAACTGCCCCCACCAGTCCCACTGGGCGTAGTTGAACTCCAGGAACGCGGTGATGGCCTGCGGCGAGCGCGGATCCAGCCACCGCCGGGCCCGGGGGGCCAGCCGGAAGCGGCCCCGCTGCAGCTCCACCACCTCGCAGGCGATGAGCGCTTCCAGGAGCGCCCGCATGCCCTCGGTGCTCGTCTTGAGCCGGGCCGCCAGCGCCTCCGCGGTCGCCGCGCCGTCCGCCAGCGCCGCGTAGACGCCCAGGCGCGCGCCGGCCATCAGCGTGCGCGACGCCATCATCCCGAAGAAGGCGTGCGCCAGGGGCTGGGGCGCCAGGTTGAGGAAGTCCGCCACCCGCTCCAGGAGGTTGTCCGCCTTGAGGCCCAGCCGCATCGCGCGTCGCTCCTTGGGAGAGGGGGTGGGGGGCCTAGCGGCGGCGCCGGGAGCCGGCCACCGCGGCCACGCCCAGCACCATCAGCGCCGCTTCAGGACCCAGCAGGCAGCCCTGGGTCTGGGCCTGCCGTATCCCGGTGTACTTGCACTTGCCGGTGTCGCAACTGAAGCGCGGCGCGCAGTCATTGCTGCTGCGGCAGTTGATGGGCACCCGCCCGACGCTGCCTTCGCCCTCCTCGCCGCCGGGGTCTTCTTCTCCTCCGTCGGACTGCGACTGGGCCACGGCCGCCAGGGGCGACAGCAGCAGGAAGCAGGTCAGGGTCAGGAACCCCGCCGGACGGAGGCGCGAGAAGAGGGAGGACATGAGAGGCGGGCGCCACCCTAACGCCCCAGCGGCACGCTTGCATCTTTCCACTGAAGGGGGCGGGCTTCCGGGGTTCCTGGAATCGCTGGCCGACAGGGCGGCCGAATCTGCTACGGTCCCCCCGCGATGGCGCCTCGAATCCTCGTCGTGGACGACAACCAGGAGCTCCTCTCCCTCCTCACCCAGCTCTTCGAGGATGCCGGGTACGAGGTGGTCGGCGCCAGCCGTGGCAAGCAGGGCATCGAGGCCGCGCGCGCCTCACCGCCCCAGTGTGCCGTCCTGGACATCCTTCTGCCCGACATGATGGGCTACCACCTCGCGGACACGCTGCGGAAGGACAACCCCCAGCTCCCGCTGCTCTTCATCACGGGCGTCTTCAAGGGCGGCAAGCACGCCACGGAGGCGCGCCAGAAGTACCAGGCCGCCGGCTACTTCGAGAAACCCTTCGAGGCCCAGAAGCTGCTCGAAGCGGTGGCCAAGGTGCTGCCCGCGGAGAAGAAGGTCCCCTCCGCCTCGATGCAGGACGCCTTCGAGGTGGAGCTGGACATCGACGTGGAGGAGGAGGGCCCGCAGGACGCCATGGAGCTGACCGGACGCATCAAGGTCACTGGCGGCGGCAACCTCACGGCGGAGATCCGGGGCGCGAACCTCACCGCCACGCCCATGCAGAAGGTGGCCTCCACCCAGGTGCGGGCCCCCACGCCGGGCCGTCCGCCGGATCCGCTGCCGGTGGGCGCGGGCGCGCCGGGCAGCCGCCGGGGCGAGCTGCGCGACAACCTGCCGTCGCTGCTCACCGCCTTCTACCTGTCGCGCGAGACGGGCGAGCTGGGCATCCAGCGCGGCAAGGTGAAGAAGGTCGTCTACTTCGAGAACGGCACCCCGGTGTTCGCGCTCTCCAACCTCCTGGCGGACCGCTTCGGGCAGTTCCTGGTGCGCGTGGGGAAGATCAAACCCGAGCAGCTCCAGGACGCGTCCGCCGTCGCCGCGCTGAGCCACCGCCGCACCGGCGACGTGCTGGTGGAGCGCGCGCTGCTCAAGGACACGGAGCGGCTGTACTACGTGGGCCAGCAGGTGAAGGCCATCATCTACTCGCTCTTCTCCTGGGAGGAGGGCACGTACGTGATGAGCTTCAAGGAGAAGGCCTCCGCGGAGTCCATCAAGCTGGACGTGCACCCGGCCAACCTCATCGTCCGGGGCATCAAGAAGCTCTACAAGCCGGAGCGCCTGCGCCGGCTGCTCCAGCCCGAGGACCGGCTCATCCCCGCGGTCGCCCCCGCCTACGGTCTCAACGAGGTGGAGCTGGAGCGCTGGGAGGCGGAGCTGTTGCCGAAGATCGACGGCAATCGCGTGGTGGCGGAGCTGCTCGCGTTCGCCAACCGCCCGGAGCACGTCGTCCACGGGTTCCTGGTGTCGATGATGGCGCTGGGCATCCTGGACAAGCGGTAGCCGGACGCCGCTCCCGCGCTGCTACACCAGCCGGGAGCCAATCCAGAACAGGCCCAGCGCGCCGGAGCCCAGGGCGACCCCGCGCTGGATCCACAGGCTGATGCGCGCGCTGGCGCGGGACAGCCCTTCGGCGAACAGCAGGCCCACCGCGCCCATGCCGATGAGGATGCCCAGCGCGAAGCCGGGCAGGTACGTCCACGCGGACAGGCTCATGCTGCCGCCCACCAACAGCGGGGGCAGGGCGATGAGCAGCGAGCGCACGCCGCTGATGGCCATGAAGGCGCCCGCGGCGGTGCTCACGGTGTGCACGTGCTCGTGCGGCTTGCGGTCGTGGCCGGGCAGGTGCGGGTGCCCGTGGTCCAGGCTGTGCGGGAAGATGAGCGCGGTGACGGCCAGCGCCACCAGCACGGCGCCTCCGAACACCTCCGCCCAGCGCTCGAAGGTCTCCGACAGGCCCACGCCCGCGAACAGGCAGACGGCGGCGATGCCGCCCAGCATGAACGCGTGGCCCAGGGCGAACCTCAGCGCGGTCTTCAGCGCGACGCGGCGCCGGCCGCCGCCCAGGGTACCGAGCGTGGCCATGGCGGCGCAGTGGTCCGGCCCCAGGGCGTGGAGCAGACCTTGGGTCAGGCCGAGCAGGAAGGCGAGCAGGATGGGAGCCACGACGGCGCACCCTAGCCGTGGTTTAACCGGGTGGCCAGCAGGAGGAAGAACCACACCATGCGCATTGCCTACCCACGACACTCCGCCGCTCTGCTGTTGATGGGCCTGCTCGTGCTGTCGGGCTGTTCCCAGGACCCCGGTCCGGAGCAGCTCGCCAAGGCCGAGGGGCGTTATCAAGAGTTGATCAACAAGAATGCGTCCCCTCAGGACCCGGCCTGGGTGGAGGTCGTCGCCGAATTCGAGGCCGTCCCCAAGGACTCCAAGAGCCGTCCGGAGGCGGAGAAGCGTCTGGCCTCGCTGAAGTCCGCTCGCGAGCAGCTTCCTCCGCCGCGCCCCCTGGCCCGCCCTGGCGCGACCGGCCCGGGCGCCAGCGAGGTGGATTCGAAGCGCGCCGCCTGTGAGAACCTCGCCAAGAAGATGGGCGAGGCCAAGACGGACGTAACCCGCGACATGCTGCGCAAGGTGCTGCAGCGCTGCCAGACGGAGCTGGTCCAGACGGAGGCCAAGAGCCATCCGCCGGGCGAGGACGGCGCGGACCAGCACTGAGCCGCGAGCGGAGTTGAGAAGCCGGCGGGGGCTGGGTATGGAGCCGTCACATGCCCATGCCCCAAGCAGGTGACAAGGCCCCCGGCTTCTCGCTCTCCGACCAGAGCGGTGCCACCGTCTCCCTCTCGCAGCTCAAGGGGCGGCACGTCGTCCTCTACTTCTATCCGAAGGACGCGACGCCCGGCTGCACCACGGAGGCGTGCGATTTCCGCGACGAGCACTCCGCGCTGGTGAAGGCCGGCGCGGTGGTGCTGGGCGTGTCGCCGGACAGCACCGCCAGCCACCAGAAGTTCGCCACGAAACAGGGCCTGCCCTTCTCGCTCCTGGCGGACCCGGACCACGCGGTGGCGGATGCGTATGGGGTGTGGGGGGAGAAGTCCCTCTATGGCCGCAAGTTCATGGGCCTCATCCGCGCGACCTTCCTCATCGGGCCGGACGGCAAGGTCCTGCGCGTGTGGCCCAAGGTGAAGGTCGCCGGGCACGTGGCCGAGGTGCTGGCCTCGCTCCAGCAGCCTTCCGGTGCGGCCTCCCCGGCTCCGGCCTCCAAGGCCTCCGCGTCGGCGGTGAAGGCTCCGGCCGCGAAGAAGGCTCCGGCGGTGAAGGCTCCGGCCGCGAAGAAGGCTCCGGCGGCGGTAGTGAAGCCGGCGGCTGTCAAGAAACCGGCGGCGAAGAAGGCTCCGGCCCGGAAGGGTGCTCGCGCCTGACGAGGGTAGGGCGGCGGCTTCCCGGTGCACTCCTGGCGGGACAGGGAGGCCGGGACCGTGTATTCCTGCGCCCCGTGGTGGGTCTCCGCATCCTGGGGGACCGGCCGTTCATGACCCAGCCCCGCCATGGCCTTCGGGCCAGGCAGGGGGCGACCTGCAAGCCGAGCCGTCGGGTGGATGCCCGGTGGCTGGCGCGGACAGCATGACCATCCCTTGGGGATGGCGGAGACGATGAACATGCGCGAGCGAGGCATTCAGCAGTGGATGGGGGCGGCGGCGCTGGTGACGGGCGTGCTGCTGGGCACGGCCTGCGGCGGTCTCCCGGAGACGGGCGGCAAGCAGCCGGACGAGTCGCGGGGCAATGCCTTCGCCCAGCGCGGCACGCAGGGTGAGGCCCTGTACAACGTGGCCGAGCAGCAGGGGAACGAAGCCCCTGGCGACGCGCACCACGGCAACGCGGCCGCGAAGCTGCCCAGGCACATGCTGACGGTGGACCGGGGCTACAACGAGACCATCGGGAAGATCGGCTCCAGCATCGACCCGCGCACGAAGGCCAAGGACGGTCAGGCCAACAACTCCCTCTGGGACGACGCGGGCGGCATGATGGCGCACCGCTATGGCACGCTGGGTGGGGCGACGTACTCGCCCGCCGCGTGGGGCCTGGGCGGTTGGAGCACGTCCACGGCGAACGAGAGCGTGCGCGGTTTCGACGCTCCCTACAGCTACGTCACCCAGCCCATCTACCTGCAGCAGCGCTAGCGGTCCTGAAGTCCCAGGGCGTCCACCGGCCTGCGTGCCGGCGGGCGCCTGTACTCCGGCCCTGCGACTGACTCCCGGCGGGGCCCCGGGGTAACCACTCCTTACTGTCGAGGCCTTCACGCCTCCAGAAGGAGCCGTTCATGCATTCGCGAGCCCTCTACCGCTGGACGTTGCTGGGGACCTTCGCCGCCACAGTGGCGTTCATCGGACCGGGCTGCAATCGCGACAGGCCGCTGATGCCCCGGGCGGGGAGCCGCTACGAGGGCATCGCCAACACCCAGCAGCGCGGGGCTCCCATGGCGCCGCTGCGGATGACGTCCGGCGACGGCACGGGAGGCTCCGGCAGCGCGGGCACCACGGCCGCCGAGGACGGCGCGGGCGCCCAGGGCCATACCAACAAGATTGGCGCGCCGGGCTACACCGCGCCCGACGAGGACACGCGAGACCCGGGCGGGACGCAGCAGTTCATCCAGGGCCATCACGACACGGAGTGACGCGGCTCGCTCCGAAGCCTGGGAACGAAGACGCTCCCGGACTGGAACGCGGGGCCGGGCTCAGCGCGATGCGAGCATGACCTCCGTTGGGTCCTTGCCGGTGAACGCGCTGGCGAGTCCCTGCGCGAGCGCGCGGTGGTTCGCATCGCCCAGCGTGGCGAGCCGGTCCTCGGCGGGGTGCGCGAAGCGGGCGGCGAGCGCGTCCAGGCGACGGTGGGCTTCGGTGATGCGTTCGCGCGGGACGCGGCCGGACTCCACCGCCTTCACCAGCGCTTCGATGGCACCGCGCTGCACGTCCGCGTGGTGACACACGAGGAACAGGTCCACGCCCGCGAGCGTGCCCTGCACCGCGGCCTCCTCCACCGAGTAGTGCCCCGCGATGGCCTTCATCTCCAAATCATCGCTGACGAGCACGCCGTCGAAGCCCAGCTCCTGGCGCAGGATGCCGTGCAGCGCGCGGTGGCTCATGGTCGCCGGCACGCCGGGCTCCAGCGCGTCGAACAGCACGTGCGCCGTCATCAGTGATGCGAGCCCCGCCTTCGCGAACGCCTGGAAGGGCACCAGCTCCACGCGGCGCAGTCGCTCCAGGTCGTGCGGCAGCCGGGGCAGGGTGAGGTGGCTGTCCGTCGTCGTGTCGCCATGTCCCGGGAAGTGCTTCCCGCACGACGCCACGCCACCGGCCTCCATCCCCCGCGCGAGCGCCACGCCCAGCCGGCCCACCTCCGCCGGGTCTCGGCTGAAGCTGCGGTCGCCAATCACCGGGTTGGCCGGATTGGTGTCCACGTCCAGCACCGGCGCGAAGTCCCAGTCGAAGCCCACCGCGCGCAGCTCATGCGCGAGCAGCCGGCCCACGCGTTCAGCCAGGGCTTCGTCGCCGCGCTGTCCCAGCTCCCGCATGGGCGGCAGCGCCGTGAAGGGCGCGTCACGCAGCCGCGCGACCCGGCCACCCTCCTGGTCCACGGAGAGGATGAAGGGCCTGCCCGCGCGCACCTTCAGCTCGTGGCACAACGCCGCCGTCTCGGCCGCGGTGCCCACGTTGCGCTTGAAGAGGATGGCGCCGTAGATGCCGTCGTCCATCAACGCCGCGAGGTCGGCGTCGATGCGGGTGCCAGGAAAGCCCACCATGAACAGGCGGGCACAGTCGCGATAGAGGGCGGAAGCAGGGCTCACGGCCGCGCAGTGTGGCAGAGCCCGCCGTCCGTGGGGCAGCGGATGCGTCTCCTAGCGTCGGCTGCCTGTCAGGGTGCGGAGCAGCCGGCTCCTTCCGTGGCGGCAGGGGCCGAGGAATGACACCGCGTCCAGGGGCGGAGTGCGCCACGCCCCGCGAGCCTGGCCTCCTCCCCGGAGAGGCTCATGCCCCGCTACTTGCGCAGCAGCGTCCCCTCGAAGAAGAACGCCAGGCACGCGGCCAGGATGAGCCACGTCCACAGCGGAACGGCGGGCTTGTCCGCGTCCCCCGTGGACGCCTTCACCGTGTCCTCGCCGAAGTAGGCCGTCAGCGTGTCCTGCGGCACCCGCGACAGGTCGCTCTCCGCCGGGTCCAGCGTGGCGGCGAAGTCCAGCGCGGCCACGGGCTTTCCCTCCGCCCCCAGCACCGAGTGCACCCCCGGCTCCACCGTGGGGCCCGCGACGAACGAACCGTCCGGCTGTGCCTTCACCGGCACCTCGCTGCCATCCGGCGCGCGCACCGCCGTCACCTTCTGCGTGCCTTCCGGGCGCAGCGTCACCGTCTCGCCCACGCGCACGCGCACCTCTTCACGCTCCTCCAGCGAGCCCGTGAGGTACGCCGCGAAGCGCTGCATCAGCGGCAGGAAGCTCGTCCGGATGGCGAAGTCGCTCCAGTCGCGGTCCACCGTGCTGGTGAACAGCGCCACGCGCCCCTTGCCCCGGCGCGCCACCGCCACCGCCGGTGCTCCGTCCTCGTACGTGGCCAGCACCTGGCTCGTTCCCGGCGCGGACGGGCTGTCCGCCTCCAGCAACATGTACTTGTAGAAGCGCGCCCCGATGAGCCCCTCTTCCGCCCGGCCCGTGAACGGCGCGAACAGCGGGTGGTCCACCTTCACCTGCGCCAGCTTCGCCGTCTTCGTCTCCGCGTCCGGGTCCTCGCGCTCGGCGCTGGTGCGCACCAGTCGCAGGGGCCGGGGCAGCAGCGCGCCCAGCCGCTGGTTGTACGTGTCCGGGTTCACGTGGTCGCCCACGCTCACGAAGAGGCCGCCGCCGTTCTCCACGAAGGTCTTCAACTTCGCCGCCTCGTCCTCCGACGGCGCGGGCGTGTTGAGCAGCAGCACCAGGTCATACGCGGTGAAGTCCTCGCGCAGGCCCACCTCCGCGTCGCGCACCGCCACGTCCACCGGCGAGCCCGGCGACGTGAGCGCCGCGTCCACGAAGAAGGCCTCATCCCGGTAGCGCGTCGCGTGCGGTGAGCCATTCACCACCAACGCCTTCAGCCCGCGCGGCACCGGCAGCACGAAGGGCCGCCGGTCGTCCTCCGCCAGCGCGTCCGGCGCCAGCGTCACCGCGCCCACCACCGTGCCGCCCTGGGGAAAGCGCACCGTCAGCGTCTTCTGCGTGGTGCCTCCCGCCGGCACGTCCACGAAGCCCTTGGCCAGCGTGGACTCGCCCACGCGCACCGCGGCCTCCAGGTCCTTCACAGGCTTCGTGCCGAAGTTCCGCACCGTGAACGTGAACTGGTACGAGCGCGGTCCCGCCTGGAGCGCGGGCTCCACCCGCAGGTCCACCAGCGCGTGGTTGTCCAGGGACTCGCGGCCCTCCGCCACGTCGCGCAGCACCACTTCCGGCTTCACCAGCGTGCCCGTGGGGCCCTTCACCGTGGGCGGCGGCGCTTCCAGCCGGAAGCCGGAGACCGTCATGTCGGAGACGACCACCAGGCGCTTGCCCTCCATCGGGTTCTCTTCCAGCGCCCGCGCCGCCATGTCCAGGCAGCGCGACAGGTCCGCCGAACCGTACGTGGGCTTCGCCTCGTCCACGAGAGCGCGCAGCCGGGCCCGGTCGAAGCCCGGGGGCGGCGGTGCTTCGGGCGCGCCCGTGCATACCATCACCGTCGCGGGCTCCTCCGGCAGCAGGTCCTTGAGCGCGTCGCGTGCCTCGTCGCGACCCTTCTCGAACAGCGACGTGCCATCCGACCAGCGCATGGACAGCGACGCATCCAGGATGATGGCCGTGGCCGCCGGCCCGCGTGTCACCGTCGCCGCCTGCGCGTCGCGGCTGAACTCCGGCCGTGCCAGCGCGAGCGGGATGGCCAGCAGGATGAGCGTGCGCAGCGTGTAGAGCAGCAGCCGCTTCAACTTGAGGCGGCTCGCCGTGCGCTTCTGGCTTCGCAGCACGAACGCCATCGGGCCGAACGGATGCGCCCGGGGCCGACGCCGGTCGAACAGGTGCACCAGCACGGGGATGAGCGCACCCAGCGCGCCCAGCAGGAACCACGGGTTGCCGAACGTCACCGGCGCCTCCCTCGACGCCCCAGGAAGCGCAGCAGCACTTCATCCAACCGCTCGTCGGTGCGCACCAGCTCGTAGTCCACGTCCGCCTCGGCGCACTTCGCCTTCACGTCCGCGAGGAACGCGCCGAACTCCTCCAGGTAGCTCTGCTTGATTTCACGCGGGTTCACCTCGATGCGGCCCTCGCCCTCCATGTCCAGGAAGAGCGTGGGGTCATCGAACGGGAACGTCAGCTCCGCGGGGTCCACCAGGTGGAACACCGCCACGTCGTTCTTGCGCTGCCGCAGCGCCAGCACCCGCTTCAGCGCCTCCTGCCGTTCATCCAGCAGGTCCGACAGCACGATGACCGTCGAGCGCCGGGGCAGCACCTCCGCGAGATGATCCGCCGCGCTGCCCAGGTCCGTGGGGCCCTTCGCCTCTGTGTGCTCCAGCGCGTCCAGCAGCACGTTGAGGTGCCCCGCGGATGCACGCGGAGGGATATCCCGGAACGCGCCGCCCACCATCACCGCGAGGCCCGCCGCGTCCTGCTGCCGCACGAGCAGGTAGCTGAGCGCGCCCGCGAGCGTCTTGGCCACCTCCAGCTTGGACATGGCGCCGCTCTGGTAGCCCATGGACGCGGACGCATCCACGACCATCACCGAGCGCAGGTTCGTCTCGTGCTCGTAGCGTTTGACGTAGTACTTGTCGAACTTGCCGTAGGCCTTCCAGTCCAGGTGGCGCAGCTCGTCGCCAGGGGCGTACTCCTTGTGCTCCGCGAACTCCACGCTCTGGCCCTGATGCGGGCTCTTGTGGAGGCCGGACAGCACGCCCTCCATCACCGCGCGGGCGCGCAGCTTCACTCCCTGGAGGCGGGACAGCGTCTGGGCGTCGAGCAGCGCCATGGGGTGGGCGGGACTAGCCCTTCACCACCGTGAGGAGCTGATCAATCAACTTCACCGACGTGATGCCTTCGCTCTCCGCGGTGAAGTTCGGCAGCACGCGGTGGCGCAGCACGGGACGCGCCAGCGCGCGGACGTCCTCCACCGTGGCCACGAAGCGACCGTTGAGGATGGCGCGCGCCTTGGCCGCGAGCACCAGGTACTGGCTCGCACGGGGACCCGCGCCCCATGACACGTTCTTCGCCACGAACTCCGGCGCGCCCGCTTCCTTGGGACGCGTGTGGCGCACCAGCTCCACCGCGTAGCGCACCACGTGGTCCGGCACCGGCACGCGGCGCACCAGCTCCTGGAGCGCGAGGATGCGCTCGGGGGAGAGGATCTTCTCCAGCTTCGGCGGCGCGCCCGCGGTGGTGCTCTTGACGATCTGCACCTCCTCCTCGGCGGTGGGGTAGCCCACGTCCACCAGGAACATGAAGCGGTCCAGCTGCGCCTCGGGGAGCGGGTAGGTGCCTTCCTGCTCGATGGGGTTCTGCGTGGCGAAGACGAGGAAGGGCAGCTCCAGCGGGTACGTCCGGCCGCCGGCGGTGATGCGGTACTCCTGCATGGCCTGGAGGAGCGCGGCCTGCGTCTTGGGCGGCGTGCGGTTCACCTCGTCCGCGAGGATGATGTTCGCGAACAGGGGCCCCTGCATGAAGCGGAAGGAGCGGCGCCCCGTCGTCTTGTCCTCTTCCAGGATGTCCGTGCCGGTGATGTCCGAGGGCATCAGGTCCGGCGTGAACTGGATGCGGTTGAAGGACAGGTTGAGCACGTCCGCCAGCGTGGAGATGAGCAGCGTCTTCGCGAGGCCCGGGACGCCCACGAACAGGCAGTGGCCGCGGCTGAAGAGCGAAATCAGCAGGTGCTCCACCACGTCGCGCTGGCCGACGACGCGCTTTTCAATCTGTTCGACGATGGCGTTGCGGGCCTGGGCAAGCTCCTCGACGGCGCGCAGGTCCTCGCTGGTGGCGTCGGACGGGGGGAGTGGGGCGGGGGCGGCGCTTTCCATGGAAGGGTTCTCTTAATCGGCGCGCGGGGGGCGGACCAACGGTTTCCGTCGCCCAGGAGCACTGGCCGTGTGGTGGCAACCGTTCCAGGCCCTCCCTATTCCGCGTGCCTACACACGGGTCCGCCCGGCCTCACGCCCGACCCCCCGGTCGCCCCCCGGCCTGTTTCAAGTCCCCTTGGGAGGGGGGAATGCCGCTTCGTGGACACACTGCTTACGTTCCCAAGGCGCCTGCATTCGGGCAGGGCAGGCATGGGAGCACGGCATGCGTTCAGCACGACAGGTCATCTGGGGCGGGTGGGCACTTCTGGGCGCGGGGCTGCTGGGACTGGGCTCGGCCGCCTGTGGAGGCGAGGGGACGGTCGGGGAGCCTGCCGATGTGGACGCCCGGACGGAGGCCCAGGGCCCCGTTCCTGCTCCGGCCCCCGAAGCGGCTGCCCCCTCGCCTGGTACGCAGGCCCCGACGGAGGCTCCCACGGCGGAAGTCCCCACCCCGGCGGCCCCGGCGGTGAGCCCCTGGTCGGAGACCCTGGGCGGTCCGCAGGACGACACGGGCTCCGGGCTGGCGGTGGGACGGGGCGGGGACGTGCTGTGGGTGACGTCTGGCACGCCGCGCTCGGATGAGGACCGGGACTCGGTGGACGGTGAGCGGCTGGTGCTGACCCTGTCGCGCTACGCGGCGGACGGGACGCAGGCGTGGGCGAAGGAGTTCGAGCGCAACCGCCTGTCGGACCTTCGCGTGGCGGGCTCCACGGGCGCGGACGGCGCGGTGTTCCTGTCCGGCAACGCGTTCCTGTACTCGGCGGACTTCGGGCTGGGCGAGGCGCAGGATGGCTTCCTGGTGAAGTTCTCCGCGGACGGCGCGCCCGAGTGGCAGCGCCGCGTGGGCCAGAAGGTGTACGCGCTGGCGGCGGACGCGGCCGGTGGCGTGGTGGCCCTGGGCGAGGAGTGGACGACGCAGGCCCACACGCCGCGACTGGTGCGCTACGCGGCGGACGGTGCGGCGCTCTGGACGCGGACGTTCGATGGCGCGGCGGACGGCACGCTGCTGTCGGCGGTGGCGCTGTCGGCCACGGGCACGTCGGTGGTCGCCGGCAGACTGGTGGGCCCGGTGACGCTGGATGGGCGCACGTTCGACGCGGCGGGTACGGGCGGCTTCGTGGTGCTCGCGTTCGACGCGAACGGGGCGCTGGCGTGGGGCCGCGAGGTGCCGGGGGTGAACGGCCGCGTGGGTTCGGTGTCCGTGGGCGCCAATGGCACCGTGGCGGTGGCGGGCGAAGCGGTGGGCCTGCTGGTGTGGAACGGGGCGACGCTGGATGAGGGTGGGCCGTTCGTGCTCACCGCGACGGCGGACGGCCAGGAGCAGTGGGCGAAGCAGCCCACGTGTGGTTCGGCGTCGGTGGGCACGGTGGCCGCGGTGGAGTCCACGGGTCCGGTGGCGGTGGCGTGCGGCAACACGCTGACGCGCTACGCGGCGGACGGGGCGCTCTTGGGGTCGAACACGCTGGCGCCGGAGGCTTGCACCAGCGGGATGTGCTCGCTGGCGACGACGACGCTGGTCGCGCTGCCGGACGCGGGGCTGGTGGTGTCGGGCTGGCAGCGCGATGGCGCGGGTGCTGCGTGGAACCAGGATGCGTTCCTGCGGCTCGTGACGCCGTGAATTGAAGCGGTGGCGCGGGAAGGGTGTTGTGCCCGCGCTTGAGACTGCGTGAATCCGAGGGGCATCGGGACCGCGTCACCACGCGACCTCGATGCCTCCGGTGTTCTGGGCCCAGTCGGTGATGGCGCTGTCGCGCGTGAGCAGCGGTAGCGCCAGTCGGCGGGCCGTCGCCACGATGAGCCGATCGAAGTGGTCCCGGTGCTCCCAGTCGAGCCGGGCCGCCTCCCGGACATCCGCTTCGCTCATGGGCTCGTGGACCAGTTCCGGACGGGCGATGTCCGCCCACCATGCATCCAGCGTGGTGGGGAATCGCAACCTGCCGCCCTGCGCGAGCAGCCACGTCTCCAGCACGACCGGCGCGGGCACCACGAGGTAGCCACGTCCCTGCTCGAAGGCCGTGAACGCGCGCTTCGCCTTCGGCCCGAGTTTCTGGAGCTGGTCGCCCGCGTAGAAGAGCAGGGCGTTCGTGTCGAGCACGTAGCCCTCACTCAAGGTCCACCGCCTCCGCCGAGGCCAGTGCCGAGCGCTGAAGCTGTTCGCTGGGGCTCTCACCCGGCGCTTCGAGGTCGCCCACGATGCGCAGCGAGCCCCGCAGCTTCGGCTTCCGCTTTCGCGAGGGACGCGACTGGCGCTCCGCTTCCAGCAGGGCCTCCAGCCGCGCGGGCGCGATGAGGTACGCCTTCAATTCATCGTGCACGGTGATGGCGGTCAGGGCCCGCTGTGAGGCGGCTCGCTGCACGAGCGCGCTGAGCTGACTGCGCGCCTCGCTGAGCGGAATGCGCTGGATGGGCAGCGTCACATCCAACGCGCCCACCGGAACGGCCGGCGGCAAGGCCCTCTTTGAGGGGGCCGCGTGTCTTGCACTCGCGGGGCGGGGCGCGGGGCGCTTCCGGTGGTTGCTGGCCATGTTGTACAGATAATATGGACAGGTCCGACACACCACGCGGCCCGGGTGTCAGGCCGGCGCCGTCCCCAGCTTGAGGTCCTGGTTCAGCCCCGCGTCCCTGCGCACGCGCCAGATGTACTGGTCCAGGAAGTAGTGGTGCAGCGCGAAGCCCCAGATGAACCCTTCCATGAAGTCGCGCAGCGTGAGCCCTGAACCGCCCAGCGCCACCTTCGTGTCGAACGCGCCGCAGCCCGGATGCACGCCCATGCCGCAGCCCAGCGCCCGGTACGCCACCGTGAACGCGATGCCGCACAGCGCGTAGATGATGAACCGCTGGCTCACCCTCGGCGCCCAGCCGAACGCCGCGCGGTCCACTCCGTCCGAGTGGTAGCGGTTGCGGTGAAAGAACCAGACGATGCCGTGGTACTGCACGTTGTGGAACGCCGTCACCGCCACGGTGAACATCAGGAAGTCCATCCGCCGCGACACCGACGGCCAGAACACCAGCGACGTCAGCCCCAGCGCCGCGCCCAGCATCAACAGCTTCGGCCCGTTCACGCCTCGCCCCGTGCGCCAGCGCCACACCTGCCTTGCCGCGAGCACCCCCACCACCGTGAGCACCAGCGCGAAGCACGCGTGCGCTGCCGCGATCTCCCAGGTCGGCTCCGCTGGCAGGCCCAGCCGCCGCCGCGCTCCCGGGTGCGTCAGCGCGAAGGCCACGAACGGCGCGAGCAACCCGACGTACAACGTCAGGCTGTCCAACCGCCGGTCCCACGCGTCCTTCTCACCGGCCTTGCGCTGGTAGAGCACCATGATGCCGTAGTGCTGCCGCACCACGTGCCAGTACGCCCAGAGCGCCGCCAGCGTCACGAACACCGCGAACGGCCAGCGCTGCCCCAGCAGCACCGAGCCCCCGAACACCGCCGGCCCCGCCGCGAACCAACCCAGGCTGCCCCACAAGAGCCGCGCCCGCACCTTCCGCTCGCGCGAGTCCAGGTACGTGCGCGAGACCGTCGCGAACAGGTGCGGTCCGTCCAGCAGCAGTACCCACGCCCACCACAGCGGCGGCCCGCTCACGCCTCCGAACACATGCAACGCCATCAGCGCCAGGCTGGCGCCCAGGCCTCCCACCGTGGAGAGCAGGTCGTGTCGTCGGTCCACCAACCACCGCGCATGCAGGGGAACCGGAGCGAACTGGGGAACCGCTTGCATCGGGGGACTCCCGTCCGGTGGGCCCGGACTTCCTCGTTCAGGAAACGAAGTCCCAGGATAGTCGGGACATACAGGTAAGTCGTAAGCGCACCTGGGCTCCCGGAGGGATGATGGACGGCCGACCGAGAGGCCAGAACCCCCTTGAGGGAAAGGCCCCGGGCCGCGACAGTGCCGACCCATGGATCAAGGTCGGCGTACCACGGACCGCAAGTCGGTCGGTCTGTTGGTGAAGCTCAAGCATGAGTCCGTGGGGAGCTTCACCGAGGAGTTCGCCACCAACCTCAGCCCGGGCGGCATGTTCATCCGCTCGCGCACGCCGCAGCCGGTGGGCACGCCCGTGCGTTTCGAGGTGCAGATCGCCAACGGTGTGCGCGTGCTCCAGGGCAGCGCCAACGTGCGCTGGGTGCGCGAGGTGAACGACCCCGCCGGTCCTCCGGGCATGGGGTTGCAGTTCCTGGAGCTGGACACGGCGAGCCGCGCGCTCGTGGAGCTGATGCTCCAGCGCAAGCCGGGCGGTGCTGGGCCAGTGGCTCCCGTGGGGGGCCTGCCGTCCATCGCGCCCATCGTCGCGCCCGTGGCCGCCGCCCTGCCGCGTCCTGTCGCCGCGCCGCCGCAGCGCCCCGCCGCGGTCGTGCCCCCCGTCGCCGCGCCGTCGCGTCCCGCGCCTCAGGCCCCGGGCGGGGTCGCGCTCGATTCGCTCTTCGACGACATCGAGTCGCCCGCGAGCGCTCCGCCTCCGGAGGATGAGCCGTTCAACTTCGGGTCTCCGGACGAGCCGTTCTCGCTGGGGTCTCCCGAGGACGAGGACAGCCTGCCCCTGGCGGACATGTCCAACGACGTGGACATCCCGCTGGATGAGCTCATCGCGGGCACGCCTCCGCCCACCGTGCAGGGCGTGCTGGCGGACGGTGATGAGCCTTTGCCCGGACTCGATTTCGAGTTCGAGGTTCCGATGGGGGATGCGCCCATCGCGATGGGCGAGCCGCTCGATGAAGCGCCCATCGACATGGGCTTCTCGGTGGAGGATGACGGATCGTCCCCGGCCTCCGGTGATGCCGGTGGGTTCGAGCTGGACATGTCCGATGCCTTCGAGCCCGCGCCGCCCCGTGTCGCGCCGGTCCAGCCCGTCGCACCGCCGCCCGCGGTGAGGCCCGCGCCGCCGCCCGTGGCTCCGCTCCAGACGTCCGGTGGCAGCACCGAGTTCGAACTGGACATGTCCATGGACGACGGCCCGCTGGAGCTGGCGCGAGAGCCCGCGTCCTCGCCCGGACGTCACCGGCCCATGCCGCTGTCGCGTGAGCCCGCGTCCTCGCCCGGACGCGCGGCTCCAGGTCTGTCGCGTGAGCTTGGTTCTTCCGCAGGACGTGCCGGTGCGCCGGGGCTGTCACGTGAGCCCGTGTCTTCGACGGGTCGTCCTGGTGCGCCGGGACTGTCGCGTGAGCCCGTGTCCTCGACCGCTCGCACCGCCGCGCCGGGACTGGGGCGCGAGCCCGTGTCTTCGACGGGCCGTCCTGGTGCGCCGGGACTGGGGCGCGAGCCCGCGTCTTCGGCCGGCCGTCCTGGTGCGCCGGGGCTGGGGCGCGAGCCCGCGTCTTCGGCCGGCCGTCCTGGCGCTCCGGGGCTGGGGCGTGAGCCCGGCTCCGCTGCTGGACGCCCGGTGGCTCCGGAGATGTCTCTTGAGCCCGGGTCCTTCGGTGGACGTCCTGCCGCCCCGGGTCTGTCACGTGAGCCGGTGTCCTCCACGGCGCGCCCGGCTGTGCCGGGACTGGGTCGCGAGCCCGGCTCCGTCGCGGGTCGTCCCGGTGCGCCAGAGCTGTCTCGCGAACCCGGATCCATCGCGGGACGTGCGGCGCCGGGACTGGGGCGTGAGCCCGGCTCCGTCGCCGGTCGCGCCCCCGCGCCGGGACTGGGACGTGAGCCCGGCTCCGCCGCTGGTCGCGCCCCCGCGCCGGGACTGGGGCGTGAGCCTGGCTCCGCCGCCGGTCGCACCGCCGCGCCGGGACTGGGACGTGAGCCTGGCTCCGCCGCCGGTCGTCCAGGCGCACCGGAGCTGTCGCGTGAGCCCGCGTCCGCGACGGGCCGTTCCATCGCGCCGCCCATCCAGCCCCTGACTCCACCCGCGCCCACGAAGGGCTCCGGAGGCAGCACCGAGTTCGACTTCGACTTCTCCATGGACGAAGGCCCGCTGGAGCTGGCGCGCGAGCCCACGTCCTCGGTCGGTCGTTCCCCCGCGCGGCCCGTCGCCCCGCCTCCGCAGGCGCGACCCGACGTGCTTCCTCCCTCGGTGCGTCAGGCCCCTCCGGCCCCCGTCGCTCCGAGCGCCCCCGCGATGCTGGCGCCCGCTGCCGTGCCGACCGCTCCCGCGCCTCCGCCGGCCCTGGATGCCAATGGTCAGGTGCGCCCCATCTACCTCACGCCGCCGCAGACGCTGGCGGGCACAGGGCCGGTCATCGGCATCGACCTGGGCACCACCAACTCCTGCGTGGCGCTGCTGTCCAACGGTCGGCCCATCGTGCTGCGCTCGCGCGAGGGCTACAACACCATCCCTTCCGTCATCTCGCTGAGCGCGCAGAACAAGCTGCTCGTCAGCCACCGCGCGAAGAACCAGTTGGTGCTGCGGCCCGCGCACACCATCTACGGCGCCAAGCGCCTCGTGGGCCGTCCCTACGACAGCGCCGTGGTGAAGCAGGTTCGCGAACGCTTCCACTACGAAATCACCCCCGACGCCGCCGGCCGCGCCGCTGTGCGCCTGGGCAACGACGTGCTGTCGCTGGAAGAGGTGCAGGGCATCATCCTGCGCGAGTGCAAGGAGATGGCTGAAACCCACCTCAACCAGAAGGTGGAACGCGCCGTGGTAACGGTGCCGGCCTACTACTCCGAGCCCCAGCGTGAGGCGGTCCGCAAGTCCGGCACCATGGCGGGCCTCAAGGTGGAGCGCATCCTCAACGAGCCCACGTCCGCGGCGCTCGCATACGGCCTCAACCGCGAGCTCAACAAGAAGGTGCTCGTCTACGACCTGGGCGGCGGCACCTTCGACGCGACCATCCTGCGCATCGAGAAGAACGTCTTCGAGGTGCTGGGCACCGGCGGCGACATCTTCCTGGGCGGTATCGACTTCGACAACCTCATCGTCGACTTCCTCCTGGAGCGCTTCCAGGAGAAGGAAGGCATCGCGTTCAACGGGGACGGCATCGCCCTGTCGCGCGTGGGCGACGCCGCCGAGCGCGCCAAGATGGGCCTGTCCGAGCGCAGCACCTTCGAGGTCCACATCCCCATGTTGATGATGGACGACTCGGGCAAGCCCCGGGACCTGCGCGTGATGATGTCGCGGCAGGACCTGGAGAAGATCTGCGACCCGCTGCTCAATCGCACCATCGACGTGGTGCGCGACGTGCTCCTGGACTCGAAGCTGCGCGCCGCCGACGTGGACGACATCATCCTCGTGGGTGGCATGAGCCGCATGCCGCTGGTGCGCGAGAAGTTGAAGGGCCTCTTCGGCAAGAACGCCCAGGCGAGCGTCAACGCGGACGAAGCGGTGGCGCTGGGCGCGGCGCTGTACTCCGGTTCGGTGGACAAGGTGAGCAGCGTGGTGCTCATCGACGTGCTGCCCATGACCATCGGCGTGGCCATGCCCGGTGGCGGCTTCAAGCGCGTCATCGAGCGCAACAGCCCGTTGCCCTCGCAGCGCTCGTTCGCCATCAGCACGTCGCAGGACAACGAAGAGCGGATGGAGCTGTCCATCTTCCAGGGCGAGGACAACCACATCTCCGCCAACGAGTACCTGGGCACCGTGCGCGTGGAGGGACTGCCGAAGGGCCCCAAGGGCTCCGTGCGCGTGGCCGTCACGCTCAAGCTGGACTCGGAATGCGTGCTGCACGTGGAGGCGCGCGAGTACTCGTCGCGCAAGGAAGTGAAGGCGACGCTCGCCACGCGCTACTCGCCAGAGGAACTCCAGAAGCAGCTCCAGGTGAGCAAGGAAGCGGTCAGCGCCGCCGAGGAGCGCCGGGGTGCCGACCTCAAGGATCGCGCGGGCCGCTTCTGGGGGTTCGTGAAGAAGGCCCTGGGTCGCAAGTAGACTCCGGGCCATGACCGCCTCCGCTCCCCGCTACATGGCGCGCTTCCGTTGCATCGCGGAGGCGTGCGAGGACACCTGCTGCGCGGGGCTGACGGTGCCCATCAGCGAGTCCCGCTGGAGCCTGCTGCGCCAGAAGGTCGCGGGCGGTCCGGACGAGGCGCGGGTCGCGGCGCTCATCACGCCCAACCCGGACGGCGCCACCGGCCAGCAGGCGGGCATCCTGGGCAAGCGCGCGGACGGACACTGCGCCTTCCTGGATGAGACGAAGCTGTGCTCGCTCCAGAGCAGGTACGGCGAAGCGGTGCTGCCGGATGGCTGCTCCGTGTTCCCGCGCGTGCTGACGCGCTGGGGCGCGCAGGTGGAGATGGCCGGGTCGCTCGCGTGTCCGGAGACGGCGCGCCTGTGCCTGCTGGCGGATGACGCGCTGGTGCGTGAACCCGTGCCCGAAGCGCAGGCCCTGCGTCCCCAGATGGCGCGCCAGGTGGCCTCCGGTGACGACGCCTGGACGGCCCACGCGGACGTCGTGCGCGAAGCGATGCTGCGGCTGCTCGCGCGGCGCGACGTGCCCTTCGCCGTGCGCTTGTACGCGCTGGGACGCATGGCGCTGGACCTGGGCGACTTCTACTTCCCGGGCACCGCGGCGTTCACGGATGCACAGACGGAGTCAAACGCCGACGCCGAGAATGCTCCCACCACCGAAGCCCGGCTCGCGAGCATCCTGCGCACGTACGACACCCCCGAAGCGCTGCACGTCCTGCGCGATCAGCTCGAAGCGCTGGAGCTGCCCGGAGGCCCGTGGGCCGGCATCTGCGCCGCCGTGCTCCGCTCGCGCGAGGCCCACGTTGGCAGCCAGCGCTACCTGTCCCTCGTGCGCGGCGTGCGCGAGTCCTACGGTGGCGCGGACACGACCCCGGACGACGCGTGGCGACTCCACGTCACCCGCCGCGAAGCCCTGATGTCCCTGCACGGGGAGCGCGTGCACCAGTACTTCCTGAACCACGCGCTCAACCACGTCCTGCGTCACCCGTTCACGGAAGCCTCAAGCCTCCTGAACGCTGTGTTCCTCCTCGTGCTGCGCGCCTCCGTGGTGCGCTACGGCCTGCTCGGGCACCCCGCCGTGGTGGCGCTGCTGGACACCCCCGGCGCGCCGGTCGCCACCCTGGACGCCGCCGCCGTCGAGTCCTTCCAACTCGTCGCCAAGCACGTCGAACAGGCGCCCCAGTTCCTGGACTTCGCGCAGGGCCTGGCCGGCGAGGGCCCGGAGACCTTCGCGCGGCTGCTCATCCTGGTGAAGGGCCTGTAGCGCCGCGTCAGCCGCGGGGCTTCGCGCCCAGCTGTTCCATGGCCCGCTGGAACGCCGGGTACTCCTGCGCGCCCTGGATGGCCAGCTTCTCCCCCAGGATGAACGTGGGCACCGCGCGGATGCCCATCTCCTGGGCCTCGCGCACCGACGCCTCCACCACCGCCCGGTAGCGGCCCGTCTCCACGGCGTGCTGCAACGCGTCCGGATCCAACCCCGCATCCACGCCCGCGCCCCGCAGCGTGTCCCACTGCCAGAGGTCCTGCCCCTCGCTCCAGTACCGGCGCAGCACAGCCGCATGGAACGTGGCCAGCTTGCCCTCTGACTTCGCGTACTCCGTCGCCTCGTGCGCCCGGCGCGTGGACGGGATGATGTCGCGGTGCACCATCTTCAGCCCCTCCCGGGCCGCGCGCACCTTGAGCGGGTTGTTGGGGTCCTTCATGCCCTCGCGCACGTACTCCGGCAGCGGCAACCCCTCCGGCGGCGTCTCCGGTCGCAGGAAGTAGGGGTGCCACTCCACCTGGATGTCGTAGTGCTGCTTGAGCTTCTCGACCTCGGCGAGGCCGACGTAGCACCAGGGGCAGACGAAGTCGGACCAGACATGGATGACGACGGGCGTGGACATGGCCCTCCCCTAACATCGCCGCATCGCGCCAGCCATACGACCTGCACATCCCACCCTTCGTGGGTGGACAGCGCCCCCCACTGGAGGCACGGTCCGGTTTCCTTTTCCCCAGGAGGACCCTCCTTGCCCCTGTCGCTTCTCGCGGCCCTGGCTCTCGGCGCATCCCCGGCGCCCGCCCCCCGGCCGTTCAATCAGCAGGACCTGGTCACGCTGCGCCGGCTCAGCGCCCCGCGCGTGTCCCCCGACGGCCGTCAGATTGCCTTCGTCCTGCGCTCCACCGACCTGGAGGCGAACCGCGGTCGCACCGACCTGTGGCTCGTCAACCTGGACGGCACCAACCTGCGCCAGCTCACCGCCCACCCGGACAACGACGGTGAGCCGGTGTGGGCCCCCGACGGCAAGAGCCTCTTCTTCCTGTCCTCGCGCGGCGGCTCCTCCCAGGTGTGGCGCCTGCCCGTGGACGGCGGTGAGCCCCTGCCCGTGACGAATCTGTCACTCGACGTGAACAGCTTCGCGCTGTCCCGCGACGGCCAGCAGCTCGCCGTGGCGCTGGAGGTGTTCCCCGACTGCCCCACGCTCGACTGCAACACCCAGCGCGTCGCGGCCGCGCAGAAGAAGAAGAACACCGGCCGCGCGTATGATCAGCTCTTCTTCCGCCACTGGGACGCGTGGAAGGACGGCACGCGCTCGCACCTGTTCGTCCTCCCCGTGGCCGGCGGCACGCCCGTGGACGTGATGAAGGGCATGGACGCGGACGGGCCGAGCAAGCCCTTTGGCGGCGCGGAGGAGTTCACCTTCACGCCGGACGGCAAGGGCCTGGTCTTCGCCGCGCGCGACGCGGGCCGCACCGAGGCGTGGTCCACCGACCTGGACCTGTTCCTGTCGCCCATCGACGGCAAGTCGAAGCCGCGCAAGCTCACCGAGAAGAACCGCGCCACCGACACGAGCCCCGTGTTCAGCCCGGACGGCAAGACGCTCGCGTACGCGGCCATGTCACGCCCCGGCTACGAGGCGGACCGCTTCCGCGTCATCCTGCGGCAGTGGCCGAGCGGCCAGGAGCGCGTGCTCACCCAGGACTGGGACTTCTCCGTCGGCTCGCTCGCGTGGAGCGCGGACGGCGCCACGCTCTACACCACCACCGGCGACGTGGGGCAGCACCCCGCGTACGCGCTGGACGTGGCCACCGGCAAGGCGCGCCGCCTTACGCAGGCGGGCAGCGCGGACGGCGCCCAGCCCGCGGCGGACGGTCAGATTGTCTACGTGATGGATGACCTGGATTCGCCCGCGGACCTGTACGCGGCGAAGGCGGACGGCACCAGCGCGCGGCAGCTCACGCAGGTGAACAAGGAAGCGCTCGCGGGCCTCAAGTTCGGCGCCTTCGAACAGTTCGAGTTCAAGGGCTGGAACGACGAGACGGTGCGCGCCTTCGTGGTGAAGCCCATCGACTTCGACCCCAAGCGCCAGTACCCGCTCGCCTTCCTCATCCACGGCGGACCGCAGGGCAGCTTCGGCAACCACTTCCACTACCGATGGAACCCGCAGGTGTACGCGAGCCGGGGCTACGTGTCGGTGATGGTCGACTTCCATGGCTCCAGCGGCTACGGCCAGGCCTTCACGGATTCGATTCGCGGGGACTGGGGCGGCAAGCCGCTGGTGGACCTGCAGAAGGGCCTGGACGCCGCGCTCCAGAAGTACCCCTTCATCCACAAGCAGAAGCGGTGCGCGCTGGGCGGCAGCTACGGCGGGTACATGGTCAACTGGATCGCCGGCAACTGGCCGGACGGCTTCCAGTGCCTCGTGAACCACGACGGCAACCTGGACGAGCGCATGGCCTACTTCGACACGGAGGAGCTCTGGTTCCCGGAGTGGGACCACGAAGGCACGCCGTGGGAGAACCCGCAGTCCTACGCGAAGCACAACCCGGTGGACCACGTGGCGAAGTGGAAGACGCCCATGCTCGTCATCCACGGCGGCAAGGACTACCGCGTGGTGGACACGCAGGGCATGTCCACCTTCACCGTCCTCCAGCGCCGAGGCATCCCGTCCCGCTTCGTCTACTTCCCGGACGAGAACCACTGGGTGCTCAAGCCCCAGAACAGCATGCAGTGGCACGACGAGGTGCTGGGCTGGTTGGACCGCTGGACGCGCAAGTAGCGCGCGCTCAGGCGTCCCCTGCGGTCTCCGGGCCTCCGAGCTTCAGGGCCTCAGGGGATGCCGAAGCAGTCGTCGATGCAACTGGCGACGACCTCCGCGCAGGTGCGGTCCACCACGCACTGCGAGCACTCCGTGGTGCGGGCCTGCCGGTTCTCCTTCTCGCTCTCCCGCTCCTCTTCCCAGGCGCTGATCTTGTCGGCGCACTTGCCGGTGTCCAGGTCGGCGTCGATGCACTGCTTGCGCATGTCGCAGACGGCGTCGATGTCGTTGGAGCAACCGACGAGAAGAACGGCGAGGCAGGAGGTCAGGGCAATCAGTCGTGACATGGCGCGGGACTATGCATGGAAGCGGTGCCTCCCGGAATGCGCTTCGGGAGGCACTGTGCTTCACCGACAGAGTCAGTGAAGTGAGCACGGAAAAATGGCGGAACGGCCGACTACTTCGTCTTCGTGGTGTCGCCGTGGTTCATGGAGCCGTGGTCCATGGTGCCGCCCTGCATGGCGCCGCCGGATCCACCCACGCCCATGGCGCTGCTCAGCTTGCCGAGCACCTGGTAGGCCATGTCGCGGTGCTTGGGCAATTCCTGGGTGAGGTTGGTGAGCATGGTGGCCATCTCGCCCGTGGCGCCCATGCCCTGCTGCGCGGCCATCACCTTGCCGATGGCCATGTCATGCGCCGACACCTGGCCGGCCATGTAACAGGAGTCGAACGGCGCGCCCTTGAGAACTTCGAGCTTCGCCGTGTCGGCCTTGTTCGCCGCCATCACCTTGCGCTCCATCTCGTCCATGGGCTTCGGCTCCGCGAGCTTCAGCTTCTTGCCCGTGGCGTAGGTCATGAGCTTCTGGTCGGCGTCCGTGTGCATCTTGAGCATGTTGTCCGCGTAGCCCTTCACGTCCGGGTTCTGCGAATTCTTCTGGGCCAGTTGCGCCTGGAGGATCTCCGTCTGGTTTATGTGGTGGATGCGCTCCAGGAAGGCCTTCTCGTCCGAGGGCGCCATGAAGCCCTTGTATTCGAGCATGGTGCCCTTGGCGGCCATGGGCTTCGTCGCGGGCATGGTGCTGGGAGACGTGGCGCTCTGGGCCAGTGAGACGCCGCCGGTGAAGAGGACCGCGGCCAGGGTGATGCCGTGCAGGGTGCGCTTCATGGTGTTGCTCCTTGAGTGGGCCTCGCAACGCGAGGCGGGACGAATCAGTGGATCCGGGACACCCGGGTCGCGCGGCGCACGTTGGAGCAGGGCGCGACAGGGGACCCAGTGGGTGGGAGGACGGACGTGCGCCACCGCACGTTGCGTGAGCGGTCGGGTGCGGCAGTGGACACCCCACCTGTCCCGCGGGCCCGGGGGGAGGCGTTCAGTGCTGCACGGAACGCACGGAGGCCCGCGCCTTCCTCAGGGCGGGCCTTGTTCGAAGACGCTGCATGGGAACGCCATCCCGTTCTCCTCGTGCCCGGAAACGTGGGCATCCCGGAGGGACGGGGCTGGGATGGGCGCGGTGCCCCGCCAGGCTGGCTGCCCGGCGGGGTGGCTACTTCGCGGGCCTTGAAGGCTCCGGCGCGGGCTTCGGCGCGGGCGCGGGCTTCGCGGGCGTGGAGGCCGGCTTCGGCGCATCCGGCGAGCTCGCGGGGACGTTCGTCTCCGACAGCTCACCTTCGGCGCGCAAGAACGCCTGGGCGGCGCGGTCCACGTCGTCGGGCTTGAGGCCGGTGAGGCTGGATGCGGCCACCCGCGTGCGCGTGGCGAGCGCCGTCTCTCCCAGCGCCCCGTGGATGCGGGTGAGGGCCAGGTGGATCTCCGGGTCGAACGGGTCGGAGGCCAGCGCCTCCAGGTACGCCGTCTTCGCCTTCGGGTAGTCCTTGCGGAACAGCAGGATGCGGCCCAGGTGCACGTTGGTGGAGGGCGAGCCCGGGTGCATGCGCAGCGAGCCGCGCAGCACCGACTCCGCTTCGTCCAGCCGGCGCAGCTCCAAGAGCGCGAGCGCGAACTTGTTGGACACCGACTCGTACTTGTCGCCCACCAGCTTGTGCGCCCGCGCGTACTCCTCCGCGGCGGCCTTCACGCGGTTGCGCTCGCGCAAGAGCTCCCCCAGGTGCGCGAACTTGCGCGCGGGCACTTCGGTGACCTCCGCGAAGTCGCCGAAGGAGATTTCACGCCCCTTCTTCTCGCCGTCCTTCTTCTCGCCCTTGGCGTCCTCCTTGAGCACCACGCGGTCGTCGCGCGGCACCAGCTCCTGGGGGAAGGGCTGCTTCTTCACATAGGACAGCCAGGTCTTCTCGAAGAGGGGGAAGGGCATGCCCGTCGCCGCCTCCACCGCCTTCTTGTCGGACTGCCCGGCCTTCAGCTCCTGGAGCACCGTGCGCAGCCCCTGCGTGCCCTTGGTGCCGTGGATGTAGTCGATGGCGTAGAACACCTCCGCGAACGCGGTGGCCGCGTCCTCCGCCGTGGGCAGCATGGCGATGGAGGGGTGCATCTTGTCGAAGGGGATGAGCTTGTCCTCCTTCACGCGCTTGCCCAGCAGGGCCTGCGTGGAGGGCGTCATGGCCAGGCCGCCCTTGCCGCGCCAGCGCGACTCCATGAACTTGGCGATGCCTTCGTGCAGCCAGATGGGCACGGTGTTGTGGCTCATCTGGCTGACCACCAGGTGCACGTACTCGTGCGCCAGCGTGTCCTGCCAGTCGTAGCCCTGCGCCACGGCCTTGGGGCTCGTCACCATCAGCTTGTTGAACTTGCAGATGGCGATGGTGCCGGTGGTGCGGATCTGCTTCTCGGTGAGGGTGCTCACCTTGGACAGCTCGCGCGCGTTGTTCACCACCTCCACGCGCACCTTGCCCGGCGGCGTCCAGCCCAGGTCCTCCGTGAGCGCGCGGTGGATGGCCTCCAGCGTCTCCAGCGCGTAGGGGACCAGCACCTCGTCCTTCCCCTTCGGGTAGAAGAAGATGAAGTGGTCGCTCTCCGCGCGCAGGTGGTCCTTGGTGATGGCGCGCGTGTCCTTGGCCAGCCGCAGGTAGCTGCCCGGCTTGTCCTCGATGTTCGCGCCCTCCAGCAGCGTCACCGCGTCCTCGTACTGGCCTTCCTCGAAGGACACGCGGCCCTGGAAGTACTTCAGGGGCTCCAGTTCGGAGGGGACGCGCTTCTCCACTTCGGCCAGCTCGCGCCGGGCGCCTCCCACGTCCCAGTCGTCCAGCGACTGCTCCACCTTGCCCAGCCGCTGCTTCACCTCTTCCTTGAGGGAGGCGTCGGGCGGCTGCGCGAAAGTTACAGGGACGGCGAGGAGCAGGGCGCAAAGGCCCAGGACTCCCGCGTGCGTGCGGTGGCTCCTCACTTCACCAGCTCCTCGTAGTAGCGCTTCACCTGCTCGCGGTACTTCTCCGGCGCGCCCTGCTTCATCGCGTCCAGCAGGTCCTTGCGGAACTCGCGCGGCGCCTGGAACGCGTCCTCGTCCGGCAGCTCCACCTTGTCCTGCGGGTTGCGGCCGTTGCCTTCCTGGCGGCGTCCGGAGCCCATGGGCATGGGCAGGCCCCTGCCCCCCTTGCGGCCCTGCTGGCTCTGCTGCATCTGCTGCTGGAAGCGCTTGAGGCCCTCCATCGCGGCCTGCTGTTCGCCGTAGCCTCGGCCGGGGTCCTTGCCCTGCATGCGCTGCGACGCCTCGCCCATGCGCTGGCCCACTTCGTCCATCTGCTGGCCGGCCTCTTCTCCGAACAGCGGCGCCGTCTGCTCCATGTCCTCCATCTGCTGACGCAGGCCCTGCGCGCGCTGCTCCAGTTGCTGCTGGCGCTGGCCCAGTTGCTGGAGCTGCTGCTTCTCGCCCTGCGACAACTGCGAGCCCGGGGGCGGGAAGAGCGACTGGAGCTGCTGGCTCACGTCCGACACGTCGCGAGCGTCCTTCTTCAACCGCTCCGCGAGCTGCGCGGACTGCTGCCGCACCTCCGGCGGATTGCCGAACATCTCATCCAACTGGCGCTGCTGTTCGCCCATGCTGGACAGCTGGCGGGCGGCGTCCTCGGCGCGGGCGGCGGCTTCGGCGGCGAGGTCGAAGTCGTCCACCTTGAGCGCGTTCTCCAGGTTGCGCAGCTCCGACTGGGCCTCTTCCAGCGGGCGGGACGCGCGGCTGTTGAGCCGGGCGGGATCCAGCTTCTGGTAGTTCTCCTGGACCTGCTTCACCTTGCGCGCCAGCTCGTCCTTGAGGGCCTGGCCCTTCTCCTTGAGCCGGTCGCGGTTCTGGTTGCGGGCCTGATCGCGCAGGGCGCGCGTCTGTTCGGCGACCTTCTGCTGTTCGTCCATGGTGCCCTGCAGGTCGTCCATGAACTTGCCGAACTTCTCCGCGAGCTCCGGGTACTGCTCCGCGCCGAACTCCTCCTGGGACTTGTCCATGGAGTCGAGCATCTCGTCCATCTGCATGCCCAGCTCCTGGAGCTTCGCCAGGGCCTCGTCCGCCTTGCCCTCCTGCATCAGGCGCTCCACCTCATCCATGGCGCCCTGCATGTCCTCCTGCTGCATCATCTCCGACAGCGCCTCGGCGTTGAGGTGCTCGTCGCGGATGCCCTTGCGCAGCTCGGCCATGCGCTGCATCAGCTCCTGGATGCGCGACTTGAGCTGTTGGATCTGCTGCATCACCTGCTCGCGCGCGCCCTCGTCCGGGTTCGCCTTGTACTGTTCGATGAGGCGCGACAGGTCGCGGCGGTCGTTGGCCAACTGCTTCGTCAGTTCCTGCAAGGCCTCCAGCTTCTGCCGGTCCAGCAATGACTCCAGGTAGAGGATGTCGCGCTCCAGGCCCTCGATTTCGTCGTCCACCACGGCGGTGAGCCGGGTGCCGGTGCCCCAGTCCTCGCCGCGCGCGCGCTGGGTGCGCAGGTACAGGCGGCGGAAGTCGGCGGTGGTGCTCACGCTGCGCTTCAACTCCCCTCCGATGTTCGCCAGCGCGGAGACGATCTCCCTGGGCACGTCCTTCTCGCGCGACAGCTCCGCGCCCTGCATGCGGAAGTCCTCCGCGAGCGCCGTGCCGCTGGCGTCCACGGTGCGCGCGGCCTCCACCGCCTGCGCGTCCTTCTGCTTCGCGCGGTCGGGGCCTTCCAGCCGGTCCGCCAGGTGGTCCACGAGCCGGCCCCACAGCGCTTCGGCCTTCTCCAGGGCGGCGCGGCGGTGTTCGGCGGCGCTGTAGACGCGCAGGGTCTGCGTGCGGCTGACGCCCTTCTTGGGGCCCTCCACCGCGTCGTTGTCCTTCGCCTCCACGTAGTAGGTGATGCGGTCGCCGGGGGCGGGCTTGAGCGGGCCCAGGTCCCAGGTGTACGTGCCCCGACTGCGGCGGCTGTCCTCGCGCGGCAGGTTCACGCGCGTCTCCTGCTTCGCGCCGGGCATGCGGAACACCAGGGACAGGCCGGACAGGCCGTAGTCGTCCTGGGCTTCGTACTTGAGCGTCACCGTCTGGCCGGGGTCGACCTCCACCTCGGCGGCGGGCGTGAGCAGCGTCACCTGGGGCGCCTTGTCCGCCTCCACGGTGAGCGGGATGTCCGGGCCCACCGCGAGCGCCTTGGAGCGCGAGCCGTAGAAGACGAAGTGGTAGTGGCCACCCTGCTTCGCGACGAAGCTGCCGGTGAGCTCACGGCCGCCCGTCACGGTGAGCGGCAGGACCTGGTCGTTGACGACGACCTCCGCGCGCTCGATGGGGCGGTCCGAGCGCGTCTTGAGCGCGACCTCGGTGCCGGAGGGCGTGCTCACCTCGCCGTTGGTGCCCGGCACGGTGCGCGGCGCGAGGCCGGTGTACGCGGGGTAGCGGTACGTCAGCTCGATGTCGCCGGTGATGGGCTCCACCTGCGCGGCGGTCTCCGGACGCGCGGCCTGCGCGCGCAGGTGCTTCCAGCCCGCGGTCCACCGGTCGCCCACGAAGAACATCAGCACCGCGAGCGCCAGCACCGCGCCCCCGGACGCCAGGGCCACGCGGCGCAGCGGCTGGCCGTCCACCACCAGCCGGGGGTCCACCGTGCGAGCGCGGTCGTCCATCTGCTGGAGGAACGCGTCCGCGAGCTGCGGGGACCAGCCGGCCTCCTCACGACGCGCGTGGGACAGCTCCACCGCCGCGAGCACGTCCAGCGACAGCTCCGGCCGGCGCTGGCCCACGAGCCGGGCGGTGAGCAGGTCGTCGCCCACCTGCCGGCGCGCGAGCACGAGGCCGAAGAAGCACGCGACGGCCGCGCCCACCGGCACGGCGAGCCACAGCAGGGCCTGGGCGAGCCCCGGGGCCACCCGGCCGAGCAGGCCCGTGGCGGTGAGGAGCACGAGGGCGGCGACGGTGCCCAGCAGGACGCCTTGAATCCACAGGTGGCGGCGCTGACGGGTGCGAACGCTGGCGAGCAGGTCCGCGACGCCGCGCGAGCGCGCCTCGCGCCGGGCCTGGGGAGGCGGGGCCGGAGGAGGCGGCGGGGGCGGCAGCTCGGGGCCTGGGCTCTGCGGTGTCTCGAGGTTCACGCTGTCTCGTCCGCTCGTCGGTCGCGAGCCAACCCCGGGTGGGGCCGGCTATTTCCCAATTGTGACGCAGTCCCGCCGACTTCGCGCGGGCATCCGCGGAGGGGAGTCGGACGGGACCGACCTCTGTCCGCCGCAGGAAGGAGGGGCGGGGACAGGGTCCGGGAAGCAACGCGGGGCGAGACCCGTGCCCTCCCCGGCCCGCTGGGACGGTGGGAGGGCAGGGGGGCTTCAGCCTTCGGCGGTGGGGTTGCCGTTGGGAATCGGGAGGATTCCGTCCTCGCTCATCGGAATGCCGCCCAACTCCTCGGCGAGCGCGGTGAGGACTTCCTGGGTGAAGACGATGCGGTCGCGGGGCATGCGAGCAAGCACGCGCTGCACCGCGGACTCCACGGTGCCTTCGGAGGGCACGTCCAGCGCGCGACCGGAGTCGGTGAGCGCGAAGAGCGCCTTGCGACCGTCGAGCGGATCCGACTTGCGCTCCAGCAGGCCCCGCTTCTCCAGGCGCTTGAGTACGCCGGTGAGGGTGCTGGGGTGCACGTGGAGAATCTGCGCGAGCGTGCCGGCGGTGATGCCCGGGAAGCGTCCGACCAGTCGGATGACGAGCCGCTGCGGACCCGTGAGGCCCAGCGTGGACTCCATCCGCTTGGAGGTGGACTGGAGGCCGTGATCCACGGCCCAGAGCAGGCGCATGAACTCCAGCACTTCACCGAGTTGTGGCACCCGGGACCTACCGCCGTCCGGACCTTCTGACTCCGGGGCTTGCGCGTCCTTCATGGATGCATCCTCCTTCACCTACGGCCTCCCTGTCTTGGCGACATGGTCGCGTGTCCTAGCGCGTCGGCTTGCCAGTTCCACCAAAATCCGGAAGCACTGCCCGCCGCAAGACGGGGCCGCTCGCCTGGGGGGGGACTGCCGGCGGTGACGCGGGCCGTCCGTCCAGGCTGTCCGGGTGTGTCATCCCGGGCCTTCCTGGAGGGTTCCAAGGGCGCGAAGGGGGGATGGATTCAGAGGGGGAGGGCGCGAAAGGAGGGCCGCCACCGCCTGGCATGCCGGTGCCCGGGAGCGGCGGCCCTCGCGAGCCTGAATCAACCGAGGGTTGTGTTTGTCATGGGTTCGTGGCGAGTCCCTCCCTTCCCGGCGACGGGGGAACGGGGACCTTCTGCCCAGGCCCACTTCACGAGTGGCCCCCCGCGCCCGCCTCCAGCGCCGCCTCGCCCGCGAAGCGCCCACCCTCCATGGCCCGGGGTTCACTTCCCGCGCATGCGTTACTTCCGGCGTGGCATGGCCCGCGCGGGGGCTTTTTTCCTGACCGACCGTGGAGCGGGCTGGGCTGGCTTTGCTCCAGGCAGGACTCCGGAGTTCGCCTCGAAGAACCCGCGGACGAAGGTCATCGCGTTCATCAGCGAGTCCACGGGCCCCATGCCAAAGATCGGTCGGATCCGGGGGCGTGTATGCCCTTCGATCAGCACCGGGCAGTACCAGAGCTGTTGCTCGGGGAAGTGCACCGGACGGCCCACCATGAGTCTTGATGTGCGCTGCTGGCCCGAAGGTGTCGTGTACTCCCAGCAATCCTCCGCGATCGGATCCTCGATCCGTTTCAACTTCGGGCGCCAGTCCTCAGCCTTCTTGAGCATGGAGCGCGACCTCATGGGGCCCTGGGAGGACCAAAATAGGCCCGACAGAAGACGAGGCAGGAGGCCTTGCCCGCGTAGCAGGAGCCGAAGCAGAGGGCCTTGAGCTTCTGCTGTCGCTTCGTTCTTCCTGGGAGCTTCGCGCAGAACGTTTCCATGGCCTGACTTCCCGCCTGACACGCCTGGGTGCATGCGAAGGACTTCCACGGATCCGCCGTGGTCTCGGCCTCCCCGGCTTCTGGGGCTGGGAGCGGCTCCAGGCAGGCTTCCGGGTTCAGCGTGCAAAACGACGCCACATGCCCCTCGGTGGGGGGTGGCAGAACAGGGCCGGAGACCGGTGCTGCCTGGTAGAGGTCACCTCCGCGCCTGCCTGGGCCAACCGCGCACGCGACCATCGTCAGCGCCCCTAGCATCATGGGAACGGCAAGGAGCCTTGGCATGGGAGGACATCGTACTTGCTCTCGTGGACACTGTAGCTCGTGTCGCGAAAGGAGGGCCGCCACCCCCTGGCATGCCGGTGCCCGGGAGCGGCGGCCCTCGCGAGCCTGAATCAACCGAGGGTTGTGTTTGTCATGGGTTCGTGGCGAGTCCCTCCCTTCCCGGCGACGGGGGAACGGGGACCTTCTCCACCTTGAGAGTCGTGGGGCCGCTGAGCGCCAGGTGCGCGCGCAGCTTGAGGAACTTCTTCTTGCCGAAGCCCTTGACCCGCACCAGCTCCTCGACGCGCCCGAAGGGCCGCTTCTTGCGGTGCTCGAGGATGCGCTGCGCCGCCTTCTCTCCCACGCCCGGCAGCAGGTCCAACTCCGCCGCCGAGGCCTCGTTCAGGTTCACCACCCCCACGTATTGCGTGCGGGAACTGGCGGCTTCGGACAGCCCCGGTCCCATCAGCACGCAGCCCAACACCCACGCCCAGGCCCACTTCACGAGTGGCCCTCCACGCCCGCCTCCAGCGCCGACTCGCCCGCGAAGCGCCCCCCGGCCGCCGTGTCGCGCTTCTCCGCCGCCTCGCGCACGTGCAGCTTCCCGTCCAGGGGCAGCACGTCCAACAGCACGTTGAGCGAACCGTCCTTGTTCACGAACGCGCTGCCGGCGCGCACCCAGATGCTCCCGCCCTTGCCCTCGCGGATGGAGAACACCGCCAACCGCTTCCCCGCCGTCAGCATCTTCTTCAACCCTTCCCCTTCACGCCCGCGCCACCACGGCCCGGGCACCTCGCTGGCTTCGACCGCCTGAGGTCGTGTCGGGGCTTGAGCAGTCCGCGTGCCAGGGGCTTCCTCCTCGGGGGGACTCGCGAGGGACCGTGCACGCACGCCCGCGGCGTCCACGCGGAAGGATGGGCGTGGATGCTCCAGGCGCGGTCTTGGCGGGTGAGAGACCTGGTGGGTTGGGACTTCGATCCATCAGGCACGACGGATGCTTACGGGCCGCGAATGCGCTGTCGGCGCAGGGGGCGGGTGTTTTGCTCCCCTTATCCGGACACGGAGCGGTTCTGACGGATGGACGCCACGTGCAGGAACACGGCGAGTGGCGCGAGCAGCGCCGGGAGCCAGATGGCGGGCCACGTCGCGATGGCGGTGAAGGGCTCCCCGGGCCAGTCGAGGTGCAGCGGGCCCGGCGCGGAGGTCGCGACCGTGGCGATCGTGTTCGCGAGGACCGCGAGGCCCAGCACGTTCCAGCGCAGGGCGAACTTCGGCGTCACCCGATTCGTGGCGACGAGCCACGCCACCAGGGGCGCGGTCAGTCCGACGAGGATGTCGAAGTTGCGTCCCTCGAAGGTGATCTGGGTGGGGGCTCGTCCGTCCTGGTGCCACGCGAAGATGATGAACTCGACGCCGATGCGGAAGCTCTGGGCGGCAATGGGCCAATGACGCGGGGTGTTCGCGAGCAGCGTCTTGGCGAAAGGCGTTTGACCCAGGACCAGGAGCGCCAGGATGGCGCTCGGCGGAAGCAGCGGCCACCGTGGCGGGAGCGCGCTCCAGTCCGACAGCACCCCCGTGGATGCGAGCAGGGCCGTCGCTCCAAGCCAGAGCATGAGCCCGGAGATGACCGCCAACCCCAGTCGCATGGCGGACGAGGCTTCGCGCCCGCTGCGTCGCGCGCCGCGCGCGACACCCACGCCCATCAGCGTGACCATGCCCAGGGTCAGCCCGACCATCGCCGCGTCCGCTGCGAGTCTCATGGGCGAACCATCTCCAGGTCGATCCATGGCGTCAACGTGGTGGAGGTGGTGGCTGGCGAGATACGACCGGGCCTGCGCGTGTGAGGTCGGCGTCCTCACCGGTCACGATGAGGGGGGAAGGCCCGCGCGCGGAAGTCCCGAGGCTTCTCGGGTCGAGGCGCGCGGTGGGCGTGGTGGGCCGGAGGCGGACCCTTGTCGCTGACGCCGAAGCGGGTCAGTACTGTTCGGTGGGCACGGGCTTGTTCACCCGGCCGAACTTCGCGATGCGGAACGACAGCTCCAGCAGGAAGTAGTTGCGCTTGAAGCGCTCCGGTTCGATGCCCGCGTTGACGTTCTGCTCGACGACGATGTCCGCGCCCAGGATGTGGTTGTAGGACGCGGCGAGGCGGACGCCGCCGAAGTCGATGCCCGCCTGGGGCGCGACGCCGAAGAACCTGCCGCCCGACTGGCCGACCCCCGCGCCGCCATTGCCCGCGGCCACGGACTGGTTGGCCAGCGTGTACACCCCGGCGCCCAGGCCCAGAAACGGGCGGACGCCACTGTCGCGGAAGAGGTACTCACCCTTGAGGAGGCTGGCCACGGCCACGGCCGTGGAGACCGTCGCGCTGCCATTTCCGGCGCTGCCGCTGCCGGAGATTCCCACTTCGAGCCGGACACCCGCGGCGAGCTTGTCGGTGATGTTCCATTTGGGCTCGAGGATGAGGCCGCCGCCATAGGTCGTGGGACCCGTTCCCATCAGGCCCGCGAGCCCCATGTGGATGACCACGACGGGCTGCTGGCGCAGCTTGAGGGTGGGCTCTTCCGCACGCTCTTCACCAAAGGGCGCATACCCTTCCTGTGACCCCGATGCGGGCACCGCGGCTTCCGAGGCCAGGACAGGCGCCCTCGGTTCGGAGGCCGCCGCGACAGTGGGCGCGGGGCTGGGGGCCGTGGAGACGGCCGGTGCCGCAGGGGTGGCAGCGGCCCGGGCCAGGCGCTTCTCCTCGAGGGCGCTCGCCGCCTTGAAGATGTCCTGGCCCATGGACGTCGCGCCCTTGTCACTCAGTCTGGGATTGGCGAAATCGTAGGCGAGCTGGGTGTGGAGCGTGGGGTCCTGCCGCGACTGGAGCAGGTAGACGAGCCGGAACTTCGGCCCCTTGTGCGACAGCTTTCCGACGACGAGGACGTCCGCGCTGTCCTCCGTGGTCGCCACCGTGGCCTTGTCCGGAGCGAGCGGGGCGGCCTTGCCGAGCCCGAAGGTGGTGCGCGCCTGGAGCCGGTCGGGGGTCAGCTGGGGGGCGTCTGTCACACTGCTCTCGCAGAGGGACACCTGGACACTGACGGGGGCGGCGAAGACGCAGAACGGCAACAGGGCCGCGGCCAGGGCGATGCTGGCGCGCGTCCCGCGGTGCATTGGGGGCATGCGTGGGTCTCTGGGGATGTTGGGAACGGCCTCCGGACGCGCGGTGTATTGAAATATTCAATTCTGGATGCGAGCGGCGCGGCGGTAGGGCGCACGGGGCGCGCCTTGACGGCCCCCAGGTGACCTCCTAGAACGGCCGGGCCCTTGGGTGCCCATGTCGGGCTTTCAAGAGGGAAGCCGGTGCGAGTCCGGCGCGGTCCCGCCACTGTGTACGGGTCGCCCTGAGGTCCAGGGCTGGAAGCCTCGGGTGTCACCACTTTCGCGTCACCGGACGCGAAGGGAAGGTGGAGGGTTCCTTCCAGAAGGGCGCAACGTGCGCCCAGGTCTGGAGTCCGTCAGCCAGGAGACCTGCCCAGGGGTGCGGCCGTGTCCTCACCGGACACTCCGCGAGGCCTTCTCTCTTCGATGGAGGGAGCGGAAGGCGGAGCATGCTGCGCTCGCTTCTCGTCCGGACCTCATTGGGTCTGGTGCTCAGCTTCCAGGGACTTGCCCACGCCGGGCAGGAACCTCCTGCGTCCGAGCCCGCCCCCGAGGACCCGGCGCTTCCTGAGTTCGTCCTCCCCACCGTGGATGTCATCGGGAAGGTGATTCCCGATGCGCCGCCGGACTCCGTGCAGCGGCGGGACCCCACAGGCGCCATCACCGTCATCGATGCGCGCGAACGCGCGGGCGAAGCGCGTGACACCGCGGAGCTGCTGGGCGGATCCGCGAGCCTCGTCGTGCAGGACTCCGGCGGGTATGGGCAGAGCAAGAGCCTCGTGGTGCGCGGCGCGTCCGCCAACGGCGTGCTCGTGTTCCTGGATGGCATCCCGCTCAACGGCGCGGGCGGCATCGCGGACCTGTCGCTCGTCCCCGTCGCGCTGGTGGAGCGGCTGGAGATCCTTCGCGGCGCGGCGGGGGCCCGCTACGGCGCGGGCGGCCTGGGCGGCGCGGTCAACATCGTCACCCGTGCTCCGTCCTCGCGCCTGCTCTCCAGCGGCGAGGTCACCTACGGCAGCTTCGACACGGTGATGGGCCACGTCGCCGCGTCGGGCGGGTTGCTCGGCGGACAGGCGTTGGTGCTGCTGCACGGGGGGCGGTCGCAGGGCGACTTCAGCTTCCGCATCGATGAGCTGCCCGCGCTGGATGACAACCCCCTCACGGAGGAGGTGCGCACCCGCAACGATGCTCGTGGCGGTGGCGCGCTCGTGAAGTACCAGCGCGGTCTGGACAGCGGTGGGCGCGTGGACCTGCTCGCGGAGCTGTCGCTGGAGGACCGGGCGCTCGCGGGCACGGTGCAGAACCCGCAGTTGTCCCGCCGTCAGGACCAGACCCGGGTGTCGCTGGGCGGTCGCTGGGGCCGACCTTTCGGAGACACGGGCGAGGCCAGTGCTCGCGGCTTCCTCCGGCGCGATTGGATGGAGGTCCTCGGCGGTTCGACGGGCGTGGATGCTGGCGCCCAGCGCTACACCGTGGGCGGCGTGGAGGTGGAGGGCCGCGCGGTGGTGGGCAGCCGCAACGCGCTCGCCATCACGCTCGCCGCTTCATCGGAGGCCGTCACGCAGGCGACGGGCGCACAGGCCGCGTCGTGGTGGCGCGCGAGCGTCATGGCCATGGATGAGCTGTCCCTGTTCTCCGAACGCGTGAAGGTGGTGCCGTCGCTGCGCGTGGAGCGCGTGGGCCAGTACTCGCTGCTGTCACCGAAGCTGGGCGCGAGCGTGGACCTGGGCCGAGGCTTCGGCGTGCGCGCCAACGCGGGCCAGTCCCACCGCGCGCCGTCGTTCCTGGAGCTGTACATCCGTCAGGGGCTGCTGCTGCCCAACCCGGACCTCAAGCCCGAGCGTGCCCTGTCCGTCGATGCCGCGGGCCTGTGGCACGACGACGCATGGAGCGTCACCGCGGGCGGCTTCGCGGCGGTGTACGAGAACCTCATCGCCTACGAGATGTATCCGCCGATGCTCGCGAAGCCCTACAACTTCGCCGCCGCGCGGGTGTGGGGCGCGGAGGTGGAGGTCGAAGCCCGTCCGCGCGCGTGGCTCACCGCCACCACCAGCTACGCGTGGACCCGCACGCAGAACCGTTACGGCGACCCTCGCTACTTCGGCAAGGAGCTGCCCTACCGTCCGCGCCACAAGTGGGTGGGGCGCGTGCGCGCTGGGCCGGACTGGCTCAACGCTCGCACCGAGGTCCTTGTCCAATCCGCGCAGCTCATCAACCGCGTGGGTGAAATGCGCCTGTCGCTGCCGTCGCGCACGTGGGTGAGCGTGGGCGCGTCCAGCACCTTCCTGCGACGGCCGGACCTCACCGTGTCGTTCGATCTCAAGAACCTGCTGGACGCACGGACCGCCGACTACACCGGCATGCCGCTGCCCGGCCGCGCCGCCTACGTGACCTTCTCCGTGGCGCTCGAACCCCTGCGCACCGCTTCCTCCGAGGACTCCCATGTCGCGTCCCCTCCCTGATGCGCGCTCACGGTGGCTCACGCTGCTGGTGTCCGCCCTGGTCGCTTCGGTCCTCACCGGCTGTCCGGAGGAGAAGCTCCTCTGCACGTCCGGACTCGACGTCTGCGGCTCCGAGTGCGCGGACCTGCAAGGTGACCCCTTCAACTGCGGCGGCTGTGGCGTCCGGTGCGGGGAGGGGGAGACGTGTCAGTCGGGCGCGTGTGAATGCCTCACCGGCGCACCGGCCTGCGGCGAGGCGTGCGTCAACCTCGCGACCGATGCGCGCAACTGCGGCGCCTGCGGCAACGCGTGCCCTGTTGAGCAGGTGTGCAACGCCGGGACCTGCGCGGAGGCCTGCTCCCCAGGCGCTGAACGCTGCAATGGCGGTTGCTCCGTCCTCGCGAGCGACCCGCTGAACTGCGGCGCGTGCGGCGTGGCGTGTCCGGACGTGCAGTCCTGCCACGAGGGCCGGTGCATGTATGACGTGGTGGCGGCCTGCTACACCAATGGGCAGCTCGTCGGCATCCAGGCGGGCACGGACCGGATGGGGCCCCGGCGGCAGTTCGGTTCGGCCGTGCAGTCGCTGGCGGTGTGGGACGGAGTGGTGCTGGCGGCGGACGCGGCGCGCTCGGTGTTGTCGCAGGCGCTGGCGGGCGCGCTGGGGACCGTGGTGGAGGAGGACTCGCTGGGCGCGGTGGCTTCGTCGCCCAATGACATCCTCGTGGACCCTCCATATGTGTATGTCCTCGACTCCGTGAACAACACGCTCCAGGTGCTCAAGCGGGAAGGGCCCGCGCAGGGCGGTGGACTGGGCTTGCGCACGGTGGGGCAGGTGAACCTGGGCGCGAACACCAGCCCGCAGGTCATCGCGAAGCGCGGCGACACGTTCTACATCCCGCTGTTCGGCAACGCCGGCTCCGACTTCCAGCAGGGCAACGCCGTGGCGCGCGTCAACGTGAGCGACCCGGAGCGTCCCAGGCTCGTGGACTCCATTCCGCTCACCGGCCTGGACCTCAAGTCCTTCGACGGCGGGACGACGATGGCGCTTCCGTACGCGGCGGTGTCCACGGACGCGGGCGTCTATGTCGCGCTCACCAACCTGAACCCCGGGAACGACTACCTGCCCAACGGCCCCGGCATGCTCGCGCGCATCGACCCGGCGGATGGCGGTGTGCATGCCATCGACCTGGGGGGCCAGGACTGTCTCAACGCGGGCGACGTGCAGGCGGTGGGTGACTCCCTGGTGGTGAGCTGCCTGGGCGAGGCGCAGTTCGACACCTCGAACGGCTACCGCGCGAAGGCCGTGCGTGCCACGGGGCTGGTGCTGGTGAAGGACGACCGGCCGGTGGCGTCGTACGCGCTGTCTCCGGGGTGCACCGGAGGCCCGGAGCAGGGCTGCAACCTCGCGGTGGGCGGACGGCTCACGGTGGTGGGCAATGCCGTGTACGTCACGGACGTGAACGCGGGCCGCGTGTTCGTGGTGGAGGTGCGCGACGGGAAGCTCGTGGAGCGGCGTGGCAACTCCACGCCGGACGCGAAGGGCGCGGCGCTGGATGCGTGTCCGGTGGATCCCCGCCGCGTGGTGTCCAATGCCATCGACATCGTCGCGGTGCCGTGAGGCGTTGCCCGCGCTTGTGTTGACAAGCCTGTCCTTCCGCCATACGTCACCGCGCGTCGTCGGTACTCCGCCTCACGCAGAGGCGGAGTTTAAAGGGAACCCGGTGTGATTCCGGGACTGCCCCGCAGCGGTAAGCAGGAACGAACACCGTCACCGCAAGCACTGGCCCCTCAAGGGGGTTGGGAAGCGACGGTCAGTAGATGGGCGGATCCGATGAGGACCCTCCCGCGCCTGCGAGTCCGAAGACCTGCCACGACCCATGCCTCCGGGCATGGCCACACCGGAGCCTCCGAGGGGAGGTAACGGGGGTCTTCCGCTCGCGCGGCGTGTCGTGGCTGACGTGTCCTCCCGTTCGCGGTCCGCCCTCCGTTCGCCCTCCCTTGGAAATCACCTCGCCCGTGGGGGCGATGCAAGGGAGCAGTCGCGGATGAAGACAGAGCGGATGATTTCGGGACGGGGACTCGCGCTGGTGCTGACGACCTTCGCGCTGGCGTTGACTGGCACGGGGTGCGCGGTCGAGTGCGTCGATGACTTCGACTGCCGCGACGAGGGCGCGCCTCCCGAGGGACAGCGCTACGCGTGCGTCGAAGAGCGCTGTGAACTGAAGCCCATCACGGTGCCTGACGCGGGCACGGAGACGGACGCGGGCACCAGCACCGATGCGGGCACCAGCACCGATGCCGGCACGGCGGTGGATGCGGGCACCGACGCGGGCACGGCGACGGACGCGGGCACGGCGGTGGATGCGGGAACCGACGCGGGCACGGAGGCGGACGCCGGCACCAGCACCGACGCGGGCACGCAGACGGATGCGGGCACCGACGCGGGCCCCTCTGATCCGTGCTTGAGCGCCACGTATGATCCGAAGCTGGGCACGCTCCAGCTCTCGGCGGACTTCGTGGCTGGTGAGTCGGCCGCACTGCCGGCCACCGCGGGTCCGGTGGGTGTCACCCCGGGCCCCACGTATTCGCTCTTCACGGTCGTGTCGGGCGGCTCCTCTGGGCCGCACACGCTCTACTCGCTGGGTACGTGGCCCCAGGTGTCGCTGGGTGCGGCGCCGCTCTACGACGTGGCTGCTCCCGGCGACCGCGCCCCCTCCGCTGTGCTCTTCCTCAACGGCTTCGTGGAGTCGGATGGCCAGTACGTGCTCACCGGCTACACGAAGTCCGGGACGGGCTTCCCGGGGACGCTGGCGGTCTACGACAGCGTCGCGCCGTCGGTCTTCTCCTCCTACGTCTCCGCGCCGAGCAACTTCACCGCGGGCGTCGTGCCGGGCGCTTTCCTCATCAACGGCGGCGGGCTCGACACGGTGTCGGCGGGGCTGGCCATCTACGCGCTGCGCACGGACACCACCCCGTTCACGTCGTTGAAGGTCGGCACGCTTCCTTCCGTGACGGGCGGCAGTGGCTTCACCGCCGTCTCCACCAACGGCGTCGCGATGCTCGGCTACTTCTCCGACGACACCTTCACCAACGTGGGCCACGCGGTGGCTCCGGCGAAGATCGAAGCGGCCCTCCGGACGGGCACGCCGTTCGTCGTGGCGGATGAGCCCGCGCTCGACGTGGGCTCCAACTTCGTCGCCGCCGCGGGCCAGGGCGAGGGCGTGGCGGTGCTTCGCGGTGACTATGTTCCGCCCAACTACAACTTCGCCGGCACCGACGTGTCCCGCTTCGCCTTCACCGTGACGAACGAGGGTGGCGCCGTCACCGTCGGCTCGCGTCAGCCGGTCCTCACCTACGTGAACCAGTGCACGCGCGTGACGGGGATGACCGCCATCGGCGCAGACCTGCTCGTCAGCCTGGACGACAAGAACGGGCCGCGTCTGGTCCGCATCGGGCAGGTGCAGTGATGACGCGCTCCCTGCTTTCGAAGTCGTTCACCCTGGGCTTCGCCGCGCTCCTGTCCGTGGCGTGCGGTGGAGAGGACACGCACGAACTCGACCAGCAGCAGGCGCTGGTGGGCGATCCCTTCGCCGACCGCATCGTCTCCTTCGCGCCCGGCGCCGCCGCAGGGTTCGGACAGAGCCAGTTGCCGAACATCGTGCTGGGCGCCCCGCAGGGCGCGGGCGCGGGGTCGGGTTCGCTGGACGTGCTGTCGCTGGGAAACAGCGGCGTCATCGTCCTGGAGTTCACCGACATCGCGGTGATGGACGGGCCGGGCGTGGACCTGCTCGTCTTCGAGAACGCGTTCCTGCGGCCCAGTGGCAGGCCGTTCGCGGAGACGGGCGTCGTGGCCGTCAGCGACGACGGCGTCACCTGGTTCGAGTTCCCGTGCGCGTCCGGTAACGCGGCGGGCAACTTCCCCGGCTGCGCGGGCGTCACGCCCGTGTACTCCAGCCCCGGCAACGGCATCTCCCCCACCGACCCGGCCGTGGCGGGCGGGGATGGCTTCGACCTGGCCGCCGTGGGCCTCACCCGCGCGCGCTTCGTGCGCATCCGGGACTCCGGCGCCAACGGATACGCGGGCACCAGCGGCGGCTTCGACCTGGATGCCGTCGCGGTGGTGAACGGCGTGCAACTGCCGTAGCGCACGGTTCGCGCGCGCCCCGGGCCGTCCTCCAGCGGACGGTCCGGGGAGCCTCGCGGCATCGTAAGCGCTGCCGCGCTCCGCCGAGGCTACCGGCGAGGAGGACCCGGGATTACATGCCTGGGCGTCCTCCCCCGGAGTCCGCTTCCATGAACCGTCGTCCTGCTTCGCTCCTCGTGTCGGTGGGCGTCCTTGTCGGTGTGTCCGCTGTCTGCCTCCTCTCCACCGTCGCGGAGGCCCGGACGACGCGCGCACGCACGCCACCGAAGGCCGCCGCGCCCGTGCCGCCCGCCGCGCCTGCTCCGCCTCCGGCGTACGAGTACACCTTCGTTACCCGACAGGGCCCGGAGGAGGACCTCGTCGAACTCCAGCGCCTGGGCGAGGAGGGCTGGCAGGTAGTGTCCACTGTCGTCGTGGACGGCAGCACGCGGCGCTACGTGTTGATGCGTGGCAAGCAGCCCGAGCCCGCGCCGCATTGACATTGCCCGTGGGGCGCCATAGTCCCGCCCCGTCATCGATGCCTTCCCACCATGGGGTGTGAGGGCTTCCAGGGAACCCGGTGTGACTCCGGGACTGCCCCGCAGCGGTGAGCAGGAATGGCGCTCGGAAGTATCCCAAGCCTCGTTCCCGCGAGTCCGAAGACCTGGCGAAGACCCGGTGTCCCTTTCCACGGAGGGCACGGAAGACAGACCGGAACCTCCGCGGGGAGCTGACGGCGTAGGCAGGTCCTCTCGGCGCGTGCGCTGGAGGGTCGGATGCCTCGCGCCCGTGCCGCCTCCCGTCAGGATTTCTTCCGCCTCCGGGCGGAGGTCAGGGAACGAGGACGCGATGCGGACCGACACGAAGCGGATGGGAACGAAGGGCCAGCGCGCGGCGCTGATGGGCGCGCTGCTGATGGTGGCGCTGGGCGGCACGGGCTGCGGTTCGGAGTGCGCGGATGCCTTCGACTGCAGCGACAAGGGCACGCCCCCCGAAGGCCAGATCTGGGCCTGCGTGGAGGAGAAGTGCTCGCAGGTCAACATCTCCCCTATCGGTGAAGACGCGGGCACGGATGCCGGCACGGGCACCGACGCGGGCACCGGGACGGATGCCGGCACGGGCACCGACGCCGGCACGCAGACCGACGGCGGCACGGGCACGGACGGTGGCACCGGCGGGCTGTGCGACACGGTGCCTCGCGATGAGAAGCTGGGCACGCTCAAGCTCCAGCCGGGCTTCGTTGTCGCGGAGTCCGCGCCCCTGTCCACGGAGGTGGTCGCGGTGGTGTCCACGCCGGGTCCCACCTATTCGCTCTTCGCGCTGCGCACGACGACCACGGCCCGCGACTTCTTCGCGCTGGGCACCTGGCCGGAAGTGAAGCTGGGGGAGGCGGCGCTCGACACCGTGCTCGCGCCCGCGGACCGCGCCGTCGGCACCACCACCTACGCGTCGTACTTCCTGGCGTATGACGGCACGCGGCTGCTCGCGGGCTACACGAAGGCCGGTGGCGCGGGCAGCGTCGCGGTGCTCGACCCGACCGCGCGCGACGCGGTGACCTACGTCAACGCGCCGTCCAACTACACCGCCGCGGCCACCACCGACACGTTCTTCATCAACGGCGGCGGTCTGGACACGGTGTCCGAAGGCCTGGGCGTCTACGCGCTGGTGACGTCCGCGAAGCCCTTCTCCGCCGTGAAGGCCGTGAGCTTCCCGGCGCAGGTGGGCGCCAGCGGCCTCTCCGCCATCGCGGACAATGGCATCGCGGTGTTCGGCTATTCGGTGCCGGAGACCTACGTGAACGTGGCCTACGCCGTGTCGGCCTCGAAGCTGACGACGGCGGTGTCCACGCGTACGCCGCTGGTGCTCACGGGCGAGCCGCAGGTCGACGTGGGCAGCGACTTCAACAACGCCACGGGCTTCGGCGCTGGCGTGGCGGTGGCGCGCGGCGCCTACGACGCGAACTTCACCTTCGTCGTCACCGACGTGTCGCGCTTCCAGCTCACGCCGCCCCTGGTCGGTGGACAGCCCCTGAGCGTGGGCTCCCGCGAGTCGGTCCTCACCGTCGCGGACTCGTGCACCTCCGTGGACCTGCTGTCGTCGCTGGGCTCCGACCTGCTCGTCGGCGTGACGGACGCCAACGGCCGCCGCATCGTGCGCATCCGGCAGGGACAGTGAGCATGCGCCCGCTGCTCGCGCTCAGCGCGCTGCTCGCCCTGTGCGCGTGCGCGGGCGATGAACCCCTGCCGCTGCCCCAGTACGACATCGTGGATGGTGGCAGCCGCACGGATGCCGGCACCGATGCGGGAGATTCCGATGCCGGGATGCAGGTCGATGCCGGCGTCGACGCGGGCGTGCGTCCGGTGGATCCGTTCGCGGACCGGGTGACGGATTACAAGCCCGGTGACTTTGCCGGCTTCGGGCAGGACCGCTTCCCGGACGTCGTGTTCGGGCCGCCGGTGGGTGCGGGGCAGTCCGCGGGTTCTCTCGACGTGCTGTCGCTGGGGCAGGGTGGCTCCATCACATTGGAGTTCACCGACCTGCTCGCGGTGGATGGTCCGGGCGTGGACCTGCTCGTCTTCGAGAACGCGTTCCAGAAGTACGGCGGCGACATCTTCGCGGAGACGGCCCGCGTGTCCGTCAGCGACGACGGCACCGCCTGGCACGACTTCCCCTGCGACCCTTCCGACAAGGACGGGGGCTATCCGGGCTGCGCCGGCACGCATCCGGTGCTCTCCGCTCCGGACAACGGCATCTCCCCGCTCGACCCGGCCGTGGCGGGCGGGGATGGCTTCGACCTGGCGGACGTGGGCCTCACCCGCGCGCGCTTCGTGCGCCTCACCGACACCGGGCTCAACAGCTACGGAGGCACCTCCGGGGGCTTCGACCTGGATGCGCTCGCCGTGGTGAACGGGCAGCTTGTCGACGGCGGCGCTCCGTGAGCGCGGATCCGTCCCACCGGGCGCCAGAGTCCCTGGCGCCGGGTGGGGTGGACCGTCGCGAGGCCCCAGCGCTGATGGAGTCGGGTGGGGTGCACCGCCGCGAAGCCCTGTGCACGCTGCTGCGCGGCACCTGTGCCCTGGCCGCGCTGGGCTGCGGCGGGGACTGGCGCGACGCGGTGGTGTTGCCCGGCCCGCAGCCGGTCCCCGACGCGGGCCCGTCCCCGGCGCTCTGCGAGGACGCCGGACCTCCCGGCACATCCGGAGAGGGCTGGGTGGAGGTGCCCCTCTCCGAACACCCGGCCCTGCGCGAGCCGGGCGGTCATGACCGCGTCCGCGTCCCCTCCGCGCTCCTGGACGTGGTGGTGGTGCACGCGGCGGACGGCTGCTACCGGGCGGTCTGGCGCACCTGCACCCACGGTGACTGCGAGGTGGCCTGGGACGGCGCCCTGGGCGTGGTGGAGTGCCCCTGCCATGGCTCCCGCTTCGGCCTGGACGGTCAGGTCCTCCGGGGCCCTGCCTCCCGGCCGCTCGCCGCGTACCGCACCCTGCGCGTGGGTGATTCGCTCTTCCTCCTCCGGCCCCGGTGAGACAACTCCCCAGGTGAAGTCGGACCCCGGGTCTGGCCGACTCGGGGGCTCGGGAGGGGATGACGCGACGCGGGAGGCGCCCGGCCGCCCGGCCTGTCACAGGAAATCGTCTCGGACTCTCGGAAGATTGGGAGGTCGTGTAATGTCGTGCGCCCGATGTGGCAGATCATCATCAACGGGCCCGGCTACTTCGACACGTCGTACGATTTGCCTGAGGGCGTCACCAGCCTCGGTCGAGCGGACGAGAACGATATCGTGCTGGGCGGTGACCTGGTGTCGCGGCGGCACGCGCGCATCTATGTCGAAGGCGACGCGCTGCGCATCGAGGACCTGGGCAGCCGCAATGGCAGCCGGGTGAACGGTGCGCCGCTCCAGGGCAGCAAGCCCCTGAGCGCGGGCGACACGGTGGTGCTGGGGGAGAACACCCTGGCGGTGCGCCAGCCGCACACCGTGGAGAACGCCGCCACGGAGATGATGGACCTGGGCGCGGGCGGCGTCGTGCGCTTCGGACACGGCACGGACGTGGGCCCGTCCGTGTTGATGGCGAAGAACGTGAAGGACGCGGACGTGCTGCGCCTGCTGGACAACGTGGGCCCGCTGCCGTTCGACGACGCGTTCTCCGGCGCCTCGCCCGTGGGGCCCTCCACGCCCGTCGCCAGCCCGCGCGTCTCCTATGAGACGCTGGTGCTGCTGGTGCACACCGCGGAGGCGCTGGCCACCGCGCGCACGCTGACGTCGTTCCTGGAGTCCGCGATGGACCGGCTCCTGGAGCGCACGGACGCGACGACGGCGGTGGTGCTGCTCAAGCACGCCGCGGGGCCGCTGGTGCCCGCCGCCGTGCGCCACCGGGGACGGCTCGCCAAGGGCGAAGTGCCCGTGTCGGACGCCATCGTGGACGAGGCCATCCGCCAGGGCCGCGCGCTCGCGGTGGGCGACGTTCGCGACGACCGCCGCTTCGCCGGACGCGAGAGCGTCATCATGTACGGCGTGGACCGCGTGCTGTGCATCCCCATCGGCACCGAGCCGCCCTTCGCCGGCGTGCTCTACGTCAACATCCCCGGGAAGGGTGAGACCAGCCTGGAGCTGATGCTGGACACCTGCACCGCGGTGGCCCACCTGGTGGAGAGCGGCGTGCAGCGCTTCGCCGTGCGCGACGGCTCCGGCACGGACCGGCTGCGCCGCAACCTGGAGCGCTTCCACTCGCCAGAGGTGGCCGAGCGCCGCGCCGCCGAGGCCCAGCGCGTGGGCGGCAAGCTGCCCGGCCTGGAGGAGAAGAACCTCACCGTGCTGCACGCGGAGCTGGCGGACTTCGGCGCCGTCGTCAGCCGGCTGGGCGCGGCGCGGGCCACGCAGCTGCTCAACGACTTCCACGCGCGCATGAGCGGCATCGTCTTCAGCTTCGAGGCGACCGTGGAGGGCTTCATGGGCGAATCCATGCGCGCCCTCTTCGGCGTGCCCTACGCCAAGGGCGACGACGCGGTGCGCGCGGTGCGAGCCGCCCTGGCCCTGCGCGCGGACTGGGAGCGGGGCATGGCCCGCCGTCCCCAGGACGAGCGGTGCGACCTGCGCATCGCGCTGCACTCCACCAAGGCGCTGGTCGGGATGATCGGCACGGATGCCCGCCCGGAGTACACCGCCGTGGGAGAGGGCATGGGCGTGGCTGGCTGGCTGGCGTCCACGGCCGCCCCCGGTCAGGTGCTGATGACGGGCAAGCTGCTGGCGGCGACCGGCGCCCGCTTCGACGTGATGCCCCTGGGGGAACGGGTGGTGCGGCCCCCCAAGGACAAGGTGGCGGTCTTCGAGGTGATTGAAGAGGACATGGGCATGCTGACCAACCCCGGTATCCGGTGAGGCAGCCCTCGCGGCAGGTTGACGGGTTGAAGCGGGGGCCCTGCTCGGGGTTCAATGCGCTTCCCGTGGTGGACCCCCGCACCGCATGAGCTCTTCGACCCAGCCCGCCCGACTGCGGCCCTTCCGGCCCCAGCCCTTCGGCCGGTACACGCTCCTGTCGCACCTGGCCACCGGCGGCATGGGGGAGATCTACCTTGCCCGCCTGGAAGGGGCGCAGGGCTTCGAGAAGCTGTGCGTCATCAAGAAGATCCTCCCGCAGCTCGCGGCGGATCAGGAGTTCGTCGAACGCTTCGTCGGTGAGGCGCGCACGCTGGTGCGGCTGGGGCATGGCTCCATCGCGCAGGTGCTGGACATGGGCCTGCACGAGGACGAGGCCTACATGGCCCTCGAATACGTGGACGGCAAGGACCTGCGCAAGGTGGCCGCGCGCGTGCGGGATCGCCAGACGCCGCTGCCGCTCACGTTCATCCTCTACGTCATGGGCCGCGTGCTGGACGCGCTCGCGTACGCGCACCGCAAGCGGGACGAGGAAGAGAAGGAGCTGAAGCTCGTCCACCGGGACATCTCTCCGCAGAACATCCTCATCTCCTACGAAGGGGAGGTGAAGGTCATCGACTTCGGGCTCGCGAAGAGCCGGCTGTCGGCGGCGAAGACGAACCCCAGCATCATCCTGGGCAAGTTCCTCTACATGTCGCCCGAGCAGGCCCGGCACCAGCCGGTGGACCGCCGCAGCGACCTGTACGCGGTGGGCCTGTGCCTCTACGAGCTCATCTCCGGGCAGAACCCCTTCGACGCGATGCCGCCCGGCGAACTCATGTCCGCGGTGGCCAACCCGAAGGTGCCCGCGCTCAATGAAGTGGAGCCGCTGACGCCGCCGTCGGTGTCGCAACTGGTGTCCAAGGCGCTGGCGGTGGAGCCCGGGCAGCGCTTCCAGACGGCGGAGGAGTTCCGGGGACGCCTGCAGGCGTGCCTGATGGAGATCGACACCAGCGCGGGCCCGGAGAGCGTCAGCCGCTTCATGCGCGACCTCTTCTCCTCGGACTACCAGTCCGAACGGCGCCTGCTGGCCACCCTGCGTGAGGTGCCGCGCGAGACGCGCGCCAGTGGCACCTACGACGCACTGGGCGCACCGCCCCGGCCGTCGCTGCCGCCGAAGACCATCCGGCTGGACGGGCCGTTGGAGCCGTTGTCCTTCCATCCCACGCCGCGCAGCCGCGAGGACGGTGGCGGGGCGCGCGACGACGGAGAGACGCGTCCGGGCGTGATGGTGGACGAGTCCACCCGTCCCGCCTTCCCGGTGGAGGCCCTGGAGGAGGCAGCCCGGGCCCGCGCGCGGCCGAGCCCCGCGTCGTCGGAGCCCTCCCCCACGGTGGAGGTGCGCGCGGAAGCGATGGAGCGCCCCACCATCCTGGAGGGCCTGCCCGCCATCCGCCTTCCCTCGGACCGTCCCGCCCAGGAGGCGTCCTCGGGCCAGGGGAGCGCGGGGATGCCGGCGGGCGAGCCCACCGCGCCCCGTGCGGAGGCGCTGCTGTCCGCCGAGCCGGGCGCTGGGGAGCCCACCGCGCCCCGCGCCGCGTCGCTGCCGTCTTCCGAGCCGTCGTCCCAGGCCGTGTCCCCGGGGGCTTCATCGCGCCCGTTCGCGGACGCGGGCTCCGGGGCGTCGTTGCCCTTCTCGGACGCGGTGCCGCCGCGCGCCGCGCCGCCCGTGGAGGCCCGGCCGCCGCCTCCTCCGCGCACCGTCGCGCCGCCGCCGCCCCCCATGGCTGCGGTTCCCGCCTTCCGTTCATCCGAGTCCGCGGCTTCGGGCCGGCCGACGATGGATGGGCCCGTCCCCGTCGTTCCGGCGGATGCGTCGCGCCCGGTGCCGCCGCCGCCGCCCCTGCCGTCGGCGGACTTCGGCGCCGCGCAGTTCGGCTCGGATTCAGGAGGCTCGCTGCCGTTCATGGAGCCGCCTCCGCCGCCGGACGGTCCGATGCTCGACGACGAGGACCTTCCCCCCAGCGCCTACCCCTGGCCGGAACCGCGCGCCGAGGCGGGTTGGCCTTCAGGGTCCGAGCCGCGCACCACCGAACCACTGCCGCGCTCCTTTGATCCGCCGCGTGTCGCCGAGCCGCGCATCCCAGAGGCCATGCGGCCCACCGCGGTGGCCATCCCGTCCCTGTCGTCGTCGCGCCCCGGCGTGACGACGCCTTCGAACGGCAGCCGGCCGGCGCCTGCTCCGCCCGCCGCGCCCCTGTCGTCGTCGCGCCCCGGGGTGACGACGCCCTCGAATGGCAGCCGGCCGGCGCCCGCGCCCCAGTCGTCGTCGCGTCCGGGGGTGACGACGCCATCGAACGGCAGCCGGCCGATGCCCTCGCACGCCGCGCCCACCATCCAGGTGCCCTCCATCCAATCCGGAGGACCGCCGTACACGTCGTCCGCCCGGGTGGAGATGGAGGCGCTGGGCTCCGCTCCTGCTCCCCGTCCCACGATGCAGGACACGCGTCCGGAGTCCGAGCAGGTCTTGGTGGACGCCCAGTCCCTGGAGGCCGACGCCGGCCTGCCCTACATCACGGCCGAACCGGAAGAGCCCCAGGCCGCACGGGATGCGCACGCGGACACGCATCCGCGCATCACGCTGCCGCGGTCCTCTCGCCGTGAGGAGCCCCAGGCGCGCGTGGTGCTGGACGAAGCCCTCCTGGGGGAGGCCAGCGTGTCGTCTGGTGGCCGCCGGGATTCCGACACCGGTTCCAATCCCGGCAGGAGCCGCACGGGTTCGCGCAAGGCGCGCGGTTCGTCGCCGGGCTCGCCCTCGCGTCCGAACACCTCGTCGAACCTGCGCGCCGTCGCCGCCAGCCGCTCGACGCCCGCGGTGGATGTGGACGAGTCGTCCACTTCGCGCAACTCGCGCGAGGAGACCCGCCGCAAGGCCATGCCCGTGCGGCCGGAGCCCGCGGAGCCGGCCCGTCCGTCGCGTCACGAGCCGGCGCCAAAGTCCGGCGGTGGCCTCCTGCGCTCCCTGCTGGTGTTCGTCGTCCTGCTGGGGGTGGTGGCGCTCATCGTGGGCCTGGGACTGCACTTCGTCCCGGAGCTGCGTGTGGCCGCGGGCCTGGAGCAGTCCAGGACGTCCACGCCGCCGCCGCCCACGCGGGTCCAGGACCCCACGCTGCCCACGCCCGTGGTCCCCCCGTCGCGCCCCATCGCGCGTCCGGTCGAGGACGTGGCGCCCCCCGTGGCTCCCGCGAGCCCGGACCCGGTCCCGGTCGCGCCGACGAACGAGGCTCCGGAGGACCCCGGGCTCTCGGACGAGGCCGCCCTGCTGGGCCCGACCGACTCCTCCAGCAAGACCGAGACGCCTGCTCCGGCCGCGAAGAAGCCGCCGCCTTCACGTGTCTCCAGCAAGCGCGCCGCCGCCGCCCCGCGCGTTCCCGAGAAGGACCTCAAGGCGCCCACCGAACTGGAAAGGGAATGGGCCCAGACGCGGAAGCTCTTCCTCCAGCTCAAGCGAGAGGACTTCTGCGAGACCATGCAGCTGCGGTGCAGGGTCTTCGAGGATCTTTCGTTTGACGTGAACGAGAGCGATGGCACCAACGACCCCGCCCTGCTCAAGCGGGTGAAGGACATGCACGAAGTGCTGCGGAAGGCGAAGCGGGGCCAGGAGTAGGCCCCGCCCGGTGCCCGGTCAGCGCAGGGTGCCCGCGTCCACGCCGCCCGCATCCGGCGCCCCGTGGCTCATGCCGGTGTGCGGGGCCTTCTTGTGCGTGCCCGCGTCCAGTCCCGCGCCGCCCGTGCCCGGTGGTCCCCGGTAGCTGTCCGTCAGGCTCGTGCCCAGCTCCGTGGCGCTCCCCGACTGACGGCCGGAGCCGCCCGTGCCGGCGCTGTCGCTGTCATAGGGCTTGCCGCCCCGGCCCGGGTCCGCGGCGTCGCGGATGCGGTTGTTCACCGTCGTGGAGGCCCGGTCGTCCTTCTCCCGGTGCTGCAACTGCACCGGGTCCTGGAACCCGCTCTGCTCCTGGGAGGGCTGCTCGCTGTTGCAGCCCCAGAGCCCCAGTGCCCCGCCCACGAGCACCGCCACCACACCGCGCCCGAAACCCCTCATGGTCTTTTTCCCCTCTGGCGCGGGCAACCCCCGCGCCCTTCCCGTCCGGGAAAATAGGGCCGAAGGCCGGGACGGACACCCGCCCCGACGGATGCCTGCCTGGTCGCCCGCCGGGCTTTGAGGCGCCGGGCGTTGACAGGGATGCGCTCCAGGCGGGAAACACGGTGCGCGCGGGTCGCTTCCCGCCGCGCCCCCGCCCCCGCCCCTGCCCCGAGTCCGCATGGTCCGTTACGCCCTCGCCATCTTCACCAGCGCGTTCCTGCTCTTCGGCATCCAGCCGCTGGCGGGCCGCTACGCCCTGCCGTGGTACGGCGGCACGCCCTCGGTGTGGACCGCGTGCATGCTGTTCTTCCAGGCGGTGCTGCTCGCGGGATACGCGTATGCGCACGCGGTGGCCTCGCGGTTGCGCCCGCGCACGCAGGCCCTGCTGCACCTGGGCCTGCTGACGGTGGCGGTGGTGGCGCTCGCGGCGCGGGCCGTCTGGGCGGGCTCGCCGCTGACGCCCGGAGACGGGTGGCGCCCGGTGGACCAACACCTGCCCGTGCTCCGGTTGATGGGCATGCTGGCCGTCACCCTGGGCCTGCCCTTCTTCGTGCTGAGCACCACGGGGCCCCTGCTCCAGTCGTGGTTCGCCCGCGCGCGGCCGGGGCGCTCGCCCTACGTGCTGTATGCGCTCTCCAACGTCGGCTCGCTGCTGTCGCTCCTGGGCTACCCCTTCCTGGTGGAGCCCTTCGTCGGCCGCAGCGCGCAGGCGTGGGGATGGGCCGCGGGCTTCGCCCTCTTCGTCGTCTTCGCCATCGCCTGCGCCAGGGACCTGGTTCGCCGCACGGCGACGGCGTCGCCCGGAGCCACCGTGGAGCCTGGTGGGGAGCCCGTGGGGGCGCCCGCTCCGGCGGCGACGCCCGACGCGCCCCGCCCGAGCGTGGGTCGCACGCTGCTGTGGCTGGGGCTGAGCACGGTCGCGTCGGTGCTGTTGCTGGCCACGACGAACAAGCTCTCCCAGGACGTGGCGGCGGGGCCCTTCCTGTGGGTGCTGCCGCTGGCCGTGTACCTCATCACCTTCATCCTGGCCTTCTCGCGCGAGTCCTTCTACGCGCGCGGCCCGTACTCGGTGGCCCTCATCGCGTCGCTGGCCCTGGTGGCGTACGCGCAGAAGGAGGGCCCCGCGCTGCACCTGGGCTGGCAGGTGCTCTTCCACGCCTCCGCGCTCTTCTCCGGCGCCATGATGTGCCACGGCGAGTTGTTCCGTGTCCGCCCGGCCCCGCGCTACCTGAGCGCCTTCTACCTCTGGGTGTCCGTGGGCGGGGTGCTGGGCGGCGTGTTCGTCAGCCTGGTGGCGCCCGCCATCTTCAACGTCTACTGGGAGCACCCGCTGGCGCTGGGCGCCTGCTGCATCGTGGCGCTGGCGGGCATGATGCAGCGGCCTGCCGATGAGAAGGTGACGGCCCGCGTGCAGCGCGTCCTGCGCGGGGCGATGCTGGTGATGGTGGCGGTGGTGAACCTGTCGTTCCTCGTCACCGGCGCCCTGGGGCAGGTGCGCTTCTCCGCGCGCAACTTCTTCGGCGTGGTGCAGGTGGTGGAGCAGAACCCCAACAACCCGCGCGAGCACCAGTTCACCCTGCGCCACGGCGTCATCACCCACGGCTGGCAGTACATCGAACCGGAGCGCCGCCGCGTCAATACGTCCTACTATTCGCGCGACAGCGGCCTGGGGCTGGCGCTGGCGGAGCAGCGTCGCTGGCGTGGGGCGCTGGGGCTGCCCACCTCGCTGCGCGTGGGCATGCTGGGGTTGGGCGTGGGCGGCAGCGCCGCGCTGCTGGAGGCCGGGGACTCGGCGCGCTTCTACGAAATCAACCCCGTCATCATCGCGCTCGCGCGGGGGGAAGGCGGCTACTTCAGCTACCTGGGAGACTCGCCCGCGAAGATGGAGGTGGTGGAGGGCGACGCGCGCATCTCCCTGGAGCAGGAGCTGGAGCACGGGCCGAAGGGCCAGTTCGACGTGCTGGCCCTGGACGTCTTCAGCTCGGACGCCATCCCCATGCACCTGGTGACGCACGAAGCGCTGGTGCTCTACCTCCAGCACCTGGCGCCGCATGGCGTGCTGGCGCTGCACATCAGCAACCAGTACCTGGACCTGGTCCCCATCAATCTGGCGCACGCGAAGGCGCTGGGCCTGTTCGCCACGCTCGTCAAGACGGAGACGAAGGACGACACGCTGGCCAGCAGTTGGATCCTCCTGAGCCCGGACAAGGAGTTCTCCTGGGGCTCCACCTTCAGGACGACCGGGGCGCTCGTGCGCCGGCTGTCCCTGCGCGGGGAGCCGGACTACGTCTGGACGGACGAGCGCAGCAGCGTGCTCCAGGCCGTGCGCCGCACCCGGACCCTGGAGGAGCTGGGCATCCAGAAGAACGACGACGCCCCCCCGGCGCCGCCGGTGGCCCGTCCCCAATCCCCGTAGGCGAGGAGCGTCCTGTTTTCAGCGGCCGGGCGCGGCGGAGGACGCCGTGCCGGGCAGCGCGGACAGGCGCACGTCCAGCGCGGCGAGCACGCCCAGCACCGCGCACGGCAGCGCCAGCGTCACCGCCCCGTGGCGCAGGAAGAGGAAGGGGCCCAGCGTGGAGCCGGCGAGGAACGCCAGCGCCAGCCCCACGTGCAGCCGCGTGCGTTCGAACTGCACGGCGGAGGGCAGGTCGCGCAGGCGGCGCCAGAGGCCCGTCGCGCCCTCGCCCCGGAGGCCGTCGCGCACCCACGCCATCATCTGCACCAACTGGATGCCGATGTCCGTGAGCAGCCCCGTCACGTGCGTGGTGCGCACCACCGCGCCGGACAGCCGGGTGACGAGCGCGTTCTGCAACCCCATGGCGAAGGCCAGCGCCCACAGGAACACCGGCGCGCGCACGCCCACGCTGCCCGCCATCCCCACGCCGATGCCGCCCAGCACCACCGCCTCCAGGAGCAGCGCGGACACGTGCCGGCCCCTCGGGCGGTGCCGCGAGGCATCCAGCAGCACCGCCGCGCACGTGGCCCCGGCGACGAACGACGCCATCAACTGCGCGGACAGCCAGCCTGCGTCCCGGTGCCCCAGCGCCAGTGACTCGCCGAGCGTCGCCATGTGCCCGGACATGTGGGAGCTGTGCGCGCCCAGCGCGACGAACCCCACGGCGTTGACCGCACCGGCCACGGCGGCCAGCAGCAGGGCGAGGCGTGAATAGGCGCGGCGTGTCTCGGGCGACGACTGGGCACTGAACATGGAGGGCGGGCACGCCCTGGGAAGAAGGGGGCCACGCACCCGGGAACGCTAGACCCGCCGCCGGGCCCTGTCACGGTCCTCGCGGACGGCGGGTTTCCGACAGCGAACCGCTAGCCTGGAGGCCAGTGGAGGGGACGGCCCGCGAGCAGGTGCAGGTGGATGTGGAACACCGTCTGCCCCGCGTTGGGCCCGGTGTTCATCACCACCCGGTAGCCCTGGTCCGCGTAGCCCCGCTCGCGCGCCAGCTTCGCCGCGCCGATGTAGAGGCTGCCCACCAGCTCGCGGTCCTCGGGGGTGAGGTCGTTCACCGTGGCGATGTGCTTGCGCGGGATGAACAGCACGTGCATGGGGGCCTGGGGATTGATGTCCTCGAAGGCCAGACAGTGCTCGTCCTGGTAGACGACCTTCGCCGGGATGGCGCCTTCGCGAATCTTGCAGAAGAGGCAGGTGGCTTCGGACATGGCCGTGGCTTAGCAACGCGCCGGGTGGGGCGGAAAGGGCCTTGCCGCCCAATCCCGCCCAATCGTCGCGCTCAAGGCAGCCGCCACGAATAGCCGGGGTCCGGCACACAGGCCCCCACGGGCAGCTTCACCAGCGCCAGCGGGCCGTCCCGGGCCACCGTCGCGCCCGCGCCCTCGTTGCCCGCCAGGGTGATGACGTGGCTGTAGCGGCGCGAATTCCGGGGCGGACCGTTGTGGGGATACAGCGGCACGTTCCGGTGGAAGTAGCTGTAGCCCCCCGTCCACGCCTGGTGCACCGTCTCCACCTTCAGGCCGCACACGTCGTCCTGCCGGCCCGCGGCCTCCAGCAGCCGGTTGACCGGGCCCTGGTCGTCCCACGCGCTGTCCTTGGGGCGCGCGTGTTCGTACTGGCCCAGCTCGCGGAAGGTGAGCGCTCCCGCGCTCGCGCCGGAAAGGAGCGCCGCCGCCACCACCCCCACCGTGGCCGTGGCCCGCGCGGGGAAGCCGCGCAGCACGCGCAGCGCCGAATCCAGGCCCACGCCCGCCAGCGCCGCCAGCAGGGGCAGCGCCGGAACCAGGAAGCGCAGCTCCTTGTGCGGCTGCAAGGAGTGCAGGAGCAGGAAGGCCGCCGTCACGGCCGCGAGCCCCCGCGCCCGGGGCAGCCCCACCAACGCCAGCGCGCCCACGAGCAAGGACAGCCCTGGCATCGCCCGGCCCAGGATGCGGAAGTAGAACTCGAAGGGCTTCGTGCCGAACGAGGCGGCCTTGCCCTGCACCACGTTGAAGTCCAGGTAGACGATGGCCGAGTGGAACCACCGCCCCCAGGTGAGCTTGTCCAGCAGGCCAAAGGCCAGCGCCCACCCGGACAGCACCGCCAGCGCCACGCCCGCCTCGCGCCACCGCCGCCGTGCCAGCAGCACGCCCAGCAGGCCCAGGCAGAACACGCCATTCTGGAGCCGCAGCAGCACCGCCAGCCCCAGCAGGGACGCCCCCACCACCAGGGTCCGGCGTGAGGCTCCCGGGGCCAGCGCCAGGGCCAGCCCCAGCACCACCGGCAGCACGGAGGCGTTCTCGCTCATCGCCCGGGGGGCGAAGTACAGGGGCACCGACGCCAGGGCGAACAGGGCCGCCCCGGCGGAGGCCGCGAGCGACGACGCCCCGGACACCCGGCCAAGCCGCCACGTGGCCCACGCCGTCGCCGTGCCCACCAGCGCGAAGAAGCCCTTCACCAGTCCCAGGTAGCCCGCGGGGTCGGTGAGACCGAGCAGCCGGCCGAGCCCCAACAGCCCCGCCACCAGCCCCGGCAGGGCCCAGTTCCGGGCGCCGTCGATGAACTCCCAGGCGACGAGGCCATAGCCATAGACGAGCCGGTGGGCGGGCTCCAGGCTCTGGTAGACCTCGTCCGGCCAGTAGATGCCGTCGTCGTGGAGCGCCCAGTACAGCCGGAAGGCCGCGCCGGCCACGAGCGCGACAACCAGGAGCACCCCACCCAGGCGGCGCTCGGCCAGGGCTTCGGCCGGGACTCCAGGAGCAGCGGTGGGGGAATCAGGGGGCACGGTGGGGTTCACCTCCAGGGGCCGGTGGGTGATATCCACGTCCCGACGATGAAATCCATTCGCATCTCCCAGCTCCTCGAGGACGAGGGCCACGACCTGCGGCTCACCCTGATTTCGGGCACGCAGGGCCTGAAGCGCACGGTGGACTCCTCGCGCATCCAGAAGCCGGGCCTGGCGCTGGCGGGCTTCACCGAACACCTGCACCCGCACCGCGTCCAGGTGTTCGGCAACACGGAGATCTCCTACCTGGCCACCCTGCCGGAGGACGCGCAGCGCGCGTCGCTGGCCAAGCTCTTCGGCGAGGAGGACCTGGCCTGCGTGGTGGTGACCAAGGCGCTGGATGCGCCCAAGGCGCTGGTGGACGCGTGCGAGGCCGCGGGCCTGTCGCTGATGAAGACGCCGCTGCTCTCCAGCGAGTTCATCCAGCGCGTGCAGCTGTTCCTGGAGGATGCGCTCACGGAGTCCAGCAGCCTGCACGGCGTGTTGATGGACGTGTTCGGCGTGGGCATCCTGCTCCTGGGCAAGAGCGGCATCGGCAAGAGTGAAATCGCCCTGGACCTGGTGATGCGGGGGCAGCGGCTGGTGGCGGACGACATCGTGGACGTCACCCGGAGGAAGGGGGCCGTCTACGGCGCGGGCAACCCGGTCATCAAGCACCACATGGAGATTCGCGGCCTGGGCATCATCAACATCAAGGACCTGTTCGGAGTGTCCGCCGTCAGGGAGCAGAAGAAGATAGAGCTTGTCATCGAGTTGCAGGAGTGGGATCCGCACCAGGAGTACGACCGCCTGGGCGTGGAGGACAAGCACCTGCAAATCGTCGGCGTGGACATCCCTTTGTCGGTCGTCCCCGTGCGTCCCGGACGCAACATGGCCACCATCGTGGAGGTGGCGGCCCGCAATCAGTTGTTGAAGCTGCAGGGCCACCACTCGGCGAGGGAATTCGCCGAACGACTCAATCGTGCCATCGCCCAGGGGGCGATGCGCCGCAATCTGGGAGAAGAGGTCGAGTGACCGCCCCCGCGAAGCAGATCATCGTCATCACCGGCATGTCCGGATCCGGAAAATCCACCGCCATCCGTGCGCTGGAGGACGCCGGGTTCTTCTGCATCGACAACCTGCCGGTGCTCCTCCTACCCAAGCTCACGGAGCTTGCGGGAGGAGGCCACATCGAGCGCATGGCGCTGGTGATGGACGTCCGTGAGGGCATCTTCCTCAAGGACGCCCCTCGCATCCTGGCCGACGTGCGCCGCGCGGGCCACCAGGTGGACGTGCTCTTCCTGGACTCCAGCGACGACAGCCTCCTGCGCCGCTTCAGCGAGACGCGACGCCGCCACCCGCTGGCCCCGGAGGGCACGGTGGCGGAGGGCATCCACGCGGAACGCGAGGCCCTCAAGGACCTGCGCGAGCTGGCGGATCAGGTCATCGACTCGTCGGCGCTCAACGTGCACGACCTGAAGCGCATGGTGCAGGGGCGCTTCAGTCCGGAGCCGACGACGGGCCCCAGCCTGTCCATCATGTCCTTCGGCTACCGGTACGGGGTGCCGCCGCAGGCGGACCTCGTGTTCGACGTGCGCTTCCTGCCCAACCCCTACTTCGTGCCGGAGTTGAAGGGGCTCACGGGCAAGGTGCCCAAGGTGTCCGCGTACGTGCTGGAGCGCGAGGAGACGCAGCAGTTCCTCGAGAAGGTCGTGGACCTCTGCCGGTTCCTGTTCCCGCGCTACCAGAAGGAGGGCAAGGCGTACCTCACGGTGGCGCTGGGGTGCACGGGCGGCAAGCACCGTTCGGTGGCGCTGGCGGCGGAGATGGTGAAGCGGCTGTCGGAGGACTACGGCCGCGTGCAGCTCTGGGACCGGGACATCGAGAAGGAGTAGCCGCGCCCGGCACTGCTTTTCAGTGCCGGGTGTCCGTCACCGGGGTGAAGCGCGCGCCGGTGACGCCCTCCCTTTCGAGGGCTTCCTTCACGGCCTCGGACACGACGAGGGTGACGGGCCAGCCCCAGGGGCGGAACACGCGGGCGCGGTCCACCTGGGTCGGGTCGATGCGCAGGCCCCGCACGGAGCGGTACTGGCCCACGCGCTCGGGCAGGCCATCCCCGGGGCCGTAGCGGTGGGCCTCCAGGCACGCTGGTTCGTCGACGCAGCGGATGAGGCGCGTGGCGACGAGGAGGAAGTACTGCTCCCGCTGACCCTCGATGTCCACGGGGAGCAATTGCACGTCGTCAGGGGCGAGGCGCGCGAAGATGGCGGCCACGCGAGGGTGCACCACGGGCGTGAGGCCCGCGCCGGCGAGCGAGAAGTCCAGGGGGGACATCCGGGCTTCATTGGGGATGCGCATGGGGCCGTCGACGGCGACGGTGTGCCCGGCGGTGAACATCCACACATCGCCCACGACCTTGTCATCCAGGCCCCGGGGGTCGCCGGGTTCCCAGTGGCCGGGGACGCGGAAGTCGTCGTGCAGGTCGTAGAAGAGGGCGGGGAGGCTGCGGCGCGCCGTCTTGTGGACGTTCGCGCGGGACGTGCCGCCCTGCGCGACGATGCGCACGGCGGGACGACGGGGCCGGCTGGTGCCGTGCCGGGCCTGGGGGGAGGGCTCCTCCGCGACCGAGGCGCGAGAGCGCCGGGGTGGGACGGCGGGCTCGGTACCTCCAGGCAGTTCCTTCCGGTCGGGGGTGCTGCTTTCGGTGGGCCTCCGCCACAGCCGTCGCAGCGCGTTGGTGAGACGCCTGAACATCAAGCGATGTTACCCAAGCGCCTGCTGGAGGGGATCCCCCTTGTGAGGCCCACTCGCTCGGTCATGCGGCAGGCTTGCAGCCGGGACGGACCTGGGCCGGCCGGGGCGGGCGGGGGACGCACCTTCTGTCATGGCCGGGGTGGAACGGGCCGTGCCATCGTCCGCATCCCATGAAGAACCCGAACCCGAAGTCCGCCCCGCCGTCCACGCCGCAGGCTGTGTTCGCCAGCTTGCTGACTCAGTTGGAGAAGGCGGACCGGAAGCCGGCGCGGGTCCCCGCGTCCCTGACGACGCCAGAGGCTCTGGCGGCGGCCCTCTTCGAGGTGGCGGCAGGGACGGGCGCGGCGCTGTTCTCCGTGTGGGCGGCGGAGGATTACGACGAGGCCGAGGACGACTCGGGCGATGCCCCCGAGGCGGCGGAAGACTCCGACGCGGCCGAGGACGACGCGGGCGAGGCCGATGCTCCCGAGGCGGCGGAGGGCTCCGACGAGGCCGGGGACGATGCGGGGGAGGCCGAGGCGGCGGATGGCGCGGGCGAGTCTGACGAAGCTGGCGCGGTGACGGCGCGGAAGCTTCGGATCAACGCGGGCATCACGTTCTTCTTCATCGGGGAGGACTCTCCGGACCGGGTCGGGTTGCTGGGTTCGGAGCGGGTGCCGGTGCGGCAGCCCATCGATTACGCCCTGTACCGTCCGCTGGGGCAGGCCCTGGTGGCCCACGCGAAGCGCGGCGCGGATCCGAGGCTGCCCGACCGGGGCACTGTGTCCTTCCCGGCAGGCTCCGCTGATCCGGAGCTGATGTTCCGGGTGTCCTTCCGCGAGGACGCGCTGGGCACATGGACCACGGCGCTGGCGAGAAGCCGCGAGACGCGTCAGGCGTTCCCGAGCATCACGAGCCTGCCGCTGGCGAAGGACGCGGGCACGTTCCTGGAGACGTACTTCCGGGAGTTGAACAAGGCGCTCTTCAACGGTCAGGTGGTGCTGCTCACGGGGGCGTCCGGAACGGGCCGCAGCACGACCCTGCGTGCCCTGATGGATGCGCTGCCGGACAACGTGCATGCGCTGGCGGCGGTGGAGGAGCCGAAGGGTGGGACGGGGGGCGCCATCGGCATGGTGCGGGTGGGGCAGGAGCTGACGGTGGCGCGTGCGTTGCGGTCGTTCCTGCGGCAGGACCCGGACCTGCTCTTCGCGGACGAGGTGCACACGCTGGAGGACCTGCGAATCCTCTGCAACGGAGCACTCACGGGGCACGGCACGGCATGCGTGCTGGAGGCGAAGACTCCGGAGGACGGCTACGCCTGGATGACGGAAGCGATGTCGGGAGTTCCCATGGTGCCGCTCATCGTGCACCACACGCGCGACGCGGCGACGGGCACCTTCGCGATGACGCTCCACGAAGCGAAGCCCACGGAAGACGGCGCTGCGCTGCGAATCGTCCCGTGGACGCCGCCTGCGTAGTTCAGGCTGGGGCAGGAGCAGCGCTTCCCTTGCCTCAAGGAAGCCGTGATGTGGCCGTCAACTGCCGCATGCCCCAGCGGCAGGACACGGTGCCATCCGAGCGTCGCAGGGGCTCCACGGCCTGGAGGAACGAGGCTTCGAGCGAAGCCCGTGCCGCCGGAGACAACCGGTCCGCGTCATACGTCGTGCGGAGCGAGTCCCAGACCGAACGGGGCTCTCCATCCCCCTGGACGATGAGGTCCTGGACCGTGACGTCCCCGAACCCATCGCGGAAGAGCCCCTTCAGCCCTTCGACCGAACGCACCCGTGGGTCGCCCAGCGGCAGCCACGGCTGTGCCTCCGCCATGATCAAGGGGCGCAAGAGTGCCGCGAACCGCTCTACCGCATCGCCGCGCACCATGTCGCCACCGATGACCACGGACACCGTCCCACCGGGTTTCAGCACGCGTCGGAGCTCCGCGAGGACGGTCTCCACGTCATCCATCAACATGAGCGCCAGGTGGCTCAGCACGACATCCACGCTGGCATCCGCGAACGGGAGCGCCTGCGCCCGTCCCTGATGCAGTGTCGCAGCGCCCTTCAACCGGGCCTGTGCCGCCGCGAGCTCATGCTCGCTCATGTCGAGCCCAAGCAACGACAGCCCCGACTGCTCCCTCTTCGCGAGCAGCTCCAGCAGATGACCATCGCCGCAGGCGAGATCGAGCACGACCCGTGGCCCGGCATCCCGAGGCACCACCGCCTCCAGCAGCGAATATGTGGAGGGAGACGTTGCTCCTTCCCGCTGTACGGACGCGGTCGCGAACCAGTGCGCGGTCACCCCCGCGAGGCGACCATGGAAGTCGAGCAGGTAGGACTCGGAAGGGGAAGGCATGGGAGCTCGGAGCGGGAGATGAGCGGGGTCAGCGCTTGGGCTTCTTCTTGCCCGCGTTGGTGGCGTCGGCGGTGATGCACAGCACGGAGTACAGGTTCATCGTGTAGACGCTGTTCTCCGGCTCCAGGTCCGCGGCCTTCTGGAAGAACGCGGAGGCGCGGGTGTAGTCGCGGTGGTGGTTGAGGACGATCATCCCCATGCGGTTGTAGAGCGGTGCGGGCTGGGCCATCAGCGCGATGCTGCGCTCCAGCAGGTCCAGCGCCTCCGTCATCTTGCCCGCGCGCTCCAGCCGCACCACGCGCTGGAGCACCTCCTCACGCGCATCCTCCTGACGCGGAGCCGCGGGCTTCGACGCGAGCGCCCCCGACAACGTCACGGACGGCAACGGCCCCTGTGTCCGCGTCGCTGCCACGTTGGCGCCAGGTGCCGCGCTCCGAGCCACCGCTGCCGGAGCCACCGTCACCGGAGCAGCCCGTGCCGTCTGGACAGGCGCTGGCGCGGCCTCACCCCTGGATTCCGCCTCCGCGGAGGCCAGCGTGCCCACCAGCTTCGTCACCCCACGCTCCGACAGCGACTCGAACAGCGCGTGCAACTCCAGTTCGGTGACCTGCGTGATGAGCGCCATCTCGGAGAGCGCCGTGCGTCCATCCACCTGCGACAGCACATACGCCTCGAACGGACTGAGGTTCATGCGCGCGATGTCCAGGCCACCGACAATCACCGGCCGCACCGGAGGTGCCCCGGCCCGCGCCTTCGCCTGGAAGGACACCACCCGCGTCGCCTCCGCCTGAGGAGGCCGGGGCGTCCCGCGCGCGCCCGTCTGCTCCGGCTGCGTCAGCAGCGCCCGCACCAGCGACACGTTGTCCCGGGGCGGCAGGTCCTCCACGCTGCGCACGAGCAGCAACTCACAGCGCGCGCACTGGAAGTCCCCTGGCTTGCTGGGCGCGCCGCAGTGCGGACACACCAGGTCCTCCGGTGGGTGCTCGAAGGCCTGGGGATCCGCATAGTAGTGCTTGCGGATGGCCGCGCGGATGGACCGGCGCACCGCCACGAACGGAAGCACCTGCGCGGCGCCCACCGTCTTGGCGATCTCCTCCAGCGCCCGCGCCCGCTGCGGCTCGGAGATGGCCACGTACAATACGTCCTGCGCCAGCCGCAGCGGCATGAAGTCGAAGCCCTCCGCCAGCCGCACCGGCACGCGCTCCAGCAGCGCAGGGTCCACCTTCGCCTGCGCCAGCTTCTCCGTGGACACGAAGCGCGTCTTCAACTCCTGCGCGAGCAGCCGCAACACCGGCGTCTCATCCACGCCCAACCGCACCAGACACTCGCCCAGCTTCTGACCCGTCTCCTGCTGCCGCGCGAGCGCCCGGTTCAACAACTCCGAGGTCAACACCCCGTCCAGGACCAACTGCTCCCCGAGTTTGCGCGCCATGCCCCGATTCAAGGACGCCCTGACGCGCCAGTCCACCGGCATCCGTGTCACAAACCCCCGTTTCCGCATTTCCATTTGCGAACGTGTAGTGATGACACTAAGATGGTGTCGGAAATACACGAATGGAACGCAGTGAGTGAGGGGGAGCACCGATGTTCTTCGGGTACATGAAGTCGACGCCGACCACGTACGTGATGCAGTACCGGGATGGGGAGGTGGTCCGCGAGGGAGCGGGCCTGTCCTTCCTGTACTGGAAGCCGGCGACGACGCTGGTGTCGGTGCCGCTGTCGAGCGCGGACGTGCCGTTCGCTTTCAACGAGGTCACTCGTGACTTCCAGCCCGTCACCCTCCAGGGCCAGCTGACCTATCGGGTAGAGGAGCCGCGCCGGCTGGCGGGGCTGCTGGATTACTCGGTGACGCCGGGCGGGCGCTACCGCTCGGACGATCCAGAGAAGCTGGCGGACCGGCTGGTGCAGGCCGCCCAGGTGCGCGCCCGCGCGGTGGTGCAGTCACTGGGCCTGCGCGAGGTGCTGGTGCACTCGGACGCGCTGGAGTCCAAGGTGCTGGCGGGGCTCGCGGAGGCGGAGGCGGTGAAGGCGCTGGGTGTGCAGGTGATGGCCTTCTCGGTGCTCTCCATCCAGCCCACGCCGGAGATGGCGCGGGCCCTGGAGGCCGCCGCTCGCGAAGGGCTCCAGCGCGAAGCCGACGAGGCCATCTACGCCCGTCGCAACGCGGCCGTGGAGCAGGAGCGGCGCATCAAGGAGAGCGAACTGGCCACGGAGCTGGTGGTGGAGGAGCGCCAGCGCCAGATTCGCGAGGCGAAGATGGCCGCGGACATCGCGGTGGAGGAGCAGCGCTCGGCCCTGATGGAGCGCTGGGTCCAGAACGAGCGCCAGTCCGCGGACGCGCGCGCGTACTCGCTGGAGCAGACGCTCGCGCCCGTGCGCGGCATGGACTGGAGGACGCTGATGGCCACTTCGTCCAACGGCGGCGACCCGGCGCTCAACATCGCCCTGGCCTTCCGCGAGATGGGGGAGAACGCCCAGCGCATCGGCGAGCTCAACGTGTCCCCGGACCTCCTGCGCTCGCTCATGTCGAACACGCCCCCGCGCGGCAACGACCCGACCCCGGACATCGACCCCAACACGGGCCGCCTTGGCCACAAGCCCACGAAGCCCGGCCGCGCGGCCGTGCAGACCTTCGACCCGCGCGACCGCTGAACCCCTGAAGCCAAGAGAGGCACGCCATGTTCGAGAAGGTGGTGCTCGTCACGCGCAAGACGCGGTTGTCGGACCTGGTGGTGCGCTTCAACACGAAGAAGCAGGCGAAGTTCTACGTGGAGCGCGCCGGCCAGGACTTCACGGGCTTTGAAGAAGAGGACGACACGTACCGCCGCTCGGTGGACGCCCTGCGCGCGCAACTGGACGTGGGGTTGCCGGTGCAGCAGGTGGACCGCTCGCTCGTGCCCACCTTCCTCTTCACCGGCAAGGAGATCGTGGTGGCGGTGGGGCAGGACGGGCTGGTCGCCAACGTGGCCAAGTACGTGGGCAACCAGCCGCTCGTGGGCGTCAACCCGGACCCCGAGCACTTCGACGGAGTGCTCCTGCCCTTCCTCCCCGCGAAGACCCGGGCCGCCGTGCAACGGGTGCTGGAGGGCAGGGGACACTTCCGCCAGGTGCAGCTCGCGGAGGCGAAACTGGGGGATGGGCAGCGGCTGCTCGCCTTCAACGACCTGTTCATCGGCGCTCGCACGCACGTCTCCGCCCGCTACCAGTTGCGCTTCGGCGGGAAGCAGGAGGCGCAGTCGTCCAGCGGCGTGCTCGTGTCCACCGGCGCGGGCTCCAGCGGGTGGCTGTCGTCGGTGTTCGCCCTGGCGCGTGGCCTCACCCAGCAGACGGGCGGGACGCCGGGGCAGCCCTGGAAGCTCGGGTGGGAGGAGGCGCGGCTGGCCTTCATCGTGCGCGAGCCCTTCGTCAGCCGCCACTCCAGCGCGGACATCGTCGGCGGCTTCGTCACCTCGAAGGACGAACTGGTGCTCGAATCGCGGATGCCCCAGGGCGGCGTCATCTTCAGCGACGGCATGGAGGAGGACTTCCTCACCTTTGGCGCGGGCGCCACCGTGCGCATCCGTCCGGCCGAGCAGCGGGCGCGCCTGGTCGTGCCCTGAAACACACCCGACGTTACAGGTCCCCGCACCCCGGTCTGCCGAGTACCCCTGGACCCTCGTCCCATCCCATTGTTTCCAGGCGCCAGGCGCCCTGGACACAGAAGAAGCTCGGCTGCCTTCCTACCCACCGAGCGGGAACGGCGGCCTCGTCCCTCGGGGCACGCACCGTCTGGGACGGCAGGGCATCTCTTCAAGTGTGGGGGAATCGCGCCCGTTCCCCCGTCCGGCAGACGACATCCCGTCCCTTCCCCGGACCTGAAATTCCAGGCATGGTGAGCGCAGTCGCCTTACCTTCAAGTCGAAGCGGTTGGGGTGTAGCGGTCCCAGGTGCAGGCGAAAAACTCACCGGAGTTGCGTCACGTCGTTGATGGGCGTAGGAACGCAAAATCTCCGGGGGGTTGGTCAGGGGTGATCATGGTCGGCCTCGTCATCGCATCGCATGGACGTCTGGCGGATGAGCTGGTCTCAACCGCGGAGCAGATCGTGGGCAAGCTGCCCGCGGTGGCGACTTGCAGCATCGAGCCGGGGGCCCCTGTCGAGGACCTTCGCGCCAAGATGAAGCTGGCCGTCAAGACCGTGGACGAAGGGGACGGCGTCATCATCATGGCCGACCTGTTCGGAGGTACGCCCTGTAAGGAATCGCTGATGATGTGTCAGCGGATGAATCTGGAAGTCCTGGCCGGCGTCAATCTGCCCATGCTGCTGAAGGCCAATTCGCTCCGTTCGGAGCAGATGGCCCTTTCGGAGATGGCCAACCAGCTGGCGTCGTACGGCCAGCGCAACATCACCTGTGCGTCCGCCCTGCTTCGCGAGGCTCAGCAGCAGCCGCGAACTTGACGGACCCGCGCGGGTCGGCGATTCGAGACTGCCGTGATCACCCTGGTCCGCGTCGACAACCGCCTCATCCACGGCCAGGTCGTTGAGGCCTGGCTTCCCCACCTCAAGGTGTCCCGCGTGGTGGTGGCGGATGATGAGGCCGCTTCCAGTCCCCTCATTCGCGCCGCGATGGCGCTCGCCGTGCAAAGCGCCATCGAAGTGCAGATCCTCCCCCTGGCCCAGGTGGACTTCGTCGCCCTGTCGAAGGACGGCGTCCGCACCCTGGTGCTCCTGAGGGATGTCTCCTCCGTGCCGTTCGCCTTCCAGCACGGGCTGGTGATGGATCAGCTCAACCTGGGCAACGTGCACTTCGGCACCGGCCGCCGTCAGGTGTCGCCGTCCGTCTTCCTGGCGGAAGGTGAGCTCCAGGCCCTCCAGCAGCTCTCCGAACAGGGCGTGCGCGTGGAGGCGCGCGCGGTGCCCGCGGAGAAGTCGGTGGACCTGCCCGATTTGACCGAGCGCTGGTCGAAGGCCGGGTGAACCGGTGAACGTCGGCTGGACCCAGGTGGCGCTCGCGTGTCTCTGGGGCGGATTGGTGGCCGTGGAGCGCAAGGCGTTCCTGCAGGCCATGCTGTCCCGGCCCCTGGTGGCCGCCACGTTCATGGGCGCGCTCTTGGGTGACGTGGGCAGCGGCCTGTCCGTGGGCATGCTCCTGGAGCTGTTCTACCTGGGCACCGCCAACCTGGGCGCGTCGCTGCCGGAGAACGACACGCTGGCGGCCACCGGCACCGCCGCCGCCGCCGCCACGCTGACGGCCGCCACCGGCGCGGGCTCCACGCCCGCCATCTGGTCGCTGGCCGTCCTGCTCTTCATCGGCCTGGGCCGGGTGGGGCGGAGGTTGGACCGGCTGCTGGAGGGCTACTCCGCGCGCCTCGCCCGCGTGGCCCTGGCGTCCGCGGAGGCCGGCAACCTCACGCGCGCCATGCGCCAGAACCTGTGGGGCATGTGGCCGCACTTCGTGGGCTACGGCGCCATCACCGGCGCGTGCGCGCTGGCGGGCTTCTTCCTGGAGCCCGTGCTGGCGGTGCTGCCGCAGGGGCTGGTGCGGGGGCTGGCGTGGGCGTACCCGGCCATGGCCTGCGTGGCGGCGGCCATCGCGGCGCAAAGCAGCCACGCGAAGCGCGCGCCCCTGTTCGCGGGGCTCGCCGCGGTGGGCGTCACGGTGGCGGTGGTCCTCTCCAAACTCCAGGAGCGGCCATGACGGCGAGCGCGCCCGTTCATCCGCCGGCGCGGCTGTCGCGCGGCACGGTGCTGCGCGTGTTCCTGCGCTCGCTCTTCCTCCAGGCGTCGTGGAACCCCAAGGGGATGCAGAACCTGGGGCTCGCGTACGCGGTGTATCCCGCGCTGGAGCGGCTGTACCCGCCGGGGCCCCTGCGCGAGGCGGCGGTGCGCCGGCACCTGGTCTTCTTCAACACGCACCCATACGTGGCGGCGGCCATCGTGGGCGGCGTCGTCAACCACGAGCGGAAGATTGCCCGGGGCGAGGAGACGCCGGACCGCGTGGTGAGCTTCAAGGCGGCGCTGATGGGGCCGCTGGCGGCGCTGGGAGACGGGTTCTTCTGGCTGTCGCTCAAGCCCGCGGTGGGCGGGTTGTGCGCGGCGATGGTGCCGCTGCTGGGCGTGTGGGCGGTGGCGCTCTTCCTGGTGCTCTACAACCTGGTGCACCTGCTCCTGCGCATCCGGCTGTACTGGCTGGGGCTGAGCCTGGGGGACCGGTTGGTGGAGGCGGTGGCGCGGGTGAACCTTCCGGCCAAGGGCGCGCGCCTCAGGGGCGTGGCGGCCGCGAGCGCGGGTGGGCTCGCGGCGTGGCTGGCGGTGAGCTTCGGGGCGACGGCGGGCGGCACCTGGGCGGCGTTCCTGTCGGTGGGTTGTCTGGCGGTGGGGGTGCTGGCCTACGTGGCTGTCAGCCGCCGGGTCCCCACGTACGTGGTCCTCTATGTCGCGGCGGGATTGGCCTGCGCGGCGGGGGCCTTTCTTTGAGTGGACGAACCACAGCAGCAGCAGGAGTCGTGATGCCGAGCGAGGCCCAGGGAACATTCGAGATCGTCAACGCGCTAGGGCTGCATGCCCGGGCCGCGGCGCAGATGGTCAAGGTGGCCAACCGCTTCAAGAGCGAGGTCTCCATCGCCGCGGAAGGCAACCGCGCGAACGCCAAGTCCATCATGGGCGTGCTGATGCTCGCGGCGGGGCAGGGCGTGCAGGTGACCATTACCTGCAAGGGCGAGGACGCGGACGCGTGCCTGTCCGAATTGAAAAAGCTCATCGCGGATCGCTTTGGCGAAGCGCAGTGAGCGTGGAAGATAGACCCCTCCCCAGGGCAGGAACCGAACCGTGAGCAGCCAGGCCACCCCTACACTCAGGCTGATGGGCATCGGCGCCTCCCCGGGCGTAGCGGTGGGCCACGCCTTCATCCTGGACCGCAAGCGCATCCGCACGCCCAAGCTGCGTCTCGCCGACGCCGAGGTGGAGCCGGAGCGGATGCGGATGAAGACGGCGATTGATTTGTCCGACCGCCAGCTCGCGGAGCTGAAGGATCAGATTACGCGCACGGAGGGCAGCGACCATGCCCTCATCCTGGAAGCGCACCGGCTGATGCTCCACGACCCCATGCTCGTGGATGAGGTGAACCGCCTCATCGTGGAGGACCGCATCAACGCGGAGTGGGCGGTGCGCCGCACGGCCCGGAAGATAAAGCACCTGTTCGACAACATCCCGGACGAGTACTTCCGCGAGCGTCGTTCGGACGTGGACTACGTGGCCGACCGCATCATCCGCAACCTGATGGGCCAGGTGGTGGATGAAGAGGTGGAGGTCCCCGCGGAGGCCATCGTGGTGGCGCACGACCTGCCGCCCGCGGACGCGGCGATGATGGCGCGCAGCGGCCGCGTCGCGGGCTTCGTCACGGACCTGGGCGGCCAGACGAGCCACACGGCCATCGTGGCCCGCGCGCGGGAGACGCCCGCGGTGGTGGGCGCGGGGCGCGCGAGCGAGCAGATTTCGCCGGGCGACCTCATCGCGATGGACGGCACGCGCGGCGTGGTGCTGGTGAACCCGTCCGAGGACCAGCTGGCGCTCTTCCGCGAGGAGCAGCGCCGCTACCAGGAGAGCGAGCAGCTGGCGCTCAGCACGAAGGACCAGCCGGCGGTGAGCACGGACGGCTTCCGCATCCGGCTCAACGGCAACATGGAGTTCCTGGAGGAGATCCCCTCGCTGCTGGCGCACGGCGCGGAGGGCATTGGCCTGTACCGCACGGAGTTCATGTTCCTGGACCGGAAGACGGCGCCCACGGAAGAGGAGCACTACCGCGCCTACAAGCAGGTGCTGGAGGCGATGGGCGGCCGTCCCGTCACCATCCGCACGCTGGACCTGGGCGGCGACAAGGTGCCGGGCAAGACGAAGCATGAGAAGGAGCCCAATCCCGCCATGGGGTTGAGGGCCATCCGCTACTGCCTGTCCAACCGGGAGCTGTTCCGGGTGCAGCTCAGGGCGCTCTTGCGCGCGAGCGTGCACGGCAACATGCGGCTGATGTTCCCCCTCATCTGCGGGGTGAGCGAGCTGCGCGAGGCCCGGAGCGAGCTGGAGGCGTGCCGCACGGCGCTGGGGCGTGCCGGGGTGCCGGTGGGCAAGCGCTTCCCGGTGGGCATCATGGTGGAGACGCCGAGCGCGGCGACCATCGCGGACCGGCTGGCGCAGGAAGCGGACTTCTTCTCCATCGGGACGAACGACCTCATCCAGTACTCGCTGGCCATCGACCGCCAGAACCGCGAGGTGGCGTACCTCTACCGGCCGCTGCACCTGTCGGTGCTGCGCATGCTCCACGGCATCGTGGACGCGGCGAAGGGCGCCAACATCCCGGTGTCCATGTGCGGCGAGATGGCGGGAGATCCGCTCTTCACGCTGGTGCTGCTGGCGCTGGGCTTCGACGAGCTGTCGATGACGTCCGGGCAGATTCCGGTGGTGAAGCGGCTGATGCGACGGGTGAGCCGCCGCGAGGCGACGGAGATGCTCCAGGCCGCCATGGAGCTGACCACGGCGGAGGAGATCGAGCGCTACGTGCGCACGGAGATGGACCGGCGCTTCAGCGGTCCGGAGGGCTCGCTGCTGACCTCGCTGCGCGACGTGGAACCCGAGTCCATGTAGGCCCCGGTCCCCCCGTTTCAGCAGCAAATGGGGGGTCGCCGTTTCCAGGGGGAATGCGCACTTTGGACGGACACGGAGGAGGCAGCAGCGTGTTCAAATCAGCGGACATTCAGCGAGGCATGACGGTGCGGGACCGGGACGGGGAAGCCCTGGGTGGCGTCGTCGCGGTGGATCCCCGGGGTTTCACCATCGGGAAGGGACGGGTCTTCGAGAAGGAGTACCCGGTGCGTTTCTCCGACGTGGCGGACCTGGACGGGGATGACGTCTACCTGCGCCGGGACCTGGCGCACCTTCCAGGCGCCGTGCTGGCCGAAGGCGGAGCCGCCGAGGATGACAGCGCCCTCAAGCCGCACCGCCCGGTGGCCTACACGCACGACCTGACGGGCGCACTGGTTCCCATGGAGTAGGGCGGGGCACCGGCGCTTTTTCGGGACCGGGCCGTGAGGAAGCGCGAGCTTCCTCGCGACTCATTCGCGTTTGAGGATGACCCCGTCGTCGCTGATGGCGTAGCTCGCGCCGGCGTCCATGACCTCCGACCTGAGCCCGCAGCGCTCATCTTCCAGGGGCGTGAAGTGGATGAAGGTCATCTTGTCGCCGGGCTGGACCCAGGCGTCATAGGTCGTGAGCTGGAACAGGCATCGCGTCATCGGGTCCGCGTCGCCAGGGGTGTTCCTTCCCGGAGGCATGAAGTCGTCCAACGCGATTTGAAGGGCCTTGAGTTGAGGACCCTGCACCGTGGTCGACGCAGCTTTGCTCCACTCCGGAAACTGGATGCCCTGGGCGATTTCCGGAGGCGCCACCGGGGCCGGACGGTGCATGCAGGCTGTCACCGTGAACAGCAGCGCCGCCAGTCCCATGTTCTTCATGTGTCTTCGCTCCCAGAGGACGGACGTTGCTTCACTTCGGACGGGGATCCTCGCCATCGGCAGGGTCCCCTTCTTCGGCGTGCTTTCTGCCGTGGCGTCCGGGCAGCGGTGTCAGGAACCGGGCCAGGGGGCGCAGCACCACCAGGGACAGCAGCGCCAGTCCCACCGTGACACCCGCCGCCACGTACATCCCCAGTCCGCAGGCCAGTCCCACCGCCGCGGTCACCCAGAGGTTGGCCGCGGTGGTGAGCCCCTTCACCGCGCCCCCGTGGCGCAGGATGACGCCCGCGCCCAGGAAGCCGATGCCCACGACAATCTGACTGGCGATGCGGCTGATGTCCGCCTGCGACCCGCCGGGCGACACGCCCGGCTGGAGCATCCACTCCGTGTAGATGCTGGAGAGCGTGAAGCAGCACGACCCCAGCGCGACCAACGTGTGCGTGCGCAGCCCCGCATTCTGGCTGCGCGCCTCGCGCTCCACGCCCAGGATGCCGCCCAGGAACGTGGCCAGCACCAACCGGCCGATGATGACGAAGGAGTCCACTCGGGCGCTACGCTACTCGCCCAGCTCGATCTTCTCGTCCTTGTCCGCTTCGTTCAGTTCGGGATTGGGCAGCGTGTCCAGCGTCGCCACCAGCAGCTTGTACGAAGGCACCACGTAGGGCGCCACGTCGGGCCCCAGCTCCTTCACGTACTGCTCCGCGCGCTCGTTGTACTTCTCGTCCTTCGAATCCCAGCTCCCCGCCGACTCCGCCGCCCACACCTCTTCGCCGTCGCGGCAGCGGATGAGCTGCGCCTTGAGCGCCACCTCCGCTCCCTCCCCCACCTGCTTCACCTGCGGATCCAACCACAGCACGCCTTCAATCCCCTCCACGCACTGGTCCTTGAAGGCCAGGTCGGTGGGCCGCTCCGGCAGCGACGTGTTCTCCTTCACCAGGAAGTCCCGGTTCTGGTTCAGCCACTGCCGCGCGATGAGGCTCCACAGGTCGCCCACGTACTGCTTGCCCGGGGGGAACGGCTGCGTCACCACCGCCAGCCGCTTCACCTGCTGCCGGTCCACCGTCGCGTAGTCCGCGCGCAGCCGCTGGCTCTTCACCGCGCTCGCACAGCCCGCCAGCATCATCAGGCCCAGCACCGGCCCCAGTCGCTTGAACGTCCCCATGGCTTGAAGCTCCTCAAGAAGAAGCCCCGCGCTTCCCCTTGGCTGAGGAAGGCGGGGCCGAAGTCCGCGCGGGATATTAAGCGCTTCTTCCGCGCTGTCAGGCCGCGCGTGTGGAAGACGCGTCGCCGCCGCCCGCCGAACCGTTCGACGGTGAGCGGCCCGCGTCACGCTGCCGCTTGTCGTGCATGAGCTGCATCACCGCCGCCAGCACCGTGAAGGACACCAGCAGCGTGGTGATGAGGCCGATGCAGGCGATGATGCCCATGGAGCGCACGCCGTTGTGGCCGGCCACCAGCAGCGCCGCGAAGCCCGCCACCGCCGTCAGGGTGGAGGACGCCACCGCCGCGCCCACGCTGCGCAGCGCCACCAGCGGGGACGTGCCTTCCAGGAAGCGGTGCAGCAGGTACAGACCGTGGCTCACGCCGAAGCCCAGCAGGATGGGCAGGATGATGACGTTCATGAAGTTCAGGCGCAGGTCGAACAGCGCCATGAAGCCCAGCATCATCGCCAGGCCCACCGTCAGCGGAATCACGGACGCCAGCGCCAGCTTCGCGTTGCGGAAGTCCGCGAAGTGCATCGCCAGGATCCACAGCGCGGTGAGGATGATGGTGAGCTTCGCGTCCTTCAGCACCATGCGCGCCAGCGACGCGTACAACTGCGTGGCGCCCGCGGCGCGGAACTCCTTCTCCACCGGCGTGCCCTGGGGCCCGTCCGTGAACTTGCCCGGCGTCACCATGCCCTTGATGGAGCGCGTCTGGTCCGCGAACTGGAGCATCTGCTTGCCGTCCCACAGGTCCACGCTCGGGTAGATGAACGTGAGGTAGCCGTGGTTCTCCGGGTGGGTGCTGGGCAGGTGGCGGAACTGCGTGGCGTAGATTTCCGGCACGTGGTGCACGTCGAAGGGGCGCGCCTCCAGCATCTTCAGGAACAGCTGCGCCTTCTCCTGCGTCTCCGGCGGCAGCGCCGACACCTCGATGTCCTTCAGCTCCGCCTGCCACTCCTCCAGAATCTTCGTGTTCGCCTGCGCGATGCCTTCCGGCGGCACGAAGGTGAAGAGGCTCATCACCTGGGAGATGGTGGGGCGCTTCTTCGGGTCGGCCGTCAACTCCTTGTAGAGGGCCTCCGTCTCCGCCAGGTCCTTGGTGTAGATGGCCAACGGGTCGCTGGCGATCTTGAAGCGGTCGTTGATTTCATCCTGCAACACCACCGACGGCTGGTTGGCCGGCATCAGCGCGCGGGTGTTGTAGTTGAAGCGCACGCCGTACGGCAGGCGCGTGAAGAAGTCCGCGCCCGCGGGGGGCTCGCCGTCCTTCCACGGGATGGCCGCGCCGCACACCACCGCCACCACCACGCAGCCCACCGCCAGCACCAGGCCCGGACGCGGGATGCGCATCTCGTTGCCGGAGGCGTTGTTCACCGCCGGCGGCTTCATCACGCCAATCAGCTTCTGCGGCAGCTCCGGGTTCCTGCGGCCCGCCAGCGCCAGCAGCGCCGGGCACCAGGAGAACAGCGTCACACCCAGCAGCAGCGTGCCCGTGCCGGCCAGGAAGCCGAACTGGGAGAAGCCCTTGAAGTCGCTCACCATCAGCACGAAGAAGGAGCCCGCCACCACCACCGCGGACACCATCGCCGGACGGCCCGCGTTGATGACCGCGTCGCGGATGGCCACGTCGTAGCGCTTGCCCGCGCCCAGCTCCAGGCGCGTGCGGAAGATGAAGTGGATGCCGTAGTCGATGCCGAACCCCATCAGGATGCCGCCCAGGATGGAGGTGATCATGTTCAGCTCACCCACCGCCACGTAGGTGAAGCCCAGCGTGTACAGCGTGCCCGCCACCGTGCCGCTCACCACGATGAGCGTGGGCGCCCACTTGCGGAAGAACGCGATGGTGATGGCGAAGATGGCGACCAGCGCCAGGATGGTCACCGGCTGGAGCGACTCCTCGATGGCGTACGAGTCGTCCACCGCCGTCTTGTAGGAACCCGTGAAGCCGTAGGCGACCGTCTTCTTGTCGCCCATCTTGTAGTAGTCCTCCACCACCTGCACGCCCGCGGCGTTGGACTTGGAGTAGTCCGCCAGGTCCTTGCGCAGCTTCTCCACGTAGTCCTTCGTCTGGCCAATCTGGTTCGTGTCCCACATCGGCTTGATGAGGAGCAGCAGCAGCTTGCGGTCCTGGGAGATGTAGTAGTCGTCCGCGATGCTCTTGTTGCCAACGCTGGAGTACTTGTCGACCAGGTCCTGCAGGTCCAGCTTCACCGGCTCCGTCTTCTTGATCTCGATGTAGAACGGGTTGCTGCGGCGGATCTGATCCTTGAGGAACGCCATGATGCGGCGCTTGCCCTCGGCCAGGTCCTCCGTCTTGATGAACAGCACCATGTTCTGCTGCACGAACTCGACGGGAATCTTGTACGTGAGCGAGCGCGCGTGCTCCTTGTCCTTGCCCACCATCACGGCCAGGTCGTCCGCGACGCGCTTGAGCGTGGCCTCGTCATCGCCGCGCAGCGCGACCATGAAGAAGCCGCTGCCGCCCACCATGTCGATGACGCGCTTGACGTCCTTCACCTCCTGGAGGTCCTGGGAGATGAGGTCCAGCTGGTTCGAATTGATGGTGAGCTTCGACGTGCCCCAGACCGCCAGGCCGAGCAGCAACAGCAGCACGGTCATCACGGTGCCGGGACGACGGACCAGCATCTCGGCGTAGGCGACGGCGAGGCGAGGCGGGGGATGCGAGGAGGGATTGCCGCTCATGGGCGCGGGACCCTATCGACAAAACACCCCGCCCGGAAGCAATGCCGGGCATGCCTGTCCGCCCGACCTCCGCCCGAGCCGGGACCTCTCAAAGCCAGGGAATAACCGCGACTTACGGGCCTGATACGCCCCGTCAGTGCCCCGGGGGGCCCACCAGGGGGATGGCCAGCACGTCGGGGTTGGCCGCTCCCTCCTCGCGAGGAGGAATCAGGAAGGGGGCGGGATGGCGTAGGAAGCGCAGGCCCATGGCGCCCACGAAGCGCAGGCCTTCCCTCACGGGAACATCCCGGGCCCGCAGGGCCAGCCCCAGGGCCAGCGCGAAGGACACGCCGAAGTTGAGGGCGCCGATGACGCCCACCCCCAGGAGCGCGGCCAGGAACCCGGGCTGCATCACCGCGGCGGGGCCCAGCGTGCAGCCGGCGAAGGCCAGCGAGCCGAACGACAGCGTGACGTGCCGCACGTCCAGCGGCAGGCCGAAGAAGTTGCCGATGCCGGGGGCCACCACCAGCAGCACGCCCAACGTCACGCTGCCGCCCACGCCCGCCGCGTGGTGCATCAGCGCGTCCGCCACTCGGCGCGCGTTGTGTTCGCCCAGCAGGCCGCGCAGCACGCGGTGGTGGGCCAGCGCCTCCGGCAGGCGCCGGTAGACGACGAAGTTCTCGAACCAACCGGCGGCCACGCTGGACATCCACAGCAGCACGCCGGTGAAGGCGGCCCACAGGAGCGTGGCGCTGTGCCAGGGGTGCAGCGACTCCACCACCTGTTCGGCCTGCGCCACCGACAGGAGCGTGTGGCCCCGGAGCCACTGGAAGCCCAGCGCCAGCGCCACCGCCGCGGGCAGCACGCAGCCCAGGTTGCCCAGGGTCGCCGCCAGCTGCGAGCGGGTGATGCGCGGCACCAGCGTCGCCAGCCGCTCCATGCGCCCGTCGGTGGCGTCGTCCGGGGCGTCGTCCTCGATGGCGTCCTCGCCGATGGCCGCCGCCAGCGTGGAGGCCGTCATGGAGGGCTGCCGGGTGGCGAGCGTGAAGCCCATCAACTGCATCACCACGAAGCTGCCGGCGTAGTTGAGCGCGGCGAAGAAGCCCGCGAAGAAGGGCGCCAGCGACAGCCCGGCGAGGAAGAACTGCAGCGCGGCGGTGAACGCGGTGAGCAGCCCACCTCCCGCCGCGGAGTGCACCATGCGGTGGAACTCGCCCGGCGTCGTGGTGATGGAGTGCTCGCCGGTGTTGCCGGTGCGCTCGATGCTCTTGCGCGCCAGCAGCCGCGCGTTGCGCCGGACCAGCGCGAGCACGGAGCGGTCCGCGTGCGCGTACCGCAGGAGGTCCGACAGGAGCTCCAGCGCCTCGCGCCAGCGCGGCTCGCCCCGGGCCGCGCCCAGCACGCGCGCGATGGCCTCCATCCGGTCCAGGCCGCGCCGGATGCGCTCCAGCCGGTACACCAGGTCCACGCTGACGCCCGAGTGCTCCAGGTGCCGCGTGACGGACGCCACCACCCCCCGGCAGTCCGCCTTGGCCTGCTCCAGGTCGCGCAGCGCGTCCGGGGCCCCGTCGCGCGCCAGCACCGCGTCACACACCATCCGCAGCCGCAGGAACGGTGAGGCGCGGAAGGCGACCTCTGGGCTGCGGTCGCGCACGTCCTCCGCCAGCCCCAGGTTCGTCACCTGCACGCCCAGGAGCAGCAGCGCGTCCATCAGGTCGCCGCGCACGCGCGCCGTGGGGGACGGATCCGGCGGCGGTGGGTCACCCACGAGCACCGTCAGCCGCGCGAGCAGCGCCGGGGCCAGCGCGGCCAGCCACTCCGCGTCCTCCGGCACCGGGAACAGGCGCAGGAGCAGTTCGGACAGCTTGCCGGGCTCCGGCGGCGCGGGCAGCACGCCGCGCACGAAGCGGTCCGTCAGTTCGGAGAAGAAGCCGTTGCCGCCGCTCAGGCCCACCTGGGCGAAGAGCTTCAGGCCCCGGCTGCCCGCGCACACCCCCGACACCAGCTTCGTGACGGCCATGCGCAGCGGCGCTTCGCCCTCCAGCACGCGCACCAGCAGCGACAGCCGGGAGTTCGCCGGGGACAGCGTGGTGTCCTCCCCGTCCATCAGGCCCTGCGCGGGGATGCGCTCGCGCATCCAGTGGATCCACCGCTCCACCCACGCAAGGCGCGCGTCCAGCCCGTCCTCGGGGACCTCCGACAGGAGCCGGAACAGGTCCCTCACGGCGGGGTGGCCAGGGGCCCGGGGCGCGTGCTGCACGCAGAAGGCATCCACCTCACGGGCGGATGGCAGGCTGCGGGCCGGAAGCTGCGGGGCGGAGGAGGGGACTGTCATTCGCCAGGCGCTCGGGGGCAGGGGGACGCGGAGCCTACCCGGCCCGCGCCTCCCCCGGAACCCGGGGGGAGGACGGAGGCCTGGTTGCCTGGCTGCTCGACGCGGCCCGGGACTGGATTACTTCAGCTTCACCGAAGCGAGCTCGTTGTTCTTCGTACGCATGGCGCCCAGCAGGCCGTCCCAGCCGCCGTCCTTGAAGAGGGGGCGAACCTGATCGTCGCGGATGCCGGTGAGCATGGAGTCACCCAGCACGGACACGTCCACGACCTTCCACGTGGCGCCCACCTTCTCCACGGAATACTTGAGCTTCATCTCCTGCTTCTTCAGCGGGTGGTTGATGAAGATGGTGGAGCCGACCAGCGCCTTGTCGCCCGTCACCTGCGGATCGTCGTAGGTGATGGAGTCCAGGTTCTTGAAGTTCTCGCGGACCTTGGGGAAGGCGAGCTTCGCGAAGAGGCTCTGGAAGAGCTGGGTGAATTCCTTCTTCTGGGCGTCGGTGGCCTTGGTCCAGTCCTCGCCCAGGAGGAAGGCGCCCTGCTGGTCGCTGCCCAGGTTCTCCAGGGCCTTGAGGTCCTTCTCGTAGCGCACGGACTGCACCACGGTCTTCACCGGCTTGGTGATGGTGTCGTTCGCCTTGTTGGGCGCGGCGAACGCGGGCACGGCGAAGGTGACGGCAACCAGCACGGAGAGGGAGCGGAAGTGGGCGTTCAGGTTCATATGGGTGGTGACCTCCTGAAGAACGGCGCGAGTCCTGTAGCCCAGGGGAACGCGCCGCGACGGACTAAATTCAACCGGCCGCTGGCCTCACCTCCCACGTTGGGGCCGGTCGCCTGTGTGGGCTCCGCGACGAATAAATGCCCCTGCCGTCAGGTTTGACTCTGTTGGGACTGGACGTTTAGTGTCCGCCCCCTGCGCTGCGTCACTGGATTTGCGCGAAGCCCGAGAAGACATGCCTACCGACTTCCTGTTCACGTCTGAATCCGTCACCGAGGGCCACCCGGACAAGATCGCCGATCAGATCTCCGACGGTGTGCTCGATGCCATCATCGCCAAGGATCCGCAGGCGCGCGTCGCCGTGGAGACGCTCGTGAAGACGGGCCTCGCCATCGTCGCGGGCGAGGTGACGACGAACTGTTACGTGGACATCCCGAAGATCGTCCGGTCGACCATCACGCGCATCGGCTACACCGATAGCTCCATGGGCTACGACGGCAACACGTGCGGCGTCATGGTGGCCATCGAAGGCCAGAGCCAGGACATCGCCCGGGGCGTGGACAACAAGAAGGACCAGGGCGCCGGCGACCAGGGCATGATGTTCGGCTTCGCGTGCGACGAGACGCCGGAGCTGATGCCCGCGCCCATCCACTACGCGCACGCGCTGACCCGCCGTCTGGCGGAGGTGCGCCGCAAGAACCACACGTGGATCCGCCCGGACGGCAAGAGCCAGGTCACGGTGGAGTACAAGGACGGCCGCCCGGTCCGCATCGACGCGGTGGTGGTGTCCACGCAGCACGCGGATGAGATCTCCAACAAGAAGATCCAGGAGGCCATCCGCGAGGACGTCATCCTGAAGGTCCTGCCGAAGAAGCTCATCGACAACAAGACCAAGTTCTTCATCAACCCCACGGGCCGCTTCGTCATCGGCGGCCCCATGGGCGACTCGGGCGTCACCGGCCGGAAGATCATCGTCGACACCTACGGCGGCATGGGCCGTCACGGTGGCGGCGCCTTCAGCGGCAAGGACCCGTCCAAGGTGGACCGCTCGGCCGCGTACATGGGCCGCTACATCGCCAAGAACGTCGTCGCCGCGGGGTTGGCCACCCGCTGCGAGGTGCAGGTCTCCTACGCCATCGGCGTGGCGGAGCCCGTCAGCGTGATGGTGGAGACCTTCGGCACGGCCACCGTGCCCGAGGAGCAGATTGCCCGCGCGGTGCGCCAGACCTTCGGTCTGCGTCCGCGGGAAATCACCGAGCACCTGGACCTGCTGCGGCCCATCTACCAGAAGACCGCCGCGTACGGTCACTTCGGCCGCGCCGACAAGGACTTCACCTGGGAGCGCACGGACAAGAAGGACGCGCTGCGCGAGGCCGCTGCCTCCGCCGCCCCCAAGACGCGCACGCCCCGGCTGAAGGCCGTCTGAGTTCCGGCGTCCAGGCAGAAGCCGCCTGAATCCACGCGCTCGCTCCCTCCCGGAGCGAGCGCGTTTTTCATTTCAGGAGAAGGTGACGCACACAGGTCGGGCGCACACGGGGTGTGAGCTGTTAGGAGACGGCCATGCCGACTCCCGGTGCCGCGTCTGGCTGGCGCATCGTGTTGCTGACCGTGGCGCCTTCGGTGGCGCACGACTTCACGTTGTCGCTGCGGGCCCAGGGGCATGACGTGGTGGCGGTGGTGGTGCCCGTCGGCGTGCGGGGCCTGCGTCCCCTGGACATGGAGGGGTGGACGGAGCTGCGGCGGCTGTTTGAATCCGCGCCGCCGTCGCTGGAGGTCCTGTTCGTGAACGAGCGGGCCCTGCTGACGGCACGGCTCGCGGCGCTGAAGCCGGACCTGCTCCTGTCCTTCTTCTTCCCGTGGAAGCTGACGCCGGATGCGCTGGCGCTGGCGCCCCGGGGAGCGGTCAACGTGCACCCGTCGCTGTTGCCGCGCTACCGGGGCCCGTGTCCGGTGGGCTGGGCGTTGCGCGACGACGCGCGGGACTTGGGGCTGACGTTCCACCGGATGGACGCGACGTTCGACACCGGGCCGGTGCTGGTGCAGGGCACGTTCCCCGTCATCGACGAGGACACGGAAGAGGTCCTCTTCGAGCGGATGATGCGCGCGTCGCGCCGGTTGTTGCCGGGGATGCTGGAGTGCGTGGCCCGGCGTGAGCCAGGGGATTCGCAGGTGGACGCGGAGGCGACGCCCGCGCCCTTCTTCGACCTGGCGTACCGGGACATCGACTGGCGGGACACCGCGCGCTCCGTGCACCTGAAGGTGCGCGCGTGCCGCTTCGCCGCGTGGCGCGAGGGCAATGGCGATGCGCGCGCGCTGTTGCAGGGCCGGTGGGTGCGGGTGCAGCGCACGCGCGCGTGGCGGGGCGAGGACCCCCAGGCTGCGCCGGGCACGCTCCTGGCGCGGCAGGGGGATGACTGCCTGGTGCAGTGCGGGGATTCGCCCTTGTGGCTGGTGGCGTACACGCCCGAGGGGCCCTGAGCGTTGGAGGCGGTTCCCGGGTGACGGTGGGGTGGCACACGCGGGAGCGCGGACGCAGACAAGGAACATGAGGAAGAGCCCGAACGATGAGCCGCATCCCCTGATCCAGGTCGAGCACTGCGAGCGCTACGTGGGCGCGGGGGTCGACGTGAGGCTCGGGCTGCTGTCAGGGGGACGCGGAGGCGCGCGTTCGTGGGAGGCCGACGTCGTTCGCGTCGGAGGGAGGCTGAGTGGGGCTGTACAACGAGTTCGTGTGGCCCATGGCGTGCCCTGCCTGTGGCGAGGGGCCGGAGTTCATGTTCCAGGCGTACATCGGGCTGCTTGACGTGGAGACTTCCGGAAAGGAGAGGATGTCTTCGGGAGGGAGCGTCTACGGCCGGTGGTAGGGCCCGAGCGCGGACTGGAGGGCCAGAGCTTCTGGGCCTACGGCCTCGGGATGTGTCCTCGGTGCGATGCGAAGGTCTGGGCGAGGATCGAAGTCCGGAAGGGGTGTTTTGACGGACTCGAGGTCGTGCCGGAACCCGCCAACATGTACGACTGGGGCTACTTATGACGGTCCTGCTCCGGACCTTGCTGCCCTAAAGCGAGTCGAGGAACGTGAGCAGTGCCGCGCGCTCCTTGAGAGACATGCGCCGCACGGCTTCGCGTGAGGCCGTCGCTTCGCCGCCGTGCCAGAGGATGGCTTCCAGGACGGAGCGTGCCCGGCCGTCGTGGAGCAGGTGCGTGTGTCCGTTCACGGTGGCGGTGAGGCCCAGGCCCCAGAGGGGCGGGGTGCGCCACTCGGTGCCGGTGGCCTGGAAGTCGTCGCGTCCGTCCGCGAGCGCTTCGCCCAGGTCGTGCAGCAGCAGGTCGGTGTACGGCCAGATGCGCTGGTGCGACAGCTCCGGGAAGCCGGGCAGCTGGCCGGTGACGGTGGTGGGGCGGTGGCAGCCGGCGCAGCCCGCGCGCAGGAAGGCGGCCTTGCCCGTGCGCACGTCCTCGCGTTCGGCGCCCCGGCGCGCGGGCACGGCGATGAGGTGCGAGTAGTCAGAGAGGGTGGCGAGGTTCGTGGCGTCCACCTCGGGCTCGCCGCCGGTGGCGCCTTCCTGGCAGCGCGTCTGTGCGGCGGTGCACGCGGACTGGGGAAACAGCGGCGAGGTGAGGCCCATGTCTCCCAGCAGCGCGCCCGCGGCCTGGTGCTCGAGGTCGGGCTGGTTCGCCTTCCAGCCGAAGCGGCCCAGCACCTCGCGGCCTTCCTTCACGCTCCAGACGCGGTTGGGTCGGCCTCGGATGCCGTCACCGTCGCGGTCGTCAGGGTCCGCCCATGCGAGCAGCGTCGCGTCCGGGATGGCGGCGAGCAGGCCCAGGCCGACCATTGGCTGCGCGATGCGCGGGGAGATGCGCACGTCGGGCGCGAGCGGTCCGTAGCCCAGGTCGACCAGCGTGTAGCTCGGGGACTGGAGGCTCACGGAGGGGGTGCCCGTCAGCGTGATTGCCGGCAGGGATTCGTACGTCACCTGCACCTGTCCCTCGGCGGGGATGCCGGCGATGGAGCGGGGCTGGAACTGGTCGCCGTAGGTGGGCTCGGGAATCGGAGCGCCGTGGGCGTCCTGGCCGGGGATGGAGAGGCGGATCAGCAGGGGCGCGGGGGCTTGCGCGCTTCCCACGACGGGGGCACCCCGGCCGTTGCCGACGTGGCAGGCGAGGCAGGAGGTCGCGTGGAAGAGCGGACCCAGACCGTCGCGGTCTCGCTGGCTGCTCGGAGCGGGAACCCAGTCCACCTCGAAGTTGGCTTCGCCCAGCAGGAAGCGCGACTTGCGCTCCACCGTGATGTTCGCGACGGGTTGCAGGAACGCTTCGGGGTCGGTGCGGAACACCGTGGTGCCTCCGCCCATCCGTGCTTCATCCGGTTCGAGTGGAGCGACTTCCAGGGGCACGTCGTCCGGTGTGTCGATGGGCGGCTCGTCCGGCGGCGGTAGGACGATGGGGGCCGCGGGCTCCCCGCACGACGCGAGCGTGAGCGTCAGGACGAGGCGCCGAGCGGACTTCATCAGGGAGATGGAACGCATGGGGACCGTCAGGGCAGATCCACCGCGCGCGGCGTGGACACGCTCTTGGGGGCGCCGTCGCCCAGACCCAGTTGTCCGCTGAGATTCCCGCCCCAGATGATCACCATGTCCTCCCGCGTGCGCGCGAGCGCATGCTGTGCCCCCGCCGCGATTTCCACCAGTGGCAGGTCCGTGGCCAGTCGCGCAGGCGTGACGCGCTGATTGGTGTCACCGACGCCAAGCTGTCCGGTGCTGTTGAGCCCCCACGCCCAGCCCGTGCCGTCGCGGCCCAGCGCCCAACTGGAGTTGTTCGCGGCCGTCACCGCCGTGGCGCCCGTGAGCGTCAGGACCGGCGTGGGTTGCGCACGTCCCGCGCCGAAGCCCGCGTCGCCGTGGCCGAGCTGTCCCGACGTCCCCGTGCCCCATGCGCGCACCGTTCCATCCGCGAGCAGCGCCAGCAGATGGCTGCGCCCCGAAGCCAGGTGTTCGACCTGCTCCAGACGGGGCACGCGTCTGGGGGCTGCCTGCACGCGCTCTTCTGTTTCGCCCGTACCCAGCACGCCGTCCCGGTTGTAGCCCCAGACGGACACGGTGCCGTCGCGGTGCAGTGCCGCGGAGTGCTCGCTGCCCGCGACCACCTGCACCACGTCCGTGAGGTCCGGCACGGAGGTGGGCTGTGTCACCGCTTCACCCTCCTCGCCCAGTCCCAACTGTCCGCGCGCGTTGGTCCCGAACGCCCAGACCTGTCCGCTCGCATCCAGCAGCAGCACATGGCCACCGCCCATCGCGAGGCCCACCACGTCCTTCACGCCTTCCACGCGACGGGCGCTGCCCACCCCGGTGCCGCCCGCGTCGAGCAGGGACGCCAGCGCGCCGCACAGCCACGCGCTTCCGTCAGGGGAGATCCAGGCGGTGGTGTCCATGGCCGACCACAGGGCGATGGGCCGCTGACCTTCGAGCGTGAGCGCGGGACTCAGCCGCTCTTCAGGCGTGGTCTCACAGAACTGCCCCCGACCATTGCTGCCCCAGGTGACGAGGCGTCCCTGGCGCACCACGCCCGTGTGGCTGAGTCCACCTCCAAGCCCCGGGCCTCCGTCGTACGGCACGTCCTGCGTCGCCGTGTTGCCCGCGGCATCCGTGGCCGACACGTGGAGCACGTGCGAGCCCGGCGGCACTGTCAGCTCCATCGTCAGCGTGGAGCCCGCGACGGACAGCGTCCGGGAGATTCCGTCATCGACCCATATCTCGACCCGGGTGGCATCCCCCACGTCGCCGCTCAGGCGGAGGCGGGGCACGTTCAGCCACTGGCCCGGGACGGGCGTATCGATGCGCAACACCGGAGCCTCCGTGTCGAGCGGAGGCGGTAGGATGGGGTCCTCCAGCGGCAGGGTCGTCTCGCCGCAAGAGCACACCGCCATCATCAGGAGCAGGGCAGCCCTCCTCACGGCAGCGTCACCTGGAGCGGCTCCGAGTACGCCCAGGACTCCTTGGCGGCGGGGCCGCCTCCCAGGCTGCCCTTGAAGTTCCACCCCCAACTGAAGAGGGCCTCGTCGTGCCGCACGCTCACGACATGCAACGCGCCCACGCCCAGCGTCTTCACGTTCGTGAGTCCCACCACGGCCGTCGAAGGCGAAGTGCGCGTCACCTTGTCGCCCGTGCCCAGCGTCCCGGTGGAGTTCTGTCCCCAGCCGATGACGGTGCCATCCGCGCGAAGGGCGAAGCTGACGGTGCCGTTGGCGGCCACCGACGTGGCGTTCGTGAGGTCGAGCACGGCGACCGGCACGGCGCTGTCGCCTTCGTTACCGCTCCGGCCCTGGCCCAGTTGCCCGCTCACACCCAGGCCCCAGGAGACGACGGTGCCGTCGGCGCGCAGCGCGAGCGTGTGGTCCTTGCCTGCCGCGATGTCCACCACGTCCGTGAGTCCCGGCACCTGCGCGGGCCGCGCATGCGGTCCACTGTCCGTGGTGCCCAGGCCCAGGTTTCCGGAGGCGTTGCGTCCCCACGTCCACACGGTGCCGTCCGCGCGCAGCGCCACGGAGTGCTCGGAGCCGGCGGCCACCTGGATGACGTCGGTCAGGCCCACCACCTTCACCGGCACGTCGGAGGCGCTCTTCGTCGTGTCATCGCCCAACTGGCCCGAGCCATTGCTTCCGAAGGCCCACACCGTGTGGTCCTCGGCGAGCACCAGCACGTGCGTGAAGCCCCGGACCGCCGTCACCGCATCCGTCAGCGACGGCACGCGCACGGGAGCCCAGCGCGTCGTCACATCCAGAGTGCCGGAGCCGGGGACGCCCAGGCCCAACTGCGCGTTCTTGTTGTCACCCCACGTCCACACCGTTCCATCCAACCCGACCGCGAGCGAGCTGTTCTGGCCGAACGCCACCGCGCCCACCGGGGGCAGCTCCGCCAACAGCAGCGGCGACGGGGAGTTGCCAGCCGAAGGCCCCGGCTGTCCCAGACCCAATTGCCCCAGGTTGTTGTTTCCCCAGACGTACACCTTGCCGTCGCGCAGGAGCCCCGAGTGTGAACCGCCTCCGGTCACCCACCGGCCGAAGCGGAAGTGGACCTGCTTTTCGGTGGCGTTGCCGAAGGCATCGCGCGCCCGGAGCACGAGCGTGTTGTCACCGCGCGAGGGCGTGAGCACGAAGCTGAAGGCGCCGTCCGCGGCCACGGCTTCGGACTGCTCCGTGCCGTCGTTGAGCTGGAAGGTGAAGCCCGTCACGCCGATGTTGTCCGTGGCCCGGCCCGTCACGCGCACCTGGTACACGGTGAGGTCCTGGCCTTCGGTGGGACTGGTGAGCGCCACCGTGGGCGCCTGGAGGTCGCCGTAGGTGAAGTGCAGGGTCGCGTCGGTGGACTGGCCGGCTTCGTCCGCCACGTGGACGATGACGGTGTTCTCGCCCAGCACCGCCTCCACGGGGACCGTCAGTTGCTGATCCGTCTGCCCTGGCAGCGGGGTGAGGTCCGTGGCCGGCCCGGCGTTGAGCTTCACCGTCAGCGCCGCGATGCCCCCTTCCGCGCGCACCACCACCCGCACGTCCACCGAGGACTGCTCCACCTGGGCGCCGTCCGTGGGCGAGGTGAAGGTCACCGTGGGCGCCGCCACCTGCGAGCCCGCGTCCGTCCCGGTGCCTGCGTCCGTCTCCACGCCAGCATCCGTGCCTGCATCGGCATCGGTGCCCGCATCGGTCCCGGTGCCGGCGTCCGTGCCCGCGTCGAGCGTCACGCCCGCGTCAGTGTTGTTCGACGGCAGGGGCACCGGGTCGTCGCCGCACGCCCCGAGCAGCAGCACCGCCGCCAACAGCCTCGCCCCCCACATCGCCTTGTGTCCCCGCATGGACCCGCCTCGCTGGCCGTTCACGGTTTCCCGCTTCAATCGGCCAATTTTGAGATTGATTCGCAAATTCGATTCAGTGCGGGGCGTGTATCGCGGCGGACGGCGTGCGCGCAAGTGGCGGGGGCACTGGCAGGGACATCGGGAGGGCGTAGGCCCTCCGTTCGGGCGATGGGTGCGCGACACGGTGGCGGTGCCGCGCGCCGTGCTCCTGTCAGAAAGACAGACAGGGTCTCCGGCCACGGTGGGCGTGCGGTCCTGTCCTGGAGGGCTCCTTCCGCCAACGTTCACTGCGGCAGACTGCGCGGACACGGCGGTGGTGGCTGGGGGCGTCCACTCACGCGAAGGGCTGGGCGACGAGAGGCGCGCTGATTGCAAACACGCTCGTTCCGGGTGGGACGCGGGGCCGGGTTGAAGGCTCCGTCTCGCCTGGGAACGGCGCGTGGGGCGTCGTGGCGGAAGGACAGACATGGACAAGAGCAGGCGACGGGTGCGGCGTCAGCGCGGCATGACGCTGATTGAGATCATGGTGGTCATCACCATCCTGGGGCTGGTTGCCGCTGCGGTGGGCGTGGCGGTGCTGGGCCAGTTGGGGGCCGCGAAGCAGAAGCGCGTGGCGCTGGACTTCGGGACGATTGGGCAGAGCCTGCAACTGTACGTCGTGAAGAGGGGCCGGTTGCCGGACACCGTGACAGGGCTGCGCGCGTTGGTGGACGAGCAGATCCTCCCGAAGCTTCCCCTGGATCCGTGGGGCAATGACTACGTGTACACGCTGGAGCGGAACACGCCGGTCATCGTGTCACTGGGGGCGGACGGCTCTCCGGGCGGTTATGACGACGACCGGGACCTGTCCTCGCGCGACCCGGGCGCGGAGTCCGCGCGATGAGGACCCGGGCCCGCTCTTCCACGCGCGCGCACGGCCTCCCGCGTGGGAGGACGGACGGGGACACGCGGCGGCGACGCGGTCAGACGCTGATTGAACTCATGGTGATCCTCGGCATCCTGTCACTGCTCACCGCCGCGGTGGTCCTGACGGTGCGGGCGTTCATGGGCCATGACTCCAGGAGGCTGCAGCGCGTGGCGCTGGACTTCAAGACGATCGACGAAGCCTTGCGACTGCACGTGGAGAAGACAGGGCGGCTGCCGGATCCGGACACGGGGCTGGGCACGCTGGTGGAGCGAGGCCTCCTCGCGAGGCTGCCCCAGGACCCGTGGGGCCATGACTACCGGTACCTGCTGCTGGGCGAGGATGAGGCGGTCATCGTGTCCCTGGGCGCGGATGGTGCGCCGGGAGGAGAGGACGAAGACCGGGACCTCTCCTCGCGCGACCTGGACCTGGACCTGGAGTCCGCGCGCTGAGGGAGGGGGAAAGGGTGCTGCCCGAGTGGCGAAGCCGCGATTGGGTGGCGTTTCAGGCCAGAGCGGATTCGAACCGCAGCCCCCCGTGAAGGGGGCTGTACCAGAGCGTGTAGGGCCTCGCCGGCCGGGCAGCACGGTGTCTGACGCAAGGGCCGCGAAAATCCTGACGGGGGATTTCCCGCGCCCTTTTCGTCAGCCCGCGGGGAAGGTGTCGAGCGTGAGGGATTCAGGTGGCACGGACAATTCGCGCGGCAGCTTGAGGATGCCCTCCAGGTAGCGCCAGCCGGTGCCGTCATGGCGGAAGTCGGAGCGCTCCACGAAGGACTGGTCCTTGCCCTTCTCGAACACCTTGGCGAAGAAGAGGACGCGGGCGAGGCCGGAGGCGTCCGGCGGCTGGTGGCCCAGCACCACGAGCCCCGGGTACTGGTGACCCTGGGCGAAGGCGCGCAACTCGCGCAGAACGTCCGCCTCTGGACGGGCGCGCATGGGGTGGTCCGGGTGGAGGGTCTTCCACAGGTAGGCGGCGTCGCGCTGGGCGAAGGCGCTGTAGCGGCTGCGCATGAGGCGTTCGGCGTCGGGCGCTTCGGCCTCGCCTCGGTGGAAGGGGGCGCAGCACTGGCGGTAGCGCTGTCCGGAGGAGCAGGGGCACGGGGGGACGGGCGGCATGGAGGATTGAAGCCTACCCGGGTTTGGCGACGGGACGGTCGGGTGGCGAACCGGGGCGGAGGGGTGGGGAACCTTCGCGCTTGCGGGCCAGGAGGGCAGGGCATATCCCTGGCGCACCGCCCCCTATGAGCCTTCTCGAAGCCATCGTCCTGGGTCTGGTCCAGGGTCTCACGGAGTTCCTGCCCATCAGCTCCACCGCGCATCTGCGCATCACGCCGGAGCTGTTCGGCTGGGCGGACCCGGGGGCCGCGTACTCGGCCATCATCCAACTGGGCACGGTGGCCGCGGTGCTCATCTACTTCCGCAAGGACATCGTCGCGCTGGTGAAGGCGTTCGTCGTGGGCCTGGTGAAGCGGGACCCGTTTGGCACGCTGGAGGCGCGGCTCGCATGGTTCGTGGGGGTGGGCACGCTGCCCATCGGCATCTGCGGGCTGGCGTTCAAGAAGCTCATCGAAACACAGTTCCGGTCGCTCTACGTCATCGCGTTCAGCCTCATCGTGCTGGCGCTGGTGCTGTTCATCGTGGAGAAGCGCGCGTCGCACACGCGCACCGTGGCGGACATGACGTGGCGGGACGGCATCCTCATCGGCCTGTGGCAGGCGCTGGCGCTGGTGCCGGGCTCGTCGCGGTCGGGCACGACGCTCACGGGTGGACTGTCGCTGGGACTCAAGCGCGAGGACGCGGCGCGCTACTCGTTCCTGTTGTCCATTCCGGCGACGACGCTGGCGGGCATCTTCGAATTGAAGCACCTGCTGGAGGCGCCGACGCGGCCTTCCACGGTGGCGCTGGTGGTGGGCACGCTGGTGGCCTTCGCGTCCGGCATGGGCGCCATCGCGTGGCTGCTGAACTTCCTGAAGCGCCGCACGACGCTGGTGTTCGTGGTGTACCGCATCGCGCTGGGCGTGCTGCTCCTGGGGCTGCTGCAGGCGAACGTGCTCAAGCCGATGTCGGGCGTGGAGAACCTGTCGACGCCGGACGCGCCGACGAAGCCGCCGGTCGAAAAGCAGATCACGGACTGATGGGGATGGAAGCCGTGCGCGTGGAGGCCCTGTTCGATGCGTTGGAGGCGCGGCTGAAGGCGCGGCCGGCGCGGACGTTCGACCTGCCGGGGAGGGTGTTGCGCGAGGCGGCCGTGCTGATGCCGCTGTTCGAGCGCGACGGCGTGCCCTACGTGGTCTTCACGCGGCGGCCCGCGCACCTGCGCACGCATGCGGGGCAGTACGCGTTCCCGGGCGGTGGCCAGGAGGCGAAGGACGTCACGCCGCTGGAGACCGCGCTGCGCGAGACGGAAGAGGAGCTGGGCATCGCGCGCGGCGGGGTGCGCGTGCTGGGCCTGCTGGATGAAACGCCGACGACGTCCTCGTACCGGATCCGCCCCTACGTGGGCGTGATTCCGGGGGACGGGAAGTACGTGCCGAACCCGGCGGAGGTGGACCTGGTGTTGGAGGTGCCACTGGTGCGGCTGATGGACCCGGCCATCCTCCGCGTGGAGCGCCACGCGTGGGAGGGGGTGGAGCACGACGTGCACTTCTACACGCACGGCGAGCACGTCATCTGGGGCGCCACGGCGCGCATCCTGCGCGACTTCCTGCTGCTCGTGGCGGATGTGCCGGGCGTGCAGGCGGTGTTGGATGCTCCCCTGCCTGCCGGGTACTGAACCGCGGCCCGGTGCTGGCGGGCAACCCGTGTCGTGAGGCTGCTTGTCGCACGCGCGGGTGCGTCCAAGATTCGATGGGCGGATCCTTCGAAGGGCGATGGGCCCGGGGGGCCGCGAGGGTGACGAGCGCCGGGTGAAGGTGAGCTTGGGGGCGGGGGGGCGCGCCCGGACTCCGGCCTTCCGTCAGGAGGCGTGGGAATGGACACGCGGATCCCGAGGCGGGCACGAGGCTGGAGTGGCGTCCAGGTCTTCGCGCTGGGCCACTCCACGCGCCCGGTGGAGGAGTTGGTGGGGATGCTGTGGTCGAACGGTGTGCGGACGCTCGTGGACATCCGCACCGTGCCGCGCTCGCGCCACAATCCGCAGTTCAACGTGGATGTGCTCGGGCCCGTGCTCGCGCAGGTTGGCGTGGAGCATCTGCACATGGCGGCGCTCGGCGGCCTGCGGCATGCGCGCAAGGACTCGCCCAACGGAGCGTGGCGCAACGCGAGCTTTCGTGGCTACGCGGACTACATGCTGACGGAGGACTTCGCGCGGGGACTCGAGGCGCTGCGCGAGGTCGCGCTGCGCGGGCCCGTGGCCGTCATGTGCGCGGAGGCGCTGCGGTGGCGCTGTCATCGCTCGCTCCTGGCCGACGCGCTCTGGGCAAGGGGCGTCCAGGTGCTGCACATCACGGGTCCCACGCGCCTGGAGCCGCATCAGCTCACCGCCTTTGCCAGACTCCACGGCCGGCAGGTGCTCTACCCGGAGGGAGCGGAAGCGGTGTCCGAGGCGAGGGCCGGGTGAGCCTCCTCGGGACCGTGCGTCCAAGCGAGGGTCGCACGTCCACGGGGACGACGAGCACGTCCTCCGGGGTGCCACGGTGCGCGGCCCGAGGCCGTCATGAAGGTGCGGAAGCTGCTTGCTTGCCCGCCGGGCGCTGAGGCTTGGCCCCGTGCTTGCGGGCAACATGTGCCGTGAGGCTGCTTGTCGCACGCGCAGGTGCGTCCAAAGTTGGATGGACGGATCCTTCGAGGGGGCGGTGTGGGCGGTGGGGATGGGGCAGGGGAGGTCAGGGAAGCGGCGCTGGTCGCGCTGGGACAGGCCCTGCGGGACGAGGGCTATGCCTTCACGACGGTGACCCCGGAGACGCACCGGCGGGTGAATGCCCGGCCTGGGGCGCGTGAGGCCCGTTCGCTCCGGGACGTGTTCGGGTGGAGCCGGCCGTTCAGGCCAGGCGTGCTGGGAGCCCCGGTGTGGGCGCTGCTGGAGCAGGCGGGCGCGCTGGCGGAGTGTGGGGACGGGACGCTGCGCAGCCGGGTGCGGTTCTCCACCCTGGGCGCGGGGCTGTACGTCCATTCGGCGTGGCCCACGTCGCAGAAGGACGCGGTGTTCTTCGGTCCGGACACCTACCGGTTCTGCGCGCTGTTGCAGCGGGTGCCGGGCACGTTCCAGCGCGTGGTGGATCTGGGGTGTGGTTCGGGAGCGGGAGGCCTGTCGGTGGCGGGGCGGAGCGCGGAGGTCGTGCTCGCGGACCTGAATCCGGAGGCGCTGGTGTTCTCGCGGGTGAATGCGCGGCTCAATGGCGCGCAGGGGGTCCACGCGGTGCGTTCGGACCTGCTCCAAGAGGTCTCCGGTGCATTCGATTTGATTGTCGCGAACCCGCCGTATCTGGCGGATGAGGGCGGGCGCACGTACCGGGACGGTGGGGGCACGCACGGCACTGAGTTGTCGGTTCGCATCGTGCGCGAAGGCGCGGAGCGCCTGTCGTCGGGCGGGACGCTGGTGCTCTACACGGGCGCGCCGGTGGTGGAGGGCGAGGACCTGCTGCGCACCGCGCTGGAGCGGGAGTGCCGGAGCTCGCAGCTCACGGACGTGTCCTACGAGGAGCTGGATCCGGACGTGTTTGGTGAGGAACTGGAGAAGGCGCCGTACGCGGGCGTGGAGCGCATCGCGCTGGTGGCGCTGACGGCCCGGCGGGTTTGATCCTCGCAGCGCGTGAACGAGAAGAGGGGCCCGTTCCGCTGGACAGTCCTGGTGAGGCAACAACTGCTTGGGAATGCGCTTCCTTGCTGAAGTGGTAGGACGTCCCTGCCTCCTCCTGTGAGGTTCCGATGCTGAAACCCCATCACCTACTCCTCGTCGTTTCGCTTCTTCACGATGGAGGCGCCGGCACGTCAGCGCCTGCCTCTCCGCCGTCGGTTGCGCGTGCCCCTGAATCCCGGGCGGACGTGGGAGGTGAGGATGCTGGGAACCCTGGCAACGCGGGTGTCGATGGCGGAAGCGCCAGCAAGCCGATCATCGTGGAAGGAATCCAATGGCCCGAGGTCCTTCAGCCGTTGGCCACCCTGGATGGACCTGCTGTTCTTGCCGCCCACGCTGTGATGCAGCGGGTCCTCTCCGGGTATCCCAAACAGTACGCCAAGAGCTGCGCGTTCTCCGCCAAGGGGCTGGAGGTCATCGTGGGTGAAGAGCGGGGGATGTATTTTGTCCGTGTCCAGCGCCGGCCCGACAAGTGTGGATGGGCTCCAGGGACCGTGCTCGGATTCGACGAGTTCGAGCTGTACGCCGTCTCGCCCGAAGGCAAGGTGCTGGCACGCTACCCCCATCACCCCTGATCCTACTCAGGGCTGCTGGTACAAGTACGGCCACGCTCCCTGCGTGGACAACAGCCGGGCACCCAGGCCTTGCGGTACTCGATGTGGGCGGATCGGGATCGGTAGACCCAATCCCCTCGGTTCCTCCCGCCAACTACTTGAGATACGCTCACTCAGCAGCGGACGGCTGATTTTAATGCAGCATTGAGTGGTATCCACATAGAGCCGTGGTGGAGTTTAGGGCGAGATCCGAGTCGGCGGAACAGGGCTTGTCGTGATTGGGGCTGGGAAATGCATCGAAAACTTCAAATCTTCATATCATCTACCTATGTTGACCTAATCGACGAGCGACAAGCTGCGGTCGATGCTGTCCTGAAGTCCGGTCACATTCCTGCGGGCATGGAGCTGTTTGCCGCCGGGAGTAAGAGTCAGATGGAGACGATCAAACGCTGGATCGACGAGTCTGACATCTACATGCTCATTCTTGGGAGTCGATACGGTTCGATTGAGGCTCGTTCCGGAAAGAGCTACACTCAAGTCGAGTATGAATATGCCGTCAGTGTCAACAAGCCGCTGTTCGCTGTTGTTCTTACTGATGATGCGATTGATAGGAAGGTCCAGGTTCTAGGACGACGAGTTGTTGAAACTGAAAATCCAAGGGACTGGAAGGATTTCCGCTCGTTGGTGCTCAATCGTGTTTGCAGGCTTGTTGAGGACTCTCGCGATATAAAGCTGGCCATTCACGAGAGCCTTGCTGAACTTGGTCGACGACACGTTTTTCGGGGATGGGTTTCTGGGGAGCAGGTGGAAGGGCTTGATGAGGCGCTGAAGAAAATAAAGGATTTGCAGAAAGAGAACGCTGAATTACGCGCAGGGTTGTCCAAGAAGGAGCTTGGTTCTTCTTCCAAGGCTCCGGTGGATTGGGTGAAGTTGGAACGAACGCTAAAGGCAATGAAGGTACCTTTTAGCTTCGAGGGTAGGGTGACGGAGCGAAGCGTTTTGTCGTGGTTTTATTATCTGAGGCAGTCGTTTGTTCGTGGCGTGGATAATCGTCCTCAGGCTGGTAGTGAGGATTTGTTTCTGTATAATAATGTGGCTCCTGCGCTCGCCATACACGGGCTTGTTCAAGATGAGAAGGTGTCGGGGGTGCAGTGGCGCCGGTTTTATACAACCAAGTTTGGAAATGAGTTTCTGGCATACTTGGTGGATGCCATGGCTGAGTCGACGAACCCGATGCTTGGGTTGCCGCCTCGCGCGCGTGTGACAGTCGAACAGGTGGCGGTGACGGAAGTAAGTATAGTCAAGGCGAGGGAAAGTAAGACACCCGCCAAGAGCAGTTCGAAGGTCAATCGAAATTCGAAGCCTTGACTCATGTGGTGGAGCGCTTCCCCGAACTTGCGTGGCGGCCGGATAGGCGGCTCAGGGATGATACGGATACCGTTCGATTATCCCGTCGGGTGAGACCGCGAACAGTTCAAACCAATCGGTCTCAAGCCCAGTGACGCCTGGACCGAAGCCTGGGCACCGGTCGACGCGGCGGTTGACGCGTACGAAGTACCAGCCTGCTTCCTGCCCAATGACGGCTTCCAGGGATTTGGCTGAAAAGGCGCACTGACCCGTGGACTCCTTGGGGAACCGCTTCAGCGCTTCTTCCAGTGCCGCATGAGCTGCCTGGATGGCAGGACCTTCCAGGGTCGCGAGTGGCGTCAGGTCCTGTTTCGGCCAGGGAATAGGCGACTCGGGTTCCGATGCCGCGAAGGGCGTACCCGCGTCAGCAAGAAGGGCTGGCGTGGGGGAATCCACCGGGCTCGCATCCGGTCGCCTGTTGCATAAAGGCATCCCCAAGATACCTAGCTCCATCAGCAACGATGCCATCAACATGAACTGGGGGGGCTTCAGCATGGGAGCACCTGGGCGGGCCGTAGCCTCTATGGGTGGAGAGCCGCAGAGCAGTCTGGGGGGACGCCCTCGGGCCTGAGCATGCTGGGGGGACTTGGCTTGCAGCGTGCCTGGAAGTTCCAGTGCTTCTTTGTTTCATCCCAGCGGAAGACGGTGCCCTCCTGGTTCCACTTGTAGAACCGTGGGGCATTCCGATGTCCGGTGGCGAGCCAGCCCCATGCGGGAATCACCTGCCCACGCTCGTCACGTGCGAGCCGTCCGCCCGGGGTCGTGCCATAGGCGACCACCACCCACGCACCTTCCGATTTGGCCAGCGGCCAGGTACTCAGGTCCTGATTGCTCACGTCCGATGCGCATGGGTGATTGTGGGCATAGCCAAAGACGGGCAGGTCATTGCCATAGTCCGCATCATCGACCCCTCCAAACGGAGGTTGGCACGAACCGCCTGACTTCACCGTGTTCCGGACTGGCCAGGACACTCGCCAGTCCGAAGGCGTGCGATAGATGGCGACGCAGTACTCGGACGCCTCCGGGCGGGGGCGCCCCGTGCTCGCGTCACAGGCGTCGATCGCACCGGGTAGCTCAAACAACGCTTGAAGCGTTGGAATCACGAGGTCGTCGGGAACGCTCGTCGCGTGCGTGAGGACTGCGGGGATCGCCGGCCAGGGGCCCGGGGCTACGGTCAGATTCGTGATGCCGTCCTGCCTGAGCAGTTCCGCAGAAACATAGAACCGCCGGGCACCCTCACTCGCGCATGCGATGCCCATGCACGCTGTGGCCCACCAGAGTTGTCGCCGGACGAACCTCATCCGGCGAGCCTACTCAGAACTGGAGGTACACGTACGGTCGCGCTTCCAGCGAAGCTAACTGCCGGATGCCCAGGCCGATGAGCACCAGCACCACCGCTCGCGCGGGCGCTGGCAGCTTGAGGAACGCGAGCGCCGTCAGGTCGTAGACCTTCATCGGCAGGGTGTGCGCGATGATGGCCACCGCCAGCATCGTCCACACCAGCGGGCCCACGTTCGCCAGCCCCGGGACGCCCGCGAGCATGCGCTGGTAGAACTCCGTCGCGTGCGTCATGTCCGGCGCCCGGAACACCACGCGCGTCAACACCACCAGCGTGAACGTGGCCAGCATCCCCAGGCCCACGCGCACCGGGCCGGGCTCCTGCTGCTTGCCCCGGAACCACCACCAGCAGCGCACCGCGCACAACGCCACGCCGTGCACCGCGCCCCAGACGGCGAAGCGCCAGTCCGCCCCGTGCCACAGGCCGCCCAGCACCATCACCATCATCAGGTTGAAGAGCACTCGCGGCTTCGAACGCCGGTTGCCGCCCAGCGGGATGTACAGGTAGTCCCGCAGCCACGACGACAGGCTCATGTGCCAGCGGTTCCAGAACTCGAACAGGTTCTTCGCCAGATACGGCCGCGCGAAGTTCTCCGGGAACCGGAACCCGAACAACGCCGCCACGCCAATCGCGATGTCCGAGTACCCCGAGAAGTCGTAGTACAGCTCCAGCGTGTACGCGACCGCCGCCACCGCGCACTCCGCCGACGAGTACGCGTGCGGACTGCCGAACACCGGATCCACGATGCCGCTGCCCAGCACGTCCGCGATGATCAGCTTCTTCACCAGCCCCACCGCGATGCGGAACATCGCCTTGCCGCCGTCATCCGGCGACAGCGTGGGCACCTCGCGGAAGTGCGCCATCAGCTCCGACTCGCGAACAATCGGCCCGCTCACCACGCGCGGGAAGAACAGCATGTAGAGCAGGTGCTCGATGAACGAGTGCCCCGAGCTCGCCTTCCCCCGGTACACGTCCACCGTGTAGCTGATGGACTGGAAGACGAAGAACGACAGCCCCACCGGCAACAGCAGGTGGAAGGGCTCCGGGCGGACGTCCACGCCCCACGGCCCCAGGAGCGCCAGCGCCGTCTTGCGCAACAGCTCCAGGTACTTGAAGCCCGCCAGCATCCCCAGGTTGGAGACGATGGACAGCACCACCAGCAGCTTGCGAACGCCCGGCTTTTCCGCGCGCCCCAGGCCCTTCACCAGCAGGTGGTCCACCGTCACGCCGCCCAGGAAGATGAGCAGCGGCATCCCCGCCAGCAGCAGGGCCTCCGGCGTCACGTTCCCCTGCGCGATGAGCTGCGGCAGCTGCGTGAAGCCCGTGTAGAGCACCAGGCTCGCCACGAGCAGCACCAGCATCCGGGGCCAGAAGTGCCGGTGCACCGCCCAGTAGAGCGCGAACACCACGATGACGAAGATGACGTAGTGGAGGCTGTGGGACAGCACGGCTCAGGGCGCTCCCGCGGCGGAGGCCGTCGGCTCGCCGCCCTTCTTCGTGGACTCGTACGCCGCCATCAGGTCCTTCACGAACGCGTTCGCGAGCACCGTGTAACCCGCCTGCGTCAGGTGCACCCCGTCCGCGTGCCCCAACGCCTCCGGCTGCCGCTGCCAGCGCTGCATCGAACGCTCGCCGCCCATCGCCGCTCGCGCGGACCAGTACGCGCACCCCGCGTCGTTCGCCACCTTCGGCAGCGTCGCGAGCACCTTGCCCAGCGCGGGCGCCTCCGCCCACCGGCCGTCCGCGTCCTGCTGGAGCCGGTCCGTGGGCCCGATGAGCAGGCACTCCGCGCCCGTCGCCTTGCGCAGACGCGTCACCAGCGCCGCGTAGTCCTGCTGCAGCGCTTCCGCGTCCAGCCCCGGCAGCTCCGCCTCGTTGGTGCCGTACCAGAACACCAGCAGGTCCGGCCGGCGCGCCTTGAACTGCTCATCCATCGCCGCCGCGTCCATGTCCCGCGCGGTGAAAGCCGTGGCGCCGGGCAACCCCAGCGCGTCGTACACCAGCCCCGGCGTGTCGTACTCCAGCGACGCACCCAGCACCGTCGCGGACCCTCCACCCTCCGGCACCGTCACCTGCACCGTGTGCGCGGCGCCCGTCACCGGGAAGGAGCGGATGCGCACCGTGGGCTTCGTCAGCGGTTCGGGCGGCGGGGCTTCCGGAGCAATCCCCTCACCGTCCACGCGGATCACCGGCGGCGCCGCATCCGGCGTGTCCAGCGCGTACAGGTCCAGCCGGCCCGGCGTGTCCTTGCGGTCCTCGCAGCCTTCGCAGAAGGAGATGCCCAGGCTCGCGCCGGGTACTCCTACCGCGCGGATGCCGGTGAGCCCCCAGAGCCCTCCGGGCGTGGCGCCCTTCGCGTCCTCCACCGTCCACGGGCCGTCCAGCGTGCGCGACACGTGCGCCGCCTCCAGCCGCGAGGATGGCTTGCCCGCCGCGATGAAGCCCCGCCCCGCGTCGCCAAAGCGCTTCGTCAGCGCGGCGCGGACGGTGTCGGAGAAGAAGTGCGCCGCCGTGTGCGAGGCGCCGACCTGCGCGATGCCCACGCGCAGCTTCGCGCCGGCCTCACGACGGCCCAGGGCCTCGAACATCCGGTTCAACGCCGGGGTCGCGTTCTGCAGGCCCGTCGGATCCGCACCCGGCAGGCGCGGCGGATGCGTGCGCGCGAAGGCCCGCTGCAACGACAGGTCGAACAGGTGGCCCAGCAGGTTGGAGCCGCGCACGCGCGGGTGCACCAGGTCCTCCAGCATCAGGCCCGACTCCAGCCACTTGAGCGCGGAGCCCTCGCCGCCCATCGCCGCCAGCGTGTCGTAGAAGGCACAGCCGCCCCGGCGCGCCTCTTCTCGGAAGACCTCCGTCACCTCCGCCGAGTGCCGGCGCGTGACCAACTCGCCGCTCATCGTGCGCACGCCCGCGTCGATGGGCGACATCACGAGGCACGCCGCGTCCGGCACCGCCGTGCGCACGCGCGACACCAGCTCCTTCATCTGCGTGCGGACCTCGTCCACCGTGGTGCGCTCGCGCGAGAGGAAGAACGCCTCGTTGCCGCCCACCATCAGCACCACCAGCGACGGCTTGCGGTGACGCAGTTGCGCGCGGAAGGCCGCGGGCTGCGCGCGCAGGTACACCTCCGCCATGCCGCCCAGCAGGCCCACCGTGTCGTAGACGACGCCCGGCGTGCCCGACTCCAGCGCGACGCCGTGCAGCTCCGTCTTGCCGCTGGTGGTGAGCGTCAGCGTCTTCGCGCCCTCGGGGAGCTTCAGCCTCGCGAACGCGGCTTCCGATTTGGGGCCGAACGCGCGCGTCTGGATGCGCTGCGTGTTCTTGCCATCCACCGACACCTGCACGGAGCCGCTGGCCGCCTGGGCCAGGAAGTACAGCTCCGCCTCGCGCGTGCCCTCCAAGGAGTAGCGAGTGCTCTGCGCCGGTCCGCTGGTGGAGAAGGCCACGCCCGTCCAGCCCACGCGGTCCTTGGGCCAGTGCGTGTCCACCAGCCGCTCCATCTTCCAGCCCTCGGTGCTCGCGGTGCCCGCGCGCGTGGCGCGTCCTGCGCTCGCCAGCCGGTGGATGTAGAGGAAGCCCGGGCCGCCCGAACCGAAGCGCTCCTGGAGCCGGTCGCGAACCACGTCGGTGATGTAGTCGGAGGCGATCAACGAATCGCCCAGGTGCACCACCCGCACCGGTGTGCGCCGCGTGTCCGAGCGCAAATCACCCAGCGCCCGCATCAGCGGTGCGAGCCCGTCCTCTTCACACGTGCCATCCGCGCGCGACTTGCGGCAGTTGAGCTCGATGTCCACGTGCTTCGCGCCCATGCGCTCGCGCAGCGCTTCCAGTTCCCGCGCGGTCGCGAGCGTGGGGGCGCTGAGCTCCTCCAGGCCGATGCCGGGCACGGCCGGGGCCTCGCCCACTTCGGGGCCGGCCTTGGGATCCGTGTCGGTGCCCACGCTGTCCGCATCCGCGAGCGCGGAGGGCGGGGCGTCGGGCGCCAGGGTGTCGGCGGGTGGACGCGGGGCCTTCACCCCGCGCAGCGAGGCCGGCAGCGCGAGCGCCACCAGCTTGGGCCCGAGCGAACCTTCCTGACGAAGGCTGGGGAGGGGGCGGAACTTCTCCGGCAGGGGCGCCAGGGACAACCCCACCGTCAACAGCACGGTGAAGGCCAGCGTCCACCCGGTGGATGTGGGCTTGAGACTCAACGGTGGGGCATGAGACTGGCTTTTCGGGGGCGGGTCAAAACTCTGCCCACATCCGCGCGCCCCACCGGCCGGGCAGCAGACAGCCGGGCCCCCTTCCTCCCACGGCGCGAAGCGCTATGGTGCGCCGCCGTCAGCGTCAGGCGTGGCCTGGCGCCCTCCAGGAGCTCAGACCCCGCGTATGGCCCTCTATCCCGTCATCATGGCCGGTGGCTCCGGCACCCGCTTCTGGCCGCTGTCCCGCCAGGCCCGTCCGAAGCAGTTCCTCCCGCTCGCCTCCAAGCACCCGCTGCTCACCGACACCGCCCTGCGCTTGAAGGGCCTGGCGCCGGTGAAGAGCACCTTCATCGTCTGCGGCCCCGTGCACGCGAAGACGGCCCTGAAGCTGGTGAAGGGCCTGCCCAAGGCCAACCTCCTGGTGGAGCCCGTGGCGCGCAACACCGCGCCCGCCATCGCGCTCGCCGCCCTCCAGGTGGCCGCGCGCGACCCGAAGGGCATCCTCGCGGTGCTGCCGTCGGATCACCACGTCGCGGACGTGAAGGGCTTCCAGCGCACGCTCGCGGAGGCCGCGCGCATCGCCGAGGGTGGCCACATCGTCACCCTGGGCATCAAGCCCGCGCGCCCGGAGACGGGCTACGGCTACATCCAGGTCGGTGACGCGCTGGAGGGCGGCGGCCGGCGCGTGAAGGCGTTCAAGGAGAAGCCCGACCTCAAGACGGCGCAGACGTACGTGGCCGGCGGCGACTACCTGTGGAACGGCGGCATCTTCGTCTTCCGCGCGGACGTGATGCTGGAGGCCTTCCGCAAGCACATGCCGGAGATGCAGAAGGGCATCGACGCGCTCCAGAAGGCCGCGGGCAAGCGCACCTTCCCCGCCGTGCTCAAGCGCGTGTTCCCCAAGCTGCCCTCCATCTCCATCGACTACGGCGTGATGGAGAAGGCGGAGAACATCGCGGTGCTGGATGGCGACTTCGGCTGGTCCGACGTCGGCTCCTTCGCCGCCATCCCCGAAGTGCGCCCCGCCGACGCCCAGGGCAACGTCGTCTCCGGCGACGTGGTGCTCGTGGACTGCACGAACTGCGTGGTGCTCGGGGACAAGCGGACCCTCTCCGTCGTCGGCATGCACGACGTGGTGGTGGTGGACTCCGGCGACGCCGTCCTCGTCGTCCCCAAGGACAAGAGCCAGGATGTCCGCAAGGTCGTCGAGGCGCTCAAGGCCAGGAAGCGCCTGAAGCTGCTGTAGGGGACTTGTAGGCTTGGGGCTCACCCCGCCTCCTGTTTCCCCTCACACATTTCTTCCCGGGGCTCCCTGTCATTTCTACAGGGGGCCCCGAGCCGTTTCGGGTGATTGCCGGCACCTCCGGGTGGTTGGAGTGTCCGGTCCCGGACGTAGGAGGCCCCCGGGCACGGGGCGCGGAGGTTGCAAGTGCACCCCGGGTCCGCCCCATTCAGGGGGTGGCAGGCGGGGATGTCGATGGGCTGCAAGCGCTGCGTCGGGGAACACCAGAACGGGGAGGCCTGCCCTGTTGAATCGCCGTCGTCGGTGGCCGGGGATTCGCTGGAGGGCCAGCGGCACGGGCCGCTGCTCCTGAAGCGCCGGCTGGAGATTGGCGCGGTGGCGTCGGTGTACCTGGCGGAGTACGTGCCCACGGGGCACCGCTTCGCGGTGAAGGTGTTGCATGCGCATCTGGCGGCCCGGCCGGCGGTGCGCGCGCGGTTCATCTCGGAGGCGCTCGCGCAGCGCAACGTCGTGCACCGTCACGTGGCGCGCGTGCTGGATGTGCGCCCCGGTCCCCAGGGCCTGCCCTGCGTGTTGATGGAGGCGCCGGAAGGCGAGTCGCTGAGCGCGATGCCGCTGCCGCTGTCTCCGGTGGAGGCGGGCGAGGTGTTGGATCAGGCACTCGCGGGGCTGGAGGTGGCGCATGCACGGGGGCTCGTGCATGGGGACCTCACGATGGACTCGCTGGTCGTCACGCGGGATTCGAAGGGGGCGCGGCGGGTGCTGGTGCGCGACTTCGGCGCGGGCCTGGTGCGGGACGCGGCGCTGTCGCGGGAAGCGCGTGCGCGGGGCGTGACGGTGGGGTCGCCCACGTTCATGGCGCCCGAGCAGGCCACCGGTATCTGCGGAGGACCTCGCTCGGATGTGCACTCGCTGGGCGTGGCGGGGTACCTGCTCGTCACCGGGCGGCTGCCGTTCGGGCTGGGCCGGTCCGCGGACGTGGTGCTGTTCCCGCCGCATGCGCTCAACGCGAGCGTGCCTCCCGCGCTGTCCACCGTGTTGCTGCGGGCGCTGGCCGCGCGTCCGGAGGACCGCTTCGACAGCGCGCGGGACTTCCGCGTCGCGCTCGCGGAGGCGCTGGGCCTGGAGATCGGTGTGCGGGATGCCTCGGCGGATGCGCGCGAGGAGGTTTCGTCGGAGGTCGTGACGGAGCGCGACGCGCTGGACGACATCGACATCGTGGAGGACGTGCCCGCGTGGGGCGATTCGGCTTCGTCCATGGAGGATGCGGCGCTGCGTGCGTCGGATGGCATTTCTTCTGACGCGCGCGCGGGCGAGGTGGCCATGCGCGCGGAGGTGGCCGCGTTCTGGGCCTCGGCCGTGGCGCTGCTGGGACCCTCTGAGCCGGAGAACACCCCGGGGGCCGCTTCTTCCAGCCCGGTGGCGTCCGGTGCCACGAACTCCGTGACTCCCATCTTCCTGACGACGCCGCTGGACATCGTCCCGGAGCCCGCGCACGCGTCGTCCACCCTGGGGTCCGCCGCCATTCCGTTCATGCACCTGGCGCCCACCGCGGAGGCCACCCCGATTCAGTTGATCCACCCGGCGTCCTCGCAGCCGGCCGTCCTGCCCATCCCGCTCGTGGACCGCGTGTCGGACGACTCCACCGCAACCGCGCCGCTGGAGAACCCGGTCGCGCCGCTGGAGGCCTCCGCGCCCCGCACCGACGCGCCGTCGGACCTGCGCGTGCGCCTGGGCCTCACGCCGGGCGAAGTCCTCCAGGCCGTGTCCGTGAGCGACGTCGCCCCCGAGGGCCTCTTCGTGGAGTGCCGGGGTTCGCTGCCGCCGCTCGCCGCGCGCCTTCCGGTGGAGGTCTCCTTCCGCGGTGAGACGGCCGTGGGCGCGTGCGACGTCGTCCGTCACGTCACCTTCGACGAGGCCCGCACCTGGAACGTGCCCGCCGGCGTCTTCGTCCACTTCTCCGACGAGTACCCGGCCCTGAGCCGGCTCCTCTTGAGCGCCCTCTCCGAGGACCTGGAGCCCGCGCCCGACGCGGAGCTGGCCCGCATGCTGGCCCGCGCGGAGGCCGTCGCCCGCGACCCGTACACCCTGCTGGGCGCGAAGCCCGACGCGGACTTCGGCGACGTGCGCCGCCGCGCCCAGGCCGCCCTGCGCCGCCTGGACGTCTTCAACGGCCGCGCCCTGCCCACGGCCCAGCGTCAGGCGCTGGAGGCCCTGCGCCTCCGGGTGCTGACCGCGCAGCGGATGCTGGGTGAGCCCCTGTCCCGCGTGGGCTACGACGCCACCCGGGGCAACGTCGCGGGCCTCGCCCGGTGTGTCGCGGCCGGCGTCCCCGAGCCGACGATGGAGGCCCTGCGCAGCGCCTTCCTCGCCGCCCGCCCGGAGGTGGAGACGAAGGCCCGCGCCCTGTTCACCCAGGGACACGCCTTGGAGGTCCAACGGTCCGTGCCGGCCGCCCTGGAGTGCTACGCGGAGGCCCTGAAGCTGGATCCGCTGAACACGTCGTGGCTGCGGCACTACCAGTCTCTGCGGGAGCAGGTGCCGGCGGGGGCCGGGGCGCGAATGACCGGGGCCATGGCCTGATGGGGTCCATTACCCGTCAATGGGGGTAGGGCGGAGCAGCCGGGCGTTCAAGAGTGGGAGCGCGGTGTTCGGGCGTGTGCAGCCCCCGGGGCCGCTCGTGTAGTGTTCGCCGCCCTCCGCCGAGCCCTCACGGCCGGGACAGGGGTGGGGACACTGCCATGAACGCGCACATCTTTCGCGAGTACGACATCCGGGGTCTGGTGGACAAGGACCTCACCATCGAGGTGGTGGAGCTGCTGGGCCTGGGCCTGGGCACCATGATCCGCCGCAAGGCCGGCACCTCCATCGCGGTGGGCCGCGACTGCCGCGAATCCTCCACGCGCTTCCGCGACGCGCTCGCGAAGGGTCTCACCGCCACGGGCCTGGACGTCTACGACGTGGGCGTGGTGCCGACGCCGCTGACGTACTTCGCGGCGAACACGCTGCCCGTGGATGGCCTGGCCATGATTACGGGCAGCCACAACCCGCCCGAGTACAACGGCTTCAAGATTGGCGCGGGCAAGACGACCTTCCACGGCCACGAAATCCAGGAGCTGCGCCGCATCATCGAGGCGAAGGACTTCGCCACCGCGTCCAAGCCCGGCAAGGTCACGCCCTACGACATCGTCACGCCCTACAACCACTTCGTCCGCCAGACGGTGAAGGTGGGCCGCCAGGGGATGAAGATCGTCATCGACGCGGGCAACGGCACGGGCGGCGAGATCGCCGTCCCGCTGTTCCGCAGCATGGGCTTCGACGTGGTGCCCCTGTTCTGCGAGATGGACGCGAACTTCCCCAACCACCACCCGGACCCCACGGTGGTGGAGAACCTCCAGGACCTCATCAAGTCGGTGAAGTCGGAGAAGGCGGAAGTGGGCATCGCGTACGACGGCGACAGCGACCGCATCGGCGTCATCGACGACCAGGGCAACGTGCTCTGGGGGGATCAGATCATGGTGCTCTTCAGCCGCTACGTGCTGAAGGAGGCCCCGGGCGCGGCCATCGTCGGCGAGGTGAAGTGCAGCTACACGATGTACGACGACATCGCGAAGCACGGCGGCAAGCCGGTGATGTGGAAGGCGGGGCACTCCCTCATCAAGGCGAAGATGAAGGAAGAGCACGCGGAGCTGGCCGGCGAGATGAGCGGCCACATCTTCTTCAAGCACCGCTACTACGGCTTCGACGACGCGGTGTACGCGTCCGCGCGCCTCTTGGAGATCCTCACCCACGAGAAGAAGACGCTGTCGCAGCTCCTGTCGGACGTGCCGAAGACCTACGCCAGCCCCGAGCTGCGCTTCGACACGAAGGAGGAGAAGAAGTTCGCGATGGTGAAGCGCGCCACGGAGATTTTGCGCGACGCGGGCCATGAGATCATCGACGTGGACGGCGTGCGCGTGACGTTCCCGGACGGCTGGGGCCTCATCCGCGCGTCGAACACGCAGCCCATCCTGGTGCTGCGCTTCGAGGCGAACACCGAGGCGCGCCTGAAGGAGATTCAAGCGCTCATCGACAGCACGGTCGCCCAGGCGCAGAAGGACGTCGGCGCCTGAAGCGCGGCGTTCCACGCGAAGCACCGCACACGCAACCGTAGGGAGGGAGTTGGCCATGCCGACGCTGGGAATCGACCTGGGCGGGACGTCCGTCCGGGCCGCGGTGGTGGACGCGAAGGGCAAGATGCTTTCGAGCGCCAAGGTGGCGGTGACGGACCGCAAGCCACAGGGCGTGGTGGAGACCATCGCCCAGGCGGCGGACGAAGCGATGAAGCGCGCCGGCGTGAAGGTGGACGGCTGCGGCGTGGGCGCGGCCGGGCAGATCCACAAGGACTCCGGCATCGTCTCCGTGGCGCCCAACCTGGGCTGGCGCAACGTGCCCCTGGGCGACCTGCTCCAGAAGCGGTTGGGCTACGGGGTGAAGGTGGTGAACGACCTGTCCGCCGCGGCGTGGGGTGAGCTGCACGCGGGCGCGGGTCGCGGGGCGCAGGACATGCTGGTGGTGTTCGTGGGCTCCGGCGTGGGCAGCGCCATCATCGCGGACGGGCGGCTGGTGCAGGGCGGTGGCGGCGTGGCCGGTGAGCTGGGCCACATCAAGGTGGTGCCCGGTGGCCGGCTGTGCGGCTGCGGCGAGCACGGCTGCCTGGAGGCGTACGTGGGCGGCCACAACCTCATCGCCCAGACGAAGGAGCTGCTGGCGTCGGGGCGCTCGCGCATCCTGGAGTCGCTCGTCGGGGACAGCGACCCGGACAGCATCACGCCGGTGACGCTGGAGAAGGCGGCGGACGCGGGCGACGCGGAGGCGAAGGAGCTCCACGAGCGCGCATCCCGCTTCCTGGCCATCGCGGTGGCCAATCAGGTGACGATGCTGAATCCGTCGCGGCTGCTGCTGGGCGGCGGCGTGCTGACGTACTGCCCGGGCATCCGGCAGCGCGTGCTGGAGGGCGTGCAGATGTGGTCGTCGCAGACGTCGCGCGAGGGCCTGCTCGTCGCCGACGCGGAGCTGGGCGACGACAGCGGCATCATCGGCGCGGCGCTGCTGGTCGCGTGAAGTCTCCCGGGCGCGGGGGGCTTCCCCGCGCCGGGCGCTACGGTTTCTTCGGAGCCTGCTTCGGCTCCACCGGGGAAGCAGGCACCAGCCGGGCGATGCGGCCCTCCTCACCCACGGCATAGGCGGTGTCCTGCTTGCGCGGCGGTGAGGACACGGCATGGAAGCCGGTCGCGTCCAGCGGCTCCCACGCCCTGCCGCCATTCACCGAAACGTCCGAACCCGTGGGGCCCACGGCCACGAGCATCGGCCGCCGGGCGTGCATGAGCGGCGCCACGCAGGAGCGGTAGCCCCTCAGCGAGGTCCCCGAAGGCACGCTCCAGGTCTTCCCTCCATCGAGCGTGACGGCCGCGGTGCCAGCGGTCTCCTCCGGCTTCTTGTAGTTGCCGCCCACCGCGATGCCCGCCTTCGGGCTCCAGAAGAGGAGCGAGAAGACGCCCGCGCCTTCCCCGGTGGCCAGCGGCGTCGTCGCGATGTTCCAGTTCTGGCCCCGGTCCGCTGAATGCAGCACGCGCGCCGCCGAACCCCCCATGCCGAACCAGACGTGGGACGCGCCCTGCACCGCGATGCTCGTGCCGCTGGCGGCGAAGCCCGCTTCACCCGGGAGCGCGGGCGGCAGCGCTTCCTTCATCACAGGCTTCCACGTCGCGCCGCCATCCTCGGTGGTGATGACGATGAAGCGCCCGTCCACCGGGTCGCTGAACGCGATGCCGTGCTGCTCATCCCAGAAGGCCATGCCGTCGAAGAACGCGCCCGGCACGGCGTTGGTGAACTGGAGCTTCCACGTCGCGCCCCCGTCCGTCGTCTTGTAGATGCGCGACTTGTCGCCCGTGCCAATGGACAGGAGGTACGCGGTGCGCTCGCTGAAGGCATCCACGTCGCGGAAGTCGAGCTCCTCCGCGCCCGGCACGGTGGCCGCCTTCCACGTCTTCCCGCCGTCCGTGGTGCGCACGAAGGTGCCCTTGTCGCCGCTGGCCCAGGCCACGCGCGCATCCACCGCGCTGACCCCGCGCAGCCGCACCGTCGTCCCGCTCACCTGGGGCTCCCACTTCACGTCCGCGCTCCCTGTCCCTGCTCCCAGGGCCAGCCACGTCGCCAGCCACACCGCTCCCGTCATCATGTCCCGTGCCTCCTCGTCCGTGCGCGCAAGGACGCTAGCAGGGCCGCTCAGCGCCGGGCGGCGGCGTCCGCGACGTCGGGCAGCGTGAGGTCCTCGGGCATGAAGGTGACGCGGCACTTGTCCAGTTGGGGCCCGCAGGCGCGGTCCAGGTCGCCGCGCGTGTCGCAGCCGGGGCGCTCCTCGCAGGTGTCCGGCAGGAAGGCCCAGACGAACTGGAGCACGTTGCCGCCCCGTCCCTCGGGCAGCGCGGCGAGGAAGTCCTGCTTGCGCGTCTCGAACAGGCGCGCCAGGTGCACGGTGTCCCCCTCCAGTCGCACGTGGCGCGGATTGCCCATGAAGCGGCGGCTGGCGTCGTTGAGCTGCGCGTCCAGGAACTCTGGCTGGTACGGCGCGCCGTCCAGCGAGGGCCCACCCCGCGTCCCCTGGAAGAGGGCGAAGTGCACGCGCGGGTCGCCGTACTCACCCAGGATGCGCTGCTCCAGCGCCCACAACGTCAGCCGCTCGCCGCCCACCGGCCACGCGTGGCCCCAGTAGAAGCGGCCGAACCCCGCGGAAGCGACGCCGTCCGGATGGCGCTCCACCAGTTGCAGCAGCACCAGCGCGTTGTACGCGTTGAGCCAGTACGCCAGTCCCTCCTGGGGCGTGGGGAACAGCTCCGGACGCAGGCGCGGGGACACCGACGCCAGCGACGCGACGAATCGCTCCAGCGCCGCCCGGTCCTGTCCAAGCCCCACGAAGTCCAGGTCCCCACTGGGGCGCACATGGTCCAGGGCGCGCGCGTAGTCGTTGGAGGTGAAGGGCCCGGTCGCGATGGGCACGGCCGCGGGGAGTGCGCCTCGCACATACAGCACCGCCCCCGCGACGAGCACCGCCAGCACGGCCACGGAGACCGCCACGGCGGGCCCGCGCGCACGGCGCTGGAGGAGGGGGGGAGGAGCGCTCACGGCACGGCAGTCTATGCCACCCTCCGGGGCCGCTCCCCAGCCCCTTCCGGACATCGCCTGGCCCCCCGGGGACCCACCCGGGGTCGGTCCCGACAGGCCGCTATACTGGCGCTTCCATGGAGCCTACCCCCGACGTCGTCCGGCACTTCCACCCGGTGCTCCCCTCCCGTCAGCTCCGCCAGCAACCCGTGCGCGTGGAGCTCGCGGGCCATGCCTATGCGCTCTTCCGGGATGCCTCTGGCCGTGCCGCGGCCCTGTCCGACGCGTGTCCCCACCGCTTCGCGCCGCTGTCGAAGGGGACGGTGACGAAGGACGGCCAGCTCCAGTGCCCGTACCACGGCTGGCGCTTCGACTCGCGCGGCCACGGCACCAACCCCAGCCAGCCGGAGCTGCGCCACTGCGAGGCGCGCAGCTTCCAGGTGGTGGAGCGCCATGGCTACCTGTGGCTCGCGCACGCGGCCACGCCCCTGTCCGCGATGCCGGAGCTGTCGGGGGACGACTACGTCTTCGGAGGCACCTTCTCCACGCTGTTCCAGGCGCCGCTGCACGTGACGCTCGACAACTTCAGCGAGGACGAACACACGCCCTATGTCCACACGCGGCTGGGGTGGAGCGGCGCGCAGACCGGGGCGGTGGAGTTCGACGCGCACAACCACCCGGACCACACGGAGGTGCACTACCGCGCCCCGCAGCGGCCCGCGCCCATCATGAAGCTGCTCCTGGTGCGCGACGGCGACTACTTCCACAACGACTGGGTGACGCGCTTCGATCCGGTGCGCAGCATCTACACCATCCACTGGAAGTCCTCGGAAGGGATGCCCCGTCCCTTCATCACGCAGGCGCACATCTTCTTCGTGCCGGAGACGGCGCGCACGACGCGCCTGCATGTCTTCTCCTTCCTGCGCACGTCGATGCCGCTCTTGAAGCCCCTGCTGCCAGTGGCGGCGAAGGCCGCGCTGGGCCTCACCTGGTGGGAGGTGCGCGATGACGCGCGCTTCATCCCCACCGTCGCGGACACGCCCTACAGCCACAAGGGCATGCGGCTGGACAAGTACGACAAGCCGCTGGTGCACCAGCGCAAGCTCATGGAGCGCATCTACTACGCGCACGAGCCGGAGGCCGTGCCCCGGGTCATCCACGAAGCCACGGGCACCTGAGCTCCGGGTCCCCCTTCGCGACGCGGTGTCGCGAGGGGGGAAGGCACACCGCCTCAGTGCATGGCGGGCGCGGGCTCCACGCCAATGGGGACCGATTCGCCGACCTGTGCCTCGTATGCGTTGCAGCCGCTGTCGGCTGACACCAGGAGCGCGAACTTCTTCAGCTCGGACTGGTTGCAGCTCTGGACATCGTTGTCGCTCGGCTCGTCGCTGTTGCCGGCGAAGAAGCGACAGCTCTTGCAGTTGCCCCAGGATGCGTCCGCCATGATTCCCTCCTCGTGAGAGCGGGTCCTGTCTGGAGGGTGGGGCTGACGCCGGACCACCACAACGCGGGACCTGCTTCTCACCCGGGAGGGCAGGGGACCCGGCGCCCCAGGATGGGCGCCGGGAATTTCCCCTCACACCCCGTTACTTCTGGGGGGTGGGCTGCTGCTCCGGCGCGGGCTGCTGCGCCGGCTGCTGCTGAGCGGGCTGAGTCGACACGCCGGGCTGGGCGCCCAGGGCCGCCGCGTCCTTGCGCACCGAACCGGACTCGAACGAGCCCATGGCGTTGAGCAGGCGCAGCGCGGCCAGGGACGCCTGGAGGCGCTCGGACACGAAGCCGACCTCGGCGTTGGTGAGCGAGGTGTTGGCGTCCGCGACCTCCAGGTACGTAGCGACGCCCGCCTGGAAGCTCACGTCGGTGAGGCGGTTGGACTCGCGCGCGAGACCCAGGGCCTCCTCGGCCTTGGAGCGGTTGGCGAGCGCGTTCTCCAGGTCCAGCTTGGAGCGACGCACCTCCTCCTTCACGCGGGCCTGGGCCAGCTGCTGGCTCACGGTGGCCTCACGCACGCGGGACGACGCCTCGGAGAGGTTCGCCTCGCGCAGGCCGCCGTCGAACAGCGTCCAGCTGGCGCCGAAGGTGATGGCCCACGTCTCGTTCTGGCCCGTGAAGCCCGCCGCGTTCGCGATGCGGTACGCGCCCGTGACACCCAGCGTGGGCAGGTAGCTCAGGATGACGCCCGTCTTGTTGATGCGCGTCAGCTTCAGGCCCACTTCGGCGGCCTGCACGTCCGAGCGCTCCTGGATCGCCTGGTTCACCAGGTCGTCCGGCGACGCCTGCGCGGGCACCTGGGGCTCCGGCGGCGGGGCCAGGTCGAAGTCCGGTTCCTTCTGGATGAGCGTGCCCAGCGCCAGCTTCAGGCCCGCGAGCGCGTTCTTCGCGCGCACCAGGTCCTGCTCCGCGCGCGAACGGTCCAACTGCGCGCGCAAGAGCGCCACGCGCGTCACCGTGCCCGCGTCGAACCGGGCCTGGGTGTCCTTCTCCCGCGCCTGGGTCAGCTCCAGCAGACGCTCCTGGGCGCGCAGTGCTTCCTGCTGCGCAGCGGCGCCGTAGTAGGCCTGCGCCACGCCGAAGAGCACCTGCCGGCGCGCCGTCTGCGTGTTGAGCTCCGCCAGCTTCACCGCCTTGTACGAGGCCGCGATGGCCGCCCACAGTTGGGGCGCGATGATGGCCTGACGCACTTCCGCCTGCGCACCCTGCTGGATGAGCGGCTGGATGACGATGTCCACCGGCGCGATGGGGCCCGCTGGGATGACGGCCGCCACGTTGTTGCGCGTGATGGACGCCCCCACGCTGATGGTCGGCAGGTAGCCGGCCCAGGCCCTGCGGGTCGCGAGGGACGCCTGCTCGAAGCGCTCCTGGGCAATCTTCAAATCGAGGTTCTGCTGACGGGCCGACTCCAACGCCTCGTCCAGCGACAGTACAGGCGCTGCGGCCAGGGCGGCCGACAGGGAAAGCGCCAGAAGGGTACTCATACCGCCTTGACCTCCTCACCGACCCGCGGGAGCGCGAGGCGGATCCGTCCAATGGACGACTGCGTTGCGTCATCTACCCGACCCTGGAGCCTCGTGAAAGTACTCCGCACTGTCGGATGATGGAATATCCGGAATGTAGTACCCGTCAAAGGTTGAGGGTGTCAATTGTTTATGCAAACCGTGTGAATTAGTGTGAAGGCATCATGAATGCTCTTGGCGAAGGTCACAGCGAGCAGGCAGGGCGTCCGCCGGAGGCCCGTACTCAAGTTGGGGAGGAAGCAGAGGCGGGGCTCGCGCAGCAGGCGTGGACGCTCCTCTTCGAGCTGCTCCACACGCACATGCGCAACTTCCCCGCGCTGGCGGCGGAGTTCGACCTGTCCCCGGTCCAGGCGCACGTCCTGCGGCAGTTGGGCGAGGGAGCGCTCGCGATGAGCACGCTCGCCACCTATCTGTCGTGTGATGCGTCCAACGTCACGGGGCTGGTGGACCGGCTGGAGGCGCGCAAGCTGGTGGAGCGGCGCAGCAGCGAGCAGGACCGGCGGGTGAAGATGCTGGTGCTGACGGAGGCTGGCGCGGAGCTGCGCGGTCGGCTGATTGCGCGGATGGCCCGGCCTCCGCCCTTCATGGCCTCCATGCCGGAAGAGGACCTGGTGGCGCTGGGCGACATCATGCGCCGCGCGCTCAAGACGCAGTAGGCGGGGCCCTTCGCGGGCCCGGCCTCCTGCGTCAGTCCAGCAGGAACGTGTACGAGTACTTCATCTCCGTGGCCACGGCCTCGCCGCCCTTGATGGCGGGCTTGAAGCGGAAGCGCCGGATGGCATCGCGCGCTGCTTCGTTGAGGCCGTAGCCGGGCCCGGAGATGACCTTCACGGTGCCCACCTTGCCGTCCGCGTCGATGGTGATGGACAGCGTCACCGTGCCCTCGATGCCCGCGCGGCGCGCTTCGTCCGGGTAGGGAATCTTCACCTCGGACGCGACGGTGGGCTCGGAGTCCACCTGGTACACGGGCACGTACCTGGGCGCGGAGTAGCCCTTCACTTCCTTGGGGTCCTTCGCGGTGCCGTTGGCCTTGCCGTAGGCCGTGTTGCCCACGGGCGCGGCGAAGGTGCCCGCGCTGGTGGTGGACGACATGGTCATGCCCACCACGAGCGGCGGCGGCTTGGCCTGCGGCTCCGGCGGCGGCGTGTCGTTGGGCGGCGGCGGTGCTTCGGTCGGGGGCGGCGGCTTGGGCGCTTCCGCGACCTTGATGGGCGGCGGCTTCACCGGCTTCACCTTGGGCGGAGGCGGCTTGGGCTCTTCCTTCTTCTCCTCCGGCGGGGGCGGAGGCGGCGGCTTCCGCACCTCCACCATCACCAGCTCCACCGGACGCTGGGAGGCAATCTGCTTGCGGCCCTCCAGGGTGGAGATGAACCAGAAGCCGCCCGCGTGCAGCGCGAGCGACACGAGGAAGAAGCCGAACACGAACCGCGTGGAGCGGTCGCGCTGGGGCTGCACGGAAGAATCGAGGACCGCCTGGCTCATGGTGGCTTCGCGTGCCTTCGGGTCAGGGAGCGGCGGGCGTGGCCGCGGGGGACACGTCCTTCTCGATGTTGAGGGCGAACTTGGCGATGCCCTGGCCCTTCACCACGTCGATGAGGCGCATCACGCGGCCGTACGCGATGGTCTGGTCCGCGCTGATGATGGCGCGCGTGTCCTTGTCCTTGGAGACGGCCTCCACCACGCGGCGGGACAGGTCGGCCTCCGTCACCTCCGCGCCGTCGAAGTAGAGCTTGCCCTCCTTGTCGAGCACGACGTTCACCAGGCCCTGCACCGTCTCACCGCCGTTGGCGGCGCGGGGCAGGTCCACCTCCACCGTCTCGCGGACGATGAAGTTCGCGGTGACCATGAAGATGATGAGCAGCACCAGCACCACGTCCACCAGCGGCGTGACGTTGATGCCGGTGATTTCGTCGTCGTTGTCGCCCGCGCTGCCGGCCATGACCTAGTTCCCCCCCGCGACGCCCGGCTTCTTGGCCTTCATGGCGCCCACGAGCGCGTGGCCCAGGGAGGTGGTGCGGCTGGTGAGCGTCTTCAACTGACGGCTGAAGATGTTGAAGGCGACGACGGCAGGGATGGCGACCGCGAGGCCCACGGCGGTGGCGACGAGCGCCTCGGAGATGCCGGCCATCACCGTCTGCTGCATGGCGCCGCCCTTGGCATTCATGGCGCCCAGGTCGTTGAAGGCCTTGATGATGCCGAGCACCGTGCCGAACAGGCCGATGAACGGGGCGTTGTTGCCCAGCGTGCCGAGCAGCGACAGGAAGCGCTCGTACTGGGGACGCTCGCGGGCGACGGTGGACGCGATGACCTGCTCCACGGTGTCGGGGCCCTGGGACGCGGAGGCGAGGGCCTCGCGGATGACGGCCGCCTCCATGCCCTTGTGGTTCTTCACCTCGGCGCTGACGGCGTCGAACTCACCGCGCGCCAGCCGCACGGCCAGCGCCTCCGAGTTGGGCAGCCGGTGGCGCGAGAAGTAGACGGCGCGCTCCAGCATCACGGCGATGGAGAGCACGGAGAGGATGACCAGCAGCCAGAGCACCCACTCGGCGCTGCCCAGCGTCACCCCGAGCAGCTTGCCGCTCAACCAGCCGAGTTCGGGTTGGGCCGCCTGGGCCAGGAGGAGGAAGGACGTCATGGGAGACAAGCCTGGGGGTTGAAGTGTGAGGACTGCCAACGCGCGGGGCAGTCTCTTGTTCCCCTCGACTCAAAAGTCAAATGGATCGGCAGGGAGGTCATGGGACCGTGACAATCCATTCGACCGGGAATGGTGGGTGGAGGGCGTGGATGTCGGATGCCCCATCATGTGAAGGGGCGACCGTGGGGACGCCTGCCGGTACAGGCCCCCCGACCCTACGTACGCCTGGGGGGCGGATTTCGTTTCTTCCTTCAGGGGCGGCGGTCGGGACTGGTGGTCTGCGCGGGGTCGCGCTCCACGACCGGCCCGATGATGGCGTCGATGCGGCGCAGGAGGTCGGCGTCGAGCTTCACGCCGGTGGCCTTCACGTTGTCGAGCACCTGCTCCGGCCGGGTGGCGCCGATGATGGCGGTGGAGACGCTCTTGTTCTGGAGCACCCACGCGACGGAGAGCTGCGCGAGCGACAGGCCGGCTTCCTTCGCCAGCGGCTTGAGCTGCTGGACGCGGGTGAGCACGTCGTCGGTCATGAAGCTGGTCATGAACATGGCGCCCTGCTTGTTGGCGGCGCGGGTATCGGCCGGAGGGGGCTGGCCGGGCTGGTACTTGCCGGTGAGCACGCCCTTGGCGAGCGGGGACCAGACAATCTGCCCCATGCCTTCCGCGTCGGAGGCGGGGACAACCTTGGATTCGATGACCCGCCAGAGCATGGAGTACTGGGGCTGGTTTGAGACGAAGGGCACGTGCAGCTCGCGGGCGAGCTTCGCGCCGGCGGTGATCTGCTCGGCGGTCCATTCGGAGACGCCGATGTAGAGGGCCTTGCCCTGGCGCACGATGTCCGCGAAGGCGAGCATCGTCTCCTCCAGGGGCGTCTCCACGTCGAAGCGGTGGGCCTGGTAGAGGTCCACGTAGTCCGTCTGGAGGCGGCGCAGCGAGCCGTGGATGGACTCGATGATGTGCTTGCGCGACAGGCCGCGGTCGTTCTGGCCGGGGCCGGTGGGCCAGTAGACCTTGGTGAAGAGCTCGTAGCCTTCACGGCGCTGGCCCTTGAGGGCGCGGCCGAGCACGGCTTCGGCCTTGGTGCCGGCGTACACGTCGGCGGTGTCGAAGGTGGTGATGCCCGTGTCGAGCGCCGCCTTCACACAGGCGAGCGCTGCGTCCTCCTCCACCTGGGAGCCGTGCGTGAGCCAGTTGCCAAAGGAAATCTCGCTGACCTTCAGACCGCTGCGACCGAGGAACCGGAAGTTCATGCGCGGCAGACTAGCCGCCGCGTCTCGGGGTTCGTACGGATTCGCATCTTCTCGACGGTTGGAGTCAGGCGGACGACCCCTCGCGCCGGGATTCGACCGTTCCCGGGCGTCGCTTGTGAACGGAGGGGCGGGTGTCCGACACTGCCCTCCTTCCATGGCCGCCAGCGAAGAACGCCGCTTCCAGTCCCTCGTGCTCGCGCCCATCCGGCGCGTGCAGCGGCGTCTCAATGCCGTGGCCTGGCTGGGCGCGGGACTCGTTCCCGCCTGGGCCACCGCCACCGCGTGCGTGCTCTGTCGCATGTTGCTGCGGGGCGCCGCTGTCTGGGCCGTGCCTCCGCTCGTCGTCGCGGGCCTTGCCTGGTGGTTCGTGCGGGCCCGCTCCCGGGGCGTGTCGCTGGAGTACGCGGCGGTGCTCGCGGACCGTTCGGCCGGGGCCGGGGGCCTGTTGCTCACGCGCCTGGAGCGCCCCGTCGGTGAGTGGGAGCTGAGCCTCAATCAGTTCGCCCAGCAGGTGAAGCTTCCAGAGGTGCCCTGGCGTCGGCCCTTGGGCGCATTGCTGGGTGCGCTCCTGTTCCTCGCCGTGGGGTTCCTGGTTCCGCTGCCCGCGCTCCGCACGTCGAACATCAACGCCGCCGCCGCGACCCAGGTCGCCGCCGTGCAGGCCCAGGCGGAGGCCCTCGCTCGTGAGGAGCCCCTGGGCCAGGATGTCGAAGAGGAACTGCGCCGGCTGTCCGACGAGGTCGCGCAGGGCCGCTTCGACTCCGCCGACTGGGAGGCCTCCGATGCCCTGGAACAGCGGCTCGCTGAACGCGCCTCCGAGGCCGCTGCTGACCTGAACCGCGCTTCCGAGGCCGCCACGGAACTCGAGGACGCTCTCGCCGCTGCTGGCGGTGCCGAGTCCGCCACCCGCGAGCGCGAGTCCCTGGAACAGGCCCTCATGGCGCTCGATGCGCGCTCCAAGGGAGGGCAGGAACAGGACGGACCATCCGAGGACGGCGAAGCCCAGGCTTCGTCCCAGCAGGGCTCGCAGGGGCAGGGCGCTGGGGATCAGGACGGCGACAAGCAGGGCGGTGACAAGCAAGGCTCGCAGCAGGCTTCGGGCGACCCGTCCCGCGAGGCCCGGGCTCGTGCTTCCGCCCGTGCGCAGGCCTCTGGCTCTCCGGATCAGGTCGCGGACCTTCGCCGCACGCTGGAGCGCCGGCAGCAGGCGCTGGCCCAGCGCTTCGGCGAGGAAAACAACGCTGCGGGGAACCGCGGGGCCCAGGCGAGGCGTCCCACCCGGCGGCAGCAGTCTGGCCAGGGACAGGGGCAGAAGGGGCAGGGCCAGCGCGGCCAGGGACAGGGCCAGCAGGGCCAGGACGGGGACGGAGAGGGTGACGGCCAGGGCCAGCAGGGCGGCCAGCACGCGAGCCGGAACATGAAGCCGGGCAACGGCGCGGGCGTGGGCCGGGGTGGCGAGAGCAGTCCGCTCGTTTTTGGTGGCGAGGCGGAGATGGATCCGGACCGGCTCGCCTTCCAGCCGCTGCCAGAAGGGCACGGCGGGGACGCGGAAGAGTTGTGGGGGCTTCGCGCCGCGGATCCGCAGGCCAGGACGGGGCAGGCGGGCGCGGCGGGAGCGAAGGGCACGGGCGCGAAGGGCGATGCGACGGCGGGACCGGGTTCCGGTCCGCTGCTGCCTCGCAACCGCGACCTCGTGAAGCGGTACTTCGGTGGTCGGTAGTCCAGCAGGGGGAATCGACGTGGCAGCGGAGCTTCTGAGTCCCGCCGAAGCACAAGGCGCGGCGGATGTAGCCTCCCGGCTCAAGGCCGGGCTCAATCAGGTGATGCTCGACCAGGAAGGGGTCGTCGAGCAGGTCGTGGTGGCGGTGCTCGCCCGGGGCCATGTGCTCCTGGAGGGCCTGCCCGGCCTGGGCAAGACGGAGCTGTGCAAGGCCCTGGCGCGACTGCTCGCGCTGCCCTTCCGCCGCATCCAGTTCACCCCCGACCTGCTGCCCGGCGACATCACCGGCACCTACGTGCTGGAGGGCGAGGCGCGCCGCGACTTCGTCTTCCGCGAGGGGCCGCTCTTCGCGAGCCTCGTCCTCGCGGATGAAATCAACCGCTCCAGCCCGAAGACGCAGTCCGCGCTGCTGGAGGCCATGCAGGAGCGCTCGGTGACGGTGCTGGGCCAGACGCGGCCCCTGCCCGACCCCTTCTTCGTGCTCGCCACGCAGAACCCCATCGAGCTGGAGGGCACGTACCCGCTGCCCGAAGCGCAACTGGACCGCTTCCTCTTCCGCATCCTGGTGCCGCCCGTCGGCGCGAAGACGCTGCGCATCCTGCTCACCACGCGCGTGCGCGGCGCACCTCCCGCGCAGGAGCCCGTGCTGGACGCGGAGGGCCTGTCGCGCCTGTTCGCCGCCGTGGACCGCGTGCACCTGCCCGGCCCAGTGGCGGACTTCATCGGACGGCTCGTGGAGGCCACCGACCCGCGTCAGGCCTCCGCCCCCGACACCGTGCGCCGCTTCGTGCGCTTTGGCGCGAGCCCCCGCGCGGCCCTCGCCCTCGCCGCCGCGGGCCGTGCGCTCGCGCTCCTGAACGGCCGGCCCAACGTGGGCTTCGACGACGTGGTGGCCGCTGCCTCCTCGGTCCTCAACCATCGGCTGGTGCTGGCCTATGAGGCGTCCCTGGAGAAGGTGACCGCGCCGGACGTGGTGCGCGAGCTGCTCAAGGCCATTCCCGAGGTGCCCCGTGGTTAGGCACCTGCCCCGGGGCCCGGTGCTCGCCGTGGCGCTGCTCTGCACGACGCTCGCGAGCGCCACCGAAGTGAGCGCGCCCGTGCCTGCGGTGGCGCCCGCGCCCGCGGTGGCGGTCGTGGCGGAAGCCGCGGAGGTGGCGGACAAGGACAAGGCCACCGGCTACCGCGAGGTGGTGGAGACGCCCGAGACCTTCCCCGAAGAGGGCGACCTGAAGGCCACCCTGCGCTCCGTCACGCTGGTGCCGCAGCGGGGCTACACCCCCATCCAGGTGACGGTGCACAACAGCAGCGGCCAGCCGCGTCCGGTGCGCCTGTCCATCCACGGCCAGGGCCGCATCACGGAGCGCTCGCTCCAACTGGGTGCGCGCGAGCGCGTCGTCACCTACCTGATGCTGCCCGCGGACATCCAATCCGGGCAGTTGCACATGGACTCCCCTGGGATGCCCACCGCCACCGAGGGCTTCTACCTGGACAGCTACCGGGGCGCGCGCGTGATGGTGCTGGGCGACGTGAAGTCCTTCGAGAACGCGACCCAACTGAGTCGCGTGGCGGAGAACCAGGAACCCCTCGTCGCCGCGCGCTTCCTCGATGCCCGCACCGCTCCTCGCGAGCTGGCTGCGTACGTAGGCTACGACGCGGTGCTGGTGACGGCGTCGTCGGAGGAGGTGCCCGACGACGTCTGGGCCGTGCTGGAGTCCTTCGCCCTGACCGGGGGCCGGCTGGTGCTCGCCCGTCCGCCGGCCAATCCGCGCCTGCACTTTCCGCTGCTCGAGGACGTCGGCTCGGAATTGTCCCCGTATGGCTTTGGTCAGGTGCGCCAGTTCCTCGGCTGCCGTGACACGCCCGATGCGTGCGGGCAGCAGCTCGCGATGGACACCCATGAGGTGACGGGCGCCGTGGTGCCCGCGGGTCCGCCACCGCGGTGGGATCGCAACAGCCTGCTGCGCGATGGGAGGACTCCGCTGCTGGAAAGCGCGCGTGCGCCCGTGGGCCGCTTCATGCTCCTCATCTTCCTCTTCACGCTCGCGGTGGGCCCTGGCGGGTTGATGCTCGCCCGGCGCAAGGGTCCGCTGGCGGTGCTCATCGCCGTGCCCGCGCTGGCGGCCATCACGTGTCTGGGACTGGTGGCCTGGTCGGTGCTGGTGGATGGCTTCCGCGTGCATGCTTCGCGCTACAGCCTCACGGTGCTGGACCGCGAACGCTCGCGCGCGGTGACGGTGGGGCTCACCGCCTGGTACGCCAACCTGGCCGAGGAGGGCGTGAGCATGCCCGCCTCCAGCGTGCTGCTGTCTCCCACGGAGCCGGAAGACCCGCCGCGCGTCCTGGACTGGACGCAGGGACTGGTGCTGCGCGACAGCTTCCTGCCCTCGCGCACCTACCGCGAGTGGGGCGAGGTGGCGGTGCTCCCGACGCGAGCACGGCTCACCGCGCGCAAGGTGGAGGAGGGGCTCGTCGTGCAGAACGCGCTCGGGGCGGCCGTGGAGGCGGGCCGCCTGCGCTTCCAGGGCCAGCTCTGGGACCTGCCTGTCATCGCGGACGGCGCCGAGGCGAAGGCCGAGCTCATCACCAGCGAGAAGAACGTGGCGCTGCTCGACCTCGAACAGAATCATCCGTTGAGTCTGACGTACCAACCGGGCATGCGCTTCCCGACGTCGGCGCGGGTGACCGACGGAGACCTGATCGATGGGGCCTTCCTGGTCCGCCTGGGCGGTCGGGGCTTCGCGCCCACGGCGGCGGTGGACGTGGACCTGGAGTCCGGGGTGCATCTGGTGCGCGGTGCGTTCGAGGAGGTGCGGCCATGAGCCTGCTGGAAGTGAAGGGCCTGCGTCGCGACTACGGGGCGCTGCGCGCGGTGGACGACGTGACGTTCTCGCTGGAGGCCGGCGGCATCCTGGGCTTCATCGGTCCCAACGGCGCGGGCAAGAGCACCACGCTGCGCATCCTGGCCACGCTGGATGTGCCCACCGCCGGCGAGGTACTGCTGGACGGCAAGTCGCTGGTGGACGCGCCAGACCAGGCCCGGCCGCTCTTGGGCTACATGCCTGACCGCTACGGCACCTACGACGATGTCACCGTGAGGGAGTTCCTGGACTTCTTCGCGCGCGCGTACGGACTGAAGGGCGCGCAGCGGCGGCAGCGGGTGGACTCGGTGATGGAGTTCACGGGGTTGATTCCCCTGGCGGAGAAGCTCACCACGGAGCTGTCCAAGGGCATGCGTCAGCGCGTGGCCCTGGGGCGCACGCTCCTGCATGACCCCCGGCTGCTGCTGCTGGACGAGCCCGCGGACGGCCTGGACCCACGGGCGCGCATCGAACTGCGGGAGCTGCTGCGCGCGCTGGCGGATCAGGGCAAGGCGGTCATCATCTCCAGCCACATCCTCACGGAGCTGGCGGAGATCTGCGACTCCTGCGTCATCATCGAACAGGGGCGCCTGCTCGCGCAGGGCCGCGTGGAGGACCTGCTTCGCTCGGGCGCGGACGCCTCCCAGAGGGTGGAGCTGGTGGTGCGCCTGGCGGCGGGAGCGGAGGGCGAGGCGATGGGCGCTCGCGCGGAGCGGTTGATGTTGGAGCAGCCGCGCGTGAAGGACGTGACGCGCGAGGCAGGCTCGCTGCGCGTGCGGTTGGAGCTGGAACAGGGCTCCGGCCCGATGCAGGCGGAGGCCGCCGCGGCGGCGCTGCTGGCCACGCTGGTGGCGCAGGGGCTGCCGGTGTGCGCCTTCAGCCCGCGTGAGCGCAACCTGGAAGATGCCTTCATGACGGTGACGAAGGGGAGGGTGGCGTGAGCACGCAAGCAAGTCCGGCGTCGGGTGCGTCCGAGGCGGTCCCCGTCTCCCCGGCCGGGGTGTCCGACCGGTGGGAGAAGTGGGGCGACCGGCTCAACCCGCTGGTGGTGAAGGAGGTGCGGCAGGGGCTGCGCACGCGCGTCTTCTGGGTGTGCTTCGGGCTGCTCCTGCTGTCGTGCCTGGTGCTGTCGCTCATCGCGTACGTGAACACGCGGGGGACGTCGTACTCGCGCGAGGGGCGCACGTACTTCTTCTCCTTCTTCGTGTGCCTGGGGCTGGTGCACTTCGGGGTCATCCCCTTCAACGCGTACCGTTCGCTGGCGCGTGAGCGCGAGGACGAGACGTGGTCGCTGCTCCTGCTCACGGGGCTGGGGCCCCGGCGCATCCTGGGCGGCAAGGTGACGTCCTTCCTGGTGCAGGCGGCGCTGTACGCGTCGGCGGTGGGGCCGTTCCTGCTGTTCAGCTACTTCCTCAACGGCATCGACCTGCCCACCATCCTGATGGTGTTGATGCTGGGCGGGGCGTGGCTGATGTTCCTCACGTTCGCGTCGGTGTGCGCGGCGACGCTGGCGGACGGGCGGATGGGGCGGGCGTTCGTGCGCTTCGCGCTGGTGGCCGCGCTGGTGGTGACGTTCTTCCAGGCGCTCACCTTCATCTTCGTGATGACGGAGGGTCGGGGGCGCGGGTTCTCCTTCGACAAGGAGTTCTTCCTGGCGCTGGGCGCGGGGCTCTGGTTGCTGCTGTCGGACGGGTGGCTGCTGTTCGAGGCGGCGGTGGCGCGGCTGTCGCTCGTGACGGAGAACTACACGCGGCATCCCCGGCGGGTGCTGGTGGTCCAGGCCGTGCTGACGTTCCTGGGGGTGGCGGCGGTGTGGTGGTTCCTGGACCGGGACAACGACGTCCCGAGCGTCGCGGGCATCCTCGGCGGGCTGCATCTCATCCTCACCGGCCTCTTCACGGTGTCGGACGTGGATGGCCAGTCCCGGCCGCTGCGCGCGGGCACGCGGCCCTGGTCGCTCTTCAGGACCGGCGCCCTGCGCGGCTTCCGACTGACGGTGTTGCTGCTGCTGGGCTGGGCGGCCGGGTGCGCGGGGCTGCTGTGGGCGTCGGAATTTTCGACCGATAGGATGCGCATGGGGATGGCGCTGGTGGCGCTGGCGCTCTACGGCGTCATCTACCTGTCGGTGGCGCTGCTGCTGGGACGGATGCCGAAGTCAGGCCGGTTCGCGTCGCCCGTGGCGGTGCGGCTGCTCTTCGTCGCGGCGGGAGCGCTGGGGGCTGGCGTTCCTCCGCTGCTGGCGGTGTTCCTGGGGCTGGAGGCGGGGGATGAATTGCTCAACCTGCTCAACCCCGTGGTGGGGACGCTGAACTTCGGTCGCTATGACTGGAATGATCCGTCCGGTCTCCGGATGCCGCCGGAGCTGCTGCTGTGCGTGGCGCTGGTTGCGCTGCTGTGCGCGTTCGCGGCGGACCGGGTGCTCGCGAGGCGCGAGCGTGAGGCCCACGCGCCGTGAGCTCCCGGCTGGACGAGGCGGAGGTGGCGCGGCTGGTGCCGGGGTTGTCCCTGGCGCTGCCGCGCGTGCCGCAGCGCGGGCGGGTGGGCGAGGTGCGCGCCACGTCCGCGGGCAGTGCGATGGAGCTGCACGACTTCCGCATGTACCAGCCGGGGGATGACCTGCGGCAGCTCGACTGGAACGCGGTGGCGCGCACCGGGGACCTGGTGTTGCGCGTGCGCCAGGACGAGGTGTCGCCGCGCGTGGAGGTGGTGCTGGACGGCTCGCGCAGCATGGGGTTGTCGCCGCGCAAGGCGGCGGGGGCTCGCGAGGTGGCGCTGCTCACGGTGGAGGTGGGCGGGCGGCAGGGGTTGTCGCCGACGCTGCTGTGGGGTGGAGCGCGGTCGGAGCGGGTGCAGGGGCCGGCGTGTCGCACGGCGCTCCGGGGCGCGGAGTTCGAGGCGCAGGACGACCTGGCCTCGGCGCTGGGTCGGTTGCCGCCCCTGCGGCCCTGTGGCCTGCGGGTGGTGGTGAGCGACTTCCTCTTCGAGACGGACCTGGAGGCGTTGTGCGCCCGGTTGTCGCGGGGGGCGTCGGCGCTGTTCCTGGTGCAGGTGCTGGACGCGGAGGACCTGGACCCCTCGGGCGGCGAGGGGGCTCGGCTGGTGGACGCGGAGAGTGGCGTGGCGCTGGAAGAGTTGCTGACGGACGGCGTGCTGGCCGCGTATGCCCGCCGCTTCGCCGAACACCAGCGCGCGTTGCGGAGTGCCGCGGCGCGAGCGCGGGGAACGCTGCTCACGGTGAGCACGGCGGACGGGCTGCGCGCCCAGGTGGCGGGGCCGCTGCGCCCGCTGTTCGTGGCGGGAGGCGGGGCGTGAGCTTCGGACTTCCGTGGGGCCTGCTGGCGTTGGGCGCGCTGGTGCCGCTGGTGGCTGCGTACTTCCTGCGCCGTCGGCAGAAGCCGGTCGTGGTGAGCGCGTTGTTCCTGTGGCGCACGCCACGTCCTCGCGCGGAGGGCGGACCCCGGTGGGAGCGCTTCACGCGCGAGGCGTCACTGCTGCTGGAGGTGCTCGCGGTGCTGGCCGCCGCGCTGTTCCTGGCGGACGTGCGCTGGGGCGAGATGGCCCGTCGCCGACATCTGGTGCTGGTGGTGGACGGCAGCCTGTCCATGTCCGCGCGAACCCCGGACGGGAAGACGGTGCTGGAGCGCGTGCGCTCGGAAGCGGCGAAGCGCGTGGAGGCGGAAGGCGCCACGCACGTGACGGTGCTGGCGAGTGGCGTGTCGCCCCACGTGGTGGCCGGGCCGGAGGTCGAAGCGTCACGCGCCCTGGGCGCACTGGAATCCTTCGAGTCGCGCGGGCCGGACCACGACGTCGCGCCCACGCTCCTGTGGGCGCAGGAGCTGTCCGGGCCCGGCAAGCACGTGCACTTCTTCACCGATGCGCCCCCGTCGGAGGACACGGTCGTTCCCCCCTCGGTGCGCTGGACGGCGCTGGGGCGCTCCCAGGGCAACGTGGCCCTGGTGTCCGCGCAGCGGCGTGACGAGTCCGGCCGGGCCACGGTGACGCTGCGGGTGGCGCGCTTCGGCGCGGGGCCCGCGGAAGTGGAGGCGCGGGTGCGCGCGGCGCCAGGACCGGGTGCGCGTGAGGGCACGGAGCGCATCGAACGCATCGCGCTGCCGGAAGAAGGCGCCGCGACGGTGCGCCTCACCTTCCGCGAGGCCGGTGACGTGGAGGTGTCCCTGCCGGACGACGCGCTGCCCGAGGACGGACACGTGCGCCTGCCGCCCTCGCCCGTGATGCCGGTGTCGGTGGGCCTGACCGAAGGACTGTCACCCGCGGCGAAGCAGGCCCTGGAGCGCTTCCTGGCGGTGTCTCCGGACGTGGCGCATGGCACGCCCGTTCCCGGTGCGCCGGTGTTGTCGGTGGGACCTTCGAGCGCCGAGGCCCGGGTGACGCTGGGCGCGGAAGGAACGCTGCGCACCTTCGTGGGCCCGTTCTTCACGGAGAAGGGCAGCACGTTGATGGATGACGTGCAGCTCGCCGGGGTGCGGTGGACGGCGGGAACGAATCCCCCCGGTCGTCCGCTGGTGACGGCGGGCGAGGCGGTGCTGGTGTCGCAAGAGGAGGGCGGACGGCTGCACCTCAACGTGGACCTGGCGCGCTCCAATCTTCAGCGCACCACCGCATGGCCGGTGCTGCTGGGAAACGTGGTGCGCGAGGCACGGCGACTGCGCGAGGGCTTTCCCCGGCACCAGCTCAACCTGGGCGAAGCCCTGCCCGTGGTCACGGAGGCGGGTGCGCGCTACGCGTTGGTCGGACCGTCCGGACGCAAGCCGGTGTTCGGCGCGGGGGCACTGAGCTTGTCCGCGCCCACGAGTCCCGGCCGCTACGTGCTGGAGCGAGACGGCACCGAAGTGGATTCGCTGGAGGTGCTGGCGCTGGATGCGCGTGAGTCGGACCTGCGCGGCAGGGGCAGCGCCGATGTGCCGGCGAAGGAAGCAGGGGAGGGCACCGCGGGGGGCGGTGCACAGGAGCGCGCCCGCTGGCCGCTGGTGGTGCTGCTGGCCGCGCTGCTGGCTGACTTCTACGTCACGAGGAAGGCATGACCTTCACCCTTCCGCAGGCGTGGTTGCTGCTGTTGCCCCTGGGGCTCTTCCTGTGGCGCTACGGCCGGAGGCCCGGTCTACCCATGGTGTTGCGCTGGGTGCTGCTGGTGCTCGGCGTGGGGGCGCTCGCGGGGCCCGAGCTGCGACTGGCCAACGCGGGCAGCGATGTGGCGGTGGTGGTGGACCGTTCGCGGTCCATGCCGCTGGATGTGGACCGGGTGGCGCAGGAGCTGGTGTCCCTGGTGGAGTCTCAGCGCCGGCCCGGTGACCGCGTGGGTGTCGTCACCTTCGGCCGCGAGGCCCGGGTGGAGTCCCCGCTGTCGGACGTGGGGCGCTTCGGCGGCTTCACGCGGCCCGTGGACGCGGAGGCGTCGGACCTGTCCACCGCGCTGGATGCCGCGGGCGCGCTGATTCCCCCCGAGCGTACGGGCCGGGTGCTGGTCGTCTCCGACGGTCGGTCCACGGGCGCGGATGCTCGGGGCGCGACGCGGCGTCTGGCGGCGCGAGGCATCGCGGTGGACTACCGGCAGGTGGCCCGTCCAGAGCCCGCGCTGGACGTGGCCGTCGTGTCGCTGGACGTGCCCGCCACCGTCTCCGTGCGTGAGCCATTCCAGTTCTCCGCCGTGGTGCAGGCCACCTCCGCCGTCACCGGCACCGTGCGACTGGAGCGTGACGGGCGCGTGCTGGTGAAGGGGCCCTTCGACTTCAAGGCCGGGGCGAACCTGCTACCCCTGCGCGACCTGCTGGAGGAGCCGGGGCTCGTGCACTACCGGCTCACGGTGGAGGTCGCGGGGGATGGTGTCCCGGAGAACGACGTGGGCGTGGGCGTGCTGCGCGTGGAAGGGCCGCCGCGCGTGCTGCTGATCACCCAACAGCCCACGGGCACGCTGGCGAAGGCGCTGGGTACGACGGGCATGCAGGTGGACGTGCGGGCGCCATTCCACGTGTCGCTGGATGCGCTCGATGGCGTCGGCGTGGTGGTGCTGGAGAACGTGGACGCCAATGCGCTCGGCGAGACGGGGCTGAACGCGCTGGCGGACTACGTGGATCAGGCTGGCGGTGGGCTCGTGATGACGGGCGGGCGGACGAGCTTCGGCGAGGGCGGCTATCGGCGCTCGCCCGTGGAGCCGCTGCTGCCCGTGTCGCTGGAGATGCGCGAGGAGCAGCGGCGCGCGTCGGTGGCGATGAGCGTGCTGATGGATTCGAGCTGCTCCATGGGCATGCAGGTGCCGGATGGACGCACGAAGATGGAGCTGGCCGCGGAGGGCGTCACGGCGGCGCTCACGCTCCTCAACGGGAACGATGAAGCCTCCATCCACATGGTGGACACGGAGTCTCACGAAGTCTTCCCGTTGAGTCCGGTGAGCGAAGGCCTGCCCCTGAACAAGGTGGCGAGCGGCTTCAGCGGCGGTGGTGGCATCTACGTGGGCGTGGCGCTGCGCACGGCGCGCAAGGAGATCCTCCGCAGCGACAAGCCCACGCGGCACGTGGTGCTGTTCTCCGACGCGGCGGACTCCGAGGAACCGGGCGACTACCAGGCGACCCTGGCCGCGCTGCGAGAGGCGAACGTGACGGTGTCCGTCATCGGTCTGGGCACGCCGGCGGATCCGGACGCGGAGCTGCTGCGCGAGGTGGCCCGGAGGGGCAACGGGCGCGTCTACTTCGCCGAGGACGCGATGAGCCTGCCGCGCATCTTCAGCCAGGAGACGCTCGCGGTGGCGAGGGCCACCTTCGTGGACGAGCCCGCGTCGCTGGAGGCCGCGCCGGACCTGCCGCTGCTGGGGCCGCTGCCCACGCAGGGCCTGCCGCAGGTGGGCGGCTACAACCTCACGTACCTGAAGCCTCGCGCGAACGTGGCGCTGCGCACGCTGGACACCAACGCCGCGCCGGTGCTGGCGCTGTGGCCGCATGGCGCGGGACGCGTGGTGGCCCTCACGGCGGAAGTGGACGGGAAGTACACGGGCGAACTGCGCGAGTGGGGCGCGCTGAGAGCGACGTTGGAATCGATGGTGCGCTGGTCGATGGGGAGCGCCACGCCGAAGGAAGAGGCGGTGGTGCGCTCGGAGCGCCAGGGCAACCTGCTGCGCGTGACGTTGGACCTGCCGCCGGGCGAGCCGATGCCGGGCGCCCTGCCCACGGCGGTGCTGCTGTCGGGTGACGGGCGCGCCGGGGTGGAGAAGCCGCTGCACTGGGAGGACGAGGATCGGCTGGTAGCTGAGTACCCGCTGTCCGGCAGTGGCACGTGGCACCCGGTGGTGAAGTGGGGCGGTCGCGTGTTGAGGGCGCCGCCCGTGGCGCTGCCGTACGCGCCGGAGTTCGAACCGGGCAGCGCGAAGGAGGGCTTGAAGCTCCTGCGCGCGCTGGCGGCGGTGGGCGGTGGGCAGGAGCGCTTGTCGATGACGGGCCTGTTCGCGGAAGCGCCGGAGTCTGAAGGACGCGTACCGCTGGCGCCGTGGCTGGTGGCGCTCGCGCTGGCGGTGCTGCTGTCGGAGGTGGCCGTGCGCCGCTTCCTCTCCGCGCCCCGGGTGCGAGCAGCCCGAACGCGACCCGCGAAGGAGTCCATCGCGCGCGGCCCTGCGTCCGCGCCGCGCACGGAGCCTTCCGCGACGACGGCGTCCGGGAAGAAGCCTCAAGCCTCGGAGGAATCAGCTCCGCCTCCAGCACCCGAGCCTCCGAAGCCGCCTGCCGGCGTGGACTCCGCGTTGGAGGCCGCGCGTGCACGCATCCGGCGCCGGACGGGACGCTGAGCAGGAGCAACGCCCCTGAGCAGGTAGAAGTTCGTTGACGAATCCGGTGCGGAAGCTGGGTCGAGAGGCATCCGAGGTCAATCGACGCAGGCGCTCCTCCCAATGGGAAGGCAGGGCCGAGCGTCATGGACGCGAGAAGAGACGAAGGGCCGTGGCCGCTCACGAAGCACGGGAGCCTGGGGCGTAGGTCCTGGAGGCTCCAGCGGCGCACCGCCCACCGGTCCGGTGGTGGGTGGGGAGTGGCCCTGGGCGTCGTGGTTTGTTCGCGAAAGCCGGTGGGGGGGAGGCTCTGGATGGAAGCCTCCCTCCGCGGACGAAGCGTCCCAACTTGTCCGACAGTCGGACAGGTTGCCCGAGACGGAGCCCGGCACCTCCCCTCCGGCGCTCTTCTCGCCAGGCTCGCCGGGGTTGAAACCCAGGGCGGCTGGAGCCCGGAGCGCCCCGCTGTCCGGCTCCACGCGAAGGGCCAGCGCCTGGGGGCCGGGTGCCTCCGCGAGCACCACGGTGTCCTCGCCAGCGGGCGCGAGGCGTCCGGGGCAACGCGCTCGCACGCAGGGGTGGGCCTCCCGTGCCTTGTCCTGGAGGGCGGGCGCGAATCGCTCCAGCACCCGCTCATCACACGCCTTCAGCAGCGCTGGCAGCGTGTGCTGGAGCGTCCGCGCGTCACGCTCCCGCAGGGCTCCCATCGCTTGGCAGGTCCACTCGCGCAGCGACTCGCCGCCCATGAGGAGCAGCAGCCGGGCCGCGTTGCCCCGCAGGGCTCGTTGCAGCGACTGGATGAGGAGCAGGTGCCCGGGACGGGCCGCCACTCGGGCCGCCAACCGCAACAATTCGAATTCCAACTGCGCGCAGCGTGTGCCGGACTCCCAGCGGGCCGCGTCCCAAAGCCTGAAGCACGCGTCCGCCAGCAGCCCCAGGTTCGGCGCGGAAGCACTCGCGCAGCAGTCGGCCAGCAGCTCCACCAGCACCTGCCGCTTGAGGCAGAAGAAGCCCTCCAGCAACTCCCGGCCCTCCGGGGAGCGCTCGTCATGCAGCGCCAGGCCCAGGTTCTCCAGCGTCAGCGACGCGTCCAGCGCCACCGCGCGTGTCTTGCGCCCGGGGCGCTGCACCACCAGGCCCCGCGCCGCCAGCCGCCGCAGCGCCTCGCGCACGGTGCCCCGGCTCACCCCGTAACCGCACGCCAGCTTCTGCTCCGAGCCCAACTGGCCGCTTTCCGGAAGCCGCCCCAGCATGATTTCTCGCTCGAGCTGCTCCTCCACCTGCGCAACGAGCCCCATCCGCTCCATCCCCATCGCCCTCCTCGCCAAAGCTTCTGCTACCCAATCAGAGACGTCTGACATGGACTTGAGGGCCCACCGTCCTCGTCGCCCTGGCGGTCCGGCGCGGCCCGCGGCTTCAGGTGGCGCGAACCTGTCCGACAGTCGGACAGGTTCGGCGTGAAGTGTGCCCGGCGGACGCCTCTGTCCATGGACGCGCCTTGGCGTCCGCTCCAGCGCGGCGTCGCGGCTCACGGCTGCGCTCCGCAAGGCGCACGTCGTCGCGGAGCACTTCGGGTCGCCGGATTGGGTAACGAACCTCTGGCGACCTGCTTAGAAACCGAATCCCACCGTGGCGACGGGAAGGAAGTCTCCCGACTCCGGATCGCGCACCACTTCAAGGCCGACGGCAGGAATGGCCACGTCCCGGAGGTAGACGCGGAACCCCGCTCCCGGTGCGGCATACCGGGTCACCGTGTCCTTCCACTTCACCCGGCCGAAATCCACGAAGACATGCGCGGTGAACGTCGCCAGGCGGTGGCTCCAGAACGGCGCCTGATACTCCAACGTCGCGGTGCTCGCCGTCTCCGCCCAGAGGGTCGCGGCGGTGAAGCCCCGGCTCCCCATGCTGCCTCCCAGCAACTGCGCATCCAGGGAGGGGTCGCCTCGGGACCGTCCATGCATGGCGGTGAGGGTCAGCGCATGGGTGCCCATCACGGGCAGCGTATAGCTGGCGGAGAGGGAGAGCTGTTGCAGGTCCCGGGATGATCCGAAGCCCCTGACTCCCTCTCGATAGGTGGCCCGGGCCACCAGGCCCTCGTTGAAATAGAAGTGGAAGTCCTGGCCCAGGTACTCCGCCATGGCGGTGACGCCATGCACCGCCCCCTGCTGGGGAACCTGTCCTCCCACCTGCGATGTCAGGGGCTTGTTGGTGAGGGAGAACATGCCCACGCCGACGTTCAGCTCCGGCGTCAGCTGGAAGCCGAGCGTGCCCGCGATGTCGAAGCGACGGTCGGTGTACCCATCGACGATGATGTCCTCGACGCGCCGCTCGCGGTCCGTCCTGGAAGCCTGGAGCGTGACGAGCCCCGTCCAGCGGCTGCCCAGGATGCTCGCGTCCTTGTACATCGTGAACAGCGTGGCTCCGCGGTTGCCTCCCAGACCGCCGAACACCACGGTCTTGTTGAGGCCCAGCAGGTTGGTCTCGACGGCGAAGACGCCTGCCTGCCATTGCCCGTCGCTGGAGGTGAAGACGGGAATGGGCAGCAGCGTCCAGCGCTCCTCCACCGCGACTTGGAGCGCGACGCCCGTGCCCTCCGCGCGCGTGGACACCTCGACGTTCGTGAAGAGCTTCAGGTTGAGCAGCCTTCGCTCCAACTCGTCGAAGTCCCCGGCGGTGAGGCTGTCGCCCGGGACCCTGCGCAGTGCCCGGACGATGACGAAGTCCTGCGTGCGGGTGTTGCCCTGGATTTCGATGCGCTCGATGCGCCCCGTCAGCGGCTCGGGTTCCGGCGCGGTGGCCTCGACCCTCAAGGCCTCCGGTGGAGACAGCTCGGGCTTTGGTTCCTGGGCCAGGGTTGGAAGCCCCACGACGAGCAGGAGGACGGACGTGGTTCTCATGGGCTCGGTCCCGCGTGGCGACTACCGCGGCGCCAGCGAGTGGCCCGTGGGGTCGAAGAGTCCCATCGCTCGCATCAGCGCCAGGCGGGAGAGGCGCACGTTGAGCGACTCGGCCACGGCGGACAGTTGAGCGCTCGCGAGCGTCGCGTTGATGTCCGTCACCTGGAGGTAGGTCGTGGCCCCGGCGTCGAAGTTCTGCTTCGCCAGTCGCGCGCTCTCCAAGGCGAGTTTCGCGCGCTCCTCGGCCGTCCCGAGGTTGGCCTCCGCGCTCTCCAGCTCGCTGCGCGACTTGCGCACCTCGTCGCGAATCTGCTCCTCGAGCCCGCGCAGGTTGGCGTTCGCCTCGGCGATCTTCCCGGAGGACTCCCGCAGTTTGGCCTCGCGCAGCCCGCCGTCGAACAGGTTCCATGACAGGGCCAATCCCACCGTCCAGGTGGAGGCCTGGCCGGTGAGCCCGGCGGTGTTCGTCGTGGAGGCATTGCCGTTGGCGTAGAGGTTGGGCAGGTACTCGAAGAGGACCTGACGACGGCCGCCGCGTGCGACGTCCACGTTGAGCCGCGCGGCCGCCGCGTCCGGGCGCTGGTCGAGCGCGGTCTTCTCCGCGACCGCCGCGTCATCCGCCTCGGGAGGGACCGCGACCGCGTTGCCCTGGGGAGGCGCCACGTCGAAGTCCACCGGCCGCGCGAGCAGGGCGGCCAGGGAGCTCCTCGCGGTGGCGTAGGCGTTGCGGCTGCGCACCACCTCCTGCTCCGCCTGCTTGCGGTCCAGCGTCGCCCGGAGGACGGCCAGCTTCTCCGCGTCGCCGGCCTCGAAGCGCGCCTGGGCGTCGCGCTCGAAGCCCCGGCGGACCTCCAGCAACTGCTCCTGCACCGCCATGGCTTCCCGCAGGCTCGCGGCGCCGAGGTAGGCCTGCGCCACCGCGAAGAGGATCTCCCGGCGGGTGTTCTCCGCGGTCAGCGCCGCCGTCTTCTCGCCCAGGTAGGCGTTCTTGATGGCGGGCCACAGCGTGGGCACGATCAGCGCCTGCCGCGCGGAGAGCTGGCCGGAGAGCTGATCCTGATTCTGCAAGATGATGGGCTCCGGCACCCCGGGGAGCGCGAACGACAGCTCCTGCGGATTCCGGGTGTACGCGCCGCTCGCGGTGACGGTGGGGAGGTATCCCGACCAGGCCTTGTTGCCCAGCTCCCGGGACTGCTGGAGCCGGGCGCGGGCGGCGTCGAGGTTGGGGTTCTGCTTCTCCGCGAGGGCGATGGCCTCCTCCAGGGTGAGCAGCGGGAACGCAGCCACCGTCCCGGTGCTGGAGGCCTGCCCCGGCAGGTCGGAGACACTGGATGCCGTGGGCTTCACGGGTGCGTCGGTGGCGAAGGGGGCCGCCTGCGAAGTGGGGGCCTGCGTCAGCAGGACGCTGGAGAGAAGAGCACGGATGAACATGGTGGAGGCCGGGGTGGAGACGGTGGGGAGGAAGTGGACACACGGAGGTCATCGCGGGCCCCGAAGGGACCACGGCGATGACCTCCGGAATGGGTTGGGAGCGGGTTGCCGTCAGCGCGGCGTGGGCGCCTGCTTCGTCGTCATCAAGACCCCTCTTCCACGAGGCGGGGGTTCACCACGCTGGAGGCCACCGGGACCTCCACCTCATGCGCGTCGCCCTTGCGGCGGCTGAAGCGCGCGGAGAGCCCGTCCAGCAGCGAGTAGACGACGGGCACCACCACCAGCGTCAGCACCGTGGAGGTGATGAGGCCGCCGATGATGACGAGCGCCATGGGCACGCGCGTCTCCGCGCCGTCTCCCTTGGCGAGCGCCACCGGAACCATGCCGGCCACCATGGCGATGGTCGTCATGAGGATGGGGCGCAGGCGCACCGGCGCGGCCTCCAGCAGTGCGTCCCGTGCGCTCCTGCCCGCATCCCGCAGTTGCTGGGTGAAGTCGACGAGCAGGATGCCGTTCTTCACCACCAGGCCCATCAGCATGATGACGCCGATGAGGGCAATCATCGACAGGGCGTTGCCCGACAGCAGCAGCGCACCGATGGCACCGATGAGCGCGAAGGGCAGCGACAGCATGATGGTGAAGGGGTGGATGTAGCTGCCGAACTGCGCCGCGAGAATCATGTACAGCAGGAGGATGCCCAGCCCCAGCGCGGTGCCGAAGGCGACGGCCGTCTTGCCCATCTCCTTCGCGTTGCCGGCGAAGCTGCCCACCACGCCCTTGGGCAGGTCCTGCTGGGCCTGCGCCGTGAGGTAGCCCATCCCTTCGCCCAGCGTGTAGCCGGGGGCCAGGTTGGCGAGCAGGGTGATCTGCCGCTTCTGGTTCTGACGGTCGATCTGCACCGGACCCTCGGAAGGGGTGATGTTCGCCACGTTGCGCAGCTCCACCAACTGGCCGCCCGTGGTGCGCACGGTGAGCTGCCCCAGCGCCTGCTCGGAGGCGAGCGTGGCGTCGGGCAGGCGCAGCTTCACGTCGTACGTCTCGCCGCCCTCGCGGTAGGTCATGAACTCGTCGCGGCCCAGGTAGGAGCGCAGGGCTAGGCCCACCTGCGCGGCCGGCACCCCCAGCTTCGCGGCACGCTCGCGGTCGATGCGCACGTCGTACTGCGGCTTGCCGCTGCGGAACGTCGTGTCGATGTCGGTGAAGCCCGGGTTGGACTTCATCACGGCGAGCATCTTCTCGTTGGCGGCGACGACCTGGGGCCAGTCCGTGCCGCGCAGCACGTACTGCACCTGCTGGGTGCGGCCGCCGCCGCCGACACCGGAGGCGTCCTGCACGGAGAGCATCACGTTGGGAATCCGCGGCAGTGCACCGCGCAGGCGCACCTTGAAGGCCTCCTGGTCGAAGGCGCGCTCCTTGCGCGGTACCAGGTTCACCAGCAACTCGCCCTTGTGCACTTCCTCCAGGGTGCCACCGCCCGCCGTGATGAAGGTCTCCTTCACGCCTTCCAGGGTGCGCACCTGCGTGGCCACGCTGGCCAGCTCCCGCTCGGTGTCATCGAGGGTGGAGCCTACGGGCAGCTCCAGCGTCACGCGCACCGCGCCGTTGTCGGAAGGGGGGATGAAGGTGAACTTGAGGAAGCGGGCCATGCCCAGCGTCAGCACCAGCACGCCCACCGCCACGGCCACCGCCACGGCCCGCCGGTTGAGCACGTGGCCGAGGATGCGGCGGTAGCCGTTCTCCATGCCCACGAGCACGCGCTCGATGGCGGCGCTCACGCGGTTCTTGGAGCCGCCGTGGCTGTGGGCCTTCAGCAGGCGGCTGGAGAGCATGGGCGTGAGCGTCATCGACACCGCGTAGGAGATGAGCACCGCCACGGCCACCGTGACGCCGAACTGGAAGAAGAACTGGCCAATCGTCCCTTCCATGAAGGCCACGGGGATGAACACGGCCACGATGGCGAGCGTCACCGCGAGCACCGCGATGACGATCTGCCGGGTGCCCTCCAGCGCCGCCTGCATGGGCGTCTTCCCCTCCTCCAGGTGGCGGACGATGTTCTCGATGACCACGATGGCGTCGTCGATGAGCAGGCCGATGGAGAGCGTCAGCGCCAGCATGGTGATGATGTTGAAGGTGAAGCCCAGCAGCGCCATCACCGCGAAGGTGCCGATGACGCTCACCGGCAGCGCGACGGCGGCGACGAGCGTGGAGCGCAGGTCGCGCAGGAAGAGCAGCACGATGATGACGGAGAGCACACCGCCAATCAGCATGTCCTCCTGCACCGCGTGGATGGAGGCGCGGATGGTCGTGGAGTTGTCGCTGATGGTGCTGACCGTCACGCCCTCGGGCAGCTCGGTGTTGAGCTCCGCGAGGGACTCCTTGACGCTCTCCGCGACCTGCACCGTGTTGGCGCCCGACTGCTTGCGCACGACGAGCGCGATGGCGGCGCCCGTGTCCGAGCGGGCCACACCACGCGCCTCCTGCGCGCCGTCCACCACCGCCGCCACGTCCCGCACGCGCACCGTCGTGCCGTTGGGGCTGGCCACGATGATGTCGCCAATCTCCCCCACGCTGCGCGCCTCGGCTGTCAGGCGCACGATGCGCTCGCGGCCTCCCTGAGTGGCGCGCCCGCCGGGCAGGTCCACGCTCTGCGACTGGAGCGCCTGGCTGACATCGCCAATGGCCAGGCCGTAGCCGCGCAGCCGCTGCGGATCCACCACCAGTTGGATCTCCCGCTTGCGGCCACCCACCACGCTGATGCTGCCCACGCCCGGCTGGCTCTGGAGGGACGGCTTCACCACGTCCTCGGCCACGCGCGTCAGCTCGTCCACGGGCAGGGCGCCCGACAGGGACAGCGTGAGGATGGGCGCCGCGCCGATGTCGAACTTCTCCACGACGGGCGTCTCGATGTCGTCCGGCAGCGAGCGCAGCGTGGCCTGCACGCGGTCGCGCACGTCCTGGGCCGCCACGTTCACGTCGGTGCCCAGCTTGAAGCTGATGGTCACCTGACTGACGTTCTCCAGGTTGATGGAGTTGAGCTCATCCACGCCGCTGACCGTGTTGAGCGCCTCCTCCAGCGGGTCGGTGACGTTCTTCTCGATGGACTCGGGGTCCGCGCCCGGCAGCAGCGTGGTGACGGTGACGACCGGGATGTCGACGTTGGGGTACTGGTCCACGCCGATTCGCGGATAGGCGAAGAGTCCGAAGACGACGACCGCCGCCATCAGCATGACGGTGAAGACAGAGTGTTTGATGAAGGTCTGGAGCATGGCTGGCGTGCGGCGGAAAAGGGGAGGGAAGGAAGCGGTGCCGGGCTACTGGACGACCTGGAGCGACGTGCCGTCCTGGAGCGGCAGGCTGGCGTCCGCGACGACGCGCTCCGCGGGGCCCAGGCCGTGCACCACGCGCACGAAGCCGGGCAGCACGCGCTCCACCTTGACGTCACGGCGCTGCGCCTTGCCGTCCTGCACCACCCAGACGAAGCCCTGCTGGCCACGCGCGTTGACGGCCTGCGTGGGCAGGAAGAGGCCCGCCTGTTCCTGCGCTCCGTCGGAGGCGCCCGCGTTGGAGAAGTCGAGCTCCACGAGCGCGCCCGCGCGCAAGAGCGCCCCGTCCTCCTTCGCCGGCAGCACATCCGCGAGCACTTCGACGGTGCGCGTCTGCTCGTCGATGGTGGCGCCCAGGCTCCTCACCCGCGCCTCGAAGGGGGCGCCGGAAGGGTTGAGCGTGCCCTTCACGACGGTGCCCACCTTCACGCGGTCCACGAAGGACTCGGGCACGGGAGCGCGCACCTCCAGCGCCTGCGTGTTGACGAGCACGAAGACCGCCGTGCCCGGTGACACGTAGTCGCCCTCGTTGAGTTTGCGGGTGGTGATGACCCCGTCGAAGGGGGCCGTGAGGGTGGCATCGCGCAGCGCTTCCTGCGCGCTGTCCAGGACTGCGGCCGCCTGCTGGGCCTGGGCCTGGGCCTGGCGGTGGCCCACCTCCGCCTTGTCGAGCGAGGCGCGCGGGAGGCTGCCCGACTGCGCGAGGACCCGGGCCCGCTCCACCTCCGACGTCGCGCCATCCAGCGCCGCGTCCGCCGCCGCCTTGGAGGCGCGCGCCTGGTTTGCGGCGATGCGCGCGTTGGAGGTGTCCAACCGCGCCAGCGCCTGGCCGCGCTTCACCGTGTCGCCCACGTTCACGCTGACGCTCGTGAGGGTGCCGGACGCCTGCGCGCTCAGCGTCGCCACCTGCTTGGCGCGCACGCTGCCGGTGGCCTGCAGGACGCTCGACTCCAACTGCGTGGCCGGTGTGACGGCCCGCACACCCACCGGCTTCTGGACGACCTGTGCGGCGGAAGCCTGCGGGACGACGGCCTTGTCGCCACCGCCGCATCCCGTCGCCACCACCGCCACCGCGACCGCTGCTGCCTTCAAGAACACCTTCATGGCTTCGTTCCTTGCTGTGGAGGTCGGTGCTTCATGGGAATATGGAACTTAATGACTGGATTGGTATTCTGGTCAGTCTTGGGCATGCGAATACGTCGCCGCCCCTTCGTGGGGTGGGACCCGACGGTGGTTCAGCCTTTGGGTCGCGACAGGAGGGGTGGGGCCGCGAGGCCGCGGATGAAGACCTCGAAGGATGCGTCCAGCGCCTCCGTCACCCGGGCATCCGGCTCCTGCGTCATCATCTTGGGCGCGAGCAGCATGAGGAGCTCCACGAAGCCCCGGGCCACCTGCTGGGACGAGGCCACGGAGAACACCCCCTGGGCCACCCCTTCATCGAGGATGTGCGCGAGGACCGCCGCGTCCACCTCCACCATCTGGGGCACCAGGTGCATGACCTGCGTGCCCAGCTCGAAGAGGGTGCTCATCTCGATGCGCTGCCCCACGGGCGCCCGGGTGTGCTGCTCCATCTTGCAACGGATGAAGGCGCGGACCTGGGCCTCGGGCGTCGTGGCACGGCGGACGCTCGCCTTGAGCTCGGAGAGGCTCCGCTCATGCGACAGTCGGACGACGGCCTCGAACAGCGCTTCCTTGTTCTCGAAGTGCAGGTAGATGCTGCCCTTGCCGACCCCCGCGCGACGGGCGATGTCTTCGACCGAGGCCTTCTTGAAGCCGAACCGGGCGAAGACTTCGCCGGCGGCGTTGAGGATGGCGGTGCGTGGGTCCGGACTCATTGACTGGATTTATAATCTGGTCACGGGGTCAGCGCAAGTCGGCACCCACTTTGGCCCCGGAGGATGCCCCCGGGTGCAGGGCGGGCGGGCAGGCGCGACGGAGCGCTCACGCCGCCCCTGATGCCGCGTCTTCCCGGGCATCGTTCGTCGCCTGCTGTCGCAGGACCTCGCGAAGCGCCTGGGCGAGCGCGCGGGCCCTCGTCGAAGAACGCCCCCGGTACACCACCTGCGAGCTGAACCGGGTGTGCAGCCAGATGTAGGTGCGCTCGAAGTGCACCACGCGCCAGGACAGGGCCGCATAGCCCATGAGCGCCGCCATGCGGATCGCTCCGCCTCCGGGGCCGCCTTCGCGGACGAACGTCGCGAGCGGACCCTGCATGAGCACCTGGACCAGGAGCAGCGCCCCGGTGAGCAGGGCCTGCGCGCGCAGGAAGAGGTTGGTGGACGGCTGGAGCAACACCGTGACGCCGCGCACGTGTTCCAGGCTCCACGTGCGGCCGTGCACCCTCACGTTCCGCGTCGTCACCCGCACGCCCCTGGAGTCGAAGAGCACCTCGTCCACTGTTGTCGTCTCGTCCCTGGGGGGCGCGGTCGTTCCCACGGAAGCGTCGTTGGAATGCGGAGCGTCTGGCACGTCGTCACCTCGTGTCCGCACCGGCCTGGCGCTGGACCGTCACGCCGGGGCCCGGCCTGCCCCGCTTCGTCTCTTGAATCGTCATGGGCTGAGCTCGACGCCGATGCCCGGCGAGATGGACCACAGCCCCCGGTGCCCACCCGAGGGCGGGTACCATTCCCCCACCACCTGCACGCGGAAGCGTTCGAGGAACGTCGCGCCGAGCAGGGCCTGCACCAGGGGGCGCGAGCACGCGCTCACCCCCACGGAGTCGCAGTCCTCGCCGTCCGAAGGGGTCCGCGTGCTGAACTGCCAGCCGGCGCGCAGCGCGAGGCGCCCCTGGGCGAGCGACGCCTGTAGCGCGGCCGGCCGGAACTCCGGGCCCGCGACCGCGGTCAGCGCGAAGGGTTCGCCTCCGCCCGAGGAGAACACCTGCTGGAGTCCCCGCAGGCCGACGGCGCCCGAGAGCCGCAGCCCACGAGGCACCGAGGGCGCGTAGGTGCCGAGGCTCAAGCCCAGCTCGGTGAGGGTGGGGCCCATGACGAAATGGACCGAGGTGCGCGGGGGCTCATACGCCAGGCTGTCGGCGACGAGTTTTCCCGCGAACTCGACGGCCGCGGATCCGTCTTCCGGTTGCACGTCGGCGAGCCGCTTCACGGCGTGCCCGAGCACCTGCCGGATGCGCATGAGCGCGAGGTCGTCACGTCCTGGAGGCGCACCGAGGTCGCGGAAGTGGAAGCCGTAGGCACCCAGCAGCCGCAGGACGTACGCGAGCTCCGTCTCCTGCGCGCCCTGGTGCCAGTCCGGCCATTGCGCGGGTGAGAGGCCCGGCACATGCGGCGGCGCCCCACCGGCCGCGGCGCGCTCGCAGTGGGCGTTGCGCCAGTCGCGCGGGCCTGATGCGGCCTTCGCGTCGTGGCAGACGGAGTAGAGCCGGTCGAGCGACACCTGCAACAGCGCGCGGAAGTCCGCCAGCCCCTCGCCTGCGCAGGCGGTGTCGGCCCCGGGCAGCCCGTCGTACATCGCGCGCATGCAGGACAGGGGCGTCCAGTCCGCACCTTCCTGCTCGGGCGGGTCGAAGTGCTCGAGTCCCGCCTCGGCGGCCTGCTGGTTCAGGACCCGCGCGTCGTACATGCCCAGGTAGAAGTCGAAGCTGCGAAAGGCTGTCTCGAAGAAGCCGAGGAACGCGGCCAGGGGAGCGCTCGCGGCCGGGAAGTGCCGACGCGGCAGGGCGAGGCGCTCGGCGATCTCCGGCTCCTCTTCGAGCAGCAGCGCGAGTTCCTTGGAGCGTGCCGTGTCGATGAAGGCCGCCAGCACGCCGCCGAGCATCCGTGGCAGTTGCGGCTCCGTGCGGGGACCCTGCGGGCCGGGCGCCGCCGGGTACTCGGTGGCGTCTGGATCCACGAAGACGAAGAAGACATCGGTGGGCGAGCGCCGGCCCCCAGGCTCGTTCGCATCGCGCCAGCGCATGGGTCCGCCCTCCGGCGAGGGCGCGAGCCCGTCGCGCGCCAGGCCCACGGCCAGCCGCAGCGGTGTGTTGTCGAAGATGCCCCCATCGATGTAGTCGGCCTCGTGCGCCTCGCCGGGCAGACACACGCCAGGGCGGGCCGTCGCGCCCGCCGCGCAGGTGGCGAGCGCCTTGGGAGGAAAGGCCACCGGGAAGGCCATCGACGCGAGGACGAGGTCGGACACCCGGGAGAACGCCACTTCGCCTTGCGCGTCGGTGACGAGCAGCGGTTCGCGCCGGGTGCTGCCGGGGGCGATGTAGTTCGTCACGCGCGGCGGCTGGCCAGGGCCACGTCCCTGGATGCGCAGGGCGAACTTCTCCTCCATTCGCGGCAGCGGCAGGCGTCCACCCGCCACGTGCACGAGGCGCGGCTCCACGCGCGTGACGGACACGCCCAGCACCACGTCGCAGGCGGGCGAGAGGCCTCGGTTCCACTCCGTCTCGATGCGACGCGCCTGGGACTCCAGCCACGTCCGGGAGAAGGCGCCCAGGGGCGTCACGTCCTCGGGAACGAAGAGGCGGTCGTAGCCCACGGGGATCCACGTCTCCCAGAAGAGGGACCGGGTGGGGCCGGGCGACTTCTCGCCGCACGCCGCGAGTACGGCCAGCAGTCCGTTGAGGCTGCCGGCCGACGCGCCCGTCATCAGTCGCAGGCGCTCCACGCCGTCCTCCCGGGACGCGGCGACGGAGTACGCGAGGAAGCCCGCCTCGTACGCGCCCAGCGCCACCCCACCGCTGACGGTGAGGGAGTACGCGGACGCACTGGAGCCGCGCTGGAACGGGGAGGCTTCGGGAGCTTCAGCTCTCGCCATGGTCGCGACGAGCAGGAGTGATGCGAAGGCGGCGCCGTGCCCCAGGCCCGTGTGCAACGACCGTCGTTCCTGCATGTGTCGTCTCACCCGTGGGCTCCCGTCGCGGCGCCGAGCGTCACTTCGGGCGTGCTGGCCGCCACGCCTACAGGCTTCTGGGCCACTCGGGGCGCCGAGTCGGGCTTGCTGTCTCCGCCTCCACACCCCGCCACTGCCAGCACCCTCCGCCTCATGACTTCGTTCCTGGAGGGTGGGCCGGGCTCCTCACGGGACATCCTAGCTGCATGACCGAATTGGTTTTTGGGTCATATCCGGACATGCGAACACCTCACCTGGGCCAACGACTGCTTCAATCGAAGAGCGTCGAGAGGGGCGGCGTGAACCCAGTGACCAGAATGGTAAATGGGTCATGACAGGTACGCAAGCCCACGCACCTGTCTACCTGGGCACGGGAGGGGCTCGCCCGGTGGGACATGCCGGAGGAAGGAGGACCGTTTGAAGGGCGGACGCGTCTCGCTGAGGTGATGCACCGCGCCTGCCTTGAGGGGACAGGTGTCCGGGCGCTGAAGTCCGACGGCCTTTCGCGATATGTCGGCGCCGATGAAGGAGTCCCGGTACGTGCGGTGGGGGCTCGGCGTCCTCCTGGTCGCGCTTGCGCTCCAGGCCTCGCGCCTCGCGCTGCACAAGGCATTCAGCATCGACGAGTTCCAGTACGCGCATGCCGCGTGGCTCATGGCCCACGGTCAGGTGCCGTACCGCGACTTCTTCGAGGTGCACTTTCCGCTCGTGTACCAACTGCTGGCGCCGCTGTTCGTGCTGCTCGGGGATGATCCGCGCAACGTGCTCGCCCTGCGCGCCGCGATGCTCGTACCGCTCGCGGGGGCCTGCGCGTCGGTGTTCCTCCTCAACCGCCGCGAGGGACGCACCGCCGCGCTCCTGGCCCCGGTGCTGCTCCTGCTCACGCCCGCGTTCCTGCACTTCGCCACGGAGGTGCGGCCGGATGCGCTCACCGCCGCGCTCTTCCTGGGCGCCCTCGCCGCGCTGGCCGTGCAGCCTGCGTCTGCTTCCTCGTCCTTCCTGGCGGGCGCGCTGCTCGTCGCCTCCGGATGGGGTTCCCAGAAAGCGCTCTTCTTCGGGGGGCTGGTGGGCGCGGTCCTCCTCGCGGAGCTCCTCCTGCGTCGGGGACGCACGCCCTCGCTCATCGCCGTGCCTCGCGCCTTCTTCCTCGGTGTCCTCGCGGCGGTGGCCGCCGTGGCCGCGTACCTCACGGTGACGGACTCCTGGCGCGCCTGGTGGCAGTGGTGCTTCGTCTGGGCGTCCGAACACCAGCGCCACTACCCCGGCTTCTCCTGGCGCGATTACCTGCTGCCTGCGCTGGGGAAACAGCCCGCGTTCTTCCTCCTCGCCGCCGTCGGGTTGGGCATCACCCTCCAGCGTCTGCTCCAGCGAGACCCGGACCGTCCGCTGCGCGAACGCCTGCGGACGCCCGACCTGCTGCTCGTCGTGGCCGTGCCCGCGACGTTCGGCGCCTATGCACTCCAGCGCGCCCCGTTCCCCTACAGCCTGCTGCCCTTCCTCGGCGTGCTCGCACCCTTCGCGGCGCGGGGTGTCCTCGCGGTCCTCGCACGGCTGCGCACTCGCGCCGGATGGGCCGTGGGCGTTCTTGGACTGGGGGGATTGTTCGCCGTGCAGGCCGCGCACGTGGAGGCCCTGCTGGATGGCGGCGGCAATGCTCGACAGCGCGACGTGCTCGCGCGCATCGCCACGCTCACGGAGCCGGAGGATGTCGTCTACGACAACTCGGGCGGCTTCGTGAGCCGGCCCCACGCGCACTTCTACTTCTACACGGACGCGTATCTGCGGGGCTCGCTCGTGGAGCTGCTGTCCCACGACATGCCCCGTGCGCTCGTGGAGCAGGGCTGCGTGCTGCGCGTGGACGACCTGCGCACCTCCGGCCTGCCTTCCGCGCTGCGCCGCTTTCTCGATACGCACTACCAGCCGTTCGACGGAGACCTCTTCCTCTGGGGCCAGCGCTACCGCGTGCCCGTGGACTCCGGAGCGCTGGACGACCAGTTCCTCGCGGTGCGCGCCGACCGTTACTTCCTGCATCCTGCGAGCGCGCTCGACACGGGTGCGCTGTTCATCGACGGCGCGCGCATCACCACCCCTGAGTTCGCGCTGTCCCGGGGCCCGCACGCCGTGCGGTACGAAGGACGCGCGGAAGCCTTCCAGTTGCTGTGGTTGCCCCGCGACGCGAAGCGCTGGACCCCGCGTCCCGGTGCGCCGTCGACGTACTCGCGCTTGTTCTGATCCGGCATCAGCCAGTTCGAGACACGTGGGTCGCCCAGCGGGCTTGCCTGCTCACGGCCCTCCAGGATGACGCCAGTGTCCGCTCAACCCTCTCCCGCGCGCGCTCCATTCTGAAGTCAACCGTGCGTGCCTTTCCCGGCCCCCCGTTGAACTTCCCTGCGCAGGGGCGAGTCCTACTGTGCCTGGGCAGGAAACCTGGAGGTCGCCGTGGCGGAACATGACTCGGGACGGAAGCGGACGCGTGCTCCCATTCCCTCACAGGGGGTGATGAGCCTCCTGGATCGCTGGGTCTCCGACCTCGAAAAGGAGTCGCCCTTCTCGACCCCGGAGCCCATGGCGCCCCGCCCGCGCAACCCGGCTGCGCCTTCGCGCTCCGAAGAGGATCCCTTCTCCGAGCCGGAACTTCGGACTCCGCATGCGAGGTCCGAAGCGGATCCCTTCACCGAGCCGAAACCGCGCACTCCCCACGCAAGGTCCGAAGCGGATCCCTTCACCGAGCCGAAACCCCGGACTCCGCGCGCGAGGCCCGAGGCGGATCCCTTCACCGAGCCAAAGCCCCGGGCTTCGTCTTCGCGGTCCGAAGCGGATCCCTTCATCGAGCCGAAGCCCCGGACCCAGCACGCAAGGTCAGAGGCCGACCCCTTCGCCGAGCCGAAGCGGTCCCGAACTCCCCCCTCGCGGCAGGAGGATGACCTCGTCAACGAGCCGAAGCCGCGAGCCCCAGCCGCGTCGCCGCAAGAGCCCCACCTCGCTGCTCTGCGCGCGGCCCGCGAGGAGATCCAACTCCAGGGGATGGTGGCCACGCTGCCCCCCGCGAATGCCCGGGTCGTCCTGGGCCACGAGAACGGCAGACTCATCCACCGGGGCACCGTCGCAGTGCGCGGACCGTGCGCGCCTTCCCACTCAGAAATCCTGGGACTCGGGCTGACGGAACCCCAGGCCCGCGCGCTGGACTGCGTCCTCGCCTGGTTCGGAAACCCGTTCGACGCGGTGACGTGGGACTCACCCTCCGGAGTCGACCTGCGTTGGGGCGCCTGGCCTCTGTCGGGGGCCCCGCTCATCGCCGCGCTGGCCCACTGGAAGCAGCACGAGCCCGAAGCGTTCGAAGCGCGGCTGGGCCGGCTGGGAGTCGACGTCACCGAGGAGCCCATCTCCCTGCGCCTCCAGGGCTCGCGAGGCGCCCCTTCCTGCGAGGGCCGCGAGGCGCTGGCCTTGCTGGGCGAGGATCCGAAGCTAATGGCGTCGCTGGCCCAGGCCGGACGGGAGCGCGGCGCGCAGCTGGCGCAGCTCGAAGTCCTCATCGCGCAGGTGCTGCGCCCCCTGTTGGCCGCCTGTTCGCCGGACACGGCCGAGGCGGATGCTCCAGCAGGGCCCTTCACGACGGCGCGCGCGCTGGCCGTGCTCTTCCTCACCGAGCTGCGGTTCAGCCGCCGGGGCATCACGAAGCTGATGGCCCACGCGCGCGAAAGGGCAGGGCAGCCCGCTTCGGGTGAGCTCGCGGGCGAACGCCTCGCGGAGGACCTGCGCACCGCCGGACGTGTGCGTGAGGCCGCCGAACTCTGGCGCCTCCTGTCGTCCCCCGAACTCGCGGATCCTCCCTAGCGCACCCCGAGGAACGCCATGGAGACGCCACTACGACCTGGGAGCCATGTCCTGCTCGTCATCCCCGAGCACGGCGCCGCGTCCACTCCTGGCGCGCGAGGTCCCGCCATGACCGGGGAGCTCATCATCGGAGGCCAGCGTTATCACCTGGTACCCGCGACGGAGCCAGAGCCCGCGTCCGACCCTCGACCCGCCGCCATGCCCGCCTCCGCCGTGCAGTTGCTCACCGCGCGCGAGCTGCAGGTCGTCTCGTGCATCTGCGAGGGCCTGGGCAACAAACAGATCGCCGCGAAGCTGGGCATCAGCACGTGGACCGTGGCGGCCCACCTGAGGCGCATCTTCACCAAGCTCGGCGCGGACACGCGGGCGGCCGTGGTGTCGCGCTGCTTCGGCGCTCCCTCCGTGCCGCCGCTTCCCTAGCAGCGCTACGCCCTGGCAAGCCGCGCCGGGGCAGCCATGCTCCGGCGCAATCGCAGCACCACCGCCTAGAAGCGGTACGCCCTCGCGCCACGCGCCCGAGCCGCCACGCTCCGGCGCAACCCCAGCACCAGCGCCAGGTTCGCCCGCGGCTGACACACCAGCCGGACGCACGACGCGGGAGCAATCAGCAGCGGCGTCATCCCGGGGCCATGACCCGCGACCTTGCTGTCCGAATGCACCACCACGCCCACGGTGACGGTGCCCGGCCGCCGGCTGGGGCCGTAGCGATAGTCCAACGGACACACCGCCACCAGGTCCCCCAACCGCAGCGAACCCAACCGGAAGCGGCGCACCAGCCCCGCATCCGACAGCTGGATGTCCAGGTCCCCGAGCACGCCCTCCGAGCGCCCCATGCCCGAACCCATCACCTCCGCGGGCACCGTGTGCGTGACGGGGATGAGCAGCCGCCCCCGCACCGTCCGCACGCCCCAGCGCCGCAGCAGCCGGGGCGACAGGTTCTGCACGCGCACGTCCGGGAAGTCCGGCAGCTCCAGCCCCTGGCCATACGCATCCAGTTGCACCCGGTCGCCAATGACCAGCCGCCGCTTCACATGGGGCGGGAAGTCCACGATGACGTGGTTGATGCCGCCGTGCTTGCCCACCACCGTGCCCTCGGCGCCCTCGGCGGGTCCGCTCGTCACGCGCGCCCGGTTGCCCACGCACGCGTAGAACATCAGGGCCTGGTTGGGGCCGTTGCGAGGGCCCACCACCTCGCGCCCGTTGTTGTGCAGCGAGACCCCCGCCTCCATGTGGTCCGCCGCGAGCCCCACCGCGGGGTCTCCCACGCGCCGGTTGAGCACGATGCCCCCGGTGCCGGGCAGCAGGCGCAGCACCCCGTCCCGCCCCACGCGGTACGGCGAGGCGTACACGATGGGATGGGACACCTGTCCCGCCACCGCCGACTCCACCAGCCGCGACTCGTTGGTTCGCGGCGAGGTGGCGGCCCGCGTGGCCGGCTCCATCACGAAAGGCAGGGGGACGTCCATGGCGGGCTCCGGGGCTTCAGCGCATCGACATCGACATCGACATCGGCGCGGGGCTGGTGATGCCCAACGTCTTGCGCAGGGTGGGCGTCACACCGCGGAAGGCGCGGCCATCCGGCGTCATCCGGTACGCGGCGATCCACTCTTCGGCCACCGGGCCTAGCGGCATGACCTCCGTCTGGAAGTCTCGGAAGTCGCGCGTCTTGAACGGATTGTCCGCCACGAAGTTGAGCAGCAGCCGTCCGGCGTCCGCCATCTTCGAGCGCTGGGAGATCTCCGCCGCGCCACCCAGGTAGCGCTGCGACACCACCTCGATGACGTCCCACTTGGTGTTCGCGTCGAAGGCCTTCTTGATGTCGGGCGTCTCCAGCGCGTCCAGGATGGTCTTGAGGTACTCGCCCACTTCCACCGTGAGGGCCAGGATGTTGCCGTAGGTGGCGCGGTCGATCTGCCAGCGCATGTCCGTGCCCAGACGCTGGATGGTGGCCTGGCTGGCGAAGGGCCGCTCATTCAGGTGCTGCGAGCCTCGGATGACCTCGCCAATCAGCAGGTCGCGGAAGTACTGGGCGATGGCCGACACGAACGCGACGAACTCGCGGTGGAAGTTGCGGAACATCACCGCGCCCGGCGGTGGCGCCAGCGTCCCGTAGTTGAACGCGCGTCGGTACGCGAGCTGCCGGTCGCGCGGCTTGTAGCGCAGCGGCTGGTGCTTCTCCAACAGGTACAGCGCCCGCGCGCCAGGGCCGCGCTGGATGCGCATGCGCCCGTCGTGGAAGAGCCGCAGCAGCGCGCCGGCCACCTGGAACACCTTCATCCGGTCGTGCTGGTAGATGTAATAGAGCTCCGCGGTCGCGTGGAGCTGCGTCTCGATGACCGACTCGTCGAAGTCCTGGACGAGCACCGGCCGGCTGATGGCGTCGAAGGACGGCGCGCCGTCCTTGCCCATGCCCATCAGGTCCGAGAAGAGGGACGCGGTGTGGCCATTGGAGGCGCTGGCGAGCAGCTCCTCCTCCCGCGCCGAGAGCTGCTTCTGCAGCTCCGTGCGCTCCGCATCCGAGGAGACGTTGGCGAGGACCTCGCGCTTCCACTGCGCGAAGAGACGTTGCAGGGCTTCTGCCGTACCGATGCTCATGGCATGCCACCTGGTTCAAGCATGGAGAGAGGATGGATGTGTTCCGGCTTCGCGGGCACGTTCAGGGCGTTCCGCATTCAGGGCTTCCGGGGGTGACGGACGTGGCGGCGGGTGTGGCCCGTCTTGGTGTAGCCGTTGACCGCCGCGGGCTTGCCGTCCGAGCCCTGCGGTTGCTTCCCGGCCAGCAGTCGCTCCACGGCCTTGAGCTGGTCGGAGAACGCCTGCTCCAACTGTCGCGCCAGCTCCGGCCCCTGGGCCTCCAGCCGCTTGTCCAGCTCCGTGAGGATCTGCGCCCGGTTCTTTTGGATGAGCGTGGCGACCTCCTCCATGCTCGCCCCTCCGGAAGACATCGCGCTCGCCTCGCCCGTCGCCTCCCTGGCCCTGGGAGGCGGAGGCGTGTCGGGGTTGGGCGCCGGCTGGGGGCCGTCCACGCCGTACTGCGGGAAGTGGCGCTCCAGCCGGTCCAACGAGACGCGCATCGGCGGAGGCACCTGGAACTGCTCACCCACGTTGCAGTGCGAGCCGGAGGGGACGCTGAACTTGTGGTTCCGGTCTTCCTCGATGTCCTCCACCCGGTCCTCGGCGCCCTGGGTCAGCGTGTTCGCGAGCGCCAGCGTGTCCTCTTCCAGGCCGCATTGCTCCTTGAGGAACGCCGCGTCCAGGACGAAGACATCCACGTTGTCATCCAGTTGCTCCAGCATCTCCGTGTGGAAGACGATGCGGTTGCCGCCGCCAGGGATGGTGGCCTCGTCGTAGTCCAGCAGGTACAGGTCGATGATCCGGTCGATGTGGTACAGCTTGCGATCCAACCGGGCCATCTCCTTCCAGAACTCGTCCGTGGTCGTCGGGTCCATCTGCAGCTCGTCCAACTGCTCCTGGACGACCGCCCGTTCGCGGAACTTGTCGTGCAGTTCCTGCTCCTTGTCGGCCCGCTCCTGGAAGGCCAGGGGGGCGGGGAGGACCATGTTGAGCAGCCGCGCCCCCGCGTTGGGCTGGTCGAAGGCGTTGATGAAGAGCGTGAGCGCTTCGGTGAAGGCCGCCAGCGGCGCGGACGCGCCCTGTCCCCGGGTAGGGTCCAGATAGGAGGCGTTGATGGCGTCCGACGTGTCCAGCAGGCTGCCCGCCACGTCACGCAGCCGCCGCAGTTGGAGCAGCTCCATGGGCACCGCGGACGCGATGCCCCGCATGTCCTCCGTCTGCGCCCGGGGGGCGTGGTTCAAGAGGACATCCAACAGCCGCGACATCGCGTCCGGCCGGACGATGGAGCGCAGGTCGGACTGGCCCTGCGTGCGCAGCCGCTCCAGCAGCTTGCCGTAGGAGGCCTGGCCGTCACCCCAGTCGTCGCCGCCCTCCTGGATGCTGGTGGCGGTGAGCTGCTCCAGCGTGTTGATGAGCGCTTCGCGGCGCTGGCGCAGGTCCTGGAGCGCGACCTGGAACACGCTGCCGCCCTTGTCGAAGCCCGCGCGGAAGAGGGACTCGCCCGCGAGCACGCGCAAGAGCATGGAGCCCTCGTCCAGCGTGGACGCCAGCCGGCCGAACTCCGGACACACCGTGGGGTTGATCATCCCCACCATGCGCGCCACGCGGGCGCAGTCACCCATCTTGCGCACGGTGTAGAAGGTCCGGTCGCGCGCCACCGGATCCACCGCCCGGTACGACGCGGCTTCGCCCTCATCCATCTCCGCGAGGATGGAGTCGCGCCAGCCGTCCACCGGGGCCTTGAAGTCGCGGTTGGACGCGAGCTCCACCGCGAATCTCAGGTCGTCCTCCAGCGCCGCGCGCTGCTGCCGGAATCTCCGCATGCCGGGCGAGTCCCCGGTGCTGACCATCACCCCAGCGGAAGGTTCGGGCGTGGCCTGGACGCGGATGGGCTGACCCTTGCTTTCGTCATCCAGCCGCGCGGCCGTCGTCGGGTAGAGCTTGCGCAGCGCGTTCACCACCGACGTGGGGTCTCGCGCGTCCGTGACCCCAAGCTGACGGCGCAGGAACTCGTCGAACTTCGTCTTCGCGGTGGACGTCATCTCCATGGTCGCAGCGGTGCTCCGCCCCTTCGTGTTCTCGTACATCGTCCCTCCCTTGAGGTCCTGTCATGCGGCCAGGGTGACGCTCACGCCTGGCATCCGCGCATCCCGCGAGCCAAGCCTCACCAGATGATTGAGCACCGTCCTTGAGATCTGCTCGGGCGGGGCCAGCCTTCGTTCGAGCGCCTCGCGGCTGGCGCTCACCACGTAGCGGGGCGGCAGTCCCGGGGGCAGCTGTCCCCGCGCCAGGGATTCAGCGGCCCGGAGGATGCGCTCCTGATCCGACGGCCAGAACGGCACCACGTCCACCAGCGCGCGCTGCGCCAGGCCCCGGCGCGGCTGGAACGCGATTTCATCCACCACGTGGGGGATGACGCGGGCCGCGGTGCGCAGGAGCACTTGAGGAATGCGCGCGCCGGGAAGCCGCGCGCGGTACAGCCGGTACCAGTTGTCGCGCACGTCCCGCGCCTGGCGGAGGAAGTCCATCCGCCGGAGCATCTCCGCCTGGATGAGCACCCGCAGGTACGGCGTGGGGTGCGCGCTGAGCGGATGGAACGTCAGCACGCGCGAAGGCGGGTACGCGAGGAAGTCCTTCATGGAATGGACCGACGCGGGCCCGCCCAGGAGGCACGCCATCAGGTCCGCGAAGATCTCCTTGTGCCAGCGGCCCCACAGGCGCGTGAGCCACGGGTTGCCCGTCACGCCCAGCACCCGGCGCTGGAGGGCCACCTCCGTCTCCTGCCAGATGCCCAGGTCCGCCTGCAGGTTGTGACCGATTTCATGGAGGATGACGCCCATGCCCCAGGGCGCCTCCACGCGCTCGTACGGCACGCGGATGAGCGGGAAGGGGTTGCGCTCCCCCAGCAGCCTCCTGAGCAGCACGCCCCGCCGGAAGGTGGCCGGAGAGAAGCTGTGCTCCAGGTAGGTGACGGGCTTGAGCATCGGGCCGGACAGCAGTCCGGGCGAGGCGCGCCGGACGGCCTGGAAGCAGTCCACCGCGATGGCATCGCAAGCCGCCAGCGCCGGCGCGAACCGCGTGCCCCGCTGGCTGAAGACGTCAAAGAAGAGGCCGTAGGCGCGGCGGGCGCGGTCGATCTCCCGCTCCACCAGGGCGTTGCGCTCCAGCACCTCATGCGGCTGGAGCGGGGCGCCATGGAGCCGGCCATTCAGGCCCGCGAGCGCCTTGCGCACGTCGCGGTCGATCTCCCCCAACCGCGCGTTGGCCGCCGCGAAGTGCGCGGCGGAGGGAGCGAACGGGACGTCCCGTGGCCGGATCCCCACGTCCTGCGGGGTGAGACGTGAGAGCCTCCCCGCGCGGAACGTGATGTTCTGGACCTTGGCCCGCAGGAACTGCTGAAGCGCGTCCGCCATGTGCCTGTCTCCCCCCGCCCCCTGCTGTGGCTGCACTCACCGCACGACGACGCGCACCGGCCCCCTGAGCACGACGGTGCGCAGGCGGCGCGTGCCGGGCCTGCTGCCCATCATGGAATCCATCCGGTTGCGCTGGGCGGGCCGGCGGATCCCCGCGCTCACACGAAGCTGCCGCGCGGCGGTATTGGGCCGCGCGAGCCGGCGCACCGCCTGGGGACTGGCGACCACCCGGGTGCCGATGCGGCGGATCATCCGCGGCACCGCCTGGGGGCTCGCGCCCTGCTGGCGCACCAGGCGCGTCACTTGGCGCACGATGCGCGTCACCGCCGGCAGCGCCCGCGCGCCGTAGCGCTGGACGATCCGCTGGGCGATGCGCGCCGTCATCTGGCCCACGGCCCGGCCCAGGGCCCGCGCCTGTTGGGGCTGCTGACGGCGGCGCGCGGGAGGAATCGTCGAGCGCACCACGTGGCGCGCCGCGAGCCCCCCCAGCACCCGCGTGAAGGCCTCCATGTCCTCTTCGCCAGCGTAGTCCGCCGCGGCATCCGCGAAGGCATCCATGGCGTCCGCGCGGAGCAGCCCCCCCACGGAGCGGCCAATCTCCTGGCCCACGATGCCGCCCACGCGCGGCGCCGCCTGCCGCAACAGCCGCATGGCGATGGGCAGGGTGCGCTGTCCGATGCGCCGGACCGTCGGCCCGGCGACCTGCATCAGCCGGCGGGCACCGGCCCTGAGGCGCCGCAGGAACTCCTCCTCGTCCTGGGCGTCCATGGCCTCGGCGAAGGTGTCCTCGAGCGCGTCGGCCCCTTCGGACTCGAAGCCCTCGCCCTCGAAGCCCTCGGCCTCCATGCCCTCGCCCTCGAAGCCGTCGGCCTCCATGCCTTCGGACTCGAAGCCTTCGGCCTCCATGCTCTCGCCCTCGAAGCCGTCGGCCTCCATGCCTTCGGACTCGAAGCCTTCGCCCTCCATGCCTTCGGACTCGAAGCCTTCGCCCTCCATGCCCTCGGCTTCGAAGCCTTCGCCCTCGAAGCCCTCTTCGCCCTCGGCCATCAGGTCGGACATCTCATCCTGGCCGGAAAACTCCTCCTCGAAAGGCTGCGGCTGTTGCATGGCTACTCCTCCTTGCCTGTCCTGGCTTGTGCTGGCTGGTCCTGAAAGTGTGTTGAAGGGATGGAACGGCGGCGCCTAGGCGCGCGCCTGACGGACGCTCGCGGCGCTGACGGCGGAGACGGGGATGCGGCGCATCACCTGCTGCCGTGCCTGGACCCGGCGCGCCGCCACGCGTGGCGGGACGGCCCCGAGCCTGGGCGTCTGGAGCGCGCGGTTGACGACCCGCTGGCTCGCGCGCTGCACCACCTGGGGCATCGCGGCGATGGCGCCGCCCGGCCCCCGCTGGCGCAGGTTCCCCGCGCACACCTGGGCGATGGCGCGCAGGATCCGCAGCCGGCGTCCCGGGCCGCCCGGCACCTGCCGCGCCACGCGCATCAGGTACTGCTCCAGGCTGCGCGTGCGGGAGCGCACGGCGCCCTGGGCGGCGGCTCCGAGCGCGGCGACCGTGGGCACCGCCTGCCGGCTCACCATGCGCGCCGCGAGGCCCGCGCCCAGCGGAAGGGCCACGGCGGCGGGCACCTGCCGCGCGTCCGCCATGTCCGCGAGCGCGTCCAACGACGCGTCATCGTCCGCGCCGTCCCCGCGCAGGATGGAGGAGGCGATCCTCCCGCCCACGCCCGGAATGAGTCCGCCCACGGCCCCCGCGAGCGCGCCTCTCAGCCCCTGGCCGCGCATCAGCCCCTGGGCCGCGCCAATCCCCGCGGCGACGACGCGGCCCCACGGACCGGCGACGCCCGCCACGCGTTGGAGCAACGGCAGCGCGCGGCTGAGCAGGGGGGCGGCGCGGCGCAGCGCGGCCCCACCGATGCGGCCCACCGTCCGCACGCCCCGGGCAACACTGCGCGCGGCGGCCCGGGCGCGCCGGGCGATGCGGCGGAGGAAGGCCTCCGAGTCGTCGGCGTCCATGGACTCCAGGACGAACGGGTTGAGGCTCCGGGCGAGCACGACGGCGGCGGGACCGGAGACGAGGCGTTGCGCGGTGGAAGGCGTGTACAGGCCGGTGGCCAGGTCCTGTTCGAAGCCTTCGAAGCCGTCGTCCTCCAGGAAGGCGTCCTCTTCCTCGGCGGCGGCGAACAGCTCCTCGAAGCCGTCGTCCTCGAAGCCCTCCATCTCGAAGCTGTCACCCTCGAAGCCGTCCGCCTCGAAGCCGTCGAACTCGCCGAACGCATCCGCGAGTTCCTCCAACTCCTGGAGGGCATCCGCTCCCTCCCAGGCGTCCGGGGCATCAAGGGACTCCTCGGACATGAAGCCGGTGCTGGTCATCGGTTTCTCCCCTCGCATGGCGCGACATCAGCCCTTCAAGAGCGCCAAGTTAGAGAGCGAAGGACGCGTGCATCAGTCACTCATTTGAGCTACCGCGAGGGACCTGCCCTGGCGGCGACTCCGTGCCAGACTGCGCCCGCCATGACCCTCGACGAGACGATGCAGGAGCTGGAGCGGTTGGGTTCGCCGCAGACACGCAAGACGTACCTCCGACACGGAGCACCGGAGCCCCTGTCCGGCGTGAACTTCGGGCCGCTGGGCGTGCTGAAGAAGCGCATCGGCACGGCTCCAACGCTCGCCCGCTCGCTGTGGGCGTCGGGGCATACCGAGGCGCGCCTGCTGGCGACGATGGTCGTGGACGCTCCCGCGCTGTCCTGGACGGAGCTGGGCGCCTGGGCGAAGTCGCTCGACTGGCACACGCTGACGGACGTCTTCGTGACGAACGTGGCGCTGCGCTCACCCCATGCGCTGAAGGCGCTGGAGTGGACACGCTCCTCCTCGGAATGGGTGGGGCGCGCGGGCTGGCAGCTGCTCGCCTCGCTGCTCGTGAAGACGACGGTGCTCGCGGGGGAGGACCTGGCGCCGTGGGTGAAGCGCATCGAACAGGAGCTGCCGACGGCGAAGAACCGGGTCCGCGAGGCGATGAACAGCGCGCTCATCGCGCTGGGAGCGCAGGGCGGCGCGCTCCAGACGGCGGCGCTCGCGACGGCGAAGCGGCTGGGCAAGGTGGAGGTGGACCAAGGCGATACGGCCTGTGAGACGCCGGACGCCGCGCAGTACATCCAGAAGATCCAGGCGCGGAAGGGTGACACGGCCGCGGCGAAGTCGAAGCGTGGGGCCAGCGACAAGGCTGCTCCGGATGCCCCGCGCACGGCGGTGGCGAAGAAGCAGGCGCGGAAATCTCCAGGCGCCGTCACCCGGGAGTCGAAGCCGAAAACGGCTGCCACGAAGCCCGCGAAGAAGTCCGCGAAGAAGCGCACGGCCTCCGCGCGCACGCGCCCTCGCGCGTAGTTCCGGGGAGCCTGTGATGCTCCCACCGTGCGGAGCGAGCGGGCACCATCCCCGCTCCAGCTCACGCGCGGCGATGCCTTCCGCCGTGCAGCACACCCTCCGTGCCCGGTGCCTTCAACGACGCACCGGACGCGGAAGGAGAAACCCACCCCGGTGCCTCCGAAGAAGCACCGGGACACGGAATCACCTCACCGGCTCAGGGCACGCACGCGCCCTGGCCGCCCGCTGCCTTGTACGCCTTCACGCGCTTGACGAAGTTGCCGCCGTCCGTCTCCGGCGTGGTCTGCTCGTAGTTGCCGGCGCCGAAGAGGAGGCCCACGCCGCCCGCCTTGGCCACCTCCGCGGGGTGCGTGAGGAAGTAGTCCACGCGGTTGTCGCGCCACTGCTGCTTGGTGTTGGGCAGGCTCATGTTGCCCAGCGGGAGCTGCCACCACAGGTGCGGCTTGTTCAGGCGCAGGGTGATGGCGTTCGCCCAGGTGAGCGCCTGGTGGAAGTGCGGCAGCGTGTGGTTCTCCGGATCCCACCATCCGGCCTTGCCCTGCGTCTTCTCGTACCAGCCCGAGTCGCGGTCGGACGCTTCCACCGTGACGAAGTCGGTGTCCGCCGCGCCCACCTGCAACAGGAAGTCGGCGACCTTGTTCGCCTCCGCCGTCACGTTGAACGACGGATCCGTGTTCCCGGACACGTCCGTCTTCGTCGCCCACGCGCTCGCGTGCAGGCCCACCTTCGCGTTGGGCGCGTACTTGCGGGCCATGGCGATCATGCACTTGCCCAGGCCCACGGCGTTGTTCTCCTGCCCGCCACAGTCCGTGGGGTTCGCGGCCTTCAGCGCCACCGGCGTGGACTGCGGCTTGCCGTCCGCCGGGAAGAACTGGAGGTAGGCCCACATGTCCGGTTCAATCTGGAGCATCACCTTCTCCTGGCCCACCTGCTTCAGCAGGAAGCGCCAGTCCGCGAGGTAGCGCTCCAGGAACTTCGCGTCGTTCAGCGCCGCCAGCTGCTGCTTGCCTTCGGTGTAGCCGCTCGCCTGGAACTCCTCGTAGTAGGTGATGAACGGAATCTGTCCCTGGTCCTTGGACACCTTGATGAAGTCGCGCACGTAGGCGCCGGGCGGATCCTGGTCGTACTGCCAGCAGCCCCACCACCCGCAGCCTTCACCGCTGTTGGAGCACGACGCCCCGTTCGACGTGCACCCGGACGCGCACGAGTTGCACGCGTCCTTCGAATCGAACAGGCCCGCCGCGATGTACAGGTAGCGCACGTCGAAGGGCGCGCTCTTCGCCGTCTCATCCTCCATCTGCGCGCCCACCAGCAGCTTGTCCTTGCCGAGGGAGGTCAGGAACTTCGCGCCCAGACACTCGGAGCCGTCACCGGGAATCACCCCGGGGCCATCCGTGCCCGGTCCGGGCTCTTCGCCCGGCTCGCTCGAATCCGAGCAACCCGCCAACGCGAGCAGGCTCACGGCAAGCAACGACCAACACTTCCGACGCATCATGGGGACGGTCCGCATGTCCGGAACTTTACCCTGCGCCCCCGCCGTCCCGCCCCTCCCACCCGGGCCGACAGCAACACCCACATCGGGGCTTATTCCATAAATCCAGGAATCTCTTGAGTCAGCGTCGCCCCACCGGCTACAGCCCGCGCTCCCCCCGTTCCGAGGTGCGAGATGAAGCTCCGAGTGTGCGTGTTGTTGGTGCCCGCGCTGCTGGCGGCCGGCTGTGGTCCCCTGGAGGGTGATGTGGAGCCGGTCGTCGACGAACTGACCGGGCAGGTGCTCCAGGAGGCGACGACGAAGTACGACATGCACCGGCTGCTGGAGGACTCGGACGTCACCGGCGGGACGGCCATCACGCCAGCGCAGGTGCAGCAGTTCCTGCAACAGCAGGGCTCGTACCTGGCGGGCTACACCGACCCCGCGTACGGCAAGTCAGCGGCGACGCTCATCGTGGAGCGCTCGCGCGCGTCCAACATCAGCCCGCTGTACATGCTGGCGCGCATCCAGGGCGAGTCCAGCCTCATCCAGAGCGGCACGTCCACCAACCTGAGCAAGGCGACGGGCTGTGGCTGTCCGGACACCAGCGGCTGTGATGCGCAATACGTGGGCTTCGGCAAGCAGGTGGAGTGCGCCGCGAAGAAGATGCGCGGCTACCTCACCGACCTGGAGGCGGGCCGTCCCACCATCTCCGGCTGGAAGGTGGGGTTGCAGAAGTCCACGTTGGATCCGTGTTCGGTGAAGCCCGTCAACATGGCCACCGCGGCGCTCTACACGTACACGCCCTGGGTGGGCGCGTACGCCACCCAGTGTGGCAAGACGACCGTGGGCGGCTCGTCGCTGATGGCCTCCATCTACAACCGCTACCTGACGGCCTACCCGTGGCCGACGAGCGCCGCCGGCTGCTACTCCGGCACGGTGGACGCCACGGTGCCGGAGGCGTCGTGCGTGCAGAGCTCGTCGGACGCGCTGTGGCGCCAGTGCCTGTCGGGCACCTTCACCGCGGGCGACACGGTGAAGCCGTCCAACTGCAACGTGTCCTTCCCCTACTGCCAGTCCACGCGGCTGGGCCGGGGTGTCCCCACGCGCACCTGCGTGCAGACCTCCAGCACTGTCTGGCAGCAGTGCGGTGCGGAGGGCGTGTGGCGCAGCTCGCCCGGCGCGGGCACCACTGGCGTGGGGCCCATGGGCGCCTGCTACGCCGTCTATGCGCTGTAGCCGTCAGGCCTGAAGCCGCCGCCCGGGCGTGAAGTGTCGCCCGGGCGCGCGGTCAGTATTCCTTGGTCCAGATGAGGTCCAGGCCGCCGGAGCGCGCGTCGCCATACTGGCCTTCCAGGCTCCAGCGCGGGCTGAACAGGTACTGGAAGCGCACGGCGTTGGCGTTCTCCCCCTTCTGGAGGTTCGCGCCCACCCGGCCGGTGTAGCCCACGTAGATTTTATCCGTCACGTAGGTGCCCACCTCCAGCTTGGTGCCGGCGATGCCGCTGTCGCCCGCTTCGATGGAGAGCACGTCCAGGGGCAGCTTCGCGGCGATGGCCTTGCGCGCCTCGTTGGCGACGAACGAGCCCACCACCGACGCCGCCTGCGCGCCCGCGTTCATCGACGCGCCCGAGCCGCGCTCCAGCGTGCGCCGGCCGGTGGCGAGCAGCGTGTAGATTTCCGACTCCGGCAGGGACGGTTCGCTGCTCGTCTTGAGGGTGATCTCCTTGCCCTGGCCGCGCACGGTGACGAAGACGGTGACGGCCGCGTTGTCGTTGCGGTGCTCGGCGGTGACGTTGATGTACGGCGAGAGGACCGGGCCGGTGAAGCGCACCTGGCTGTCGCGCTGCACGTCGAAGCGGCGGCCCAGCACGTCCACGCGGCCCAGCAGCACCATCACCTCGCCGAACATGCGCGGCTCGTTGGCGTACTCGACGCGGAAGCCCTCGGACAGGCCCAGTTGGACGTTGAGGTCCGTGCCGCGCACCCACAGGTTGCGGGGCGCGTTGATGTTCACCCAGAACTGGCGCTGCGGCGGTCCCTTCTCCTCCTCTTCGCCCTCCGCCAGCTCGGCCTCGGTCGGCTCGGTGGACAGCCCACCCGCGCCGCCCACGGCGGTGCCCGGCTCCGGGGGATTGCCCTTCGTGCCTGGGGCCGCGTCCGGTGCCTTGCGCGGGTCGGTTCCCGCGGCCACCTGCGTGGGCGCCCGCTGCTTCTTGCGCTTGTCCACCGGCACGCCGTTGCGCACCATCACCACGTCGACGGGGCGCTCCAGCGGTTGTAGGTCCTTGCGCTTGGCCTCCGGCAACTCGACGTGGGCCTCCGGGATGCTCAGGTCGTTGATGTTCACGAGCCGGTCCGTGAGGCTGCCCTTCATGGACAGGTTCATGGAGAGCAGGGCCATGAGCTGGTCTTCCACCACGATGGGCAGGTTCTTGGTGTTGCCCTTGCCCTCCAGCATGAACTCGCCGCTCTTGCCCTGGCGGACCGCGGTGGCTGTCAATTCCAGCGACCCGCCGCCCGACTTCGCGGTGAGCTGCTTCAAGTCGATGCGCTCCTGCGACGCGTTCAGCGCGAGCTGGATGTCGTGGTACTCACCAAAGCCCATCAGCCCCAGCTTGCCGTTCTTCCACGCCAGGTCGCCCTTGAAGGTGGGCGCGCCCACGGTGCCGCCCAGGTTCGCGTCCGCCTGCATGATGCCGCCCAGCGAGCGCACGTACGGCGAGATGCCGGAGAGGAACGACGGGTCGAAGGCGCGAGCGCGCAACGCCAGCTTCACCGGCGCTCGTTCCACCTTCTTCGCCGGCCCCTGCTCGGACTGGAATGCGGGCAGGGACAGGTCCAGGTCCAGCGTGCCACCCAGCGTCAGCGAGCCGCCTCCGGGCGCGGTGAGCATCGCGTCGAACAGGGACTTCGCCCCGGAATAGGCATACGTCAGCCGCGCTTGGCCCAGCGCCGTCTGCGCCATGCCCAGGCCCTGCATGCCCGCGCTCAGCTCGATTTCGGGCGTCTCCGGCGTCCCTCGCGCGGCGATCTCCATGGACAGCACGCCCTGCGGTCCTTTGTTGCCCATGTTCGGCTGCGCCATGCCGGGAATCTCATTGAGGGGCACCGGTCCCACGCGGCCCTTCATGCGGAAGGGGACGCGGCTGATGACCTCGCGGTCCTGGAGCGCGGCCAGGGGCGCCAGCACGCGCGCCTCCAGCATCGCCAGCGGCCCGTTGGGGCGCTGCACGTCCAGGGTCAGCTTCACGTCCTTCTCACCCGCCAGCGCCAGCGCGGAGCCGTTGAGCTTCGGCAGGCCGTTGGCGGTGACCGCGCGGGCCTGCACCTCCACCCGGCCCAGCGGCGCCAGCGCGGTGCCGCTCACGTCCGCCTTCAGCGTCACCGTGCCGTCCGGCTTCTCCACGCCCTCCATGCCCTGGAGCAGCGTCAGCGGCAGCTCCGCCACCAGCGCCTCCAGGCGCACCGGCGCCTCCATCGCCTGCGCGGGCGTGGGCGGCTTCGCGATGACGCCGCCCAGCGTGAAGGGCGTCTTCAGCGCGACGTACGCCTGCGGGGCCAGCCCCTTCACGTCCAGGCGCGCGCCCAGGGTGGCGTCGTTCGCGTCGGAGCTGGCGCGCAGGTCGAAGCCGAACGCCTGCGCGAAGAGGGCCTCCGGACGGCCCGGGTAGCGCAGCTCGCTGCCGCTCAGGAGCAGGTCCAGGCGCGGATCCTTCGCGGAGCCGTTCACCACCAGCTTGCCGGTCATCTGGCCGGTGGGGCCGGGCGCCTGTCCGGCGAGCTTCAACACCTCCGCGATGTCGAACTTCTCCAGGTTCACCGTCACGGACAGGGGCTCGTTGCGGCGGCGCAGCACGCCCTGCACCGGCACGTCGAACTGGGAGGACACCTGGGCCGCGCTCAGGCCCGCGGACAGCGTGCCGGTGGCGCGGTCCTTCACGTACTGGGCCTTCAGCGCGAGCCCCAGGCCCTGGTACCCGCGCGCCCGGCCGTCCGCCCAGGTGAGGTCCACGTCCGCGTCTGGCCGCGCCATGCGCCCCTTCGCCGCGACGTGGCCGGACAGCGTGCCGCCCAGGCCCAGCGACTCCGGCACCGCGATGCGCGGCAGCTTCGACAAATCAAAGGCGCCCAGGTCGATGCGCGCGTCGATGCGCTCGCCGTCCTTCACCGCCGCCACCTTCAGCGTCTGCGACTCCGACGCCAACTGGAGCGGCGGCGACAGCGCGATGCGGCCCCCGCCGAACGCCAGGTGCGTGGGCTGCTGGAGCGTCCAGGTGGCCTCCGGCCACGACAGCGAGAAGGCGCGCATCGCGAGCCCCTCGTTGTCCTCGTCCACCGTGCCCTCCACGCCCAGGGCGAGCTGCGCGTCGCCTTCCACGCGCACGCTGGCCTTCAACTCCCGCTGCTCATCCGTGGTGAGCGCGACGGACAGGTCGCGGAAGTTGCGGCCGCCCGTCTTCAGCTCGCTGATGAGCACGGTGGCGTCAGTGGTGAGCGGCCGGGTGACGTCCGGGACGCTGGCCTTGAGCGACAGGTCCTTGATGGCGATGTCGCCGTAGCCCAGCGTGACGAAGTTGCCGTCCACCTTCACGGCCGGCGTGGTCGGCGGACCCCGTACCTGGAGTTCCAGCGAACCGCTGCCGGACAACGGCGGCACGGTGCCGCCGGGCAGCAGCTTGTCCAGCGCCTGCGACAGCAGCTTCAGGTTGCCCGCGGACAGGCTGCCGCGCGCCTCCAACGACTTCGCGGTGCCCTCACCCGACGCGATGAGCGCCGCGCCCGGCATCATCACGCGCAGGTTGCCCACCTGATAGCGGCCGTCCTTCGCGCTGGCCTTCATCTCGATGGGGCCCACCGACTGGCCCCGGTATTCGGAAGGGGACACGGTGAGGGCCACGTCGCCATCCAGCGCCTCCACGCTGTCGCCACCGCCGTGCGCGATGAGGTCCGCGGCGATGTTCGTGGGGATGCCGTTCTCCATCAACTCCGCCAGGTTCACCCCGCGCGCCTTCACGGTGGTCTCCTTTGTGCGGAAGGTCTTGAGGTTCGCGTCGCCCGCCACGTCCAGCGTGGCCTTGCCCGCGGTCGCGCCCAGCTTCGCCGTCGCGAGGTCGCCGTCCATGGACGCGGTGCCCTTCGCCTCGATGGGCACGATGAGCGGGTACGCCGGCACGAACGCCTTCACCGGCTCTGGCGGCACATACAGCCTCCGCAGCTCCACCGACGCGGCCGTGGCCCCGGACTGCTTCGCGCCCAGGTCCGCCTCCACGCCCGCCAGGCCCAACTGCGCATCCACGTTGCGCACCAGCTCCTTGCCGGAGCCCTTGAGCACCAGCCGCACCGGCCCGGTGAGCGGACGGGTGAGGCCGCCCGTGGCCTGGAGGTCCGCGGAGAAGTCCTGCGACGCCAGCGCGTAGCTGCCCTCGCCCTTCGCGCCGAACTCCTCCAGGCGCACCTGACGCTCGCCGCCGTCGGGCAGCTCCTGCTGGAAGTCCACGTAGCCGTGGCTGAGCTCGAAGTCCTTCAGGTGGATGACCAGCTTGCTGGTGCTCTGGGTGGGAGGCTCCTCCGGCTTGGGCTCCCGGGGCTCCAGCGCGCGCATCAGGTTGAGGCCGCGCTCGTCCTGCACCAGGTACAGGCGCGGCGTCTCGATGCGCACCTTCGTCAGGTCCACGGACTGGCCCAGCAGCGGCGACAGGCTCAGCCGCGCCTCCACGCGGGCCACTTCCGCCGCGAGGTCTCCTTCGGGCGTGTAGATCTTGATGCCGGTGAGGACCGCGCCGTTGAGGTCCAGGTCGAAGCCGCCCAGCTCCAGGCGGCCCGCCAACTGCTTGTTCGCCAGGTCGACACCGAAGCGCGCGATGCGGGCCGAACCGCCCGCGCTGGTGGCGTAGACGAGCGCGCCCACCACCAAGAGGACGATGAGGCCAAGGAAACCGAGCAGGCCCCACAGCAACCTCCGACCCCAGCGCTTGCGCCGGTGGGGCGAGGCGGGGGCGGGGGGCGTGGACGACTGGCTCAAAACGCCTCTCCGATGGAGATGTGGACCGCGCACAGCCCTTCAGGGGCACCGGCGAACGCGGCATCCGGGGAGGTCGAGGTCTTGTCGAACTTGCGTCCGAAGCCCAGGCATCCACCAGAGGACGGATAGATGTATGCGGGGTCGCTGACGGGCAATCCCCGCCCGATGTTCAGACGCCTTGCGATGTCCAGTCGGATGGGTCCCACGACCGTGAGGTAGCGCAGGCCGCCGCCCACGGCGTGGTAGTGCTCGGGACCGAACAACTGGGGCGCGTTCTTGCCGACCAGGTTCTCCGTGCCTACGAGGCCGGTGTCGTAGAAGACGGCCAGCATCAGGCTGCCCGTCAGCATGTAGCGCAGCTCCACGGAGGTCTCGACGAGGCTGTTGCCGCCCACGGGCACCGTGTTCCACTCGTCCAGGATGGGATTGCCGTTGGCGTCCAGCAACGTGTTGCCGTCGTCGTCCGTCTTGTAGCTGGGCGTGAGCGGCGTCATGGGCGACAGGCGCTGGCCGTTGAATCCGCGCATGGAGGTGGCGCCGCCGGAGAAGAAGCGGGTGACGATGGAGCTGGGCTTGCCGTCCAGCGAGTTCAGCGTGCCCATGCGCAGCTTCACCGCCATCGTCAGGTCCTTCTTCTCCCCGATGGAGTAGTAGAAGCGCAGGTCCGGCAGCAGCCGGACGTAGTCGTAGTTGCCGAAGAACGGCTTGCCGCCCTTCTGGATGGAGAAGCCCACGTAGTAGCCGTCGCGAGGCTCGGTGCGGTCATCGCGCCGGTCCCAGGCGAACGCCACCTCCAGGAAGCTCAGCGCGACGTCGCACTTCCCGTCCGGGTTGTCGCAGCCCAGGATGATGGGCGGCACGGTCTCATCCGCGGACACCTTGCCCTCCAGCCGGTAGAGCTGGAGGTTGTACGAGGGGAAGACGGAGAAGGAGTCGTGGGGCTGCCAGATGACGCCCGTCTTCAGGTAGCCGCCGTAGAACTGGTACGCCTGCTGAAGGCCCTTCTCCGCGGTGACGGAGGCTTGCAGGCGCAGGTCGCGGAAGAGGAAGCGCGGCTGTTCGAACTCCGTGGTGGCTTCGAACACGATGCCGCTCTTGCCGTCCTGGGTGCCGTCGGGATCGCTGCGCAGGGCCGTCAGGATGTTGGGGATGAACGCGTAGCCCAGCCGGCCGCGCAGCGTCAGACGCCGCAGGCCTCCCCGGAAGTTGCGGTTGCTCCACTCACCCAGGACACGGCCTTCCTGTCGGGCCGCGTCCACGCCGATACCTCCGCCCAGCCGGAGCGAATGGAAGGGCGACTCGCGCACGTCCACCACCACCGGCACCGTGGCGTTCTGCCGGTCCGGCGCGCCCCGGTTCACCTTCACCGCGCCGAAGACGCCCATGCGGAAGACGCGCGCCTGGGCCTCCGCCAGCGCCTTCTCGCTGAAGTACTCGCCCTTGATGACCGCGCCCTGCGTCTGTTCGATGATGCGGCGGGGCGGCACCTGCGGGTTCGCGTCCGTGGCGATGAAGATGTTGCCGAAGCGGTAGCGCAGGCCCGGGACGATTTGCAGGTCCACGATGGCCTTCTGCGTGGCCACGTCCACCCGCACCTCGCCCGTGACCTCCGCCTCCGCGTAGCCCAGGTCCTTGAGCCGCTCGGTGATGAGCTCCTTGGTGGCGCCCCACGTGTCCTCGCGGAACACGTCGCCCGCGCGCACCGGCAGCTCCTCCAGGATGAGCTCGCGCTGGCGCTTCGTGGGCGCGTCCTCCCCCTTCTCCAGCGCCTCCAGCCCGTGCGGTTCAATGCGGTCGATGAGGGTGGGCGCGCCCTCGTTGACGACCACCTTGAGGCGCACGGCCTTGTCGCCCTCGGGGATGATCTCGTTGGATTCCACCTGGGCCTGGTAGAAGCCCTCGGCCTGGTAGAACCGTTCGATGCGGCGCAGGTCCGCCTGCCACGCGTTGGTGTCGAAGTAGTGCGCCTTGCCGAACGGCCAGAACGCGTACCAGGGCGTGGCGGAGGTGAGGATGCGGTCTTTGATGTCCCCGTCATCCACCTGCTTCGCTCCCTCGATGTCGAGGGACTTCACCTTGGGCCCGGAGGGCTGGGTGGAGGATGTGGTGGCACAGGCCGTCAACAGCACGACCAGCGCGAGGGGCACGGCGGAGCGGGATCGAAGGAGTCGGACGTCGGCCACGCCACGGTTCTTACCGGATGGCCAGCGCCTGACGCGTTTCGCAATGTTTCTTTGTGCCGGGAATGTCGCATTCCACGACCTCGGGTCCCGGGTCAGTGTCCTTTAGGCTCCGCCCGTCGCCGTGGCGCGTGCAACCGGGCCCGGGGTGCGCCAGATTCGGGCCCCTATGGTCCGGCGAATCGCGATGCTGCTGTCGGTCACGCTGGTGCTCGCCACCGGCTGCGGCGTGAACGAGGACGAGGTGGTGATGCTCAAGGAGGGAGAGAACCTCTCCGACACCCCCTACTGCGGCTCGCTCGGGTGCGCGGATCCGTTCCGCTACTGCGCGGAGCTGTTCCTGGACTTCGGTCGCTCGCCTCCGCTGTGCGTCGTGGAGAACATCTGCGACCGGCTGGACTGCGCGAAGGAGGGCCGCCGGTGCGCCGTGTTCGACGGCTTCCCCGGCCAGGTGAAGTGCATCGAGAACTGAAGCGGGGCTGAAGCTCCCACGCGCCCGGGGCGGCTGTCGTCCAGCGGCCCCGGGGCGGTGTGTTTCAGTGCTTCAAGCTCGCCTTCAAGCTCAGCGTCGCGAGGACGCGGTGAGCCACGCCAGCCGCTCCGCGGCGTCCTTCGTCTGGGGTTCGGTGAGCAGCGCGTCCGTGTTCTGCGCGATGCGGTAGGCCCAGTTGGCGTCGCCCATGGTGCCGGGCAGGTTGATGCGGTCGCGGGTGCCCAGCACGTCCTGCCACGGCAGCACGCACAGGTCCGAGCTCGAGTTGAGCGTGGCGGCCAGCGTGGCGCGGTGGATGTCCGGGGTGAATTCGCGCGTCAGGGCCACGCCCTGGAACTCCGGCCACGCGCGGGCGGCGCTCTGGCGCTCGTCCTCGCGCGCCTGCTCCCACCACTCGGCCTGCGGCTCTGTGTCGTGCGTGCCGGTGGTGACCAGCGACACGGTGGGGAAGGCGTGCGGGTCGCGGTACGTGTTGTCGTCGCGCTCCCAGCGCAGCACGCGGTAGCCGGGCAGCTTCAGCTCCGCCAGGATTTGACGGACGAAGGGCGGAATCACGCCCAGGTCCTCGGCGACGATGCCCGCGCCCTCCGACAGCAGGCGGAAGTGCTTCTCACCCTGGCGGCGCCACGTGGCCTCGTCCGACGGGACGAAGTAGCCGGTGGGGTTCTTGTCGTCGCGGATCCACTGGCGGAAGTAGCCCACCGCGTGGTCCACGCGGCGCAGGTCGTAGTAGCTGGCCGCCTTGGCCGCGCGCTTCTTGAGCCACGCGTAGTCGTCCTTCTCCATCGCCGCGAAGTCGAAGTAGGGCAGGCCCCAGTCCTGACCCGTGGCGGAGAAGTCGTCCGGCGGCACGCCCAGGCGCGCGTCGCGGCGCAGGATGTCCGGGTGGGCCCAGCAGTCGGAGCTGTCCTGTCCGATGATGAAGGGCTCGTCGCCGCAGAGCAGGACGTCCTTCGCCTTCGCCTGGGCGCGCACGGCGTTCCACTGCGCCTCCGCCAGCCACTGGAGCCAGGCGTGGTAGCGCACGCGGCGCTCCAGGCCCTGGTTCTTCACGGCGAGCAGGGCTTCGGGCTGGCGCGTGCGCAGCCCTTCCGGCCACTGCCACCACGCGCGGCGGTCTTCCTTCTCGCTGATGGCGGTGAAGAGCGCGTAGCTCTCCAGCCACTCACCCTGCGCCTCGCGCCACTTCTGGAACTCCTGGGCGCGCGGCGTGCGCGGCGTCCACTCGTGCTTCTCGAAGTGGTCGAAAGCGCGCGCGAACGCGGCGTCCTTCAGCGGGAACACCAGGTCGTAGCGGACGCGCGGCGCGGCGCGGGCCTCGCCGAGCTTCTGGCGCTGCTCGTCGCTGAGCGCGGCCTCACCGCCGGTGGCCTGGAACTCCGGCACCTGGCTCAGGTCGATGAAGAGCGGGTTCAGGCCGAACGCGGACCGCGTGGCGTAGGGGCTGGGGTCGCCCGGGGCGGTGGGCAGGAGGGGCAGCACCATCAGCAGGCGCTGACGCGCGGCCTTCATCCAGGCGAACAGGCCATCCATCGCGCCGAAGTCGCCAATGCCGAAGTCCGTCCGGGAACGCAGGGAGAAGAGGGGAAGCAGGAGACCGGAGAGCCGGCCAGGAGTGGACATGCGGCGCAATCTGCCCCACCCACGGGCCGCTGTGAACTGCTGTCACCCAGGTGTTCGAAGGTGCCTGCTTGTTGAGCGCGCGGAGGTTGTCTGTTGGAAGTTTTGGAAGTTGGGGCCGCGAGAATCGCCCGGCGGTGGACGGACACCCCCCAGAGGTGAAAAGGACCGCACCCCATGAGTCCTCTCCCCCTGGCCTTCTACGCCCGCCCCGCGCTGGAGGTGGCGCGCGACCTGTTGGGCACGCTGCTGGTGGTGGACGGAGTGAAGGGCCGGCGCGTGGGCCGCATCGTGGAGGTGGAGGCCTACCTGGGCGAGCATGACCTGGCATGTCATGCCTCCAAGGGGCTCACCCCGCGCACGGAGGTGATGTTCGGGCCGGCGGGGCGCGCGTACATGTACCTCATCTATGGAATGCACCACTGCTTCAACGTGGTGACGGACACCGAGGGGGTAGGGGCGGCGGTGCTGGTGCGGGCGGTGGAGCCGGTGGAGGGCTTGCCCCCGGGCGAGCGCACGGACGGCCCGGGCCGGCTGTGCCGGGTGCTGGGGTTGAACCTGAACCACAACAAGCAGCGGCTGGATTCGGACGGGCTGCACCTGCTGCGGGGGGAGCCAGTCCTGGATGACCGCGTGGAGCGGGGGCCGCGCATCGGGGTGGAGTACGCCGGGGCGTGGGCCGCTGAACCCTTCCGCTTGTGGATCCGGGACAGTGGACACGTCAGTCGCTTCGTGTCCCGGGCGCCTCGCCGTCGGCCTTGACGCGGAACCTTTCGGCTGGTTGGGTGGGAAGCGTCATGTCCCACGACGCCCCCCAGGAAGATGACCGGCAGGAAGAAGACCGGCGGCTCCTGGCGCGGGCCCAGGATGGGGACGTGTCCGCCTTCGAGGCCCTGGTGGGCCTGCACCAGGACCGGGTGTACGGCCTGGCGCTGCGGATGACGCGCTCGGAGGCGGACGCGGCGGAAATCACCCAGGAGACCTTCCTGTCCGCCTACCAGCACCTCAAGGACTTCCGGGGCGAGGCGGCCTTCGGGTCCTGGGTCCACCGCATCGCGGCGAACCACGCGCTCATGCGCCTGAGGCACCGCCGGGTGGCCCAGGCGGCGGAGGCGGAGCTCCAGACCCCCGAATTCACGGAGCGGGGCACCCTGGCGGACCAGCCCGTCACCGACTGGAGCCGGGACGCCGAGGAGAAGGCGCTGGACGCGGAGCTGGGGCAGGCGATCCAGCAGGCGGCCGACCGGCTGCCGGAGGGGTACCGGGAAGTCTTCCTCTTGAAAGACGTGGACGGCCTCAGCTACGAACAGATCGCAGAAGTGACGGGGGATTCCATCCCCGCCATCAAGAGCCGCCTGCATCGGGCACGGCTCGCGCTGCGAGAGGCCATCGACCTGTTCTACAACCGGGACAATCGCGGGGTGTGAAACCCCCAGGGCGCCTCGGCATCTTCGAACAGTAGCGAGGGGAGCCGCAGCCAGCCGAGGTTCGGATGTACACGTGCAAAGATTCCATCAACCTCCTGCTGGAATTCCTCGAGGGTGAGATGCCCGAGGAAGAGGCGCGGCACCTCCAGGAGCACCTGTCGGGCTGCAAGCCCTGCGAGGAGTTCATGAGCACCTACCGGGCGACGCCGGGGCTGTGCAAACGCGCCATGGCGCTGCGCATGCCCAAGGAGGTCTCTGCGAAGCTGACCGAGTTCCTGCGCTCGAAGATCAAGTCCTGCTCGTGAACCTGAAATCCCTTTCGTTGCCGGAACTGGAAGCGGCGCTCGCGCCGGCCCAGCCTTCACCCACCGCGGTGCGCAAGGTGTTCGCGGGCGTCTTCGCCCATGCGCGCCCCACCGTGGAAGCCGTCGCGCTGGCGCCCCAGGTGCCGCGCCGCGTGGGAGACCTGCTCCGCGCCCAGGCCGAAATGCCCTCCCTGAAGGTGGTGGAGCGGCGGCAGGCGGACGACGGGTTCGTGAAGTACCTCTTCGAGTCGCCGCTGGGCGGTCGCATCGAAGCGGTGCGCATCCCCATCTTCGACGAGAAGTACGTCGTCTGCGTGTCCAGCCAGGTGGGCTGCGCGCTGGCGTGCGACTTCTGCATGACGGGCAAGCTGGGCTTCCAGCGCAACCTCCAGACCTGGGAGATTCTCGACCAGGTGATGCAGGTGCGCGCGGAGGCGGACCGGCGCGTGGGCGGCGTGGTGTTCATGGGGATGGGCGAGCCGCTGCTCAACTACAAGGAGACGCTGCGCGCGGCGCAGATCCTCTCGCACCCCGCGGGCTTCTCCATCTCCGGCACGGCCATCACCTTCTCCACCGCGGGGCACGTGCCGGCCATCCGGCGCTACACGCGCGAGGGGCATCCGTTCCGGCTGGCGTTCAGCGTGACGAGCGCCATCCCGGAGAAGCGCGCGAAGGTGCTCCCCATCGAGAAGACGCACCCGTTGCCGGAGCTCATCGAGGCGATTCGCGAGTACAGCGAGGCGCGGCGGGAGCGGGCGATGATCGCCTACGTGGCCATCCAGGGCTTCAACCTGGGGCGTGAGGACGCGGAGGCGCTGAAGGTCGCGTTCGAGGGCATCCCCATCAAGGTGGACCTCATCGACGTGACGGACCCCACGGGCAAGTACCTGCCGCCCACCGCGGAGGAGTTGAGCGCGTTTCGCGACCACCTCCAGATTCTGAAGGCGCCCATCGCGCGGCGCTATTCGGGCGGCAAGGAGATTGGCGCGGCGTGCGGCACGCTGGCGGCCAGCCAGTACGGCGGCACGGTGCTGCCGACGCCGGTGGTGACGCCTCCCCGCTAGTTTCCGGGCGCCCCGTCGTGTTCACCGCCCGGCGGGCAGGTGGGGCGACGGGTTCCGCCGGGCGGGCAGGAGGCTTAAGTCTCGCGCGGGACGTTTCCTTCGCAGGGGTGGCCGCGCGGATGATGTGGATCGAGCACGTCGACAAGCTGATTGGAGCGCTAGGGCCCTTCGGGTTCCTGGTGCTCGGCGTGGCGGCGATGCTGGAGTACGTGGTGCCGCCGTTTCCCGGGGACACCATCGTGCTCATGGGCGGCATCTACGCCGTGCGCGGTGAGAAGCCCTGGTGGCTGGTGCTGGTGGTGGTGACGGCGGGCAGCGTGCTGGGTGCCTTCATCAACTATTCGGTGGGCCAGTGGCTGGCGAAGCGCTTCGAGGCGAACCCGGGGCATTCGTTCTTCGGACTCACCCACGCGCGGCTGGAGTCGGTGCAGGCGCGGATGCGGCGCGCGGGCCCGTGGCTCTTGCTGGTGAACCGGTTCCTGCCCGGCATCCGGGGCGTCATCTTCATCGCGGCGGGGGCGGCGCGCATGCCCCGGTTCAACGCGCTGGTGCTGGGCACGGTGTCCGCGCTGGCGCACAGCGGAACCATCATCGCGCTGGGCATGGCGGTGGGCGGCAACCTGGAGCGGTTGACGGTGCTCGTGACGCGCTACCAGTACGCGGCCATCGGGCTGGTGGTGGTGGCGGGGCTGGGTTTCGGCGTGCGGGCGCTGGCGCGTCGGCGTGCGTCGCCCGTGGAGCAGTCGTCGTCCTCGCGGGGCCCCTTCCTTCCGTGAAAGTGGACGGGGCCGGCCGGGGAGGGCGGCGTCCACGTTGCGCGGGCCCGGGGTGGCGCGGTTGAGTCGGGGCATGTTCCGTGCCCGTGCTCCCTGGTGGCTCCTGCTCGGCGTCTTGCTGCTCCTTGGTGGGTGTCGCTGTGGCGACGACTCCAACGTGGGCGGCGCGAGCGCCAGCTTCCGGCCGCAGGAGACGGTGGTGGACTTCGGCCGGGTGCTGGAAGGCACGCAGGTGCGCCGCTCGCTGACGCTGGTGGCCACGGGCCGCGCGGGTGTCGAGGTGGCGGCGGAGACGGAGAGTCCCTTCTTCGTCGTCGTGTCCCAGATTGTCGTGCCGGGCAGCGGCACGGGCACGGTGGACATCCTGTTCTCCGCGGGCAACACGCCGGTGGAGGGCGAGCTGGTGCTCACCGCGGGCCGCACCACGGCGACCGTGAAGCTGACCGGAGTGGGCGTGCGTCCCCTGGCGTGCCTGCCAGAGGGTGAGTGCCGCGAGTCGCGCTTCGACCTGGACTCGGGGCAGTGCATCGAGTCCCCGCTGGCTGACGGCGCCTCATGCATTCCTGGCAGTCGCTGCCAGGAGAACGGCCGCTGTCAGTCGGGAGCCTGCGTGGGGCAGCCGCGCACGTGCAACGACGACAACCCGTGCACCGTCGACACCTGTTCGCCGACGCAGGGCTGTGTGACGGCGAGCGTCGCGTGCCCCGTGCCGCGCGACCCGTGCAAGGTGGGCGTGTGCGACCGCAACGCGGGGTGCACGGTGGTGGACGTGGACAACTTCACCCCGTGCGGCGCGGTGAGCTGCAAGGAGGCCCGGGTCTGCGTCAGTGGCACGTGCCGCGCCGTGACGCCGCCGGACGGCTTCGTCTGCGCGCCCGCCACGCCGTGCCAGGGAGAGGGCATGTGCAGCGCGGGCGAGTGCATGCGCCCGGACGCGGGGGACCTGGTCGCGCTCTTCAGCGCGGAGCTGGGAGGCGAGCCCATCGCGGAGGACGGCGGGCCGGTGCTGCTGGTGGATGACGGGACGGTCTACGCCTCGGTGTGCGGAGGGGACGCGGGCTGCCGGCTCGCCGCGTACACGGAGAGCGGACTGCTGCGCTACGAATCGCCGTACGAGGATGGAGGCGCGCGGACGTTGCTCGCGGCCTCGGACGCGGGCGTGGTGGTGCTCGCACCGGAGGCGCTGGAGGCGTATGCGCCCCGAGGCGCGGGGGCGTTGCGCTGGCGCACGTCGCTGGCCCTCTCCGACGCGACCCCGGATGGAGGCGTGCAGGACGGAGTGCCCGGCACGGGCACAGGCCGCGTGGCGCTCACGGTGGAGGGAAACGTGCTCACCCACGTCACGTGGAGCGAGGCGGCTCCGGACGCGGGCGATGACGCGGGCACGGTGCGGGAGCCCCTGCGCTCCAGGCTCGCGTTGCTGAGCGCGGAGGCGGGCACGCCGCTGGCGCTGGGGCCCGAGGAGGACGGCGGTGGCGCTGCGAGGCTCGCCGTGGACGACACGCGTGGTGCGTACCTCTACACGCCCTGGGATGGACGGCTGGCCTTCACCTCCTGGGAGACAGCCCCCGAGGACGCGGGCCCCGCACTGGATGGAGGCGCGGTGCGCGGGGGCGAGTTCGCGCTGTATGCCCCGGCACCGAACGACAGCCTCACGGCATGGCCCGCCTTCGGTCCCACCGCGCTCGCGGATGGAGGCATCGGGGCCCTGGGCCTTGAAGTGCTCGACGCCGGTGTGCCGGGAGGCGCGCCGTCCCTGGCCCTGGCTTCAGGGCAACTGCTCGTGGGGGCGCGGGCCTTCCTGGACACGGATGGCGGCGTGCCTGTCGCGCTGGACTGGGATGGGGGCCTCCGCACGCTGGTGCCTCTCGACGAGCCCGTGCTGGTGACGCCCGGAGGCTCCGTGGGCCATGCCTTCGCGCGCTCGTGTGAGCGCACGGATGGCATCCCATGCGCCGCGGAGGAGCTGCGCACCGTGCTCCGCACCTTCAGCTTCGATGACGGCCACGCCCTCTTCGAAGTGGACGCGCTGCCTTCGCCCCTGCTGCCCGGCACCCTGCATGAAGCCGCGTTGATGGAGTTCGGCACCGTGAGCGTGCTCGCGGACGCGGAGCTGCCCAACGGACAGCGACAGGCCTGGCTGGAGTGGATCAGCGCCGGCTCCAAGGTCGGCATGTGCGCGCTGCCGGGCCGCGTGCAGGTGGCGGGCGCGGCGTTCGCGGGCGAGGTGCTGCATGTGGCGCTCCAGCGCGACGGGGTCTGGCTCCTGGAGTCCTACCCCGTGGGCCATCGCGCGGAGACGCGGGGCTGGCCCCAGCGGAACGCCAGCCCGTCTGGGACACGCCGGGCGGTGCCGTAGCGCGGCGGTGGGGTCAGCCGCCCGCGCTCGGATCCACCCACAGGTCCTCGAAGCGCACCTGGGGCGGCGTCTGGTGCAGCCGCAGGTTCTGCACGGACGCCACCGCGGCCACGTGCGTGCGGTCGTGGTACAGCGGGATGAGCGGGCAGTCCTCGCGCGCCAGCATCTCCGCGCGCCGGTAGAGCTGCGAGCGCAGCTCTGGATCGATGGACACGCGCGCCTCGGCGGTGAGCCGATCAAACTCCGGGTTGCGGTAGCCCAGCGGGTACACCGTCTGCGCGTTGGAGTTGAGCAGGAAGTGCAGGAACACGTCGGGGTCCGGGAAGTCCGCCAGCCACATCGTGCGGAAGGCCGGGACCCTTCCTTCACGCAGGCGCGGCAGGTACTCCTCCGGGCTCATCTGCACGTGCCGCAGCTCCAGCAGCCCCGCGTGGATCAACGGGCGGAAGAGCACCGCGTCCTCGGCGGATGTGTCGCGGCCCACGGGGTGGTGCAGCGTGAGCTGCAACCGGCGCACCCCCGCCTCGCGCAGCAGGCGCTCCGCGAGCCCCAGGTCCGTCGTGGGCGCGAGGCCCAGCTCCGCGCCATCCAGCAGCTCCGGCGGCGTGAAGGTGCGGGCCACCCGGGCCCCCGGATGGAACTGCTCCACCAGCCCCTGGATGTCCATGCCCGCGCGCAGGGCCCGCCGCACGCGCACGTCGTTGTAGGGCGCCTCGTTCAGGTTGAAGCCCACGAACGCGGTGGAGGGCGTGGTGCTGGCCACCAACTGGTGCAGCTCCAGGCCCTTGGCCTCCGTGTGCTCGGTGGGCAGGAAGGACACGAGGTCCAACTGTCCCTCCAGCATCCGGCGCACCGCCAGGGGGCGCGACTCCATCAGGTGGAACTCCAGCCGGTCGAGCAGCGGAATGCCGCCGCGCCAGTAGCCCGGGTTGCGCTCCAGCACCACGCGGTCCGGCTCCAGGCCCACGACGCGGAACGGGCCCGTGCCCACCAGCTTCCCGGAGGCGTCCACCTTCGCCACCGCGGTGGCCGTGAGCGCCATCAACTGGAGGAAGAACGCCTTGGGCTCGCGCAGGCGGATCTCCAGCGTGCCCTCGTCCAGCACCTCGATGCCCGCCACCTCGCGCGCCAGACCTTGGGAATACTCCGGCGCGCCCTCCACGTCCTCCAGCAGGCTGCGGTCCGGCGAGCGCACCGCCGGGTCCATCAACCGCTCCAGGTGGTGCTTCACGTCCAGCGCGGTGAGCATCGTCCCGTCGTGGAAGGTGACGCTCCGGCGCAGGTAGAAGCGGTAGCGGCGCGCGGAGGGGTCGGCATCCCAGCGCTCGGCCAGGTCGGGCACCAGCACGCCGTCCTCCAGCCGCACGAGGCTGGAGAAGACGCAGGCGGACAGCTCCGCCATCTGGTTCTCCACGCTGAACAGCGGATCCACCGCCTGCCGGTTGCGCAGGGACGCCGCCTGATGCAGCCCCACGCGCAGCATGCCGCCCGGGCGCGCCTGCGGAAGCTGGAAGCGGAACACCTCCGCCTCCAGGCTCGCCGTCTCGTGGCTCAGTTGATCCACCGTGCGGTCCAGGCCGTCGCCAATGCGGATGACCCGGCGCGCGTCCTCGCGCACCTGCGCCACCTCCTCGCGGATGGACGCATCGCCCCGGGTGAGCACCAGATGGGCCTGCCGCAGCTCTTCGATGGCCGCGCTCAGCCGCATCACGGCCTCGGACAGGTCGCGCCCGGTGCGCGCCTGGGCCTCCGCCTTCTGCGCGGCGCTCTGTCCCACGCGCCCCATCTCCTGCATCTGGCGCACGAGGTCGCGCGCGTTGCCGGACTGCTCGATGGCCATGCGCGTGATGTCTTCCACGCGGCGCGCCACGCGCTGGCTTGCCTCCACGACGGTGGCGCCCTGGGCCTCCAACCGCTGCGTCTCCGCGACGGTGGCCTCCACGGCGGCGAAGGTGCGCTGGGTGATGGTGCGGATCTCCCCCAGGGCCTCGGCGGCGCGGTCGCCCAGCGCCACGCCCGCGGTGGCCTGCTCGCGGCCCTCCTGCACCAGCGCCACGGCGGTCTCCACCGCGTCGCGGATGCCGGTGACCATGGTGCCAATCTCGCGCGTGGAGCGCGTGGTGCGCTCGGCGAGGCTGCGGATTTCATTGGCCACCACGCCGAAGGGGCGGCCGTGTTCGCCCGCCTGCGCGGCGATGATGGCGGCGTTGAGGGCCAGCAGGTTCGTCTGGTCGGCGATCTCCTGGATGACGTCCACGATGCGGCCAATCTCCATCGACCGCGTGCCGAGCATCTCCATCAGCTCGGCCGCCTTGCGCACCGTCTCCTCCACCCGGTACATGCCCTGCACGCTGTCGCCCACCAGCGCTTCGCCGCGCTGGGCGGTGGCCGTCACCGCGAGCGCCATGCTGTTGGTGTCCGTGGCGCGACGTCGCACGGCGTTGATGCCGCCCTCCACCAGCCCGACGAACTCCGTCGCCTCGCTGGCGAAGCGACCCAGCTCGTCACCCGACGCGGCGATGTGGCCCAGCCGCTCCGTCATGTCCTGGATGAGGGCGCTGGTGCGCTGGCTGAAGTCGTTGACGGTGGTGAGCCCGTCCACCACCTGGTGCAGCCGCTCGGTCATCTCCAGGAGCGCGCCCGTCGTCTCGTGCGCGAAGGTCTCGATGTGCTGCACGCGCTTGACGGCCGTCTGGAGGCTGGTGCCGTTGCCGGCCACGGCGGTGAGCGTGCGCTCCACCGCGCCGCCCTGTCGCCGCGCGGCCTCCAGCAGCACGCGGGCCTGGTCGCTCACGCCGTTGCCGGTGCGGTGCAGGTTGCTCGTCACGCGCTGCACCTGGGACATGGCGCGGCGCAGGGAGAGGATGAGGCGGCGCAGGTCCTCCTGGCCCTCGAAGCCCTGGTGGATGGGCGTGGTGAGGTCGCCCTCCGCGAGCCGGGCCATCAGCCCGCGGCGCTCGCGCCTTCGCATCGCGGCCCAGCGGAACCACGCGAGGTAGCTGCCCGACAGCCACAGGAAGGGCACGCCGAAGAACAGCACCGCCCAGCCGGCGACATCATCGGGCGAGCCCGTCACCCAGCGCAGCATCAGTCCCAGCAGCAGCGCGGAGACCAGGGCCGCCGCCAGCCCGAACGAGAAGAGGTACCGTTTGGCGCCCATGGAGGGGGTGCACGCTAACCCGCCTTCTCGCGCCGGTCCTCAATTCGACGCATGCTCGCCCTCGCATGAAGGCCCTTCTCGCCGTCGCCATGCTGGCGCTCCAGGTAAACCCCGCCAGCACAGGGGCCGCGAGCGGAGAATCCGTCCGTTTCGTCTTCGCGTGGCGCGGCGTGCCGGTGGGGACCGTCTCGCTGGCCCTGGACGCGGGTCGCTTCACGTACACCAGCCGGCACCTGCACGTGCGCGAGGGCCGCGCGGGAGAGCGGGTCCGCGAGGTGACCCTGGACGTGGATGCCGCGGGGCGCGTCATGGGCGCGGACGCGGTGCCGCAGGCGCTGTGGCTGTGGCGGGGCCCACCGCCCGAGGGCTGCGTGAAGGGCCGCGAGGAGCTGTCCGGCCAGGAAGGTCCCCACTGCGTCACGTCGCGAAGTCCCACGAGCGCCGACGGCACGATGCTGGGTGCGCGCTTCCGTGCGGACTACGACGCGCGAGGAAGGTTGCGAGCGCTGGACGTGGGGGAGTCCCGCTTCACGGTGGCCGCACCGGGAGAACGGCTCAGGACACCGCCGGAGCTCTTCGCGGACGGCGTGCCGGTGGGGGGCGGTGTGGAAGGGGCGCTGAAGCTGGTCCCGAGCGGGCCAGCACGTCCCACGGCGCCCGTCCCCGACCGCCTGCCGGACATGACGGCATGGACGCCAGACGCGGCCCGGGCGCTCTCCCGGAAGGTGCACGCGGCCTTCCCGGACAAGGGCCCGACGGCGGCGGACTGGCGCTCGGGAGGGGAGGGCGAGGCGGGAGGGTGTCTGGCCCACGCGCTGCGCTTCGCCGCCCTGGCGCGCGCCAACGGCCAGCGGGTGGGTCTGGTGCACGGCCTGCTGGTGGTGGACGGTGGCCCCGCGCGTCCCCATGCCTGGGTGCGCGTGGCGCTGCGGGGAGGCGGCGTGCTGGACCTGGATCCGACGTCGTTGGATCCGGTGCGCTCGGACACGCACCTGCCGCTCGCGCTCGTCCCTCCGGAGGGCCCCGGCCTGGAGGCCGGGGAGCGCTGGCTGTCGCTCCTGCGCGGGGAGTGGCGCGTGGTGCGGGCTACTCGAAGGGAATGATGGACAGCTTCGCGCCGGTCTTCACTTCGAGGATCTCCTTGGCGCGGGCCGGCAGGGAGATGGTGGTGTTGTCCAGCCGGGCATGGCAGCGCACGGAGCGGAAGCGGTTGCGGCCGGACTCGCGCTCGGCGGCGACGAGCACGTCGTCCCCCTCCAGCTCGAAGTCCTCGTCCGTCAGCTTCAGCGTGCGGTAGCGGCGCACCAGGGAGATGTCGGCCGTGTCCGCCTCGAAGTGCGGGCCACCGTCGAACGGGTCGATGCGCTCCACGTACCGGAAGCCCACCCGCTCCAGCATCCGCTGCACGCCGCGCGTGGCCGGGCCCACTTCACCGAGCACCTTCTGCACGCGGTCCGGGAACAGCGACGCGTAGATGTCCGACGAGGGGAACAGCTCCTTGATGAACTCCTTGTTCTGGCGGCTCAGCCGGTCGGCCTCCAGGTAGGTGAGGCCGGTGAACTTCTTGCCGCAGGCCTCCCACAGGAGGCTGCGCCCGTCCGGGAGCAGCGGCGGCAGCAGCTCCGCCAGGATGCGCGGACGGAAGATGCGCCGGTGCATGGAGATGAAGAGGAAGCGCACGAAGGACAGCTGCTTGCCGGGCTTGTCCGGCGTCGCGCGGTAGGGCGGGTCCACCACCAGGCCGCCAATCTCCGTGGGGCCCTCGTAGTTGTACGCGATGGACAGCACCTTGTGCCGCAGGTGGCGCTCCAGCGAGGCGGAGTAGTGCTCCCGCTCGCTCACCTCGTAATAGATGTGCGGCGCTTCGTAGGTGCCGTGCTGGGCGATGATCATCGACGTGCCGATGATGAGGTTGTTGCGCACGTCCTCCAGCACGAACAGGTACTCGCGATCAAACGGGTCCTTCACCCGGCCCGCGAAGCTCTTCACCGACTTGTCGATGATGGCCTCGAGCGTCTCCTCGTTGTTCGGCAGGTTGACGGTGTTCAGCACCGCGGCAAGACGCTTCAGGCCGGGCAAGTCGGTTTTCTGGACGTCTCGCAGCACGAGCATGGGGCACGCAGGGGGCACCCCGGGAGGGGAGCGCCGGAAGGGTCCGCGACCATACACCACCCCCCCGAGCCGTCAGCCTCCTGCATGCTCCCCTGTCAATGACGCGTTGCGTTCAGGACACCGCTCCCCCGTCCGCTCGGTGGGTGCGGGCGGGGTGCTCCAGACGTGAAACATGTCTCAAACGGGCCAGGGCTCGGCTGCCCGCATGCCCTATTGTCAGGCATGTGGGAATGGACTTGAGAGGGAATGAAGTGGGGGAATGACTTGAGGTAGGGTTTGTCGAAACTTTGACAGCAAAGTTTCTGGCTCCCCTGGCTGGTCCCCCCAACCTCCCTCAAGGATTCATCATTGAAAGCACTGCACCTCTGGCTTGCGATGTGTTTGCTCCCGAGCCTCGCTGCGGCGGGTATCGTCTGGCGGGGAGACTTCGAGACGGGGGATCGTTCGCAATTCAGTACGACCCAGATGGTGAGCGCTGACCGGCTGCAGCTGGTGACGAGCCCGGTGGCGGAGGGCAAGTACGCGCTGAAGGCGACGGTGAAGCAGGGCGATGATCCCATCAACTCCAGCGGCAACCGCAACGAGCTGGTGTACCTGAGCCGGGAGAAGGTGGGTTCGGAGTACTGGTACCGCTGGAAGGTGATGTTCGCGAACGACTTCCCCAGCGTGGATGCGTGGCAGCTCTTCACGCAGTGGCACCACGACGGGTGCTGCGGGTCGCCGCCGGTGGAGTTCTTCGTCAAGGGCGAGGTCATCCGGCTGACGGTGAACGACAGCGGGACGGTGTGGAGCACGCCGCTCAAGCGCGGGGTGTGGCACGAGTTCATCTTCCACGCGAAGTGGTCCCCGGACGCGTCGGTGGGCTTCGTGGAGCTGTGGCACAACGGCAAGCAGGTGCTGAACAAGACGAAGGCCAAGACGATGTACGCCGGCCAGAACAGCTACCTTAAGCTGGGCCTGTACCGGGACGACAGCATCAAGCCGGTGGGCGTCGTCTACCACGACGGTTTCATCCAGGCGACGAGCCGCGAGGACGTGTTCCCGGTGGTGCAGCCGGAGCCGGAGCCGGTGGACGCGGGCAGCCCGGTGGAGCCGGATCCGGTGGTGGATGCGGGCTCTCCGGTGGAGCCTGATCCGGTGGTGGACGCAGGCTCTCCGGTGGAGCCTGATCCGGTGGTGGACGCGGGCACGTCGCCAGGAGGCACGGTGGACGCGGGCACGGGCGGCGCGCTGCCGGACACCGCGGTGAAGCCGTCGCCGTTGGATGAGGGGGGGGATGACCTCTACCGGGGCGGATGTTCAGCGAGCGGTGGTTCGCTGGCGGCGTTCTCGCTGCTGGGTCTGCTGGGGCTGATGGGTTCGCGTCGCCGCCGTCGGAACTGAGACGCCTTGGAAGTGCCTCCCGCTCTGGTGCGCCAGGGCGGGAGGTGATTCACGGCATGGGTTGAAGGGGCCGGCGCTTCCATGCGAGGAGGCGCGACGTGAGAACCCCTCCCCGACCGATGTGGCTGCTGTGCTGCCTCTTGCTGACCGCCTGTGCGACTCCGGGGGGCTCGGCGCCCTCAAGCTATGAGCAGACCATGGACTCCGCGACCAGCGGCTGTCTGCACCACCCGGGCTGTGCGAGCCAGGTGGGCCAGGAGGCGATCCTCCCGTGGCTGGCGAGGGCGGCGGCAAGGGCGGGCCAGGCCGCCGCGATGCTGCGCCTGTGGGAGGCCGCGGAGGTGACCCACGTGCAACGGGTGCTACTGGAGTGCGCGAAGGAGGCGAACTTCGAGGTGAATGAGCGACTCCTGGGGACGGGAGGGCGGACCTCGCCGGAGTTATGCAAGAAGCCGCTGGATTTGAAGGTGCCGGAGGTGACGTGGGGGATGAAGCTGGGGGAGGAGAAGCATGCGGCGGCGCTGGAGTGCGTGCAGCGGATGCTGGGAGCCACCGACGCGGGGCGCTTCAGCCTGGAGCCGCGCTACCTCAAGGATTCGAGGACAGGGCAGACGCGGTGGCTGGATCCACAAGTTGTGGCCCAGTGGCTGGCGGACGGACAGTTCCACCTGCTGGTGGGGAGCATCGTTCCTGACGTGGTGCTGCACGCGCTCGGGAACCCGCTCAAGGTCCAGGCGGTTTATGACTTCAAGTTCCCGTGTCCGGTGACGAACCAGCCTCAATGGGACATCTACCCACTGGGCCACGCCTTCGCCGAGCGTACGCAAGGCTCCATCTACCAGGAGATCCTGGGCAGTGCTCAGGTTCCCCGAATGGTGTCTCCCAACTTCGGAGTCCGATGATGACCGCGCGAGTACCAAGGGTTCGTGAAGCGATTGATATCGAGGGCGAGTCCGTAGCCCTCGTGCGCGAGGGGGTGAGCATCATGTTCTACATGCCGCTCCCCCATGAGGTGATTGCTCCTTTCGTATGGCAAGCGCTGGAGCGCTACCGTCATGCGCTCGGCGCACGACGGCTGGGCTGGTACGTGAGTTATTCTGGAGATTGGCCAGAGCTGGATGCGAAAGGAGAGGCCTTCATCAAGGCCCGGTTGTTGGGCTCCTCCGCCCTTGTCGAACTGGCCGAACGACCCGACTCCGTCACAGGCGTGTCCTTCCGGTACCACGGCCGCGGCAGTGAATTGCCCAACTTCCTCAAGGACTATCCCCAGTGCTCCTGTGCTGTGGAGTTCTGGTTGCCCATCGAGTTTCTGGATGATCCGGGTCCAGAGTGGGTGCGTGCCCTGGCCCTCGAGTTGGGGCGCGAGTTGCCGTGGGCGTCGGGGCACGCGGGGCTGGCGCTCGAAGTCGGCGCCTGGATTCAAACACTCAACCCAAGACTGCTCGAAACGTGCCTCCGCCATCCTGGTTTCGACCTGCCGAGGATTGGGGACTTGTCACTGTTCCTCGGTAAACGGGTGCGGCCACCCTCGTGGCTCACCTTCCTGGGGCCCCCCGTGCTGGAGGCACTGGGCGGAGCGGAAGGACTTCGCGCGCGGTTGCACTCCCCCGCGATAGAAGTCCAGTCGCTCTCGCCCGAGCGCGCGGTGGTGTCCCTGGGAGCCGTGCCCGAAGCAGGCGATATGGAAACCGGAGACACACTTCCGCACTACCGCGAGCTGGCCCGTGTGCTGGAGCCCTGGCTGTATGCGCACCCGCACGGATGGGACTGGTTCACGCCAGAAGAAGTCCGCCGCTGGGAGCGCCGCTTCCTCTGACGCTCACCCCGCGAGCGCTGGGTAGTCCACGTAGCCCTCGGGCCCCGGCGTGTAGAAGGTCGCGGGGTTGGACGCCGCGAGCGTGGCGCCCTGCTGGAGCCGCTGCACGAGGTCCGGGTTGGAGATGAAGGGCCGGGCGAAGGAGATGAGGTCGGCCTGCCCCGCATCGAGCGCTGCCTGGGCGCGCCCGCGGTCCATGCCTCCGTTGAGGATGACCGGCCCCTCGTAGGTGGCGCGCAGGGCCTTCAGCGTCGTCCCGAAGCCCGCGTGCGGATTCGCGACGACGTGCACGTAGAGCAGCCCGCGCAGTCCGCGCGCGAGCGTCGTGTACTGCGCCTCCACCTCGTCGTGCGCCGGCAGGTCGTTGAAGGTGTTGTACGGAGAGAGTCGGATGCCCACGCGCTCGGGACCGATGGCCTCCGCCGTCGCCTGCGCGACCTCGATGACGAAGCGGGCGCGGTTCTCCACGCTGCCGCCGTACGCGTCCTGGCGCCGGTTGGAGTGCGGGTGCAGGAACTGCTCGAGCAGGTAGCCGTTGGCGCCGTGCAATTCGATGCCATCGAACCCCGCCGCGACGGCGTTGCGAGCCGCCTGCACGAACTCCTCCCGGGCCTGGGTGATGTCGGCCGCGCTCATGGCTTCCGGTACGGGCATCGGCTGGAGGCCCTCCTGGTCGGTCCACATCTTGGAGTCGGCGGCCACGGCGCTCGGGGCCACCACGCGGGCGCCGGCCGGCAGGTTGTGGGCGTGCGCGATGCGGCCCACGTGCATGAACTGCATGAAGATGTGTCCCCCGGCCGCATGGACGCTGTCGGTGACGGCGCGCCAGGCCTGGGTCTGCTCCTCGGAGAAGATGCCGGGGATGCGCGCGTAGCCGAGCCCGTTCGCGGACGGCGCGACGCCCTCGGTGATGATGAGGCCCGCGGAGGCGCGCTGCGTGTAGTACGCGCGCATCAACTCGTTGGGCAGGCCGCCAATCGCGCGGCTGCGGGTCATGGGCGCCATGACGACGCGGTTGGGAAGGGCGAGCGTGCCCAAGCGATAGGAAGAGAAGAGGTCCATGGACGGGCTCCTGTGGCCGGTGGATATCTCCAATCTGCGGGTCCGCGAGGGTTTGGACAATGCGGGAACTCACAGACAGACTGTCCGTCCATGCGGACAATGCCTCAGGCGGATCCCGGCGCCGTCCTCGCCTTCGTCGCGGTGGTGGAGCACAAGAGCTTTCGCGGCGCGGCGCGGGTGCTCGGCATCCCCAAGTCGACCTTGAGTCAGCGCGTGGCGTTCCTGGAAGAGCACCTGGGCGCCCGCCTGCTGTCGCGCACCACGCGGTCAGTGACGCTGACGGACATCGGCGCGAGCTATCACCGCGAGGTCGCGCCCGCGATGGCCGCGCTGAACGCCGCCGAGGCGCTGGTCGGCGAACTCCAGGCACATCCCACGGGTCGCCTGCGCATGACCACGCCCCTGGAACTGGGACAGGCCGCGCTCGGGGACGTCCTCTCCGTCTATGCCGCGCGCTTCCCCGAGGTGAAGGTGGAGGTGGACCTGACGGATCGCCAGGTGAACCTGGTGGACGAGGGCTATGACCTGGCGGTGCGCGTGGGGCCGCTCACGGACTCGCGGTTGATGGCCCGCAGGCTGGGCTCGCCGCAGTACCTGGGCGTCTACGCGAGCGCGGCCTACCTGCGACGGGCGGGGACGCCGAAGCGACCGCGCGACCTCGCGGACCATCGCTGTCTGGTGATGACGGGTTCGCGGACGCCCACGACGTGGAGCTTCAGCTCCGGGCGGAAGACGGAGCTGGTGACCCTCGAACCGCACATGGCGGTCAACAGCTTCGAGGTGCTGAGCGAGCTCGCCGTGGCCGGCGTCGGAATCGCGAGGCTGCCGACGATGCACGCGTCGCGCTCGCCCGCGCGCAGGGAGCTGAAGGAGTTGCTGCGCCCGTTCGTCGCGGCCCGTCAGGCCTTCGTGCTCTATCCGAGCGCGCGCAATGCCTCCCCCGCGATGCGCGCGATGATCGACGTGCTGGTGGAGCGCTTCGAACTGGCGCCCTGGCACGTTTCCGGGTGAGCAAGCTTCCGGACGACCCCGAACCCATCCCGATGTTGGAGCCGTCGTCCCGGTCGGTTCAGTCCCCGGAGCGCGGAATCAACGTCACCGTGCCCGCGAGCTCCCCCACGAGCAACCGCGTCGCATCCCAGCTCCACACGTCCTGCGTGCGGCGGGGCGCAGTGACTCCGAGTGGAGACCGTGGTGCGCGCGATGCAGAAGCTGTCGGAGCTGGGCGCGCGCGTGCACGGTCACACCTTCATGCCGCTGCCCGGCACGCCCTACAGGGATGCGCCGCCCGGACGCATGGACGCGCGTACCCAGCAGCGCCTGGGCTGGCTCGCGTCCCAGGGGCGGCTGTACGGCCACTGGAAACAGCAGGGCGCGCTCGCGGAAGCCATCGTCGCCCGCAGACAGCCGCGCGCCCGGTAGCCGCAACCGTTAGGATGGCGCACGATGGCTGAACAGACGCCGCCCTACTGGCTCCTCATCTCCGTGCTCTTCAGCTCCCAGCCCCTCACGCCCGCGCTGGCGATGACGCTGCACGAAGCCGCCTATGAGCTGTACTCGCGCGGCGAGGGCTCCCGCGAGGTCGCGGGCGATCTGCTCTCCGGCCGCGTCACCAACCTGCGCAAGGAGATGGCCCTGGGCGGCATCGCCGGGCCGGCCTTCGAAGCCGAAATCGAGACGGAGCGCGGCTCCGGCACCGTGCGCTTCATGCTCACGCGCCAGGGCCTGGAGATGATGAAGGACCAGATGCCCGCGACGCCCGCTCGGCCCAAGTACCTCAACTGAGGGGAGGGGAGCCCGGCTGCCCGGCCGCTCCCAGCGCGAGGGGACCGTCACCACCTTTGGAATTCAAGGGAGGAGCGACGGCATGGACCCCAAGGACTATCTGAACAAGAGCGCCGGCATCCCACTGGATCCGAAGAAGCAGAAGGACCCTGACGAGGACGGCGACACGGTGCCCGCGGAGGGACGCGCGGAGGAACTCAACGACGTCACCGGGCAGAACGGCGGTCAGCGGACCGACGTGGACCAGCCCTGGAAGGACACGCGGAACCGACATGACGGCATCCGCGACCAGTACAGCGACGACAGCGACAAGCAGAAGCCCTGAGGAGCCCCGGGAGCGGTCCCGGGGCTGCCGGGACTACTCCTTCTCCAGGTCGATCTTCATGCCGCCCATGTGGAGGATGGACTGGGACATGGTCACCGCCGACATGGTGGCCAGGTCCTCCAGCGCCTGCTGCTCCTCGCTCTTGGGCTGGCCCGCGCCGCCGGACGTGTTCGACGCCGGCTGCTGGATGCCGGGCATGTTCTGGGAGGGCGTGGCGCCCGACGCGGTGTAGGTGCCTACCAGCGAGCCGTGCGACGTGGCGCCCATCTGGGCCAGCGCCGACGACACCACGGAGCCGCCCGAGAGCTGGGCGCCCGCCTTCGGCGCCTGCGAGGACACGCCCTGCATCAGCGAGCCGAAGCGGCTGCCCGAAACCGGCGCGGAGGTATTCGTCGTGGCCGGCTGCACCCGCGGACCGGAGAGGGACGTGATGCGGTTCATGGCGGCTCCCGTCAAAGGCCCCAGTCGTTGGCGCTCCTGGAGGGGCGCGCCTGTGGGGCTTCAAGTTCTCCTTATTATCGCCCCAGCCCCCGGGAAGTTGCTTCTTCCAGGTTGAAGCCCGCCCCGGAAGCAGCCCTGGGAACGGCGAAGGCCGCGGATCCACGGGGGAATTTCCCCCAGGGACACGCGGCCTCCTCACTTCAAAGACGGGATTCCGTCCGCCCGGACTAGAACTGGTGGGCTTCGGTGGACTCGTGCAGGGCCAGGGTGCTGGCGCTGCCGCCGGAAATCACCTCGGCGACCTGGTCGAAGTAGCCGGTACCCACTTCGCGCTGGTGGCGCGTGGCGGTGTAGCCGTCCTTCTCCGCGCCGAACTCCGACTGCTGCATCTCGCTGTAGGCCGCCATGCCGCGGTCCTTGTACTTCCGCGCCAGCTCGTACATCGAGAAGTTCAGCGCGTGGAAGCCGGCCAGCGTGACGAACTGGAACTTGTAGCCCATGGCGCCCAGCTCACGCTGGAACTTCGCGATGGTGGCGTCGTCCAGGTTCTTCTTCCAGTTGAAGGACGGCGAGCAGTTGTACGCGAGCATCTTGTTCGGGAACTTCTTGTGGATGCCTTCCGCGAAGTCCTTCGCCTGCTTCAGGTCCGGGGTGCTGGTCTCGCACCACACCAGGTCCGCGTACGGCGCGTACGCCAGGCCGCGCGCGATGGCGCACTCCAGGCCGCCCTTGATGCGGTAGAAACCTTCCCCCGTGCGGCCGGCCGCCTTGTCGATGAAGGCGTGGTCGTACTCGTCCGCGTCGCTCATCAGCAGCTTGGCGCTGTCCGCGTCCGTGCGGGCCACCAGCAGCGTGGACACGCCCATCACGTCGGAGGCCAGGCGCGCCGCGGTCAGCGTGCGCACGAAGTGGCTGGTGGGCACCAGCACCTTGCCGCCCATGTGGCCGCACTTCTTCTCGCTGGCGAGCTGGTCCTCGAAGTGCACGCCCGCGGCGCCCGCTTCGATCATCCCCTTCATCAGCTCGTAGGCGTTGAGCGGACCGCCGAAGCCTGCCTCCGCGTCCGCGATGATGGGCGCGAACCAGTTGCGGTCATGGCGGCCCTCCGCGTGGTCGATCTGATCCGCGCGGCGCAGGGCGTTGTTGATCTTCTTCACCACGCTGGGGACGCTGTCCACCGGGTACAGGCTCTGGTCCGGGTACATCTGGCCAGCGGAGTTCGCGTCCGCGGCGACCTGCCAGCCGGACAGGTAGATGGCCTTCAGTCCCGCGCGCACCATCTGCACGGCCTGGTTGCCGGTGAGGGCGCCCAGCGCGTTGATGTACTCGTCCGTGTGGAGCAGCTCCCACAGGCGACGGGCCCCCATCTCCGCGAGGGTGTGGCTGACGCGGATGGAGCCGCGCAGCTTCTCCACGTCCTTCTCGGTGTAGGTGCGCGTGATTCCCTCGAAGCGCTTGGCGTGGAGCTTCGCGTGAGGGGAGGCATCGGAAGTGGTCGGCGTCGCGTCGTACATGCCAGGACTCCTCAAGGGTGCTGCGGTGAAGGGGTGTGAAAAGGCTTCAGGAAGAAAGTGACGTCAGGACTTCGCATCCAGGGCCGCGTAGGCGGGCAGGGTGAGGAAGTCCTCGAAGGCAGGCGCGGTGGACAGTTGCTCGAAGAGGGAGCGGGACTTCTCCACGTGGGCCTGGCCGTAGCGCTCCGTCACGCCCTCGCGGTTCAACTGGGCCATCTCCTCGGTGAGGAGCTTGCGGAACAACTCCAGGGTGACCTTCTGGCCGTCGTCCAGCGTGGCGCCGTGGTGGATCCACTGCCACACCTGGGCGCGGGAGATCTCCGCCGTGGCCGCGTCCTCCATCAGGTTGTAGAGGGGCACGCAGCCCAGGCCGCCCAGCCACGCGGCGGTGTACTGGATGCCCACGCGGATGTTGTGGCGCAGGCCCTCCTCCGTGCGGGTGCCGGAGGGAATCTGGAGCAGGTCCGCTTCGGTGACGCGCACGTCCTCGCGCTTGTTGGCCACCTGGTTCGGGCCCTTCATCTGCGCGTCGAAGATCTCCTTCGCCACCGGGACGAGGCCGGGGTGCGCGACCCACGTGCCGTCATGGCCGTTCTTCGCCTCGCGCTGCTTGTCGGCGCGGACCTTGGCCATCACCGCGTCGTTGGCGGCGGCGTCACCCTTGATGGGGATGAAGGCGGCCATGCCCCCCATCGCGTGCGCGCCCCGGCGGTGGCAGGTCTGGATGAGCAGCTGCGAGTAGGCGTTGAGGAAGCCCTTGTCCATGGTCACCTGCCCCCGGTCGGGCAGCACCACGGACGCGTCCGACTGGAGCGTCTTGATGAAGCTGAAGATGTAGTCCCAGCGGCCGCAGTTGAGGCCGGCCGAGTGTTCGCGCAGCTCGTAGAGGATTTCGTCCATCTCGAACGCGGCGGGCAGCGTCTCGATGAGGACGGTGGCCTTGATGGTGCCGCGCGGGACGTCCAGCTCACTCTGGGCCAGATGGAACACGTCGTTCCACAGCCGCGCCTCCAGGTGGCTCTGCATCTTCGGCAGGTAGAAGTACGGGCCGGTGCCGCGCTTCAACTGCTCCCGGGCGTTGTGGAAGAAGAACAGGCCGAAGTCGAAGAGCGAGCCGGAGATGGGCTTGCCGTCGATGCGCACGTGGCGCTCCGGCAGGTGCCAGCCGCGCGGGCGCACGAAGAGGACGGCGTGCTTCTCATTCAGCGCGTACTGCTTCCCGTTCTCCGCAGTGAAGGAGATGGACTTGCGGACCGCGTCGCGCAGGTTCACCTGGCCGCGCACCACGTTGTCCCAGGTGGGGCTGTTGGCGTCCTCGAAGTCCGCCATGAAGACGCTCGCCCCAGAGTTGAGCGCGTTGATGATCATCTTGCGGTCCACCGGACCGGTGATCTCCACGCGCCGGTCCTGGAGGTCCGCCGGCACCGGCGACACCGACCAGTCGCCCTTGCGGATGTCCGCCGTCTCCGGGAGGAAATGCGGCCGCTCGCCCTTGCGCCAGCCCTCCGCGACCTTCTTGCGTCGCTCCAGCAGCGCTTCACGGCGTTCACCGAAGGTGCGCACCAGCTTCGCCACGAACGCCATGGCGTCTTGCGTCAGCACCTCCGCGTAATCCGGGTGCCAGCCCCCCTCGATGCTCACGCCGGGACCGAAAGTCGGCGGGGTCTGGGAGGTATTGGCGTCCATGTCGGCTCCTGACGAGATGCGTTGTAAAGGCGGTCTGATGGGCTGAAAGATGCCCCTGCCGTCTGTGGAAGGGAAGTCTTGGTGAATTAGAAGCTGCTTGCCTGTAAGGCTGTCAACACCCAGCGGATTAAATCTGTAAATCCACTGACGCACCGGGACACAAACCCCCGGAATCCCAGGTCCTGGGGGCGGCAATCACCTGACGCGGCCCCCGTAGGTAGGGATGAGGCCCCCATGTCGCCAAGCGGGGGCGGGACGGAGAGGTCAGGTCATGGACGTCACGACACGCTGTGGTGCTTGTTCGACGGAGCTGTCCCGGGACGCGGCGGGTTGTCCGCACTGCCGCCCGGGCGCGTCGCCGCTGCACCGGGGGGAGGGGCGCTCGGTGTTGGGGGTGTGCTCGCTGCTGGCCCGGGGGATGGGGGTGTCCGTCACCTGGGTGCGGATTGCGTTCGTGGTGTTGCTGTTCGCATCGTCCGGGATGGGCTTCCTGCTCTACCTGCTGGTGTGGGCCTTCACGCCGGCCCGAGCGGGGGCGAAGGCGCCGCTGCAGGGGCTCTTGGACTGGGTCTCCCGGGTGGCGAACACGCCCGTGGACGACGACGCCCCCCGCTGGGAGCGCCGCGTCTGAGCCCTGGCTTCGTCCGGCGTCGCGCGGTCCGCTAGACGCGCCAGACGCCGGCCACGGACTCCATCCGTTCGGCCACGCCGCGCAGGGTGTGCGCCATCCGCTGGGTGCCCTGCGTGGCCAGGAGGGTGTCGTCCATCATCCCGGACAGGTCGGTGACGGCGATGAAGATCTGCGCGATGCCCGCGTTCTGTTGGATGACGGCGGCGGCGATCTGCTGGGCCGCCGACGCGTTGTCGTGGATGATCTCCGTCAGCGCGCGCAGGCTCTGGCCGCTGGCGTGCACCTGGGCGAGTCCCTCCTCGGAGCGGCGCTGGCCTTCTTCTGACAGCGCCACGGTGTCGTGGATGCCGCCTCGGATGTCGTCCAGGATTTCGCGCACCCGGTTGGTGGCCTGGATGGACTGGTCCGCGAGGCTGCGGATTTCGCGCGCCACCACGCTGAAGCCCTTGCCGTGTTCGCCGGAGCGCACCGCTTCGATGGCCGCGTTGAGCGCGAGCATGTTGGACTGGTCCGCCAGGTCCTTCACCGTCTGGGTGATGCCGCCAATCTGACGCGTGCGCTCGTTGAGCGAGGAGACGCCTTCGGCGAAGCGCACCCCGTGGTCGCGCAGTTGTTCGAAGCCGCCCAGGCTGGCCTGGAGCGTCGCCTCTCCGGCGCTGCCCACCTCGCGCGCCCGGGCCACCAGCCCGAGCACCGCCTGGGAACGTTCGGCGGCGAGCTGGGAGGTCTGCTGGATCTCCTGCGCGGTGGCCTGCGTCTCCTGGAGCGCGGCGCTCTGCCGGGTGAGGTTCTTCTCCTGCTGCTCCGTGGCGCGGGTCAGCTCCGCCACGGTCTGTCCCAGCACCCGGGTGCCCTGCTGGAGGCTGGCGGTGGAGTCGCGCAGGTGGTCCATCATCCGCGAGAAGGCGGAGGCCAGCTCCCCCACCTCGTCCTGACGGCCGTGCAGTGCCACCTTCTGGGTGAGGTCGCCTTCGCGCACGACGCGGGACACGAGGCCGCTCAACGTGGTGATGGGCCGCGTCACACCGCGCGCCAGGGCCCAGGCGGCCAGGATGGCCAGCAGGAGGAGCGCGACCACCGCGAGGATGCTGAGCTGGAGGAAGCTCCTCAAGGGCTGGAAGGCCTCCTCCGCGTCCATGGCCGCGACGAAGCGCCAGTGGCGGCCCGCCTCGGCGAGCTGGGGGGCGTCGAAGGCCTGTGCCCGCACCGTCCGCGACGGTTCAGTGACGCCCTTCGCCCTGGAGCTGTAGAGCCGGCCGCCGTCCCGGTCGAGGATCTCCAGGGTGAAGCTGCGCTGGCCCCGTTCCTTCGATCGGTGGAGCGCGCCCGCGACCACGTGCTCCAACTGGTTCCAGTCATACGCCGCCAGGAGGACGCCCACGCGCGCGCCGGAGATGGGGCTGAGCACGGGCAGCGCCAGGGGCATCACCGGGCGGCCGAAGAAGGGGTCCGTCCGGGTCAGCGCGGCGGTGAGGATGGCCGGGTCCAGCCGGTCCTTCAGCGCGGCCTGGAACCACGGGGAGGCGAGCACCTGCGCCTCATGGCCCTCGAAGGCTTCGCGCAGGCCAGGGCGGCTGACGGAGACCGCGCGGCCGTCCTCGGTGAACAGCACCAGCCCCGCGAAGCTCGCGTGCCGGCGGTTCAGGGTGGCGAGCACCGCGTCGCTCTTCGCGTAGGTGCCGAACAGGAGCGCGCCGCGCACGATGGCGTCCTCCGTCCACGCGCGGGCGTTCGCCTCCCGCTCTTGAAGCGACGACTCCACCAGGTCGCGCAGCCCTTCGGCCTCCACCTGGAGGACGCCCTGGACCTGCTGCTCCACGGTCCGCCGGATGACGTGGATGCCCGCCGCGAGGACGGGCGTGAGCGCGGCGATGAGCAGCAGGCAGATCCACAGCGTGAGGCGACCCCTCAGTTTCAAGCCGGACAGCAATCGCATGGGGAGCATCCCGGGAAGCGGATCAGAGATCGAGCAGGGACAGGCCCACGGTGAGCGCGCCGATGACCTGGGCTCCGTCGCGGACCGGCAGGGAGACCTGGACGACGTAGGCCTGCGAGGACTCGTCGAAGAAGGGGGCCTCCCGCAGCTCCGGTCCGCCCCTGCCCCCGGCATAGGTGAGGCGCCACTTGTCCTCGTCCCCCTGCCAGTAGTCCGACGTGCGCCGGCTGGCGCAGACCAGCGCGCCCTGGCCGTCCATGGTGAAGGCCTCCGCCATCGCCTGGCCCAGCCGCTTCTGCGCCCGCTGGAGCGCGTCCGCGCACGGGGCCTCCAGGATGGTCTGCTTGAAGGGCGTGAGCGCCGGGGTGGCCATCCACTCCGCGTCGTGACGCTGGAGGGTGGCGAAGGGCATGCGGCGCGCGTTCTGTGCGCGGATGGCGCGTACCACCTCAGGGTCGCCGGCCAGCCGTCGCAATTCCGGCATCACCGCGTCCACCTTCCGAAGTTGCGCGGCACCGTCCGGAGGCAGCGTCCCCCAAGACGCTACCGCCAATCCCATCCAGAACATGGACATCCACACGCCCCCAAGACCGTGAAAAACAGTCGAAAAAAGTGTGTCACGAATGTGCTTCCACCGTCACGCAGGCAGGCGTTGATTTATTTTATTCGCGATAAGCGTGTTTTGGCTGCATGGGTTGGCCGTCTGGGTTCGCGGGCTGCGCGCGAGGGCGGACGGGGCTGCATGGACCCGCCTTCCTGGCTGCGTCCACAGGGGCAGGGTTGTCGCCGGCTTGAGGATGTCAGGGGTAGGAGGCATCCTCTTTCCTCATGGGCGATGGCAACGGGCAGGGGAAGGGGAGGCCGGCGACGTATGCCGACCTGGTGGATGTGCCTCCGACGAAGGTGGGGGAGATCATCGAGGGGGAGCTGGTCGTCAGTCCGAGGCCGGCGTCACGCCACACCCGGGCGGCTTCGAAGCTGGGCGGGTGGCTGGACGGCCCGTTCGACGAGGGCAGCGGTGGTCCCGGTGGTTGGTTCATCCTGGATGAGCCGGAGCTGCGCTTCGCGGGTTCCCGTGATGCGCTGGTTCCGGACCTCGCCGGCTGGCGCCGGGAACGGATGCCGAGCATGCCCGATACGCCGGTTTTCTCCCTGGCGCCCGACTGGGTCTGCGAGGTGCTGTCACCGTCCACCTATCGGTGGGACCGGGGCCCGAAGATGCGTGTCTACGCGCGCGAGGGCGTGGAGTGGTTGTGGTTCATCGACCCGTTGGCCGAAGGGCTGGAGATCCACCACCTGCGGGACGGCGAGTGGCACTTGTTCGGCACACACATGGGCTCCGGAGCCGTGCACGCCGTGCCCTTCGACGCGGTGCCACTGAACCTGGGCAGGCTCTGGAGCCGGTGATCAGGGCAGCTTCGGCCGGATGATGCGGGGCGCGTCCGGGTTCACGTCCAACAGGCGCACGGAATCACCCTCGCGCACGGTGCCCGCCTTCAGCACGCGGGCGAGCTGACCCCTTCGGCCCCAGCTCTCCTTGAGCAGTCCGGGGCGCAGCGCATCCAGCTTCCAGCACGGCACGCACGGTTCGGTCAGCTCCACCACCACCTCCGCGCCCAGCGCCAGCCGCTGGCCCGGCGGTAGCGCGTCCAGGGCCAGGCCCTCCACCAGCACGTTCTCCTTGAGCGCGCCCACGGGCACGTCCAGCGCGGTCCGCTGCGCTTCGTCCACGAGCAGCAACTGGCGCTTGTGGCCCACGGCGCGCCGCTGGTGGCGGTCCCCTTCGAAGCCGTGCTGCTCCACGGCCCGGGCCTCGGGGACCTGTCGCATGGGGGTGTTGCGCTCCTGGGCCAGGAAGAGGGCGCGGATGGTGCCGGAGGGGCTCACGGCGCGACACTAACGCCCGCGCGCTTCCTGCGTGAGGAGCAGGCGGGGCTGCACGGGCCTGCCTTCCCAGGCCCCGAGCGTTGGAGATGCGGCATCCGCCCTCCACTCAGGCCTGCCGCGCCGGGGCGGGGGTGTTAATCGCGGCAGCGACGCCGTGCGACTCCCCTCCTCGCGAGGGGGCCCGGCGCCTGGACATCGTTGTTCCCTGATGGGGAGGCCGCACCGTGAGCACGAAGAATGTTCGCATCGAGAAGGACACCTTTGGTCCCATCGAAGTCCCCGCCGACCGGCTCTGGGGCGCGCAGACGCAGCGCAGCCGCCAGAACTTCGCCATCTCCAGCGAGCGCATGCCCGCGGAGCTCGTCCACGCGCTGGTGCTGGTGAAGAAGGCCGCCGCGCTCGTGAACCAGGCGAACGGTTCGCTTACCCAGGAGAAGGCCCAGGCCATCGTGAAGGCCGCGGACGAGGTGCTCGCCGGCAAGCATGAAGAGGAGTTCCCCCTGCTGGTGTGGCAGACCGGCAGCGGCACCCAGACGAACATGAACTGCAACGAGGTGCTGGCCAACCGCGCCTCGGAGCTGCTGGGCGGCGAGCGCGGGGAAGCCCGCAAGGTCCACGCCAACGACGACGTCAACAAGGGGCAGAGCTCCAACGACGTGTTCCCCACCGCGATGAGCGTGGCCGCCGTGGAGGCCGTGGTGAAGCACGTGCTGCCGGAGCTTGTGGCCCTGCGCGACGTGCTGGCGCGGAAGTCCCAGGCGTTCCAGTCCATCGTGAAGATTGGCCGCACGCACCTCCAGGACGCGACGCCGCTCACGTTGGGCCAGGAGTTCAGCGGCTACGTGGCGCAGTTGGAGCGCGCGAAGGGCCACATCGAAGCCGCGCTGCCGCACCTGCTGGAGCTGGCGCTGGGCGGCACCGCCGTGGGCACCGGCCTCAACGCGCCCCCGGGCTACGCCGAGGGCGTGGCGGCGGAGATTTCAAAGCTCACCGGCCACGGCTTCGTCACCGCGCCCAACAAGTTCGAGGCGCTTGCCGCCAACGACGCGCTGGTGCAGGCGCACGGCGCGCTCAAGGGGCTGGCGGCGGTGCTGTTCAAGGTGGCCAATGACATCCGGTGGTTGTCGTCTGGTCCGCGCTCGGGCATCGGGGAGATCAACATCCCGGAGAACGAGCCGGGCAGCTCCATCATGCCGGGCAAGGTGAACCCCACGCAGAGCGAGGCGCTCACCATGCTGTCGGCCCAGGTGATGGGCAACGACGTGGCCATCTCCCTGGGCGGCGCGTCCGGCAACTTCGAGCTCAACGTCTTCAAGCCGCTCATCATCCAGAACTTCCTGCAGAGCTGCCGGCTCCTGGCGGACGGCATGCGCAGCTTCCGGCTGAACTGCGCGGTGGGCATCGAGCCGAACCTCCCCCGCCTCCAGGAGAACCTCCAGCGCAGCCTGATGCTGGTGACGGCCCTCAACCCGCACATCGGCTACGACAACGCGGCGAAGATCGCCAAGACGGCGCACAAGCAGGGCAAGACGCTCAAGGAGGTCGCCGTGGAGCTGGGGCTCGTCACCCCCGAGCAGTTCGACCAGTGGGTCCGCCCGGAGAAGATGACCGGGAACCTGTAGGCGCGGTGCTTCAGGGCCCGGAAAAGCGCTGCGCATCGCCTTCCAGGTCCAACTGGGGCTCCTTGGCCTCGAACTCCTCCGCTGGACACGCCGTGAAGGGGGCAGGCGCACAGTCCACCACGTGGGGCTGCCCCTCCCATTCCTCCCAAGCGTGGGACAGCGCACGCTCCGGCAAGAAGGAGGGAGCGCGCGGGCGCGGGGACGATTAGGGTACGGGGGCCATGAACGTCCCCTTCGTCATTGAGACCACGCACCGCGGCGAGCGGGCGTACGACCTCTACAGCCGCCTGCTCAAGGACCGCATCATCCTCCTGGGCACGCCCATCAACGACGATGTGGCCAACCTCATCGTCGCCCAGCTCCTGTTCCTGGAGTCCGAAGACCCGGACAAGGGCATCAACCTCTACATCAACTCCCCCGGTGGCTCCGTCACCGCGGCGCTCGCGATGTACGACACGATGCAGTACGTCAAATGCCCCGTGTCCACCATTTGCGTGGGTCAGGCGGCCTCCGCGGGCGCGCTGCTCCTGCTGGCGGGCTCCAAGGGCAAGCGCTACGCCCTGCCCAACGCCCGCATCATGATCCACCAGCCGCTGGGCGGCGCGCAGGGTCAGGCCACGGACATCGACATCCAGGCCAAGGAGATCCTCCGCCTGCGCGCGTACCTCAACGGCCTGTTCGTGAAGCACACGGGCCACACCATCGAGCGCATCGAGAAGGACACCGAGCGCGACTACTTCATGAGCGCCGAGGAGGCCCGGCAGTACGGCCTCATCGACGAGGTCGTGGAGCGCGCGGGCATCCCGACGCCCAAGTAGTCCCCGCTGTCCCGGCGGCCGGGGGAGCACTCCCCGCGCCGTCGCTCCGGCCAGCCATGCGCCGGCCGGACGATTCGCAACTGTCCCACAGTGCCGCTTGACGTTGGCGTGCCCACTGTCTGGTGATGGCGCCCCGCTCTGTGATTGCCGCTCTCCTGCCTGCCCTCCTGGCGGGTGTTGGTTGTGCCGTCGGACCCACGGGGCGTCAGCCCGTGCCTCCCTCATCCGCGTCGGTGCAGGCGGAGCTGGGCGAGCGCAACGTCGTCGACGCCGGAGCGGAGTACGCCCGTCAGAACGGCATCCTGCTGGCGGAGGGCGGTGAGGCGGTGCGCATCAGTCCCAACTACTGGCGGATCCGCTTCGCGCTCCCTGACCAGGGCTCCGGCAAGCTGCTGGAGCTGGACTTCGACGAGCTGGCGCAGCGCGTGACGGGCTCACGCCGCCTGGACATCACGCCCACGTTCGAACCCACCTCCAGCACCTGGCTGCCCAGCGACGCGAGCCCCGCGACGGGCGGCTCGGGTCGCTGAGCACCGTGGGCGCTACGGCAGCTGGGTGATGCGGTCGAGCGCGGGCGCCGGCAGGGGATTCGCCTCCGTGCTCTTCGCCGTCAGGTACGCCTCCAGCGCGTCGGCATCCACCGCGCCGCCCAGCGGGTTCGTGCCCTCCGAGAGGACGGTGAAGCCATCGCCGCCCGGCGCGAGGAAGCTGTTCACCGTGACGCGGTAGCTGGCGGCGGGATCCACGGTGGTGCCGTTGAGCTGGATGCTGGCCGGGTCCACCTTGGAGCCCAGGGGCGCCGACGCGCTGAACGCGTAGGAGAAGCCCGCGGACGGCAGGAGGATGCGGGTGGCCGTGCCGGGGCGGAACTGCTGCTCCAGCAACCGTTCAAGCTGCGCACCCGTGAGCGTGAGGGTGACCAGGCTGTTGCCGAAGGGCTGCACGGTGAAGGCCTCGCCGTAGGTGATGGAGCCGGTGTCGCTGGGGTTGGCCGGGTCGCGCACGAGGTCGGCCCGCACGCCGCCCGGGTTCATGAAGGCAATCTGGGCGCCGCCCAGGTTCGCGGGCTTCGTGGCTTCCAACTGGGCGTCCGCGATGACGAAGCCCATGGTGGCCTGGCCGGTGGGGTCCTTCAGGATGTCGCCGCGCGTGAGTGTCCGGTCGATCCAGCCGATGACGCGGGCTTCCAGCGGCGCCGTCAGGCCCTTGTAGCGGGCCACCTGTTCGGTGACGGTGGGATCCGGCGTCACGGTGCGGGTGACGATGACGTTCTGGGCCTGGACCTGCGTCAGGGCGCCCGTCTTCGCGTCCAGGGTCAGGTCGATGTCCGTGAGCAGCCGGCCCACGGAGGAGGCGCTGGTGACGAGCTTGCCGCTCAGCGAGCAGTTGTAGGCCTGATGGGTGTGGCCGCTGACGATGACGTTCACGGCGGGGTCCAGCTTCTGGGCGATGTCCAGGATGGGGCCGGAGATGCCCTTGCACTCGTTGTAGAGCGAGTCGAGCGCGGGCATTCCGCCCTCGTGCACCACGACGACGATGGCGCCCACGCCCTGCGACTTCAGCTCCGGCACCAGCGCGTTGACGGTCTCCACCTCGTCCTTGAAGGTGAGGCCAGCGATGCCCGACGGGGTGACGATCTGCGGCGTGCCTTCCAGCGTCATGCCGATGAAGGCCACCTTCACGCCCTCGAAGGTGCGCACGTCGTAGCGCGGGAAGAAGGTGCGGTCCGGGCCGGTGGCCACGTTGGCTGCGAGGTACTTGAACCGCGCGCCCTCGAAGCCGGTGCCGTCCTGGCAGCCGTCCACCGGGTGGCAGCCGCCGGCCTGCATGCGCAGGAGCTCCGGGCCGCCTTCGTCGAACTCGTGGTTGCCCACCGCGGCCAGGTCCAGGCCCACCTGGTTCATGACCTCGATGGTGGGCTCGTCGTGGAAGAGCGCGGAGAGCAGCGGCGTGGCGCCGATGAGGTCACCAGCGGAGACCACCACCGTGTTCGGGTTCTTCGCGCGCAGGTCCGCGACGTGGCGGGCGAAGTACACGGCGCCGCCCGCGTTCACGCGGTCCGCCGCGCCGCCATCCGGTAGCAGGGACGTGATGATCTGTCCTCCGGTGCCGCCCGCGGGCTCCAGCTGTCCGTGGAAGTCGTTGAACGCGATGACCTTCACGGACACCGTCGCGGCGGTGCCACCGTCATCGTGAGGACCGGCATCGGTGCTGGTGCCCGCGTCGGTCTCCGGAGGCGTCTGGGGGATGACGGCCTTGCAGACGTGCTCGACGCAGGTCCAGCCCTGACCTTCCGGCGCGGGGTTCGCCTCCTCGCAGTCGAAGGCGTTCACGCATTCTTGATTGCCGCAGCCGCCGTGCAGGACGAGCAGCAGGCCCGTGACGAAGGCACCGGCGAGGAGGAAGCGGCTGGGACGCGCGACATCCTGCGCGGGGGGAACGGAAGGCTGCATCGAGGCGGCTCCTGGATTCGGGCAGCGGAGGAACGACCGTGACGCGGTTTCCCTCCGGACGGCGGGGACCCTGGCACCGTCGCATGGCGCCCGCGTGAGGGCTGGGTCGCGAATGGGTGCCGTCCCCCGGATGTGACGTGAACGACACGCGGGGGCGACTCAGGGGAGGGGAGGCCTCGGGCTCTACAGCAGCTCCGCGACGCCGTCCACGTGGCCCCAGAGCACGGCCTTCTGGCGGAACAGCCCGCCCATGCGCAGGGCCTCTTCGCGCGACATGCCGGGGACGAAGAGGCTCTCCTCGAACCAGCTCCGGTCGTCCGCCACACCCACGGCGGACACGGGATGATGGCCGCTGGCTTCGAGCAGGTCGCGCAAGCCGCGCTGGAGCCGCGCGTTGGTCCGGGCGGAGCGCGCACGTGCGTGCGGATTCCACGCGGTGAGGAAGGCCCACGACGTGTGTCCGTGCGCGGTGAGCGCGGCGTCGAGTCGCGGGTGCGGGGCGTCCACGCGCAGCACGTGCTTCATGTCTCCGACACCGGGGTGCGCGCGCACGATGTAGCCGGTGGCCCGGAAGGCTTCGCGCAGTGGTTCGTCACCCATCGCGGCCCCCTGCTTCCTCGCGGACTAGGGGACCGTGCCCTGGGCGCTCGCGCCCTGCGGCGTCGTGGGCGCGGCAGGGGGGCCCTGCGGCGCGGTGGTCGGAGTCGTCGCGGCGGTGGGGTTCACGGGCGCGGCGGTGGTTCCCTGCGGATCCGTGGGCGGCGGCGTCGCGGCGGGCGGCGTGGCGGCCTGGGTGGGCGCGGTTGCCGGAGCCGGGGCCGAGGGCGCCGCGATGGGCGGCAGGGCCGGATGTCCCACGAGGAGCTCGGGCGGAATCTGGCTGGCCGTGATGGGGTCCTGCTGCGCGGTCCGCCACGGCACTTCGGGCCACCAGCGCTCCGTGGGCGGCGCCTGCGGGAGGAAGTCCTGCCCGAGCCGGGGCGAGGTGATGCTCACCCCGTCATGCTTCGCGGCCACCAGCGAGCGCTCCAGGGGCTCCGTCCAGCCGTGGGCCGCCAGGGTGACGAGCCCCCAGTGCACGGGCAGCAACACCCGGCCGCGCACCAGCCGGTGCGCGAGCACGGCCTGCTCCGGCCCCAGGTGCCAGTCCGGCCAGCCCGCGCCGTACTGGCCCGCTTCAATCATCGCCAGGTCGAAGGGCCCCAGCTTCGCGCCAATCTCCTCCATCGCGGGGAACAAGCCGGTGTCGCCGGAGTAGTAGACGCGGTGTTGGGAGCCGACCAGCGCCCAGCCCGCCCACAGCGTCTTGTTCTGCTGGAGGAACCGGCCCGACGCATGCCGCGACGGCGTGCACACGATGTCCAACCCCTTCACGCGCGTGCGCTCCCACCAGTCCAGCTCCACGATGCGCGACGCGGGCACGCCCCAGTATTCCAGGTGCGCGCCAATGCCCAACGGCACGACGAAGGTGGTGTTCCAGTCCTTCATCGCGGTGATGGTCGCGAAGTCCAGGTGGTCGTAGTGGTCGTGGGAGATGACCACCGCGTCGATGGGCGGCAGGTCGCTGAGCGCGATGGGCGCGGGGAACCAGCGCTTCGGGCCAATCCACCCCAGCGGCGAGGTGCGCTCGCCCCACATCGGATCCGTGAGCACGCGGTGCCCGTCCACCTCCACCAGCGTGGACGAGTGCCCCAGCCAGGTGACGCGCAGCCCGCCCGGCGGCGGCGTGGCGAAGCGCTTCGGGTCGATGGGCGGCACCGTCAGCGGCGTCTGGGGCGCGCTGTCGGGGCTCGAATGGAACATGTCCGACAGGGACTCTTCCCAGTGGTTGATGATGGGCTGCGGATTGACGAAGCCGCCGTCCTTCCACTGCGGGGACTTCTCCATCCGCTCTCGCCGTGCGCCATGCGCGCCCTGGCCAAAGGACTCCCACCCGTCGAAGACGACGACGAGCAGGAAGGCGCTCAACAGCACGAGCCCCCAGCCCAGCACCCGCAGCAGCTTGCTTCCCCAGGAGGAACCCTGGGGGCCGTGGGGCGGAAAGGCCGTGCGGAAGGCGCTCTGGCGGGCCTTGTCGGCGGCCCGGATGGGCCCGGCATTCATCTTCATGCCCGGACCCTGATGGGTCCGGTGCGCGGGTGTCAATGGGAAGCCGCGAGTTCCTGGGGGGTCGGCGCGACCACGGGGCGGCGTCAGGGCGTCGGAGGCACGACCTTGTAGCCCCGCTGGAGCAGCGGGGAGAGCCGGTCCGTGAGGTCCCACGACTCCACGAAGCGGCCGTCGCGCAGCCGGTACAGCGAATCGCCCTGGAGCGTCACCGCGCGCGGCCTGCCGTCGTCGTCCATGGGGCCCTGGGCGTCGGTGCCCACCGCGCGCCAGCGCACCAGCACCCAGTCGTCCTCCGCGAGGACGTGGAGCAGCTCGAACCGCAGGTCCGGGAAGAGCGCGAAGCCGGCCTGGGCCTGGGTGCGCACCACCTCCGGGCCCCGGAGCCGCGCCGGTGCATCCTCCGAGCGGTCCACGTAGTCGGCCGCGACGTACTCGGCGATGCGGTCCAGGCGCTTCTGGTTGTAGACCTCCTCGGTGAACAGGCGCGCGCGCTCCTTGTTGTCCGCGCTCACCCGTTGGGCCCGCTCCGCCGGGGATACCGCCGCGCAACCGGTCATCCCCACGAGCCCCAACACTCCCCACCACGCACGTGTCCTCATGTCGCGCGCGAGCCCGCCGAGCCGCCGTCAGCCGCCACGTCATCGAAGCGTTCACCGCCGGGCGCCAGCCGCCCCAATCCGATGGGCGCCGAAAGGCACGAGTCGGGGATCCCGAATGCGTCCACCAGCCCCACCGCGTCCGGCCGCAGCTCCGCGCACAGCTTCACGCGCTCCTTGCGGATGGCCTTCGCCTTGGGCGCCTCCAGCCAGCCGTGCTCCAGGAACCAGCCGCTGGCGGACTCCAGGCAGGAGAGGCCGAACAGGTCCGCCAGCCGTCCCAGCACCGGCTTGAGCGCTTCATCCTTCACCGCCGCCACGCCCAGCAGGAACTGCTCCAGCACGATGCGCTCCACGCTCGCGTGGGCCAGGGCCAGCAGGTGGGTTTGCACCTGGTTGAAGGCCTCGAACGCCTCCACGCCCGCGGTGAGCCGCTTGCGGATGCGCTTGGACACCGAGGAGAGGATCTCCTCCTCGCGGAACCGCAGCGCGCGCAGGTGGAAGTCGCTGTCGCGCAGGTGGTCGCTGTCGGTGCGCCGGCCCGCGATGGGGTTCCTGTCCGTCACCACCGTGGCCGCGCGGTCGACGATGAGCTTGAGCACCGCGAAGACGCGGTCGTCCTCGAAGCGCTGGCGGTAGCCGGTGAGCAGGCCCTTGGCGACCAGTTGCATGAGGACGGTGTTGTCACCCTCGAAGGTGGTGAACACGTCGGTGTCGGCCTTGAGGGACGGCAGCCGGTTCGCGGTGAGGTAGCCCTGGCCGCCGCACGCCTCGCGAGACTCCTGCACGGTGGCGGTGGCGTTCCACGACGCGTAGGCCTTGAGGCCCGCCGCCAGCGCCTCCACTTCACGCGCGTCGTCCTCCGTGCGGTGGACGTAGCGGTCCACCAGGTACTCCAGCGCGAAATCCAGCGCGTACGCCTTGGCGACGAGCGGCAGCAGGCGCAGTTGGTGCGACTGGTGGTCCAGGAGGCGCACCTCGCGCGAACCGGTGGGGCCGAACTGGCGGCGCAGGTCGCCGTAGCGCACGGCGATGGTCAGCGCGCTCTTGGCCGCGCTCAAGGAAGCGCACGCCACGCTCACGCGGCCCGCCACCAGCGCTCCCAGCATGGTGAAGAATCGCTTGGAGTCGCCGGTGATGGCGCTGGTGTACTCGCCGGCCTCCGTCACCTGCCCGTAGCGGTCCAACAGGTTCTCGCGCGGCACGCGGACGTTGGTGAACCACAGCCGGCCGTTGTCCACGCCGTTGAGGCCCATCTTCTCGCCGCAATCCTCGATGCGGATGCCCTTGAGCACCTTGCCGTGCATGTCGCGCAGCGGCACCAGCAGCGCGTGCACGCCCAGCCGCTCACCGTCCACTTCCAGTTGGGCGAACACGGTGGCCATGCGCGCGTGCCGGGCGGCGTTGCCAATCCACTCCTTGCGCGCGGTCTCCGACGGCGTGTCGATGACGAACTCGCGCGTGTCCGCGTCGTAGCGGGCCACCGTCTCGCAGTCGCGCACGTTGGAACCGTGGCCCAGTTCGCTCATCGCGAAGCAGCCGGGCAGCTCCAGGGACGCGACCTGCGGCAGGTACTGCTGGTGGTGCCGCTTCGTGCCCAGGAACAGGATGCTGGAGCCGAACAGGCCGAAGTGGACGCCCGCCTTGATGACGAGGCTCAAATCGAAGAAGGCCATCGTCTCGAAGGCGGCGATGAACGCGCCCAGGTCCGCGCCGCCCTCGCGCCCCTTGGGGAAGGCGAGCTGGCCCAGCCCGTCGTTGGCCAGGTGCTTGAGCCAGTCGAATACCTGGTCGCGGTACGCGTCGGTGTCCAGCCCTTCCTTGTAACGGAAGTCCGCGTCCTCCAGCCAACCGCGCACCTGCTTGCGCACGCCGCGGTAGGTGCGCTCCAGCACGTCGGTCATCGCGGCAGGGTCGAAGGACGCCGTGTGCGAGCGCGCCTCGGCGTGGGGGGCGCGCGACGCGTGGGGCATCAGGGAGCGCACCGCCTCCTTGCCGTCCACACCCAGCGTGGCCTCCAGCGCGTGCAGGGCCTGGGCGAGCTCCGCCACGGGCACCTCCAGCGGCGCCTCACCGGCGAGCACCTGGGCCAACTGCACGCCCAGCTCCGCGAGGTTCTGCTGGTTGCTGGTGGCCAGCCGTTCGGCGGTGGCGCGGATGTGGTCGCGCACCAGGGACAGCTCGCGAGGGGAGGGCGGACGCAGCGGATCCACCCAGAGGGCCAGGACGCTGCTGGCCTTGAGGTTCAGCCAGGGCTGGGCGCGGGCGGCGGTGCCCAGGGCGCGCAGCTCCTCGGACGTCAGCTCGCCGTCCGTCCAGGCGACGTAGAGCATGGGGATGAGCGGGGCCAATCCGGACTGCGACAGCAGCTCCCGGGCGGAGGGACGCGAAGTGGCATCGAGCATGAAATCTCTCCAGGCGAGGGAACGGGCGCAGTCTCGCCATGGTGGAAGGTGGCGGCAACGACGGAATGGAGTCCTGTTCACCTTGCGGCCAAGGAAACAGGCGATGGACTGCCCCGGGGGCTTGTCCGTTCCTACGTTGCAGCCCATGAGCGAGCTCCAGGACGTGGAACTGCTGCCCCAGCCGGGGGCCCATGGGTTCGATGGGGACAGTACGAACCGGAAGCACGAGATGCAGGGACCGTTCGAACTACCGCCCGGTCCGGAGGGCTTCTCCTTCGCGCTCTACCAGTCCACGGGCGTGGCTCTGTCGCCCGGGCACCGGATGCACCTGTTGGAGAACAGCCAGGTCTTCGACCGGATGTTGGAGGACATCCGCGCGGCGAAGCACAGCGTCCACATGCTCGTCTACATCTGGCGACCGTGTGAGCTGTCGGACCGCTTCGTGGAGGCGCTCATCGAGCGTTCCCGCGCGGGCGTGCAGTGCCGCGTCGTCGTGGATCCGGTGGGCAGCGAGGAGACCACCGGGGACAAGGACTTCGACCAGAAGGTGGAGAAGCGGCTCACCGACGCGGGCGTGGAGGTGCACTACTACCGGCTGCTCGCGGGCAAGGTGCTGGGCCGGCTCCTGGGGCGTTCGCACCAGAAGATCGTCGTGGTGGACGGCCGCATCGCGTACACGGGCGGCTTCGGCATCTGGAAGGTGTGGGAGGGCGACGGGCTGAAGGAGGACAACTGGCGCGACACGCACATCCGCGTGGAGGGCCCGGAGGTCCGGCGCTTCCAGGTCACCTTCGCGAAGCACTGGCAGGAGTCGGGCGGCGGGTTGTTGCCGCGCGAGGCGTTCCCGGAGCTGGAGGCGGACGGTGGGGGGTGTGCGGCGTTCATCGACAGCTCTGGCCGGTTGGGCATCACGGAGGCGGAGCGGATGGTGCGGCTGGTGGTGGCCGCGGCGACGAAGCGGTTGTGGATCGCCAATGCGTACTTCACGCCGCCCAACGACATCCTGGAGCAGTTGGAGGTGAAGGTCCGGCAGGGCGTGGACGTGCGCGTGCTGGGGCCGGGGCCGCACCACGACGTGCCGGTGGTGCGCGCGTCGCAGCGCTCCACCTATGAGCGGCTGTTGGCGGCGGGCGTGCGCATCTGGGAGTACCAGCCGGCGATGTTGCATTCGAAGACGATGCTCGTGGATGACTGGCTGTGCGTGGTGGGCTCCACGAACCTGGATGCGCTGTCGCTCAACAAGTTGAGCGAGGGGTCGCTGGTGTTCGAGGACAAGGAGATCGCCGCGAAGATGGAGGGGTGCTGGGAGAAGGACATCCGGCACTCGAAGGAGATCACCCTGGAGAACGGCGGCCGGACGAACCCGTGGCGGAGGTTCGCGCGGCGGGCCACGCAGTTCGCGGGGCATGACCGGTAGGCGCTGTCTGTCTATCGGTGGGAGGTGACACCCTCCTGTCGGCAATAGGGGAGCACGGGACACGTGGAGCACTTCGGGCGGGAGCCGGTGCACACGTGTTTGCCAAAGGGGACGAGGAGCCGGTTGAGCTCCACCCAGTAGGGGCGGGGGAGCACGGCTTCGAGCGCGGCGAGCGTGCGCTCCGGCGTAGAGGCCTTCACGTAGCCCCAGCGGTTGGTGACGCGGTGGACGTGGATGTCCACGCTGATGACCTCGTGGCCGCATGCGATGCCCAGGGCCAGGTGCGCGCACTTGGGACCCACGCCCTTGAAGGACTGGAGCACGGCGGAGTCGGCGGGGAGCTGGCCGTGGAACTCGTCGCGGGTGCGCACGGCGATGGCGTGGACTTGATACGCCTTGGCTTCGTGGAAGGTGACGGGCTGGATGAGCGCGTCGATGTCTTGGGGCTTGAGGCGGGCCAGGGCGTCCGGGGTGGGCGCGCGGCTCAGGAGGCGCAGGGACGCGGGCAGGCTGACTTCATCGAGTGTGCGGATGGAGAGGATGCACGCGATGAGCTGCTCGAAGAGGGAGCTGTGGCCCTTGGCGGCGAGTTCGAACATCGCGGCGTCGGCGAAGGAGCGCACCTCGTGGCGGATGCGGTGCAGGACCTCCTCGATGTTGAACGGGAGTTTGTCTGTCCGGACCGTGGCCGCGTGCGCGGTGCGTGCACTCTGGGCACGGGGTGCGCGGCGTGGGGCTGTCGTGGGTTTGTCCGCCATGCGGGGCCTCCTGACCTGACAAGTTGGGTCTGGAGTACCAAACTCGCCGCGTTGCACTCGCTGCTTCCTTCATGGGAGAGAGAGCAGGCAGCTTCACTTCTTGGTGCGTGCTACCCCCGATGATGCTGATTCATCGTCCCTGCGAGAGAGGTGCTGTTTGCTGAAGCCCCATCACGTCCTTGTCCTGGTGTCGCTCGCGGCGGACGGCGGAGGCACCTCCATGCGTCCCGATGCCGGGGTCGCGGTGAAGGAGGATGCTGGGAGCGCCGCGACACCCACGGGGTCGGCGGACGCGGGCATCCGGTGGCCCACCGACCTGCAACCGCTCGCGACCCTGGAGGGCCCAGCGGTCCTTGCGGCCCATGCCGTGCTTCAACGCGTGCTGGCCAGCTTCCCCAAACAGGATGCGGGCGCGTGCGAGTCGTCTGCTCGCTCGCTGGATGTGGTGGTGGGGCAGGAGGGCGGGGTCTATTTCGTTCGCGTTGACCGACGCATCGACCGATGTGGCTGGCCCGTGGGCAGCAGCCTGGAGTTCGACTGGTTCGAACTGTACGCGGTGTCCCCCGAGGGCAAGATCCTCGCGCGCCGTGCCTTCATGCCGTAGCGCTCAGGCACCCTTGGTGAGGTCCAGCGCGTACCAGCAGTCGCAGCCGAAGTGCCCGGTGCGGCCCATGGGGGCACAGAGGGTTTCAAAGCCGAGCCGCTGATAGAGCTTCTGTGCCTGCGCCATGCCGGCCAGCGTTTCCAGGTAGCATTGGCGATAGTCGGCACCGCGCGCGAACTCCAGACAGTGTCTCAACAAGCGCTCGCCCACGCCGTGGCCCCGGGCCTGCGGCAGGAAGTACATCTTGCGCAGCTCGCAGACGTCCGGCGCGCCTCCGTCCAGCGGCGCGATGCCTCCGCCTCCCACCACCCGACCCTCATGTTCGACGACGAAATAGGCGTGCCGGGGCCGGGTATAGGCCTCGCTCATCGCGTCCACTTCGGGGTCGTGGATGGCGAAGCCCGGGCCGTCCGCTCCGAACTCCGGCATCACCGCTCGGATGACCGCCGCCACCGCCGCGTCATCCCGGGCCTCGATGGGCCGCAACGTCAGGTCCGTGCTCATGACCTCCACGGTCCCATGAGTCGTTCCCGGCGGCCAGCGTCGGGTGTGCACGTGTGCAGCGATCTGCACAGGTGCCACCCGCCCACCGCACCCCGGTGGATTTCAATCCCGCGCCCTTCCAGGGCATTCTGCGTGGCACGTCCGTTGTAGAGGGGGAAGTTCCATGTACTGCCCTGCCTGCCGACAAGAACGCCTGGGAAGTGCCCGCCAGTGCGTTCTGTGCGGCACCCATCTGTCCGCCCGAGCCCGGTCCGCCATCGAGGCCGAACTCGCGCACGTCCACTTCCTCCTGGACGAGGTGCCGCGCTGGGATGCCTCCGACGTGCCGCCCCACGTGCGCCGCCTGCTCACCGAGCGCTACGAGCGACAGGCCCGCGTCCTCCTCTCCGTCCTCACCGAGACCCCCGCCGAGTCGCTGACGCCCACGCCGGACGCGGTCCAGGACGAGGCCGTCACCCCGAGGATGGGGGAGGGGGCCTTCGCTGTCGGTCCCGTGTCGTTCGTTGCGTCCAGGGGCCCGGAGGCTGATGCCGCTACGGCGTTCGCTGCTTCCGATGCCTCGGTCGTGCACGTCGCCGGAGAGGACGCCTCCGCCGTTGCTTCCGAGGCGTACGTCGCGCACGGCATGGCCGTGGAGGCCAACGTCGTGGAGGTCGCCTCCGCCGCTCACGCCTTCCCCTCCGACGCCCACGCCTTCCCCTCCGACGCCCACGCCTCTGTCGATGCATCGGGTGTCGCCGCTCACGCCCTCACCGACGCAACCGCTGCTCACGCCCTTGCCGACGCAGCCGCCTCTGCTTCTTCCGACGCGTCCGCCTCCGTCGCTCACACGCTCACGGACGCCTCCGACGCTGCGACCTCCGCCGCTCACGCCCTCCCGAACACGGAGGCAACGCCCGACGCCGCGGGTGCCTCCGCCGTCCACTTCTCCCAGCTCGATGTCTCCGCGTCCCTGGGCATCGCCACCCCGGTTTCCGGCCTCCCGCACGTCGCGAAGCCCGGTCCGAACGTCGCCCACCCGCCCGTGGGGGCCAGCGCCCGGCCGATGAGCGCGGCCCGCCCGCTGCCTCCGAACCCGGGCGAGCCGTTCATGGATCCGCCCGCGCCGAGCAGCCGCACCGCGCGCATCGTCGAGGAGACGTCGGCGTGGAGCCGCGTGTGGCGGCCGTTCCTCTACGAGAGCATCGCGTGGTTCATCGGCGCGTTCCTCATCCTCTCCGGCACGCTCTACTTCGTCTTCGAGTCTTGGGCCGGGATGACGTCCGTCACCCGCTCGCTCACCGTCTTCGTGATGACCGTGGGCTACTCCGTCGGCTTCTCCGTGTGGGGCGGCTACCTCTCGCGCCGCGAATCGCTGCGCAAGCCGGGCCACATCCTCGGCCTCATCGGTTCCGCCGTGGCTCCGCTGGGCGGCGTCGCGCTGGGGCCCATGGGGTTCGGCGAATCCCTCCAACTCGACGGCGTGCACCCCGCGCTGCTCGTGCCGCTGCTCTTTGTCTGGGCCGGCGTCGCCGCCTTCCTCGCCCGCAAACCCGCCGAGGCCTTCGACGCCCCTTCGCGCCCGTTCATCCAGGTGGGCCTCGTCGGCGCCACGCTCATCATGGGCCTTGCGCCCCTGGCCGCGCGCATCGGGGCTCCGGCGGTGTGGCTCAACGCGCTGCCCTGCCTCCTCTTCTTCCTGCTGTCGCGCAAGGCCGTCACCCCGCAGCGCAGCGGGGATGCGCTTGCGTTCGCGCTCACCGCGCCCCTGTACCTCACGGCGCTGTTCGCCATCCGGTTGCATCTGTCCCTGGCCTCCGCGGGCGCGCCCGTTCCCGCCGGCACCTACGCTCCCTTCGTCGCCTTTCTGCTCGCCACCTGCCTGCGCTTCCGCACGCTCGAAGCCGAGCGGTCCGCCGACTCGCTGTCGGTCGGCACCGTGGGGCTCCAGGTGGCTTGCCTCGCGGCGGCCATCAAGGGCACGCAGCCGGCCCTCTTCCTCACCGCCGCCATCTTCACCGGCACGCTGGTGTCCCTGTCCAAGGGCACGCTGGCCCGGCTGAAGTGGCTCTACCCGGCGTACTTCGGCGCCTACCTCTCCTATGCGTCCAGCGTGCAACTGGTCCCGAACGCGGCCAGGCTCCTGCTCAACGCCCTCAAGGCGCGCCTGGGCTACCCGCCCGCGGAGGTGCTGCCCTTCCAGTACGGCGCGCTGACCGCGATTCCCTTCGTGCTCGCGGGGCTGGTGCTCGCGTTCCTCGTCCAGCGTCGCGGCGAGCGCACCGGTGACACGCGCGACCTGGGCCTTTCGGACGTGCTGCTGCGCGCCACCACCTGGGCCGCGCCCGCGTTCGCGCTCTACGGACACCTGGGCACCGACGCGCGCCCGGCCTTCTTCGCCACGCTCGCCCTGGGCGCGCTGTCGCTGGGCGCGGGCCTGCTGTTCAAGCGCTTCCCGCTGTCCGCCGTGGGCTCGGTGCTCTTCGCGCTCTTGCCGTTCTCCGGCGTCATCGCCTTTGGGGCAGGGCCCGCGACCCTCGTGGCCGGCGCGCTGGCGCTGGGGCTCGCGCTGCTCGTGTGGCGCCTGGAGGATGCGCGCACGCAGCGCTTCCTGGGCACGGTGGTCGGTGTCCTCGCGACGTGCGGCTTCGCCATCGGGGTGGTGTCGTCTCCCATCACCGCTCCCGTCGTGGGCATGGCGCTGGGCAGCGCGGGCGTGCTGCTGGCCGCGTTCCGGCTGCGCCACGAAGGCTACCTGGCCTTCGGTGCCTTCCTCGCGGTAGCCATCCTGCCGAAGCTCGGCTCCGTCCATTCCACGCAGGCGGCGCTCGCGGCGATGGTGGGCGGTGCGCTGGTGCTCGCGCTGCTGGGTGAGCGTGGCGGCCTGCTCAAGCGCCTGGGCGTGCCGGCCCTCCTGTATGCCGGGAGCGCCGTGCTGTGGGGGCTCATGAGCCAGCAGCCCTTCCTGGGGCCCGTGCTCCTCACCGCCGCCGCGACGATGGCGGTGGCTTCGCGCAGCTTCCCGGACGCGCGGCCGTTCGCGGTCGTGCTCGTGGGCATCTCGCTCCTGCCGGACCTGTCCTTCTATTCGGCGTGGGGCCTGCCTCCGGCCGTGTCGCTGGTCCTGCTCATCGCGGCGTCGTTCCTGGGCTCCGTGGTGGCCGCGCACAAGGGCCGCAGCGCGAGCACCGTCACCGCGGGCATCCTCGCGCTCCTCCTGCCGCTGGTGCCGGCGGAGATGGCGGGTCCGGGCCATCAGACCCTGTTCCTGCTGGGCGCGGCGCTGGCGGCGCTCCTCACCACGCGCGCGCTGCCCCCCACGCTGGGCCTGCTGATGGCCACCATCGAGGCGGGCGTCGCGCTGTACACGGCCGGTCCGCTGGCGCTGCTGGGGCTGGCCACGTTCCTCAGTGTCCTGGCCCTGCTGGACGACGTGCCCGCCGTGCGGCGCATCGCCACGGGCGGCGAGTCCTTCTCCCTCGTCTCCACGCTGGCCGCGATGGTGGTGCTGGGCGCCTCCACGGTGTGCTGGAACGGCCATGCGCTGGCCCGGCTTCCCCACGCCACGCTCCTCGCGCTCATGGGGCCGGCGCTGCTTCCCCTCTTGTGGACGCGCACGCTGCGCCAGCCCTTCGCCGCGGCGCTCATGGTGCCCTACGGGATGCTGTCCATCGCGGCCGTGATGCATCCCCCCGCGTGGGTCGCGCTGCTGCCTCTCTATCCGCTGCTGCTGGTGCGCGCCGTGGAGCACGTGCCGTCCGCGGCCTCGTGGCTGCTGCGTTCGCGGGAAGAGGCTCCGCGTCAGGCGATGTCGAAGTGGATGCAGCTGGCGGTTTCGGGCCTGGGCGCGCTGTCGCTGCTGGTGTCGGACGTGGGGCAGCGCACGGCGCTCGTCTCCGCGCTCGCGCTGGTGCTGCTGCCGGGTCCCCGGCCTTCCATCCGCGTGGGCGTCGCCTCCGTGCTGCTGATGTTCATCCCTGAGGCGCGGCCCTTCGCCACCGTCCTCCTGCTGGCCCTGGCCCTGGCGTCGCATCACGTGCCGGACGCGCTGGCGGCCTTCTTCCGGGGCCCGCGCGATGAATCGCTGCGGCCCACGGCCGTGAGCGGTGCCCTGTGCGTGATGCTGATCTCCGTCCTCACCGGGCCGACGCCCGGCGCGCTGGCGGCGTCCGGCGGGGTGCTGCTGGCGGCGGCCTTCCTGTTGTCCCAGCGGTGGTTGCTCACCGCGGCGGTGGGCGCGTTCGCGCTCGCGCCGCTCGGTCAGACGTCTCAGTTCGCGGTGGGCGAGTGGCGTCCGGAGGCGGGCCTGCTCGTGGTGGGCGTGGCGCTGGTCGCCAGCGTGCTGTCCGCCCTGTGCCAGTCCGGCGCCGTGCAGCGCGCGCTGACGAACGCCGCGGCGCGCCTGACGCCGGGCATCGAGGGCACGTGGAGCGAGCCCCTGTGGGTGGGCGGCGCTGGCGTCGCGGCCCTGCTGGTGGGCTTGCGGCTGGCGGACGCGGGTCCGGGGGCGTTGCCCCTGCCGGTGGCGCTGGTGGCGGGGCTTACGTCGCTGGTGCTGATGGTGACGCGCGAGCGCCTGATGATGAACGGGGCCACGGCGCTGCTGGGCGCGGTGCTGCTCGCCGCGGTGCCGCCGCTGTGGACGCCCGCGGTGCTGGCCGGCGTGGGGCTGGTGCTGGCGCTGGTGGGCTTCGGGCTGGAGGTACGCGGCGTGGCGGTGGGCTCGGCGCTGCATCACGGCGGCGCGGTGCTGGCGCTCCTGTCGCTGGGCAGCCTGCGGAGCGCGGAGAGCGTGGAGCACGTGAGCATGCCGCTGAGCGTGCTCTTCGGGCTGGCCACCGCGTGGACGGTGGTGGCGCGCCGCCGTGAGCGCGAGTGGCTGGGCTGGTCCGCGTCCCTCTTCGCCGTGCACGCCTTCATCGTGCACTTCGGCGCGGTGTACTCCACCGGCCGGGGTGCGGAGTTCATCTTCCCGTACTTCGGCGCGGCGACCGCGCTGCTCGCCACGCTGGTGCTGTCGGTGGCGGGCCCGAAGGTGCGCGGTCGCATGGGTCGTGCCTTCGCGGGCCTCGCGCTCGTGGAGGTGCTGCTGGGCGTGCTGACGGTGCGCGGCCCGGACGGTGCGTCGCGCGAGGCGTGGGTGGCGTGCGGCGGGCTGGTCATCCTGCTCTTCGCCCTGGTGCGCCGCGCGGCGAAGGACGAGGACGAAGCCGCCGCGTGGATGGCGCAGGCGCTGGTGGCGACGGGCTACCTCTGCGTGCGGGTGCTGGGCCTGAACGCGAGCCTCGGCACGGCGGACAGCCTGGCGTCGCTCATCGGGGGCGCGGTCTTCATCGGCCTGTACCTGTTCGTGCGGCGCGAGGGCGCGGGCCTCAAGGCCTTCCGCCGTCCGGCCATCGCGGGCGCGTGGTGGTTCCCGCTGGCGGGTCTGCTGTCGCTGCCGTGGGGCCAGCCCTTCGTGGCGGTGGCGCTGCTCGTGGGCTACGCGGCGCACTTCGCGGCGCTCGCCTCGGCCTCGAAGGAAAAGGGGCCCGCGTCGGTGATGTCCGTCGCGGCCTTCAACCTGGCGCTGTTCTTCGTGTGGCTGGGCACCGGCACCGGCGAGCCGCAGTACTACGCCATCCCCGCGGGCCTGTCCGTGCTGGCGCTGTTGCGCACGTTCCGGAGCGGGCTGTCGCAGGATGCCTACGCGCAACTGCGCGCCATCGCGGTGACGTGCATCTACGTGGCGGGCGCCTGGAAGCCGCTCCTGTTCAACGACGGCGAGGCGATGCTCCTGTGCGTCTTCCTCTGCCTCGTGGGCGTGGGCGCGGGCGTCGCGCTGCGGATCCGCTCCTACGTGTACCTGGGCTCGGGGTTCCTGGTGACGGCGGTGGCCGCCAACCTGGTGCGCTTCGGCATGCGCGACCACCGCGTGGGCGCCGCGTTCCTGTCGCTGCTGGGCCTGCTGGTGGTGGGTTTCATGGTGGTGCTCAGCGCCCACCGCGCTGCCCTGCTCCAGAGGTACGCCCGGGTGCGAGAGCTGCTCGGGACCTGGGAGGGATGATCGCAGTTTGACGTACAACGATTCCGGGGTTGAATGCGGCCGCATTCACCCCCGGAGGACTTGTTGCTGCTGCGCCGTTCGTCGCTCGCCATCCTGATGTCGCTGGGCTGCCTGGTGGGTTGCGCGCACGTCCCGGACGTCGCGTCCCACAGCGTGTTGGAGCTGCATCCCGCCGAGTTCCCCAAGGCTCACGCCGCGCCGCCGAGGGTCGCCGCGGTGGGCGCCGAGGGCGCACTGGGGGTGAAGGCCGAGGCCCCTCCTCCGCTGGAGTTCGTGACGCCGGAGGGCCGTGGCGCGCTGGCGTCGCTGATGGCGGTGGACCCCGGGGAGTTGCCGGAGGAGGCAGGCGTCATCTCCGCGGCGCTGGAGGCCGCGGCGCTCTTCACGGGGCCCACGCGGGGCCCGGGCGGCTTCTGGGACGAACTGTTGCCGCCGCCGTCGAAGCAGGCGCGGGGCATCGTGGCGAGAGCGGCGCAGTTGGTGGGCGCGCGGCGGTTGGATCGCTCCGTGCCCAATGACTGTTCGGGGCTGGTGCGGCTGGCGTACCTGCAGGCGGGCATCGACCTGGTCGCGCACGGCTTCCTCGCGGGGGAGAACGCCGTCACGGGCATCTTCCGGCGCGCGCAGGCGGCGGGCGCGGTGCACCGGTTGAACCCGAGGCCGGGTGACCTGGCGTTCTTCAAGGAGACGTACGACCGCAACCGCGACGGCAAGCGCAACGACGGGATGACGCACATCGCGGTCGTCGAACGCGTGGACGTGGATGGCACCGTGACGTTCATCCACCGGGGCGGCAAGGGCGTGTCGCGCAGCCGCATGAACCTGGCGTTCCCGACGGTGCACCGGCAGACGAAGGGTGCGTTGCTCAACGATTTCATCCGACCCGCGAGCAAGGGGCTTCGTGCCTACCTCGCGGGGGAGTTGTTCGTCGCGTTCGCCTCGCCTGGAGGTTTGTAGTCTCACCGCAGTCGCAAGGGCATACGGCGGGCCTGTTTGAATCCGGGCGTGGGTGTGGCGTCATCTCGCGCATGAGATTGCCCCTGCTGCTGGGAACCTTGCTGCTCACGTCGGGATGTATCGTCGCGAGCTCCCGTCCTTCGCGTCCGCCGCCTCGGCCCGGCCCGCCGCCGCGCCCGGTGGCGATGAACTACGACGAGGCGGTGCGGCGGGGGTTCGAGCAGTGCCGCTCGCGCGGGTATCGGTGCGAGTTGCAGGAGGCTCACCTCACCGGGAACAACGTGTGGAAGGTGAAGCTGCGCGCGTACGCGCAGGGGGCGAAGGGGCACCTGCACCTGGACTACGACGCGTACACGCGCAACCTGCTCAAGGTGAACGAGAAGGTGAAGGGCAAGGGCGGCGGTCGCGACGACGACTGGGATGACGACGACGACCACGGGCATGGCCGGGGCAAGAAGAAGGGCCACGCGCACCGGGACGACTGAGGTTCCAGTGTTTCAGCGCGAGGCCGCGGGTGGGGCTTCGCGCAGCAGGGCTTCGGTGTGGTCGAGCAGCTCCGGCCCACCGGGGGCGTGGTGGCCGGGCACGATGACGCGCGCGTCGGGGTAGTGCGCGCGTGCTCGCTGGAGGCTCGAGGGCCAGGTGGTGGTGTCCGCGTCCTCCAGGTTGCCCAGGTCCTTGGCCGCCGCGTCCTTGATGAAGCAGCCTCCGTAGAGGATGCCCGAGGCCGGGTGGAACACGAGGAGGTTGTCGGGGGTGTGGCCGGCGCCGGGGAAGAACACCGACAGCGGCCCGAAGTCCTGCGCATCCGAGAGGCGTTGGTGGGGGACGGGGTTGCCCTGCGCGGTGGCACGGCGGGCGGTGTCCTCACGAGCGTGGACGGCGATGCCCTGGGCTTCCAGCGTGGGGATGCCTCCGGTCCGGTCGATGTGGAAGTGCGTCACCAGCGCGGCTCGCACGGGGTGGTGCAGTGAGTCCCGGGCCCAGGTGATCAGGGCTTCGGCGTGGCGCGGGTTCCAGCCTGTGTCGACGAGGATGGATGTGTCTCCGTCCTCCACGATGAGGCCATTGGCGGGCGTGCCGCCCCATTCCTTGCCGGCGTTCGTCACGTGCACCCACACGCCGGGCGCGATGCGACGGATGCGCACGTCCTCCGCGAGCACGACTTCGTCCTGGGGTGTGGAGGGCGCGGAGGGCGTGGTGGCGCAGGCGGTGAGGAGGAGGAGGAGGAGGGCGCAGGTTCGCAGTGAGGTCATGGGGTTCCAGGAGGAAGCGGGTGGCGTGACGCGCGGATGCAAGGCGTGTGCACGCGGATCAGCCGCGACGTGACCTGAAAACCTGGGTGAAGGCGAGGGCGCCGTGACACGAAGCGCGGCCCATGGGCCACGCTGCGGACTACGGCGCCGCCTGGGTCTTCTTCTTCAGCTCTTCGAGCGCCCTGGTGAACGCCTGCGGATTGCACGCACGCGTCCCGGCGGCAGGCTTCTCACGGGCGGCTTCCGCCACGCGCGTGAGCGTGGGCAGCGCGGCCGGATTGCCCAAGGCCGCCAGCCTGGTGGCCGCCTTCGTGCGCACGCCGCAATCCGTGGAGTCGAGCGACGACGTGTAGAGCCCCACGAGGTCCAGGCCCTCCGTGTCCTGCACCGACTCCAGATATCGCAACCCGCCCCACTGCTTCATCGACGGCTCGCCGCGCGCCAGGGCCTCGAAGTGCGAACGCACCGTGGCCTTCGGCAGGGTCTCCAGCACCCTGCGCACGGAGCGATCCTGCTCGCTGTTTCCAAAGTCCTCCGCCAGCCCGTCCAGCAGCCCCATCTCCAGGCCCGCCCGGCCTTCCTTGTCCAGGCCCAGCAACAGGGTGTGCTCCTTGTCGTGCGTCCCCTGCGCATGGTTCGCCACCGCGCGCAGCCGCGTCGTGGCCGCGCCCTTCGGCACGTCCGGGCCCTCCAGGACCTGGAGCGCATCCACCGGCTGGCCGTCCTTCAGCAACCCGCGCGCTCGCACCAGGGGATCATTCGCGTGCACCGACCACGCGACGCCTGCTCCCATCAGCACCAGGGCCACCACCGCCGCGCCCAGCACGCGCGGGCGCTGGCGCAGCATCACCACCCCGTCGCGCACCTTCGTGCCCAGGCCGCTCAGCACTTCCAGCGGTGAGCGCTTCGAGCCAGCGTCCTTGACGCCCAGCGCCTCTGCGAACGGTGAACCCTCCGCCGCGCGAGTGAGTCGGTAGAGCTGGATCTTCTCCTGTCGGCCGGGCAGGGGAATGGTGCCGCAGGGTTCGGCGGCCGCTTCGGCGCGGTTGCGCACCATGTTCACGGCTTCGGTGAAGGTCACCTCTCCGGCGGCGGCCACATGCTCCACCGCCTTCACGACCTCCATCGGCTCGCCGAGCACCGCGTCGTTCGTCACCAGCACTTCGCCCACGTGCAGGCACACACGCACGTGGAGCTGCTCTTCGGGTTGCACCGTCTGGTTGTGACGCCAGAGCGCCTGCTGCATCGCCATGCCGCAACGGATGGACGATGAGGGCGCCCGGAACACCGCCAGCAACGCGTCGCCGCGCTTCTGCACCAGCTTCCCGTCGTGCTCGCGCACGATGGGCAACAGCAGCCGATCATGCGTGTCCAGCATCCGCGCGTTCTCCTCGTGCGTCTGCCGGCTCATGCGTTCGGTGAAGCCCTGGATGTCGGTGAGCAGCACCGTCACGTTCTGGGCTTTCACCACCGCCGCGCCGCCCGTCGTCGCTCCCAGTCCGCCCGTCACCCGGGGCGCCGTCCCGAACGCCGCCGTTCCCGTGCGAGGCACCGCCGGGGGCGCCGTCACCGCCGGGGAAGCCGCCGCCTCCGTCACCCCGAACGCCGAAGTGCCCGCCCCGGCACCCGCCGGCTCCGCGCTCACGCCGAAGGCAGACGTGCCAGAGGGCTCGTTGCGCACCCCGGCCACGCCAAAGGCCGACGTGCCGTTGGCGGGCGTCATGCCCGCGTGGACGATGGGTGTGCCCTGGCTCGGCGTGAACGCGACCAACGCCGCATGGGCCACGCCCAGCGCGTCCGCCAGCTCGTTCGCCGTCTGGAGCCGCTTCGCCGGGTCCTTGTCCAACAGCCGCATCACCAGCGCCAACAACCCCACGTAGCGCGACAACTGCGGCGCCGCGCGGTCCAGGGGCAGCGGCGCGCCCGAGGCGTGCTGCGACAGGAAGTGGCGCGGCGACGGCCCGTCGAATGGCAGGCGCCCGGACAGCACGCGGTAGGCCAGCACCCCGAAGGAGTACAGGTCGCTGCGCGTGTCCACCTTCGCGCCCACGGCCTGCTCCGGCGACAGGTACTCCGGCGTGCCCAGCACCACGCCCACCTGGCTGAGCGCGCTGTTGGCATCCGGCTCCACCAGCCGCGCGATGCCGAAGTCCAGCAGGCGCGCCTGTTCGCCGCGCACGCTGGGGGAGATGAGAACGTTCTCCGGCTTCAGGTCGCGGTGGATGATCCCCTTGTCGTGGATCGCCGCGAGCCCTTCCGCCAACTGGTGGAGCAGCCCCAGCGCCCGGGGCGCCAGCAGCGGCCCCTGCTGGAGCGCGTCGTGCAGGCTCTGGCCCTCCACGAACTCCATCACCAGGCAGGCGGCGTCCCCGGACTGACCGAAGTCCACGATGCGCACCACGGAGGGGTGCTCCACGGCGGAGAGCAGGCGGGCTTCGCGCTTGAAGCGCTCGGCCATGCCGGGCTGGGCGTGCAGATCGTGATGCAGGACCTTGATGGCGACCTTGCGGCCCAGGGACACCTGCTCGCCCAGGTACACCTCACCCATGCCCCCGGAACCCAGGGGTCCGAGGACCCGGAAACGACCATCGAGGACCAGGGCGTCGGAGACCAGCACGGCGCGGCATCTTGCACGGCTTCCCCCTGGAGCGCATGACGTTCCTCGCCAGCAGAATCTCCAGGGGAAGCGCCTGGGTATCCGTTGCCCCTCCGCCTGCCGAACGAGCGGGGGTTTGTCCAAAATTTCGAGGGCTTAGGGGTCATGGTAGCCTCTCCCCCCTCCGAAGATGGCCACCGATAGCGAGTCCCCCAAGTCCGCCGCCCCCCAGTCGGGCGCCGCCCCCGAGCTTCGCCTGTTGGATCGGCGCGCGTTCGTGGGCTTTCCGGCATTGGAGGTGCAGCCCGGCCTGCGCATCTCCGACTTCGCGCTCCAGATTCCGGACGTCAGCTTCCCGTTCAACGTCAGCGCGGGCGCCACGCGCTACCAGCGCAAGAAGCTGCTCTTCGGTTTCCTGGAGCTGTCCGTCGACGCGGACCTCATCACGCGCAAGGTGGCGGAGCTGGCCGGCCGGCTGGCCGGCGTCGAGGATCTGCGCCTGCACTTCCGCCCCGGCTATCTGGAGGGCCAGGGCCGTCTGCCCGCGCCGGAGCGCACGCCGTTCACGTTCAAGGTCGCCTTCGATGCGGACGGGGACCGGCTCGCCGTCTACATCTACGACGTGCGGCTGTATGGCTTCTCCGCCACGCCGTCGGTGCAACTGCCGGGGCTGTTGTCCACGGCCGTAGGCGCGCTGGCGCTCCTGCCGGAGGTGGAGGTGCGCGGCGCCACCGGCTTCTCCACCCGCGTGCTGCCCGCCCTGTGCGAGCGCGCCGCGATGAGCCGGGGCTACAAGGTCCCCACGCTCGACACCGCGCGCCTGTCCGCCGCGGAGGTCTCCAGCACCGGCCTGCGCCTGCGCTTCGCCGCCGGTGGATTGCCCCCGCCCGCCGCGCCGGATGAAGAGCTGATGCTGGCGCTCGAAGGGGCTCGGGCCTTCGCGGACGCGGAAGGACTCGTCGCGCAGGGGCGGCTCGCGGAGGCACGGCAGGCGTACCTCCAGGCCGGGGACGCGCAGGACGCGCACCCCTTCGCGGCGGAGCGATTGCTGGCGTTGCTGGTCGCGGATCCGCAGGCGCACGACCTGGCGCTGGACGTGGCGGCCACGCTGTCGCGCCGTCGCGACCGCAGCCCCGCGGCGCTGTGGGGCGAGGCCGTGGTGCGCGAGCGTCGGGGCGAGGGTGCCCGCGCGGCGGAGCGCTATCTGGCGCTGTGCGCGCTGGCCCGTCGCACGTCGGAAGAGGCCGCCGCGTTCTTCGCCGCCGAGGCCGCGGCCCGTTCGTCTCGCGACACCGCGCCCCAGGTGGCGGTGAAGGCGCTGCACGAACTGCTGGGCCTCAAGCCCGATCACCTGCCGTCGCTGAAGGCCCTGGCGCGCGCGTCGGATCAGGCGCGGGACCGGGCGGGCGCGGTGCGGGCGTACCGGCGGCTCGCGGCCCTGGCTCGCGACCCGTTGGAGGCGGCGGATGCGCACGTGCATCTGGCGCGGCTGTGCGCGCAGACGGAGGACGACATCGCGGGGGCCCGGCTGCACTGCGAGGCCGCGCTGCGCCTGTCGCCCGACCAGCCGGATGCGCTGCTGCTCCTGGGTGAGCTGTGCCATCGCGGCGGTGAACACCTGCGCGCGTTGAAGGCGCTGGACCGGCTGCGTGAAGTGTCGATGGCGCGCCATGAGCTGGACCGCGTGGGACAGGCGGACCTGCTCGCGGGCCGGGTGTGGGAAGAGGGACTCAAGCAGCCGGAGAACGCGCTCCTGCGATACCGCGAGGCGGTGTCGCTGCTGCCCGGCGAGCCCGAGCCGCTGTTCGCCTCCGCTCGCGTGGCCGAAGGACTGGGGCGGCTCCAGGAGGCACTGAGCGGCTACCAGCAGGCGCTGGAGCTCGCGGGCCCGGCGCCGCGTTCCGAGGGCATCCGTCACGCCGCGCATGCGAGCCACCACGCGCTGGCGCGGCTGTCGCGCACGAAGCTGGGCGACCCGGCGCGGGCACGTGAACACCTGGAATCCGCGCTCGCGTTGGATCCGCGCGACGCGGTGGCGCTGGACGAACTGATTCCGTACTTCCGCGTCACCGGCCGCTCGCAGGAACTGGCCGAAGCGCTGGAGAAGGCCGCCGCCCTCAAGGAAGAGCCGAAGGCGCGCGCGGCGCTGTGGGCCGAGGCGGGCGAGCTGTACCGGGGCAAGCTCCAGCAGGCGGACAAGGCCGACCGGCTGCTCACGCTCGCGCTGGAGGCGGATGGCGACCACCGTCCCGCGCTGGAGTCGCTGCTCGCGCTGGCCGAGGCCCGTCGCGATGGCGCCCAGCTCACGCGCTGCCTCGCGGCGCTGGCGCGGCTGACGCCGGAGCCCAAGGAGCGCGCGCAGAAGTACCGCCGCCTCGCGGTGGCCGCGCGCGACCTCGCCTTCGACCTGGACCTCGCCGTGCACGCGTTGCAGGAAGTGCTGCGCGCGGAGCCGGACGACCTGCCGGCGCTGGGCGAACTGTGCGCCCTGCAGCGCAAGCGCTCCGACATGGCGGGGCTCGCGACCGCGCTGGAAGACCGCGCGCGCGTGGCCGAAGCGCAGGGCGACAAGCGGCTGGCGGCGGCGGCCCTGCGTGAACTGGCGGGCGTGCTGGAGGCGCGGCTGGGCCGGGTGGGCGACGCGCTGGTGGCGTTGGAGAAGGCGGCGCGGTTGGCCCCGGATGCCGCCGTGCTGTTGGACCTCGCGGACCTGAGCCTGCGCTGCGAACGTCCCGAACATGCGCGCCGTGCGCTGGAGTCGCTGCTGGCGATGCTGCCGCGCACCGCCGCGCCGGAGAAGCTGGCGGACGTGCGCGCGCGGCTGGGCCGGGCGTGTGAGTTGCTGGGGGACCGCGAGGGCGCCATCGCCGCCTATGCGCAGGCGTTCCCGCTGCGCCGGCTGGATGACGTGCTCGCCACGCGGCTGGAGGCTCTCTACACGGAGGCCGGCGAGACGCAGGCGCTGGCGGAGATGTGGGCCACGCGCGCGCAGGCGCTCGCGGGTGCGGACCGTGCGGAAGAGGCCGCGCCGCTGTTCCTCCAGAGCGCTCGTGCCCTGCTGGAGCGCGGGGAGAAGGCCGCGGCGCTGATGCGTCTGGCCTCCGCGCTGGAGGCGAGCCCCGAGGGCCCGCTGGCCGCCGAGGTGCTGGAGGCGCTGGCCGAGCTGGAACTGGAGCGCGGCGAGAAGCTGGAAGCGGCGCGGCTGTACGCGCGGCGCGCCTCGCTGGTGCCGGACGCGCGAGCGGGCGCGAAGCTGCTCTTCCGCGCGTCGCTGTTGGCCGCGGGTACGAGTCGCGAAGAGGCCTTCCTCGCGGAGGCCCTGGAGCGCGATGCCACCTTCGCCCCCGCGCGCATCCGCCGGGGCGAGCTGCGGCTGACCACCGATGCCCGCGCCGCGCTGGAGGACTTCGAAGCGGTGCTGGCCCTGCCGCCCGCGGACGTGGATGCCCCGCGCGAAGCGGAGCGCGTCGCCCTCACGCGCAAGGCCGCCACCGCCGCCGTGCGCGGCAACCGCACGGACGCGGCCCGCCGCCTGCTCGCGGAGTTCTGCGCGCGCACGCCGGAGGACCTGGATGCGCGGCTGGAGCTGGCCGCGCTGCACCGCAAGGCCGGCGCGCGCGAGGCCCTGGCGGACCTGCTGGTGGAGCTGTGGCCGCGCCTCGCCGGAGACGCCCGCCGTCAGGCCCGCCGCGAGCTGGCCGAGCTGTGTCTGTCCTTGGGTCGTGCGAGCGCGGCGGCGGATTCGCTGCGCAGCCTGCTGGTGGAGGAGCCGCAGGACGCGTGGGCGGCGCAGGCACTTTTGGAGCTGTTGCCCCCGCCGGGCACGGGCAACGCCGAGGAAGAGTCCGAGCGGCTGGAGCTGCTGGGCACGCTGGTGTCGGCCGCGTCGGGTGAGGCTCGCGCCGAGCTGCTCGCGCGCCGAGCCGTGCTGCACCGGAGCGCCGGTCGTGTCGGAGCCGCGCGGGATGACTGCGCCCAGGCCGCGAAGCTGTCGCGCAAGCCCGCGCCGCTGCTCCTGATGCTGGCGGAGCTGGCGCGCGAGGCGGCGGATGCGCCCGCGGAGCTGGATGCCTGGCGCCGCGCCGTGGCCGCCGATGCCAGCCTGGGGGCGCGTGCCCGTGAGCGGCTGCTGGCGCTGGCCAGCGTGCTCCTGGAGAAGGACGAGCGCGCCTCCGCCGGAGACGCACTGCGCGCGGCCATCGCGCTGGAGCCGCCCGCCGACGCGCGGTGTGATGCGTTCTTCGCGCTCTCGGAACTGGCCCGCCGTGACGGCAAGAGCGCAGACGAGGCCGCCGCGCTGGCGGAGGCCGCACGCCAGGGACCCATCGCCCGCCGCGTGGAAGCACTCCAGTTGCGCGCGACGTTGCTGGAAGGGCAGGGGCAGCGCGAGGCCGCCGCGACCGACCTGGAAGCCGCGCTCCTGCTGGCCCCTCGCCACGAGGAAGCGACGCTCGCGTTGCAGCGCGTGCTGCGCGACCTGGAGGACTGGGCGCGGCTCGCGGAGCTGCTGGCCGCCGAAGCCCCGCATGCCTCGCCCGCCGTCGCGGCGGCGCTGTACGCGGAGCTCGCGAGCCTCTACCTCGACCGGCTGGGCCAGTCCGCGCCCGCCGAGGCCGCGCTGCGACAGGCGCTGCGGCTGACCCCGACCGATGCGTCCGTGCGCCGCCGACTGGTGTCGCTGGTGGCCGGTCGAGGCGAGCTGCTGGAAGCCGCCGGACTGCTGGAGGCCGCGGCCGAGGACGCGGAGCCCACCGAGGCCGCATCGCTGCTGCGTGAAGGCGTCACGTATGCACGGCAGGCGCAGGAGCTGGACCGCGCGCTGGCCCTGGCGCGCAGGGCGCATGCACGGGTGCCCGCGCGGGGCGACGACCTGGCCACGCTGGCGGACCTGCTCTACCTGCGCGGCGCGGTGCGCGAGGCCCTGCCGTTGCAGGAGGCCCTGGCCACGGCGGCGGATTTCCGCGCGGCCCCGGAAGTGGCGGAGGCGGCGTACCTGCGCCTGGGTGATCTGGCCGAACAGGCGGGTGACGTGAAGCGCGCGGTGGCCGCGTACCGCCACCTGCTCACGGATCGTCCGCTGAGCGAGCGCGCCGTTGAGCGCCTCTCCGCGTTGCTGGAGAAGGATGATCCGCGCGGTGCCTTCGAGGTTCGCGTCGCCCACGCGCGCGTGCTGGCGCCGTCCGAGGCCACTGTCACGCGGCTGGTGACGCTCGCGGAGCGGGCTCGCGAGTCGCTGGCGGACGCGGGCATCGCGGCGTCGCTCCTGTCGCACGCGGCGCAGATGGCGAAGGAGCCCCTGCCGCTGCGCCGTCGGCTGGCCGCGCTCTACCGGGAGACGGGCCGCTCGACGGAGCTGCTGGCGGAGTTGCAGCCGGTGGCCGCGCTCAGCCTCCAGGCCGGGGACGTGGACGCGGCGCTCGCGGCCTACGACGAGGAGGCCCGGCTCGCGGAGGTGCTGGGCCGCGCGGACGAAGCGCTGCGCTCGCTCGCCAATGCGCGCGACCTGCTCGCCTCCGAGGACCGCCGTCCCGAAGCCGCCGCGTGCGAGCGTCGCCGCGCGGAGCTGCTGCGCGACGTGAAGCTGGACCTGGGCGCCGCGGAGGCCGCGCTGGAGAGCGCCTTTGGTTTCGCCGCGGAGCTGGACACGGCCCGCCTGGGCGCGGCCCTGGCCGAGCGCCGCGACGATGCGGCCGCCGAAGCGCGGTGGTGGGAGCGCGCGCTGCCCCGGCTGACGGGCACGAAGCAGGGCGCGGCGGTGTTGCTGCGGCTCGCGCGACTGAACCTGGGCGAACTCGCGGATGCGCCGAAGGCCGAGGGCTTCCTACGCCAGGCGCTGCGTCAGGACCGAGCGCTCGCGGAAGCCGAAGCCCTGCTGGCGGAGCTGCTGGAGCGCGACGGACGGCTCGCGGAGCTGGCCGCCTGGTACGAAGAGTGCGCGGAAGCCGAGACGGACAAGGACCGTCACGCGGCGCTGCTCTACCGGGCCGCGGTCATCTACCGGGACCGTGCGGGCAAGCCGGAGTCCGCCGCCGCCGCGCTCATCGCCGCGCGCGCCGCGAAGCCGGACGACCTGGAGCTCACCGCGCAGGCGGCGGAGCTGCTGCACCAGGTGCGTCGCCCCGCGGACGCCGCCGAATTCGACGCCATCCTCCTGGAGGCCGACCCCTTCCGGGAGCCCGTCTTCACGCGCCACCGCGCCTTCCTGGAGGAGACCGAGGAGCGCCAGTCGCTGGCCGAGCTGATGCTCCGCCGCGCCGAACGCCAGAAGCCCGCCGAGGCCGCGATCAGCTACCTCGCCGCCGCGAGCGCCTTCCGTGAGGGCGGGGCCCGCGAGCGCGCCATCCTGTGCGAGGACCGCGCGTTCGAACTGGACGCCAGCAACGCCGAAGCCTTCCACCACGTCCGCGAGCGCGCGGCCGGAGACGTGCGCCGACTGGCGGACCTCCTGGGCCAGCGCGCCGAGGCCGTGTCGCCCTCGGAGGCCCTGCCCCTGTTGCGCGAGCGGGCCCAGCGCCTGTTGGACGCGGGCGAAGCCCTCAAGGCCGCCGAGGCCTTCGACGACTACCTGGGCCGCGCGGGGGGCGACGTGGAGGCCCTCTGCGCTCGCGCCGAACTGGCCGCGCAGGGGGGGGGCCCCGCCGCCGCGCAGCCTTACGACCGCCGGGTCCTCGCGCTGGGCGGGGACACGCTGCCGGTGCCGGTGCTCGTGCGCACGTGGCTGCGATTGGGGCATGCCTCGCTCGCGTCGGGTGCCTTCCACGACGCGGCGGATGCCTTCGAGGCCGTGGTCTCGCTGGAGCCGGAGGGCGCACGCGGCGGTGAGGCGCTGTCGCTGCTCGCCGAGGTGCATTCGCGCACGGGCAACGGACCGGGCCTGTACCGGGCGTCGTTGCAACTGGCGCGTCGGGCTCAAGACACCGCGACGGAGGAAGTGCTGCTGCGCCGCGCGGCGGACCTCTTCGATGATCCGCGCGACGCCATCGACGCGCTGGTGCCCCTGGCCCGGCTGCGTCCCGCCGACGCGAGCGTCATCGACCGCGCGGTGGAGGGCCTGCGCGCCCTGGGCCGCCACGGCGACCTGCTGGGCATCTACGAAGTCGGCGCGGAGGCCGCGGGAGGTGCACGCGCCGCGGAGCTGCTGCTCGCCGCCGCGTCCGTGGCGAACGACTCGCTGTCGGACGCGGACACCGCCTGGGCCCTCACGCAGCGCGCGGCGGAAGCGGATCCGGAGAACCCGGCCGCCCTGCGTGCGCTGGTGGAAGGACTGCGCTCCCGCAAGTCGGCGGAGGCGCTGCTCGCCGCGCTGGAGCGACTGGTCCCCCGCACGGACGACGCGGACGAGGCCGCCGTGCTCCGGCTGGAAATCGCGATGCTCGCACGCGACGCCGGTCGTGAGGACACCGCCCGCGACGCGCTCGAAGCGGTGGTGTCGCGCGGTGCCTCCGGTGCCGGCTACGCCGACGCGCTGGAAGCGCTGGAGCCGCTGCTGGGTGAGGCCCACGCGCGCCGTGCCGAAGTGCGCGTCGCCCGCGCCGAGCTCGTGTCGGGCGAACTCCGGGTGTCGCTGCTGGTGGCCGCCGCCCGGGCCTTCGAGAAGGCAGGCCTGCTGGAAGAGGCGCTGAAGGCCGCCAAGGCCGCCGTCGCCACCGAACCGGACCTGCGCGCCGCGCTGCTGGTCGCGCACCTGTACCGTGCTTCGGGAGACGCGCCCCGCGCGGCCCGTGCGCTGTTGCAGGCCGCGCGCCTCGCCGCGCCCGAGGAGCGACCGCCGCTGCTGCTGGAGGCCGCGGGCCTCTGGGAGAAGGCCGGCGACATGGGCGAGGCGCTGGAGGTCATCGAGCGCATCGCCACCGACGCGCCGGACATGCTGTCCCCGGCGGAGCTGGCCGAACGCTTCGCCCGCCTGGGTGCCTTCGCGCGCGCCCTGGACGTGGGCTTCGAGCCCGCCATGGTCGCGGGCGAATACACCGACGCGCTGGCCATGGCCGCGCAGGCGGGCGATGTGCCCCGCACGCGTGTGGCCCTCTGGGCCCTGGTCGCCATGCCGGACGCGGATCCGTCCCACGCGGCGGCCCTCGCGGACGGGCTGCGCGAGGACTCCGAATGGGAGGGCCTGCTGGAGCTGGCCGCCCTGTCCTTCGACCGTGACGCGGCCTTCGCCGTGGCCCTGCGGGACGAGGTGCTGCGCGCCCGCCCGGCCCCGGTGGTCGCGCGCCTCCGGGCCCTGGAGGAGTTGGGCGCGGATCCAGGCCTCGCCACGCGGCTGCTGCTGCTCCTGCCCGAACTGGGACTGGAGCCCGAGCCCCTGGCCGAAGCGGTGCTCGCCCGCGTGCGCGCGCTGCCGGAGCCCGCGCGGCTGGAGTCGCTGGCCTTCGCCGCGGACGGCTGGCCCGCGCGCCGTGATGAGCTGCTGCGCGAGCGGTACGCGCTGGAGCTGAAGCTCGAACACCTGGAGTCCGCGGAGCGCACGCTGGCGCTCATCGCGCAGGGCACCGCCGACGTGAAGGCGCGCGCGCTGCTGCACCTGGAGCGCGGTGAGCTGTTGCAGGGCCCCCTGGCGCAGCCCGCCGAGGCCCGCGAGGCCTTCGAGGAAGCCCTCGCCGACGACGCGGAGAGCCTCGCCGCCGTGCAGGCGCTGCTCGCGCTGGTGGACGAGGCGCGCGAGTCCACGGTGTTCCTGGTCCTGGCGGACACGCTCGCGAAGCTCTCCGGCCCCGACGCGTGGACGCCGTACCGCGAACGGCTGGCGGATGCCTACGAAGCGCAGCAGCGCTACGCCGAAGCCGCCACGCAGCTCGAACAGCTCCCGGACACGGACGAACGGCTCGCCCGCCGCGTGCGCTTCGCTGAAGCCCGGGGCCTCGTGGGCGAAGCGCTGCGGCTGCGCGAGCGCCTCACGCACGAACCCGCGGCGCTGGAAGTCATCCTGCGCGGCTACCTGGACGCCCAGCTCGTGGGCCCCGCCGTGCGCCTCACCGAACGGCTCGCGGACGGAAACCACCTCACGCCCGGCCTCACGCGGTGGGTGACCGAACGCCTGTCCCCGTCCCCGGACGGCGCCGCGCTCGCGGTGCGCTTCTGGCCGGCGCTGCTGCGTGAGAAGTGGCCGGACGTGGACGGCTGGACGCTGTACGCGGAAGCGCTGCGCGCCCTGGGCCGCGCGGAGGCCGCCGAGCGCACGGATGGCATTGGCGCCGCGCTCGTCTCCAGCGACGCCCCCGCGCCGCGCGCTCCCGTGTCCGTGCTGGCCCGGCCCGCGCAGGACTTCCAGCACCCGGAGCCGGAAGGCCGCGTGCCGGTGACGGGTGAGAGCCTGCCGCGCCTGTACGTCGCGCTGAAGCCGGTGCTCGCCTCGCTGGGCGCGGAGCACGTGCGCCTGTCCGTCGACCCCAAGGGCGGCGTGGAGGCGCACCTCACGTCGCCGGACGCGCTGGTGCTGGGCGCGGGCGCGCTGGGGTGCTTCGGCGCGGTGGAGCTGGGCTGGCTGTGCGCGCTGGCGCTGGCGCTGGGCGACGCGGGCGTGCAACTCACCCGTCCCGGCACGGTGCTGGCGTGGGAAGCGGCGGCGGTGGCGGCCTGGCGCGCGATGCCGGCGTCGCTGGCGGCGGGCCGCGTGCTGGCCCAACTGGACGCGGCCTCGCGCGGCGGCGACCCGATGGGGGTGGAGGTGGGCGAGGTGCTTGCCCGCAGTGAAGCCTTCCACCAATTGGCCCTGGCATCGCTGGACGTCTAACCTCGGGGACGACATGCACCTGAAGCGACTCGCGCTGGCGCTCTTCCCCGCAGCGGCCCTGGCCGTCGCGGTGGGCTGTTTCACCGACCCCGTGTACCCGGGCAACCAGGTGCTGGGCTCGTTCCGCTTCCAGGCGAAGCTGGACGCGGCGCGCACCACCTGTGACGCGGGCTCGCGCGAGTACGCGCAGTTGGACGACGCGGGCTCCTTCTATTTCGAGGGCACCTTCTCGCGAGACACCGACGCGGGCACGGGCTTCCTCACGGTGCTGGGCTTCACGCGCGACGCCGGCTACTCGGGCCAGAGCGTCAATTCCACCCACCGTGCCACAGCGCCCCGCGCGTCGTGCGGCACCGGCTGCGAGGACTCCGAAATCGAGGAGAACCTCAACGTGATGCTCCTGAGCGACAGCCAGGCGCGCAACGTGGCGCGCGACTGCGCACGCCTGGACGGCGGCGTCCCCGAGGGCACCATCCCCGCCCCCACGGAGAACGGCTACGACGTGTCGCTGGCGTGCGGCACGCTCACGGACATCTTCCTGCCGGGCAAGGGGGCGAGCTGCAATTGCAAGCCGGCCACCTGCACCACCGTGTACACGGTGCGAGGCGACCGGCAGGACTGAAACACCCGGGGCCCGGCCCCGTCGTGTAACGTGCGCCGCCCCGAAGTGGAGGATGGAATGGCGAAGCGTGCGGTGGTGCTCCTGTCCGGCGGACTGGATTCGACGACCTGTCTGGCGATGGCGAAGGCGGCCGGCTTCGAGCCGGTGTGCCTGTCCATCGCCTACGGCCAGCGCCACTCGGTGGAGCTGGAGCGCGCGCGCAAGGTCGCCCAGATCATGGGCGTGCGCGACGTGCGCGTGGTGACGGTGGACCTGCGGCAGGTGGGCGGCTCGGCCCTCACGGACGACATCCCGGTGCCCAAGGACCGCTCGGACGAGGACATGTCCCACGATGTCCCCGTCACCTACGTGCCCGCCCGCAACGCGCTGTTCCTCTCCCTGGCGCTGGGGCTCGCGGAAGTGGTGGGCGCGACGGACCTCTACATCGGCGTCAACGCGGTGGACTACAGCGGCTACCCCGACTGCCGCCCGGAGTTCATCCGCTCCTTCGAAACGATGGCCCAACTGGCCACCAAGGCGGGCGTGGAGGGCGCGCGCTTCCAGGTGCACGCGCCGCTCTCCGGCCTCACCAAGGCGCAGATCATCCAGGCCGGCGTGAAGCTGGGCGTGGACTACGGGATGACCCACTCCTGCTACGACCCGGATGCCCAGGGCCGCGCGTGTGGCCGTTGCGACAGTTGCCTGCTGCGCTCCAAGGGCTTCCAGGAAGCCGGCGTGCCGGATCCCACCACCTACGTGGACGGGGTGCGCTGATGCGTACGACGACGCGGCTTGCGCTGACCCTGGCGCTGTTCGGATGCGCACCGGCCCTGGCGGAGGACGCGAAGCCGAAGCCCGCGCCCAAGGCCACGCCGACGCCGAAGGTGGAGCTGGTGGACGCCGCCACCGTCATCCCGGACCTCCTCCTGGACCTGCGCTACGCGACGAAGGACAACTTCCTCAAGCGGCAGGTGTACCCGGACGGGGCGCGGTGTCTGTTGCTGCCGGACTCGGTGAATCGCCTGAAGAAGGCCGCGGACGTGCTGCGCCCCCAGGGCTACCGGCTGAAGGTGTACGACTGCTACCGGCCGCGCGCTGTGCAGTACGAGATGTGGAAGATATTGCCCAAGCCGGGCTACGTGGCGAACCCCGCCAAGGGCTCCAATCACAACCGGGGCGGCGCGGTGGACCTGACGCTGGCCACGGCGGACGGGGGCGAGGTGGAGATGCCCACCCCCTTCGACGACTTCACCCCCAAGGCGCACCACGGCTACATGGGCGGCACGCCCGCCTCGCGTGAGCACCGGGAGGTGCTCCGGGGGGCCATGGAGGGCATGGGTTTCCAGCGCAACAAGATGGAGTGGTGGCATTACGACCTGCCCGGCGCTACGAAATTGCCGGTGCTGGACGTGCCCTTTACGCCGGCGAACTGACGCTCGGCCGGCGGCCAGTCCAGTGGTTTCGCGCGGTTGCGTCAGGGACTGCGCGTAGGTGGGCGCGCGCACGGCGTGCCTGCTATTCCTGGCGTCCCATGAGGCAAACGCTCTCGGCTGGCCTGGAAAACACGCTCATCACTCCGCCCTCGCAGTCAGAGCTGGCACCCACGCTCATGCCGGGGTCCTCGACGACCAGCCGGCGGAACACGGTGCTGCCCCGGGTGGAGTGGACGGGCCAGCAGCCCAGCGTGGTGCCCCTGCAACGTGAGCGCTTCGAGGAAGTGCGTCCGCTGGGGCAGGGCGGCATGGGCGAAGTGGTGCTGATGCGCGACCACGACATCGAACGGGAGGTGGCGCTCAAGCGGCTGCCCCAGGGCGCGGAGTTGGATCGCGTGCTGCGCTTCGTGGAGGAGATCCGCACCGTCGGCACGCTGGACCATCCGAACATCGTGCCGGTGCACGACGTGGGCGTGGATGAGCAGGGCCGCTACTTCTTCATGATGAAGCACCTACAGGGCGAGACGCTGGAGTCCATCATCGCCCGCCTGCGCAGCTCGGACCTGCACGCGCTCGTGCGCTATCCGTTCCCGGTGCGGGTGCAGATCTTCCGGGGTGTGCTGCACGCGCTGTCGTACGCGCACGGCAAGGGCTTCATCCACCGCGACCTGAAGCCCGCGAACATCATGGTGGGGCCCTTCGGTGAGGTGACGGTCCTGGACTGGGGCCTCGCGCGCAAGGTGGGCGCGCCCACGCCGCCGCGTCTCCCGGAAGGCGCCACGAGCGCGTCGACGGAAATCGCCCCTGCGCGACCGCTACACACGGAGCTGGGCTCCGTGGTGGGCACGCCCCTGTACATGTCCCCGGAGCAGGCGCGCGGCGAGCACGACACGATGGACGCGCGCAGCGACATCTACAGCCTGTCGGTGCTCTTCCACGAGCTGCTCGGGCTGACGCACTACCTGGACGGACTCCAGTCCGTGCCGGACATCATGAAGGGCGTGCAGACGCGCTCGCTGTCACTGCTCAACGCGCACGCCAACAGCGCCCAGGGGCCAGTGCCCGCGGAGCTGCTGTGGTTCGTGGTGAAGGGCATGAAGAAGGACCCCCAGGAGCGCTACGCCTCCGTGGACGAGATGGTGCTGGCGCTGGATGCCGCGATGGACGGCCGGTGCGCGGTGCAATGCCAGCGCACGTTCCTGAAGAAGACCTTCCACCAGGGCCTGCGCGCGGCGGACCGCAACCCCATGGCCATCACGATGGCCGCCGTGGTGGGCGCGGGGCTGGTGATCGCCTCCGCGGTCCACCTGGGCATGTCGTTCTTCGCGACGATGCCGCACTGACGTCCGGCGGTTTCCACGGGCGCCCCCGAAACGCGCGGTAACTTTTCGCCGCGCCCCGGGTTCCCATCAGCACCATGCGCGCCCTCCCTGTCTGGCCCCTGGTGGCCCTGTGCCTGTCGTGTGCGTCCCGGTCGCAGGTCGCGGCACGTGAGGCGCCACCCGCCGCCCCCTTTGACGAAGCCCGCGCGGTGCACGTGCTGCAACGGCTGGCCTACGGCCCGTCAGCCCGGGACCTCGCGGAGGTGAAGCGGTTGGGCGTGGACGGGTGGGTGGAAGCCCAGCTCCAGCCCGCGTCGAACGCCGCGTTGCCAGCGGGCCTCGAAGCGAAGCTCCAGGCCTTCCCCACGCTGGGCATGTCCATGCAGCAACTGGTGGAGGACTACCCACGGCCGCCGCAGGAGATGCCTCGCGAGGAGAAGCGTGAGCGGGGACCGGCGCGCGTCGTCTTCGAGCGCTCTTCGGCGCGGGTGCTGCGCGCGGTGGAGAGTCCCCGCCAGTTGGAGGAGGTGCTGGTGGACTTCTGGTTCAACCACTTCAACGTCTCCGAGGACAAGGGCGTGGTGAAGTGGATGGCCACGGCCTACGAGCGCGACGCCATCCGTCCGCACGTCTTCGGCACCTTCCGCGAACTGCTGGGCGCGACGGCGCACCACCCGGCGATGCTCTTCTACCTCGACAACTGGCGCAGCACGCGCGAGGGCCTGAGCCAGGAGGAGCTGCGCCACCCGAAGCGCTTCCGCCGCCAGCAGGCCGCCGCGCTCGCGCCGATGATGGACGACGGCGCGGAGGACGAGGAGGCGAAGCCGAAGCTGGGCCTCAACGAGAACTACGCGCGCGAGCTGCTGGAGCTGCACACGCTGGGCGTGGACGGCGGCTACACGCAGGACGACGTGCGCGAGGTGGCGCGCTGCTTCACCGGCTGGACCGTCCGCAAGCCGCGCAAGGAGCCAGACTTCCTCTTCCGCCCGGTGGCGCACGACGCGGACGCGAAGGTGGTGCTGGGACAGGCCATCCCCTCGGGCGGGGGGGAGAAGGACGGCGAGAGGGTGTTGGACCTGCTGGCGAACCACCCATCCACCGCGCGCCACGTGGCGCTCAAGCTGGCGCGGCGCTTCGTCGCGGACGCGCCGCCGCCGGAGCTGGTGGACCGCGTGGCGAAGGTGTTCCTCGAATCGAAGGGAGACCTGCGCAAGGTGTACCGCGCGCTGTTCCTGTCGCCGGAGTTCCAGTCGCCCCAGACCTACGCCGCGAAGGTGAAGACCCCGTTCGAATACGTGGTGTCCGCGCTGCGGGCGACGGACGCGCAGGTGGAGGTGACGCCCAAGCTCCTGCGCCACCTGGCGTTGATGGGCGAGCCGCTCTACCGCGCGCCCGCGCCCACGGGCTTCCCGGAGGTGGCCGGGCCGTGGGTGAACAGCGGCGCGTTGGTGGCGCGGCTCAACTTCGGTCTGGACCTGGTGGGCGGCCGGCTGCCCGGAGCGCGGGTGTCATGGGACGCGTTCGCGCCGAAGCAGGCGCCCTCCTCGGTGGAGTGGGTGGACGGGCTGGGCCGGGCGCTGCTGGGAGCGAAGCCGTCGGAGGAGACGCGCGCGACCATCCTCGCCGCGTTGTCGGAGAAGCGGGAGGCCGCGAGCGCCGTGGACGAAGCGCCTCCCGTGGATGTGGCCCTCATCGCCGGGCTGCTGCTCGGCTCGCCGGAGTTCCAGAAACAATGACCGCGAACCTCGACCGTCGGCGGTTCCTCCAGGCCCTGGGCCTCACGGGCGCGGGCCTCGTGCTGGCTCCGTCCTTCCTCGCCCGGGCCCTGGCCGCCAGTCCCACCGAGCCCGCCCGCCGCGCGCTCGTGACCGTCTTTCTGCGAGGCGGCGCGGATGGTCTGTCATTGGTGCCCCCCGTGGAGGATGACGCCTATCAACGCGCGAGGCCCACGCTGGCGCTCAAGTTCCAGGGCGACCATGCCGCGCTCAAGCTCCAGGGTGTGTTCGGCCTGCACCCGGCGCTGGGCGCGCTGATGCCGTTGTGGGAGCAGGGGAGGCTGGCGGTGCTCCCCGGCGTGGGGCTGCCTGTCGCGCCGCGCTCGCACTTCGACGCGCAGGACTTCCTGGAGTCCGGCACCCCGGGCCGCAAGTCGACGGCGGATGGCTGGCTCAACCGGGCGCTGGAGGACGCGAGCTCGGACGCACCGCTGCGCGCGGTGGCGCTGCAACCCACGTTGCCGCGAGCGCTGTATGGGAATGCCGGCGCGCTGGCGATGGGGCGACTGGGAGACTTCCGGCTGCGCCAGGGCGGGGACGCGCGCCAGGGCTTCTCCGCGCTCTACGCCGGAGCGGTGGACCGGGCGCTCAAGGGCGCGGGCGCGGACGCGTTCGAGGCCATGTCGCGGCTGGACGGCGCGCGGCTGGCGAAGCTGCCCGTGTCGCCCGGGGTGACGTACCCGGGGACGCCGCTGGCGCGCAGGCTCCAGGACATCGCGCGGCTGCTCAAGGGCGACGTGGGGCTGGAGGTGGCGGCGACGGAGATGGGCGGATGGGACACGCACGTCGCGCAGGGCGTGGCGCAGGGGGCCTTCGCGAAGCGCTGTGACGAGCTGGGCGGCGCGCTGGCGGCGTTCGCGGCGGACCTGGGCCCGAGGCTGGACGCGGTGACAGTGGTGGTGATGACGGAGTTCGGCCGCACGGTGAAGGAGAATGGCAACCAGGGCACGGACCATGGCGTGGGCGGGGTGATGCTCGCGCTGGGGGGCGGCGTGAAGGGAGGCCGCGTCCACGGGCGCTTCGAATCACTCACCCCGGACCACCTGCAGGACGGCCGGGATGTCCCGTCATGGACGGACGTGCGCGCACCGCTGGCCGAGGCCCTGCGCGCATGTCGCCCCGGCGTGGACCTGTCGAAGGTGTTCCCGGGCTACTCGGCAGGCACCCCGCTGGGGATGTTCACGTGAGTGGGGGACCGTCGCGCCTTCCCGTGGGCTCCACTGTCTGCCCTCGGACTCCGTGCAGGGGACATGCTCGCGGGCCCGACGGTGGAGGAAGCGCGCGGTAGGTTCACTCAACATCCCACCGATGTGATGGACTGGCGGCGTGCAACGCTTCCGCCGCCTGCTCATGGCCTTCATCTTCATCTCCGGCATGCTGTACTTCGCGCTGTGCGCGCTGACCTTCGCCGCGCAGCGTTCGCTCATCTACCCCGCGCCGCGCTCCGAACCGGAGGCGCTCCAGGGCCGTCCGGGCTTCGGCCAGGTGCCGCTGGCGGCGGGGCTGAACGTGGACACCTTCTACCTGCCCGCGCCGCCGGGAGCGCCCACGGTGCTGCACTTCCACGGCAACGGTGAACAGCTGCTGGGCCAGCGGGAACTGGGCCAGTTGCTCGGGGATGCGGGCGTGGGGTTCCTCGCGGTGGAGTACCCGGGCTACGGCGCGTCGGGGGGCAATCCCTCGGAGGCCGGCCTGTACGCGGCGGCGGAGGCCGCGCTCCAGTTCCTGCGCGAGCAGGGCGTGAAGCCGGAGCAGGTGGTGCTGAGTGGCCGCAGCCTGGGGACCGGCGTCGCGGTGGAGATGGCGCGGCGCGGATACGGCGCCCGCATGGTGCTGGTGGCGCCGTACACGTCCATGGTGGCCATGGGCCAGCGCATGCTGCCCTTCCTGCCCGCGACGCTGCTGGTGCGCGACCGCTTCGAGTCCCTGACCAAGGCCCCTGGCATCACCATCCCGGTGCTGGTCATCCACGGTGAACAGGACGAGGTCGTCCCGGTGGAGATGGGCCGCACGCTGGGTCAACGCTTCCCGCACGCCACGGTGGTGACGGTGCCGCGCGCGGGCCACAACGACGTGCTGGAGCAGGATGGCCTGAAGGAATTCGCGAGGCTGGCCACGTTCGCGCTCGACGGCACCTGAGTCTGTTCGCTGCCCCTCGGAGTCTTGAGGTCCCTCGTCGCGTTCCTTCGCGCCCGCCGGTTATGCTCCGTGTCAGCAGCGCGATGAGGCATCGCGTCCTGGTTCCCCCGAGGGATGGATGAGCGTCAGCCCGGCCCCCGCCACCTCCCTGTCCGAAGCCGCCCGTGAAATCGTGGAGGTGGGTCGCTTCCTGAGCGTGCGCAACTTCGTGCCCGCGACCAGCGGCAACTTCTCCCGCCGGCTGGACGCCCGCTCGGCCGCCGTCACCCGCTCCGGCGTGGACAAGGGCGAACTGGTGGAGGCGGACGTGCTGGTGGCGGACCTCCACGCGCCGCCGCCGGAGGGCGCGTCAGCGGAAACGCCGCTGCATCTGCAACTGTATCGCGACAGGCCGGACGCCCAGGCGGTGCTGCACACGCACTCCGTGGTGTCCGCGCTGCTGTCGAACCTGCGGCAGTCCGAAGGCGAGCTGGTGCTCCAGGACTTCGAGCTGCTCAAGGCGCTGGGGGACACCCGCACGCACGAGGCGGCGGTGTCGATTCCCATCCTCCCCAACGACCAGGACATCCCCCGGCTCGCCAGTCAGGTGACGGCGATGCTGGAGCAGCGGAGGGAACTGGTCGCGTATCTCATCGCCGGCCACGGGTTGTACACCTGGGGTCGGAGCATGGCCGAGGCGCGCCGCCACGTGGTGGCGCTGGAACACCTGCTGACGTACGAACTCGAGAAGATGAAGGTGCGGCGATGAGCCACCTGACGGTCTACAAGGAACACGCCCCGGAGGAGCCGCTGGGCCGCTTCACCGAACCGGCGGACATCGGCCGGGAGCTGGCCCCCCTTGGCGTGCGCTTCGAGCGCGTGGACGCCTCCATCGCGCTGCCAGACGGCGCGGGCCAGGACGAGGTGCTCGCGGCCTACCAACACGTGGTGGACGCGGAGCGGAAGGCCCACGGGTACAACACCGTGGACGTGGTGCGCATCCAGCCGGACGCGGCCAACGTGGAGCAGGCGCGCCAGAAGTTCCTCTCCGAACACACCCACGCGGAGGACGAGTCGCGCATCATGGTGGAGGGCAGCGGCTGCTTCTATCTGCACGCACAGGACAAGGTCTTCCAGGTGGTGTGCACCCGGGGCGACCTCATCCGGGTGCCGGAAGGCCTGAGGCACTGGTTCGACATGGGGCCCGCGCCGCGGTTCGCCGCCATCCGGTTCTTCATCCGGCCGGACGGCTGGGTGGGCCACTTCACCGGCGAGACCATCGCCGAGCGCTTCCCGAAGTACGCGCCATGAGCGGCCCCATCGCCATCGTCACCGACGTCGAGGGCACCACCAGCTCCGTCGCCTTCGTGAGGGACGTGCTCTTCCCCTTCGCCCGGAAGCACCTGGCGGAATACGTCGCGCTGCACGGCCAGCAGTCCACCGTGCGCCAGTGTCTGTCCGACGCCCGCACGCTCGCGGGTGAGCCCGGGCTGGACGACGTGGGCACGGTGGCGCTGCTCCATCGCTGGCTGCACGAGGACCGCAAGGCCACGCCCCTGAAGACGCTCCAGGGGCTCATCTGGGCGGAGGGCTACGCCCGCGGCGAGCTGAAGGGCCACGTGTACGCGGACGCGGCCCGGGAGCTGCGCGCGTGGCACGGGCGGGGCCTGCGCCTGTATGTCTATTCCTCCGGCAGCGTGGCAGCGCAGAAGCTCCTCTTTGGTTACAGCATCGAGGGGGACCTGACGCCGCTGCTCTCCGGCCACTTCGACACCACCACCGGGCCCAAGCAGGAGGCCGCGTCGTACACGAAGATTGCCCAGGCGCTGGCGCTGTCGCCGGGGGACATCCTGTTCCTGTCGGACAGCGTGGCGGAGCTGGACGCGGCCAGGCAGGCGGGGCTGCGCACGGCGTGCCTGGACCGGGGCGAGGTGGCCGTTCCCCAGGGGCACGGGCACCCGACGTTTCCTGACTTCACGTCGCTCGGTTCGTTCGTGCGCGTGTCCTGAGCAGGTTTGAGCCGTCCCTTCCTGGAGCCGGAGTCCGCACCCATGTCGAGTTCCAACAAGCCCGTGCTGGGCATCATCGGCGGCAGCGGCCTGTATCAGATTGACGGCCTGACGGACGTGTCGTGGCGCCGGGTGGCGTCGCCTTTCGGGGAGACGTCGGACGAATTCTGCTTCGGGCGCATTGGCGACCAGCCCGTGGTGTTCCTGCCGCGCCACGGCAGGGGGCACCGGATTCCGCCGTCGGAGCTGAACTTCCGCGCGAACATCGACGCGCTCAAGCGCAGCGGCGTGACGGACATCCTGTCCATCTCCGCGGTGGGCAGCCTGCGCGAGGACCTGAAGCCGGGCACCTTCGTGGTGGTGGACCAGTTCGTGGACCGCACCTTCGCGCGGGTGAAGAGCTTCTTCTCCACGGGGCTGGTGGCGCACGTGTCCATGGCGAAGCCCACGTGCGCGCGCCTGGGCGATGCAGTGATGACGGCGTGCGAGGGATTGGACATCCAGGCCGTGCGCGGCGGCACGTACCTGGTGATGGAAGGGCCGCAGTTCTCCACGCTGGCGGAGAGCCAGTTGTACCGGCAGTGGGGCTGCGACGTGATTGGCATGACGAACATGCCGGAGGCCAAGCTCGCCCGGGAGGCGGAGATTTGTTACGCGAGCGTGTCCATGGTCACGGACTTCGACTGCTGGCATCCGGACCACGACGCGGTGACGGTGGACCAGGTGGTGGCGGTGCTGCTGGGCAACGCGGGCAAGGCGCGCGCGCTGGTGAAGAACGTCGCGGCGCTCGTGGGGCGCCATGAAGGTCCCTGCGCCAGGGGCTGCCAGACGGCGTTGGACCACGCCATCATGACCTCGCCGGACGTGCGCGACCCTGCCCTCGTGGAGAAGCTCTCCGCGGTGGCGGGCCGTGTCCTGAAGCGCTGAAAGGAAGACACGGCGATGAAAGTCCAAGGCGAGCCAACGCGCTCCATCTGGGTCGAAGCCGACGGCTGGACCGTGGGCATCATCGACCAGACGCGCCTGCCGCACGCGTTCGTGAAGGTGAAGCTCTCCACGGCGCAGGAGGCGGCCCACGCCATCCGAGGCATGGTGGTGCGGGGCGCGCCGCTGATTGGCGCCACGGCGGCGTACGGCGTGTGTCTGGCGATGCGGGAGGACGCATCGGACGCGGGGCTGGAGCATGCGCTGTCGCTGCTGCGGGAGACGCGGCCCACGGCGGTGAACCTGCACTGGGCGCTGGAGGGGATGCGCCGGGTGCTGACGCCGCTCAAGCCGTCGGAGCGGGGGGCCGAGGCGTACCGGCACGCGGCGGCGCTGTGCGACGAGGACGTGGCCATCAACCGGGCCATTGGCGGGCACGCGCTGAAGCTGTTCCAGGACGCGTGGGACCGCAAGGGCCGCAAGGGTCGGCTGAACGTGCTCACGCATTGCAACGCGGGGTGGCTCGCGACGGTGGACTGGGGCACGGCGCTGTCGCCGATGTACCTGGCGCACGACGCGGGCATGCCGCTGCACGTCTGGGTGGATGAGACGCGGCCGCGCAACCAGGGCGCGCTCTTGACGGCGTGGGAGCTGGGGCAGCACGGCGTTCCGCACACGGTCATCGCGGACAACGTGGGCGGCCACCTGATGCAGCACGGGCAGGTGGACCTGTGCATCGTGGGCACGGACCGCACGACGGCGCACGGTGACGTGGCGAACAAGATTGGCACATACCTGAAGGCGCTGGCGGCGAAGGACAACGGCGTGCCGTTCTACGTGGCGCTGCCTTCGCCCACGGTGGACTGGACGATTCACGATGGCGTGAGGCAGATCCCCATCGAGCAGCGCGAAGGCACGGAGCTCAGCGACGTGACGGGACGGCTGCCGTCCGGTGAGGTCGCCACGGTGCGCATCACGCCGCCGGGGAGTCCCGCCGCGAACTACGCGTTCGACGTGACGCCCGCGCGGCTCGTCACGGCGCTCATCACCGAACGGGGCGTGTGCGCGGCGTCAGAGGAAGGGCTGCTGTCGCTCTTCCCGGAGCGGAGGCCGGCGAAGTGAGCGGGCACGGTGCACTGCGCGAAGCGATGGTGGCCACCTGCCGGCGGATGAACACGTCGGGCCTGAACCAGGGCACGTCGGGCAACCTGAGCCAGCGGGTGGAGGGCGGCTTCCTGCTCACACCGTCAGGGATGAACTACGAGACGATGACGCCGGAGGACCTGGTGCTCATGCGCTTTGACGGCACGCACGTGGGTGCGCGCAAGCCGTCTTCGGAGTGGCAGTTACACCGGGACCTCCTGGCGGCGCGTCCGGAGGTGGGCGCGGTGCTGCACACGCACAGCATGTTCAGCACGACGCTGGCGTGCCTGCGTCGTGGCATCCCGGCGTTCCACTACATGGTCTCCGCGGCGGGAGGCACGGACGTGCGGTGCGCGGAGTACGCGACCTTCGGCACGCCGGAGCTGGCGGGGAACATGATGAAGGCGCTGGAGGGCCGCAAGGCGTGCCTGCTCGCGAACCACGGCCTGGTGGCGGCGGGCGTGGACCTGCCCGCGGCCTACAAGCTGGCGGTGGAGGTGGAGACGCTGGCGGCCATGTACCTGCGCGCGCTCCAGGTGGGGGGGCCCGTCATCCTGGACGACGCGGAGATGGCGCGCGTGTTCGAACAGTTCCGGGGCTACGGACAGTAGAGCTCGGCGGCTGCCGGTTCGCGAGCCGGAGTCCGCGCCCGGGCGGTCGCGCGTGAAAAAGCCCCATAACACCTGGACGGTGCCATGGAGCCTGGACCGCAAGACGGTGCGTTAGAGGAGGATGACGCCCGCGTCGTGGACGACGACGCCCGCGTCGAAACCCGTGCCGCCGCCCGCATCGCCCACGCCCGCGTCCGGACGGATGCCGCCGTCGGTGCCCGCATCGCTCACGCCCGCGTCCGCCACGCCTGCGTCCGGGCGGATGCCGCCGTCGGTGCCCGCATCGCTCACGCCTGCGTCCGCCACGCCCGCGTCTGTATGAATGCCGCCATCGGTGCCCGCATCGCTCACGCCTGCGTCCGCCACGCCCGCGTCTGTATGGCTGCCGCCGTCGGTGCCCGCATCGCCTGCGCCTGCGTCCGGACGGGTGCCGCCATCTGTCCCCGCGTCAGAACCCGCGTCCGTGCCTGCATCCACGCCCGCGTCCGGCGTGCAGACCGGGCACGGCTGCGCGGGATCGCATCGGACCAGATCCCCAGGGCCCGGCTCGCCGCGGGTCTGCACGAAGTCCAGGCCGCCAATCTTCTGGTCGCCAATGGGCTTGCCGTTGCCATCCACGATGGTGCCGTAGCACTTCATCGGGACGCCGGGGCTCACCGAGCCCGTGCACGCGACGACCTGCTCAGGGGGAACGTTGTAGTTCCCGGCGATGACCGAGGAGATTGGCTGGTAGCCACCCGTGCCCGTCGCGCCGGAAAAGCAGACGCTCAGGATCAGCGGCTTGCCGAGGCACTCCGGGTGGTACTCGGGGTGGAAGATGGTCTGGCTGGTGTCGTTGGGCAGGCCCTGCACGGATGTCTGGCCTCCGCATGTCGCGGGATTCCCTCCGTGCGCGCCGTAGATACAGCCGCCGCCATCGAGCGCCGCCGCCGCGTTCTTCTCCGCGTTGATGACCCCCTGATCATTGGGCTTGTTGGAGTCGATGCCGGTGTAGCCCGTCTGGTCCTGCGCCCCCACCGTGTTCCAGTCGTTGTCGACGACGTACTTGCCGCCGTCCGGCAACGTGTTCTGCCCCTTGCAGCTGTCCAGCTCCATGAGCGCGCTCGCTGGAGCTTCTTCCGGCCCGTCCTCCGGGCCACATCCCACGGACAAAAAGGTGAGCGCACCCGCGACGCAGGTCCACAACTTGGAATTTCGCATTAAACGGCCCCCTCATTGAAAACACGTTTTAAATACTATGGATTATGTTCCATGTAAACGTGTCTGAGACAGAGGGGTGCCATCCCGCCATTGGCGGGTCGCGTTGTCGGGCTGCGTTGAAAGTCGGGGCCGTGCGCTTCCGGTAGGTCAGGCGCTGCGCAGGGTGAGCAGCGTGACCTCGGGGGGCACTCCGATGCGGAAGGGCATCCAGTGCCCCGTGCCGCCGGAGACGTAGAGGTGGCTGTCGCGGAAGCGGTAGCGCCCGAGCATGTGTTTGAAGGCGAAGCCGAAGAGCGGGATGCCCAGGAAGGCCACTTGTCCGCCGTGGGTGTGTCCGGCGAGCGTCAGGCGGGCGCCCTTCTCGGCGGCGTAGGTGAAGAAGTCCGGGTGGTGGGACAGGCAGATGACGACGTCATCCGGCTGTCCGCCCTGGAACGCGGTGTCCGCCGAGTGCTTCCAGCGGGCCTCGCGCACGGTGTGGCTGCGGCCGGACATGGGATAGTCCACGCCCACCACGCGCACGCGGTGTCCGCCGTGCTCCAGCACGTGGGATTCGTCCACGAGCAGGCGGACGGGGGCGCCGCGCTGGGCCAGGGCCTCGTAGCCACCCAGCACCTCTTCCAGGCCGCGCCAGTGCTCGTGGTTGCCGAGGATGGCGAGCATGCCGTGGCGGGCCGTGTTCGCGGCCAGGGCGGCCATCGTCGCGTCCACCTGGTTCACGTCGTCGATGAGGTCGCCCGTCATCACCTGGAGGTCCACGCCGGCCGCGTTCATCGCGTCCACGGCGCCGCGCAGGTAGTCGGTGCTGATGAAGGGGCCCACGTGGACGTCGGTGATCTGCCCGATGCGGAAGCCGTCGAGCGCGGCGGGGAGGCCCTTCAGCTTCACCTCCACCTCGCGCACGGTGAAGCCCAGGCTGCCGCTCACGACGCCCAGGGTGCTCCCCGTCACCGCGAGCACGGGCATGGCCTGTCCGGCCTTCACGAGCAGGCCCCGGCGCTCCAGGTCCACGCCGGGAGGCGCGGCCTTGCGACGGCGCTCGCCCCAGAGTTTCAGCACGAGGAACGGCAGGCCCAGCAGCATCACCATCAGCGCGGCGATGCTCCAGATGACGGCGAACAGCTTCACCGGCACGAGGGGCGCGGGCGTGTCGTGGAGGCCGTAGCCGGTGAGCGCGGGGACCGTCCAGGCCACGAACGCGAGCCCCATCAGGCCCAGCAGCACGCCATGGCGCCACCCGCGCGTGACGGCGGGCCACAGCCTGCGCAGCACGAGGTACGAGCCCAGGTAGACGAACAGCAGGACCAGGAGCCTTCCCATCGTTTCCGCGCTCTCCGTCACGTCCCGAGCTCAAGAGGTCCGGGGCCGCCCTCGAAGTGAGGGAGCCCGAGGATAACGGAGCCCCTGACAGCGCGCTGTCCCTCCGACACCGTGGCCGCTCGCCTGAGTCACGGCGCACCTGATGGTCTGAACGGGGAATCCCTGGAAGATAGAAGGCTCAGCTTCTGGAGGCGGGATGCGCGCGTGGTGGCTGTTGCCCTGGGTGGTCGTGTTGGGAAGTTGTGCCTCGGTGCCCTCCCCGACGCAGGAGTGGGCGAGGATGGACGAGGCGGCGTGGGAGTGCGAGGCCAGCGGCGAGGACCAGTGCCTCACGCACGTGTGCGAGGAGGGTGTCTGCGCCCTGTTCCGGTGCGAGGACCTGGACCCGAATCGGGTGGTGCGCACGCGGAGTGCCGCACCGGTCGCGCCGGTGTTCGTGGCCCCGGGGAGTGGACCTCAACGGACGTGGGGCAGTGCGCAGGGCGTGCCGGGCGACGCGGTGCCCGTCATTCCGCTGGCACCCGCGCGAAAAGCTGCCGAGCGAGCTGCGACGGGAGAAGGCTCGGGAGGAGTGGGCGAAGCGGCCCAAGGAGCGGCACCACATCTTCCCTCAAGCGTTCAAGGCGCACTTTGACGGCAAGAAGATCAACATCCACAAGTACGTCCTGGCGGTGGATGCGGAGGTGCATGCGCGCATCCACGGAGGGGAGCGCGGTGGACCCTGGAACCAGGATTGGAATGACTTCATCGAAGCGCGGGGGAGTAGAGCCGACATCCCACTCCATTTCGAGCATGCCTCGTGGATGATTCAGAAGTACGGACTCTTCGGGTTGTCGATGACGTACTGGCAGCAGGTCGACCTCATGCCCGTGCCCTTCGAGGACTGATACGTGCGTTATTTCGAAATCAGAAGCCCGCAGTGGGATGAGCCGGGACATTGGAGTGGTGAGTATCGAGCCAGTCACCGATGGCACCTGCCAGGAGTGGATTGTCCCAAGTGCGGAAGCTGGGCGGGAATGGGGGCCTATCCTTCAGTGGACCTCTCGGGTTTGGAGGAGCCCACGCTCGCGAAAGTGACAGGGCCTACGAACTTCGCCGAGTACATACGACTGGTATCCCTGATCCGTCCTTTCGTTGCTCCCGAAATTCCCATCAAGGGAGGGAGTTCGTTCGGGCCCATGGTCGGATCAATGCGAGGCAGGTTTGGCCCCGTTACCTGCTGGCCCTCCTGGGTGGTGATCCTCCGTGAGGACGCGGTCGATCTCCTAAATGCAGAAGGTCTGACCGGCGTCATCGCTGTCCGGATGGAACTCAGGTCTCGCCGAAGCACGAGTCCCGCGCTCTACCAACTGGAGGCCCGGCCTCTCTCAAGGTTGCACCCGGACTGCATCGGAGAATGGAAGACGCCTCCGTGCGATATCTGCGGCCGCCCGGAGTCGTTCGACCTGCCGCCGAAGCGCTGGCTGCTGCGCTCGTCCATCCCGGAAGGGCTCGACGTCTTCGGCGTCGCAGGCGCGAACCTGTACGTGGTCAGCGAGCGCTTCGTCGAAGTCATCCAGCGTCTGGGCCCCGCGGACGTCACCTACCGCGAACTGCCCGCCGCCGACTGACCCCTCACATCCCGCCGCCCGGGCTCGCGAGCCGCAGGTGCGAGTGCAGCGTCTCCGCCCGCAGGTACAGGAACTGCGCGTCGCCGAACGACAGCGCGTCCCCGTCCGTGAGCAGCCGCACCTCGCCCTCGCCCAGCGCCGCCGCGTTCAGCCAGGTCCCGTTCATCGAACCCAGGTCGTGCACCGAGCACGTCCCCTGCTGCTCGTGCCAGCGCAGCACCGCGTGCTGCTTCGACACCGACGGGTCGTGCACAATCAGCGCACACCCCTCCATGCGCCCCACCCGCAGTTCCTGTCCGTCCGACTCCGGCGCAAGGAAGTGCACCTCCAGCGAATCGAATCCCTGGAGCATCACCAGCAACCGGTCCACCAGCCGCGACCGGTGCGCCATGCCCACCGTGCGCGCTTCCGCCAGTCGCAACGCGACCTGCTGGAACACCGGCTCCGGGGGCTGTTGGATGAGCACCACCGGTCCGGAGGCTTCCAGGAACGCCTGGACGGGGGCGTAGGCGAACGGGCGGAGCTGTTGGACGGAGGGCATCACCTGCCTACCGTACCTCCAGCCCCGCCCCAGCGCGAGCCGCCGGCCCCGAGGGGCCCCCGGGTGTCAGGTGCCCGGCGGTTGCTTCAACCCCTTCAGGACGCGACCGACGCCTTGAGCAGGTGGTCCCCGAAGTCCTCCCGGAGCTTCATCTTCAGGAACTTCCCCGTCGACGTGCGCGGAATCTGCGGCACGAAGAGGAAGTCATCCGGCAGCCACCACTTCGCGAACTGCTTCTCCAAGTGCGCCGTCAGCTCCGCCTTCGTCGCCTCCTGCCCGGTCTTGAACACCACCGCCGCCAGCGGACGCTCGTCCCACTTGGAGTGCCGGCCCGCGAACACCGCCGCCTCCAACACGGACGGGTGCGCCATCAGCGCGTTCTCCAACGCCACCGAGCTGATCCACTCGCCACCCGACTTGATGACGTCCTTGCTGCGGTCGGTGATGTGCAGGTAGCCCGCCGGGTCGATGGTCACCACGTCGCCCGTCTTGAACCAGCCGTCCGCCGTGAAGCGGTCCTTGCCCTCGTCCCCGAAGTACGAGGCCGCCACCATGGGCCCGCGCACCTCCAACTCGCCCATCGCCTTGCTGTCCCAGGGCAACACCTCGCCCGTGTCGCTCACGTGGCGCGTCTCCACGAAGGGCACCGAATAGCCCTGCGACGCATACGCATCCAGCTGCGCCTCCGGAGACGCCGTGTGCAGGTCCCCCTTCAGGCGCGCCAGCGTGCCCACCGGGTTCATCTCCGTCATGCCCCAGGCGTGCAGCACCTCCAGCTTGTGGCGCTTGCGGAACCCGTCGATGAGCGACGGCGGCGCCGCCGAACCGCCAATCACCATGTGGCGCATCGCGCTCAGGTCCCACTTGCCCGGCTCGCGGTCCAACTGCGCCAGGATGCCCAGCCAGATGGTGGGCACACCGCCCGCCACCGTGACCTTCTCGTCCCGCATCAGCTCCAGCAGCGACTGGGGGTCGAGGTGCGGCCCGGGCAGCACCTGCTTCGCCCCCGTGAGCAACGCATCGAAGGGCAGCCCCCACGCGGCCGCGTGGAACATGGGCACCACCGCCAGCACCGTGTCCGTGTCCCGGAGGCCCAGCACCTCCGGCAGGCAGCACACCAGCGTGTGCAACACGATGGAGCGGTGGCTGAAGAGCACGCCCTTCGGGTTGCCCGTCGTGCCGGACGTGTAGCAGAGCATCGCCGCGCTGTTCTCATCCAGGCGCGGGAACGCGAACGTGTCCGACTCCGCCGCGAGCAGCTTCTCGTAGTCCAGCCGGCCCTCCGGCACCGGGCCGTCGTCCGGGATGACGATGACGTGCTTGATGCAGGCCGCCGACTTCTCGAACTTCTCCAAGAGCGGCAGCAGCGACCGGTCCACCACCACCACCGTGTCCTCCGCGTGGCTCGCGATGTAGGCCAGGTCCTTGGGGTGCAGCCGCAGGTTGAGCGTGTGCATCACCGCGCCCATCGACGGCACCCCGAAGTACACCTCCAGGTGCTGGTGATGGTTCCAGCTCAGCGACGCCACCCGGTCCCCCGGCTTCACCCCCAGCCGCGTCAGGGCGTTGGCGAGCTGGCTCGTGCGCTTGTGGAAGTCCGCGTACGTGTAGCGGTGAAGGGACTTGTCCGGGTTGCGGCTGACGATCTCCTGCGCGCCGTAATAGGAGCGCGCACGCTCCAGGAAGTGCGTCAGGGTGAGCGGGAAGTCCATCATGCGACCGGTGAGCATCGGCACCATCCCTTCGCGAACGGGTGAAGGGAGGGATGCTACCGGATGCGCGGCGCCATGCCCTCTACTCCAGGTGGAGGAGGGCATGGCGCGGTACGTCAAAGTCGACTGTCAGCCGAAGAAGACCTGGGCGACCTCGAAGAACTCCTTGGGGACGCGCTTGAGCTCGCGGGTGGCCTCGGCCAGGTGCTCGCTGACGATTTCGTTGCCGCGCAGGGCGGCCATCTTGCCGAACTCGCCGCGGGCCACCATGTCGCACGCATGCACGCCGAACCGGGTGGCGAGCACCCGGTCGTGCGCCGTGGGGGCGCCGCCGCGCTGGATGTGGCCCAGCACGGACACGCGCGTTTCGAAGCCGGTGCGGCGCTCGATTTCGGAGGCGACGATGTTGCCCACGCCGCCCAGGCGGGGACGGCCGGCTTCATCCAGGGAGCCCATGGTGACCAGCTGTTCGTTCTGGTTCGCGGACATCTTGATGCGCGTGCCTTCCGCGACGACGACGATGGAGAAGGTGCGCCCTCCCGCGTGCCGGCGCTGCAGGTGCTGGGCGACGGCCTCCAGGTCGGCGGGGATCTCCGGGACGAGGATAACGTCCGCGCCGCCCGCGATGCCCGCGTAGGTGGCGATCCACCCGACGTGCCGGCCCATCACCTCGCAGACGATGACGCGCTTGTGGGATTCAGCGGTGGAGTGCAGCCGGTCCACGGCCTCCGTGGCGATCATCACGGCGGTGTCGAAGCCGAACGTGAAGTCGGTGCCGTTGAGGTCGTTGTCGATGGTCTTCGGCACGCCGACGATTCTCACGCCCTCCTGGGACATGCGCGTGGCGGCGGAGAGGGTGCCCTCGCCGCCGATGGCGATGACCGCGTGGATGCCATTGCGTTCAATGGCGCGCTTCACGCGCTCCAGACCGTTCTCCACCTTGAACGGGTTGACGCGCGAGGTGCCGAGGATGGTGCCACCCCGGTGCAGGATGCCGGAGGTGGTCTCCCGCGTGAGGCGGAAGTGGTTGTCGTCCAGCAGGCCCTTCCACCCATCCCGCAGGCCCATCATTTCGAAGCCGTGCTCGCTGGCACGGCGGACGATGGCTCGGATGACCGCATTGAGGCCGGGGCAATCACCCCCGCCGGTGAGCACGGCGACTTTCATGAGCCGGGTTCTAGCCCGACCCGGGCCCCGCGTGTGAGGACCGTTTGTGCCGAGCGCTCAACGGGGGACGCTCCCGCCCCCAGGGCGTGCGGGGAGCCGGCCGCGTGCCGTGGGGCTGTTAATCGGTCATTGCCGCGCGGCGCAACGCACACAGCGGCTGGGGGGCGCGCGACCTGGGCGGGCGGGACGGCGTATGCTGGAAGGCTCATGAACCTACGCGTGTTCGAGACGGAGCAGGACGCGGCCAGCACTTGCGCGGCGCGCATCGCCGAGGCCGTACGACACACGCCAGAGCTGGTGCTGGGGCTGACCACGGGGCGCTCGCCGCTCAACGTGTACCGGGGCCTGGCGGAGCTGGCCGCGAAGGGGTCGCTGGACCTGTCGCGGGCGACGACGTTCAACGTGGACGAGTTCCTGGGTCTGCCCCCGGAGGATGCAGGCAGCTTCCGGGCGTACATGGACCGGCACCTGTTCCGGCATGTGAATCTGTCAACGCAGCGGATCCACTTCCTCGACGGGTGCGCGCCGGACGCGGAGGCCGAGTGCGCGCGCTACGACGCGGCGCTGGCGGCGGCCGGGGGCATGGATTTGCTGCTGTTGGGCGTGGGGCCCAACGGCCACATCGCGTTCAACGAGCCGGGCGAGGTGTTGACGGCGACGAGCCACCGCGCGCGCCTGAGCCGGGAGACGCGGCTGTCGCACGTGCTGGCGTTCGGCGACGACCCGTCGCGCGTGCCCATGGCGGCGTTGACGCTGGGCATGGCGGCGGTGCTCCAGGCGCGCAGGGTGGTGGTGCTGGCGTTCGGGGTGAACAAGGCGGCGGCGGTGACGGCGATGGTGCACGGGCCGGTGACGCCCCGGTGCCCGGCGTCGTTCCTCCAGCTCCACCGCGACGTGGAGCTGTGGCTGGACACGGGCGCGGCCAGTGGCCTGCAGGCCTCGCGGGTCGAGGCGGCCCGCGTGCGCGGAGGCTGAACGTCGTCCTGCGGATCCGGTGGTCCGTGAAGGGCGCGCGGGACAACTCCTGCTTGCCCTCCAGGACGCATGGACCTCGCGCCTTGGTTCCTACGGCTTCCGTGCGGAGGCGAGCCGGGGCGGAGCCTTCCCGGAGGACGCTGGCCGGGGCGCGGGCTTCTTCACGGGCGTCGTCACTTTCGGGGACACCGGAGGCTTCGCGTGCGCACCGGACGGCGGGGCCTTCCTCGCGGCGGCCTGCGCCACGGGGGCCCGCGCCGGTGCCTTCGTCGGGGACGTCGTGACCGTCCGCTTCACCACCACGGGGACAGGCGGCCGGGTGTGCGCGTAGGCCGCGAGCACCTTGACCACGTAGAACTCCGTCTCCCCGTTGCGCGGTACGTGCCCGTTCACCGAACCCGGACCCGCGTTGTACGCGGCCACCGCCAGCCGCACGTCCCGGAACCGGCGCAGTTGCTCCGCCAGATAGCGCCCGCTCGCGTCGATGGAGGGCGCCGGGTCGAAGGGGTCTTCCACCCGCATCAGCGCCGCGGTGTCCGGCATCAGCTGTCCCGGGCCCATCGCCCCCGCGGGCGAGATGCGGTGCACCCGCGTCTCGGACTCCACCTGGATGAGCGCCCGCAGGAGCCCCGGCGGAATCCCATGCCGGCGCTCCGACTCCGCGATGAGCGGCTCCAGCGGTGGGTGCGTGTCCAGCACGCACGCGGGCCGGTGCGCCGCGTAGGCCCCCAGCGCCCGCGCCTTCGTCTTCAGGAAGGAGAAGGACAGCGGCGACACCTGCGTCCCGCCGAGCCACGCCACGCCCACGTTGAGCAGCACCACCGGCACCAGCACGCACGGCGCCAGCCACGCCCATCTCGGAATGTCGAAGCCGCCCACGGTCCGCTTGCGTCCCACCCTCCCCACTTACGGGCCCCGCAGCGTTCCGTCCAACTTCCGACCCCGCGCGGTGAACACCCTCTCGGAGGAGCGCGGTGTTCCACCCCACTTCCGGCCCGAACAGGTCGCCCGAAATTCGTTACCCATCGCACCGGCTGCTGCGGACACCGTGGCGCGCGGGGGCGCTCCATCCCCGTGCGCAAGCCCTTCCCGTGGAGCCGGACAGCGGGTCGCTCCGGGTTCCCTCCGCCTTGGGTTTCAACTCCGGCGAGCCTGACGAGAAGAGCGCGGAGGGACGTGCCGGGCCGCGCCTTGGGAAACCTGTCCGACTGTAGGACAGGTTCGGACGCCTTGTCCGCGGAGGGGGCTTCCAGCCCGATCCGCCCCCACCCAAGCCCCCCGCTTCGTGAGCGGCCACAGCCCTTCGCCTCTTCTCTCGTCCAGGGTGCTCGGCCCTCCTTCCCCTGAGGAGGAGCGCCTGCGTCCATTGCCTTGCGATGCATCCACTCACGCCGGGCTTCGCACCGGATTCGTCAACGCACTTCTGGCGACCTGCCTGGCGTCGTGCCCCTCGCCGTCTCGTGCCCCTATCGGCATCCAGGCGTGCTCTCTCGTGCTCCGGGCCTCGCGCGGTCCCGTCCGGCTTCCGACGCCTCGCCGTGAACGTCCGCTTGCGTCCCATCCCCGGGGGCCGGTGCCTGTCTCGCGGCCCACGGGGCCCTCCGGGGCTTGTGCACTGACGTTCGCTCCGCATTGCCAGCGCGCCTTCGCGTGTCCATCCCCAGGGGGGGCGGATGGGGGAGGGGACGATGATTGGCATCCCGCTGGGTTGGGCGTATTCGAACTTCGCGGAGTGGGCGCTGCGCCGGTACGTGGCCCCGGGCCGCCGCAATCCTTCCGCGCCACCGCATGCGTCCTTCGCGGCGTCACCCTGCGCGGACGCGTACCTGCGCTCGCTGTGGACGCGCGCCACGGAATGGCGGGAGCGGATGGGCCTGGCCGTGCTCGCGCTCGCGCACGCGCCCCTGTTCCCCATGGCCCCCTTCTTCGTGGGCACCGTGTGGGCCTGCGCGTTCAACTTCCACCGCGTGCACCGCCGCGCGCACCTGGACCCCGCGTGGGCCCGCGCCAACGTGCCCTGGCTCTGCGACCATCACCTGGGGCGCGTGACGGACGCGAACTGGTGCGTCACGCATCCGTTCTTCGACAACGTGTTCGGCACGCGCCACGAACACCTGGGCATCCAGCCCCCCGCGCCCGCCCCGGCGCTGTCCTGACGCCGGGACGGAAGGGGTCCGTCAGAACAACAGGCCGAAGTAGTTGGCGCTCGCCTTGGCGCCCACGCACACCCGGACGTCCGCGCTCCACGGCTGCGTGGGCAGCGAACCCTCGGCCTTGAAGAGGAACTCCAGCTCCTCCTGCTTCGCCAGGTCCAGCACGTCCACCGCGCCGCTGCCGGTGAGCTGGAGCGTGTTCGTGGCGCCGCCATTGCCCGAAGCGCGGAACTCGCCCAGCAGCACGTACTCCACGGAGCCCGGCTTGCGCACGGAGAGGCTCGCGCGCTGGATGCCGCTGATGTCGGTGGTGGCGGTGGCGTTGAAGACCTTCAGCCGCAGCTGGGTCTCCACGTCGGTGTCGTCGGGCAGCGCGCTGGCGAAGTCGCCCAGCGGCACCTGGATGGCCTGCTCCACGGAGGCGCTGCCCGGGAAGGCGGCGGGGAAGGACAGGTCGTCCTCGGTCTTGCAGATCTCCTCTGCCTCCACCTCGATGGTGAAGAGGGACTCACAGCCCGTGGTGAAGAGGGGCAGGGCGCAGCAGAGCAGGAGGGTGCGGAAGTTTTTCGTACGCATGGTGGGGAGTCTCCTGGCTCAGAAGAAGTAGAGGATGAAGCCCAGCTTCACCGACGGGATGGTGGCGCGCACGTGCAGCGGCCCCGACGTCACGGTGTCGTCGTTGGCTGCGTCCTGGATGAGCGGCGTGGGGTTGGGCACCGTGAGCGCCACGTAGCTCAGGCCCACGTTCAGGAAGAAGTTGAAGCGGCTCTGCGCGCCCACCTCCAGGCCCACGCTGCCCGTCACGTAGTTGTACGTGACGTCCCGGATGGCCTGTGACGTCGTGCTCGGGTCGCGGCCCAACCAGTCCAGCACGTCGCTGTACTCGGAGCCGAAGTAGTGCCCGACCTCCGCGTTGAGCGACGGCGCGATGAACGTGTCCAGCGGCAGGATGCTCACCCCGCCGCGCAAGCCGAAGCTCAGCGTGTTGGTGGTGGGCCCCGCCTGCAGCCGCACCCACTTCGCGGGCTTGAGCACCGCGGACACGCCAATGCCGTGCGGGGCTCCCGCGTCCACCAGCAGGCCCAGGGTGTGCTTGTTGCCGTCCTCGTCATCCGCCAGCGCGGGGGTGGCGAAGCCGAGTGCGGCCAGACACCCCAGCGCGAAGCCGGAGGAAAGAAGGGGGGTGCGTTGTCTCATCGAAAGGGTGTCCATCGTCATGACGAAAGTTCCACGGTGGTTGCCGGCCCGGAGGTCATCTTTCGCGGAAGGCGGCCCGGAAGAGAAGCCATGTCGTGTGAAACCCGTACGGGCTTTCCGGGATGCCGCGATGTGCGGAGGAAGGACTGCCCGGTTCCCGACATGGGGGACGTCCGCGTGCGTCGTGACCCGGGGTCTTCAATCCCTGTCGGGTCAAAGACGTCCCACTCCATCCCGTGGGTGATGGGCGGACGCGTGAGGTCATGCGAGCGTACACTGGACAGGCACGGCGTAGCGTTGGACAGGCCGGGAACCGGGGGGCCAAGAGATGATCGACGAAGTCGATCAACGCATGAAAGCGTGGGTAGGCCGTATCGCCACGGAGGCCCCCGTGTACCTGGGCGTGCCCGACCGGGACTCCCTGGAGCGGGGTGTCTGTCTTTACCTGCTGGAGCTGGGACCGGCGCCCCTGTCTCGCCCCGGCAAGCGGAACATCCTGCAATTCTCCGTCTGCTATCTGGTGACGGTGGGCGCGGACACGCCGGAGCGCGCGCACCGGCTGCTGGGCGACCTGGTCTTCGCGGCCATGGGCGACAAGGACATCGAAGTGGACCTGAGCCCGGTGCCGGCCGCGCTCTGGGCGGGACTGCGTTCGGTGCCGCGCCCCGCCTTCCGCCTGCGGGTGCAGGTGCGCAAGGAGCAACCCCTGGCGGAGGTGCGGTGTCTGTCATTGGTGGACAGCGCTCCCTCTCCGGGTGGGCTGCTGGGCCAGGTGGTGGGGCCCGGGGACGTGCCCATCCGGGGCGCGTGGGTGGCGCTGCCCTCCCTGCAACTGAGCACGCGCACGGATGCGCAGGGCCACTTCCAGTTCCCGCGCGTGCCGTCCGCGAAGTCACTGGGCCGGCTGGAGGTGCGGGCCGAGGGCGAGCTGCTGGCGGTGGATTCGGAGGTGCTCGGCACGGGGACGACGCCGTTGATCATCCGGATGCCCGTGAAGGAGGACGGATGACGCGCGGTGCTCCTCAAGCCGAAGCCGTGGGGGACTGGGTGCCTCCACTCCGAGCGCGTCGCCACCTGGCCTGGGTGCTGGCCCTGGCGCGCTGGGTGAAGGGCTGGGCGGAGCGGGTGCTGGCCGAACATGCCGCGGCGCTCGCGAAGGCCACGGTGGTCCTGGGCGGGGCGCGGGTGCGTTCGATGCCCGTGCACGAGCCGGACGTGACGCTGCTGCCGGTGGCGGCGCCGGCGCCGTTGTGGCCTCCGCGCCTGGAGGTTTCCAGCGCCGCGCCACCGGCACCTCCCGTGGCGCCCGAGGCCCTCCGGCGTCTGTCGGAGCCGTTGGATCCCGACGCGCCCACGCCGCGCCTGAATACGCTGCGGTGCGTGCCCATGGCGGACGGCGCTTCCCCCTTCGACCTGGATCCGGAGGGCGGCACGCCTCCCAGGGCACCGCCCGGCGTGCCCTTCGGCTTCGATCCGGATGACCTCCTGCCCGCGGAGCCCGGGGCGGTGGTGGCGCTCGCGCTCGACCCCGCGGCCCTGCTCCAGGCCGCCGCGCTTCCCCTCCCCGACATGACGGTGCGTCCCGCTCCGTCGCTTCACGAGGCGCCCGCCGCCGCGCCGCGCCCGTTGCAGGCCGTGCCCGCGCTTCCCAGGGGGGGCCCGGCGCGGGAACTGCTCGCGCTCCTCCGAGAGTCCGAGGGCACACCCACCCAGCCCCCCGTGCCCTGGCTCGAAGGCCCTCCGCCGCCTCCCGCCGGGTCCACCGACGCGCAGGAGGTGCTGCGTCAGTGCGAACGTCTGGAATTGGAGAAGCCAGGGCAATAGGCCGGGTGTCCAGACGCCCGCGTCGCGCGAGGCTATGCTTCGCGGCGCGATGTCCCAGCGCTCCCGACCCAGCCCCGACGCTTCAGGCCTCATCAAGGCGTCCGACGCCGAGCGCCAGTTGGAAGGGCGCGCGGAGCTCATCACCGCGGCCGTGAGCCCCCACGAGGAATTGGAGGCGCTGCTGTCCGGTCGTCGCTGGCGGCGGGCCTTGCTGAAGCGGCCAGCACTGGTGCCCGCGCTCGTGGCCCAGGCGGAGGCGCTGAAGGAAGCGCTGGAGCGGGTCCACCGTCGCGCGGTGACGGCGGCATGGGAGGAGTCCACGCCCGTGTGGCGGGAGGCCCGGGAGCTGTCGGCGCGGCGTGAACGGCTCACCGTCCTCGCGCGGCGCAGGCTGGAGTCCCTGGCCGAGGCGCCTCCGGACCTCCACCTCGAAGAGGTCCTGACGCGGCTGGATGCAGGGGTGCGTCAGTCCGCGAGCTGGGAGTTGACCCCGGGCGAGGTGCTCGCCTTCGAGACCGACGCCCGCTGGCATCCCGGCCGGCGTCTGATGCGGGGACTCATCCCCCATCCGGAACGCCGCCCCTCCGCGGTTCCCTATTTCGTGCTGGTGGGGTTGGGCGTGTTGGGCGCGTTGTTGATGGCCGACGCTCCCCTCTCGCTCCGGGATGCCGCACCCGCGCTCTTCATGATCGTCACCTTCGGGTTGATGGCGACCATCGTGGGGTCCGTGCTGTGGCCGCTCGTGCGTTCGCTGCTGTGGCCCCTGCTGGGCTCCGGTCAGGTGCGGATCACCAGCGAGCGGTTGCTCTGGAAGCCGGCCTTCGGTGCGCCCCAGGCGGTGCGATTGGGCACGATTCCCGACGGTGGCATCACCGTGGATGGCTTCACGCTCGACCTGCGCGTGAAGGGCGACCGGCAGCTGCATGCGCGGACGGTGTTGGATGCCGTGGAAGTGGCCGCGCTCCTGGAGTTGCACCGACAGCCGCCCCTGCGCGGCGCGGCGCGGCGCGGGGTGCGCCTGGAGAGGGTGGCCATCCTCGCCGCGACGCTCGAGGAGGGGGGGCAGGAAGAGCAGAAGGGGCACTGCGTGCTGCACCCCGGGGGCGTGTCCTTCATCCCCGAACAGCAGGGGCCGAAGGCCCTTCAAGCCATCACCGGCAAGTCCACGTCGCTGGAGGCGTTCCACGCGGATGGGGTGTTGGAAGCGCTGCGCTGGTTGCCCCGGGCGGAGTTCGACGCGTGCGTGGCGCGCGTGGTGAAGGCCACGGGCGGCACGTCCTGGGACGCGCGGTCCGCGAGACATGTTCCGGAGACGTCGGCGTCGAAGGAGGTCCGCATCGAGTCTGGCAGGAGCGTGTTGAAGGGCGAGCGGGTGTGGGCCCAGGAGGCGGCCGTCGAAGCCGTCCTTCGGGACTGGTCCTCGGGGGCCCGGTTTCCACGGCTCCGGGGCCCCTTCCGCCAACGCCAGAAGTAGCGCCCGCGCGGGACCATGCTTCGCGGCCCGAAATCCCATCGCCCCCGGTCGGGCACCGATGCCACGGATCTCACGGCGTCCGACACCGAGCGCCAGCTCGAAGGACGCGCGGAGCGCATCGCCGTGGTGCTGCGTCCCCATGCGGAGCTGGAGAAGCTGCTGTCCGGACGGCGTTGGCGGAAGGGATTGCTGAAGCGGCCGGAGCTGGTGCCCGCGCTCGTGGCCCACGCGGAGGCGCTGGAAGAGGCGCTGGAGCGCGTCCACCGTCGCGCGGCGTCGGAGGCCTGGACCGGGGAGGTCCCCATCCTACGGGCCGCCCGGGAGCTGTCGGCGCGGCGTGAGCGGCTCGCGGTGCTCGCGCGGCGCAGGCTGGAGTCCTGGGTCGAGGTGGCTGTGGACCTTCCACTCGAAAAGGCGCTGACGCGACTCAACGCACTCGTGCGCCAGCCGGTGAACCGGACGCTGGTCGCCAGCGAAGTGCTCGCCTTCGAGTCCGCCGCCTGGTGGCGCCCGCGCTGGCGGCGGTTCGAGACGGCGTTTCCCCGGGGACTCCCACGGCTTCCCGTCTGGGCACCCTACGCGGTGGGCGCGCTGGGCTTCCTCATCGCGCTCACCCGGTTGCCCGGCATCCGGTGGGTGGGGCTGGGACTCTTCGCGCTGGGCCTCGGGGCGGCCGGGTTGAGCGTCCTCGTGCGCGTGCTGCGAGGGCCGCTCGGGCGTTGGATGCTCTGGCCGCTCCTGCGTCCCTTGCTGTGGCCCGTGCTGGGCCTGGGACGGGTGCGGCTCACGAACGAGCGGTTGCTCTGGCTTCCCGTCTTCGGTGAGGCCCAGGAGGTGCGATGGGCCACCATCGCCGATGATGGCCTCCGCGTGGATCCCGACACGCTCGACGTCCGCGTGAAGGGGACCCGGCGGCTGCACGCTCGCGGCCTGTCGAAGGACGCGGAGGTGGTCGCGCTCCTGGAGCTGCACCGCCTGCCGCGCCTGCGTGAGGCGGCCCTCGCCGGCCTCCGACTGTGGGGACAGGTGGCCGTCCTTCCCGCGACGCTCGGAGGCCATCCCGGCCATTGCGTGCTGCGCCCCCAGGGCCTGTCCTTCATTCCCCAGCGCACGGGGCCCGAAGCCCTGGGCGCGCTCACCGGGAGGCCCACATCGCTGCGAGGCTTCGACGCGAACCGGCTGGTGGAGGCGCTGCGCTGGTTGCCGGAGGCGGAGTTCGACGCGTGCGTGGCGCGCGTGGTGGAGGCAACGGGCGGCACGTCCTGGGCCGCGAAGGATGCGCGCTACGTCGAGGGGACGCCCGAGTGGGGGGAGATCCGCATCGAACGCAGCACCCAGGAGGTGCTGGTCGGCCGGGTGACGGGAGTCCAGGATGAGGTGTTGCGGGGACTCCTGGACGCATGGCCCCGGCGCAAGTGGCGGAGGTTCTTCTGGCCGTCCCACTGGTGACCGCCCCCTACGCGACCCGCCGGCCATCCTGGTTGCGTTGAGAGGAAGTCATTGCGCCGTGCAACGACTTCCACCGGGTCCAGGCCCACCCGTTCCCCAACTCCAGACGCCCCAACCACAGTCGAAGCGGGGGTCACCCGCCCCCCTTCCCAGAGAGACATCATGAACCCCAGACACCCGGCCGTGCGCCGTGGCGTGGCGCGAGCCCTGTCCGCCGCGCTGCTGCTGTTGAGCGTCACCGCGTCCGCGCAGCACTTCACCGTCTTCGAGAGCGGTCAGGTCCGCCCGCTGTCCCTGTCTCCCAACGGCCAGTGGCTCTTCGCGGTCAACACGCCCGACAACCGGCTGGAGATCTTCCAGGTGGGCACCAGCGGCCTGACGCACACGGGCTCGGTGCCGGTGGGCCTGGAGCCGGTCGCCGTCGCCGCCCGCACCCATGACGAGGTCTGGGTCGTCAACCACCTGTCCGACAGCGTGAGCATCGTGCGCGTGGACTCAGGGGGGCACGGGGGCGCCGTGACGCGGACGCTGCTCGTGGGGGATGAGCCCCGCGACATCGTCTTCGCCGGCACCGGGAAGAAGCGCGCCTTCATCACCGCCGCGCACCGGGGACAGAACACGGGGTTCGACCCGCGGCTCACCACGCCGGGCATCGGCCGGGCGGACGTCTGGGTGTTCGATTCGGAGAGCCTGGGCGCGACGCTGGGCGGCACGCCGCTCACCCGCATCACCCTGTTTGGAGACACGCCGCGCGCGCTCGCGGCCACGCCCGACGGCTCGCGCGTGTACGCGGCGGCGTTCCACTCCGGCAACCGCACCACCGTCATCCACGAGAGCCTGGTGCCCAACGGCGGCGAGTCCGTGGGCGGCGTCCCCGGGCCCAACGTCAACCACCAGGGCCTTGCCGCTCCGGAGGTCTCCGTCATCGTGAAGTACAACGGCGCGGACTGGGTGGACGTGCTCAACCGCCCGTGGACGTCCTACGTGCGCCTGTCCCTGCCCGACAAGGACGTGTTCGCCATCTCCGCCACGGCCAACCCGCCCGTGCAGGTCGCGGGCGCCGCGGGCTCGTACGCGGGCGTGGGCACCATCCTGTTCAACATGGCCGTCAACCCGGTGAGCGGGAAGGTCTACGTCAGCAACACCGAGGCCCGGAACGACCTGCGCTTCGAAGGCCCCGGCACCCTCCTGGGCAGCACCCTGCGCGGCCACCTGCACGAAAGCCGCATCACCGTGCTGGGCAGCGCGGGGAGCGTCGTGCCCCGTCACCTCAATTCCCATATCAACTACGCCGCGTGCTGCGCGGCCACGCCCAACACGGAGAGCGAGAAGAGCCTCGCGCAGCCCACGGGCATGTCGGTGACGTCCGACGGCGCTACGCTCTATGTCGCCGCGTTCGGTTCGTCGAAGCTCGGCGTGTACGCCACCTCCGCGCTGGAGGCCGGCACCTTCGTGCCGAGCACCGCGAACCAGATTGAATTGAGCGGCGGCGGCCCCACCGGCCTCGTGCTGGATGAGGCTCGCAACCGCCTCTATGTGCTCACGCGCTTCGACAACGCCATCTCCGTCGTCAACACCACGACGAAGACGGAGGTGGCCCACCTGTCCCTGTTCAACCCGGAGCCTCCGAGCGTGGTGCAGGGCCGCCCGTTCCTCTACGACGCGCGCTCCAGCTCCAGCCACGGTGATTCGTCCTGCGGCAGCTGCCACATCTTCGGCGACTTCGACAGCATCACCTGGGACCTGGGCAACCCGGATGGCAACGTGACGGCCAATGGCAACCCCATCGTCCCGGTGCTGGCGGAGTTCGGCACCGACCCGACGTTCGGCCAGGACACGGCCTTCCACCCGATGAAGGGGCCCCTGTCCACCCAGAGCCTTCGCGGCATGGCGAACCAGGGCCCCATGCACTGGCGCGGGGACCGCACCGGCGGCAGTGCGGCGCCGAGCCTCCAGCCCAACGGCGGCGCCTTCGACGAGGTCGCGGCCTTCAAGCAGTTCAACCCGGCGTTCATGGACCTGCTCGGGCGCAGCGCCCAGTTGACGACGGCGGAGATGCAGAAGTTCTCCGACTTCATCCTCCAGGTGGCCTATCCGCCCAATCCCATCCGCAACCTGGACAACTCGCTCACGTCGTCACAGCAGGCGGGCCGGGACTTCTTCGTCAACACCACCAGCTTCTTCCAGGGCTCGTGCGAGGCCTGCCACCGCGTGGACATCAACGCCAACCCGGGAGAGGGCCCCTTCAAGGGCTTCTTCGGCACGGACGGGAAGAGCTCCTTCGACGCGGAGCCGCTGTTCCCCAAGGTGCCGCACCTGCGCAACATGTACCAGAAGGTCGGCATGTTCGGCGCGGGCTTCCCCTTCGGGAACACGCCGACCGACCCGTTCCTCGGGGACCAGGTGCGAGGCATTGGCTTCAACAGCGACGGGGCCATCCCCACGCTGTTCCTCTTCAACAGCGGCTTCGACTTCCACCCCATCTTCAACGCGGTGGGCATCCCGGACACGCCCGCGGGCTTCCAGGCCAAGAAGGACCTGGAGCAGTACATGTTCGCCTTCGAGACAAACCTGGCGCCCATCGTCGGACAGCAGGTGACGCTCACCTCCACCAACGCCACGGTGGCCGGGCCGCGCATCGACCTGCTGGTGGCGCGCGCGAACGCGGGCGAGTGTGACCTCGTCGCGAAGGGCCGCGCGGGCACCTACGAGATGGGCTTTGTCTACGTGGGCAGCGGGCTGTTCAAGACGGACCGCGCGGCGCTGCCGCTGGTGCCCGCGGCGTCGCTCCGCTCGGCCGTCGCCGCGAACCACGGGCTGCTGACGTACACCTGCACGCCTCCGGGCTCCGGGGTGCGCGTCGGCATCGACCGGGACCTGGACGGGTTCTTCGACGGGGATGAACGGACGGCGGGGACGAACCCGGCGAACCCGGCCAGCCACCCCTGAAGTGAGGTGACGTGAGGGGCCTGCGGCGGGGAGGGGGTGTGCCGTCTTTCGGACGGACGGCCTTCCGGTACGATGGTGCGTGGGTGCGGTGATGCGCACCTTCGCGCCGCTTGGACACCTCCCCGCTTCGCGAAGGAATGCCCCATGGACACCGAAGTCGAGTCCAGCAGCGCGCACGATGGCAAGATTTCCGGCAGCTACCTGACCACGAAGGACGGCACCCAGCTCTACTTCAAGGACTGGGGCCCCAAGCACGGTCAGCCCATCGTCTTCTCCCACGGCTGGCCCCTTTCGGCGGATGCCTTCGAGGACCAGATGATGTTCCTGTCCGAACTGGGCTACCGCACCATCGCGCACGACCGCCGGGGCCACGGGCGTTCCTCCCAGCCCTGGGGCGGCCACGAGATGAACACCTACGCGGATGATCTGGCCTCGTTGACCCGTGCGCTCGACCTGCGCAAGGCCATCCATGTCGGCCACTCCACGGGCGGTGGCGAGGTGGCGCGGTACATCGGACGGCATGGGACTTCGCGCGTGGCGAAGGCCGTGCTCATCAGCGCCGTGCCGCCCATCATGATCAAGACGGACTGGCACCCGAACGGGCTGCCCATGGAGGTCTTCGACGGCATCCGCGCCGGTATGAAGAAGGACCGCTCCAGCTTCTTCAAGGAGCTGAGCCTGGCGTTCTACGGCTTCAACCGGCCCGGCGCGGAGGTCTCCGAAGGCTTGCGCGAGAGCTTCCGGCTCCAGGGCCTGATGGGCGGGCTGAAGGCCGAGTACGACTGCATCAAGGCCTTCTCCGAAACCGACTTCCGCGAGGACCTGAAGCGCTTCGACGTGCCCACCCTGGTGCTGCATGGGGACGATGATCAGATCGTCCCCATTGACGGTGGGGGGCGGCTGACGGCGAAGCTGGTCAAGGGCGTGGTGGCGAAGGTCTACCCGGGCTTCAGCCACGGCATGTGTTCGGTCAACAAGGACGTCATCAACAACGACCTGCTGGCCTTCATCAAGGGGTAGGCGCCGCAGGGCCTGCCCGGACGCAGCGGGTACGATTTCGGGCCCCCGGGCCCGGGGATGCCTCCTCCGGACTTGTCACGCCGGGGTGCGTGCAATACGCCTGCACCCATGTCCACGCCCGCGCTGCCCGCTGACTTCCTCCGCGCCATCGCCGAGTCCTTCCCCGGCGACTTCCTCACCCGCGAGCCCGCGGAGCTCCAGGAGTACGGCCGCGACTGGACGCGCGTGTACACCCCCGCTCCGGGGGCGGTGGCCTTCCCCCGCTCCACGGACGAGGTCGCCCGCTTCATGGCCCTGTGCCACCAGCACCGCGTCGCCGTGGTGCCCTCCGGCGGGCGCACGGGCCTGGCGGGCGGGGCGGTGGCGATGAAGGGCGAGGTGGTCCTGTCGTTGAAGCGGATGACCCGCATGGACCCGTTGGACCTGCTCGGCAACACGGTGCGCGTACAGGCGGGCGCGGTGACGGAGGCGGTGCACCAGCACTGCGCCCCGCATGGCCTCACGTGGCCGGTGGACTTCGCCTCCAAGGGCAGCAGCACGGTGGGCGGCAACATCGCCACCAACGCGGGCGGCGTGAAGGTCATCCGCTATGGCCTCACCCGGCAGTGGGTGCTGGGGCTCCAGGTGGTGACGGCGCAGGGGCAGGTGTTGGAACTCAACGGCGCGCTGGAGAAGAACAACACCGGCGTGGACCTGCGCCAGCTCTTCATTGGCAGCGAGGGCACGCTGGGCATCATCACGGAGGCCACGCTCAAGCTGACGCGGCTGCCGGGCAAGCAGGACGTCTTCCTCTTCGCGGTGCCGGACGTGGCCGCCGTGCTGCGCCTGTTCCGCGACGCGCGTCAGGCGCCGCTCGCGCTGTCCGCCTACGAGTTCTTCACCGACAAGTGCCTGGCCCGCGTGCAGCGCCACCGCAAGCTGCGCTCGCCCTTCGAAGCGCCCAGCGGCTGCTACGTGCTGCTGGAGTCCGAGGGCGGGGACCCGGCGGCGGTGGAGGCGTGGCTGGGCTCTCTCTTCGAGCGCGGGCTCGTCACCGACGGAACGCAGGCGCAGGGCGTGGGGCAGGCCGCGGAGCTGTGGTCGCTGCGCGAATCCATCAGCGAAAGCCTCTCCGCCACGGGCGTGCTGCACAAGAACGACATCTCCCTGCCGGTGGCGAACCTGGAGGCGTTCTGCTCGGAGCTGGACGCAGTGTTCGCCAGCCGCTACCCGGGCTGGGAGATCTGCCTCTTCGGCCACATTGGCGACGGCAACCTGCACGTCAATGTGATGAAGCCGGACGCGGTGGAGAAGGCGGACTTCTTCGCCCACGCGAAGAAGTCCGACCACGCGATGTTCGACCTCGTGCGCAAGCACGGCGGCAGCATCTCCGCCGAGCACGGCATCGGTCTCTTGAAGAAGGACTACCTGGACTACACGCGCGCGCCCGGAGAGCTGGAGCTGCTGCGCACCCTCAAGCGCGCGTTGGATCCGGAAGGCATCCTGAACCCCGGGAAGATATTGGACGCCTAGGAGACGATGCGCGTCTTGATGTCCGTCTCCAGGCCGGCGATGGCTTCGCACACCTGCTGGGACACGTCCTGGTCCAGGTCCATCACCAGGTAGCCCACGTTGGCGTCGGTGCTCAGCACCTGTGCGTGGATGTTGGCGTTGAAGTCGGACACGATGCGGTTGATGTCACGCAGCACGCCCGGCGTGTTGCGGTGCACGTTGATGATGCGGTGGGTGCCCGGGTTGATGGGCGCCTCCACGTTGGGGAAGTTCACCGCGCCCGTCGTCGCGCCGCCCTTGACGAACTTGAGCAGCGACGTGGCCACCTCCTTGCCAATGGACGCCTGCGCCTCCTCCGTGGAGCCGCCGATGTGCGGCGTCAGCAGCACGTTGGGAATCCCCTGCAGCTCCGTGACGAAGCCATCCGAGTTGCCCTCCGGCTCCTCCGGGTACACGTCCACCGCCGCGCCGCCCAGGTGCTTGGAGCGCAGCGCTTGCGCCAGCGCCGGGATGTCCACCACCGTGCCCCGGCTGGCGTTGATGAGGCACGCGCCCGGCTTCATCGCCTGGAACTGCTCTGGCCCCATCATCATTCGCGTGGAGGACAGCGCCGGCACGTGCAGCGTCACGAAGTCCGACTCCGCCAGCAGCCCGTTCAGCGTGGGCACCGACCGCGAGTTGCCCAGGGGCAGCTTCGTCATCACGTCGTAGTAGAGGACGCGCATGCCCAGCGACTCGGCCAGCACGCCCAGCTGCGAGCCGATGTGCCCGTAGCCGATGATGCCCAGCGTCTTGCCGCGCACCTCGTGGCTGCCCGTGGCCACCTTGCGCCACTGTCCGGTGTGCACCTCCCGGCTGCGGTCGAAGAGCTGGCGCGTCAGCACCACCACCTCCGCCAGCACCATCTCCGCCACGCTGCGCGTGTTGCTGAACGGCGCGTTGAACACCGGCACGCCGTGCACGCTGGAGGAGAGCAGGTCCACCTGGTTGGTGCCGATGCAGAAGGCGCCAATCGCCAGCAGGTCCTCCGCGTACTTGAGCGACTCCTCCGGCACCGTCGTCTTGCTGCGGATGCCCAGCAGGTGCACGCCCCTCAGGCGCTCCGCCAGCTCCTCCGGCTTGAGCGCGGAGGACGTGCGCTCCACCTGGAAGCCTTCCGCCGCCAGCATCTCCTGGGCGGAGGCGTGGATGTTCTCCAGCAACAGGACGCGCAGCGGACCCTGGTTGTTGACGGGGCGGCGGGGCGACGGCGGGAAGCGGGGTGTGCTCATGGCGCCTTGCGTTAGATCTGGCTTCCCAGGCTGTCAAGTCCTGGGTGGGCAGGGAAGTCCCCGGGGGGTAGGGGCAGCGTGAAGGTGAACGTCGTGCCTGCCCCTTCGTCGCTGGCCACGGCGAGTTGACCGCCGTGGGCGGTGACAATGCCACAAGCGATGTAGAGGCCCAGGCCGCTTCCCTGCTCCGCGGTGTCCCGTGCCTGCCAGTGACGTTTGAAGAGGTGCGCCTGATCCGCCTGGGGGATGCCGGGGCCGGTGTCGCGCACGGACACGCGCACCGCTTCCCCGTCGCGCGTGGCGGACACCATCACGGTGCCGCCCCGGGGCGTGAACTTCACCGCGTTGCCCAGCAGGTTCGCCAGCACCTGGAGGACGCGCGGCCGGTCGCAGAAGACCCGCAGCTCCCCGGGGACGGTGTGCTCCAGGCGGAGGTTCCTTTCCGTGGCCTGGGACGCCACCAGCTCCAGCGCCTCCCGGGTGAGCGCCTCCAGGGGTTCGGGCATCCGGTCCATGACCAGCTCCCGGCCCGCGTCCAACCTCGCCGCGTCCAGGAGTTGGTGGATGAGGTCCTGCATGCACCGGGCGGCCCGGTCGATGGAGTCCACCTGCTGCTGGAAACCTTGCGTGCCGGGCGTGGCCTGAAGCCGCCGGGCCAGCAACCGGGTGCCCAGCCGTATGGTGGTCAGCGGGTTCTTCAGGTCATGGGACACGACGGCGAGCGCGTCCTCGCGCGCCTGGGAGGCCTCTTCCGCGCGCGCGTGCAGGCGGGCGTTCTCCTGGGCCAGCCGCCGCTGGGTCCGGGCGTCGTCCTCGCTGCGCGCCTCGGAGCGCTGCTGTTCGACTTGCAGCGCGTTGAGCCGCGCGGCCGCGCGCCAGACGACGAAGGCCAGCACCACCGTCTGCGCCACCTCCAGGATGGACCACGCCAGCCTCGGGTCCAGGGCTTCCTGCCGGATGGCCCGGTCCACCAGCAGCACGCCCAGCACGGGCAGCAGCAGCGCCGGCAACAGCCGCCGGGCCATCATCCCGCCGGCCCCCGCGCGCAGCACCACCGACACGAAGCCGCGCTCCGGGCGCAGCAGCACGGCGCCCACCGCGAGCAGCATCAGCCCCACGGCCGAGTGCACCGCGGTGCCCGTGCCGTACGCGTCGAACTGGTAGAACCGCCGCTCCTGGAACGTGTAGGCCAGCAGCAGGGTGAACGACACCCCCAGCGCCGAAAGCGCCAGCGCCTGGAACACCCGGGCCCCCCTGCCGGGCGCGTCCCGGAGCGCCAGGGCCAGCCCGAGCAGCAGCAGGCCCGTGGCCGTCTGGGGAGAGGTCCTCCCGCCCAGCTCCCGCAGCAGCCCGTGCGCCGCGACCGTGCTCCACGCATAGGTCGTCAGGACGAGCCCGGCCTGGAGCGCCACGGCGAGCCCGAGCAGGCTTCCGGCTCGACGCCACCCGGGCCGCTTCGTCCCCAGGGCCAGCTCCGCGAGGGCCGTGAACATCAGCCCCAGCGCCGTCATGGGCACCATCGCGGGGAAACCGGGCCGCACCTGGGTCAGCACCCGGCTGTCCGCGGCCCAGCCCACCAGCACAGCCAGCCCCAGGACGAGCGTCAGTGCCGCCGCGCTGGTCGCCAGCACGCGCGCACGTCGCCAGAGCTGTTGTTGTCGCTCGTCTTGTCCTTCCACTTCCACCTGTCCTTCCACTGCCACGCGGGGGCTTCGGAGAAGTTGGAACCCTTCAACCCAGGTCGGTCCCTCCGCGCCCGCTGCCCGGCGGCTCCCAGCCGCCCGGCCCGTGTGCCCTCCAGGCATGCCCGCCTCACGGCTGTCCCCCTGAAAACCCCGGGCCCGCCGCTCCCCACGGTGCGTGGAGAGGGACGGGCCCGGGAAGCAGACAGGAGCAGCGGGGGTGCGGACTACTGGGCGGTCCAGGCCAGCGTGCCGCTGCACGCGGAGGCGCCGAAGCAGCCGATGCGGATCTGATACGTGCCGCCCGCGCCCGCGGGCACGGTGTAGGCCGCGTGGGACAGCGAACCGCACGCGTCGTCGTTGAACGTCACCTGCTGGCCGGCGGCGTTGAACAGGCGCACCACCGTGTCACCCGTGCCGGAGGCGCCCGTCACGCCGCAGCTGCCGAAGGACAGCGACTGCCCGGCGGTGAGCGTCACGTCCGAGTTCGCCGTGTTCTGCGTGGCGTTGGCGGTGTTGCTGACGTCGAAGGGCGCGGAGCCGTTCGCGGGGGTCGTGGTGCCACCGGACGTCACTTCCCAGGAGACGGTGCCGCCGCAGGCGTCGTTCTGGTAGCAGCCGGCGCGGACTTCATAGGTGCCCGCGACGGTGGCCGTGTAGGTGATCTTCGAACCCGTGCCGCCGCACGCGTCGTCGTTGGAGGCGACCTCCGCGCCGGACGGGCCGCGCAGGCGCAGGTACGAGTCGCCGGTGACGGCCGCGTTCTCGACGCCGCAGGTGCCCACGGTGAGCTTCTGTCCGGCCGCGAGCGTCACCGTGCCGTTGACGGTGTTGCGCGTGGCGCTGGCGGTGCTGGTCGCGGTGAAGGTGTACTTCGTGGGCACGGGGGGTGTGCCGTTGCACAGCCGCACGTTGTTGGGGTTGCGCGCGCAGAACTCCGTGATGGCGTTGTGCACGTAGATGATGCCTTCGCCCTCGCAGGCCGTCTCCGCGCACGTGTTGACCACGTTGCAGCTGCCGCGCGACACGTAGTCCACGTCGCCGAACACCAGGATGCCGGCCACGGTGTTGTTGACCGTCTCGTACACGCCGGAGCCGGAGTTGCCGGAGAAGGTGTCCGTGGTGGCGATGAAGTAGTCCATGTACTCCGCGTTGTTCTCACGCACGGAGCCGCCCGAGTCGATCTTGAACGGGATGCCGCTGCCGCTGCCGATGACGGCCACGTTGGCGCCCGCCGCCAGGGGCGCGTTGCCCGGGCGCACCGGCGCCGGGGTGAAGCGCGGCGCGGCCGAACGGTCCAACTGCAGGATGGTGAAGTCCACGTAGGTGTCCTCCGTCTCATCGCTCAGGTGCCGCGCCAGGATGGCCTTGCAGGTGAAGATGTCCTGGGTGGTGACGGTCTCCAGGGTCCCCGCGGCGGTGCGGTAGTACTTGAAGACGAAGCGCGCGCTCTTGCAGTCCGCCAGGTCCTCCACGCAGTGGCCCGCCGTCAGCACCAAGTCGTCGTCGATGAGCGTGCCCGAGCAGTAGGCCGCCGCCGGATCACTGCGGAAGCGCTGGTCGGTGCACAGGTTCTCGTACTGGCCCAGCGTCTGACCGTTGAACGTGACGTTGTTCGGGTTGGTCGTGTTGAGCGCCGAGGGCGACATGATGGCCACCGTCGACTGCCGGGCACGGTCCTGCAGCACGGTGCTGGGGTGGTCGTAGACGTCCTTGCGATCATCCGCGCCGTAGACGACCGGCGAGCTCGACTCGGACAGGGGCGTCTGTTCCGGGGCGCCAGATTCGGCGGCCGGTCCGCAGGCCAGGGCGGTGAGGGTACACAAGAGGGTGCCGAGCAGCTTCACTCGGAAGGCGGGGACGGACTGGGACATGCGGGGCGACTCCTGACGGTGCGGCGACAGACACAGCAAAGGAATGGGGTGTTACTGTAATACGAGAACCGACCTGTGCGGTCGCATGGCTTCCGCACGGCGAGGGAGGTTCGGTGCCGCTAGTCGGCGTCGGGCGCTTCGAGCCAGGCCAGCGCTTCGGCGCGGGTCTCGAAGGTCTTCGCGGGGATGGTGAGGCCGGCGTTCTTGGTCATGCGCCAGGCCTGCAGGCCGCTGCCGGGGTCCACGACCACGCGCGCGGAGCGCATCATGCCGCGCTGCTGGGCGTACGCGTTCAGCCGCGCCATCTCCCCCACCACCGTGGAGGGCATCACCCGCAGCTTGGATTGGTCCACCAGGGCGGACCACTCCTTGCCGGCGCGCGCGGTGATGTCCTTCTTCAGTTGCTCGACGTAGTCGGCCACGTCCTTCGGCGTCACTTCCGAAGGGTAGATGACCTCAATGATGTCGTGGGGCAGGTGGGCGATTTCAATCTTCATGCGCGGTACGGCTCTCCAGGCGGGGCGCGCCATCCTAACCGCAGTGCCTGTCGTCGGATACCGGACGCCCGCAATCCCTTGGCCGGGCGGGCACGGGATGTCAGACCTTGCTGGTAGATCCGTCTGTGCCAGCTCGACCGGACCCGGTGCGTCACGACGCGCGCCGACGAAAGGAAGCAGCCGGCAAGGGGGAGGTCATGCGAACGAAGCTGTATGTCCTGGGCGCGGTGCTGGGCGCCGCGCCGGGCGTGCCGTCCGCGCTGAACGCGTTGGGGGGCACGCCGTCACTGGAAACCCATCCCGGGACGCGGGGTGTGGGGGCGGACCGGGCGGGGGTGTCCGGCAACCACGCGGTGGTGGCGCCGCTGCCCATGGAGAAGGCCCGCGTCGACGGGGGCGCCAGCGTGGATGCGGGCACTGGCGGGTCCGGGGAAGCACGGCCGGACGCGCCGGACACGGGCCACCGCACCCGCGCCTTGGAGGCGCCGGTCCACCCGTGTGAGCTCATCACCATCGTGCAGGTGCCGTGCGATGAGACGCGGGCCACCTGCGAGTACACGTACTGGGAGTGCCCGGAGCAGTCCCACCCGTTGAGGGTGTGAAACGGGCGGCGGCCTGCCTGGCCGCCCTCCGCTTCCCGGCCCGGCCTGTCCTCTTCGACAGGCCGGGCCCGGGCGGCGGGTCCCGCCTGCCATCACGTTTCCCCTTCGAGCGCCTCGCGAAGGTGCCGTGGGGGCCCCGGGACTGACACGCGGTGGGGGAATGCCTGCTCCCGCGCCCGCGTTGTCCGCGAACGTTGCGTGCCATGGAGCGACTGCCCGGGCGCTGACTCCGCCCCGTCCATGTCGGATGGCGGCCACGGAACTTGAATCCTCCGGAGCTGCCGCCCGCCCTCATGCTCGACGCCATGGAAGACAGGCTGGAGAAGCTTTTCCCGGGATCCAGCCAGATGGCCGGGCGGATGCGCGAGAAAGACTGGTCCCAGACACTGCTCGGGCCGGTCAAGCAATGGCCGCAGTCGCTGCGCACGGCCGTGAGCGTGATGCTCGCCGCGCCGGAGCCCGCGCTCATCTACTGGGGCCGCGAGCTCGTGGTGCTCTACAACGACAGCGCGCGGTTCATGCTTGGCAACAAGCACCCGGAGGGGCTCGGGGTGAGCTTCAAGGTGGTGTTCCAGGAGAGCTGGACCCTCCTGGGGCCGCTGCTGGAGCAGGTGCTGGACACCGGCGAGGCCGTCCACCACGAGAACCTGCTCGTCCCCCTGGTGCGGTTCGGGTTCCTGGAGGACTGCTACTTCAAGTTCGCCTACATCCCCACGCGCGACGATGACGCCGGGGTGGGCGGCATCTTCATCATCGTGACGGACACGACGGCGCAGGTGCTGGGCGCGCGCCGCCTGGCGCTCGTGCGCGAGCTGTCGCTGCGCACCGCGCTCAGCGAGACCGTGGAGGGCGTCTTCCGCGCGGCCGAGGACGTGCTCGGCCAGTCCACCGCCGATGTCCCCTTCTGCCTCCTGTACGAGCTTCGCGCGGAGCGCGCGCGGCTCGTGGTCCACACGGGGCTCGCGCAGGCCCCCGAGGAGGGGGATGACCTGGTGGAGGGCCGGGCCTGGCCGCTCACGGAGGTGGCGAACTCCCGCCACGAGCAGCTCATCGAACAGCTCCCGGAGCGCTTCGCGACCCTCCTGGACGGGGCCGCCGGTGGCCAGCCCCCGACGCGCGCGCTCGCGCTGTCGCTCTCCGACGCGGCGGAGCAGGAGTCCCGCCTCGTGCTCGTCGTGGGCCTCAACCCCCGCATCGCGCTGGGGGACGACACCCGCAGCTTCCTGCGGCTGCTCGCGCGGCAGCTCGCCACGAGCATCGAGAGCACCCGCGCCCTGGAGGAGAAGACCCGGCGCGCCGCCCAGCTCGCGGAGCTGGACCGTCAGAAGACCCAGTTCTTCGCCAACGTGAGCCACGAGCTGCGCACGCCGCTGACGCTGATGCTCGGGCCGCTGGAGGATGCCCTCACGGACCTCCGCGAACCCCTGGCGGGCTCCCAGCACCAGCGGGTGGCGCTGGTGCAGCGGGGCGCCGTGCGGCTGCTCAAGCTCGTCAATCAACTGCTGGAGTTCACCCGGCTGGAGACGGGCCGTGCGGGGGCGCGTTTCCAGCCGGTGGACCTGGCGCGGCTCACCCAGGAGCTCGCGGGGCACTTCGAATCCGCCGCGCACCGGGCGGGGCTCACGCTGTCGGTGGACTGCCCTTCCCTGGGCGAACCGTTCTGGGTGGACCCCGAGGCGTGGGAGCGCATCGTCTTCAACCTGCTGTCCAACGCCTTCAAGTTCACGCTGGAGGGCGGCCTCACGGTGCGCCTGCGGCTGGAGGGGGACGCCGGCGTGCTCTCTGTGCGGGACACCGGCGCGGGCATCCCCCTGGAGGCGCAGCCGCGCCTGTTCCAGCGCTTCTACCGGGTGGAGGGCGCGCAGGGCCGCAGCTTCGAGGGCAGCGGCATCGGACTGTCGCTGGTCCAGGAGCTGACGAAGCTGCACGGCGGAGAGGTGGGGGTGTGGAGCCGCCCCGGTGAGGGCAGCGAGTTCACGGTGCGCATCCCGCGAGGCCACCACCACCTACCCGCCGACAGGCTCGCGAGCGGGAGTTCCTCCGTGGCGCGCGATGCCTTCCAGCGCGACAGCTTCGTGCAGGAGGTGGAGGGCTGGATTCCGGCGCTGCCCGGGCCCCGCCCGTTGTCCCCCTCCCCGGCGCCGCCCGTGACAGCGCCCGAGGCGCGGCCTTCCGCGACGCGGGATGGCCGGGTGCTCGTCGTGGACGACAACGCGGACCTGCGCGCCTACCTGAAGAGCGTCCTGGAACCCCACTTCGAGGTGGAGACGGCCGAGGACGGGCAGGCGGCGCTGGAGTCGATGCGTCGCCGCGCGCCGGACGTGGTGGTGAGTGACGTGATGATGCCCAGGCTCGGTGGCTTCGGGCTGCTGCGGGCCCTCCGCGACGCCCCCGCGCTGCGCGCCACGCCGCTCATCCTGCTGTCCGCGCGCGCGGGCGAGGAGGCCTCGGTGGAGGGGCTGGAGGCGGGCGCGGATGACTACCTCGTCAAGCCCTTCAGCGGCCGCGAGCTGCTCGCGCGCGTGCAAACGCAGCTCACCATGTACCGGCTGCGGGGCGAGTCCGCGCTCCAACTGGGGCGCGAGCTGGCGCTGAAGGAGGCCGTGCAGGAGCGGGATGACTTCCTCTCCGTCGCGAGCCACGAGCTGAAGACGCCGCTCACGGGCTTGAAGCTGCACCTGGAGATGCTCGAACGGATGCTGCCGGCCCCCGTGCGCGCCCAGGTCTCCGAGCGCCTGTCGAACACCCGCAAGCAGGCCCAGCGCATCGGCGCGCTGGTGGAGTCGCTGCTGGACGTGTCCCAGGTCGCGTCCGGACGGCTCCAACTGCACCACGAGTCCACGGATGTGATGGCGCTGGTGGCGGACTGCCTCGCGCAGGGCCGCGAGGAGCTGGAGCGCGCGGGCTGCACGCTCACGTTCGAAGCCCGGGGCCCGCTGCACGCGGAGGTGGATCCGGTGCGGCTGGAGCAGCTGGTGCGCAACCTGCTGTCCAACGCGGCCCGCTACGGCGCGTCGCGGCCGGTGGAACTCCAACTGGGCGAAGCCGGCAAGCACCTGCGGCTCGCGGTGGTGGACCACGGCATGGGCGTGAGGCCGGAGGACCGCGAGCGCATCTTCGGGCGCTTCGAGCGGGCCGTCTCTGCTCGCCGCTTCGGGGGACTCGGTCTGGGGCTGTGGGTGGCCCGGCAGGTCGTGGAGGCCCACGGCGGCGGCATCTCGGTCACGGACACGCCCGGCGGCGGGGCCACCTTCACGGTCCTGCTGCCACGGCGCGCGGACTGAGCCGTCCGGCAGCGCACTTCTTCCGCTCCCGCGTGTGAAGCGGGACGGCGGTCGCGGTGCAATGCCCGCAATCGTTCGTTGATGTTCCAGCCTGTCATTCCGACCGGACGCACACGGAAAAGCTTTCACCCGGTGAGGGAAGTCCAGGTGCAAGCGTGCGGAAGGATTGCACCCTGGTTGTGGCATGGAGGGCGCATGTCCTGACCTCGCGCGGCGCGGATGCCGCGCGGGGGGAGTCCTCGCATGCGGAAGCTGCGGCTGGGCGAATGGCTGGTGCGTTGGGGCCAGGTAACCACCGACCAAGTGCAAGCAGCCCTGGAGTACCAGAAGGGCTGGGGCTGCCCGTTGGGTGAAGCGCTGGTGGCGCTGGACCTGCTGGACGCGGACACGGTGCAGCGGGGCCTGTCGCGGCTGTTGGGGGTGCCCTTCGTGCGCGGCGAGGAGGTGCGCAAGGTGCCCCCGGCGGTGGTGGGGATGGTGCCGCCCGCGGTGCTGCGCCGGCTGGGGGTGTTCCCGCTGCGCCTGTCCTTCCGGGGCGCTCGGGGAGAGCTGCACGTGGCCACGCACCGGCCGCAGGACCTGGCGCTGATGGACGCGGTGGCGTTCGCCACGGGCCTCAAGGTGCACCCGGTGCTCGCGGTGCGGCAGGACATCGAGGACGCGCTCGACCGGCACGGCGTGACGGGCGGGGGCGGCATCCCCACCGGGGCCGAGCGGGACATGAGCCTGCCCTGGCAGGAGGACCCGGGCGCCTTCCAGATCCTCCGGGGCATCGAGAGCTAGCCCGACTGTCCGTGCGGCAGTGGAGCGGACGCGGTAGGAGGATACAGGGCCTGTCCGGCTGGCAGGAGCCGGACCCGACGACCGTGGCGCGAAGAGGAAGTAGATGCCCTTCGCTCCCAGGTTGTCAGGATGATGCCTATGCGCCAGAACCTCTTGTCGGTCCACGGCGCGGCTCTGCCGGTCGCGCCTGAACCCAACCATCTCGTCCTGGTGACCCCCCCTTCGCTGGAGGAGCTCACTTCGGAGCAGGCCTTCGTCGAGGCGCGGGAGTGGCTGGACGCGCTGCACGCCCGGATGATGCAGGGGCCGGATGAAACCCTGCACCACGGCATGGCGTCCCTGCATTGGGGCCTCATCGAACGGCGGCGGCAGTGGAGCCCGGAGGTGTGGAAGCGCTTCTGCCAGGAGCTGGCGCGCAAGCACCCGATGCGCCCCTTCCTGCACCAGTGCCCCTTCACCCGGCACGCCTTCGAACGTCCGCGCGGCTACGCGGGGGACGCGGCGCTCATCGACTACCTGTACATGGACCACGCGGCGGACGAGCTGCACGCGGGCCGTGAAATCTACCGCTACATGCACGGGCAGCCCTCCGCGGTCAGCGTGCGCGAGCGCCGGGAGCTGCTCGCGCGGATGATGGATGAGACGGCCGAGCGCCGGCCCGACGGACGCATCCTGTCGGTGGCGTGCGGCCACCTGCGGGAGGCCGAGCAGTCGCGCGCGGTGGCGGAGCGCCGGCTCCAGGAGCTCATCGCGTTCGACCAGGACCCGGTGAGCCTGGCGGAGATTTCGCGCCTGCACCCGGACGGCATCGTGCGGCCGGTGTGCGGCTCCGTGCGCGCGCTGCTGGGCGGCAAGGTGACGTTCTCGGAGCTGGACTTCGTGTACTCGGCCGGGCTGTACGACTACCTGTCGGACTCCGTGGCCAGCCGCCTCACGTCGGTGTTCTTCCACATGCTGCGTCCGGGAGGCCGGCTGCTGGTGGCCAACTTCGCGGTGCACCCTCCGGAGACGGGCTACATGGAGGCCTTCATGGACTGGTGGCTCACCTACCGGGACGAGGACGGCATGCGCGGCCTGCTGGCGGAGACGCCGCTGGAGCAGGTGGCCAACGTGCGGCTGTTCCGCGACTCGCAGGACAACGTCATCTACCTGGAAGTGACGCGCCGGTAGCCTGAAAGCCCCGCGCGCCCTTTCAGTGCATGGGCGCGCCGGAGCGGGGCAGGGTGACGGTGAAGGTGGAGCCCTTCTCCGGGGTGCTCGCGACGTCGATGCCGCCGCCCAGCGCCTGGACGATTTCGCGGACGATCCACAGCCCCAGCCCGAAGCCGCCGTAGTGGCGCACGGACACCGCGCGCTCGAAGCGCTCGAAGATGCGCGCCCGGTCCTCCTCCGCGATGCCGATGCCATGGTCGCGCACCTGCAAGCGCACGCGGGTCGCGTCCCCGTCCAGCGTCACCTCCACGGGCTTGCCCGCGCCGTACTTCATCGCGTTGGTCAGGAGGTTGCCCACCACCTGCTCCAGCCGCAGCGCGTCCCAGTGGCCCACGAAGCGCGGCTCGGTGGCGTTGAAGCGCACCTCGCACTCCGCTCTCGCCAATGATTCGCGGCTGCGCTCCAGTTGTCCGCGCACCAGCGCCACCAGGTCCACGTTCTCGCGCTTGATGTGCAGCTGGCCCTGTCCGATGCGGGAGATGTCCAGCAGGTCGTTGACCAGCTTTCCCAGCCGCTGCGTCTGGGAGTAGGCGGACTCCAGCTTCGCGGACAGCTTCTCCGGGGGCATGGGCGCGCCCTTCGCCTTCGCCTGGAGCCCCTGGATGTGCAACTGCAACGACGTGAGCGGCGTCTTCAGCTCGTGCGCGGCGATGGACAGGAAGTCGTCGCGCCGGCGCACCGCCTCCTGCTCCTCCCTGTAGAGCCGGCCCTGCTCCTCGGAGAGCGCGGCGATGCGTTCGAAGTTCTCCGCGTTCTCCAGCGCGGCGCCCGCGAGCACCGCCACGAAGGACGCCAGCCGCTCCTCGTCCTCGCCGAACAGCGCGCCCACCTTGCGGTGGCTGGCCACCACGCATGCGACCGTCTTGCCGCGCACCTGCAACGGCGCGCACAGCAGGGAGCGCACGCCGAGCAGCTCCATGCTCTCGCTGATGCCGCCGGGCAGGCCCTGGCCCAGCACGGTGATGCGCCCCGTCTCCAGCGCTCGCGCGAGCGCGGTGCGGCTCAAGCCCTGCGTCCTCGCGTCCTCCTCCGACACCAGCGCGCGCGGGTCCACCACCGCGCACCGCTCCGCGCGCAACAGCTCCAGCATGGACGTGCGCGCCGTTTCGAAGACGGACTCGCGCGACAGGGCGGAGGCCAGCCGCCGCCCTGCCTCCAGCACGCGCGGGAAGCGGTCCACCAGCGACAGCGTGCCCACGCCGGACGTACTGTCCGGCTCCGGGTGCAGGCCATCATCCATGGCCTCCAGTTCGCGCGTGGCCACCTCCAGGTCGCGTGCCGCGCCGGGCCAGCCCTGGGCCTCGCCCACCTCGCCCCGGGCCCTGAGCGTCAACGCGCGCTCCTGGCGCATCTGAAGCTCGTCGGCCACGCGCAGCGCTTCGTTGAGGAGCTTCCGGGCCTGCTTGGGATGGCCCCGCAGCGCGGACAGCAGCCCGCGCTCGCGCAGCGCGTGGGGCAGGTTGTTGCGGTAGGTGCGCGCCACGGCGTGGGCCCGCTTCGCCACGGCCTCGGCTTCCGCGAGCAGGGCCTCCCGCCGCTTCGGATGCAGGGGGGTGGCCTCCTGCGCGAGCTGCCGGCGCGCGGTGGCGAGCCACGGGGTGATGGGCGCCACGTATTCCTGGCGCAGGTGCGCGTCCTCCACCACGCGTTCGGCGCGCTCCAGCACCTCCGCGGCGCGCGCCGGTGCTCCTTCCCTCAGCAGGCGCAAGGCCTCCGCCTGGAGCACGCCCGCGAAGGACTGCGGGTCGGTGGCGGTGGGCGCCGCCAGCTCCGTCTCCAACAGCGCGGCGGGGATGCGGCCCCCGGTGGACTTGGCCCACGCCTCCAGGCCCAGGCGCAGCGAGTACCTGTCTCCCAGCGTGAGCGCCGCCGCGTGAAGCTTCTGGCTCACCCCCGCGGCCTCCTTCAGGCGGCCCAGGCGGTAGAGCGACATGGCGATCTGGAAGGTGGCGTTGTTCACCTCCCACGGGTCGCCGGTGCGCTCCAGGAGGCGCACGGCTTCGCGGCACCGTTCAATGCACTCGCGGAAGCGCGACGAGGCGTAGAGGGCCAGGCCGTAGAAGTGCAGCGACTGGCCCTGCCCCCACACGTCGCCCAACTGCTGACGCAGGGCCAGCGACTTCTCCGCGTACGCATACGCGCGCTGGAACCAGGGCAGGGTGGTGAGCGCGGGCGAGTGCGCGGAGTACGCCTGCGCCAGCTCCGGCGTGGGCGGGTAGCGCTCCGCCAGGTTCATGTCGCGCAGGTGGGCCCACAGTACGGCGGCCCGGCCGCGCTGGTACCAGTAGCCATACGCCAGCCGGCTGTAGAGGTTGACCGCGAGCAGGTCCTCCTCGCCGTCCTTCAGCGCCTTGCGGCCCAACCACAGGCGCGGCGCCAGGGTGTGCGCGGCCTGGGTGAGGATCTCCCACGCGGCGCTCGCGCCGGTGGTGAGCGCGTCGGGCGGCACCCAGCGGCCCAGGAGCTTCAGACCCTGTTCCAGATAGGCATTGGCCTGCACCGTCTGGCCGCGCTTGAAGGCGAGCTCTCCCAGGTGGCCCAGGGTGCGGCCCTGCTCCAGCCGGTCGCGCGCCAGCCGCTGCGCGGCCTCCAGCTGGTGTTGGGACTCGTCGTAGCGGCCGCGCATCATCAGCGCGGTGCCCAGGCCGGAAGCGATGAGGTAGCGGGTGTGGGCGTCCGCGCCCGCCGCGCCCCGTTCCGCGATGCGGTAGTTGAGCTCCGCGGTGTCCAGGGCGAAGCGCTGGCGCGCCTGCTCCGCGGCCACCAGCGCGTAGGGCAGGGCCTGGGACGGCTCTCCCGCCGCGTCGAAGTGGTAGGCCAGTTCGAAGGGGTCGGTGGGCACGGCCTGCGCGGCGGCGCGCGCGGCCAGCCGGTGCAGCTCCCGCCGCTCCTCCGGGGACAGCAAATCCAACAGCACCTCGCGCAGCTTGTCGTGCACGAAGGTGGAGCGCGTGCCCTCCATCCACAGCATGTGCCGGCGGCGCGGGGGCTCCAGCGCGGTGTTGACGGCCTCCACCGGCGTGCCGGACAGGGCCGCCACCGACCGCGCGTCGAACGCCTTGCCCAACACAGCGCCCACGCTGAGCACGTGCAGGGACTCCGGGGGCAACAGCCGCAGGCGGCGCACGAGGAACGTGGCAGCCTGCCGCGACGAGCGGGCGTGCGCCATGGCCTCCGGTTGGACCTCCCAGCCGTCCGGGCCGGGCATGAGGACGCCGTCCTCCACCAGCCCGTGCAGCACCGCCGAGGCCATGAAGGGATTGCCCTCCGACAGCCGCGTCACCAGCTCCACCGCCTCCGGGGGCAGCACGCCGGCCATGGACTCCGCGAGCAGCGCCACCTCCGCCGCGCCAAAGGCGGACAGCTTGAGGTGCGCGCCCGGTGACAGCCGCCGCAGCGCGTGCCCGGGCTGGATGTCCTCGCTGCGGAAGGACACCAGCAACAGCAGGCGTCCGTCCGCCGCGCGCCGTCCCTGGCTCCAGGCCTCCAGCGCGCGCAGCGTGAGCGTGTCCGCCCACTGGCAGTCCTCCAGCACCACCACCGCGGGCGCGTCGGGGGTGCCCAGCGCGTTGAGCAGCGCGGTGAGGCACCAGACGCTGCGGCTCTCACTCAGCGACTCCGGCCCCAGGCCCTGTGTCTGGGGTTGCGCCATGCCGGGCGTCAGCACCTCCGTGAGGCGCGGCAGCACCGTGCACAGGCCCGCCTCCTGCCCGGAGAGCCGCTCGCGCAGGAGCGCCCCCAGCGAGGGCTGGTCGCGAACGGCCTGGGCGATGCCTTCCGCCACGCCGGCGAAGAGCTGGAAGGGACGCTGCGCGGCCTGGTCCTGCGCCTGTCCATGCAGCACCCACGCGCGCTGGCCGGTGGCGCGCGCGGAGAACTCCTCCAACAGCCGGCTCTTGCCGCCGCCGGACTCACCTTCCACCACGACGGCGCGGGCGCCCTCTGTGCGCGTGAGCGCCAGTTCGCGCTCCAGCGTGGCCAGCTCCTCGCGCCGGCCCACGAAGGACGGCTCGGTGAGGCTCTGGCGGTGGTCATGCGCGCCGGTGACGAGCGCGGGCTCCGCTTCACCGCGGGACAGCGCGGCCTCCAGCGCGTTCAGGTCCGCGAGCGCGGCCTCCGCGGACTGGTAGCGGTCCAACGGGTCGGTCTGGTTGAGCCGGGCGATGAGCTCCTCCATCGCGAGCGGCACCTCCACGCCCACCGGCCGCAACCGGGGGTGCGCGGTGAGGTGCAGGCGCAGCACCTCACCCACCGAATTGCCCTCCAGGGCGGGACGGCCCGCGAGCGCCTCGAAGAGCACCAGGCCCACCGCGTACAGGTCCGACGAGGCCTCCACCGGCCGGTTGAGCAGCCCCGCCTGCTCCGGTGACAGGTAGCGCGCGGTGCCCACGGGCAGGTCGCGCAGCGAAGGGTCCAACCGCTCGCTGCGCGACAGGCCGAAGTCGGTGAGCCACGCGGCCGACAGCGGCTCGCCGCGCACCAGCACGTTGGACGGCTTCACGTCGCGGTGGAGGACGCCCTCGTGGTGCGCCTCCGCGAGCGCCTCCAGCAGGCGCTGGCCCAGGATGATGGCCTCGGACACGGACAGGGGGCCGCGCGACAGGCGCGCCTCCAGCGTCTCCCCCTCAATCCAGGGCGTGACGAGGTAGAGCAGGTCGTCGAAGGTGCCCAGGTGGCGCACGGGCACGAGCGCCTGTCCGTGCAGCCGCGACAGCACCTCCGCCTCGTGCTCCAGGCGGTGACGCGCGGTGGGCACGAAGGTGGCCAGGGAGGTGACCTTCACCAGCACCCGCTCGCGGGTGAGCAGATCCAACCCCTGCCAGGTGGAGATGCCCCAGCCCGTCTTCAGCCGCTGGCGCAATTCGTAGCGATTGCCCAGCCGCTGGCCCGGGTGTGGCTCCCCAGGGGTGTCGCCGGCCTGTTGGAAGCCTCCCGCCATTCAGTGCCCTCGCGCGCGCCCCAACCTCGTCGCCCCAGTGTCGTGGTTGGTCGGACGTCCCTTCTCACAACCTGGGTTGCCGCCCGGATCCCCGCCAGGGGGCAGCGCCACACGGGGTGGGTGAGACGCTCGGGTCTTGAACAGTCGCCACGTCCGCGCTTCCCGGCCTCACCCCCGGCGGCCCCCCGTCCGGCCGTGGGGCGACCAGCCGGCCAGCGCCTCGCTTCCGGCCGCGACGTCAAGCACGGAGGTTGCTCCTCGTGGGTTTCCACGAGGCCCGGCGTGGGGAAGTCCTCACTCCACCGGCCTCCCAGCAGCGAGCGTGCTACCGGCCAGCAGCGTTGCTGGAGGGGAAACGGAATGCCGCGCCGCGTTCAACGGGCGTGCTTGACTCCCCTGGGGCCCCGACGGAAAAGCCCGACAGTTCGGGCGGTCCGCCTTCCTCCCCCCCAGGCCGCCCAGGGAGCCCGGAATTGAAGCTCGCGACGCTCAAGGACGGAACCCGCGATGGTCGGCTCATCGTCGTCAAGCGGGACAACTCCGCCTACGCCCTGGCCACCAACGTGGCCCTGACGCTGCAAGCGGCACTGGATGACTGGGATGCGCGGGAGCCGCGGTTGCGCGCCCTGGCGCAGCAGTTGGAATCGGATGCGGTGCAGAGCCGCCCGCTGGACGTGAAGGCGCTGCACGCGCCGCTGCCGCGCGCCTACGAATGGGTGGACGGCAGCGCGTACATCAACCACGTCCTGCTGGTGCGCAAGGCGCGCAACGCGGAGCCGCCCGCCACGCTGCGCACGGATCCGCTGGTGTACCAGGGCGGCTCCGGCGACTTCCTGGCGCCCACCCAGGACATCCCCCTGCGGGATGAGGCCTGGGGCCTGGATTTCGAGAGCGAGGTCTGCGTCGTGCTGGGTGACACGCCCATGGGCACGCAGGCGCAGGACGCGGGCAAGCACATCAAGCTGGTGATGATCGCCAACGACGTGTCGCTGCGAAACCTCATCCCGGAGGAGCTGGCCAAGGGCTTCGGCTTCTTCCAGAGCAAGCCCGCCACCGCGTTCGGTCCCTTCGCGCTGACGCCGGACGAGCTGGGTGGGGCGTGGCGGGAGGGCCGGGTGCACCTGCGCATGCGCAGCACGCTCAACGGCCAGTTGGTGGGCGACACCGACGCGGGCCCGGAGATGCACTTCTCCTTCCTGGAGCTCATCCAGCACCTGACGCGCACGCGCGCCTTCACGGCGGGCACGGTGCTGGGCAGCGGCACGGTGTCCAACGAGGACCGCGCGCGGGGCATCTCCTGCCTCGCCGAGCGCCGGATGATTGAAACCATCGACGAGGGCAAGCCGAAGACGGCCTTCATGAAGCCCGGGGACACCATCGAGATCGAGATGCTGGATGGCGAAGGCCACAGCCCCTTCGGGCGCATCTCCCAGACGGTGGTGAAGGTCCCATGAAGCACGTGCGCCTGCATGCCTACTGGCGCTCGTCCGCGTCCTGGCGCGTGCGCATCGCGTTGAACCTCAAGGGCATCCCCTTCGAATACCTGCCCGTGCACCTGGTGAAGGACGGCGGCGAGCAGCACCAGCCCGCCTACCGCGCCATCAACCCCATGGGGCGCGTGCCCACGCTGGAGTGGACGGACGACGACGGCCAGGAGCGCCGGCTGTCGGAGTCCATGGCCATCCTGGAGTACCTGGAGGAGCGCGGGGGCTCACCTGCCCTCCTGCCGAAGGATGCGTACCTCCGGGCCCGGACGCGGATGCTGGCGGAGCTGGTGAACTCTGGCATCCAGCCGCTGCAGAACACGTCGGTGGCGCTGCGCGTCAAGGACGTGTTGAAGGGCGACGAGAAGGCCTGGGTCGCGCACTGGAACGTGCACGGGCTCACGTCCCTGGAGGCAGCGGTGCAGGCGACGGCGGGGCGTTATTGTGTGGGGGATGCCGTGTCGTTCGCGGACATCCTGCTCGTGCCCCAGCTCTACGGCGCCCGTCGGTTCGGGGTGGACCTGAAGCCCTTTCCCACGCTGCTGCGCATTGAATCAGCGTGCAACGAACTTCCCGCCTTCCAGGCGGCGCAGCCCGACCGGCAGCCCGACGCGCAGCCGGCGTAGTCCCCACATCTTTCTCATCACGAGGAGTCAGCGACATGGCCAAGCAGGAATCGCTGGGCATCAAGGCTTTGGAGAGCATCCACTGGTACGTGCATGACCTGGAGCGAAGCCGCCAGTTCTACACGAAGGGGTTGGACTTCGCGGAGGTGGCGGTGTCCGGGCCGGAGCTGGACGCGCACGGCAAGCAGAAGTCGGCGCTGTTCCAGGCGGGTGAAATCGCGCTGGTGGTGAGCCAGCCGGTGGGCGAGGGCGGCCGGGCGTGGCGCTACCTGCGCAAGCACCCGGACGGCGTGGGCACGCTGAACTTCGAAGTGGAGGACGTGGAGAAGACGTTCAAGCTGCTGGAGTCGCGCGGCGCCACGTTCATCACGGAGATCCAGCGCTTCACGGACGCCGCGGGCGGCAAGCTGGCGTTCTTCTCCATCACCACGCCGTTCGGTGACACGACGTTCCGCTTCCTTCAGCGGGACAGCTACAAGTCCATCTACCCGGGCTTCCAGGTGCATGCGCAGCCCAAGGGCGGCCAGAACAAGTATGGCTTTGGCCGGGTGGACCACGTCACGTCGAACTTCCAGACGATGAAGCCGATGCTCCTGTGGATGGAGCACGTGATGGGCTTCGAGCCCTTCTGGCACATCGAGTTCCACACCGAGGACGTGGTGTCGCAGCAGAAGCGGGACCACGGCAGCGGCCTGAAGTCGGATGTCATCTGGGATCCGAAGAGCGGCGTGAAGTTCGCGAACAACGAGCCCAAGTTCCCGTTCTTCAAGTCCAGCCAGATCAACGTCTTCAACGAGGACCACCGCGGTGACGGCGTGCAGCACCTGGCCATCACGGTGAAGGACATCCTGTCGTCGGTGAAGGACATGCGGCACAACGCGGGCATCCAGTTCATGCCCACGCCGGGTTCGTACTACGACGCGCTGCCGGAGCGCATCGAGCACCTGGGCATCAAGAAGATCGACGAGGACATCAACGTCCTGCGCGACCTGGAGATCCTCATCGACGGGGACAAGGAGCGCAGCTACATGCTCCAGATCTTCATGAAGGACGCGGCGAGCCTCTACAAGCAGTCGGACGCGGGCCCGTTCTTCTACGAAATCATCCAGCGCAAGGGCGACCAGGGCTTCGGCGGCGGCAACTTCCGCGCCCTGTTCGAGAGCATCGAGCGTCAGCAGAAGGCTGAAGGGCGCATCTAGTCGTTCGCCTTCCGCTGTTGAAAGGGCCTGGAACCGCGAGGTTCCAGGCCCTTCGTTCTTCCTGCATCCGCCTTCAGCGCGGCATCACCCCTGACAGGGCTGTTCGATGCAGCTCACGTAGCAATCCGGGGCGCAGTTCCGCCAGGTTTCGTTGCTGTCGCAGACGCCGTCGCCGCAGTAGGGCGCTGGCGCACCGCAATCGCCCGGGCAGGTGGCGCTGGACTCGCCGTTATTGCAGACACCGTCGCCGCAGTAGGGCGCTGGCGCGCCGCAATCGCCCGGGCAGGTGGCGCTGGACTCGCCGTTATTGCAGACACCGTCGCCGCAGTAGCCCGGAGGCTCAGGGCAGTCCATCGGGCAGATTTCGGGATCCCCCACGTCGCAGATGAAGTCGCCGCAGCAGGGGCGATTGGGGGGAGGACAAGGCTCGCCATCACAGAGGGCACAGCGAATTCCCTGCTCCGCGGTCGCCAGGGAGGCGCTCGTGTCCTGAGCGTCCGTCTCGTCAGCAGTCACCACACCGCCACAGGCCGCCAGCAGTCCCACCGAGAGCATCCCCACGAGGAGGGTCATCCGCATTTGAAGTGTCCTTGGAGTGATTTACATGCTTGAGAAGCCTTCCAAGGATAGAACTGTCCATGCCCTGAGGGGCATATGGGGAATGGCGAAAGTGCGAAGATTTGAACGCCGCGCGGCGTCAGCGCTTTTTGCTTCCCAGTTGCCGCATTGGGTGTTTGTCGTAGCGCTCCCAGACGACGGCGTCATCTTCTGAAGAAGGGCGGTTTGCCTCCTACCCATTGCTGACACGCCATCCCTCGAAGGCTTCCCATCCTTCTGGAGGCACTGGGACCCCCATCGCGTCCAAGCACTCGCGGGCCTGGGCGGTCCAGGCTGGTTCCATGAGGATCCCGGGGGGAGCGCCTGCCAGGGACTCCGCAAGTTCCCGCACCTTGGGGGCTGCTGACCGGAAGCGCTCCGCATCCGGGCTCCCCCACGCCTTCGCGCAGAACGCCGAGAGCGCCGCCATGCGGGGCTGGAGCACGGTCCGCAGTTGCTCCGCCGGGGCTTGCGTGCACCACCGCTCGTAGAGACGAGGTGCCGCCAGTACGGTCAGGAGGTTGAGCGCCTCGACCACCCAGGTTGCCTCCTGCTCCCATGCATCTTCAGCCACAGAGAGGCCCCACGCTATCGCTGCTCATGCACGTTCGAGCGCCGTCACTTCTGGATCAGGGGACGATTCTCGAAGTCGCCCCCGGCTTCGATGAAGGCGACGCCGTGGCATGGGGGACCGCAGTCGGGTCCATTGGGTTGGAAGGCCTGGTATTTCGCCGTCCTCTCGATGTTCGTGATGATCCGACCGTCCCCTCCCTCCAGGGTCACCCGGTAGACATCGCCATCCCTCGAGGCCTCGTCATCATTCAGGTTGTAGAAGATGTTCAGGCCCTCGTCTCCTCCCTCCAGGCTCTTGGCGATCAGCTCCATCGTGGGCTTGCCCTTCATCCCGACGGGCATGGGCCATTGCATGAAGGTGGATGGGCGTGACGAGAGTCCTTCGAGGCGGGTCGGGTAGCACTCGTCGTTGCGACAGACGGTGAGTTTGCTGGACTGGAGCTGCGGCCGGGAAATCTTGAGGGCCAGCAGCATCGTCATCCCCGAGCTGCAACCGATCAGCGTGCAGACGATGGGCGCCTTCTGCGAAGGCGGGGGTGGCGTCGATGCGCAGCCGGCAAGGAGGAGGACCAGCGGAAGGGGGGAGCGCATCGGGGGAGCGTACTGCCTCGCACCCAATCCAGGTTCCTGCCCCTGGCGAACCGCTGCACGCACGGTGCGGAGGACGCGCCCTGAATCGTCTATCCTTCCCGGATGCCCCTGCGCTTCCTGCTGCTGCTGTGCTCGGTGGGCCTGGGCTGCCAGGCCGCTGATGAAGGGCGTCCAAAGGTCGAGGAGCAACCGAAGGCCCTGGATTGCAACGCGACCTATGTCGCCTGCGGCTGTGGTTGCTGTGGTGGGGTGGCGCCGGAGGTGCGGTGTCTGTCCTGCGCACAGGGCGCTGACCTCCAGGCGCTCATCGACGCGGACCAGGAGGCGGCGAAGTCCTCGAATTGTCCCTACGCGGGCTGCTCCACCGGCATCCAGTACGTGTACTGCGACGCGCCTGACCTGGCCCCGTGACATGAACCTCATCGAACCCATCATCCTCACGGGCGCGGTGCTGGGGAGCGTGGCGGGCGGGGTGGTGGGCTTCATGTCGGGAATCGGGTGGGGCGTGGGCGGCCTCTTGGCAGGTGCCGTGCTGGGCGCGCTGGCCTTTCCCCTGTTGCTCCTTGCCCTGGGGCTGCTGTTCATCGTGGTGACGCAGGGGCCCCGCCAACTGCTGAGCCTGTTTCGCGGGGCCCCCGGACCGAAACGTTAGGGAACTACCCGTCGCAGGTCACGTCGTACGCCGCGGTGCCGGTGCTGCCCGGGCTCAAGGGAACGCAGGAGTCCATGCACTGGTAGTTCCAGCAGCCGCACAGCTCGAAGTCCTCCGGCGTCTTCGCGAGCAGCTTGCAGCGGTGGTAGGCCCTTGCACAGATTTCCGGGCACGTAGGAACGGCCATGGCTTCCACCGGCTGCGCCGCTGGGGCTACGCACGCGAGCTTGCAGACCTTGCGCTCGGCATCGCAGAGGGCCTGCGCTTCCGGCGTCCCAGCCTCGTTGATGCAGAGCTCATGGAGGAGGTCGCACCTGGACTGGCACGGCGGCGGACGCAGGGCCTCCACGGGCTGCACAGCGCCAGCGCCACAGCCGTCGAAACACAGGAGGCGCCGCTCCAGACACGCATCCTCGGCAGCGAGGGTCGTCGCCCGCCGCATGCAGCTGTTGTAGGAGCCGACGCAGGCCAGCTCACAGGGCGGAAGTGCCTGGCCCGTCACATCGGAGTCCTGCGCCTCCGGCTCAACGCCACCACAGGCCGCTAACAGCCCCACCGACAGCAGCCCCAGGAGAAGGGTCATCCGCATTTGAAGTGTCCTTGGAATGATTTACAAGTTTGTGAGGCGTTCCAAGGATAGCATTGCCCATGCCCACAAGGGCAGACAGAGAGAGCGGGCGGAAACGCGAGGATTAGAACGTCTGGCTTTATTGCCGGGTCAGCACGGCGGTGCATTCAGGCTGCGGCGTCTGCGGGTTCGTGTCCACGGTGTCCCGGCAGAGGAACTTCCGCCCCGACGGGTCGCGGTCCGTGAAACTGCAGGTCCGATGGATGTAGGGACGCACCTCCCCCTCGTCCGACCCGAAGCTGCTGTAGCTCAGGCTCCAGAGCTCGCGGCTCAGGTAGCTCTCGGAGGAGAAGCGGCTGCTGGGCATGCGTGGAGAGACGTCGGTGGGAAGGCCCAGGCCCTCGTCCACCTCCGCGAAGACCTCGCAGGAGTCCTCTTCGGAGAACACCCGCACGGTGCCCGTGGCGGAAGGCCCACAGGTGTTCTCCGTGACCGTGTAGGTGACGGAGTCGTCATCGTGGTTGCAGACGTTGGGGTCCGAGCACGCGACGGACAGGCCCCCGAGCGCGAAGACAAAACCCCTCACTCCATGCCGCATGATGGCCTCCCCCGGTGCCACGCCACGGTCGGCGCGACCGGGGTCCATCCTACCCAGCGGTGAAGGGCAGGGCCGCCACGGTGGCGGTGCCAGGGCCTTCCGCGAGCGTCAGCTCCGTGCCCGGCTCCAGCGAGTCGCGGTGCACGTAGCCCAGCGCCACGCGCTGTCCCTTCACCGGCGAGCGCACCACGCTCGTCACCCAGCCCACCTTCTTCTCACCCCGGCGCAGCTCCGTGCCGGGCGCCACGTCCGCGTCCCCGTTGCCCAACAGCAGCCCCGCGAGCTGGCGGTTCATGCGCCCGCGGAAGGTGGCCCGGGCGATGACCTCCTGCCCGATGTAGCAACCCTTGTTGTAGGAGATGGCGTGCGTGAGATTCGCCTCCAGCGGAATGGTGGTGTCCACCATGTCCTGCCCGTAGCGCGGCACCCCCGCCTCCACCCGCAGCAGCTCCAGCGCGTCGAACCCCAGCGGCTTCAGCCCGTGGGCCGCGCCCGCCTGTGCGAGCGCTGTCCACACCGCCTCCAACCCCGCGCGCGGCACCAGCACGTCCACGCCGGACACCCCTCCGGGCAGCGCCGTCCCCAGGAGCCACACGTCCTGCCCGGCCACCACCGCCTGGCGGCTGGCCTGCGCCGGCAGCGCTTCGAAGGGGCCGGCGAGGACGGCGGCCAGCACCTGGGCCGTCCGGGGGCCGAGCAGCCGGAGCCAGCCGGACTCCGGGGTGCCGTCGTGCAGCTCGGCGTCCTCGGAGATGAGGTACTTGTCCAGGAACTCCCGCACCTTGGCGCCCAGGCCGGGCTCCACGTCCAGGAGGAGGTCGCCCTCCCGCTTGAGGATGCGCGCGTCGCCCACCATGGCGCCCTTCACGGTGATGAAGGCGGCATAGGCGGCCGAGCCCACCGGGAGGTTCTTCACCTCCTGGGTGACCATGCCGTGGAGGAAGGAGGCGCGATCCTCCCCCGTTATCCGGAGGATTTCGCGGTAGGACGCATCGTGGAGTGCCACGGCGTCGCGGGCCGCGCCATACTCCGCGCCCACGTCTCCATACCCGGCCACCACTTCACGGCCGCCCAATGAAATGAAGCGGGCACCCACTTGCTCGTGAACAAAATGCAGCGACAGCGGTTCCATGCCCGTCGCTATATAGAGGCGAAGGAGCGATTGCCACGATGGATGTGAAGCAGCTTGCGGCCTTCCAGGGCTTCTCCCTGGAGAAGCTCCAGAAGCACACCGTCTTCCAGTCCGGTCGCTTCTTCCTCGACGTCTACTGTCTGGCCCCGGGCCAGGCACAGAAGCCCCACCGGCATGCCACGTCCGACAAGGTGTACCTCGTGCTGGACGGAAGCTGCCGCTTCCGTATCGGTGATGAGGAAGCGACGCATGGCCCCGGCTCCACCCTTTTCGCCCCCGCGGGCTCCGAACACGGCGTCGTCAATGACGGCCCGGACAATGCCCGCCTCCTCGTCCTGATGACCCCGCCTCCGGAGCACGCATGAGCAAGAAGGCCCCGACCCCGGCCGCCCCCGTCCCCACCCGTGGCGCCCTCGCGCTGCTGGTCCTGGGCATCCTCACCAGCGGGCTCGCCATCTACCAATGGATGGAGCTGCTCACGCTGCGCGCGGGCGGTTCCACCAGCTGCGGCATCAGCGAGCAGGTCAACTGCGAGACCGTCTGGAATTCGGACTTCGCCAGCGCCGTGCACGACACGCTGGGCATCCCCATCGCCGGCCTGGGCCTCGTGTGGGGGCTCGTCGCGGTGGGCCTCTGCGCGCTGTACCTCGCGTGGGCGAAGGCGAAGCGCTCCGTGCGCCCTGCCACCAACGGCCTGCGCCTGCTGGCTGTCGCGGGCATCGTCTCCGTCGTCGTCTTCGCGGGCGTCAGCGCCAAGGTGGGCGTGGTGTGCCCCACGTGTCTTGCCACCTATGCGCTGGTGATTGCCTTCGCGGGCGTCGCCTGGAAGGGCCTGCCCGGTCCCCTGACGCCCCAGGCGGGCGAGTGGGGCGACGCGCTCAAGTGGACGGTGGGCATCTCCGCCGTCGCCTTCATCGCCATGCAGATGCCCGGCCGCGCCACGCCGCACGCGCAGAAGGCGGGTGCCTTCCTTCCGACCGCGACGGCCCCCGCGAAGGTTACCTACGGGGACGAGGTGGAGCCCCCACCCGTGACGCCGCCGACGCTGGAGGTCTACCTGGCGGGCCTGCCCCAGGAGCAGAAGCAGTACCTGGCGAATGCGCTCGCCGCGTACCGCGCCGCTACTCCGGAGCCGGCCGTCTACCCCGCGCGCCGCATCTACGGCCCGGTGGACGCGCCCGTGAAAGTGGTGGAGTGGACCGACAGCAAGTGCCCCCACTGCAAGTCGCTGGTGGAGGAGCTGGCGTACATCAAGCGCGCCTCGCCCGAGGGCAAGCTGTCCGTGGAGGCCCGGCACTTCCCGCTGGATGGCGCGTGCAACCCGGCCATTCCCCGCCGGGGCCCGGACGCGCCCAGCGTGCGGTGCGAAGCCGCCAAGGCGATGGTGTGCCTGGAGGACGCGAAGGACTTCTGGAAGCTGCGCGAGCGGCTGTTCGCCGCCCAGGCCTTCCTGAGCACGGACAAGGTGATGGAGATCGCCACGTCCGGCTCCGTGGCGCGCCCGCAACTGGAGGCGTGCATGAGCAACCCCCAGACCCTGAGCAAGCTGCGCCAGGACGTCGAATACGCCATGAAGTTCAACATCCAGGGCACGCCGCTGGTGCTGTTGAACGGCCGGCAGGTGCCGCCGTCCGCGCCGCTCATCTATTCGCTGGTGCTGGCCAACGGCGACGCGAACGCCGCCGCCTTCGTCGTGCTGCCGCCCGCTCGCGCGCCGGCCGCCGGTGGTGGCCACGAGGGCCACGCCCACCCGTAGGAGTCACCGCACGCCATGGGCAAGCGCGACAAGAAGGACGAGGCTCCGGCGTCCCCGGGGCCCTTCAACAACCCCTTCGCCGCCCTGTCCGCTCAGCGGGAGGCGCTGCCCGTGGGGCCGCCTCCGCCCGTTCCGAAGGCGAAGCCCGAACCCAAGGGCCCCGCGCGCGCCGTCGTGCGCATGGAGCGCAAGGGCCGGGGTGGCAAGGAAGTGACGGTGGTGGAGCAGTTGGGGCTTCCCGCGGCCCAGCTCGACACCTGGCTCAAGGCGCTCAAGGGCGGCCTGGGCTGCGGCGGTGTGGTGGAGGAGGACTCGCTGGTGTTGCAGGGCGACCAGCGCGAACGGCTTCCCGCGCTCCTGGAAGCGCGGGGCGTCCGCAAGGTCATCATCGGGTGAAGTGCCAGACAGGGGTGGAGGGCTCGCTCCACCCCGGGACCGCCGCGCGGACTACAGCGCGGCGATGATGGCGTCGGTGAACTCGCGCGTGGTGGCGCTGCCGCCCAGGTCGCCGGTGCGCACCTTCCCGTCGCCGCCGTAGACCTTCTGGATGGCGCCCTGCATGCGGCGGGCTTCGTCCTTCAGCTCCAGCCACTCCAGCATCATCACCGCGGACATCATCAGCGCGGTGGGGTTCGCGATGCCCTTGCCCGCGATGTCCGGAGCGGTGCCGTGCACGGCCTCGAAGACGGCGGTGCGCTCACCGATGTTGGCGCCCGGCACCATGCCCAGGCCGCCGACGAGGCCCGCGCACAGGTCGCTGATGATGTCGCCGTACAGGTTCTCCGTCACCATCACGTCGAACCGGGTCGGGTCCTTCACCAGTTGCATGCAGAGGTTGTCGACGATGACCTCGTCGTACGTGATTTCGGGGAACTCGCGGCCGACCTTGCGGCAGCAGTCCAGGAAGAGGCCGTCCGACAGCTTCATGATGTTCGCCTTGTGGATGGCGGACACCCGCTTGCGGCCGTTCTTCCGGGCGTAGTCGAAGGCGAAGCGCGCGATGCGCGTGGAGGCCTTCTCCGTGATGATCTTCAGCGCCTCCACGACGCCCGGCACCACGATGTGCTCCAGGCCGGCGTAGAGGTCCTCGGTGTTCTCGCGGACCACGACGACGTCGACGTTCTCGTAGCGCGTCTTGACGTTGGGGACGCTCTTGACCGGGCGCAGGGACGAGTACAGGTCCAGCCGCTTGCGCAGGCCGACGTTCGCGGACGGCAGGCCGCCGCCGACGACGGTGCCGGTGGGGCCCTTGAGGGCGACGCCGCTCTTGAGGACCGCTTCCACCGTCTCGTGGGGGAGGTTGGTGCCGAACTTGGCCACGACCTCCGCGCCGGCGTCCTTGAACTCGAACTCCAGGGGGACCTTGAGCGCTTCGAGGACGCGAATGGTGGCCGCCGAAACCTCGGGACCGATGCCGTCGCCGTTGATGACCGTCACAGTTCGCGTATTCGCCATGGGGGCGGTTCACACCACAAATCCGGGGGGGCCGGAAGGACGAAAACGGGCCTGTTTCACCCAGGGACATGGCGCCCATCAGCAGGGGCTCCCCGCCCCCCTGCCCACCCGGGGTGCGAGAGGGTTCCTTCAGGCCACCCGTGGCAGGCTGGGCGTCCTGAATCTCGCGGTGGGGTGGAGATGAGCGGCAAGAAGCTTCCGGTCGGCCTGATGCTGGCGGGCATGTGGATTTCAGCCTTCGTGCTGGTGGGGGGCTTCCTCCTGCTGCGCCCCATCCTCAACCCGCCGGAGATGCCGGGGGACATCCCCAGTCCGACGTTGGCGGACCTGCTCAACGAGAGCGTGGACGCCGCCCTGAAGAAGATGGGCCCTGGTGATTCGCCCGGCCTGCGTCCGGAGGCGGTCGCGAATGCCCGGACGTTCCTGGGCGAGGTGCGCGAGGTGGTGGTGCGTTGCCAGAAGGGGTCGTGGTCCTCCGGGGACAAGTACAACCCCGTGAAGTACGACCTGCTGTTCATGGATGGCCGGAAGCTGGAGGGCGCCGCCACGGGCTCGCGGTGTAGCTCCGAACCGCTCATCCTTCGGGCCACCTTCCAGGACGGCCGGGTCGTCCAGGCCACCACCGATGGACGTGAGCGCGCCTGGCCCGTGGACCGGGCCCGGAACCATGTGGCGGAATTCGGGGAGCGGGTGATCCGCGTGGACTGGGACCTCCACCCTGCGCGCTACTTCCCTGCCAGGGAGCCGGAGCCGACAAAGGAAGACATCGCGAAACAATGGAAGTGAACGGGGGGACGGCCCTCGTGGCGCTCGGTTGCCGGGTCCTGGATGGAACCGGGGGCAGGGCATCCCCAGGTTGAGGGATTCTTCCTCCCAGGAGTCGCCATGACGTCCGCGCCCGCCCGCCTGCTCAACGACGGTCACCGGATTCCGCAGCTGGGGTTCGGCACGTGGCCACTGGACGATGACGAGGCCTCGGTCGCGGTGGAGTCAGCGCTGAAGGCGGGCTACCGGCTCATCGACACGGCATCGCGGTACGGCAACGAGACGGGCGTGGGCAGGGGCCTCCGGGCGGCGGGACTGCCCCGGGCGGAGGTGTTCGTGACGACGAAGCTGCGGGGCCAGGACCACGGCTTCGACGCGACGTTGCGCGCGTTCGATGCGAGCGCTCGGCGGTTGGGATTGGACGGGGTGGACCTGTATCTCATCCACTGGCCGCTGCCGGCGAAGCAGCTCTACGTGGACACGTGGCGCGCGTTCATCCGGCTGCGGGATGAGGGGCGGGTGCGCTCCATTGGCGTGTCGAACTTCCAGCCGCATCACCTCCAGAAGCTGGTGGATGAGACGGGCGTGGTGCCTTCGGTCAACCAGGTGGAGCTGCACCCCGACCTGGCGCAGCCGGTGCTAGTCGCGGATTCGGAGAAGCGCGGCATCGTGCTGGAGGCCTGGAGTCCGCTGGGGCGGGGCGGGGACGTGCTGAAGAATGACGCCATTGTCCGCATGGCGAAGAAGCACGGCCGGAGCCCGGCGCAGGTCATCCTGCGCTGGCACGTGGAGCGGGGTGTCATCGCCATCCCGAAGTCGAAGGATCCGGAGCGCATGCGCCAGAACCTGGACATCTTCGACTTCACGCTGGACGCGGAGGACCTGGCCGCGTTGCAGAAGCTCGACCGGGGCCACCGGATGGGCGGGGATCCGGATACGAACACGGAGGAGTGAGGGGCGCTATCGCTGGACCGCGAGGATGCGCCATCCGCGCACGTCGATGGCGTAGGTGGTGCCCAGGTCCAGCGTCAGGCCTTCCGAGGCGCAGGCGCCGTTGCCGGGCGTGAAGGCCACGAGGACGACATCCTCGGACAGGTTCTTGGCGAGGACGTCGTAGGAGTCACGGCGCATGAGGCAGACCTCGTCCGGTGTGGCGTTCCGAGGCGGGCTGGCATCCCGTGGAAGGAAGTCGTCCATGGCGAGCTGGATCGCCGCGGAGAGGGTGCTCGGGATGAAGGTGTGCTCTCCTGGGGGAAAACCCAGTGGAAACTGGAACGCGGCGGCCTCCGCTGGGGGCGCATGCTCGGGGCGGAACGGGCGCTGGAAGAGACCGCAACCCGTCAAGGACAGGGCCATGAGAAGGAGGGAGAGCTGGTTCATGGTGATTCCGTCGGGAACGCTACTTCGCCTCCACCGGGGTGACGATTCCCAGATCCTTGTCCAGGGATGACTGAAGGAGCCCGATCAGGACCCACGTCGCGTTTCGTCGCACATAGACCTCGCCTGGGTGGGCGACATGCTTGTACGGCAGGTACTTCATGACAGTACAGCCTCGATCGAACTGGATCCGGATGAGCCAGAGCTGGTTGTCGTTCTTGAGGTCGAAGATGGACAGCGGTGAGGGCGACCAGGGATGGCTGTGATAGTCGGCCAGGGTCGAAGTTCGTCCCCGCTCGTCCACCACACGACTGGGCGGGGTGCACTGCTTTCGTTTGGAGGCCCCCACCGGAACAGTCTTCCCCAGGGGAGAGGCGTGACTGGCGTAGTAGACGCCATCGCCCAGTGAGTAGATGGCTCCGCAGTATTCCTGGCCGTAGTCGTTGGCGGCAGCGCCCTCCAGCTTCATGATGGCAGGACAGAGCTGGTCGATGACGTCATCCACATCCGTTGAGGGTTGGCTCTCTTCCCACGGGCCGTGGACCCAGACCGTGCTTCCCGTGCGCCCGAACCACCGTCCCTCGTTGCTCACCCGATAGGTGCTTCCTGCGCAGGCGGAGATCAGCACGGGGAGAAGCCAGCGAAGGCAAAGGCGCGTCCTCATAATATCCCTCGTGTTCTATGGCAGGAACACGAGGGGCCGGAAGTCACTGCGTTCTTGGGACGGTCGTCGCGCTCATTGGTCGAACGGTGACTGCGGGCGCGGCGGGTTGGTGCGGTTGCTCACCGCGCGGCGTGGGCGCTTGCGCCGCTGGATGGCGTAGGGCCGGTAGAAGGTCTCCCACATCGCGGCCCGGCGTCCCCGCGGCCGCGTGCGCAGCTCTCCCAGCGGCGCCCGGATGAAGAAGGACGCGATGAAGAGGTAGCCCGCAACCAGGGTGATGATCAGCAATGAGCCCATCACCACCGGGCCAGGAATCCAGGCGACATGCGCCCGCTCCAGGAAGTCGTCGAAGTCGCGAGGCGGTCGCGGGTGGCTGTAGACCTTGAAGAACCACGTCACCAACAGGACGATGAGGATGGGCCCATACGCGCGGTTGAGCCGCGTGGCGATGGCCGACCCCAGCGACAGCTGGATCTGCGGCCGCGACATCTCCACCGCCAGCTCCCGCAGGGCGTCCGGATCCACCGGTTCGCGCCGCAGCATCGGTGCCCACCAGCCGTCTTCCAGCAGACGCACGCGGCGGTTCCACAGGTCGTAATACCGGTAGCGGCGCGCCTCGATGAGCAGGAAGGACACCACCATCCAGATGCCCACCAGGAACGTCACGTGCGAACTCTCCGGCGTCGCGAAGCCGAAGGAGATGACCGCCGCCGTCGTGGTGAGCGCCCAGTTCGTCGTCGTGTCCAGCCGCGTGCGCCACGTGTCCGAACGGCTCAGCTCCCCACGGAAGAGCTGCGCCATGGCCTGCTGGGAGACCAGGGGTTGCTCGAGATCATTCTGCCTGCGCTCTTTGACGCTCATCCGTGCCAGGGAAGGTGGGGACGACCGCCGCTCCTGGCCAGGGCTTGCAGACAGTCTGGCCCTCGTACTCCGTGACGAGGCCAGGGGTGTGTGGAGGCGGACATTCGCGCGCGGCGTCACCAGGGGGGCCGGGTGGCTGGGCGCCTGGAGCGTGCGCATCGTCCGCCCTTGAGCGTGCCTTCCGATACCGCCATCACCGCCCTGTCCGACCTGCTCTCCGACGAGGGCGAGCGCATCACGCGCCTGTGGGCGAAGCGTCTGCGCGCGGAGACGTACGAGGTGGAGGTCCCCGGCCGCGACCTGCGCGCCCCCCTGCACCACCTGCTGGATGAGCTTGCCCGTCTGCTCCGTGACCGGGGCGAGGACGCCATCCGCCTGTGGCCGGAGGTGGTGCGCTCGCATGGGGCCTTCCGCTACGACCAGAACTTCGAACCCGAGGACCTGACGCGCGAGTTCAAGTCGCTCCAGGAGGTGCTGCTCTACGTCTACGCGCGCCGCAACGGGGGCGTCATCGACGCGGACGTCGCGGAGCTGGTGTCGGAGCTGGTGTGGGAGGCGGATGCGTCCGCGCAGGCCTCCTACGCGCGCGTGCTCAAGACGGAGGAGGTCCGCTTCCGCGAGGCCGCGGTGATGGAGTCGGTGCTCAACCACGTGGAGGTGGGCATCCTGCTGGCGGAGACGGACGGCATGGTGTCCTTCGCCTCGCCGCCGGTCAGCCGCTTGATGGGCGTGCCCATGCGCGCGGTGGTGGGCGCGCGAGCCACCAGCTCCTTGTCGCCCGTGCTGACGCAGGTCAACGCCCGGCACCCGACGGGAGAGCCCTTCCGCGTGCAGGACATGCCCTTCCTGCGCGCGCTCCGGGAGAAGGGCCCGGTGCGCGGCGTGATGATGGTGGTGGAGCGCCCCGGGGGCAGCGACGCCACGCTGGAGATGAGCGCCACGCCGGTCTGGGAGGAGGACAAGGTCCTGGCCGGCGTCATCCAGACCTTCAGCGACCGGACCGAAGCGGCGGTGAAGACCAAGGCGCTGGAGAGCGCGCACGACGAGGTGCGCAGGCTCCAGGGGCAGTTGCTGCGACGCACGCGGCAGCAGGCGCTGGGGCAGCTGGCGAGCGGCGCCGCGCACGCGCTCAACAACTTCCTCAATGTGCTGCGATTGCGCATCACGCTGCTGCAACGCGAATACAAGCCGGAGCACGTGGAGGCGCTGGACAAGACGGTGCGCCAGATTGGCGAGCTGGTGGCGCGGCTACAAGAGTTCAGCGTGCAGCGCACCGAGGAGCTCCTGACCGACGTGCCGGTGGACCAGGCGGTGCGCGAGGCGCTGGAGCTGGCTCGAGGCGAACTGGAGCAGCGCGAGCACCCCGTGCACACGGAGCTGGACCTGGGCTTCCCGTGGGGCGTGAAGGCGGACGCGGGTTTCTTCCGCGAGCTCATCGTGAACCTGCTGCTGTCGGCGAGGGACCGCATGGAGGGGGGCGGAACGCTCCAGGTCCGTACCCGGCCGGAAGGGGAGGGATGGCTGGCGTTGCGCATCGAGGACGGGGGCCCGCCCTACGCGGTGGAGGAGCTGGCGCGACTGTTTGATCCGCTGCGCCGCGACCCGGGCGCGCCGCAGTTCTCGCTGTTCCTGGCGGTGGCGCGCACGCAGGTGCAGCGCTGGGGCGGAGAGCTGACGGTGGAGAACCGGCAGGACGGTTCGGGTGCGAGCTTCGCCGTGCGGCTGCCGCGCTTCCGTGACACCGCGCAGGATGAGGAGGCCCTGCTCCCGCCGCCACCGGCCATGGCTCCAGGAGGGGTGCCGCACCTGAAGCGGCCCGCGCGCCGCGTGCTGGTGGTGGACGATGACCTGGACAACGCGCGGATGATGGGCGAGGTGCTGGGCGAGGAGGGCTACGACGTGCAGGTGGCGCACAGCCCGGAGGTGGCCTTGCGCATCTGGGAGAAGCACCCCTTCGACGCGGCGCTCCTGGACGCGGTGATGCCGGAGATGACCGGCTGGGAGCTGGCGCGTGAGCTGCGGCAGCGCTCGCCCCAGGCGCTCCTGGCCATCGTCACCGGCGCCGACGTGCGCGGGCAGAACCGCGCGAGCCTGGCGTTGGTGGACGCGGTGTTCCGCAAGCCCATCGACGTGGGGGCCCTGGATGAATTCCTCACGCAGCGCCGGAGCGAGGACGAACCCACCGAAGGGCTGGGCGCTCCCGACCCGGGCCACTAGAGTCCCGGCGCGTGATGCCCCTGGCGGAACTGGAGCGCCTGCGCCGCAAGGTGGAGGCCGGAGACGTGCTCAGCGACGCGGAGCTGGACGCGCTGCGCTCCGAGGCCGCGCAACGCCCCGGCGCCACGCTGCGCCTCACCGTGGCGCATGCGCTGGTCAACGCGGACGCCGAACGCGAAGCCCTGCCGCTGATGCAGGCCCTGCGGCGCGACTTCCCGGAGGACCTCCAGGTGCGCCTGGGCCTCGCGCGTGCACTCCTGGGCCTGGAGCGGCACCGCGACGCGGAGGCCGAGTTGCGGGACGCGCTGGTGCTGAGCCCCGGTGATCCGGAGGCCCTGAAGGTGCTCGCCGTGCTCGCGCTGCGACAGGGCGAGGCCGCGCGCGCCCGCGCCTACGTGGCCGAGGCCGTTGCGCGCGACCCGTTCGATGCGGAAGCGAAGCTGCTGCGCGCGGAGCTGGAGTCCGCGGACCTGCCCCCGGTCCTCCAGCCCGAGATGCAGGTGCTGCGTCCGGAGTTCACCGCCGCGCTCAGTGCCGCGCTGGGGCGCGCGGGCGTGGGCTTCCGGCGCCAGGGCAGGGACCTGCTGGTGAAGCTGGCGTCGGGCGGTGTCGGCCGCGTGGACGTGGGCTCGCTGTATGCCGCGTATCATGCGGACCCGGGAGCCCAGGGGCTCACCGCGCACGTGGAGGCGCTGGTGGCGCGGCTGGGCGGTCTGTCCTCCGGCGTGGGCCCATCCGGCGTGGCGTTGGACACGCTGCGACCGGTGCTGCGGCCGGCTGGGTTCGTGGCGGGGACGCAGGGCGCGCTGTTCCGGCCGGGGCCGGAGGGGCTGGAAATCTATTACGTGCTGGAGGACGCGGAGTTCGTTCGCTACCTGCCCGCCAGCGCGCTCGGGAGTGCAGGGCTCACGCTCGATGCCGTGGACGCGGCGGCGTGGCGCAACCTGGAGGCGCATCCCGCTGACGTGCGCCCGGTCGTCATCGACCACGGCGAGGTGAGGCTGGCGGAGGCGTTCTCCGGCATGTGGGCCGTGACGGGTGGCGACGGACTCGACGGGGCGCGACTGCTCACGAAGGCCCAACGCCGGTGGCTCGATGCCGCGACGGGCGGAGGGCGCCTGCGGGTGAACCTGGGCCAGCGTGAAGTGGTGGTCCTGTGCCGGGATTCGGATGCGGATTCGGTGCGGATCCTCACCTCGCTGGGACATGTGTCCGACGGTGTCCCCGGGCTGTATCTGCTGGAAGGCGACTCGCTGCGCCTGGCGTGAGGCTTTACGGCCCCGCGTCGAGCGCCTGCCGGTACACCTTCTCGCGTCGAAGCGTCATCGTCTCAGCCCGCCGTCCCCAAAGGCAGCCGCTCCACGAAGTGCACCTCACGGAAGCCCAGGGTGAGCAGCAGCCCTCGGAGCGAACGTTCCGCGGACTGTCTCGCCTTGTCCTTCAAGCGCGCGTCCTGCCGCACCTCGCGCTCGAAGGCGAGCCGGGCCTTCTCCAGCAGCTGCGCCGTCTGCGCGCTGTCCAGGTTGGAGTCGATGATTTCCGTCTCCCCCGGCCGCAGCGCCACCGTCACCACCAGCGGTGGCAGGAGCACGTCCACCCGCGTACCCGTGGCGCGCAGGTGGCTGGCGTCGAAGCGCTGGAAGTCGAAGCCCAGGTGCGCGTCCGCGAAGACGATGGCGCGGCCATGCGGGTTCTTCAGCGTGTAGCTCGCCCAGAGCAGCACGTCCTTCCACAGCGCATCGGTGGCCTCTGGCTCGGGCGTGAAGGTGACCTTCTTGTAGAGGGCCACGTCCAGCGTCTCCAGCCGCGCCACCTCCCGCATCTGCTCCACCACCACGGCGGAGTCCGGCTGTCGGAAGGACGCAGGGCGCAGGAGCACCCATGCGACCAGCGCCCCCACGGCGGCGGCGGCGAGGACGGAGAGGACTCGCGAGAGGTTCGCCATGGCCCGGCATTCTACCCGCTTCCTTCCAGGGGGCGTCCTGGGGCAGCGTGTCGGCCGGACTCCGGGCAGCCGCCTGGAGGACTCAGACCTGGGAGGCCGGGTGGAGCTGACGGACGCGGAAGTGGAGGCGCTGGGCTCGCACGGCTACTTCGTGCGGGACGCCTTCCTCGGTGAGCCCCGGGCCCTAGCGGTGCGCGCCGCGGCCCTGGCCCGTGTGTCCGCGGGAGCGCTCCGGCCCGCGGGCATCCGGCGCGGCGCGGACCACTCGCTCGATACCTCCGTGCGCGGTGACCACATCGAATGGGTGCTGCCCGGCGCGGACACCGAACTGGAATCCCTGTGGAACCACTTCCGCGCGCTGGGCGAAGCGGTGTCCTCCAGCGCGTACTTGGGCCTGGGCCGCTTCGACGTGCAGCTTGCCTGCTACCCCGGAGGCGGCGCGCACTACGCCCGCCACCGCGACGCGTTCCCGGGCCAGTCCAACCGGCGCCTCACCGCCATCTGGTACGCCAACGCCGGCTGGACGCCGACGGACGGCGGCCTCCTGCGCCTCTACCCGGAGGACACCGGCGCCCCGCTGGACGTGGCGCCGGTGCTGGACCGGCTGGTGGTGTTCCTGAGCGAGCGGCTGGAGCACGAGGTGCTGCCTTCGTACGCCCAGCGCCTCGCCCTCACCGCTTGGTTCTACGGCCGGGGGCCATAGCCCGCGTCGAACGAAGGACCCGGACCCGCGTCATGCGAAGGCCCCGGACCCGCGTCATACGAAGGGCCCGGACCGCCGTCCGTCCGGGGGCGACCTTCCAGCACGCCAATGATGTGGATGCTCCCGGTGCCGGAGCCCGGGCAGTTCTCCGGGTTGCGTTGCAGGGTGAGCTGCACCGACGACATCGGTCCGTCGTAGACGTCCACGTACGCGGTGCCGGAGTACACAGGCTTCCCCGCTGCGTTGAAGGCCGCCACGCCCACCCTCCGCTGGAGCCCGGCGGGGACGTTGCTCACCCCGCCCTCGATGTAGCCGTTCCCGACGTACATGTTCACCGGGCCAATGGGGGAGAAGTCGTTGCCCCACACGTGCGCCTGCGCGGACACGACGCCGCACTCATCCCCAGCCAGGGAGATGCGCATCTCCACGGACTCCGTCCCCTCCAGGGGCTCGTCAACGGCGCCCTCGGGCCCGCAGGCGGCCCCCAACAGCACACAACTCATCCCCAACGCAATTCCCCAGCCGGCTCGCTTCACGTTCCCTCCCTGGTGGCGCATGGACCGCGCCTTGTTCAGACACGCCCCCTCGCCAGGTTGGGACATGACTTTCTTTCCTGACGCTTTGGCCCCCCTTCGCGACAACTGCCCGGAAGCGCCAGACGCCGTGCCCGCCTGTCCTGCGGCCGGCCTTGATTCCAGGCGTCATTCCCAGTGGGACATCCGCACCCGGAGTGCCCGCAGCGCCTGTTCCCCGGCTGGAGAGTGCCTACGTTGCCCAACAGTCATCTTCGTATGAGGGGAGCCGCTCATGTTTCAGAACAGGACGAAACGTCATTGGGTGATGGGGTTGGCCATGGGGGCGTCGATGGTGTTCCTCGCCGGCTGCGGCAGTTCGAAGGCCGCGCGCGTGGACGATGCGATGATGGCGCGCGTCCCCGAGGAGCAGCTGAGCGAGGTGCGTGACGCGCAGCTCGCCCGCACCAAGGCCACGGACAACGTGACGCGCGCCGATGTGGCCGTGCGTGACGCCGAGCGCTCCGCGGAGGTCGCCCGTCGCAACGGGGACGCCGCGAAGAGCCGCGTGGACGCGGAGAAGGCCGCCGTGAAGGCGGCGGAGGCGACGGGCCAGTCCAGCCCCATCGCCCAGTCCAGGTCCCAGCTCGAGGGCGCCATGGCCGGACGCGCCGCGGCCGAGGCCCAGGTCGCGTGGCATGACCGGCAGATTGACACGCGCAAGGCGGAGAAGAGCCTGCGCGACGCCGAGCTGAACGTGGCGGACGCGCAGTTGAACCTGGCCCAGTTCCAGGCCCTGCAGCGCACCGGCGACGTCCGCGCCAAGGACATGTCCGAGGCGGACTTCATGTCCGCCGTGGCGGAGTCCAAGCGCGAGGTGGAGACCTCGCGCCGCCGCGTGGACGAGCAGAAGCGCGTGGAGCAGGACGCCCGCGCCCAGTGGGAGCAGCTGCGCTCGAAGACCCCGCAGGGCTACGGTGGCAGCGGCCCCGTGGACTGACGTGCGACCTGAAGGAACGCGTCCCTGGCACCTTCGCGTGCCAGGGACCCGTCCCGCGGGGAAGCGCTACTCCACCCGCAGCGTGGCGTTGCCCACCACGTCGCGCTGGAGGGTAAGCCACACGCTCTTGCCCGCCGTGTCCACCGACGCGAAGTAGTCCGTGTCCGCGGTGAGGGCCTGGCCGTTCAGCGTCACCGTCTTCGGGGCGCTGGTGGCGGTGTAGCCGTGCAGCACCAGCATCGGGTGCACGAGCGTGCGACCCTGGGTGTCGAACGCCAGCGTCACGCGGTTGGAGGCGGTGTCCGCTTCCCACGTGGCGTAGACGGGGTTGTAGCCGGGCACGTCGTACGTCACCGCGTCGGTGCGTCCCACGCCGCCCGGGCCGCGCGTGCGCACGGTGCCTTCGGTGGCGGAGAGCTTCACGCCCTGCCACGCCTCCACCTGTGACGCGAGCTTGAGCACCGGGTCGGACGCGTGCGTGCCCAGCACCATGAAGACCGAATAGCTCTGGTACGGGTAGCCGGAGAGCATCCCGTCATCCCCGATGCGCGGGTACTGCGTCTTGCCCACCGCGCCGAAGTTGCTGCCCCACGCGAGCCGGTGGGAGTTGGTGACGGAGGGCAGCTCATACTGGTTGAGCTGGTAGGCCCAGTTGTAGTTCACGGGCATGGGGCCGGCCGCGTGGCGCGTGCCCCATTCCGGATACAGCCAGTAGCCGCCCGCGGGCTTCTGTTGCCACGTCTGGGTCTGCACGACGCCCATCTCCGCGTCCGGCGCCGCGGTCCACATGCGCGTGTAGGGCACCACGTTGGGCTCGCGGTAATCCCAACCGCTGTTCATCGTCACCGGCGAGTTCAGCGTGACGAAGCGATAGCGGTCGCCCCAGCCCAGGCCCGCGATGTCTGTGTTGGCGTTGTCGTCGAAGGCGAGGTCGCCGTAGGGCGAGCGGACGTCGGCCTCGATGCTGTCCGCGAGAAAGCCGGATGAATCGTGGGTGATGGCGTAGAGCGGATGGTCGCGGCCGGTGGCGAACAGGTACTGTACCGTGACCTGCACCACGTTCCCGGCCAGCGACAGCGGCCACTTCAGCTCATGCAACGCGTGGTGGGCACCCTTGAAGAGGATGCGCCCGGTGCCGCGCACGTCCTGGGTCCAGGCCCCCCACGTCGGGCCCTCCTTCAGGTGGCTGGTCACCATGCCCCAGCCGGGCACCTGCGCGCTCTGCCCGTCACAGGTGCGCTGCGCTCCGGCGGCCTCGTAGGTGTAGCGGCGGATGTAGCCGCCATTCCAGCCTGCGGGGTCCGCCGCGTCGTTGCGCACCAGCGACACCGAACGAACGCGGCAGTCGCCATCGCGCCAGACGTAGCGGTCCGTCTTGAAGCCGTTCAGGTCCTTGGCGCACTGCAGCCGCACCGGCGCGCAGGCCCCGCTGGCCGGGTCGGTGGAGGGCACGTCCGTCGCGCATGCATCCGCGACGTTGGCGTCGTCGGGGACCTCGTCACCCGGACGCACATCCTTGCCACCACAGGACGCCAGCCACAGGGCCAGCAGGGCCACGGCGCCGCGCGCGAAGGGATGCGGAGTCTTCGTTCCAGATGTCATGGGTCGGTCCCTTGGAAGAGTGCCTGGGTCTCCTGTCACCCTCACCCCTGGTGATGCAAGCCTCCACTCCGAGCCCCTGCCCGTTTCCTCGCGCGTACCAGCAAGCGAGCAGACGGGCTCTTGACGGCACGACAGGGGGGCCCCGGAGCGCCAGTCGCATGGGCAACCTGGGGGAATGGCGGATGGATGGCGGCGTGCGGCGGTGGGATTGCTGGGCCTCCTGTCCGTGCCCGCGTTCGCGGCGGACGGGGTGCAGGGGCGGGTGCAGGAGTTTTTCCTCGGCGACGGGGCCGCGCCCCAGCAGAAGCAGCAGGTCCAGTTGGGCACGGGCCTGGAGTGGACGCGGCAGGAAGGCGAGACGCAGTTCGAACTGCCCGTGTCCGCCGAGTACGGACTCAGCGACCGCGTGCAGGTGGAAGCGGCGGTGGCGCTGACGACGCCGGAGGATCCGCGCGGGCTGGACTCCGCGGGTGCCGGCGTGGGCTGGGCGCTCATCAACGACGGACGGCGCGGCTTCACGCTCAGCGTCGGAATGGACGTGCTGGCCACGCGCGACGCGGTGGATGACCGCTTCCGTCCGGGATTCGAACCGTACCTGCTGGCGTATCAAGACGTGGGCCCGCTGGGCTTCAACCTCCAACTCAAGGCCCAGCAGCTTCCCGGCGTGCGCGGCCTGGGCGGAGCGCTGCATCCGGACTTCGCGGCCGGCGCGGTGCTGGAGTTGGGTCCACTGCGGCCCATGGTAGAGGCCGCGTGGCGCGACGAGGACGGCACGTCCACGGTGCTCCTGGCGCCGGGCCTGCTCGCGCATCCGTCGAAGTCGCTGGAGCTGGGCGTGGCGGTGCCGTGGCGCCTCCACGCGGACGGCGCGCGCGACGTGGGCGTGATGGGGATGCTCATCTGGCAGGGCGGTGGGGCGTAGGGGCGTGTCTCCGCTGTCGCCAGAAAATCGTTACCCGATTCCGCGCTCGCGACCCGAAGTGCGCCGCGAGGACGCGCGCCTCGTGGAGCACAGCCGTGGGCCGCGACGTCGCGCTGGAGCAGACGCCAAGGCGGGTCCATGGGCAGAGGCGTCCGCCGGGCACACTTCACGCCGAACCTGTCCGACTGGAGGGTTGCGCGGAATAGGGGTTCAGCCTGGCTGCGATGCAGGGGGAGGAGCAGGGGCTTCGAAGAGGACGAAGACACAAAAAAGCCGGCTGCGGGTGAGCAGCCGGCTGACGTTATGGGCCAGCAGTTTGAGGAAGACTTCCGCGTCGATGGCGGGCGGGTGCCGGGACGAGAGGCGACGAAAGCCCATGTCCTGCTGCAGCGAGGCGAAGACGGGCTCCACGGTGGCCATCCGTTGCAGGTACCGGGCCTTGGCGTCTGGCTGCCTCATGCGCGCCAGCATGGCCTCCAGCGCGCCTTCGTACTCCCAGCGCACGCTGAAGGTGCGGCGCCTGGCGTGGGTGCACCGAGGACGCAAGGAGCACGTCGGACAGCCCTCGCCGAAGTAGACCTCGCACCGGTCGAAGTGATTGAGCACCGGCCCGCGCATGGTGCGCCCTGCCGGACACACCACGGCCCGCCGCGCGTGCTGGAGGATAAACGCCTCGCGCTGGAGCATGCCGGGCTTGTTGGCCAGAGGGCCGGTGGCCGGGCCCGGGTTGAGCAGCACGTCCACGCAAGGGCGCTGGTGGGCGGCGAAGCGCAGGTCCTCTTCACTCCAGTAACCGGAGTCTCCGGCCACTTGCAGCCGCGTGGGCAGGGGCACCCCGGCCGTGTGCAGCACGCGGCGCGTGCGCTGCATCGCCTCTTCCAGATGGCCCTTGTCATTGCCCGAGGCCGTTAGCAGGACACCTACCACCAGTCGCTGCGTGACGCCGCTGGCCACCACCGTGAGGCGGTGCCCCGGGTGCACGCCATTGCCAGGAAACTGCATGAGGGCCGCGCGGGGGTTGCTGAGGACCACGCTGGCCGCGGCCCGTTGCTCGCACAGGCGTACCGCCTCCTGGTGCTTGCGCACCTGCCGCGAGTGCTGCTCGCGCTGGCAAGCGTCCAGGGAGTCGAGCTCCACCGCGCCCAGGTGCTTCAAGCGCCGCAGGGACTGCGAGTGCACGCGCACCTGGCTGCGACTGGCATGGGCGCGCAAACGCACGCTGTCGATTCCCAACTCCTGCGTCCGCACCAGGCCCTCCTCCACGGCCCAGCGCACCGTCTCTTCCAGTGCCGCCAGGAAGAGGCCGGCATTCTCCGCGCGAAAGCGGTTGAGGACCGCAACGCTGATGCAATGGCCTCCGCTGAGCCACCGCAAGGCGCAATCCGTTTGCAACGCACGCGCGACCCGCGTCCCCTGGTGCAGCCCGATGAGGCTGGCGTAAAGCCAGAGCCCCAGCAGCTGACGCGGCGCGAACCCATTCTGGCCCAGGGCCGAGTAACGGGCCTCCACGGCCCTCATCTCGAAGCGCTCCACCACGCGCTGCACCCTTCTGGCCAGATGCTCCCGGGGCACCAGCCGCTGCGCGAGGGCCAGCGCTTCTCTGTCGGGCGCTTTGAAGCGAGGGGCCGGGTCCTTCGGGATGCGCCGCCTCGGCTGCTTCGCTGGCGGGCGGGGGCCGTTTTCTTCCTCCATCACCCCCTCTCTACCCTCCCCCCAGACTCCCTTATTCCGCGCAACCCTCCAGTCGGACAGGTTTGCGCCGCGTGAAGCCGCGGGCCGCGCCGGACCGCCGAGGCGACAAGGACGGTGGGCTCTCAAGTCCATGTCAGATGCCTCTGCTTGGGTAGCAGCGGTTCGGGCGAGGAGGGTGGCGAGGATGGAGCGGGTAGGGCTCGTTGCGCAGGTGGAGGAGCAGCTTGAACGAGAAATCATGCTGGGGCGGCTTCCGGAAAGCGGCCAGTTGGGCTCGGAGCAGCAACTGGCGTGCGGCTACGGAGTGAGCCGGGGCACCGTGCGCGAGGCGCTGCGGCGGCTGGCGGCGCGGGGCCTGGTGGTGCAGCACCCCGGGCGCAAGACACGCGCGGTGGCGCTGGACGCGTCGCTGACGCTGGAGAACCTGGGCCTGGCGCTGCATGACGAGCGCTCCCCGGAGGGCCGGTGGCAACTGGAGGGCTTCTTCTGCCTCAAACGGCAGGTGTTGGTGGAACTGCTGGCCGACTGCTGCACGAGTGCTTCCGCGCCGGACCTGGGGCTACTGGCGGACGCGTGCTTCAGGCTTTGGGACGCTGCGCGTTGGGAGTCCGGTGCGCGCTGCGCGCAGTTGGAATTCGACTTGCTGCGGTTGGCGGCCCGAGTGGCGGCCCGTCCCGGGCACCTGCTCCTCATCCAGTCGCTGCAACGAGCCCTGCGGGGCAACGCGGCCCGGCTGCTGCTCCTCATGGGCGGCGAGTCGCTGCGCCAATGGGCCTGCCAAGCGATGGGAGCCCTGCGGGAGCGTGACGCGCGGACGCTCCAGCACACGCTGCCAGCGCTGCTGAAGGCGTGTGATGAGCGGGTGCTGGAGCGATTCGCGCCCGCCCTCCAGGACGAGGCTCGGGAGGCCCATCCCTGCGAGGAAGCGCGTGGCCCCGGCCGCCTCGCGCCCGCTGGCGAGGACACCGTGGCGCTCGCAGAGGCACCCGGCCCCCAGGCACTGGCCCTTCGCCTGGAGCCGGACAGCGGGGAGGCGTTCCAGGTTCCAGCCGCACCGGGTTTCAACCCCGGCGAACCTGGCGAGAAGAGGGCCGGAGGGGACGTGCCGGGCTCCGCCTTGGAAAACCTGTCCGACTGTCGGACAGGTTGGGACGCTTCGTTCGCGGAGGGGGCTTCCAGCCCGAGCCACTCCCCACCGGCTATCGCGGACCCACCCGCCGGCCAGGGCGCATGGGGGGGCCGACCGCTTCACGACGCCCAAAGCCACGCTCCACCCACGGCAGGACCGGTGGGCTGTGCACCACTGGAACCTCCAGGGCCCGCGCCCAGTCCAGAGCGGACACAGCCCTTCGCATCTTCTCGCGTCCATGATGCTCAGCGCCCCCTTCCCCGAGGAGGAGGAAGCTGCGTCGATTGACCTTGGATGCCTCCACTGGAGCCGGACTTCCGCGCCGGATTCGTCGACGAACCTCTGGCGGCCTGCTTAGAGGGACGGGGTGAGCAGCACGACGGAGTAGCCCACCGCCGTGCGCGTCCCGGGGTTCTCGTACGAGTGCTTCTGGTCTCCCCGGAAGACGACGACGTCCCCGGCTTCGAGGACGAAGCGCTCGCCACTGGCCACCAGGGCGAGCGTGCCGGACTCACAGGCCAGGTATTCACGCGTGCCGGGCGTGTGGGGCACGCCGGTGATGCGGGCCTGCGATGGCAGCTCCAGCCGGTCGAACTCCATGCCGGGCAGCGGGTCGGGCAAGAGCTTGCGCAGGAAGGCCGCGCCTCGCTGACGCACCGGCAGGCTGTCGCGGCGGTAGTGACGCGCGCTCGCCTTGGGGCGGGCGAGCAGCTCCTCCAACGACACCTGGAGCGCTCCCGCCACCCGGTGCAGCACGGACAGCGTGGGGTTGGCCGCGCCGGATTCCAGATGGGCCCAGGTGGCCCGGGGCACGCCCGCCAGCTTCGCGAGCTGCACCTGCGTGGCACCCCGTGTCTCGCGCAGCGTCCGCAGGTTGCGCGCCAGTCTGCCGGGAAGGTCCTCGTCGCTCATGCGCTGACATTCTGCCAACCCGTTGGCGGTGATGCCATCACATCGGAGTCCCGGGGCTATTGCTCTTCCCCAAGGAGGAGCAGACCCATGGACGTGAAGAACCAAGCGGTGCTGGTGACGGGAGCGAGCAGGGGACTGGGGCGTGCCTTGATGGAGGTCTTCGCGCGGCGGGGCGCCCGGGTGGTGGGCGTGGCCCGGGACGCGAAGGCGTTGATGGCGGCGGTGACGCCGCTCCGGGCGCAGGGTCTGGCGGTGCACGCGCTGGCCTACGACGTGGGGGACAAGCAGTCCATCTACCCGCTGGTGGGTTCGGCCACCGCGCTGGTTGGGCCGCTGGACGTGCTGGTGAACAACGCGAGCAGCCTGGGCCCCACTCCGCTGCCCCTGTTGTTGGACACGGCGTGCGAGGACGTGTCGCGGGTGCTGGAGGTCAACGTGCTGGGCCCCTTCCGGCTCACCAAGGCGGTGGCGGGGAGCATGGTGCTGCGAGGCCGGGGACTCGTCGTCAACATCACCTCCGACGCGGCGGTGTCCGCGTATCCCCGCTGGGGCGCCTACGGAGTGTCGAAGGCGGCGCTGGACCACCTGACGCGCATCTGGGCCGCCGAACTGGAGGGCAGCGGCGTGCAGTTGCTGTCGGTGGACCCTGGGGACATGGACACGCGCATGCACAGCGATGCGATTCCGGACGCGGATCCGGCGACGCTGGCGAAGCCGGAGGACGTGGCCGCGCGCATCCTCGCGCTGGCGGAGACCCGCGACGCCCCGGCCGGTCAGCGGTTCGAGGCCGCGAAGTGGGAGGCCGCATGAACGCCGCCCGCTGGCCCCGGGAACACCCCGACGCGGCAAGGCTGCTGCACGTGGAGCCCCGCGCGGGTCGCATCACCGACGGCATCGCCTCGGGACTGCCCGAACTCCTGCGCGAGGGAGACCTGCTGGTGCTGAACGACGCGGCCACGCTGCCCGGCTCGCTCACGGGCCGCACCGGCGCGGGTGCACCCATCGAGCTGCGATTGCTGGCCCATGAGCCGGACGGCACCTGGACGGCGGTGCTCTTCGGCGCGGGAGACTGGCGCCGCCGCACCGAGGACCGCCTCCCCCCGCCCGAGCTGCCCGTGGGCGCGCACCTGGAAGTCGGAGGGCTCAAGGCACGGGTGGTGGAAGTGCTGCCGCCTTCGCCCCGGCTCCTGCGCGTGGCCTTCGACCTGAGCGGCGCGGCGCTCTGGCACGCGCTCTACCAGGCGGGGCGGCCCGTGCAGTACGCGCACACCGCCGGGCCGCTGGCGCTGTGGCATGTGCAGACGCTCTACGCCGCGCGCCCCTGGGCCGCGGAGATGCCGTCCGCGGGCCTGCCCCTCACCGCGTCCGTGTTCTCGCGGTTGAAGGCGCGGGGCGTTCGTTGGGCTTCGCTCACCCACGCGGCGGGACTCTCCTCCACGGGAGACGCGGTCCTGGATGCGGCGCTGCCCCGGCCGGAGCGTTCGGACATTCCCGTTCGCACGGTGGAGTTGGTGGAGGAGACGCGGGCGCAAGGAGGCCGCGTGGTGGCGGTGGGCACCACCGTGGTGCGGGCGCTGGAAGGGCGCGCGACGCAGCACGGAGGACGGTTGGTGGCGGGAGAGGACGTGACGGACCTGCTGCTTGGGCCGGGCTACGTGCTCCGGGTGGTGCACGGGCTGCTCACCGGCGTGCACGAACCCGGGAGCAGTCACCATGCCCTGCTCCAGGCCTTCGCGCCGCTTCCGCTGCTGCACCGGGCGGCGGCGCATGCGGAAGCGGCGGGCTACCTGGGGCACGAGTTCGGCGACACGTGCCTGGTGCTGGACGCCTGAGTCGTTACTGGACGGTGGCGCCGGGCTCCAACTCCACCTTCACCCAGCCGGGCTTGCGTAAGTCGAAGTTGCGGTACGCGTCGATGGCGGAGGCCATGGACTTCACGTGGCTGAGGATGGCGGTGGGGTCCACGGTGCCGGAGCGCACCAGCTCCAAGAGGCGCGGGATGTACTTGCGGTGGTTGCAGTTGCCCATGCGCAGGGTGAGGTTCTTGTTCATCGCCGCGCCAATGGGGAACGCGTTCATCGTCTGCGGGTACACGCCGATGATGGACAGCGTGCCGGCCTTGGCCAGCGACTCCACGGCCCACTGCGCGGCCTGGGACGGCGCATCGCCCGGCACCCAGTTGTCGCCGTCCGGCTTCGTCTTGGGTGCGACCTGGGCCACCTCGCGCTTGAACTCGGGCTTCTCCGCCTTGGCCTTCCTGGCGGCGGGGCCGTGGTGCGCGTGCACGGCGTCCACGCCCACCGCGTCGATGGCTCGGTCCACGCCGATGCCCGCGGTGAAGCGCTTGAGCGTCTCCACGGGGTCTTCCTTCTCGAAGTTGATGACCTCCGCGCCCTGGCTGCGCGCCAGCTCCAGCCGGTCCTCGTGGCAGTCGATGGCGAACACGCGGCCCGCGCCCAAGAGCTTCGCGCTCACGATGGCGAACAGGCCCACGGGGCCGCAGCCGAACACCGCCACGGTGTCACCGGGTTTGATCTCCGCCATCTCCGCGCCGAAGTAGCCGGTGGGGAAGATGTCGGAGACGAGGATGGCCTGGTCGTCGGTGACGCCAGCGGGCACCTTCACCAGGGTGACGTGCGCGAACGGGATGCGCGCCTTCTCCGCCTGGAGGCCGTCGAAGGGGCCCGTCATGCCGGGGCCGCCGAAGAAGGCGGTGCCCGCGGCGGGGCCGTTGGGGTTGGCGTCGTTGCACTGGGCGTAATAGCCGGAGCGGCAGTAGGAGCAGTTGCCGCACGCGATGGTGGAGCAGATGACCACGCGGTCGCCCACGTTGAAGTTGCGCACGTCCTCGCCCAACTCCTCGATGACGCCCACGCCTTCGTGGCCCAGTACGGTGCCGGGCTTCATGCCGGCCATGGTGCCGCGAATCATGTGCAGGTCGGTGCCGCAGATGGCGCTGGCGGTCAGCCGCACGACGGCGTCGGTAGACTCGCGGAGCTTCGGCTCCGGGACGTCGTCCAGCCGGATGTCGCCAATGCCATGGAATACGACGGCCTTCATGATGCGCTCCTTGCCCGCCCGGGGGCTCGAATGACGAAACGGCCCCCGGTGCGCGCCGCGCACGAGACCTGTTGTCACTGGAGGTGGCCACGGAGGTGCGGCCGGGCAAAACCCGCGCTGCTCTCCTCTCTGGTGAGCAGGCAGGGGGACGACGGTCCTAACGTCCGGCCGAGTGCACCTGGAAGGCGAGTCGCTTGCCGAAGACCTTGCGGAAGGGGGCGACCTCGCGCTCCGCGTTCCACAGCTCCAGGTCCAGCGGCTGCTTCGCGTGCAGGTGCAGCGTCACGATGTCGCGGCCGTGCGTGACCTTGAAGTCGCGGATGGGCTGATGGTGGCTGTGGTCCAACGCGTTCGCCAGCCGCAAGAGCGTGGCCAGCTTGCGCACGCGCCGTGCTTCGGACGGGGTGAGGCCCGCCATGCCGGAGTGGGACAGCTCCGGCTGGGAGCGCCGGTGGTAGCGCGCGACCCGCGCGATGATTTCGCGCTCGCGGTCCGCGAGGCCGGGGATGTCCGCGTTGTGGATGAGGTAGTACGTGTGCCGGTGGTGGCGCTCGTGGCTGACCGCCGTGCCAATGTCGTGCAGCAGCGCGGCGACCTCCAGGTGCGGGCGCACGGAGAGGGGCAACTGGTGCAGCGCGGCCAGCCCGTCGAAGAGGGCCAGGGACATGCGGGACACCTGGCGGGCGTGCTTCTCGTCGAAGAAGAAGCGCTGCCCGATGGCGAGCGCCGCGTCCGCGAGGCTGTGGTCGTCGCGCGATTCGTCCTGGCGGTAGAGCAGGTCCACCAGCAGGCCGTCGCGCAGGCCCCGGTTGACGACGCTGATGGAGTCCACGCCCAGGTGCTTCGCGACGCCCTCCAGGATGACGGCGCCGGAGACGATGATGTCCGCGCGGCGCGGGTCGAAGCGCTTGCGGCGGCGCTCCGGCGGCATCGAGGCCAGCGTCTCCACGGACTGGGTGAGCTGTCGCACGGTGGCGTTGCCCCCGTTGTCGTTGACCGCGAAGCCCACCACGGCCTGGATGGTGCCGGAGGAGCCCAGCGCCACGCGGGGCAGCGTGGGGAGTTCTTCCGGCAGGGTCTTGTGGAGCACCTCGTTGACGAAGCCACGCATCAGCCGCAACTGCTTGGGCGTCACCGTGCGGGAGGTGTCGAACACCTCCGTGAGGCGCACGGAGCCCAGCGCGAGGCTCCACAGGTCGTCGGGCTTCTCGCCGGTGGCGATGGCCACCTCGGTGCTGCCTCCGCCAATGTCCACGAGCAGCGAGCGGGCGTTGGCGGGCTTCCTGTGCAGCACGCCCAGGCAGATGAGGCGGGCCTCTTCCTTGCCGCTGACGACCTCCAGGTCCAGGCCCGCTTCCTCATGCACGCGGCGCACGATGTCCTGGCGGTTGCGGGCTTCGCGCAGGGCGCTGGTGGCGACGGCGCGCACCTGGGCCTTGTGGCGGCGGCAGAGCGCGGCGTAGCGGCGCAGGGTGGACAGGAGGCGCTCGGCGGTCTCCGGGGACATCTCGCCGGTGGCGAAGACGCCTTCGCCGGGGCGGATGGGGTCGCGCTCCTGGTGGAGGGTTTCCAGCGAGCCGTCCGCGTCGGGGCGCGCGAGCTCCAGGCGCACGGCGTTGGTGCCCACATCAATGGCGGCGAGGACGGGAGGCGGGGTCGGGCGGGCGGAAGGGGCCATGGGCTCGCGGGCTGAACGCCCGGAAGAGGTGCGGTCCTTCCGGGCCGCGTCTCTTCCGGGTGGGGGGCGTTCCTAGCGTAGCCGTGTGACAGCCGCATGGCGCCTGCGAAGAAGCAGGGAGGGGAGCGCTTTCTGCCCGGGAGGGGTCAGTAGGGGGAAGCGGTGTCAGCGGAGCTGTCGGCCCGGATCTGACGGGAGCGCTCGCGCAGGTCTCGCCAGGCGGCCTCGTACTCCTCGCGGGCCTGCTTCCAGGCGGCGCCGCGGGCGTGGCCCAGGTGCTGGAGGAGGCTGCGGGTGTTCAGGAGGGCGCTCTTCATGAAGTCGAACTCCTGGCGGGTGAGGAGCGAGTCCTCGGCGGCGGTGCGTTGGCGGGCGGCCTCCCACTGATCCATCTGGGCGCCCAGGTTGCGCAGTTCGGCCTCACGTTCACGGCGGTAGCCGGCGCGCAGCTGGTCCCACTGGAGGCCGGCGCGGTCCAGGTGGTCCAGGAACCGGGTGCGGGCCTTCTCCGCGGCGGTCTTCACTCGGTGCCAGTCTTGTTGATCCGCGTGGCGCAGGGCCTGGACCTCGCGATGGAAGTCGTCGCTGCGCTCCTTGGCGCCGGTGATGAGATCCAACTCGTCCTCGCTCTCCGCGAGGTCCGACTGGGCTTCGAGTTCCTGGAAGCGCGCGGTCGCTTCGCGTTGCTCCGCTTCCATCTTCTGGATGTAGGCATCACGTTCCGTCATGGCGTTCCCCCTGGGCACGTTCGATGGAAACAGCATGCGAATGCGTGCCCAGGGGTGCACGTGCAGGGGGAACAGGAGGCGGAGCGCTCCGTCGAGGAACCGGCGCTGACGTGTGCCCGTGACGACTTCATCCGGTGACGGCGGGCCGGGATGTGTCTGATACAGCCCTCCTGCCAGCCCGTGGGCCCCAGGTAGGCTTCCTGGCGTGAGACAGCGACACCGCGTCTTTCCATCACACCTGTGCGAACGTCCCGTATCGCCAGGGCCCATCGACGCATGCGACGTGAGTCGCTACCCTTCGGCCCCGTGAGCATCGCCGAGCCGAAGACCGATAAAGCTGTTCGTCACCGCAAGATTGGCGCCTGCCGCGTGCTGGGAGAGCTGGGCAGGGGCGGTATGGCGCTCGTGTATCGCGGCCTGCACGAGCTGCTTCAGCGCGAGGTGGCCATCAAGGAGCTGCTGCCCGAAGGCCAGCGCGACAAGGAGGCCCTGTCCCGCTTTCGCCGCGAGGCCCTGGCGCTCGCCGCCTTCCGCCACCAGAACATCGTCACCCTCTATGACCTGGTGGAGAAGAACGACAGCTTCTTCATGGTCATGGAGTACGTGGACGGCCCCACCCTCCACGCCCTCATCAAGGACGGCCCGCTGCCCCCGGACGTCGCCGCCGTCATCGGCGCTCGCATCGCCAGCGCGCTCGACCATGCGCACTTCCGCCGCATCATCCACCGCGACCTCAAGCCCGCGAACGTCATGCTCACCAAGTCCGGTGAGGTGAAGCTCATGGACTTCGGTATCGCCAAGGACGTGGGGCTCGAAGCCCTCACCCAGCAGGGCATGGCGGTGGGCACGCCCTCCTACATGTCCCCGGAGCAGGTGACCGGCGCCGCCATCGACGCGCGCACGGACATCTTCTCCCTGGGCGTCCTCCTCTATGAGGCCCTCACCGGCACTCGCCCCTTCGTGGGGAAGACGGCCGGCGAGGTGTTCGCCCGCATCCGCGACGGCAAGTTCACGCCCCTCCACAAGGTGGCGCCCAACGTGCCCGCGCCCCTGGCGCGCATCGTGAAACGCGCGTTGGCCGTGAAGCCGGAGGCCCGCTTCCCGGACGCCGCCGCCATGCGCCGCGAACTGGACCTGTTCCTCGCCCACGAGGTGCGCGTGTCCCACCCCGCGCTGCTCATCGCGTTCCTTCGCTACCGCGAGAAGCTCACGGAGACGGAGGCCCTGGCCCACCTCACCCAGCAGGAGTTGGGCGTGTTGGACGTCTTCTCCGCGCCGAAGCCCGCGAAGCGCAGCCAGCTCAAGTGGGTGCTGGCCGCGCTCGCCGCGGGCACGGTCGCCGTGGGCACCGGCCTCTACCTCTCCCAGCCCCAGTGGGCGCCGCTCCTGGAGCAGCTCACCCGCTGAAGGATGGGCGAAGGAGGCCCGCGCCTACTTCTGCTTTTCGTGCGTGACGGTGACGATGGTGCCGATGCCGCCGCGCACGAAGAAGTCGCCCACCACGGTGAGCTTGCGCGGATTGATGGCCTTCACGATGTCGTTCGCGATGGTGTTGGTCACCTTCTCGTGGAAGGCGCCCTCGTTGCGGTACGACCACATGTAGAGCTTCAGGCTCTTCAGCTCCACGCAGAGCTGATCCGGCACGTACTTGATGGTGAAGCGCGCGAAGTCCGGCTGGCCCGTCAGCGGGCACAGGCACGTGAACTCCGGAACGTCGAAGGCGATCTCGTAATCGCGCTCGGGGGCGGGATTGGGGAAGGTCTGGACTTCCTTGGACGGCTGAGAGGACATGGCGGTGTCGTCTAGCACACGTCCGCTGGCTGTCGCCGCCCTCCCTCGCGGTGCACCCCTGGCTGCCCGGCACCCCCTTTGTCCGGGTTCCAACGCGCCGGGGCCCCGGAGGGCAGCAGATCGCCGGGGGGTGGTTGGCGAAGATGAGAGGGGGTTCATATCTCCCCCAAGCGAGCCCTGCCGTACCCCCATCCATGCCGCCACCCAACGACCTCGAGGAAGTCCTCTCGTGCCTGCCCCAAGCGCTGTTGCGCGTGGGACCCGACCTTCGCGTCCAGTGGTGCGAGGAGGGCTTCGCGGCCAAGACGGGCGTGGCGATTCCACCCGGCGGCACGCTGCTGGACGCGCTGGAGCACAGCCGCAGCCTGGACGCCCTGGAACGCGCCATCCGCGAGGGCCGGCCCCACACGGGCCATGTCATCACCCGAGCCCTCCGACAGGTGCGCGTGCAGGTGAAGCCCACCCGCACGGGCGACTCCGCCGGGGCCTGGCTGGTGATGGAGCCCTCCGGCGTGGACGACGAGGGCGCCTTTTCACAGGCCGTGCGGGAGATTGCCCGCGCGGTGGGTGAGTCGCTGGAGGTCGACCGTGTCTGCTCGGCCGCCGTGGTGTCCCTGGTGAGGTGTGCCCAGGTGCGACGCGCGGAGGTGTTCCTCTACGAGGAGGACGACGCGACGCTGCGCCGCATGGCGGTGTCGGACCTGGAGGGGCTCGACATGCCGGGGGACGCGTTCGACCCCTCGGAGGACCCCTACCGGCAGGCCCTGGCCCTGCGCCAGCCGCAGTTGGGCATCCAGCGGGGCTACGGGGACGCGGTGGGGTCGGTGTTCGCGGCGGTGCCGTTGTGCGCGCCTCGCCGCACGGTGGGCCTGCTGCTCATCTACAAGGAACAGGGCGCTTCGTTCTCCGTGCGGGAGCTGGAGATGTGGAGCGCGGCGGCCAGTCAGCTCGCGGTGGCGGTGGAGAACGCCCGGCTGTTGCGCGAGGCCCAGGCGGCCCTGCGCGTGCGCGAGGAGTTCATGTCCATCGCGTCGCACGAGCTGAAGACGCCGCTCACGCCGCTCAAGCTGAGCCTGTACACGATGGAGCGCCGCATCGCCGCGGGGCAGCCGGTGGAGCTGGCCAGCGTGCTCAAGTCGAAGCGGCAGGTGGACCGGCTCGCGGGGCTGGTGGAGGACCTGTTGGACGCAAGCCGCCTGGAGTTGGGGCGGCTGGCGCTGGACTCCGCGCCGTTGGAGGTGGGGCAGTTGGTGGCGGAGGTGGTGGATCACTTCCGCCATGCCTTCGAACGGCCCTTCTCCGTGGAGGTGCCGCCCGACGGCGTCTGGATGCTGGGTGACCGCGACCGGCTGGAGCAGGTGTTGGTGAACCTGCTGGAGAACGCGCACAAGTACAGCCCGGCGGGAGCGCCCATCGCGGTGCGGGTGGAGCGCACGGCGGAGGCGGCGCGCATCCAGGTGCAGGACCACGGCATCGGGATTCCGGGCGCGGACCAGGGACAGGTGTTCCAGCGCTTCTACCGGGCGCGCAACGTGTCGCACCGCAACTTCGGTGGGCTGGGGCTGGGGCTGTTCATCAGCCACTCCATCGTGAAGATGCACGGTGGCTCGCTGGCGCTGAGCAGCCGCGAGGGCGACGGTTCCACCTTCACGTTGGACCTGCCACGCATGGCGGCGCATGAGGTGCGCAGGCTGCCTCGTCGCGTGCTGGTGCTGGACGAGGATCAGGGGCAGGAGGCTTCCGCGGAGCGGACGCTGCGGGCGGAGGGCTTCGAGGTGTTCACCGTGCAGAACGGCGCGGAGGCTCTGCGCAAGGCGACGCACCTGCCCGTGGACCTCATCGTGCTGTCGACGAGCGCCACGCAGTCCCAGGTGGGCTCCTTCCTGGAGACGTTCGCCACGCTGCCCCGAGCCCGGCCGGTGCCCATCCTGCTGGCGGGGGATTCGCGGCCGTGGTGGGCGCAGGAGAACGCCGCGCTGTGCTCGCGGCCCTACCGCGCGGACGAACTGCTCGAGGGCGTGCGCAACATGCTGCACCGGGCGCGGCGCCGGTTGGTGCCGCCGGTGGAGTCGGAGCCCGTGCTCGCGTCGTAGCCAGGCGTGAGGATCCGTGTCCGCTCAGGACGTGCCGAGCACGCGGAAGTCCGTGGGACGCAGTCCCGCACGCTCCAGCGCTTCACGTGAGCGCGGATGGAGGAAGGTGGCCAGCTCCACCTCGCGCTGCTCCGCATAGCGGCTGGTGACGAGTTCGGGCAGGTGGCCCGGGTGGCACATCCACTCCGTGACGCCTTCGGTGGGAAGCGCTTCCAGCGCCGCCGCGAAGCGCTCTGGCGTCCAGTACGCCGCTTCTCCGGACTCCCCCACGAAGGCATCATTCGTGGCCACGCCGAGCGCCCGGAGCGCATCGCGCATGGCCGTGTCGATGGACCGCACCGGAAGTCCCGCGCGCCGTGCGACCCGCGCCAGTCCCTCCAGCACGCGGGGATGACGGTGCAGGTGCTTGTGCACGTCCACGTGGGTGGCGGGCCGGCCTAGCAGCCGCTCCGCCCGGCCCAGCTGCGCGAACACTTCCGCCTCCACCACGTCCACCGGGAGCGCGTCCACGCGGGCTCCAATGAAGCCTCCCTCCATGGAGCGGAACTCGCGCGGAAAGTCGGGACCGACCGGCGGACCCCGGTCGAGGTTCAGATGCAACCCGATGGCGAGCCCTTGCGATTGCCTCGCGGCCTCCTCCGACCACGGCGTGTTCACCAGGAGCGTGGCGGAGGAGACGACGCCCTCTCGCAGCGCCTGGAGCAGGCCCCGCGTGATGCCAGGGTCGTAGCCCAGGTCGTCGGCGCTGAGGATGAGGGCGCGGGGGGGCGTGGCGTGCTCCTTCAGGGCCGGGGGCGGGCCTGGAAGAAGCGCCACATCTGCTGTGTCGCGTCCAGGTCCGACGTGCCTCCGTTGTAGCCGGGCTGACCGGGCCAGGCATGCTTGCCGCCGGTGATGGCGCACAGGCTCGCGGTGGCGCTCTCCGGCGTGCAGCCGGTGGCGGCGACACAGGTGGTGTTGCCCTGCTGGAACGTCTGTTGTTCCGGGCCGGTGCAGCCGTTGCGCTCCGCGAAGCGACGCACGGACTCGGCCGCGGACGGATAGGGCCTGCCCCCGAGGATGTTGCTGCCACCTTCGTAGAAGATGGTCTCGTCGGCGGTGCCGTGGAAGTGGAGCACGGGGATGGGCCGGGACGGATTGCAGTCCGCCAGTCCCTCCATGCCCGCGACGGACGCGATGGCGGCGAAGCGTTGGGCGCGCTCACAGGCCAACCGGTAGGAGAAGAAGCCGCCGTTGGAGAAGCCGTTGGCGAAGACGCGGCGCGGATCCGTGCACACGCGCGTGTCCAGGTCCGCGAGCAGCGCGTCCACGAAGCCCACGTCGTCCACGTTGGCGATCTGCGCCGGGCCACAGCACGCGACGCCGTTCCAACCCCGGCTGTCCGGTTCGCCCTGTCCGTAGACCTCCGGGAAGTTGAGGCCGCGCGGGTACACCGCGATGAAGCCTTCGGTGTCGCCCAGCGTGGAGAACTGGCTCAACTGCTCCTGCTCCACCTCGGTGGAGGAGAAGCCATGGAAGCTGAACACGACGGGCGTGGGCTTCGTGGCGTCGTAGCCGGTGGGAACGTGGACGCGGTAGGCGCGCGTGCGGCCCCCGTGCTCGACCGTCCAGTCGTAGGTGCCCGCCGCCACGGTGAGGCCCGCGCAGGAGGTGCGGTCCGCGGGTGCCACGTCCCCGGCCGTGGGGTCTGGATCCTGCGTCCCCGCGTCGGGCGTGGGCTCATCATCCGAGACGGGGTGACAGGCGGCGGCCGTCATCAGCAGGCTGGACGCGGCGAGGACGAGGAAGCGGAGGCGCATGGGAGGGGATCTAATTCCCCTGACCGCACTCGGCAGACAGTGTGGACGCCTGGGCGGGGAACCTTTCCGCCAGCGTACGTTTCACCTCGTCCACCGCGGCGGTGTCGCCCGCGTGGGCATGCAGCCGGCAGCGCGCCGTCAGGGCCCGGGGGTCGTCCGGGGCCAGTCGCTCTGCTTCGCGGTACTCGCGCTCTGCGCCCCGGAGGTCGCCCTGCCGGAAGAGGACGGCCCCCAGGTACGAATGGGCCACCGCGAGCGAAGGGGCCTTCCTCACCGAGCGCTTGAGCAGCGAGGCCGCGTCGTCCAGCTTCTCCTGGCGGAAGCGCACGAAGCCCAGCTCCGCGAGGGCCGCGGCGTCGTCGTGCTGACGCGTCCAGGTGGACAACACGCTGGCGGCCTCATCCAGCCGGCCCCCTTGTGACAGGAGCTGTCCGTAGCGGGGCGCGACCAGCGCGGAGCCCGGCGACTGCGCATACGCCTTCGCGAGCGCGGTCAACGCGCCCGGCACATCGCCCTGACGGGCGCGCAGTTCGGCCAGGGCCAGGGGCGCGCGGATGTCCTTCGGCGCGAGCAGCGTGGCTTCGTCGATGGCGCGCTCGGCGCGCTTGCCCATGCGCAGCTCGGTGGCGGCCCGCGCCGCGAGCAGGTGGGCTTCGGCCTCCTTGGGGAAGCGCGCGGTGTACGCCTCCGCCAGGGCCAGGGCCTGGGGGTGGGCGCCCGCGTCGAGCAGCAGGGTGCTCGCGCGCGCCAGCTCCTTGGCGGTGGCGCGTGCGTCCTTGCCCAGCCCCTCCAGCGCGGAGGCCTTCGCGTCCGCCGTCGCGGCGGCCTCGGCGGCGGCGAGCCGTGCGGTGGGCGGAACATCCGGACGCCGCAGGAACCACGTGGCCCCCGCGCCCAGTCCGCCCAGGGCGAGCACGCCCACGAGAAGCGCGATGCCCTTGCGCGACCGGGGGGCGGTGCTGCTCACTCCCGCCGTGGAGGCTTGCGCGTGCGGCCTGCTCGGGACTTCGCCGCGCGAAGAGGAGGGCGCGTGCGGCCTGCTCGGGATTTCGCCGTGCGAAGCGGAAGAGGGCGCGTCCGGCCCGCTCGGGGCTTCACCCCGTGAGGAGGTGGAGGGCGCGTCCGGATTGAGAGGGACCTCACCGCGCAGGGATACCGGACCCTCGGGCAGGACCTCGGTTCCCGCTGGAATCCCGGGCCACGAACCCGACCCGTACACGTTCGTGGACGCCGCCGTGCGCTCCGGCTCCGCGGGCCACCGTGCCGCGAATGGCGGCAGCGCGTCCGCCATGGGCGTGGCGTCCGTGCCCGAGTTCGACGGATCCGCGAGCCTCGCGCGCCGCAGGGCTTGTCGCTTGGGGTTGCGGTCCGGCGGAAACAACGTGTCCAGGTACGCGGCCACCTGCGCCGGCGTGGCGACCTCCGCGGGACCGCCCAGCAATTCGATGGCGTTGATGAAGGTCTGGAGGCTGTCAAAGCGGGCCTCCGGGTCCTTCGCGAGCGCCATCAGACACACCGCCTCCAGCGCCTGCGGCACCGACGGGTCGAACGCCGTGGGCGGCTTCGGCCGTCCTTCCGCGATGCGCGACAGCACCTCGTCGGACGACATGCCGGTGAAGGGCCGGCGGCCACAGAGCTGCTCGTAGAGCATCACCCCCGCGGCGAACAGGTCGGCGCGGTGGTCCACGCTGCGGCCGGCGATCATCTCCGGCGACATGTAGAAGAACTTGCCCTTCAGCGTCCCCGGCTCCGTGCCGGAGCCCAGCGCGTCCGCCTTCGCGATGCCGAAGTCGATGACCTTCACCGCGCCGTTGACGCCCACGTGGATGTTGTCCGGCGTGAAGTCGCGGTGGACTATTTTCAGCGGCCGGCCCGCTTCGTCCACGGCGCGGTGCGCGGCATCCAGCCCCCGGCACGCATCCACCAGCACGCGCAGGGTGATGCCCAGGGGTACCCGGTGCCCCAGCTCCGCCGCCTCCCGCCGCAGCTCCGCGAACGAACAGCCCTCCAGCAGCTCCATGGCGATGAAGGGCTCCGTGCCCTCCATGCCCAGCTCCAGGATGGACACCACGTTGGGGTGCCGGACCTGCGCGGTGATGCGCGCCTCGTTGAGGAACATCTGCACGATGCGCCGGTCCACGACCATGTGCGGCATCAGCTTCTTCACCGCCACCGCCGGGCCGCGCTGCCCGTCCGGAGCGATGGCGCGCGCCAGATACACCTCGGCCATGCCGCCCGTCGCGATGCGCGAACTCAAGCGGTAGCGACCTGCCCAGGAGAAGCCGGGTTCTGACACCAAGGTGGCGGCAGTCTACGGGCCCGTGCCCCTGGCACCCAAGGTCCTGCGGGAATGCCTGCCTGGCTGTCCCCACCCCTGAACCCTTGCTCCCGGGATGTTTCAGGAGGGCAAGGGCCCCTGGAAACGCCCATGCGCACCGTATTGGCCAGGCCGGGACGACGGGTGTGGGTGGAAGGAGGGGCGTACCCGGTGACCGGGGGCGGGGGTGCAGTGCTAACCTGCCGCGCTCGAAGTGGGACCCCTAAGGGGAAGGGGGCCGCTGTCACGAACCTCGCGCACCGTCGCGAATGCAGGGAGGGATGTTGGGCACCGTCCTCAAGGGTGGTTACGTCGTCGAACTGGAACCCGCCTCCGTCGAGCGGGTGGACCTGCGCATCGAAGGCGAGCGCATCGTGGCGCGGGGCGAGGACCTGACGCCCGGCCCCGACGACGAGGTGGTGGCGCTGTCCGGCAAGCTCGTCTTCCCGGGGCTCGTCAACGCGCACCAGCGGCTCGTGAGCGTGCTGTCGCGCGGACTGGTGCGGCCGACGCCGGAGACCTACCAGGCGCTGCTGGAGCAGGTGCGCTGGCCCTTCGAGAACGCGCTCGACCTGGACGCGGTGCAGGTGGGCGCCACGGCGGGCGGACTCGAAGCCATCCAGTGCGGCACCACGACCCTGTTCGACCTGCACGCCTCGCCCAAGGCGGTGACGGGTTCGCTCTTGCGCGTAGCGCGCGGGCTCCATGAGGTGGGCGTGCGCGGCGTGCTGTCCTATGCGGTGACGGACCGCATGGGCGCGGTGGGGCGCGAGGAGGGGCTGGAGGAGACGGTCAGCTTCGCGCGCAAGGCCCGGGGCCGCTTCCGGGGACAGGTGGGCGCGGGGCCCATGTTCACCCTGGGCGACGACGCGCTCCAGGGCCTGGGCGAGGCGCTCAACACCACCAACACCGGGCTGCACTTCCCGCTCGCGGAGGATCCGCTGGACGAACGGCTGTCCACCGAGCGCCACGGCAACCCGCCGGTGACGCGCCTGCTCAACGGAAACCTTCTGTCGCCCCGAGCGATGGCGGCGCACGCGGGCCACCTGGAGTGGGCGGACCTGGCGCAGGTGCTGGCCACGGGGACGTGGCTGGTGCACACGCCGCGCTCCAACCAGGGGCTCGAAGTGGGCTACGCGCCGGCGCTGAAGTTCGGGGCCCGCGCGTCGCTGGGCACGGACGGCACGTCGCCGGACCTGTTCGCGGAGGCGCAGGCGGCGTTCCTGCGCTCGCGCGAGGCGGGGCAGCCCATCGACGTGCTGCGCTATCTGGCCAACGGGCACCGGCTGGCGTCGCAGGTGTTCGAGGCGGCCATTGGCCCCATGCGCGAGGGCGCGCTCGCGGACCTGCTGGTGATGGACTACCTGTCGCCCACGCCGCTGACGGCGGAGACGCTGGCATGGCACGTGGTCCACGGGCTGGGCAGCCGGCACGTGGAGGCGGTGATGGTGGACGGCGTGTGGCGCGTCTGGGCGCGCCGGCCCCTGTCGGTGAACCCCTCCGTGGTGGCCGAGCAGTCGCGCGAGGCCGCGGCGGCCGTCTGGGCCCGGCTGACGACGTAGCGGGGGCGGACTTGTTCCTGGCTTGTCCCAATGTCCGGGGCCCGTTAAGTCCCGGCCATGCTCATTCCCCTGCTCGTGGTCGGACTGGTCAGCGCAGCGATTCCCCAGGTGGGCGACACCGCCCCGGACTTCACGGTGAAGGACACCGGGGGCACGTCGTACACGCTGTCGGAGATGGTGAAGAAGGGGCCCGTCATCGTGGCCTTCTTCCCCAAGGCGTTCACCGGGGGCTGCACGAAGGAGCTGACCGCGTACCGCGACCGCTACAAGGACATCGAGAAGGTACAGGGCCAGGTGCTGGCCTTCTCCACGGACGACGCGGAGACGTTGACGCGCTTCAGGACGGAGCTCAAGGCGCCCTTCGCGTTCATCCCGGATCCGGACGGCAAGGTCGTCACCGCGTACGACGTGAAGATGCCGGTGGTGACGGTGTCCAAGCGCTACACGTTCGTCGTGGGCGAGGACCGCAAGGTGCTCAAGGTGGACGAGGGCAAGGACGCCATCGACCCCACGGGCGCCATCGTCGCGTGCCCGCTGCGCAAGGCCAGCGCGGCGAAGCCCTCGGAGGCGCCCGCTGGGAACACGCCCCCCATCAAGGCCGAACCGCCGACGAAGTAGCCACGGTGTCGTGACGCAGGGGCTCCTCGCCTTGGAGGGAGGGGCCACGGTCCACTCGCGGACGTCCGGCCTGTCCGCGTGGGCCGGAGAGGTGCCCGGCCGTTGAGGAGTTCACGAGGACCCAGGGCCGCCGCCTTGTTCGTGGGCTGCCGGAAGCGATAGCCCTGGAGTCGCCGCGCGGGCGTCCACCGTCCGTTGGGGTCGGGGGCGTGAAGGAGGCCCGTTGGGATGGACATCGTCTTCCTGGGTCCGCCGTGCGGGGCGTCCGCTGAGGGCGCGCGGGGCACGGCTTCAAGATTGCTCGCGCAGGCGTTGAGGCACAGGGGGCACGCGGTCCTCCTGTTGGAGCAGGCGCTGTCCGGTGGAGCGTGGCTGGAGGGGGAGCCTTTCTTCGCGCCGTACTTGAACGTGGCGGACCTGCACGCGCGCTTCCGCTCCCGGGTGCGCCGGGCGGACCTGGTGCTGGTGGACGCGGACGTGCCCCGGGTCGCGGAGGTGGGCCGCTGGGCGACGGACACCGCGCGCGGGCTCACCGTCTGCTGGGACCGCGACACACCCCGGACGCTGCGACAGCGCCACCCGGAAGACGCATCCCGGATGACGCCCGAACAGCTCGCGGCCTACCACCTCTGCCTGTGCTCCTGCGGAGGCCCCGTGCCCGTGCGCCTGGAGCGCGAGTGGGGCGTGGCCCGGGCCCGCGCGTTCCCGCCCGGCGTGCACCCGGAGCACTTCGCGCCGCGACCACAGCAGGGAATGCGCTGGGACCTGGGGCACCTGGGGCCGCTGTCGCCGGAGCGCCGGGCGCTGCTGGGGCCGTTGCTGCTCGGGGCCGCGCGCGACTGGCCCGAAGGGCGGTTCGTCCTCGCCGGAGGCATGTCCGTCGTGGATGCGGCGTGGGCCTCCAATGTGACGCGGCAGGCGGCCCCTGCGTCGCGTGAGCGCCCGGACTTCCATGCGGCGCAGCGCTTCACGCTGGCGCTCTCCCGCGCGGAGCACTCGCCGGGCCCGCATCTGTTCGAGGCCGCCGCGTGTGGCGCGGCCCTCATCTGCGACCCCTGGCCAGGATTGGAGGACCTCTTCTCCCTGGGCGAGGAGGTGGTCGTGGCGCGCACGGCGAAGGACGTGCTGCTGTACCTGCGCGAGATGCCGGAAGCGGACCGGCTCCAACTGGGAGCACGCGCCCGCGAACGGGTGCTGGCCGAGCACACCGTGGCCCATCGGGCCCTGGCGCTGGAGCGGTACGCGCACGAGGCCGTGCGGGGCGCCTCGGCGGGTGCGCCGGTCCGGGTCCCGAATCCACTGGAGCGTTCGCTCAACTGAAGGTGCGGGGTGCCGGGAGGAGTCACCTCCCGGCAGGGGACGCGACACCCTACGCGCGCGGAGTCTTCAGCAGTTCCCTGGGAGGGAACACGAACTGCGCGGCGCCGGCCACGAGCGGCGAAGCATCCCGCTGAAGGGTGGCGAGCGTCTCCAGCCGCTCCGGCGTCCAGCCCCGTCCCTCCTGAGCGTCGCGCACCACGCACTGCACGGCCAGTCGCCGCACCTCCGGACTGGGGCTCTTTCCCAGACGCTCGCCCACCGCCTCCATCGACTCCAGCGGCAGTTGGGCCACCGCCACCTGGGCCGCCATCAGTGCATCCGCGTGCAGCCAGCCCGCATGACCCAGGGCATCCAGGTGGCTCGCGAACACCAAAGGCTCCAGGGCGATGGCCGCGCAGCGCACGCGATGCACCGCCAGGCGCGGGTCCTTCGTGAGGACGACCTCGGCCAGCAGTTGCGTCGTACGCAGGGGCACGGGGCGCATCCGCTCCCGGGGCTGGAGCAGTGAATCCAGCGCCACGCTCAGCGCCTGCCGGTCGCCCACCACCGCCTCCAGCATCCGCGCCATCAACGGCAGGTCCTGTTCGTCGGCGCGGCGGACCAGTGCCCCCATCGCCGCGCGCACCTCGTCATCGAAGGGCGACACCAACCGCGCGCCGCACGCGGCAAGGAACACCCGCTCCCGGTCCTTCACCTGGAGGAACGCCGCGCGCCGCAGCAGGTCGATGCGCGCGTCGGGCTCCGGCCGGGCCAGCACCTTCGCGAGCAGCGCGGACAGCCGCGCGTCCAGGGCCTCCGTGAGCCGGTCCGCGGGGATGTCCCCCACGCGCGAGGCCATGATGGCGTCGTCGCCCGTGACGGCCCGCTCGAACACCGCCCACGTGGGCTCGCGGTCCAGGTGGTCCCACAGCCCGCGCAGGAGCGCGATGCGCACGTCGCGGTGCAGGGGCAGGGCGTCCAGCTCCAACAGCCGTCCGTAGGCCGCGTCCGAACGCAGCTCGCCCAGCAGCCGCACCACCTCCTTGGCGACGGTGACCTTCGCGAGCGGCACGTCCGCGAGCAGCGCCAGCACCCGCGCGGGAGGCATGCCGTTGAACGCCCGGCGCAGGCCGTAGATGGCGATGCGCGCGCGCGAATCCCCCAGGCACTCAATCAGCGTGGGCACGCCCTGGCCCTGGTCGCACCGGGCCAGCACCCGCAGGGCCCGCTCCTGCACCGCGGGCCGCTTGTCGTCCGCCATCGCCTGGAGCGAGTCCATGGGCGCCCAGTCCAGCGCGGCCAGCCGCGTCACCGCCGCCAGCAGCGTGGGCGTGTCCCGCTCCGGGTCCTCGCACAGCTTGGACAGCGCGCGCGAATACATCCGGTTCTGCTCCGCCGTCCACCGGTAGAAGCCCGAGTCGAAGGGGAGGATCCAATGCGTCGCGCCCGTAGCGAACTGGCCGGTGATGGCCGGAGCGCCCAGGTACGGGCCCAGCAGGTCCTGCCGCCGCCGGTGCAGGTACTCGCGCACCACGGGGATGGCGATGGCGCTCTCGTCACGCTTGAGCAGCGTGGGCAGCATCCGGTCGAAGTCCTTGCACGCGCGGTAGCGCAGGACCCACAGCGCGTTCGCGGACGGCTTGCCCAGCCGCAGCGCTACCCGCTCCAGCTCCGATACCAGCTCCGGGTGCAGGGGCACGTCGCGCTTCTCGTGGAGCGCCAGCGTGACCACCTCGTCGTCCCAGCCCCGGTCCCTCCAGCGCCGCAGCGCGCCCGCGAGCGTCGCCTCGAAGCGGGGCCGGTCCTCCTTCGACAGCCACTGGCTGAGCGCCACCGCCAGCCGCCCATCCGGCGTCACGTCCCGCACGGAGACCAGCCACTCCGACAGGCCGGGCACCAGCGCCGCGCGCTTGCCCAGGCTCTGCGCGAGCTGGAGCAGGGGCCCGCCGCGCTCACGCTCCGCCCAGACCTTCGCCAGGGACAGCAGGAAGGGAGCGGCCCGGCGCACCTCGTCGTCGGTCAGCCGGTGCCCCAGCCCCGCGTCCCGCAGGCTGCCCCGCTCCTTGAGGAACGTGCCCAGCCACGGCGCACCCCACGCGGGGTCCGCGCCGAAGGCCCGCACGAGCAGCACCTCCGCCGCCATGGCCGTCGTCGGCGACAGGTCCGCCGCGTCCAGGGCGTCGCGCAGGATGCGGCCCAGGGCCTCGGTGTGCTCGGCGCGCCACATCCGCCGGGGCCACCCGTTCAGGGCCTGCAACATGGCCCCGCGCACCGGGTCCTGTTCGTTCTTCCGGGCCAGCACCAGCGCCAGCGCGGGTGCCACCCAGGCGGGCTCGTCCGGACGCAGACCGGGCAGGGCCAGCACCGCGCCCAGCGCCAGGCCGCGCATGCCCGCGTCGGGATGCCCCATCGAGCCCCGGAGCACGCCCAGCGCCTCGTCCCAGGGCAGCAGCCGCGCGTAGACGATGCGAGACTCGGCCCGGGTGCCCAGCGCCACCACCTCGTGCAGGTGCCGCCGCGCCTCGCGCTCGCGCAGGTCCACGGGCAGGCGCTCCAGGTAGCCCACCGGAATGACGCCGTCGCGGTTGCGCATCGCCGCGCTCCAGCGCTGGAAGACGTGTTCGCGCACACCCGCGTCCTGGATGAGGGCCATCAACTCCGTGCCCCAGTGGGGCGAACCATCCACCGCCGCGCACCAGGTCTCCGTGACGGTCCGGTGCAGGGGCTCGGCCACCTTCTTCAGCACGTCCTTCGAGGTGCCCAGCAGGTTCGGGTCGCGCTGGAGGATCCACGTCAGGGCCTCCGCATCCAGCGAGCCCACGGCCTTCGCGAACAGCAGGTGCGGAAGGGCGATGTTGGGGTATTGGCGCAGGAGGGCCAGCGTGCGCGCGGGGCGAAGCCGCACCAGCCACCGCAGCGCGCCCTCGTAGGGAGGAATGCCGCGCGCGAGCATCAACTCCAGCAGCGCTTCCGCCGCGTCGGGCACCTGCTCCGCCAGGCGCACCAGCCCCCAGTCCACGTGCATCCGCGTCACCGGATCCGCCTCGCCCGTCACCGCGCGCATCCGTTCGATGAGCACCTCGCCCAGCACCTCCGGGGCGAACCGCGCGAGCCGAGCCCAGAACCGGTGGCTGGGCCGCTCCAGCGCGCGCGCCAGGTGCCGACGCAGGCCCTGCGCCGAGGCCAGGGGCACCGCGTCCGCGAACGTGGCGCTGTCGCCCTTCTCCGCCAGTCCGTCCAGGTACGCGTCGATGACCGCGTGCCGCTTGCGAATCACCAACAGCCGCAGCAGGGACTGCTCCCGGCGCATGCCGTGCGCCATGCGCAGCGCCTCCAGGGCCTGGGCATCATCACAGGCGAGCGGCACCAGCTCGAACGCCAGCGCGCGCACCCTGAAGGAGTCGTCCGCCGTGGCCTTGAGCACCGCCACGCCATCGCGCCGGGTGAACTGTGCCGCCAGGGCCAGGCGCCTCTCGGACGCGTCCCCCCGGGCCAGGGCGTCCAGCAGCGCCTGGGCTTGCGGCTCCGTTCGGGCCCTCCGTCCCAGGTCCACCATCCGGCGCACCCGGGCGTCATGGAAGGTGGACGTCAGCTCGGCGCGCAGGGTGGACAGGGCGGGGTCGGACATGGCGCCCAAGGATGCCCGCTCCCCCGGTTTCCTGACAGACCCCGCGCCTCCTCCAGGGAGGCCGTCCGCTTCAGTGCGTCACCTCGGTCGGGGCGACGGCGTGGTCGCCGTTCGTGCGCGTGTGCTGCGCGAAGAGGAAGCGGCGCACCGACGAGCGGGTGAGGAGCCCGCAGGGGGCCAGCCCCAGCACGGGCGCCACCGGCAGCGCGTCCACGTCCTCCTGGTCCATCATCAGGAGCGCATGGGCCAGGTCCGTGTCCGGGGCCAGCGCGGGCAGCTTGCGCGCCAGGTCGCTGGCGACGAGCAGCGGGTACATGGATTCGTCCCGCCACACCTCGCGCAGTTGCTCCACCTGCACGGTGCCGTAGAGGTTGCCCAGCGTGTCCAGCACCGGCAGCGTGCCTACCTCCGACGTGAGCAGTTGGTCCGTCAGCGCGCGCAGCGGCATGCCCGCCGGCACCGCCGCCACCTGCGTCATCAGGGTCCGCACCTGGGTGCCTGTCAGCAGGTCCTCGTCGCTCACCACCTTGGTGGAGGTGCGCTCGATGAGGTAGTGGCACAGCGCGGACGCGATGGTGCACGTCACCATCAGCGGCAGGATGATGTCGTGGCTGCCGCTCAGCTCGTACAGCATCATCATGCCGGTGAGCGGTCCGCGCGTGAGCGCCGCCACCGCGCCGCCCATGCCCACGATGGCGTACGCGCCGCTGGGCCCGGTGGCCAGGGGGAAGAAGTAGTGCACCAGCGTGCCGAACGCGCCGCCCGCCATGGCGCCGATGACGGCCGCCGGGAAGAACGTGCCGCCGGAGCCGCCCGAACCAATCGTGATGGACGTGGCCAGCAGCTTCAGCACGCACGCCGTCACCAGGAAGATGAAGGGCAGTTGGCCCGCCGCCGCCAGGTTGATGAAGTCGTGACCGCTGCCCCACACCGTGGGGCTCAGGAACACGAGCACGCCCGTGCACAGGCCGCCCAGCGCCGCGCGCACCGGCAGGGGCTTCCTGCCCAGCCACGGGGAGAGCCGGCCGCCCCCGCGTCCCTGGAAGAAGTGCTCCACGCCGTGCAGCATCTTCACGAACGCGAACGCCAGCAGGCCGCATCCGATGCCCAGCGCCGCGTAGGCGAACACCTCCGCGCCGCTGACCAGCTCGTAGTTGACCCGGTTGAGCATGGGCGCTTCGTCCAGCACGCCCCGGCTCACCAGCGTGCCCGCCACGCTCGCCAGGATGATGGGGGAGAAGACGCGCAGCTCGAACTCGCGAAGGATGATCTCCATCGCGAACACCGCGCCCGCGATGGGGGCGTTGAAGGACGCGGAGATGCCCGCGCCCGCGCCACACGCCAGCAGGATGGACAGCTCCCGCCGGCTGAAGCCCAGCACGCGTCCCACGCTGGAAGCGAACGCAGCGCCGCCATAGACGATGGGGCCTTCGCGGCCCGCGGACCCGCCGCTGCCAATGGTGATGGCGGACGCGATGAGCTTGAGCAGCCCCCGGTCCGCCGGCACCACGTTGGCGCCGCTCTTCACCGCGCGCACCACCTCCGGCAGGCCGTGGCCGTGCGTCTCCGGCCGGTCGCGCAAGAGCCGTCCCACCGCGAGCCCGCCCAGCGTGGGCGCCAGCAGCACCAGCCACCAGGGCAGGTGCGGCAGCGCCGCGGGCAGGTTGTGCGCGTGGCCGAACACCGCGTTGATGGCCGCCAGCCCCACCAGCGGGTAGTAGAGCGAAAGGCCGCCCAGCGTCAGCAGCGCGAGCAGCCGCAGGCGCCGCTTCACCTCGTCGCGCGGTCCGCCCGGTTCGATGACGCGCGCGAGCAGCAGCGCGCCCAGCGCCAGGGGCACGCCCACCAGCGCGTATTCCAGGTGCCAGCGCGCGGAGGCCAGCGACTCCATCAGCGTGCGCAGGCGCTGCGGCTTGAGCGTCGCCGCCAGCTCCGCGGCGCTGAACGTGATGCCGCTCATCACGCCGATGAGGTTGGAGAAGATGCCGGCGGCCAGGCCGCTGTAGAGCCCCACCACCGCGCCCGCGATGGGCAGCACGGACGGCGTCGGCAGGCGGATGCGGTTGGACGCACCCAGCAGGAAGTAGATGAGGCGGGAAAGATTCTGCTTCGCCCACGCGCGAAGCGCGGACACGCGCTGCCCTTGGGCAGGCGGAGGTTCGTCACTGTTGTTCATTTGGAGCCCCTACTAAAGGGAGGAGCGGGGTGGGTTTCAAGCTTCTTGATGACGGCGCCCGGAGGGGGCCGCCCGGCTGCACTCCACTCCACACATCGTCCGAGCGGTGCCCGGCTGCCTGTCCCCACGGCGTGCTAGGACGGCGCCGTTCCCCCACCTCAAGGAGGCATCGCACATGCTCAAGCAGGGAGACGTGGCGCCGGAGTTCACCGTGAAGGACCATACGGGGAAGACGCACAGCCTGTCGGACTACCGGGGCAAGAACGTGGTGCTCTGGTTCTACCCGAAGGCGGACACGCCGGGCTGCACCGCGGAGGGCTGCTCCTTTCGTGACCACAAGGCCCAGTACGAACAGAAGGGCACGGTCATCCTGGGCATCAGCTTCGACACGCCGGAGGAGAACCAGGCCTTCGCGAAGAAGTTCGACTTCAACTTCCCCCTGCTGTGCGACGTGGATCGCAAGGTGGGGCTGGCCTACGGGGCCGCGGATGACGCCTCGGCCGCCAACGCGCGCCGGGTGGGCGTCGTCATCGGGCCGGACGGCAAGGTGAAGGAATGGCATGCGAAGGTGGACGCGCGCGCCTTCCCCCAGGAAGCGCTGTCGCGGCTCCAGTAGTGGGCAGGCCCGCCCTCGCGCACCGGTGAATCAGGGCGCGAAGGTGCGGGACGGCAGGCGTGAGCGGATGAACACCGCCACGCCGGCCAGCGCCACCCACGGCAGCAGGTGGCCCAGCATCAGGTGGTCCGCGGCGCCGTCGGGGCAGTGCACGTGCAGCACCAGCATGCCCACGCCCGCCGAGGACAGCCCCGCCGCCAGCGCCCGGACGGGCTGGTAGGCGGAGCGGCACAGCAGCACCAGCGCCAGGGCCAGCGGCACCACCGACAGCACCACCTCCGTGCCCAGGCACCCCAGGGTGCCTGTGAGCAGGGGCCGCGCCTCGACGCCGGAGCGCCCCGCCAACTGCGCCAGCGCCACGCCCCCCGCGCCCAGCGCCACCACGCCCAGGGGCCAGCGCCTCCGGCCCGGCGCCAGTCCCAGCAGGGCCCCGCCCCCCACGCCCGCGACGATGAGCAGCGCCACGCCCGCCACCACATAAGAAGGTGCGGAGTTGAGCAGCATCCCGTGCCGGCCCACCACGGCGAGGCCCACCGCGCCCACGACCAGATAGGTGACCAGCAGCACCAGCACGTCCCGCCACCACGGGGTGGGCAGGGGCGCCGCGGCGAGCTCCGTCAGCGACTTGCGCCGCGTCTCCTCCAGCTTCGCTTCATTGAAGGGACCCGCGAAGGGCTTGGGGGCGGGCCCGGTGTCGGGCGGCGCCAGCGCGTGGAAGCCCTCCAGCAGCGCGCGGCAGTCCTCGCAGCCGGCCGCGTGGGCGGCCAGGTCCGGAGGCAGCGGGCCGTCCAGGCAGTCCATGACGCGTTCGCACTCGGGCGTCATTCCGCTGTCTCCTGATGAAGGGGGGCGAGCAGCTCGCGCAGCCGCGCGTACCCCCTGTGGGCGCGGACCTTCACCGCGCTCTCGGTGAGGCCCAGGGCCTCGGCGATCTCCGCGAAGCCCAGGCCCTCGAAGCGATGCATGAGGATGGGCACGCGCTGTCCCTCCGGAAGCTGCTCCAGGGCGCGGTGCACGGCGCGCTCCAGGCCCGCGTCCCGGGGCTCCGGGGTGTCGGCCACGGCGGTGAGGGGCAGCTCACCTTCGGGCGTGAGGTCCTCCGGCCGGCGGTGGCGGCGCGCATGGTCCCGCGCGGCGTTGGTGGCGATGGCGTACAGCCACGGACGCACGCGAGCCCCCTCCTGGAAGCGGCCACGGGCGCGCACCAGGGACAGGAATGTGAGCTGGGTCAGGTCCTCGGCGGTGGCGGGGCTGCCCGTCAGGCGCGACAGGTAGCCCTGGATGGGGCGTGCGTAGCGCTGGAAGAGCGCATCGAACGCGGGCGCATCCCCCTGGCAGAACCGCTCCATCAACACCTCGTCCGAGTCCCCGGCACCCTCCGACAATGCCGGCATGGCACCGGTACGCACGGGCGCGTCGGGAGGTTTCACGGACGGGGAGGGCGGCTTCACGGGAGGGCGTGGACTCTACCTCCGGAGGCGCGTCCCCGCTCAGGTCGAAGCGGAGGGGCGCAGCAGGGACAGCCACGCCTCGAACGCGGGCTGCCCGTGCAGGGGCGCCAGGTCCTCGTCGGAGGCGGCATAGTCCGCGTCCTTGAATCCCAGGGCCTGGGCGCGCTGGAGCAGGCGCACCGCGTCCCCCATGTTGCCCGCTCGGGCGAAGGCGCACGCCGCGTCGTAGGCGATGCCCGGGTCCTTCGCGTGCTGCAGCGCGGCCTCGCCCACCGCCGCGGCCTCCGAATAGGCGCCCCGGATGAAGAGCGCCCGCTCCGCGCACCGGAACGCGGCCGCCGGGTCCACGCCGGGCAGCCGCAGCGCCTCCTGCACCTGACCCAGGCGGATGAGCGCGCCCGCGTACTCGTGCATCACGGTCCGGTCCTGCGACTCGCCCCACGCCTGCTTCCAGTAGCCCACCGCCCGGGCGTCGTCGCCCACCAGCGAGAAGGCCGCCGCCACCGCGTGCATCTCCACCGGCTGGCCCTGCACCTGGGAGAAGTGGTCCAGCGCGGGCCGGCCCTGGCCCTGCTTCAGCGCCACCCAGCCCAACAGGTAGTGCGTCCGGCTGGTGAGGCTCGCGGACAGCCCCTCACCCTCCAGTAGCCGCTGGCCCAGCCGCCACGCGTCGTCCAGCCGGTCCTCGCGCAGGGCCTGCTGGGCCTCGCGCAGCCCCTGGGCCTTCGGACCTTCGGCCTCCTTGTCCTCGCTGCGCGCGCGCATCACGTCCGCCAGCACGCGGAACGACTGGAAGCCGAACATGGCGAAGAGGACGCCCAGGAACAGGGCCCCGCTCTTGATGCTGAGCAGCACCACCCCCACGCACAGGCCCAGGGCCAGCACGTGGGACACGATGAAGCCCCTCCGGCCGAACATCCGCGTGGCGAGCGCCGTGCTGATGTGGCCGCCGTCCAACGGGGGCACGGGCAGCAGGTTCAGCACCGCCCACACCATGTTGGCGAAGAAGAAGTTGCCCAGGAAGAAGTCCGCCACCTCCCAACGGCCACGCACCTGCAGCAGCACCGCCCAGCAGAGGACGCCCAGCGTCAGCCCGGCCAGCGGGCCCGCGAAGCTGCTGACCACGTCCTTGTGCCAGGGCAGGGGGGCGTCCGTGTTGGGGCGGGTGACGCCGCCCATGAAGACCAGGTCCACGCTCGGCTGGTAGCCGAAGTAGCGGAAGGCCACCGCGTGCCCCAGCTCATGCACGAGCACGGACACGAAGACGATGAACATCCACGACAGGACGTAGGTCGCCACCGCACCCGCATAGCCCGCCGAGTCGGGGTCGGTCAGCCGGTCCCCCAGCCACCCGGCGCTCGAACTCCTGCCCGGCACCGGCAGGGAGTTGTAGGCGAGCACCGCCGAGAACAGCAGGTGACTCATGTGGACGTGGACGGGGACGCTCCCGAGCCTGAAACGGAACATGGGAAGGGACCTTAATCGTTGACCCCCACCCGCGCAGGGCCGTTGTGCCCCTCGGGCGAGCTTCTGTTCCCGCCCCGTCAGGGTCCAAAGGTCTATAGGGTGTCGCCGCCATGCTGAAGCTGGGTCCCTACACGCTCCCCAATCCCTACATCCTCGCGCCCATGGCGGGCGTGAGCGAGCGCCCCTTCCGCGTCATCGCGTTCCGGCTGGGCGCCGCCCTGTGCCCCACGGAGCTCGTGAGCGCCCAGGGCCTGATGCGCCAGAACCAGCGCACGCTCAAGTACCTGCGCTACGACGCCCAGGTGGAGAAGCCCTATTCGCTCCAGATTTTCGGCGGCGAACCGGAGGCCATGGCGCTGGCGGCCCAGGTGGGCAGGGACGCGGGCGCGCAGATCATCGACATCAACATGGGCTGCCCGGTGAAGAAGGTGGTGCGCAACGGCGCCGGCAGCGGCCTCTTGTGCGACGTGCCCCGAGCCGCCGCCGTCGTCCGGGCCATCCGCGACGCCACCGGCCTGCCCGTCACCTGCAAAATCCGCTCGGGCTGGGACGCCCAGAGCCTCAACTACCTCCAGATGGCGGAGTCGCTTCAGGAAGCGGGCTGCGCCGGGCTCGCCATCCACGCGCGCACCCGGGCCCAGGGCTACTCGGGCCAGGCGGACTGGTCCCACATCGCGTCCCTGAAGCGCCACTTCCCGGAGCTGCCCATCATGGGCAACGGGGACGTGAAGACGGTGGCGGACGCCCACCGGATGCTGGACGCCACCGGCTGCGACTTCGTGATGATTGGCCGGGGCGCCCTGGGCAACCCGTGGCTCTTCCGGGAGCTGACCGGCGGACCTCCGGCGACGCCCGAGGAGCGCTGCGAGCTGGTGCTGGAGCACGCCCAGGCGCACGCGGAGTTCTTCGGGGACCCCGTGGGCGCGGTGCGCTCCTTCCGCCGGCATCTGGCGTGGTACGCGCACGGCCTCAAGGGCGCGGCGCACTTCCGCTCGGAGGTGAACCAGCTCGACTCGCCCCAGGCGGTGGAGGACAGCGTCCGGCGCTTCTTCGCGGGCGCGGACACCGACCCTTCGGCTCCTCTAGAGGAGCCGGAAGTGGACTACCGGGCCGCGCTGGGCTGAGCGCCTCCAGAGCCTGAAGCGTCGGAGGCAGCCCCGGGCGGCGGCACCAGCACGCGCCCGGTGGCCACGGCGCGGAAGTAGTCGCAGGCCGGGGTGGGGCGGCGCTCCAGCGTGTCGAAGTCGACGTGGTACAGGCCGAAGCGCGGGCCCCAGCCCTCCAGCCACTCGAAGTTGTCCAGCAGGCTCCAATAGAGGTAGCCCTGGATGTCCACCCCGGAGGCGCGCGCCTCCAGCACCTGCTTCAGGTGCGCGTGGAGATATTCCGGCCGGACGGTGCCCTTCCTGTCGTCGATGCCGTTCTCCGTCACCCACACCGGCTTGCCGTAGCGCTTCACCTCCTGGAGCAACTGGCCGAAGCCCTCCGGGCGCTGCTCCCAGCCAATGTCGGTGAGCCCGCGCTGGTCCGGGTCCCGGTACTTGAAGTCGATGAAGGGCGGGCGCGGCATGAAGCGCAGGTGGGCGCGCGTGTAGTAGTTGACCCCCACGAACTCCACCGAGTCGCGCGCCTCCGGGATGCGCACGTCCGTGGACGCGACGCCGGGCATGAAGACGCGCAGGTGGCCGGACGACAGCGCCTCGTGGAACGCGTGGTTGTAGGCCGGGGCCGCCAGCCTCACCAGCGAGCGGTCCAGCGGATGCCACCAGCGGTCCGGCGCGAACGACAGCATGTTCTGGGAGATGCCCAGCTCCACCCGGCCCAGGCGCTGACCCAGCTCCTCCCGCGCGATGGCGTGCGCGCGCACCAGGTTCTCCAGCGCCGCCATCGTCTTCGCCCCGTCGGTGATGCCCGGGGGCATCAGGCCCTGGAGGTAGCCGCCCAACAAAAGCACCATCGGTTCGTTGAAGGAGATGACGAGCGCGTCCAACCCCTCCAACAAGGGCGCGCATCGGCGCACGTACTGGCGGAAGGCCTCCAGGCTCTCCGGGAGGTGCCAGGGCGTGGCCGCGTGGAACCACGTGGGGTGGGTGAAGTGATGGAGCGTCACCACCGGCCGCAGGCCATGCGCGCGAAGCCGCAGGAGCCGCTCGCGGTACGCCTCCAGCGCCTGACCGTCGAACCGGCCGCGCTCGGGCTCGATGCGCGCCCACTCCAGCGACAGGCGGAACGCGGTGGCCCCCACCGCCTTGGCCAGGGCGTAGTCCTCCTCGTACCGGTGCCAGTGGTCCACCGCCCGGCCGCAGCGGACGTGGGGCTCCTTCAACTTCCCCTCCCGTTCCCACTGGGACCAGTCGTTCTCGATGCCGCCCTCCACCTGGTACGCGGACGTGGCGACGCCGAAGGTGAAGGACGCGGGGAAGCTCAGTGGGGCGGTGCGCATGCGGGCGCGCACCGTAGGCCGACGCTTCAACGACGGGAAGCGACGCGAGGACCGCGCGCGGATGCGCGGCAGCGGACACTCAGGTCAGGAGTTCGGACCCTCGAAATGCGTCCGGAGCCGGAAATTGGCCTCCGCGCACGACGCGCTCCACCCCCCGAAGTGACCGCCACGAACGGTTGGAAGCGCCCGACGCCTAGAAATCGGCCTCGCCGCGCACTGCAATACATCACCATGCGTTGACACACTGGCATGTCGCCCGTACCATTCATTTCAAGCACTCACGTTCAGTCCAAAGTGGGTGCAGGGCTCGCGTCACCGCGGGCCTCAACCTGAACGGAGGATTCCGATGGCCGCGAAGAAGAAGACCGCGAAGAAGGCGCCCGCGAAGAAGGCGACGGCGAAGAAGACCGCGACGAAGAAGACGGCCCGCAAGACGGCCGCTGCTCCTCGCAAGGCGGCCAAGAAGGCCCCCGCGAAGAAGACCACCGCGAAGAAGGCGGTCAAGCGGGCTCCCGCGAAGCGCAAGAGCGCCAAGGCGGCGGCTCCCGCTCCCGAGGCCCCGCAGTCCTGAAGTTTCGTGTCATGACGGACGTCGGTTGACGTCCAATGAGCGGCTCGGCGAAACCCGCCGGGCCGTTTTTCTTTTTGCGGGCTGGGGTTCCCCCTCCGCCCCTTGGGGAGGGGCCATGTCGCTGCGTCCGGTGGAGTTCGAAGAGGTCGTGGCGGAGGTGGCGTCCCGGCTGGTGGGCGCGGTGGCCCAGAAGGCGTGGTGCCCGCTGCCCCGCCTGGCCTACGTGGAGCTGCGCGTTCCGGGCCGCTCGGTGGTCCTGTGCCTGTGCTCGGAAGGGGAGCTGTCGCGCCTGTCCGTCGCGGAGGACCGCTTCCCCACGCCGGGCGAACCCGCCCCCTTCCAGCGCTGGCTGCGCCAGGAACTCACCGGCTTCAAGCTCCAGGGCGCGCGCTACCTGGAGCCGAACCGCACGGTGGTGCTGGAGTTTGATCGCGAGGGCGTGCGCCGCCGACTGGTGCTGGAGCTGGGCTCCCCGGGGGGGCTGCTCCTCCTGAGCGACAACAACCGGGTGCTGATGCTCTCCGGAGAAGGCTTCGGCTCCCGGCGCAACCTCTATGCGGGCGCCGCCTGGACGCCGCCGGAGCCCGTGTCCGACGAGGCGCTGACGAAGGGCCGCGCGCAGCCCTCGCGCTTGGAGCCGCAAGAGGGGGACCTCCTTCCGAAGTTGCAGGCCGCGGAACGGGTGCTCGGGCAGAAGGACCGCACCAGCCGCGCGGACACCATCCGCCGTCGGCTCGCGCAGCCGTACCGCGCCCGGCTGAAGCGCTCCTCCCGGACGCTGGAGAAGGTGCGCGCGGAGGCGGCCCGAGGCCCGGAGGCGGAGAAGCACCGCGAGGTGGGCGAACTGCTCGCGCAGAACCTGCACCGGCTCAAGCGGGGCGCTTCCGAGGTGACGCTCACCTCCTATACGGAGTCCGGCGTGGAGGAGGTCCAGGTGACGCTGGACCCGAAGCGCACCCCCAAGGAGGAGACGGACTGGCGCTTCCACCAGTACCGGCGCCTGCTGCGTGGCGTGGAGACGGCGCGCCACCGCGAGGCGGAGCTGTCGCGGGAGGTGGCGCACGCGCAGGTGGCGCTCCAGCAGATTGAGGCGATGGACGGCGCCGCGCTGCTCGCGCAGGTGGAGGTCCTCCAGGTGACCCAGGGGGAGGAGGGCCCGAAGGAGGGGTTGCCCTTCAAGGAGTACGTGGGCCACGGCGGCGCGCGCATCTGGGTGGGGCGGGGCGCGGAGGACAACGACACGCTCACCTTCAAGGTGGCGAGGCCCTGGCACATCTGGCTGCACGCCCGGGGGCTGCCGGGCAGCCACGTGGTGGTGCCGCAGGAGAAGAAGGGGGAGGTGGCGCAGGAGGTGCTGCTGGACGCGGCGCACCTGGCGCTGCACCACTCGGGGGCGAAGGGCGAACCGCGCGGCGAGGTCAGCTACATGCCGGTGAAGTTCGTGCGCAAGCTGAAGGGCGCCGCCCCCGGGCAGGTGACGTACGCGAGGGAGAAGACCTTCGTGGTGCGCATGGAGCCGGAGCGGCTGGAGCGCCTGCTCAAGTCACGCCACGGTGAACAGCCCCCGCTGCCCTGAAGGGCGGGCCCCGCGTCTCCGAGCTTACGAAGCCCAAGGAAGCACGCGGGGCGCGCAGGGGTGGCTTCGACCCGAGGTGTCATGCGCTGCGTGTGGGCGTGGTCGACGGGCAGACGGGCGTCCAACCCCCGGCCTTGAGTCCGGGGAAGTGCCGGGTACGATGCCTTCCGCGTGACGCCCGAAGCCTTCCGCCAGATGTCCCTGTTCCCGCGTGGCTCGACCGCGGAGCGCGCCGCCGTTCCCGCCTCACGTGTGCCCGAAGGTCCCGCGCCCCTGCCGCCGCGCAACCGCGTCGCGGAAGAGGCGCCGCGCGTCCTGACCTCGACGACGCGCGAGGAGCTGTGGTCGCGCGCGGAGTCGCTCGCGTGGCGCCTGAGCGCCAATCTGGGCATGCCGGTGCGGCTCGCGGTGACGGACAACCGCTCCACCATGGTGTCCTTCCGCCGGGGCTCGCAGGTGCTCCAGTTGCGGCTGCACCACATGTTCCTGGAGGCGCCGGAGTCGGTGGTGCGCGCGGTGGCGGACTACGCGGGCCGGGGACACCGCAACGCGGGCCAGCTCCTGGACGAGTACATCCGGGGTCAGCAGCCGCTCATCCGCCAGCTCCGCCGGGAATCCGACGCGGAGCTCAATCCGCTCGGTCGCTGCTTCGACCTGCGGGCGCTCTACAACGGCGTCAATGAGATCTACTTCCAGAACGGCATCCAGGCGCGCATCGGCTGGGGGCGCATGCCTCCGCGTCGCCGGCGCAAGTCCATCCGCCTGGGCGTCTACGACCACCAGACGCGCGAGATTCGCATCCACCCCGCGCTGGACAGGCCGGAGGTGCCCGCCTTCTTCGTGGAGTTCATCGTCTTCCACGAGATGCTCCACCAGCTCTTCCCCAGCAGCGGCCGGATGGGCAGGCGCGTGCACCATCCGCGAGCCTTCCGCGAGCGTGAGCGGACGTACCCGCACTACGGCGCCGCGCTGCGTTGGGAGCGCGAAAATCTGGGCACGCTGCTGCGCGGTTGAACTCCCGCCGAGCGGCCTGGACATTTACTGGTTTACCTGACCGAGCACGTCTTGTGCGTGCTTGACCGAAACGCGGTGGGGCCGGATGTTCGCGCACCTATGCGACGAGCAAAGATTGTCTGCACCCTCGGTCCCGCCAGTCAGACCCCGGAGATGTTGGAGGCGCTGCTGGAGTCCGGCATGGACGTGGCCCGGCTCAACTTCTCCCACGGCAGCCACGAGCAGCATCAGGCGAACATCGACATGCTGCGCGCGGCCTCGCTGAAGGTCCGCAAGGCGGTGGGCATCCTCGGCGACCTGCAGGGTCCGAAGATCCGCACCGGCCGCTTCGTCACCGGCAGCACGGAGCTGAAGCACGGCGCCACCTTCCACATCACCACCGACGAGACGGTGAAGGGCACGGATGAAATCGTGTCCACCACGTACCCGCACCTGGCGGCGGACGTGAACCCGGGCGACCGCATCCTCCTGGACGACGGCCTCCTGGAGCTGCGCGTCGTGGAGACGGACAAGAAGCAGCTCATCAAGACGGAAGTCATCCACGGCGGCATCCTGAAGAACAACAAGGGCATCAACCTGCCCGGCGTGGCGGTGCGCGCGGACGCGCTCACTGCGAAGGACCGCGAGGACCTCATCTTCGGCCTCAAGGCGGGCGTGGACTACATCGCGCTGTCCTTCGTGCGCCAGCCGTCGGACCTGGACGCGGCCCGGCAGGCGATGGCGGAGGTGGGCCGCACGGTGCCCATCATCTCCAAGCTGGAGAAGCCGGAGGCCATCGCGCGCCTGGACGCCATCCTCGACAAGACGGACGGCGTGATGGTGGCCCGAGGCGACCTGGGCGTGGAGATTCCCCCGGAAGAAGTGCCGGCCGTCCAGAAGGACATCATCCGGCGCTCCAACCTGCGCGGCCTGCCCGTCATCGTGGCCACGCAGATGCTCAACTCGATGATCGACAACCCGCGTCCCACGCGCGCGGAGGCCAGCGACGTGGCCAACGCCGTGTACGACGGCGCGGACGCGCTGATGCTGTCGGGTGAGACGGCGAGCGGCAAGTTCCCCGTGGACTCCGTGCAGATGATGGAGCGCATCATCCTGGCGGCCGAGTCCTCCGTGCGCGCGCAGTACCTGCCGCGCAGCATCGAAGCGCCGCTGGGCCTGCCCCTGCACTTCCCGGACGTCATCGCGCGCGTGGCGTGCGAGGCGGCGAAGTCGAGCGGTGCCACGCTCATCGCGGCCTTCACCCTGTCGGGCGTGACGGCGCGGTTGCTCGCGCACTACCGGCCGACGGTGCCCATTGTCGCCTTCAGCCCGAACCAGGAAGTGCGCCGCCGCCTGTCGCTGCTCTGGGGCGTGGTGCCGCGCGTGCTGGAGCCCATCCAGGAGACGGAGACCATGCTCCGCCGCGTGGAGGAGGAGCTGGTGTCCCGCGGTCTCGCGCGCCGGGGCGACCGCATCGTGGTGGTGTTCGGAGCGCCGGTGGGACAGCCCGGGAAGATCAACAGCCTCCGGCTGCACACCATCAGCGCCTGAGTCTGGCTTCTACGCCGGGCGCTTCTTGAGCGCCCGGCTGGGAATCTCCGCCCCGACGAAGATGGAGAACAGCTCCGCGTCCAGCTGACCGGAGCCCGCCTCCTTCTTGAGGATGTCGAGCGCGAGCGTGTGCGGCACGGCCTTCTTGTAGGGCCGGTCGCTCGCGGTGAGCGCGTCGTAGATGTCGCAGATGGACATCATCCGGGACTGCACGGGGATGGTCGTGTCCGGGATGGCGCGCGGGTAGCCGGTGCCGTCCAGCTTCTCATGGTGCGCGTAGGCAATCTCTGGCACGCGGCGCAGGGCGCGCGTCCAGGGAATCTGCGACAGGAAGCGGTACGTGTGGTCGACGTGGCTCTCGATTTCGCGGCGCTCCTCCGGTGAGAGGGTGCCGCGGGTGATGGAGAGGGATTGGATTTCACTGGGCAACAGCAGTGCCTGCCCATGGTCATGCGCGTCGGTGAACGTGAGCTTGCCCAGCTCCAGCAGGCGCTCGAAGTTGCCCTGCGCGAGCACCGTGGGCTTGTTGCAGGTGAGCAGGAATCCCATCACCTCATCCAACTGGGCCAGCTCGGTGGCGAGCCGCGCGTCCTCTTCCTGATGGATGGTGGGCAGGGCGTTCAGCCCGCGTGCTTCCACGGAGGCGAGCCGGCGGCGGGAGCTCTGGAGCTGCAAGTCCTTGCGAGCGAGCTGGAAGCGGGCGCGCAGGCTGTCCAGCTCATGCGGGTAGAGCTTCTCCGCCTTGACGAGCACGTTCTCGCGCACGCCCACCTTGCCGAAGTCGTGCAGGAGCGAGGCGTAACGCAGCTCCTGAAGCTCCACGGGGGAGAAGCGCACCTGGGCATAGGGGCCGGTGGTGTGGTGCTCCAGCGCCTGCGCCAATGACACGGTGAGGTCGGCGACGCGGCCGGAGTGGCCCGCGGTGGTGGGGTCGCGCGCTTCGATGGCGACGACGGACGCGGAGACGAAGCCCTCGAAGAGGCGGTTGATCTCCTCGTGGAGGAGGGCGTTCTCAATCGCGCCGGCGGCCTGGGCGCCCAGGGCGAGCAGCAGCTCCTCGTCCTCGGCGTCGAAGACAATCCCGCCGCGCTTGTTGAGGGCCTGGATGACGCCGGTGACGTCCCCGTTGGCGTCGCGCATGGGGACGCAGAGGATGGTGTGCGTGCGGTAGCCGCTGGAGATGTCGAAGCTGCTGTTGAAGCGTGAATCGGCGTAGGCGTCCGGGATGTTGATGACGGCGCCCGTCTGCGCGACCTGGCCGGCGATGCCGCTGCCCATGGGCAGGCGGATTTCGTTCTTGGAGCCCTGGGCGACCTTGCTCCACAGCTCCTCGCGCTCGCGGTCCAGGATGAAGAGCGAGCAGCGGTCCGACTCCACGACCTTGGTGGCCTCATAGAGGATGAGAGGCAGGAGCAGGTCGAGGTCCCGCTCGGCGCTCATCGCCTTGGCGACATCCAGGATGGAGGTCAGCTTGGCGAGCCGGCGAGACAGGTTGGGGGAGGCGGGCACGGACTGGGGAAGCACCGAGGCGGGCTCCGTGGGATGCGGCGGACCGCCGCGTTGCGCCCCAGGTTGTAGCACGCACGGTGTGGTGGCCGCCCGGCCCCCCCACCCATCAGGTCCACCTGTGTCCGCCAGCCTTCTGTCCAGCCGGGCGGAAGTACCGTGGCCGGGCGGAAGCGACTATGAAGCGCGGCCATGAGCCGCCCTGTCCGCATCTCTCCTTCGCTGTTGTCCTGTGATTTCAGCCGTCTGGCCGAAGAGGTCCGCGCCATCGAGGCCGCCGGAGCGGACTTGATTCACGTGGATGTCATGGATGGCAGGTTCGTCCCCAACATCACGCTGGGCCCGGTGATTGTGGAGGCGATCAAACGGGTGGCGACGAAGCCGTTGGACGTCCACCTGATGATCGTGGAGCCGGAGAGGTACGTGGAGGCGTTCGCGAAGGCGGGTGCGGACGTGCTGACGGTGCACCGGGAGGCGAGTCCGCACCTGCACCGCACGCTTCAGCAGATCCGCGATGCGGGGGCGAAGCCGGCGGTGGTGTTGAACCCGGGCACGCCGCTGGTGGCGATCGAAGAGGTGCTGGGCGACGTGGACATGGTGCTGCTCATGAGCGTGAACCCGGGCTTCGGGGGCCAGTCGTTCATCGAGTCCACGGTGGAGAAGGTCCGCCGGCTGCGCGCGATGCTGGACGCGCGGGGGCTGGACGTGGACATCGAGGTGGACGGCGGCATCAACGCCGAGACGGCGAAGCGCGTGGTGGATGCGGGGGCGACGGTGCTGGTCGCGGGCAGCTACGTGTTCGGAGCGAAGGACTACGCGAAGGCCATCCAGTCGCTGCGGCCCTGAGGAGGGGCCGGCGTCAGGCGGCGCGGGTGTGCGCGACGGCGGCGGCGAGCCGGGCGATGCGGGTCATGAAGGTGGGGTCGCACGGCTTCACTTCGTAGTCGTCCGCGCCCAGCTCGAAGCACACGTGGCGGGTGAACTGGTCCTCCACGCCGCTCAGGATGATGACCTTGCAGTCGCGGGTGGTGGGGTCCTTCTTGAGCTGGGCGAGCAGGTCCCGGCCGTCCTGGTGCTGGTTCAGATCCAGGATGATGACGGCGGGCTGATGGAGACGGGCCAGCTCCAGCACGCGCTCGGAGGTCGTGTCGGAGATGCACACGAGGCCGGAGCGCCTGGCCTCCCGCACGAGGGCGGAGACCAGGAGGGGTTCATCATCCGAGATGAGGACGGTAGGGGGCGTCATGGTCCTCTGTGGGGGAACAGGGGCAGAGCAACGTGTTACTCCTTGGAAGTACAGGAAGGCCTGGATCTTGTGAAGCGGGTGAACAATGTCCCGTCCTGAAGGGTAGGTAGGACAACAGTCGAGGGGGCGGCGGGGAAGGGACCGAGGGGGAAGGGACGGATGAAAGAGGCCGTTGACTCAGGAAAGCGGCTCGGATAGATCCGCCTCCGCTTCGCCGGGCCCGAAGGGCAGTTCCTGGCGCAGCACCGGATATCGGGGAGTGGCTCAGCCTGGTAGAGCACTTGGTTCGGGACCAAGGGGTCGCAGGTTCAAATCCTGTCTCCCCGACCATCAGTGAAGCGGGCTGGAGATCTCAAGGTCTCCAGCCCGTTTTCATTTGGGGCTTCCTGTTTCGGTGCCTTCAGCATCGGGAGGAGCGCTGATTTGGCCGCCGGGCTCAAGTGCATGTACCACTGGGTGGTGGAGAGGTTCTGGTGCCCGGCCAGTTCTTGGATAGCCTTCGCCAGGGCTCCTGCCATTGCCAGCCGCGAGCAGAAGGTGTGGCGGAGGATGTGGATGCCTCCCGTCACCTTCAGACCGGCCAACCGCTGGATGCGGCTCATCCACTTGTTCAGCAGCACCTGGGTCACCTTCGGGTGGCTGTCGGCCCGCCAGAGGACGCGCTCACCCCGGAGGTACCGCTGCTTGCGGAGTGTGTCCGCCAGCCGGGCGGTCATGTTCACCTGGGAGTAGCCCGGTTCCGTGGCTCTCCCGCACTTTGTGTGGAGCCCGGACTTGGAATGGACACGCCAGAAACGGAGTCCAGGAGGGCGCCCTGCTGGCTGCTGCTCACCAGAACCTGTCCGACAGTGGGACAGGTTCGCGTCATCCGCCTCCCTCGGGGGCATCCTCCGGGGAGGTCACGCGGAACGTCGAGTGCATGGGAGCGGGCTGCTCGCTGTGAGGCAGTGGGACCGAAACGAGGGAAAGGGCTCCTCATCCACCAATACCTCCTTGCGGCAAATCCACACGAAGTGCGGGAGAGCCACGAAACCCGGGCAAGCTCATCGCCCCCCGCCCCCCACCCGGCCGCTCCGAGGTCTGCAGTCTTCTCGGCGGTCCTCGTGCTCAGTTCTCTCGCAAGGGGTGCTCCGCGTGATCCTTCCCACTAGGGACGTTGTCCACGTCGACTCGGAAGTCCTTGTTTTTCTCTGACCACCGTCGGGGCCAAACTTTGAGGCACAGCCGCCCGGTACTGTCCTGCAGGATGGATGCGGCGTTGTACCCATGAGCAATGGGCGGCCCGTGGGGAGTATTTTCAGCATGCACCGCACCAGCGACGATTTGGATCAAGTCGCCTCCGCTGCCGCGCCGCAGCTTCTCGGAGTTGGCGCTGTGAACATGCCCTGAGAGGTGAATGTCTGCGTACTTACTTATCCAACCGCGAGCATCTTCCTCATCCTTGAGCCAACCGTCTTGGAATGGATGGTGACCCAGTGCGATGATTATCGAGCCGTCCTTCCGTCTGGCAGTCGCTACCTGCCCCCACTGCTGCCTACCTAGTTGTAGGTGCCCGCGATCTAGGTCATTGGCTGCGAGGAGGACAGTATTGAGTCCAACTAGCACGATCCTCTTCCCGTGGTGGGCTTCCAGTTCCGTCTGCCAGAAGAGGTTTCTGCACGACTCCGCGAAATGCTCGGTCAGGCCAAGGTAGTTCGCTTGACGGCGTCTCAGCTGCGCGCGATCTCCAGCATGTTCAAGAGCCGCGTCTAATTTCTCGTTGGTTCTCAACGCGGCAATGAGCCGATTGACGTCACGATCCTTGTCCACCCCTCGGTCTACGTCGTGGTTGCCAGGGATGAGGTAGACGTCACGCGCCAAGAGATTGACTGCCGCAGCGGCACTGACAAGCCACTCCTTCGCTTGGGAGTACTCGCTGTTCGGAGTCCCGTCCTCGCGCGGCTTTCCACCCCCACTGAACGCGATATCACCAGTCACCAGTAAGACATCGGGCTTTGGAACCCCACGGCTGATAAGGTTGGAGAGATCGTCGACCAAATCCTCAAGCACGAGGTTTTGGTCCCATCGGTGAGCCGCATCACCATGACCGACGTGAATGTCGGACAGCTGGACCCAAGTAAAAATCGGGGTCAACGTCGCCTCCTTGAACTGGCTCTTGATGACCATCTGCGTTACGGCAGCATGCCACGCTACATCAGTTTTTCCGGGCTCCTCGCCGGGCAAGCCGCCGCGCGGGAGCGTCGCCTTCAGATTGGCAGGCAGCACGGGCTCGCCATGTTGGGCCCGCACGACGTCGTGGTCATAGCCGGTAATCACCTTCGGGAGCACAGGGAAGTGTAACGCCGGCATCGCCTCGCCCATCACCGAGACGCGCTCGTCCCACTCGCGCAGCAAGGCTGCTCTTAATGCTTCTGGTTCTGTTGGCGCCGGGAATCCAAGGTAGACGGAGAGTGCCTTCCGGGCTTGGTTGATACTTCCGTTCTGCAGCGCGACCAGGGCCGCAAGCCATGTGCCGCCCTCTCGTATGTTGAGCCACAGACTTTGAGGAAGACCCTTCAATGCGATCTCAGCCTGTGTAGGCTCTCCTGCCCCAAGCCAGGACAGCGCCTCGATCATGGCAAGGTGCACGTAGTTTCGATGCTTTGCCCCTTCACGCCGGGCTAGCTCGGCGGCATCGCGCCACTTACCACCTTGCTGCAATTGGAGGGCGCGACCTAGGGCTGCTTGCGGTTGGAGTTCAATATCTTGCTCCACGCGCTGTAGCAGACCGTCGAGCAGCCTCAAATCAGAAGCTGCAGCAGCGGCCCACACGGCCTGCTCAACGAGCCGGTGTCGATTCGCCGACGTGTCTTGCTGGTATCCCTTCCACAACGCCTCCACCGCGTCGTCGGCCTTGCCTGCATGAGTGAGACAGGCACCCAGCACTTGATAAACGGCGTAAAGGTTCTTGCCCGGCTTAACGGCTTGGCTCGCCAAGCGCGCTGAGGCTGCGCCGGCCTCATAACCGTTCACTTCTGCCTCCAGCTTGGCCCAGAGCACCCAGGGGTCAGCGTGCATCTGCCCACTCGTTGCACGCTTGGCGTGAACCACAGCGCGCTCAAGATCTCCCTTCTCCTGTCTGCGGGCGAGCAGTTGGGCAAGGTGCTGCTCAGTTCCCGGTACGCCTGGCTCCTTCAGGAAGATATCAAGGAATTCGATGCGGGCACTGAGTTCAGCGCTGGATTCCGGGTAGGGAGTTGTGGTGTTGAATCGCCGTACTATGTAGTCCCCGAGCCCCTGAAGCAGGGTCTGTAGTGCGTTCTCCGCTCCAGCTGCGTGGAGATGGTAGCGAGCCTCCTCCAAGCGGTGCCCAAGTCCCGTGGTTTGTTTCACAGCGGAGCCGGTGCCGGAGAGCTTACGGAGGGGCCCCGCGTACCACTCTCCCGCTCGCAGATGCGCAGACCTGTACGCCTCGGGATTCTGGTAAAGGCGGCGCAATTCCACTTCCCGTACCACTGGATGGACGTGATAGCGGCGATCACGCAGCTCGATGAGATAGCGGTCACGGAGCGGACGGCTGAGTTTCGCCCAAGCCTTGCTGCTCCCGGCAAGCGTCGCCGCCAACGCATCGTCGGCGTCCATCCGTAGGACCGCCAGATCATCAAGAAGACGGTGCTCAGCACTCGCCAAGCCGCGAGCCGCCTTCTCAACCAGCCTCTCTTCCAGCCGCTTGACAAGCAGCAGGTCGGGCGGACCCTGCGGGGCAAGGTCGGGTTCATCGCCGAGAAGTTCCTTCTGGGTATAGCGATGGAGAAGAATGCCGAGCAATGTCAGCGCACGTGGGTTCGCGCCAAGCCTACGGACGGCATCTGCGGCGTCCTCCGCAGACGGTTGAAACTCGGCCGAGTTCACCGCACGTCGGAGAACCCTCTCGGCTTCTGCCGGTTCTGGTGCCAGCAGCCACTCGCGGTGGCATCGTTCGATCCACTCACCTTCGACCTCACGGTTGCTGACCAGCACCAAGACTCCTGGCAATCCCACGTGCTCGGCGATCTTTGTGATCGTCTTGATGAGGTGCTCGGGCGGAGTTCCCTCTGCAGTCAGTACCTCCTGAAATTCGTCGATGATGACGAGTGCACCACTCAGCAAAACTTCCCGTAGCGCAACGGCGAAGCCGCTCGCAGCCTGTGCGCGCTTCGCATCAACTGCGTTGCCGTTCAATTCGAGTTCCTGCACAAGGAGGCCATGGAGCACAGCGTCGAGATCGGCCGTACCGCCAGATGGGACACTGAGACGTACGGCGACCTTGCCCTCCTCGACTGCACGTCCACGTAGGGCGTCCGATAACGTCGTCTTTCCGACCCCTGTGAACCCGGTGACGATGGCGACCCGCTCCCTCCGGTCGCGCCACGCCGCCCACAACGAGCCCGCCACCGCCTGTCGTTTGGTGCCGTTCAGTTTCTCGGTCCACCATGCGTCGCCACGCATACCGTTCTCTCTTTCCCATCCACCGCAGTAGGCATGCCTGCTCAGGCGAATCCGCGCTGGACTTTATACCGAGGTGGGAGATGTACTGCCTACCTTCTTCTAGGTTCCACCTTGGCCACCGGAAGGGCTGGTGCCTCGCTGACTCCGTTTTGCGGCATGGTGAGTACGACCCTGGTCTCGTCTCCAGAATGTCTCCAAGACTGGAAGGGACTCCGGGTGACAGATGGGACTGCCAAGGACTCACCCGTGGACTCAAAGTGCCCGGATTCACTCACGATTCAGCGAAAGGCGTGTGCCGTCGCGGGTTTGGGGCACCCCGTGTCCACGGGTTCAAATCCTGTCTCCCGACCATCAGTGAAGCGGGCTGGAGATCTCAAGGTCTCCAGCCCGTTTCCATTTCCGGGGCTTCCGGTGCTCGTTCCGGGTGGAAGCGGGCTATTTCTTGGCCACCGTGCGCACCGGCCTGAAGCCATAACCGGTGTCACCGGAGCTCGTCAGATACTGGTGCCGGTGCGCCGCACGCACACCGAACCGGTTCTCTCGGTAGTCGCCCGCGCGGACGACGCGGCTCTGTCCCTGCTCTTCCATCTCCAGTGTCAAGGCTCGGCTAATCAGGTCGCGGTTCGGTCCGGCCAATGAGGTCCTGACGTGAGGAGCCCGGGAGGCGCGACGGCGTGGACCGCGCGGGTTCGGCCAAACCGGTCCGGCAGGGGCTCCGCCAGGCGTCAGCGTGCGGCAGTCTCGACCAGGGCCGCGCGAGGTGCGCGGGTGCGCTTGGCGAGCGGTGGGTTGCGGTAGCTGTCACCCTCGATGGTGAGGACATGGGAGTGGTGCAGCAGCCGGTCCATGGCGGCGCTGGCCAGCAGCGCGTCACCAAATAGCGGAGGCCACTCCTCCAGGGCGCGATTGGAGGTGATGCAAGTGGCCGCGCGCTCGTAGCGACGGCGGACAATTTCGTACAAGTCGATGCCCTCCTCCCCCGTGAGAGGCCGCAGCCCCAGGTCGTCGACGATGAGCAGGGCTGGCGTGGTGAAGCGCAGGAGGCGACGCTCGTAGCTGTTGTCGGCGCGTGAGGCGCGCAGCTGCGTGAGCATGTCGTGGGCGCTGACGTAGAGGACGGCGTGGCCGGCGCGACAGGCTCGCTGGCCCAGCGCCTGGGCGAGGTGACTCTTGCCGACGCCCGCCGGGCCTACTACCAGCACGTTCTCGTGCCGCTCGACAAAGGTGCAGGTGCCCAGCTCCAGCACCTTGGTGCGCGGGACGGAGGTGTTGAAGGAGAAGTCGAAGTCCTCCAGGGTGCTGGGCCGCTCGAAGGCCGCTCGGCGCATGCGCACGTCCAACTGCTTGCCGTCGCGCCGCTCCACCTCGTCGGCGAGCAGTCGGTAGAGGAATTCCGTCAGCGACAAGTTGGCGTCGGCCGCCTCGCGGCAGCGCACCTCGAGGGACTGCAGCAGCCCGGACAGGCGCAGCTTCTTCAGGACGGGGACGAGCTCGTCATAGGTACTCATGCAGGGGGACACTCCTTGAGCGGGGTGGGACGGCGGGGACAGCCAGGGGGCGCTAACGCAGCAGCGTGCGCACGTCGCGCGCGTAGCGGGGAGCCGGCGGCGTAGCAGTGGCGGCGGGCGTGGCGATGGCCAGGTGCCCGTCCTGGGGCAACAGCTGCAAGTCCAGGCCGCGGCGCAAGATGTCCTTGAGGCCCTGGTAGCGCAGGTTGCCGAAGTGCAGCGCCCGGCGGCACGCGGCCTCGGCTCGCTCGCGCGGGAAGCCCTCCAGGTGCATCACCATGGCCTGCACGCAGCGCAGCTGGCTGAGGACGTCATCCGCGTCGAAGACGGCGCGCACGTACGCCTCGGTGTGTGGGCCCACCCGGGCCGCCCGCGTCTCCCAGTGATTGCGGCTGCGGTGGCGCAGGGCCGCGCGCGCCTCGGGCAGGTGCGCCTCCACGGTGCTGCGGTGGCCCTCGCCGCGCAAGGGGTGGGTGGCCACGCGCTCGTCCTGGGCGTACACGCGCACGTCGTGGGCCGTGACGCACAGCCAGACGCACTGGCCGATGAGCCGCCACGGCACCGAGTACAGCCGTCGGCCGTACATGACGTGGGCATCTCGGTGCACGCGGGCTTCGTGCCACACCTCGGGTGCCCACGCGGCCGCCGGCAGCGCGCGCAGCGCCGTGGCTTCGGCCTGCTGGAAGAGGAGGCGAGGCTGGCGCCCCGTCGTGCCGTGCACGCGTACCGACGCCACGTCCCGCAGCCAGCGCTGCAGGTCGGCCTCGCACGCGCGCGCGTCCTCTCCGGCCCTCCCGGCGAAGAAGTTGCCCTTCACGTAGCGCACGCCCGCCTCCACCTTGCCCTTCTTCTCGGGAGCACGGGGTGGAGCCGGGTCGACGATGAAGCCGTAGTGGCGCGCCAGCGCGCGGTAGCTGCGCTGCAAGGCCCTCTCTGCGTCCACCCCGAAGGCCGCGCGCACCACCGCCGCTTTGAGGTTGTCAGGCACCTGGCAATGAGGCACGCCACCGAAGTACGCGAAGGCGGCCTCGTGACAGCGCAGCCACGTCTCCACGCGCTGGTCGAACACCAGCGTGGCGAAGAGGTGGCGGCTGTAGCCGAGCACCATGACGAACACCCAGGCGCGCCGCAGCGCCCCCGCGTCCGCGTCGTACAGCCGGCCCACTTCACCGAAGTCCACCTGCGCAACTTCGCCTGGGGCCGTCTCCACGGGAATCGCGACGTCTTCTTCACTCACGCCCTGGGCCCGACGCACGCGGCCCACCAGGCGTTTGACCGCCGAGAGGCTGCCTGCCGGCACCCCTGTCTCCATCTGCAGCCGGGTGAAGATGGCCTGCGGCTGCAGGCCCTTGGCCACCCACGCTTCCACCTGGGCGCGGTGCGCTTCCAGGCTGGACGTCTGCTGGGGCACTGGCGGGGCTGCGGGCCGCGCTGCCAGCACCGCGGCCTTGAGCACCTCTATCTCAGGGAGCTCCTGCGCGTCGCCCTGCAGCAGCCCCGCCGCCTCCAGCACGTGCCGGTAGCTGCGCTCCACGTCCACGCCCATGCGCAGCACCCGGGCCACTTGCCTCGCGGGTGTGCCCAGGCGGTGCAACCGCACCAATTCCTGCAGCCGGTCCATCTCCACTCTCCGGTTACTCACGCCACTTCCCTTTCCAAGGGAAGGCAGCGTGGCCTGTCGGCGGGATACCGAGTGGACCGGTTTGGCCGAACCGGTGCGGACCGGTTTGGCCGAACTCACCCCGACCGGGTTCGCCGAACTCCGGAGGACCTGTTACGCCGAGCTACGACATCCAGCCTGCCGGTGAAGGGATCGTTCATCTCCCCGTCGAAGAGCTTGGAGTTGTATTCGTCGGCGTCCCAGGTCCACTCCCAGACGTTCCCGAGCATGTCGTGGAGCCCGTAGGCGTTCGGCTTCTTCTTGCCGACGGGATGAACCGTTGCGTCGCTGTTGTCGTAGTACCAGGCCTCCTGTGTCAGCGAAGTGGTCGCCTCGGCCGCCACACCATGAGAAGCCTCTTGCCGTCCCTTGGCGTGACTTCCCTCACCCTTCGGCGACTTCCCTGAAAGGGATGGACTGGAGCCTGAGCGGGTCGCGGGAGCCATTGATCGCCGCGCGAGTAGAGGTCGGTGAGGAGGGGGCCTCTTCTTCATTCTCCGGCTGCGGCGCGGAGCTGGGCGGTGATGTCCGCCGCTCGGGCATGGTCCATCAATCGTGAGTTCATGTGGACCGAGTGGGATTTTGTGTGGGCCGAGAACCGGCTCTGCTCGCGGACGATTTCGGCGGGGGCGAGCACGGCACGGACCACGCAGTAGTCGGTGTCCCGCAGCAGGACCAGGGCGGCCAGCTCGAAGTCCCACGACCTGAAGGCGGAGGTCTGCAACTGCCCGTGCTTCGGTGGCTCGGATACGACCCGAGCCTTCACCTGGAGGCGCTCACCCGCAGGGAGCGTGAGGTCGTACGACTTGACCGAGTTGTCCTCGGCAAGTGCTCCACCAAGGGCACGAGCAACGAGCCACTCCGCGTAATCCCCCGCCGGGGCGTTGTTGGTGCGCACCACCCTGCGGCGTCGAAGTTCCGCGAGCACTTGCGCATACCCGGCGAGAAGCTCGCCGACACTCTGGTTCTGAATACTCATGATCGCTCGCAGCCAGCAGGCGGTTAGCCTATCAGTCTGGCATGCCCTCCGCTTTCAATCGGCCTTCTTTGATTCCTGAAGGGCCTTGGCGGGCGTGTGCCACGGCCGGGCCCACTGGAGGCCTCGCCTCATGGGAACACGGCGCGGAGAAGGGTGTTGAGCCCTACGCCGTACCTCACGATGTAGCTGGCAAGGAGATTTCAGGTGCCCGCAGGCACGCTCTCGATACCCCAGGGAGTCGATTCGGCGACATGTGGTCAGGCTGGGAAGCAGGCGACCGCAGGGCGCATCGTCGCCATCGATGCCCTGCGCGGCTTCGTCATGCTGCTGATGCTCGTCGACCACGCGCGTGAGTTCTTCTACATGCACGCGCAGGTCAGCGATCCGGTGACTCTGGCCACCACGCCCCCGGGCCTCTTCTTCACGCGGCTCGCGGCGCACCTGTGTGCGCCGGTGTTCGTCGCGCTGACGGGGCTCTCGGCGTGGCTCTACGGCCAGCGGCGGGGCGGAAGGCGCGCGGCGTCCGAGTTCCTGTTGAAGCGGGGAGCATTCCTCGTCCTGCTGGAGCTGACGCTGGTCAACTTCGCCTGGACGTTCTCGCTGGCGCCCCCCACCTACTTCCTCCAGGTCATCTGGGCGATTGGCTGGTCGATGATCGCCCTCGCCGGGCTCTTGTGGCTGCCGAAACCCGCGCTGCTCGCCGTAGGCCTGGCCATCGTCTTCGGGCACAACCTGCTCGACCCTATCGCCTTCGCTCCTGGGGAAGCTGGCTCCGCGCTCTGGGCGATCCTCCACGACAGGGGATTCATCGAGCTGCCCTGGGACGCCCGTGCGCGGACGTCCTATCCCCTGGCTCCGTGGATTGGCGTGATTGCCCTGGGCCACGTCATCGGTCCCTGGTTCGCGTCACAGGTCGACGTGGGGACGCGGCGGCGCAGGCTGCGTTTCGCCGGGGCGGCCGCGTTGACGCTCTTCATGCTTCTGCGTGGGTTGAATGGGTATGGGGAGCCCGTGCCCTGGGTGGTGGGGGCCACGCCGCTCCAGACGGTGATCTCCTTCCTGAACCTCACCAAGTATCCCCCGTCGCTCGACTTCCTGCTGCTGACGTTGGGGGTGGGCGCGCTGCTGCTCGCGCTGTTGGAGCGGATGCCCGCGCGTGGACTGGCGCTGCTCACGACCTTTGGAGCGGCGCCGCTGTTCTTCTACTTGGCCCATCTCTATCTGCTGCACGGGCTCAACAGCGTGGCGCTCCTCGCGTGGGGACCCAACCAGGGCGTGTTCTTCAGCGTTCCGAACATCGCGGCGCTCTGGGGGCTGGCCGCGATGCTGTTGTTGCCGCTGGGGTTCGCGTGCCGCTGGTTCGTGAGGCTCAAGGCGCGAACGAACAGCGCGTGGATGAGCTACTTGTAAGCAGCCGAGCCGTTCGGTAGCGCAGCGTCCACGGCACATTCTTGGACGCCACCGCGCTGCATCTGCTCAAGTGCCGCCAGCGAACTTCCCTGGGAGTGAATGGATGGACGGCACGTACAAGTCATTGCGCATCGAGAAGGGCGAGGGCGTCGCCGAGCTGGTGCTCACCGGCCCGGGCAAGGGCAACGCCATGGGCCCCGACTTCTGGCGGGAGATGCCCGAGGCGCTCCGCGACCTGGACGCCGACGATGCTGTGCGCGTGGTGTTGGTGCGCGGCGAAGGCAACCACTTCACCTACGGCCTGGACCTGATGGGGATGATGGAGACCCTCGGGCCGCTGCTCACCGGCGAGAGCAACCTGGCGCTGGAGCGCAGCCGGCTGCTCAAGCTGATTGGTGAGATGCAGCAGGGCACGGAAGGGGTGGCGCGGTGCAAGAAGCCCGTCATCGCCGCAGTGCATGGCTGGTGCATTGGCGGGGGCATGGACCTCATCGCCGCGTGTGATTTCCGGTACTGCTCGCAGGACGCGAAGTTCTCCCTGCGCGAGGTGAAGGTCGGCATCGTCGCGGACCTGGGCGCGCTCCAGCGGCTGCCTCGCATCATCGGCGAGGGGAACACGCGCGAGCTGGCCTACACCGGCGGCGACGTGGACGCGGCGCGCGCGTTGCGCATGGGCCTGGTCAATGAGGTCTTCCCCACGCCCGAGGCGCTGCTCACGGAGGCGCGCGCGACGGCGCGGCGCATCGCCGACAACCCGCCGCTCGTCATCCAGGGCGCCAAGCAGGTGATGGAGTACTGCGCGGACAAGTCCATCGCGGATGGGCTGCGTTACGTGGCGGTGTGGAATTCGGCATTCCTCCAGTCGCATGACCTGACGGAGGCCTTCTCCGCCTTCGCCGAGCGCCGGCCGCCCCGCTTCCAGGGACGCTGACGCGCTGGGCCTCTGCCGTCGCCTGCCTCTTTCTTCAGAACCCGGGGAGGCTTAACCCCCCCCGGGGACCGCAAGTGACGGACGGCTCAGCCTTCCACGGGACGTGTGAGGCCCAGCGTGTCCGAGTAGCTGTGCAGCCCGCGAATGTGATTGCCACCGTCGACGGCGAGGGTGTCACCGGTGATCCATGACGCGAGGTCGCTGCAGAGGAACGACACCACCTTCGCCACGTCCTCCGGCTCGCCACACGGCTTTCCGAGCGGCGTGTGGGCGAGGAACTCCCGCCCCATGGCTCCCGTCAGGAGGCCGGCACCCTCGGCGAGGGGTGTGCGGATGGCTCCCGGGGCCACGACATTCACACGGATGCCGTACCGCCCCAGCTCCGAAGCCGCGACCTTCGAGAAGTTCGCGAGCCCTGCCTTGGAGGCGCAGTAGTGGGCGAGCCCGTCCGTCACGGATGTCTGATTCAACGAGGAGATGTTGACGATGGAGCCCGGCTGCTTCGCGGCGACGAGCGCCTTCGCGAGTGCCTGGGTGAAGAGGAAGGGCCCCTTGAGATTGATGGCCAGGACCTGGTCGAACTCCTCCGCCGGCAACTCGAGGAGCGGGCGGAGGGTGGCCGACCCCGCGTTGTTCACCAGGATCCCCGGGAGGCCGAACTCCCGCGTGGCAACCTCGATGGCCCGCGCCACGTCCTCCGCGCTGACCACGTCTCCCGCGAAGGGCACGGCCCGCGTGCGCCCCTCCATCACCCGGTTGAGCTCTCCGGCCGCTGCCTCCACCTTCTCCCGGGTCCGACCGAAGAGGAGGACGTTGGCTCCATCCCGCATGAGGCGCGCGGCGATCCCCAGCCCGATGCCCTGACCTGCTCCCGTCACGATGGCACTGCCCGATATCAGCTTCATGGTGGCTCCTGTGTGCTTCGCGGAAGGATGCGAATCTACTTCACCGCGCCTGGATCACCCGCGCACGACACGGAGGCGAGCGACACCCGCGAGCTTGAGCGCGAAGACGCCGAGAACGGAGACGGTCTGTCCCGCGACGATCGCGACGCCGACGCCCGACATCCCAGGTGTGTACGCCACGAGGAGCGCTCCGCTGCCGAGTACCCACGAGGCGTCCACCGCGAGGTGTACCCACGCCGCGCGCAATGGGACTGCCGGCTGGGTGGATGTCCACGCATTGAATCCGGCCCAGGGCACCAGGAACAGCCCCACGCAGAACAGGAAGGACGGGGGCAGCGGCCAGCCGGCGAGCGTGGTGAGAGGCGTGGCCCAGACCAGCAACACGGTGCCCATGAAGATGGCGGCGAAGGCATCGAAGCGGTAGACGAAGCGGTCATTCATGAGGGGCACTTCCGGTGTCAGGATGAGCCCCGAAGACTCCAGGGACCCGGGGCACCCCGCAATGACCTGGGAGGGAAGTGCCGCGTCGTTCATCATCGGGCACCGCGTGGGGAGGACTGCTGTGCGTGATGTCGAGGACAAGGGCGCCAGGCGCGCCACGGTGCGACGGAGGGGCGTCGCGGGTGTCGTCAGTGAACTGGGTGCGTTGTTGAAGGAATGGCGCGCGTTGCGTGGCAAGAGCCAGCTCACCCTGGCGCTCGACGCCGAGGTCTCGCCCCGCCACCTGGCCTTCATTGAGTCGGGCCGGACGGCGCCCAGCCAGGACATGGTGCTGCGGCTGGCCGACGCGCTGCTGCTCGGGTTGCGAGAGCGCAACGTCCTGCTCGTGGCGGCCGGCTACGCACCGCAGTTCGGCGAAGGCGCCTGGGACAGCGAAGAGATGAAGGAACTGCGTCAGGCGGCGGCGATGATTCTCGAAGCGCACGACCCTCACCCCGCCCTGGTGCTCAATGCGGCATCCACGGTGCTCGACGCGAACGTCGGCGCGCTCACGCTGATGGGGGAGGGGCGAGAAGCGCTCGGGCGAATCAACCTGATGGACCTGGTCTTCTCTCCCGGGCGGGTCCGTTCGGCCATCGGGAACTGGCAGGAGGTGGCGGGCTTCCTGCTCTACCGGCTGCGGGAGAACGCCCGGCTGCGCGGCCCCCATTCCGAGGTCGCGCGCGTGCTGGCGCGCGTGCTCACCTTCCCCGACGCGCGTCACCTCCCGCCAATGCCCGGAGGCTCTGGGGCCGTGCTGGTGCCGTTGACCTTCACCTTCAATGGCGTCACCTCGCACTGGTTCACCACGGTCACCACCTTCGGGGCGCCCCTTCATGCGCTGGCCGAGGAGATCACCATCGAGCAGTTTCATCCTCGCTGAGCCGTCAGACGCTCTGCGTCGACTTGGGATACGCCTTCAGGCCCGTGCGCGAGCTGGCCCAGGAGTATGGCTTCACGCTCCGGGTCCCGAGACGACGCAACCAGCAACCTTCGAATGCTTCACGGCGTCGACGCCCCTCTCCCCCGATGAATCGTCGAGCGAGTTCACTACTGGCTCAACCGCTTTCGGCGCTTGCTGGTGTGCTGGGCGAAGTATGAGGACATCTACGTGGCAATACTGCACTTTGCATTGGGCATCATCACGTGGTTCCACTCGCTCCTACCGAAATAGGCTTTTTGCGCCAGTACGTTCATGCTGCTGCAACTTGGCAGATACGACGGATTCTTCCGGGCCGTGAATAAGGTAATTCTGCGTCAACCTCATGGTGGGAATCCTCCCTACGCGGTCGGCGAATCTCCGGAAAGGGCTTAAGAACCATGAAGCGGCGCAAGAAGACCCCGGGCGCATCTCAGTCGCCTTCAGTACAAGACCCGACCTCGAGCGGGTTGCCTCCGGCGCATGTCGACCCTCCAGAGCCCATTGAGGACAAGGCGCAGATCCTCATTCAGGAGGGAATCAAGCGCGCCAGCATCAGCGACACGCCTGCCTCCGAGGACGAGATTGGCTTCCAGCCCTATGTCGATGCCGTTGCCGCGTTCCTCCTCGACGAACGGACTCAAGCGCCGCTGACCCTCTCGATTGAAGGCGAGTGGGGCGCAGGGAAGTCCTCTTTCATGACCCAGCTCGAGCAATCACTCAGCCGCAAGCATGCGAGAAGGACCGTCAAGTTCAATGCCTGGAGGCACGACAAGGACGAGGCGCTCTGGGCGTCATTCGCTATCGAGTTTGCCCGGCAGATAGCGCCCCGGGGGCGCATTGCACAGTTCTGGAAGAGGCTGCTGGTCGTCAAGCGCACCTTCAATCTGCGCGAAGGATTCCCGGCTCTGATCCGCCTGCTTGCTGGAGTTCCCCTGCTGGCCATTGTCGCGGTTCTTCTGGTGCGCTGGCTGCTCAATATGGATCAACCTCCCGAGTGGCTTCGCTGGTTTACGGACGCATCGCTGGCGTTGAAAACAACAGTCCTGGCCCTGATAGGAGCTCTTTCGACTTCGCCCCTGTTAAAAAAGCTCGTCGAGTTCGTTGGGAATCCGCTCCAGCTAGATCTCAGCAAGCTCGTCACGGCGCCTGACTATCAGGGACGCCGCCCATTTTTGGAGCAGTTCCATGAGGATTTTCGGACTGTCCTCGATGTCTACGTAGGACCGGAGATCGACAAAGCCTTCGTCTTCATCGACGACCTGGATCGCTGTGAGGTTCCGAGGGCAGCCGAGCTGATCCAGGCGCTGCATCTGATGATTCCCGACAACACAAAGCTCATCTTCGTGCTGGGAATGGACCGCGACATCGTGGCTGCGGGCATTGCGCAGAGGCAGTCCGATATACTGCCGTTACTCACTGCGCGAGCTCTTGGTGGGGACCGCGCGGACGCGGCATCGCCCTATCGGGCCCTGGAGTTCGGTCATGCATTTTTGGACCGGTTCATCCAGATCCCCTTTCGGATCCCCCGTATGGAGGGAGCCAGCCTTCAGTCGTTCTGTGAGTCCCTCATGCTGGATCCCATCCTGCTGGAGGAGAAGAAGAAGGATGGTAAGCGGGACACGTTTTTCGACTTCGACTGGTCTCTCTTCGAGTTTGGAAAGCCGCAGCCGCGCACCGTCATGATGATCGAGTCAGCGGATGCTGACTCCCCCACAATGCGGCAGGTCGTTGCCTTGGTCGCACCTGCCCTTGACTTCAATCCGCGACGGCTGAAACAGTTCATTAATGCATTGCGGCTAAATGCATTTCTTCATGGCGAGCTTGGCAGTTTCGATGTGATGCCGGGCCAGCCAGAGTCGACCCGTCTCAATCTTGTCAAGCTGTCGAAGCTCGTGGCTCTGGAGCTTTGGTGGCCCAGGTTGCTCGATGATGCGGAGCGAGACCCCATGCTCATCCGCAGCCTGGAGTTGAATCTTCGCTCTCCGCAGAGTCCAGGCAGTACAATGGGCTCCTCTCGGGCGACAGAGTGGCGCTCTCAGGATGCGCCGATGCGGATTCTCTCCATCGGGCTGGATGATGGGAATGAACTCTACGGGATTGATTTTCGAAAGCTCCGACGCGTCGCACCGCTAGCAAAGCGAGCGGGAATCGTGGCGAACTGGCGGAGGCGGAGTTCTGCGCCCTGGAGGCCCACCTCCCGGTTTCCTCCCAAACTCTTTCTGCAGTGGACAGCTCACTCGCATGAGTCGGAGGCGAAGACGAACCTGAAGGCGCTCTATACGGCCCAGAAGGCGTACTTTGGAGAGAAGGACCGCTACGAAGCCGACTTCCAGAAAGTCGGCTTTGACCCCGCCCCAAGGACCGACGGCATCCAGCTTTCTCTGCCAGATTCACGATGGGTCGCCGGGGGACGGTTCATCTATTGGGTCGAACTTCAGGGGACGGCGTTCTACGGCTATGCGTTAGGGGTGTATGGCAGTGTCACGAATGTCGAATACGAAATTCGCTCGGATGGAGATTGGGAGAGCCGACCTCGCAGAATCGCGCCCGCAGCCGTCGATGCCCCAAGCTACAAGCCCCTGATCGCAAGCCATGAAGGGTTGTACTTCAGGTTTAAGTATCCCTCGACCTTCAAGCAGGCATTGCTTCACCGACGAGGAGAGCCGCCTCCAGAGCCTACACTCCTCTCTCAGTCATTCGCGGGAGTTCCCAGCCCAGTCTCGACAATGGCCGCCACGGCCTACCCCTCAACACCGTCCACACCAATTGGGGGCGTTGCTATCGAAAGCTTGCTCCTCGCCAGTGACAAGAGCGCCCACCTTCGGGTTCGGGTCTACGATGGGCTCGAGTGGAATCGAATTCGAGAGGAGGCGCGCAACCCTTCGCCGTCAAGCGGCAAGCAGGTGGTGAATCGAGCCCATAGGTCGGGATTCTTCTCTTCGTCTGGCTATGTGTCCGGATGGGCTTTCACTCACGCAGTCATCTTTAAGAACAAGGTTGTCGTCGAGTTTGAGCTGCGTTGTGAGGTGCAAGCGAAAACCGGTTACGCTCGTGTCATGCGAAAGATCATCGATTCTGTCCTGACGGCCCGTGAGGGCCATTGGAGTGCGGCGTTCTTTTGGCGCCGCGCGTAGTGTGGGCCCTATAAAGCACCTGCGTCGCTGGTGGCGGGGGGAGCCTGATTCATCGGCCGGTTGGAGATGAACTGTAAGTGTTCGCCGTGCCCCGTCGTGACGGGGTTCAGCCTCTCGTGAGACCTCCATTGGCCATACGCCAGGAGGTGGCCTGTGGCGAAGGAGTTGGCGCAGTTCCGTCAGGCGGCGCAAAGGGGTTGCCGAGCAGCAGGTCCTTGATGCCCAGGGACGCGCGGCCGAGCACGGGCGTGTTGCCCGGGAAGTAGAACGTGGCCTCCTCGATGGTGATGCCATGCCAGGAGGCACTCTGTCCGCGGGCCAGCACGGCGTCGGGAGTGACGGCGGTAGAACTGTTGATGACGACCTTGCGGACCATGGAGCCGACGTTCCCCATGACGAAGTGGGGTGGCTCGAACCAGCACTGGAAGGCGGCGCCGGCAGGCGCGTCCGGGGCGAAGGGGTCGGGGCAGTCCACGAACCCGGTGTCGAACCCACCGTCGGGGCGCAGTTCGAAGCGGAAGACGCCGCTGGCGACCAGCCGGACCTTGCGGCCGTTCACGTCCTTGACGAGGTGGGAAGGGTGGACGCCCTCCGCTGGCACCAACCGAGCAGCGGTGAAGGGCATGGGCACCGACACCCGGTTCAGCAGCAGGTCGAGCGTGAAGCCCGTGATCCCCCAGGGGCCGGCATGGTGAAGTCCTCAGCGTTCCACTGCCACGCCCCCACGGTGTGGCGTCAGTGTCGAGGACATCGCTTCAGGGCTACCAGTTGTCCTTCTTCCTCGGGAACTTGTTCTTGTCCGCGATGCGGTGCAGTAGCGCGAAGTCCGTGAGCCGCCCGGCGGCCAGGGACTCCTTCTTCGCGTCGTAGAAGTTCTGCTCACCGCAGCCGAAGCACACCACCACGTCCACCCAGGTGTCGCCGCGCCAGAAGCGCAGGGCCATGTCCGGGTTGAAGGCGCACATCATCCGCCCCTTCTTGGGCGTGTTCTCCGGAGAGGTCCAACTGGCGGCCAGCTCCTTGCGCTCCTCCGGCGTCAGGTCTTGCCCTTTCTGGGTGAAGACGGCCATGCCCACCCGGGGACGCGTGTCCTCCTTGGGAGGGTTGTCTGGGGCGTGGTCCATCTGGGCCCGATACACCTCCACCCGGTCTGGCTTCTGGAAGAAGTCGGCCAACGTCGGCGGTTTCGCACACGCCAGGAACGCCAGCGAGAACAGCGGAATGAGGAGCTTCACCATGGTTCAAGCCTGACAGCGATTGCCTGGACCTGACAACCCCCTCCGCCGCTCAGCTCCAGGCCGCCCCTTGCAGCATCGCCTTCAGCCGCGGGTAGTGGTGCTCGACCTGTAACGCCTGACACCACTGCTGGAAGTATTCCGTCAGCCTGACGCGATGGATGTGGGTCCGCGCGTGGTGCAGCTCGAAGTCCTTGCGATTCTGGACCTTGTCGCCCACCAGCATGGCGTTGACCTCCACCAGGGGCGACAGCCGGATGCCCTCTGGCGGCAGCGTGGCACGGGAGAGATAGGCATTGGCCACCGAACGGTACTCCATCGCGAGCCCCAGCACGAAGGCCCCCTCGGGGACAGGTTCCACGGCCTGGGCGACCCGTGCGTAGTGGTCCCTCAAGTCCTCGTCGCCCTGGACGAGGGGATGCAGGCAGAACGCCCGCATGGCCTGCGGCGATGCCTGGGTGCGCAGCATGACGGCCAGGCCTTCATGGATGTGACTCATGAAGGGGACCTGACTGCGCCTGGCGCGTTGCTGGCTGTAGAAGCCCTGGATGAGCCCGTGTTCAACGCTTTGAAGCACACCGGAGGCTTCAAGGGCGGCCCAGGTCGAGGGATGCAGGTCAGGAGGCGGTTGGGTTGGCATACGCGCGAGCCCTCCTCCATGTCCGGAACGCCACCCATGCGGCACAGCAGAGCGTCGCGAGCGTTCCGGAGATGCAGGCGAGGATCCCCAATGCCAGGGCAAACATCCGAAGGTCCGGCTCGTAGACGTCCCTCCAGCTCACGCTTTGGCCCGGCGCCCTCACCTCCGTGATCGTATGGCGGCCACGCTCGATGGAGGCCAACGCCTCGTCCTGTTCCGTGAACGAGATGCCCTGCAGTTGGTAGCTCAGGCTCAGTGAGGTGACGCCCTTCCAGGGCAATGGCACCGTCCGGCATTCACCTGGCAGCAGCCGCCCGAGCTGGGCTGGAGGCCTCTCCGGCGATTCGGGCAGCAGCCGTGCTTCCACCTGCTCGAGCGGCTCCGAGGCCACACGGTTGCAGACGGTGGCCTCACTGCTCAACGGGAGTCGAGGCGCGAGGTTCCAAAACAGCACGGCCATCGCAAGGAGTCCGCCCGATGCGAAAAGCCAGGCAACAGGTGACCGCGTCCAGGCCGTGGCGTGCCGGCCACCCGCGGTGTGTTCCTGGGGAGAAAGGACCCTGCGCAGCCACCGCCACGGCCCCCAGGCGATCGCACCCGTGGCGAGCATGAGCGCCGCCAGGAGGCCGACGAGCATTCCGTAGCCGACGAGCGGAGCGGTCATCGAGCACTGTCCAGCACCCAATCTCCCGTCGTCGGTCCTCCTCGTCACGAGGAGATAGGTCCAGCCCGTCTGGAGATGGGCGCCACAGTCGCCCGAGCCATCGACAGAGCCGGCCCAGAGTTCCACGGGACGCTCAGGCCACGAGCCCCGCAGGAAGAGGAAGGGGCGAACCCCTAGCAGTCGATCCTGGGTGAAGAAGTACTTACTCTTGTCGGCCCCGTCCAACGCGTCAACGGCTCCGATGAAGATGAGGGTCTGCGCATCGGCGAGGTTCAACTCCAGGATGTTCCGCGTGGGTTCGCAACTGCACGCAGCCGCCGTCGCGGGGACGAGGAACACCAGAAGCACCGAGAGAAGAGCCCATCGCATTGTCACGAACATAGCCTGACGCGAAGAGGGGGGCGCTGGCCTGCCCGGACACCGCCGCCGGACCGTATCCGGTAGGGTCCCGTGTAGACCCGAGCAACCCAATGGAGAAACCCATGACGTCAGCGAAGCACCAGCCCATCGTCGCGCCTGGACTTCCCAAGCCCGCGGGCCCGTACTCTCCCGGCATGCAACTGGACCGGCTGCTCTTCATCTCCGGACAGGCCGCCCGGGACCCTTCCACCGGCGTGCAGGCCGAGGGAATCGAAGCGCAGACGGAGCAGGTGTTGCGCAACCTGGAGCGCATCCTCGTGGCGGGCGGCTCCAGCCTCCAGCACGTCCTGCGCTGCGGCGTCTTCCTGGTGGACATGCAGGAGTTCGCCCGGATGAACGTCGTCTACGAGCGTGTCTTCGCCGGCCATCGGCCCGCGCGCACCACCGTGCAGGTGTCCGCGCTTCCCGACGTCGGCCTGCGCGTGGAGATTGATTGCATCGCCTACGTGCCCTGAGCCTCCTGGCACGGGGCGCACCCTGGAGCTCCGCGCCCACCGTCCAGCGCGGAGCTCCCAGCATTGAAGCGAAGGCGCCTTAGACCGGCGGCGGGTAGGGGCAGATCAGCGCGCCGGTGATGGGATGCCGATAGCAGCCCGACGGCAGCTCCGCGGCCTGAGCCGTGCCCGGAACCAGGGTGAGCCCCGCCACGCCAACGCCAACGATCGCGGAGAGAAGGGCAACGATGCGAAGGGTCTTCTTGGACATTTACGCGCTCCTGAAAATGAGTCGGTACAGCGAGGCAATCCTACCGCTCGCGGCCACTGCCCGGCACCCTGGGGACATCACCAGGAGCGGGCTGAAGCCGAAGGGAAGGGGGGGCCACGCCCCACAGTTTGGGGGGTGGAGCCATCGCAATCGCTGACGGCCCAAGCCCCCGCGCGTTCACCCCCGAGTGGAAGTCCGTGCACCGCCGTCACCCAAGGCCCTGGCACATGCATTGCCTTGGGGCCGCGAATGAACCCGCGCATCTCGGCCGCGCCTGACGCGCCCCCGGAGCCTCCCTCGCCTCGTCGAGGACCCGCACGCCTGTCACGCTCCGTCTGCTGTGCCCTCACACTCATCGTGTGGACGGGCTGTACCGGCGTGGTGGGCGGAACGCCTGACGATCCCTCGGGCTCGACGGACGCGGGCTGTGTGGAGCCCACGCCTTCGGGGGGCACCGACGCGGGGGAGAAGAGCGACGTGCTCGCCCCCAGCCGGCTGCTGCGGCGAACGTCGCTCGCGCTGCGAGGCACGCCCCCCACCGACGAGGAGTTCGCCGCGCTCGAAGCCGCGGGCGATGACACCGCGCAGCAGGCCTTCGTGGATGCCTTCGTCGACCAGACACTCGGGCAGCCCACCTTCTACCGGACGATGTTCGAGCACGCGCGCGACTGGTTCAACATCCCGCTCACCCCGCTCACCGCCGACGCTCCGGAGTACGGGGTGCAGCAGCAGCGCGCCATCCAGCGGTGCCCGGCGGGCACGGCGAAGGCCGGCGCCTGGAAATACTTCCGCGGGGACAACACCGCCTGTGACGGCGTGAAGACGGATGGCTCGCCCGTCGAGGAGACCGCCCTGGAGCCGTGGTGGGCCCCCGGGACGACGGTCACGCTGGTGGGCGCCGCGGCCAATACCTCCACCGAGGGCTCCATCAACGTCAACGGCAGCCCCGTGCCCGTCACCTGCGCCGCCGCCGGCCCGGAAGGCACCTGCGGGTGTGGCCCGAACGCCGTGCGCTGCCACGCCGACTTCCAGCAGTACGCCGGCTTCGAGAACTTCCTGCACTACAACGAGCACGGCCAGCGGCGGCTCGTCTCCGAGGAGCCCGCCCGCCTCTTCGCCCACCTCGCGTGGCACGACCGGCCGATGACGGACCTCATCCTCGGCGCCTACTCCGTCGCGCCCACCAACCTCCAGGCCGCGTATGTGATGCAGGGGCTCGCGGGCGGCGCGACAGGCCTCCTTGCGGATGACTCCTGGTGGCGGCCTTCGCGCTTCGCCGGCGCGGCGGTGGACCCGGACCACGCGCCGTCGGATCCGCTGGCCTGGCGCGAGTACCCGGTCCCCGCGCGCAATCCCTTCCTCCTCGCCGAGCGCGACTACCGCTACGACCCGCGCACCCAGGCCGGCCCGTCGCGGGGCGTTCCCGCCGCGGGCATGCTCACCAGCATGGGCTTCCTCACGGGTTACCCGCGCGAGCGCGTGCGCGGTGCCCGGGCGCTGGAGACGCTGGCGTGCGAGGTCCTCTCCCCGCCCCTGGGCCAGAAGTTCAACGAGTACCGCCGCGACCCGGGCACCGAGGGGCCCTGCCAGCACTGCCACAGCCGGCTCGACCCCGCGGCCATCCACTTCAAGCGCTTCGCGAAGGCAGGCTCCGCGTTCGAAGGCTATGGCGCGAAGTACCCGATGCCGGGTGTGGGCACGGAGTGGCACTGGCCCGCGCAGTGGCGCACGGGGGCCTATCCCTACGGCGGCGACCCGTTCAGCCACTGGAACCGGTGGTACGCGCCCGACACGAAGCTCACGCCCGTCACCGAGGCCCAGGCGCAGTTGAACCCCGAGGCCATCTTCCTCGACTTCCTCCCCCCGGAGCAGACGCTGCTCGGACAGCAGGGAGACGGGACGGTGGGCCCGCTCGGCTTCGCCAAGCTCATCGTCGCGGCGGGGGCCTTCGACCGCTGTGTCGTGCGGCACCTGCATGCGCAGGTGCTGGGCCGCGACATCGACCCGGCCCGGGAGGCGGGCTACCTGGATGAACAGGTGGCGCGCTTCCTCGCGGGAGGCCGCAAGGTGCGCCCGTTCGTCAAATCACTCACCCAGTCCAGCCTGTTCCGGCGGGGGCGCTGACATGAAGCACCTCTCACTCCTCCTGCTCGTGCTTCCCGTGACGCTCGCGTGCGGCAGGGACGGCACCGCGTCCCCCCGGGCCCAGGAACAGTCCGCCTGCGGCACGCCGGCCAGCTCCGAAACCGTGCGCGTCATGGAAGGACTCAAGCCGCACTGCGAGGGCTGCCACGCCCAGGGCGCGCGCGGGTACTTCGCCTCCGTGGACGCGTTCCAGAGCCTGATGGTGTCCGACGCCCGGCTGGTGAAGGCCGGCAGCCCCGACGACAGCGAGCTGGTGCGGCTGTTGGAAGGCCGGGGCAGCGCCGCGTTCAAGCAGATGCCCATCGGGGAGAAGTCCTACGCGCAGCTCGTCTCCGAAGGCACGGCGACGCTGCCCGTGGCGGACGTGCGCGCGTGGATCCAGGGGCTCACGGCGCAGCAGCGCGACGCGCGCCCCGACCCTGAAGCGCCGCGCATCACCCGCCTGAGCGCGACCCAGGCGCAGCGGGCGCTGTACCAACAGCTGGGCCTGGCCCATGAGGACTTCTTCATCTCCGCGAACGAATTCGGCATCCCCATGGCGGAGGCTCGCAATGACGACCTCTACCCGCTCCAGCCGCCGGACGCCGTACCCGCTCCCCGACAGGGCACCACCTCCGAGCGCTTCTACGGGCTGGGCGGAGGCTCCGTGATGAATCAGACCTCGTCGGACCGCGGCCCGTCCCCCACGTTCGCGCTCACGCTGACGCAGGTCTCCCAGCGGTGGTGCCGCCTGGGCCTGGCCAAGGTGGGCAACGTGGCGCTCTTCCCCGCGGGCACGCGGCGCACCGCCGACCCCACGGACGTGAAGGCCACGCTGCGCCGCTGGTCGCTGCACTTCCTGGGGGAGCGCTTCTCCGACGCGCAGGTGGAGGCGCTCTACGCGGACGTCTTCGTTCCGCTCTCGACACCGACGGACACCGAGCCCGCCTACGTGGGCGTGTGCTCGTACTTCATCCGTCACCCGCATTGGATCTTCTACTGAAGGGGCACCATGAAGCTCTCTCGTCGAAAGCTGTTCGGGTTGGCCCTCGGGGCCACCCAACTGGGACTCATGGCGCGCTACGGACTGTCCACGGCTTCGGCCGCGCCAGTGCCGGGGCGGCCCACGAAGCTGCTGGGCATCTGGCTGGATGGAGGCCTCCACTGGGAGAGCTTCTTCGCCCCGCTGTCGCGCGCGGGCATCAACAAGTTCATCCCCCCGGCGCAGGGCGGCGTCATCCCCTTTGGCTACCTGCCGGACCAGGTGGAGAACTTCGACCGCTCCCCGGCGGACCTGGAGGCGCCCGGGCCGGTGCGCAAGCTTCGCGGGCCCATCTACTGGAACTGGGCGAACCCGGCCGACGCGCGGGGCGCGAACCCCGTCGTGAACAACCAGCAGCTCTTCCGCCCCTGGGGCTATGCGTGGGCGGACCCCACGTACAAGCTCTTCGAGAAGGCCTCGCTGCTCGTGGGGGCGGACCAGAACACCGCCGCGCACGCGAGCGGCATCGTCGCGAGCATGTGCGGCGTCGCGGGCGCGAGCTTCCGGGCCCCGGCGGTGCAGGCCGTCATCGCCAACGCCATGGCCAGCCGCTTCCCCGACCGGCCCATCCCCAACGTCAGCCTGGGAGGCACGCTCCCGACCGCGCTCGGGCTGCCCGCGCTGGCGAACCCGACGGTGCTGCGCTCCGCGTCCTCGGTGGAGCCCACGCTGTCCGACAGGCGCGACAGCGCCTGGAAGGGCCTCCGCGCGCGCACCGACGTGCCCGACCTCGCCTTCGATGGCTCGCCCCGCGAGGGCACGGTGCCGGCCACGGCGGTGGACGCCGCGCTCCTCAAGGCCCTGCGCGCCGAACGGGGCGTGTCCACGAGCGGCACCGACGCGCTGCTCGAACAGCTCTACGAAACCTACAAGGGCGAGAGCAGGACCATCCGCCGCGACATCCTCTCCGTGCTCGGCAACACCCCGGCGTGGGAGCACCTCAAGCAGGACTCGCGCTACCCGGTGGACTGGACGGCGTGCATTGGCTACGCGGACTCGTGCGGCACGGGCGCGTCGATGGGCTCCTATGACTTCGCGCTGCGGCTGCTGAAGTCCGACCTGGTGACGTCGGTGAACCTGCGGGCGTCGAGCTTCGGCAACTTCGCCTTCGACACCCACAGCGCCAATGGCGTCCAGATGCACACCAACCACCTGCGCATCGCGCTGGAGATGGTGGGCCAGTTGTGCATCGAAATGAGCCTCACCCCCAGCAAGTCAGACCCGGCCCGGTCGCTGCTGGATGAGACGCTCGTGTATGTCTACAGCGACTTCGGGCGGACGTTCCCGAAGCAGGGCAGCGACCACCACCCGGCGACGTGCGCCCTCCTGGTGGGCGGCGGCATCCAGGGCAACCAGATGCTCGGCGGCTACGATGAGACGATGAGCGGCTCGCCCATGGGGTCGCCCGTGGCGCTGGTGGAGGAGGACGGGCAGCGGACGCTGCGCGCCCCGCGCTCGCAGGACATCGCGGCGACGGTGATGAAAGCCTTCGGGCTGGTGCCCGGGAAGGACTTCTTCATTCCCGGGGGCTACGGCGTCTACGACGGCGTCGTGAAGGGCTGAACGCGAGCCGCGCGTCGTCCGGCGCGGCAGGGCTCAGTCGGGTCGCGATGCCAGCGAGCGGCCCGGCAGCCCGATGAGGTAGGTGATGACCATTCCCGGCGCGCGATGAACGCCGCTGCCCCAGCGGTATCCGTCGGTGTCCAGTCCCGTGGTCAGCTTCTCGAGCTCCTCCGGCGTATAGGTCCGCAGCGACGACACCACGCCATCCCAGAGGATGAGCAGCGGAATGATGGGCACCAGGTAGGTGAGGACCAGGCGCCACCCGCGCACCGGGCGGATGAGCAGGGTGAAGATCCACACGAGGGGCACGACGAGCAGCAACTGCACGAGGAGGTACGGCAGCGTGCGTTGGGTGAGTTCGTAGGCGGCGAAGGGGGCCCCACGCGCGGCGGCGTCCGCGAGGAGCGCGCGCGCCTGCTCCGGGGGGAAGTGGTGCAGCCCCTCGAAGAGGGTCCGCACTCCCGTCAGCTCCTCGGGGATGCGGGTGGCGTCAACCGGGGTGTCGCGGTAGTGCGCGCCGGGAGGCAGCTCCTGCACCGGGGTAGGATGAAGGTCGGTGAGCACCACCTCGGCCCCGCTGTGCACCGCGCGGAGTGCTGGAAGCAGGGTGCGCCACGGGCCCCCCGTGCCGGAGCAGAGGTCGACGATGCGATTCGTGCCCGCCGAGCGCAGCAGCTCCGCCAGGTGCGGCACCACGCTGTCGTAGGGCCGCACGCGGTCGAGCACGACGCGGAGATAATCGACCTCGCCCCGACGCAACGGTCCGGGCAGCCACGGTTGGTCGAGGAATTCGAAGAGCTGCAGGCGGGGGAGCAGGGGCATCAAGGAGAAGATAGGGCCAGATCGCGACGCCAGTCTCCTGAATCCTGGGGATGCCGTGGACGCTGACTCCACACTCTCCTGGGCCCTGGCCGGGGCTCGGCGTGTCTGGCTTTCGCTCCGCGCGGATGCGCTGACACGGCGGTACGCGCTGGACCTCTACTCCGGCCTCAAGGCCCGCCAGCGTTCCGTTGTCCGGGTATCAACAACAAGCGGGATGCTGGGGTGATTGTGAATGTGACGCCACACAGGAACAGTGCGCGTGGGCCCGTCGTGGTGGTTTCGCGTGGTTGATGGGGCCCGTGAATCCCTTCAGTTCAGAAAGGAATCGTTCCCATGAAGAGCTGGGTGACGCTGTGCCTTGTCTGTGTCGCGTCTGGCGCGTTCGCCGCGGACAAGACCCCACCGGCCAAGACGCCTCCTCCCACCACGAAGCCGGCGACCGCGCCGGAGCCCAGGACGCTCACCATCCAGGAGGACACGGCCGCGAAGCAGGAGCCGAAGAACAAGAAGGTGGACACGAAGGCTTCCGAGACCGCCAGCAAGCCGCTGCTGTAGCCCTGACTCGAAACCCACGGAGGGCGAACCCCATGAAGAAGATGATGGCGGGACTGTGTCTGGTCTGGTTGTGTCTGTCTCAGGGAACGGCTCAGGGCGCCGAGGACTGCATCAAGACCATCAATCAGGGCGCCAGCACGGTGAAGCTCGGATTGTATGAGCAGGGCTGCATGAGCATGGGCTGGAGCGGAGGGGTGATTACGTCGGACGTCAAATACAACTGCTGTGGCCCCAGTGCGACCATTCGCATCAACGCGCTGGACTGGGAGCGGTTGCGCACCGGAGGCAAGCTGGATGGCTTCCGCTACCAGAAGGTTGATATCGGCGACAACGGCTCCTACACGCTCTACTTCCGGAAGGTCGTCGGGACGGACATCACGAACATCCCTCCCGAGGACTTCTTCAAGTAGCGGACGTGTGCCCACGGGTGGGGCGGCACGCCCTCCCGTGGGACTTCCAAAGCGAGGCGTCGTGGACACCCACTTCCTGCACGGCTTCAGTCCCTTCCTGTTCCGCTTCTCGGAGACGCTCTCCCTGCGCTGGACGGGGGCGGCGTATCTCGTCGGCTTCCTGCTCGTGTTCGCGATGCTCCGGCGTCAGGCCGCGCGAGGCGAAGGGCCCTTCCAGAGACAGGAGGTGTCCGGGTTCGTGCTCAACACGGGCCTGCTGGGGGTGATGCTGGGTGGACGGCTGGGGTTCGTATTCCTGCATCAGTGGGAGGACTTCTCCCGCGACGGCTCCGTCTTCTTCCAGTTCCGACAGGGTGGCGCGTCGGCGCTGGGAGCCGTGCTGGGGGTCCTGGCCTTCTCGGTGTACTTCGCGCGCCAGCAGCGACGCCCATGGCTCCAGGTGACGGACTCGCTGGCGGTGCTCGCGCCGCTGGGGTTCTTGCTGGGAGCGCTCGCGGTGTTCATGGAAGGGGCGCCGCTGGGGCAGGTGACCTCAGTGCCCTGGGCCGTGCGCTTTCCCGCCGAGGTGGGGCTGCCGGGCTTCCTGCCCATCGTGACGCCGTCGTTCGACGTGTCCACCCTGGCCTATGCGCCGGGGCATGAGGTGGCGGCGCTGGCTCGCGCGGATGCGACCTTCCTCGCGGAGCTGCACCGCATCCTCCCCGCGCGGCACCCCGTGTTGCTCTATCAGGCCGCGCTGGAGGGGCTGCTGTTGGGCGGTGTCCTCCTGACGGTGCGTGCGCTGTGGCGCTCGAGGCCCGTGGGGCTGCTGAGCGGGCTGTTCTTCGCGCTGCATGGGGCCCTGGCCCTGGCGTGTCTCCCGTTCCGCGAGGCCCAGCCGAACCTGTCCTTCGCCGCTCAGCTCGAGCAGGGTGTGCTCCCGCCCGTGCTGATGATGGCGGTGGGCGCGGCCTTCCTCCTGAGTGTGCTGGGCCAGCGTCCGGACGCGGTGGGTGTGCCCGCGTCCGTGAAGCTGGAGGGGTGAGGGCTCACGCGGGACAGGGCGCATCGCTTTGAGCTGCGCGTCTGCACGCCGCAGTCCGGCAATGCGGTGCTCACCCGAAGCTCAATGCCCCAGCTCCGTCAGGTCGAATCGGGCGGCGTCCCTGCTCACGCCCGACAGCGTGTAGAAATCCACGAGGTTCTTGTGGAAGTCGCGCGGGTCGAGCCGGAACAGCATGAAGTCCTGCCCCTGGACCGTATAGTCCACGCCTCCCATCTTGAGCGTCCGCTGCTTGTCGCCCAGCGGGTCGTTGTACTTCCCGCCCGCGAAGGTCCGCACCGTCGACGTGTCCAGCAGGGTGAATGTCTGGAATATCCATTCCCGCTGAGACAGACCGATGAATGAGCGGATCTCTCGGAGCCTGTCGATGTGGTCGCAGGGATTGCCACGCTTGCGCGAGCGAGGGGATGCCAGCCATTCGTTCAAGGTCAGGAACGGCATCGCCTCGTTACAGTTGTTCTGGTAGTGGTGGTAGACGTAGTTCCCGTCCATCTTCCCGGGAGGCAGGTAGAGGACGTAGGAATGGCCGAGCGGCTTCGAGTCCACCCGTAGCAGGTAGTGGTGTTGCTCGGACCGGCTCTGCAGACGGAACTTCACGAGCTCGAAGTCCGACATGATGGAGGATGGGGCCTTCTTCCTCTGCTCCGACAGGTCTGTTTCAAAGGACTTGAGCAGCATGCCGCACAGCCAGTTCGCGAGCTGGCCACACGTCTGCGGCAGGTAGATGGGTGGAAACGGGAGGGGATGCTCAAAGTCGGGGCAACTGTAAGGCCACATCTCATCGAGTTCCTGGCGTGGGTCCTCGGGCGCGCCGTCCGCGGTGGCGCGCGCTGGCGGCAGGCCGATGGCGTACCAGGCATTGAGCTTCTTGAACCGGGGCTCCCTGCTGCTGCAGTCCGCCACGAGTTGCCGTATCCATGCATCCAGATCCATGACGAACCTCCCGTGAGGCGAAAATCCCTCACGTCAGCCGGTCGTGTCCATGGCGCTCTGCCCGGAATCTCCTCAAGGCGCTGATGGACCCTTCGCGTCCGAAAACCTGCGGCATTGGGCCCTGGCCACGAAGGCCCACCCTGAAATCCGGCAGACGCGGGACGGCATGAACCGGCTCTCCGACAAGGACCTGGTGGATCGCATGGAGATCCTCGCCCAGATGGTGGAGAAGTTGGGGGTGAAGGACTGCGCCGCGTTCGGCCGTGGCGGCATCAATCCGGAGGTGCTCGGCCGGATGTTCAATCTCATGGACGACGCGTCCCTCCAGCGCTTCAGCGGCATCGTGGTCAATGCGATGGCGGCCGACCTGCGGCAATTCCCCCCGGCCCGGAAGGCCCTCCAGGAAGACGTGGAGCAGGCCTTCATGGAGATGGGGACCCACCTCACGAAGGAGGATGCCCAGCGGATGGCGGACAACCTCCAGGACACGGCCTCACTCCCGGACGACGAGGCCTGCTGGACGGCCCGGATCCTCTACCGCGAGGGCAGCGAGCTGAAGGGCCGCAACCGTCGCAACCTGGCGCTGGCGCTCATCAACGGCTGAGCCGCCCCGCCCGCGGGTCGCTCAACGCAGGTGCGGCCCGCAGGCTCATGGTCCTCAGGCAGCTCGGGAGAGCCCCCGGCGCTCCACGAAGGTTTGCAGTTCGGGCCACCGGGCCAGCAGGAGCTCAAAGTCGCCGGGGCGCACGGGCTGCAGGGAGGCCAGCGCGGCATCGATAGCGGCCGCGTGGGTGGTCGGGTCCAGGGCATCCAGGGCGAAGGCCCTGAGGAGCTTGAGGCGGCGGGCGTCCCGTCCCACCAGCGCATCCGCCTCGCCCGGCCGCGCATCCAGCGCCGCCATCGCGGCGGTGGGGTTGCCTTCGCGGCAGAGGAGCGCCACCTCCGGAAGCAGCGCGTAGATGGGAGGCAGGTCGCCGTCCCGCTTGCGGCCCTCCTCCAGCCAGGCGCGCGCGGAGGCCAGGTCTCCCTGGGCGAAGTGCGCCGCGGCAATCAGGTTGGGCATCCACCGATGCATCGCCGGCACGGAGCCCCGCAGCTTGCGGGAGCGCTCCGCCGAGCCGAAGAGCTCCAGCGCGCGCGTTGCGTCTCCCAGCGCGAGCTGGCACTGACCCACCATGGCGACCGACACCGCCCGCTGCGCCCCCTGCGTGCTGCGGCGGGCGGCCTCCTCGAAGCGGCGGGTGGCTTCCTGTTCGTCACCCGCGCTGAAGAAGGAGACCCCCTGGTTGTAGGCCGCCGACCAACGGCGGAGTCGCCAGAAGAAGAAGGCGAACAGCACCAGGAACACGGTGACAACGAGGGGGATGAAAAGCCGCGGCCCCAGGGACTCGCTAAGCCCACCTCCGCCACGGCTGGCGTGGTTGTAGGCGACGAGGAAGACGACGACGGCACCCAGCCAGGTGAGGATCCGTTGCCCCGAGAAGACTGGGAAGGGTTTGAGGTGGGGCTCTTTCGGCAGGGGAAGTTCGTTCATCTGGGAGTCCATGGCGTGGCGTGCAAGGCCTTTCGTAGCCTGGATGGCGCTTCACGTGGAAGGGAATGCTGCGTTCCCAGATTCGCGCCGCACTTCGGGAGGGAGAGCCATTGCCCGGGAGCGCCCCCTGGCATCAAGCCAGCTCAGCCGCGGAAGACCGCTTCCATGTTGTTGCCGTCTGGATCGAGCACGAAGGCCGCGTAGTAGCCCTGCGGGTAGCCGGTGGCGGGGGAGCGAAGCCCGGGCGCTCCATTGTCGGTCCCGCCCGCCGCCAGCGCGGCCGCGTGGAAGGCGTCGACCTCCGCACGGCTGCGGGCCGCGAAGGCCGTGTGTTGCTTCACGCTGTGCGGATGGAAGCGATCGATCCAGAAGATGGGATGGTCGCGACCGTACCCGATGCCATCGGTTCCAAGGTCCTCGGGAAGCTGCATGACCCGGCGGAGGCCCAGCGCCCCCAGTGCCGCGTCGTAGAAGACAGCGGAACGGGCGACATCCGCGACGCCAATGCCAGTGTGGTCGAGCATGGGCAGGCACGTACCAGAGAACCCACTCGGTCGTGAAGCAGGAGCCTCGGGCCCTTCGGGACGTGTCATGGGGCGGGCCTTCCGAGCGCGGGCCGGTTCTCCTATGCTGGCCCGCTTGGGGGGTACATATCGATGGGATGGAGAAAGCCCGTGAGGCTCGCGTCATCGCTGAGCCCGTTGGCCGTCCTGGCCTTGCTGTGTCTGGCCTTTCCTGCGCATGCGCGTGACTGGTTCGTTCGCGCGGGCGCTGTGGGAGGGGACGGTTCGCGTGAGAAGCCCTTCGCCGATCCCTGGATGGCGCTGGAGCGCGTCGAAGCGAACGACAAGGTGCACGTCGCCGCCGGTCGCTACTTCGGCAAGCTGGAGAATGGGAACTGGGTGCTCCAGTTCCCTGGCGTCGAACTGCTTGGCGGCTACGACGCGACCTTTCGGGAGCGCAACCCCTGGAAGAACCCGGCTGAGCTCACCTGGCGCAAGGGCGCCGCGAACCGGCCGGACGTCTCGCTCGCGCGGATCAGCACCAGCACGGAGCGCGACACCCCCGGCGCCGCCATCGATGGCTTCCTCATCGATATGCAGGACTACTACGACCATGCGGGCGAGGGCGGGAACTTCGACCCCAAGGCGCTCCAACGCAACGGCGCGGTCGACCTCGCGAAGGGCGGCATCCTGCGCAACTGCTTGATCGTCAATGCGGTCAACGCCGTGAGGACATCACCGGGGGCGGTGGTGGAGAACAACGTCATCGTGAATTCCATCTTCGCGGCGGTGACGTCCAAGGGTGGCGGCGACCATGACCTGCCCGTCACGATTCGCGACAACACGATTGCCTTCGTGTGGGCGACCCAGGCCATCGCCGAGGGCGGTCCGGAGGGCGCTGGCATCGACGTGACGAACAAGGCGCTCGTGGAGAACAACCTCATCGTCCACTCCGACAACCACGGCGTGCAGGTGACGGTGCCCGCGAAGGTCACCTTCCAGGGCAATGCCTTCTGGCGCAACCTCTACTCGAACGTCACCTTCTACTCTCAGGGCAAGAAGTCCTCGCTCGACGACTCGGACATTGGCGAGGCCGAGGACGCAGGCTTCGCCAGGGCGGGTGGCAACATCGCGGTCGATCCGAAACTCCCGTTCGACTCCGCCTGGTACGAGAAGTTCACCCGCCGCGCCGTGCCCGGGAAGAAGTTCGACGCGAAGGCCTGGGAGCAGACGCGGACGGGCGCGGGCTTCCCCGCGACGGGCGAGAAGGTCGAACTCTTCGCCCCGGCCTACCCGCCACAAGCGGTCGCCGCGCTCATCGCACCGAAGAACCCCTCATTGAAGCAGGGCGCACGCGCGAAGGCGCTCCCGGCGAGCTTCTCCGCGGTCGCGGTGACGACGGCATCGAAGACCTACGCGAAGGTCGGCCTCGACAGCCTCGCCGCGAACCCGAAGGGCTACGACGGCAAGGACATCCAACTGGTCGTCGGCGTGCAGGGCGTGGCCCATCCGTACAACGGTCCCTCCGGCACCTCGCGCGAGACGCACAAGGCCGTCTTCCTCATCGACGCGAAGAACGAATCGCGCACCACCGGCTTCTTCAAGAAGGGCACGGCGGTCGAGCGCGGCATCGACGCCATCCCGAACTACGGCTCGGGCCCGCCGCGTGACCTCTTCGTCGTGCGCGGCACCGCGCGCACCCGTGAGCAGGGCTATCCGAAGCACGCCATCGTCATCGACGCCATCGAACCGTTCGAACAGGAGGTCGTCGCGTCCGAACGTCCAAAGGGGCGGGACTGGTTCGTGCGCGCGGGGGAGAGCGGGGGCGATGGCTCCCGCGAGAAGCCATTCCGTGACCCCTTCCAGGCCATTGACCAGGCGGGCAGGGGCGACCGCATCCTCGTCGCCGCGGGGGAGTACGGCGGCAAGCTGAAGAGCGGCAAGTGGGTCGTCGACGGGAAGCAGTACCTGGCGCTGCTCGGGGGCTGGGACCGGGACTTCAAGAAACGCGACCCCTGGAACACGCCGAGCCTCCTGTCCTGGCCCGCGGACTCGAAGACCTCTCCGCAGGGCTACCTCTTCGAAGGCAATGGCGACCACACCGGGCTCATCGTGGACGGCTTCGTCTTCGACCGGCGCACGTTGAACCGCTACGACCCGGATGGCTTCATCGACCTGAATGGTTCGCCTGACGACGCGCACCTCTGGGTGTCGTCGCCGGAGTCCGTGATTCGCAACTGCACCTTCGTCAATGGCGCGGGCTCGGCGGTGCGGATGAGCAACGCTGTCACCTTCGAGAACAACATCGTGGTGAACGTCTTCACCGAGGCCATCCGCGTCACGGGAGGCTTCGGCACCCGGCCAGCCCAGGTCCGTGACAACACCGTCCTGTTCGTCTGGAACCGGAGCCGCCCGCACGATGGCTCGACCTCGACGGGCAGTGGGCTCGCGCTGACGGGCAACGCCCCGGCGGTGGTGGAGGGGAACGTGTTCCAATACATTGACAACTTCGCGGTGCGGGCCGACTCCCGGCTGAATGAGGTCGTGCTCACGAACAACGCGTTCTTCCGAAACTGGGCGGCGTTCCGTTCGACGCAGGGCATGCCGCCGCCGACGGTGGACGAGAAGTCCATGCAACTGCTCGCGGACCTTCCCTTCAAGAAGGCGGATGGGAACGTGGTGGCGGACGGCGGCTTTGACATCGATCCCGCCTTCTATGCGAGCTGGTTCGCACGGACCTCGCAGTTGACCAGCCTGTTCACCCCCGAGGACTGGAGCCAGGTCGCGCCCCGACAAACGGGCGGGGAGCCGGCGAAGCCGGGCGTGGGTCGCGCGCTCGACTGGAAGGCGGCAGCGAAGCTGTTTCCGAAGAACGCCCGTGTGAGGGGCGCGCGTCCGAAGCCACTGGAGACCGGGAGCGACCGATGAAGAAGACCCTGACCCTGGCGATGCTTTCGCTCCTCGTCGCCGCGCCCGCGTGGGCGGATGAAATCGACGACCGGGTGCGTGCGATTGAAGACAACCTGTCCCGCATCAAGGACAAGCTCGACGGCATCGTCTCCGATTCGAGCTCCAGCGACATCGACTCCGCCCTGGATTATCTGAACACGGTCAAGAGCGAGGTGGACCGGCTCAAGTCGCTCGACCCGCAGAGCGACCCAGGCAAGTCGATGGTCTATTACTACCCGGACTGGATTCCGAAGTTCCGGGAGTCGGCGCAGGCCTTGAAACGGATGAAGGACTTCCAGGTGAAGGCCGACGAGTCCCGCCTGTCCGAACGCTGCTCGGAAGCGGACCGGAACCTGAAGGCGTTCATGCAGAACTTCGTCGAACGCAAGGACCCGAACGGGGTCTCGAAGGTCTCCGAGGAGGCCGACAAGGTCGGGCGCCAGTACTCCGACGAGTACAAGCGCATGCAGGAGGTCCACGGTGAGATGGACCGCGCACGGGGGACCGCGAGGTACTTCTCCGAATCCCAGGGCCGCTGGTCGGACGTGAAGGGCGAGCTCCACGACGGCGTGAGCGATATCTGGGACCGTTGGACGCGCCGGATGGAGGAGACGAAGGCGAAATGCCAGGAGCTGGCACGGGGACGCGAATCCGACGCCGTGAAGGATGCGCTCGCGAAGCTCGGCGACAGCAGCCGGGTGCGTCGGGAAATCACCGAGAGGATCAACCAGTCCCTCGACCAGGCCGCAGGTGCCCTTTGGGGCGCTGGCGCTCGCACCGGCACGTCGGAGCTCGACTCGGCGCTCGGTTCCAGCACCGACATCGCGGCCCAGCTTGAACAGCTCAAGAGCGCGCGTGGTGAGGACGACACCGCGAAGCGGATGACCGACGTCTGGCCGGACCGGAACAAGGAGTTCCGCCGCTCGGTGGAGCTGCTGAAGCAGGTGAAGCCGCAGCAGTTCTCGTTCGATTCGATTCAAGTGACGTGCAAGACGACCGAGGATCAGCTCATGGGCACGGTGCGCGCCTACCTGGGCGCCCTGGATGATGCCGACGAGGGCGTCAAGGTCGTCACCGAACGCGCGGAGAAATTCTCCACGGAGACGCGCCAGCAGCTTGAAGCCGCGGAGCGGAGGTTCAGCGAGCAGGAGCGGCTCCTGGAGGAGGCGAAGCGCTTCTCGTTCGACGAAGGGCGCTGGCGGACGGTCCGTGACCGCGTCCAGGAGACCGCGGTGGCCATGCAGCGGCACATGCGCAGCCGGCTCGACGAGTCGAAGGCCGTGTGCGGCAAGCTCTTGCAGGGCACCAACAACCCGGACGTGGTGAACGCGCTCAAGGTGCTGAAGGACCGCGACCTGCTGGTGAAGACGACCCTGGAGCGAGTCGCCCGGGACTACGAGGAATGGAAGAAGGAACGCCGGGGCCTGAAGCCGGGAGGGAGGTTCCGCCAGGAGAGCGCGGAGAAGCTCCTCCAGGCCTTCTGTGACCAGGACGAATACCAGCTCGCAGACCGCGTGCAGCGCGTCGCCGACGAGGTGGCGTCCGTAATGGGCAACCTGCAACGCCAGTACCTCGACCGGCTCAAGCGGTTGATTGACGACGTGAAGGCCGTCGAGTCCACCCGGAACCCGACGCTCAAGGCGGAGGTGAACCGCCAGAAGCGGAACATGACCGCGACCTACAAGCGCCTTGAGGATGCGGGGAACCTGGGCATCCTGCGTGGCAGGAACAACCCGCTGGTGAACATGTATCTGGAGAACGGGAACAAGAAGCACCTCGCGCTCCAGACCGGCTGCACGGCGATGGAGTATGAGATTCCAGGGGGGCGGATCGACTGCGTGAATGTCTCGGATGGCTCCTGTGAGGTCATCGAGATCAAGCCCAACAGCTCTTCGGGACGCTCCGCGGGTGAGGCGCAGATCGCCAGCCGGAAGTCTGTTCTCGAAGATCTGCACCGGAACAACAGACTCGGGGGACTGATGCAGCGCTGCGTGAAGGATGGCAGCCTGAACATCCGGTACCTGGTGAGGTACTACGAGTACTGCCCCGTGGGGATCGCCAACATCGACGTGCAGAGCGAGGAACTCGACGAGTAACGCGCTGTCCGTCTCCGACCCTGACAGGAGCGAACCTGCGCGAGCCTTCATGCGCTCGCGCAGGGGACCTGCTCCAGACCCTCGTCTCCGCCGCGTCCGGGGACGGTCAGGGCCGGCCGAAGTCCTGCACCCAGTAGGAGTACGTGCTGCCCGGGACGACGTAGTAACCCACGCCCACGTGGGTATACGCGGGGTTCATGATGTTGTTGCAGTCGCGGGGGGTGGCCAGCCATGCGTCCACCACCGTGGCCGCGGTGCTGTTGTAGCCCGTGGCGATGTTCTCCTCCGCGTACGAAAGCGGCGTGTAGCCCAGCTGGGTGATCCGCCGCAAAGGCGTCCAGCCGTTCAGTCCGATGTAGCCGAAGTAGCCCTGCGTGCCCATGTCCCGGGCGTGGCCGCGCGCGGAGCAGCTCAGGCGCGACTCCACGGTGAGGGGCGGAACCGGCGGCTTCGCCACGCCGCCACAGACGGTCCCCGTCGCACGCCGCTGGTTGATGAGTGAAACCACGGTCTGTTCCACCGCGGCGGAGTCCGCAGGCACGCCAATCGCGCAGCTTGCGGGCGTTGCGTTCGACTGGCTCTCGACCGTTCCCAGGTCGTCGGTGGGGAAGACGGTGTTCTCGTTGCTGGGGGTGGTCGTGGGCGCTGCATCACAGCCACCCAGCAGGGCGGTGCCAAGGAGCAGCAGGGAGACAGAACGGAAGGTGGAGCTCATGCGAGGAACCCTTTCAGTGGACATTGAAGTCCAGTTGTTCCGAGATTACATCTTTTGCATACTTGGCTGAAGGTTCTCCGAAAACAGGGGCTGGGATGCTCCCGTACGGACGGGGGCATCCGCGCCCCCCGCCCGCACGTCTGCCTCAACCTACGGCACGGTTACGGTGACGGGATTGCTGCGCCGCACATTGCCCGCGCGGTCCGTGGCGACGGCGACAATCACATGCGTGCCGGACTGGCCCGTGGTGTCCCAGGTCTTCGTGAACGGCGCGGTGGTCGCGTAGGGCGTGAGGTTCACGCCGTCCACTTCGAAGATGACGTAGGCCAGGGCCTGGCTGTCGCTCGCGGACGCCGCCAGCGTGACGACACCACTGACCACCGCGCCGTTGGTGGGCGAGGTGATGTTCGACACGGACGGCTTCACGTTGTCCACGATGAGCGACCGGGTGTTGAGGACGGACGCGTTGCCCGCGGCGTCGGTCGCCTGGAAGCCGATGTTGTAGGCGCGGTTGCCCAGCACCAGCGTGTTCCACGAGATGGAGTAGACGGTGCCGGAGACGTTGGGACTCGACGTCAGCACGGCCCCGTCCTGGTAGACGCGCGCCAGGGACACGGGGGCGCCCCCCTGCAGGGCCACCGTCCACGACACGGTGACGGTGCCGCGCACGTAGTTCTGGGTGGTGGGCGTGTACTGGGGCGCGCCCGTGAGGACCAGCGGGGGATTGTTGTCCACGGTGACGTTCACCGCGCTGGAGGTGCCGCTGTTGCCGGCGGCATCGAAGGCCTGCGCCGTCAGCGAATGCACCCCCGACAACGACGTCGTGCTCCAGGACGCGCTGAACGGCGCCGTGAACGAAGAGCCGATGAGCGAGGCGCCATCGAAGAAGTCCACGCGGGCGACGCCTACGTCGTCGGCGGCGTTCGCCGTGACGGTCACGGTGGAGCGCACGAAGCTGCCGTCGGCCGGCGCGGTGAGCGTCGCGGTGGGCGCCTGGGTGTCGTCGTCCAGCAGGGTGCGCAGGTCGGTGGCGCGCCGAGCGAGCTCCTTCGGCTCGGTCGGCTCGGTGGTGCCGAGGATGGCCCGGCCCGCCCCGGGCGGGAAGCGCTCGGTGATGGCCTGGAGGGCGGAGTTGAACGCCTCGGTGCCAGGCGTCAGGCGGGCCAGCGCATGCCAGCGGCGGGCATGCTCGAGCACGTCTGCGTGCGTCCGCGCGGGCAGCTCATACGCGAGGGTGACGGTGAGGCCTGACGGCTGGCCGCTCGCGTCGAGCACGTCGAAGACGAAGTGACCTTCACCGGCGCTGCCTCGCGACACGTCGCGCAGGTCCAGGCGGTTGGCGATGGACCGCAGGCGCAGGGGCGCCTTCGTCAGGTCCAGCTTTCCATCGGCGCGCGTCGGCCAGTCCCGCGCGACGCCGGCCCCCCACCGCGTGAGCAGGTCCCGCACGAAGTCCTCGGGGGCCACGGGGCCGCTCATCCCCGTCACCAGACGACCGAAGCTCCACGCTCCCTCCGCGGCATTCCCATCCGTGGACTGCGCACCGGACCACGTGGTGCGAACCGCGTCGTTCACCACGCCCGGGTCCTGGATGACCAGCTCCCGCTCCGGGACGATGGCGGAGGTGTGTTCCAGAGAGGACTTCGCTTCATGGGCCTGGGACGGGCTGCTCTCCGGCGTGCCCTGCACCTCACCACAACTGGCGGCGAGTGCGCTCACGCCGATGAGTGCGATGGCGATGCCACGGGTGCCACTCGAAACGATGCTCATTGGGATTTCCCTTGGGGAAGCAGGCGCCCGCGTAGGGGTGGAGCGCCCGTGGCGAAAGACATATCAAGAGTGTCTTTCGAGGGGATCCCTGAACTTCAACTGGAAGTGTTTGCAACTCCAACTTCTCGGGCCCGTCGTGCTTTCAAGGAAAAATGCAGGGCAAGTGAGGGTTCAGGACGCGCGCTGAAGGAGCACGGCCCTGCTGTCCACATTGAGCACCTGCGCTCCTCCCGGGAGGGATGCGAGCGGCGTCTCCCAATGCGCATGACCGCACACCACCAGGGGCCCCTCGCGTTCTGGCAGTGCCAGACGGATGGCCGTGCTTCCTCGCAGCCGCGTGCCGGGTATGTCCGGTCCCTGGTGCAGCACGAGCATGTCCGGGGCCTGGCTCAGCGTGTCCCCCAGCAGTCGCAGGTGCTCAGGCTCTTCGCGTCGCCCCGGCTTGTCCCCACGACCCATGATGCAGCCCACGCCCCCCACGCGCAGGCCCTCCAGGTCGGCGGTTTCGCCATCGAGCAGATGCAGTCCGGGCTGCTGCTGGAAGCGGGCCTGTTCGCGGGGCCCCCCGAACGTGTCGTGGTTTCCCGCCACGCCCACCACCCACCGGAAGTGCTCCCCGAAGGCCCGCCACACGCTGCGCACGTCCCCGGAGGCCCCTCGCACGTTGGCGCTCGCCGCTGAGTACAGGTCGCCCGCGAGGACCACGCCGATGTGCGCGGAAGGTGGCAGGGAGCCCTCCTCGCACAGCAAGGCCAGGGCGTCCGCGAGCACCTCGCCCAGGAGGGCCACGGCCCCGTTCTTGCGGGCGTGCGGCGCGACGCCTTGAAGGTCCGAGGTCACCAGCAGCGCTTCCAGTCCTTCCGGGAGCGCGTCCACCGTCCCGCGCAGCAAGGGCAGGAGTTGTGTCTCCGTCCCGCCGCGCGGTGCTGCATTGAGATAGGGCCACGCGCGCAGGGGCACCGTGTCCAGGGTCAGGATTCGCATGGCGCCGACGGTCGGTGGATGCCCCGGGTTCCTGACAGTCCCTGTGCACGACGACCCCACCCAGGGGCGGTCCGTCGCCTACTTCGCCTTCGCCGGAGCGAAGTCGAACGGCTTGTCCTGGGCAATCAACATCACGCACTCGGACTCCGGCGCGCACTGGTTGCGGTGCACCAACTTGCCGGGCTGGTCCCAGGTGCTGCCGGCTTCGACGGCGCCGACCGGGGCCGCGCCGTCGCTGGTGTTCGTCATCCGGCCCTTCACCAGCACGCCATGGTAGTCGGCGGAGTGGGTGTGCGGCCCCGAGTCGAACCCCGCGGGAAACTTCATCAGGAGCGCGTACGGGCCCTTCTTCATGTCGCCCCAGAGGACGTGCACCGACGGGCCTCCGGGCATCATCTCCGTCCAGGTGAGCTTGTCGTAGGCGGTCTGCTGGAACGCCGCCGCGTCCGTCTTGCTCTTCGCGGTGGCGAGACCGAAGGCGGAGACGACGACGAGCGCGGCGGCGAACTTGGAAAGGGTCTTCACGGTGGGAACTCCTCGGTGGAAGCGACGCCGGGAAGAATGACGACAGGGGGTCTCTGCGAAAATGCCCGTTTCCGCAGGGCTCCTCTGCAAGAATGCAGGGCATGCCCCAGTGGAGCGACCTGCAGCACTTCCTGGCCATCGCGAGGGGCGGGAACCTCTCCGCGGCGGCTCGCCAGTTGAAGGTGGACCCAACCACCGTGGGCCGGCGCCTAGCGGTGCTGGAGCGGGAGCTGGGGGCCCGGCTCTTCGACCGGACGCCCTCGGGGCTCCGCCCGACGGCCGTGGCCCTGCGCATCCTACCGGCCGCGGAGGCGGTGGAGGCGGAGGCGCTGCGGGTGGAGCGGCTCGCCAGCGGAGAGGACCTGCGCCCCTCCGGGCCCGTGACGGTCACCGCGACGGACTCCTTCCTGGTCCACAACGTGCTGCCGTGGCTGGCCGGCTTCCGGGAGCGGCATCCCGAAATCGAGCTGCACCTGCTCTCCGGCTACGAAACGCTGTCGCTCGTCCGGCGCGAAGCCGACGTGGCCATCCGACTGGTGCGTCCCCAGGAGCCCTCCCTGCGGGCCCGGAAGGTGGCGGCCATCAGCATCGTGCCCTTCGCGTCCCAGGCGTACCTTGAGCGCAGGGGACCCGTGCGCTTCGACGCAGGGCTCCAGGGACACGCCGTGGTCGGGTACGCGCAGGACTCCAGGCGCTGGCCTGAATCGAAGTGGCTGGACGTGCACGCGGCCCGGGCCACCGTCGCGGTGCGGCTGACCTCCATCCTGGGCCTGCTCCAGGCCGCGCGAGAGGGATTGGGCGTGACGTTGCTGCCGGCCATCTTCGGCCACCTGTATCCGGAGCTCGTTCCGCTGCGCGACGTCCTGCCGGAGCTGGAGCGGACCGTGTGGCTGGTGTTCCATGAGGACCTGGCCAACAACGCCCGGGTGCGCGCGGTGGTGGACTTCCTGGCGGAGACCATTGGCGCTCAGGCGGGGGCGTTGGCGAAGGCGCCCGCGCGTCCGCGGCGGAAGCGTGCTTCCGGTGCTGCGGCCCGCCGTGTCGGCAAGGCGCGGGAGAGCAGATAGATTGGCGGGATGACCTCTCGCATCCTGCTGCTATTGGCCGTCTGCGTCCCACTGTTTGCCTCGGCCAAGGAGCCGAAGCCGCGCACCTACGACATCATCATCGTCGGCGGTGGAAAGACCGAAGAGGAGGCTCAGGCCGCGTTGGACCGGCTGAAAGCCAAGGTGCTCTGGGTTCGCTTCGCGACTCCGAGCGGGGACTTGCTGACCGTGAGGAAGTCCGACGACTACCCCGGGCTCAACAAGGGGCTGTACATCGCCGTGCTCGGGATGTGTGCCCGGGACGCTGAAGTGGTCCAGGACATGAAGCGCTTCATGAAGGCGCTCAAGGTGCATGCGCCGGGGGCGTATTCCAAGAGCATCAAGGGCCAGTAAGGCGACCCATGTCCTCCGTCAGGTGCCTTCACGCCGCCAGATGACGAGGAGAAGCCGTTCCTGGAGCGCATCGCGAAGGAGCCGAAGTCCGCGGATGCGTACTACGCCTACGCGCTGTTCCTCAAGAATGAGGCCAGTCTGGACGAGGCCAACGCCATCGTCGATCATGCGCTGGAGCTTGACCCCCAACACGAGGAGGCCAAGGCCCTGGGCCATCTGCTGATGGTGCTGCTGACCGATTGAGCTACGGGGTGCCCAGGCGCTTGCCCTGGACGAACTGGAGGCCCAAGAGGTTCCCGCGTTGGTGCATCGGATCCAGCGTGACCTTCTGGATGCGCCACCCCTCCTTGTCCGTCTTCACCACCTCGTGGGTGTAGCGTCCCACCAGCGTCCACTCCTGCGGCACGCCGTCGAGCTTGAAGAAGTGGGACACCTCCGCGTAGGCGTGCACCGTGGCCTGCGTGTCGCTCTTGAACTCGGTGCGCACCGTGTTGGCCGTGGCGTGCTGCGTGCGCGTGAAGCATTCCAGCGACACGTCGCCGAACTTCGCCAGCACCGCGCGCGGCTGTGTGACGGGCGGCACGCCCATGAAGCGCGAGTAGTCCGACGTCACCTCCGGCGTGAAGACCCGCTCCCAGCGCGTCCAGTCGCCTGTGTCCTTGCCGTGGTCGATGGCCTGCCCGTACTCAGCCACCAGCTCCTGGATGGCAATCCAATCCAGCGTGTACTCCAGGTTCTTTTCGCGCATCGGCGTCTGCCTTTCTGACGAAGGGCTGAGAACATACAGGTTTTCACCTATGCTCGGGGGCATGTCCCTGAACCTCATCGGATGGATTGTCCTCGCGCTCATCGCCGGGGGCGTCCTGGCGCTCGCGCAACGTCGCCTTCGCGAGTCCTCCTCCCGCGAACAGCCGCCCCTGGACCCGCCGCCCGTGCCCGCGCCGGCCCGGCTGGCTCCAGAAGTGTTCCAGGCCCGCATCAAGGAGTTGATTGACGCGGGGCAGACCATCAACGCCATCAAGCTGTACCGCGAGCAACACGGTGTTGGCCTGAAGGAGGCCAAGGACTCCGTGGAGGCGCTCATCGCGGGGCGGCATCCCTTTGGACGCGAGCCCTCGGGGCCCGTGGATGCGGATGCGGACATCGAACAGGCGTTGCGCGAGGACAACCTCATCGAGGCCATCAAGCTCTACAGGGATCGCTACGGCGTGAGCCTGAAGGAAGCGAAGGACGCCTGCGACGCGATGCGAAAGCGTCTGCGCGGATGAGCCACCGCGGTTGCCCGGGGCAGGGCGGTGGCGTCCGGTAGCGTTCGAGGCGAAGAAGGCGGAACTCCTCGCACGTTCGTAGGGCACTTCAGGCATTGCACGCGGCGTGGGTGGCTGCCGGTGGCAGGAATTGGATAGCCTTTCAGGCGTCCGAGAGGGGGCCATGCAAGAGTGGATGAAGTCGCCGGGCCGGACGTGGGCGGTGCTTTGCGTCGTGGGGGGCCTGCTTCTGGGAGGCTGTGGCTCTTCAAGACGGCGCCCTGTTTGCCCCCTCCGTGCTGGCCCTGGGCGATGGGAACTTCCTGGTGATGGCGGTGGAGGACCGCGGCTTCGAAGTGGACGTGCTCATCCACCTGCGGCGCTACGACCGAGACCTGTCGCCCGTGGGGGTGGAGCGCACCTTGTCCGTGGGGTCTTCGCCCATGCCCGTGCTCCTTCAGGAGAACGCCACGGCCGAGGGCACCCCGGGTGAACCCATCCTGCTCCTGCGGGATGTCTCGGGAGGGAACAGGAAGTTGTTGCGCGTGCGAGCCCTCTTCGACGGCGGTGCTCCGGAGACCCTGGTGGAGCGGATGACGACGGCCGCGGGCGAGAGCCCGTGGCTCAGCGCCACGATGACCTCGCGCGGACTCAAGGCGACCTGGTTCTCCGCGAAGTACGACTCCAACCTCCCGGGGGACTCCTACCTGTTCGGTCAGGGGCGGCTCTGGGGGCGGAGCCCGACGGGCGTCGTGACGGACTGGACCCCTGGAGCGGGTTTGATGCCCCTGCATCGACAGCAGGAATGGGTGCTGATGCACGAGCTGTCAGGCCAGTGGATGGGCGCCTTCCTGATCACCGCCACCGCCACCCCGCCCACGTACACCCTCAAGTCGCTCCGCTACTGCGCGCCCTGAGTCCCTCCGGGCCTGCTTTGACGCGGAAGCCCACCGCGCCGGAGCAGGCCCTGGAGTCACCCGGCTTGACCCAGACATATCCGTAAGTGATAACGGAGTTGTGGATGACGTGGCGAAACAGGGGACGGGGGCCTTCGGTTCGCGGCTGCGCCGACTGGTGGAGCGGCTGGACCGGGACGTCCACGCCATCTACCGCGCCGCGGGCGAGCGCTTCGAGCCGCGCTGGTACGCGGTCTTCACCGCGCTGCGCGAGCACGGGCCCCTGACGGTGGGGGAGCTGGCGCAGCGGCTGGGCGTCACGCACGCGGCCGTCAGCCAGGTGCGCACCGCCTTGGAGCGCGAAAAGCTGATCGCCGGTGCGCCCGACCCGCAGGACGGCCGACGCCAGCGATTGAAGCTCACCGCGCGCGGAAGGCAGACGGCCCAGCGGTTGGAGCCGTTGTGGGCCGCCATCGCGGCGGCGGCCACCCAGCTCCTGGCGGAAGGCGCGCCGGGCTTGCTGGCGGAGTTGGACGGGCTGGACGCGGCGCTCGACCGGCGCGGTCTGCGGGCCCGGGTAGGCGAAACCCTGCATCTGGATGGACTGGACGGAGAACCCGATGACGCTGAATAGACACGTGACCGTCGCGGTGGTGTCGCTGTTCCTCACGGGAGCGCTGCCCGCCCAGGCACAGCCCTCCGGTTCCAATACACACGCCGAGGCACCGGCCCGGCTCACGCCCGCTGAACGCGACACCGCCCTGGCCGCCATCACGGAGGCGGTCCAGAAGTCCTACGTCTTCCCGGAGAAGCGCGCGGCGGTGCTCGAACGGTTGAGCCAGTCCCGGAAGGAGGGCCGCTACGACGTGGACTCACCGTCGCTGCTGGCCGCGCGCATCACCGACGACCTGAAAAGCTCCAGCGGGGACCTGCACCTGTACCTTCAGCACGCCCCCGCGCGGTACGCCGCCGCGAAGGCCCCGAAGGGGCAGGGCGCGGACGCCGACGCGTACGGGCGCAATCAGGCCCTGCGGGAACACCACGGCCTCACCGAGACGCGGGTGCTGGCGGGCAACGTCCGCTACCTGAAGATCTCCAGCTTCCGCTGGACCCGGGACGAAACCGGCGTGGCCTATGACGACGCCATGCGGTTCCTGAAGGACGGGGACGCGCTCATCCTCGACCTGCGTGGCAACGGCGGCGGTTCACACGCGGCGGTGCAATACCTGGTCAGCCACTTCCTGGAGGAGGGCACATTGCTCATGACCTTCCACCGGGGCTCGGAGCCGCCGGTGCAGTCCCGCGCGCTGGAGCACGTCCCGGCGGGACGGATGAAAGGCAAGCCGCTGTATGTCTTGATTGACGGGGGCGTGGGTTCGGCGGGCGAGGACTTCGTCTACGACGTGCAACAGTTCAAGCTGGGCGAGCTGATTGGCGCCCGGACCTCGGGCGCCGCCAACAACAACTGGTTCACGCCCATCCCCCCGGCCTTCATGCTCAGCGTGCCGGAGGGCCGCCCCGTCCACGCGGTCAGCCAGACCAATTGGGACGGTGTTGGCATTGCTCCCGACGTGGACGTTCCGCCCGTCCAGGCCCTGGAGGTCGCGCACTCGCGGGCCCTGAAGGGATTGATGGCAGCGCCCACTCCCACGCCCGCGCAGCGCGCCGAATACACCTGGGCCCAGGTGGGCATCGAAGCCCGGCTCCACCCGGTGTCCATCGCACCAGCCCGGTTGAAGTCCCTGGCCGGTCGCTTCGGGGAGATGCAGGCCACGTTCCGCGACGGCGCGCTCTGGCTCGTGCGCGACCGGCGTCCGGACGCCCGCCTGACGCCCCTGACGCAAGACGGGCTGTTCGCGGTGGAGGGCAGCGAGCGCCTGCGCGTGCGGCTCACCGGAAAGGCCCTGGAGCTGTCGCGGCTGGGGGAGCCCGCGCCGGTCGTGCTCGCGCGAAGCTGAATCCGTCCACCGGCGGCGCTACCGGTAGTGGACGGCGATCCACTTCCCGTCGAGCTGGTGGATGGCGATGTCCAGGTCGTAGATGCCGCGCAGGACCTCGGTGCGCATCAACTCTTCCGCGTTGCCCTGGAAGGCGACCTTGCCCTCGCGCATCGCGATGATGTGGTCGGAGTAGCAGGAGGCGAAGTTGAGGTCGTGCAGGACCAGGATGACGCTCTTGCCCAGCGCATCCGCCGCGCGTCGCAATTCCTGCATCATGGACACCGCGTGCTTCATGTCCAGGCTGTTGAGCGGCTCATCCAGCAGCACGTAGTGCGTGTCCTGGCACAGCACCATGGCCACGAAGGCGCGCTGGCGCTGGCCGCCGGACAGCTCGTCCAGGAAGCGGTGGGCGATGGGCTCCAGGCCCAGGTGGTGGATGGCTCCTTCCACGAAGGCGCGGTCCTCCACCGTCGGGCGGCCCCGTGAATGCGGATAGCGGCCGAACGTCACCAGGTCGCGCACCGTCAGCCGCGCGGTGAGGTGGTTGTCCTGGCGCAGGATGGCCAGCCTCCGGGCGAGCGCATCCCCGGGCGTCTTCGTCACGTCCAGGTCGTCCACCAGGACCACGCCCGAGGACAGCGGCAGCAGCCGGCTGATCATCGACAGCAGGGTGGACTTGCCGGCGCCGTTGGGCCCGATGATGGACGTGACGCCGCGCTCGGGAATCCGCAGGGAGACGTCATCCACCACCAGGGTGTCTCCGTAGCGGCGGGAGACGTTCCGGGCCTCGATCATCGCAGGGCGCCTCGCATGAGCAGGGCGATGAACATCAGCCCGCCCAGGAACTCGATGATGACACGCAGGTTGGCGCCAAAGGAGAACACCTGCTCCAGCACCAGCTGGCCGCCCAAGAGGCCAATCACCGCGAGGAACACGGCGGCCGGCAGGATGTGGACGTGCCGGTGCGAGCCCACCAGCCCGTACGCCAGGTTGGCCACCAGCAGGCCGAAGAAGGTCACCGGCCCCACGAGCGCCGTGGACACCGACACCAGCACCGCCACCACGACCAGCAGCAGCGACACCGTGCGGCGGTGGTCCAGGCCCAGGTTGATGGCCAGGTCCCGGCCCAGCCCCAGGACATCACAAGCGCGCAGCAGGCCCAGGCCCAGGCCGGAGGCGCCCAGGGTCACCACCGCCGACACCGCGAGCAGGTCCGGATCCGGGTTGTTGAAGCTCGCGAAGAAGCGGTCCTGGAGGAAGGCGAACTCGCTGGGCGCGATGACGCGCTGGAGGAAGGTGGACAGGCTGCGGAACAGCACGCCCAGCACCACGCCCGTGAGCAACAGCAGGTGGATGCTCCGGCGCCCGCTCCAGAACAGCCACCGGTGTAGCACGCCGGAGAAGAGCACCATGACGGCGACCTCCACCGCGAACAGCAGCCGCACGTCCAGCGACGCCACCGTGGTGGAGCCCAGGAAGAAGAGCAGGCACGTCTGGAGCAGCACGTAGAGCGTGTCGAAGCCCATGATGGCCGGCGTCAGCACGCGGTTCTCCGTCACGGTCTGGAACAGCACCGTGGAGACCGCGATGGCGTAGCCCACCAGCATCACCGTCGCGACCTTGCGCCCCCGGAAGGGCAGCACGAAGTCCCACCGGCCGTTGGCGCCCACGGTCATGAAGATGGCGACGCACAACAGGGCCAGGCCTCCCAGCAGGAGCAGCCGCCGCTCGTGGCCCACGGGCTTGAGCGCGCTAGCCCACACGGGCATCCCTCCGCAGCAGCAGGTAGAGGAACAGCAGGCTGCCCACCACGCCCGCCACGGTGCCGACGGGAATCTCATACGGGTAGCGCACCACCCGCCCGGCGATGTCACAGAGCAGCACGAAGCCCGCGCCCAGCACCGCCACCCACGGAATGGAGCGCCGCGCGTTGTCGCCCATCATCAGGCTGACCAGGTTCGGCACGATGAGCCCGATGAACGGAATCATGCCCACGGTGGCCACCACCACGGCGGTCACCATCGCGACGAGGGCCAGCCCCAGCGCGACGATGCGCCGGTGGTTCAGCCCCAGGTTCGTGGTGAACGCCTCGCCCATGCCCGCGACGGTGAAGCGGTCCGCGACGACGTAGGCGACCACTGTCAGCGCGAAGGCGCTCCACAGCAATTCATAGCGCCCGCGCATCACGCTGGAGAAGTCGCCCGTGGTCCAGGCCGCCAGCGATTGCAGCAGGGAGAAGCGGTAGGCGAAGAACGTCGTCACCGCGTCGAAGATGGCCCCCAGCACCAGGCCGACCAGCGGCACGACGAGCGCCGAGCGCAGCGGGAGCTTGCGGAGGATGAGCAGGAACAGCGCCGTGCCCGCCAGCGCGAAGCCCGCGGCCACCAGCGTCTTGGCCAGGATGGGCAGGCCGGGGGCCAGCACCGTGACGGCGAGGATGCCCAGGCTCGCGGACTCCGCGGTGCCCGCCGTGAAGGGCTCCACGAAGCGGTTGCGCGCGAGCATCTGCAGGATGAGGCCCGCCACGCCCAGGGACATGCCCGACAGCATCAGCGCCAGGGTGCGCGGCACGCGGCTGATGACCAGCACCTGCGCGGCGCGGTCATCCCCGCCGGCCGCGAAGAGCGCGTCCCACGACACGTGGCTCACGCCAATCAGCAGGCTGACGACGGCGAGCCCGAGCACCCCGAGTCCGGCCACGACGAGGCGCGGCACGGCGTTCGAGCCCGCCTGCGCGAGGGCCACCGGCTCACGTCGTGCGAAGGGGCCCGAATCAGGGAGCGGGGGGCTGTCGGGGCTGAGCGTAGACATCGGCGATCTGTTCCATCAGGCGCCGCATCGACTGGATGCCTCCGCCGATGAGGTAGGTGTTGGCGGGCTCCAGGTAGACGACCTGTCCCTGCTTCCAGGCCGTCGTCTGGCGCACCAGTTCGTTGTCGAGCAGCCGCTGTGCGCCCCCACCCTCGCCGATGGCCGCGTCCCGGTCGATGACGAACAGCCAGTCCGGGTTCGTTTCCAGGATGAACTCCGACCCCACGGCCTCGCCATGCAGCGACGCCTTGAGCGTCGGGGCCGCCGGCGGGATGCCGAAGCCCTCGTGGAGCACCCCGAAGCGGGAGCCAGGCCCATAGGCGCTCATCCGCCCGCCTGTCGTCAGGATGATGAGGCCCCGACCCCGGGTCGCGGTGGTCTGCTTCAAGGTCGCGATGGAGCGGTCCAGGTCCTCCAGCAGGGCGCGGCCCTTCTCCTCCTTGCTGAACACCGCCGCCAGCCGCTCCGTGTTCGCCTTCACGGTCTCCAGGTAGTGCGCGTCGTCCGTGGGCTGGTCGATGGTGGGCGCGATGTCCTTCAGCTTCGAGTACCGCGCGCTGGAGCGGCCGCCGGTGATGATGAGGTCGGGCCGCGCGGCGTTCAGGGCCTCGTAGTCGGGCTCGAACAGGGTGCCGAACCGGGGGTACTTCTTCGCGTCCGCGAACTTCGCCAGCTGCCCGGGGAAGTACTCACCGGCCACCCCCTGGACCTCCACGCCCAGCGCGTCCAGCGTGTCCAGGGCGGCCAGGTCGAACACCACCACCTGCTTCGGGTGCTCCGCCACCACGGTGCTGCCCTGGCCGTGGGTGAAGGTCCGGCCCGCCGCGGGCGCCGTCGCCGCGGGCACGGCCACTTCCGGGGCGGGCGTGGAAGGGCGCGAGGCCCGCAGGGCGAAGACCGCGAGTCCAAGGACCGCGACGCCACCAGCGGCCGCGAGAAGGGGAGGGAAACGCCGGGGGGAGGTGCTCACGGGGTCGTTCAATCCAGGCTGGCTACTGACATCAAATGATTTTGATAATCAATATCGCGCTTGATATAGCGGATCGGAGCCGGACCGTCAAAGGTGGGACGACCTTGGCCATTGCGCCCTTGCGCCCTACCTGCTCTTTCTGGAATTTGAGGATTTCCAGGAGGAAGCCATGAAGCCCCTTCGCATCGTCATGTTGGTGTCCGCGCTCTCCACCCCGTTCGCCGGATGTGGAGGGGGGCCGGCCCCCGAGCCTGGCCCCGCGCCAGAGGCCGTTTCGACGGCGGCGCTGGCGGACGGCGACAACGCCCGGACGTTGCTGGTGCCGTGGCTGGCGGACCCGGAGGTCCTCAAGGAGAACGACGACCTGTTCTTCCTCACCGGCACAGGCAATGGGGTGGTGCTGCCGCTCTACGAGTCGAACGACCTCACGGCGTTCCGCTTCAAGCGCGACTACAATCCGTCGCAGGCAGACCCCACATACGACTACTGCTTCCTGTGGGCGCCGGACCTCAACAAGTCCAACGGCGCCTACCAGCTCCACTTCTCCGCGCACCGGGTGCCCAACGGCGCGGCGTGCCCTCCGGCCGGCCAGGAGGTGACGACCTTCGTCGCCACGGCGTCCGACCTGAACCTGAACTTCGGCGCGCCCCAGCCGCTCAACGCCAACACGACGTTGCCGCGCACCTCCACCGTCCCGGGCTGCCTGCCGCAGGGCTGCAACCGGAACATCCGCATCGACGCGGCGACGTACAACGACACCTCGGCGCGCTGGTTCTTCTATGTCTGGTTCGACCGGGGCAACAACATCTCCTCGTTCAACACCGCCGCGCCGGGCACCGTCTACAACCACGCGGGGCCGGCCGTGTTCGCGACGCCTGCCCATGAAGAGGGCATCAACGAAGCCCCGGAGGTCTTCAAACGCAATGGCATCTACTACCTGCTCTTCAGCGGCGGTTGGTACAACAGCCAGTATGCCATGTATTACGTGATGGCGGACTCCATCCCCCAGCTCACGCGGGCGCGCGCGGTGCGGCGGCTGTCCCTGCCGCTGCGCAACTCCGCTGGCAGGCTGGTGCAGAGCCACGGCCACAACGTCATCGTCGAACGACGGGGGGAGTACTTCAATGTCTTCCATGTCGGGGCCTTCGACACCGCGGGCAATCTCACCTCGCGCAGCACCTACAAGCAGCGCGTCGGCTTCAAGCCTGACGGTGCGATGACCTCCCTCAACCAGGTGAGCGTCCGCTGGAACAAGCTCAATGGCTACAGCTACTCGCTGGATGTCGTGCTGCGCGATGGGACGGTGGTTGGGCCGTGCAGCTCCGTGGCGCTCCTGGGCCAGTCCAACAAGACCGTCTTCGACGGCGTGTGCCGCAGCGCGGGGGACCGCGTGGTGACGAAGGGGGACATCGCGGCCTTCCGCATCTTCTATGCCTTCAACGGCGCCTGGGGCGCCTTCGTGGAGAAGGCGTATGACGGCATCTCCGACGACGTCTCCCTGGAGCTGCCCGGGGGCTTCACGCCGTTCGTGGACCTGGAGTGGAGCGAGACGCAGACGAACGCCCAGTACTCCATCGACGTGCAGCGGCGGGACACCGGCGCGTGGATTGGCCCCTGCATCGGGGTGGCGGCCGTCAACAAGAGCCTGGCCTGGAGCTACCAGGGACGCTGTGACACGCCGGGCATCAACGTGCCCGCCTCCAACATCCAGGCCTTCCGCATCTGCTCGGCGGTGAATGGGGACTGGGCGCATCCGCGCTGCGGCGCCGCGGCCTATGACGGCCGGAGCCTGCACTCGCGCATCGTCATCCCTTGAGCGGCGCGGTAGGGTGCGCGTTCGATGTCGCTCCCCCTCGTCCACATCTACTGCGACGGCGCCTGTTCGCCGAACCCCGGCCTGGGCGGCTGGGGGGCCATCCTCATCGCCCCGGAGCGGCAGTCCTACCGCAAGGAGCTCCAGGGCTCGGAGGCGGACTCCACCAACAACCGGATGGAGCTGACGGCCGCGCTCGTGGCGCTCAAGGCCCTGAAGATGCCGTGCCGCGTGCAGGTGTTCACCGACTCCAAGTACGTGTGCAACGCCTTCGAGGCGAAGTGGCTGGACAAGTGGCAGGGCAACGGCTGGCGCACGTCGGACAAGAAGGCCGTGTCCAACGCGGACCTCTGGCGCGAACTGCTGGAGGCCGTTCGCGGCCATGAGGTGTCCTGGCACTGGGTGCGGGGCCACTCGGATGACGTGGAGAACAACCGGGCGGATGCGCTGGCCGTCGCGGCCCGGCTCGAACTGGCGGCCCGGCTCGGGCGGTAGCGGGCGCGGGCGGTCCTCCCCCGTGCCGCTGGGGGAGCCCTGGAGGGAGGGCTCCTTGACCCTCCGCGTTTCGCGTCCCCATCTTTCCCAGGCGTGCTCGAACGCGTGCGCCGGGGGGGCGTCATGAACTCGAAGCTGTCACCCGAGCTTCGCCGTCGGACGGGGGCCCCTGTGGACCTCGCGGTCGAGTTCACCGGCCCCCTGGACGACCTGAAGGCAGTCGGGTTCAGGGTGCGCAGCGTCGTCTCCCACCCGACGCAGGGCTACCACATCGCCACGGGCTCATTGCCGCCCGAGCGGCTGGAGGCCCTGGGCGCCATCGAGCACGTGGTGCAGGTGGAGGGGCCCCGCCGGATGCGCCCCCAACTGGACTACAGCGTTCCCGAGGTCCACGCCGACGCGGTCCACACCGGCACCCCGCCGTACCTGGGGCGGGGCGTCATCATCGGCATCATCGACACGGGCTTCGACTGGCGCCATCGCGATTTCGCGACCGCGCCGGACCAGTCCCGCATCCTCGCGTTGTGGGACATGCGGCTCACGGCGGAGGCGACGGAGACCGCGGGGCCCGGTGACGTGGGCGTCGTCTACGAGCAGGACGTCCTCTCCCAGGCGCTCCAGCACGACCAGGGGCAGGTGCGCAGCGTGGACCCGCGGGGCCACGGCACCCATGTCGCGGGCATCGCCGCGGGCAATGGCGTGCCCGCGACCTGCTGTCATCCTTCGAAGACGTACGTCGGCGTGGCACCGGCGGCCGACCTCATCCTCGTACGGTACGAGGTCGCGGAGGATCCCGAGCTGGGCGCGAACGTGCGGCTCATCGAGGCCATGGACTTCATCTTCACCCGCGCCGCGAGCACGGGGCAGGCCGCCGTGGTCAACATCAGCCAGGGGGACAACCTGGGCGCTCACGATGGGACCTCGACCGTGGAGCTGGCCATCGACGCGTTCCTGGCCAACCAAACGGGCCGCGCCGTGGTGGTGTCCGCCGGCAACGAGGCCGGCACACGCCGACACGTGCACAGCAGCGTCTCCAGCAATGAGACCGTGGAGGTCGAGTTCTCCGTCCTGGACGGTCACGACTCCGACGCCGTGCTGGATGTCTGGTACGCGCGAGCCGGCACGCTGAACCTCCAGGTCGTCACCCCGGGCGCCTCCAGCGACCCGGTCGACCACGGCGACGACGACAGCTTCGTGGCCAACCCCACCGACGCGGAGGACCGGCAGGTGGTGGTGGACATCACGGGCACCATCAACGGCGCGCACGGACGCGACAACAACTTCCGCATCACCCTGACCCAGCCCGACACCGGGTCCCTGCCGGGAGGGGAGGGTTGGAAGCTGCGGCTCATCAACCCGAACGCCGGGGCGGTGCTGTTCCATTGCTGGATCGACCGGGGCGTCCATGCCCCTAAATTCCTGCCGGTGAAGAATCCTCCGGACGATAAAATCCGGGCTTCGTTCCTCTCCACCCTCACCGTGCCCGCCACCTCCGCGAGCGCCATCAGCGTGGCCAACCACGCGTCGCGCACGGGCTGGTGTGACTGCTTTCCGTCCACGGGGATCGTCGATTCCTCCAGCAGGGGCCCCGTGGCGCGCGACGCGACCGCCAACCCCAAGCCGGACCTCGCCGCGCCCGGCCTGAAGATCCGCTCGGCGAAGGCCGACGCAGCGAACCAGACGGGGCATTGCTGCTCCTGTTGCCCCGACGCGTGCTGCTGCCTGTACCAGGACATGGATGGCACCAGCATGTCCGCGCCGCACGTCGCGGGGGCCATCGCGCTCATGCTGGAGAAGAACCCCACGCTCACCCGCGCGAAGATCCTCGAATACCTCCAACTGTCCGCCAGGCCGCCGCCGGCCGGGGAGTCCCGCACGACTTGGGGCGCGGGCAAGCTCGACGTGCGGGCCGCCATGGACCGAGTGCCGGCGGGCGGTGGTGGTGGCAGTGGCGTTCGCGCGGTGCCACGGATGGAGGACGCCCCCGCGTCGCGCGAACCCCCGCCCGCGCTGCGCATCCTCCGGGCGCGGTTGATGGCGCTGCCGGAAGGGGAGGCGCTGGCGGCGGCGGTGAGCCGGCACTTCAGCGAGGTGCGCCGGTTGATCAACACGAACCGGCGCGTGGCCACGCTCTGGCATCGCGGCAGCGGGCCCCGGATGTTGCGCTGCCTGCTGGATGGCGCGTTGGACCCGGAGGCGCCCGCCGCGCTCGGGACCGAAGCCCAGCGCGCCTACCTGGAGCGTTGGTGTGGGCTGCTCGCGCGCCACGGTTCACCGAAGCTGCGCGCGAGCCTGACCTGTCACCGGGAGCGGGTGTTCGCGCTGCTGGGCTCGCCCCTGGCCGCTCAGGTCCTCCCTGATTTCAAACACAGTCATCCCCTGACGATGAATGACTGACACTCGGTGGCCCTCCAGGGCTGCCTTGGAGGGCGTCCCGGTGGTAGGGCGCCTTGACCCTCCAGGTTTCGAGTCTTCATAGTTTCCCCTGATTCAGCGTGTCTGCCGATGCGCGTGAGCCGTGCCACGTGTGTGCGGTTGCATGCGCGCCGGGGGCGTCATGAACTCGAAGCTGTCACCCGAGCTGCGCCACCACGTGCGGGTGCATGCCGCGCGTTCGAGGGCCGCGCGGGGGGATGCGCTCGCGAGCGCCCTGGTGGAGCCGTTCGGCGCGGAGCCCGGTCCGGTGGGGCTCGCCATCGCGTTCACGGGCTCCCTGGAGGACCTGAAGGCCGCCGGGTTCCAGGTGCGCAGCGTCCTCTCCCATCCGACGCGGAGCTTCAGCATCGCGACCGGCACGGTGATGCCCGAGCACCTGGAGGCGCTGGCCGCCATCGAGCACGTGGTGGAGCTGGAGGGTGACCTCCGGATGCGCCCCCAGCTCAACTTCAGCGTCCCCGAAATTCGCGCTGACGCGGTCCACGTGGGCCCGGTCCAGTACCGGGGCAAGTGCGTCATCGTCGGGGTCATCGACTCGGGAATTGACTGGCGCCATGCGAGCTTCGTGACGCCCGCCGGCGACACCCGCATCCTCGCCTTGTGGGACATGCGGCTCACCGCGAACGCCACCGAGCAGGCCGGGCCCAATGGAGTGGGGGTCCTCTACGACCAGTCCCATCTCAACAGCGCGCTTCACGGCGACCCGGGGTCGGTGCGCAGCCTGGACGACGAGGCGGGTGACGAGGGTGGACATGGCACCCATGTCACCGGCATCGCCGCGGGCAATGGCATCCCCGCGACCTGTTGCCACACCGGAAAGACCTACGTCGGGGTGGCGCCCGAAGCCGACATCGTCTTCGTGAGGTATCCGCTGTCGCTGGGGGCCGAGTTCGGCGCGAGCAGCGGGATGATCGCGGCCCTGGGCTTCATCTTCGAGTTCGCCAAGGGCGTGAACAAGCCCGCGGTGGCCAACATCAGCCTGGGCGCCAACCTGGGGCCCCACGATGGGACGTCGCTCCTGGAGCAGACCATCGACATGTTGATGGCGGACGCGCCGGGACGCGCCGTGGTGGTGGCCGCCGGCAACGAGACGAAGGAGCGCACGCACGTCCAGGGCAGCGTGCCCGGTCATGGAAACGTGGAGGTGGAGTTCTCCACCCGGGATGGCTTCGAGTCCTTCGCTCAGGTGGATGTCTGGTACGCGCGCGCGGGCACGCTGAACCTGGAGCTCATCGAGGGCTCCACGTCCCTGGGCACCACCCTGCACGGGCAGGACGGCATCTACGTCGCCAACGACCATGACGCGACCCGGTTCTTCCCGGTGGTGGTCGACGGCACCATCAATGGCCTGTACGGGCGCGACAACAACTTCCGCATCCGGATGCAGCGGCCCCGCTCCGGCAACATCCCGACAGAGGACTGGAAGCTCAACCTCATCAACCCCTCCGCTACCGCGGTGACCTTCCACTGCTGGATCGAGAGCGTCACCCATCAGCCGGTGTTCCTGGCGCAAGTGAATCCGCCCGATGGGAAGGTCCGCGCCTCCGCCGACGCGACGCTCACCATTCCCTCCACCGCCGCGACCGCCTTCTGCGTCGCCAACCACGAGTCGCGGACGGACTTCTGGAATTGCTTCCCCTCCACCGGCATCCGCGATTCCTCCAGCCGGGGCCCCGTGGCGCGCAACGCGGCCGCCAACCCCAAGCCAGACCTGGCGGCGCCCGGCTTGCAGATCACCTCCGCGAAGGCGGATGCCGCGAACCTCCCGGGAAACTGCTGCTCCTGCTGCCCTGACGCGTGCTGCTGCCTGTATCAGGACCTGGACGGCACCAGCATGTCGGCGCCCCATGTCACGGGGGCCATCGCGCTCATGCTGGAGCTGAATCCCCGGCTCACGCGCGAGGGCATCTTCAAGCACCTCAAGGCCTCCGCGCGCCCTCCACCCCCCGGAGGAACTCCCGAGACGTGGGGGATGGGCAAGCTGGACGTGCAGGCCGCGATGCAGAGCGTCTGGGCGGAGAGCGGATGGGGAAACGATGCTTGTGCGAGCAGCAGTGGCGGCGGCGGAGGAGGGGGTGGTGGCGGTGGCCTGTCGGGGATGTCGCTGGCGGAGATGCCGCGTGCTTCCGTGCTGCCGCCCTCGCTGCGCATCCTCCGGGCGCGGTTGCTCGCGCTGCCGGAGGGGGAGCTGCTGGCCTCGACGGTGAGCCGGCACTTCAGCGAGGTGCGCCGGTTGATCAACACGAACCGCCGCGTGGCCACGCTCTGGCATCGCGGCAGCGGGCCCCGGATGCTGCGCTGCCTGCTGGACGGCGCGTTGGATCCGCGGGCGCCCGCGGCGCTCGAGGCGCAAGCGCAGCGTGAGTACGTGGAGCGTTGGTGGGGCCTGCTCGCGCGCTACGGCTCGCCGAAGCTGCGCGCGGGCCTGGTCCGGCACCGGGAGCGGGTGTTCAATCTGCTCAGCAGTCCGCTGGCCGCTCAGGTCCACGCCTTCTCACCGGAGGTCGTGCAGTGAGCCAGGACTCCGCTGGAACGCTGGAGCTGCTCGCGACGGAGCTGGCGCGCATCTTCCGTCCCCTGGCGCAGCGCGTGGAGGCGGGGACGGCGGACTCCGTCCTCGAATGGCTGGGCCTTCGCCGGCCGCTGGGGCTGGCCCAGACGGACGCGCTGGGAGCCGCCATCGATTCGCTGGCCTCGGCGGCCACGCAGCTGCCGACGCTGGTGGAGCAGCTCGTCGCCGCCATCGATGCCGAGGATGCCGTCGCGGTGGCGAACACGGGGCGGGCGCTCATCGAGCGCATCGGGCTCCTGGTGGAGGCGGCACGCACCACGGCCGACGCGCTCGACTCGCTCAGTGCGAGTTCGACGGTGCTGACGCCCGCCCAGCGCGCGGAGCTGGCGGGGTTCGCGAGTGCCTTCGCCTCGAAGCTGTTGCAGCGACTCCTCGTCGACTACCTGGAGGACCGCTTCCCCCAGCTCACGATTCCGCTGCTCGCGGCGGGCGCGATGGAGATCGAGCAGGTGGAGTCGGGCGCCCCCGACACGTTGCAGGGGGCCTACACGCGCAAGACGCTGCACTTCGACCGGATGGCGCGGCTCTTCACGGACCCCACGGGCCTCCTGCGCGACGTGCTCAAGTGGGGGGCCCCGGACTTCGACGGGCTGGCGCTCTTCGGTGCCTTGCAGGCGCTGCTGGAGACGCAGTTCAACATCCCCGCGCAGCTCCTCCAGCCGTCCGGGCAGCCGGCCTCGCTGGAGGCCTTCGCCTTCAGCGCGGAGGTGAACCCCACCCTCGTTCCGCCGGGCCTGGACCTGAGCCTGCGGGTGCCGGGGGCGCTGTCGCGCTCCGACGTCATCGACGCGGGGGACTGGCAGGTCTCCATCGATGCGCAGGTGCAGTCCCCGGTGGACTTCACGCTCACCCTGCGGCCGCTGTTCGACGTCTCCGTGGACGACGGCGTGAGCGTGGCGGATGTCCACGCGGCGTTGAGCTTCGCGCGCGCGCCGGGCGCGGACCCCTTCCTCCTGTTGGGCGAAGCGCGTGGCTCCCGTCTGGAGGTGCAGGGGCCGCAAGCGGCCGTGACGCTGGATGCCCATGTCGCTCCCGCCACGGGCCCCGTCACGGTGTCGCCCGGGCTCGCGGTGACCCTGCATGGGGGCCGGCTGCTCATCAGTGGCGAAGGCGGGGATGGCTTCCTGTCGACGTTGCTGGCCGGCCAGAAGTTGGATGCGAACTTCGACGTGGGCATGACGTGGAGCCCCGCGAAGGGTGTGGCCTTCACGGGCAGCGCGGCGTTGGAGATCGCCATCCCCGCGCATGTCTCCCTGGGGCCGCTGGACATCTTCAACCTCTACCTGGTGGCGGGGCTGGAGTCCGACGGCTCCATCCCCGTGGAGCTGTCGGCCGGCTTCAAGGCCGGGTTGGGTCCCCTGACCGCGTCCGTGGACCGGATGGGCCTCCTGGCGACGTTCACGTTCCCGGATGGCGGCGGGAACCTGGGGCCGGCCGACCTGGCGTTCGCCTTCAAGCCACCGGATGGCGTGGGGCTGGTGGTGGACGCGGGGGTGGTGAAGGGCGGCGGTGCGCTCTTCCTCGACGTGGAGGCCGGGCAGTACTCGGGAGCGCTGGAGCTGGTGTTCGCGGATGTCATCGGCGTGCACGCCATCGGGCTCATCACCACGAAGAACCTGGACGGCACCCCCGGGTTCTCGTTGCTCATCCTCCTGACGGCGGACTTCGGCAGCGGCATCCAACTGGGCCTGGGCTTCTCACTGCTGCGGGTCGGCGGCCTGCTCGGGCTCAACCGCACCATGAACCTTACGGCGCTCATGGAGGGCGTGCGGTCCGGCGCCATCGAGAGCGTGATGTTCCCGCAGGACGTGGTGGCCAACGCGCCGCGCATCCTGAGCGACCTCCAGGCGCTGTTCCCCCAGAAGCAGGGGACGTTCCTCGTGGGCCCCATGATGGAGCTGGGCTGGGGCACGCCGACGCTGGTGAGCCTCTCGCTGGGCCTCTTCATCGAAATCCCGGGCGACGTCGCCATCCTCGGGGTGTTGAGCGTCATGCTGCCCACCGTGGACGCTCCGCTCCTGGTGCTCCAGGCGAACTTCGCGGGCGCCATCGAGTTCGACCGCGAGCGGCTCTACTTCTTCGCGTCCCTGTTCGAGTCCCGCATCCTCTTCATCACGCTTGAAGGGGAGATGGGCGTGCTGGTCGCGTACGGGGACGACGGGAACCTCGTCGTGAGCGTGGGCGGCTTCCACCCGCGCTACACCCCGCCGCCGCTGCCCTTCCCGACTCCCCAGCGCGTCGCCATCACGCTCATCAACAGCTCGACCGCGAGGGTCCAGCTCCAGGGCTACTTCGCCGTCACGCCGAACACGTTCCAGTTCGGCGCGCAGGCGGACCTCTTCTTCGGGGTGGACTCGGCCAAGGTGCAGGGCCACATCACCTTCGATTCGCTGTTCCAGCGCGCGCCCTTCTATTGCTCCATCGACATCTCCGCCACGTTCTCGCTGAGCGTGTCGGGGCTGGATCTGCTCAGCGTCCGGCTGACGGGTTCGCTGGAGGGCCCGGCGCCGTGGCGTGCGCATGGCAGCGCGTCCATCTCCCTGCTCTTCTTCGACATCTCGGTGGACGTCGAAGTCACCTGGGGCACCTCCGAGGACACGAGCCTGCCGCCCATCCTGCTGCTCCCGCTCATCCTGGCGGAGCTGGACAAGGCGGACAGCTGGCGCGCGCTGCTGCCCCAGGGAAATTCGCTGCGCGTCTCGCTTCGCCCCCTCCCCCCGGGGCCGGAGCTGGTCCTCCATCCCGTGGGTGTGCTGCGCGTGTCGCAGCGCCTGGCGCCGCTGGCGTTGACGTTGGATCGGGTGGGGGCGCAGCGGCCGGCGGACGTGAACCGCCTGGCCCTGAACGTGGTCACCGGGGGCCTGGAGAAGAAGGCGGACGCGCTGGAGCAGTTCGCCCCCGCGCAGTTCCAGGACATGGGGGACGCGGACAAGCTGTCGAGGCCCGCCTTCGCTCCGGAGCCGGGCGGTGTCGAGCTGTCGGGCGCGGGGCAGGTGCTCAGCTCCAGCCGGATGGTCAAGCGCGTGGTGCGCTACGAGCTCATCATCCTGGACTCGAACTTCAAGCGCTTCGCCCAGAAGTTCTACGTCTTCACCGCGCGGCTGTTCAGCTTCTTCCTGCGCGGCTCCAGCACCGCGCGCTCGCCCCTGTCCCAGGCGGTGAGCAAGCAGCTGCGGCCGTTCCCGGACCTCATCACCGTCCAGGCGGAGACGTACACGGTGGCCTTCCAGTTGGACAACCGCGCGGTGTCCACCGAGTCGGAGCGCTTCCTCAGTGAGGCGAGCGCACGGGACTGGATGACACGCAAGGTGGCGGCGGATCCGGGCCTTGTGGACCAGGTGCACGTCATTCCCTCCTTCGAGAAGGCCGTATGAGCCCACCCCTGGCGACGTACTCGTTCCTGCCCTGGCTGCGCAGCGGACTGGCCAACCAGATAACCAGCGCGGACGAGGACCCGAGCGTCCAGGTGCGGGCCCAGGTGCAGGTGCGGCTGGAGCTGGTGGGGACGCGGCCGGATGGCACGACCGCCACGGCGCCGCTGGAGCGGCAGGTGTCGCTGTTCGGTCCGGGAGACATCCAGGGCATCGAGCCGCGCGCCATCGTGCGCACGGAGCCCCGGGCGTGGATCACCAACTTCGAGCCCAACCACCTGCCGCTGGTGGAGTTCTACGACGAGGACTTTCCCTGGCGGTACACGCCCGCGGCCCCGGACGCGGCGAAGGGCCGGCTGCGTCCGTGGCTGATGCTGGTGGTCCTCACGGAGGCGGAGTTCCGCGACGGCGGGGACCTGGCGGGCAAGCCGTTGCCCTATGTGGAGGTGGACGACCTGTCTGTCTTTCCCCCCGCGGATCAGCTCTGGGCGTGGGCGCACGTCCACGTGAACCGCTCGCTCGCGGCCAGTGACGGCGAGTTCACGTCCAACGACATGGGCGCGGTGCTGCCCCGGCTCCAGGCGGTGCTGGACGAGAACGCGGACCTCGCCTGTTCGCGCATCGTGTGTCCGCGAAAGCTCGCGGGCAACACGGGCTACCACGCGTTCCTCGTGCCGGTGTTCGAGTCGGGGCGCCTCTCCGGCCTGGGCCTGGACCCCGCGCTGAGCCCCCACGCGACGTTCTCCGCCTGGGCGCCCGGCTACCCCAGCGGCACGAAGCAGGCCCCCACGCAGTTCCTCTACTTCTACCGCTGGTACTTCCGCACCGCCGACGAGGGCGACTTCGAGACCCTGGTGCGGCTGCTCAAGCCCCGGCCGGTGGACACCCGCGTCGGGCGGCGGGACCTGGACGTGTCCGACCCCGGCTCGAACGTGCGGGGGCAGGTGGATGCCACGCTCGGCGGCGTGCTCAAGCTGGGCGGCGCGCTGCGCGTGCCCCGGGAGGACTACACGCCGGAGGAGTTGGAGTGGGTGGACCGGTATGAGAACTGGGCCACGCCCTTTCCCCGGCCGCTGCAACAGGATCTCGCCGCGCTGGTGGACCTGGCGGACGACTACGCGGAGGCGGTCGCGGCGGACGCGAACGCGGGCACCGGCCTGGGCACGGGTGTGGAGGACAACCCGGATCCGCTGGTGACGCCGCCGCTGTACGGCATGTGGCACGCGCTGACGAAGCGCCTGCTCACGGAGCGGGATGGAACGCCGGTGACGCCGGTGGACAACTGGGTGCACGGCCTCAACCTGGACCCCCGGCACCGGGTGACGGCGGGCTTCGGGACGCGCGTCATCCAGGAGGGCCAGGAGACGTACATGGAGGCCGCCTGGGAGCAGGTGGGCCAGGTGCTGGAGGCCAACCGGCGCATCCGGATGGGACAGTTCGCGCAGCAGGTGGGGCGCGTCTGGTTCGACCGGCAGCTCACGCCGCTGCTCGGAGAGAGCCATGAGCGCACGCTGCTGCTGCTGGCGCCGCTGACGAAGCGCGTGCTCGCGAGCCCCACCACGGTCAACGCCGTGCTGCGCGAAGGAAGGGTGCAGCCCACGATGGTCTCCGGTGCCTTGCGCCGGGTGGTGCGGCCTCGCGGGCGGCTCGTCCGCTCGCTGCCGTTCGATGCGGGGCGTCCGCTGAGCGGGCTGGTGGAGAGCGTGAACGCGGGGACGGCGAGCGCGGCGCCGCCCCGGGTGTCGCCGCCCGGCGTGACGACGTTGGATCAGGTGGCGTCCTCCGTGAGGCCCCAGGGCGTGCCGGGGTGGCTGCTCCAGTTGTTGCTGCGCTGGCCGTGGTTCGTGTGGGCGCCGCTCGTGCTCGCGCTGCTGCTGGTGCTGCCCGTGCTCGCGCTCTCCCCTGTGCTCGCGCTGGTGCTTGGTGTCCTGCTCGTCGCGGCGGGGCTCGCGGTCCGGGCGGTGTTCGTGCGGTGGGCCCGTGACGCGCGTGTCGCGAGCGCGCTGAGTGAACAGGGGCAGACGCCCGAGTCCGTGGACCGGCTCCCGGGCAGCGCCGACTTCGTGCTGGCCGGGACGGGCACTTCGGCGTCGGCCACGATCGGCGGCGCGGACAACCCGGAGGCCGTGCGGTTCAAGACGGCCCTGCATGACGGGTACGCGCTGTTGCAGGTCAGCGCGGAGGCGGGCGCGGTTCCCGTGCGCATGCGGCAGGCGTTGACGACGCTGGTGGGGGGAATGCTCACGAAGCTGGATCCGGCGCTGACGGTGCCCCGCCGCGTCCTCACCGGCCTGTTCCTGCCGCCGCGCATCCTCTCCGAACAGGTGCAGCCGTTCGTGGAGGCCATGGCGTATCCGGTCATCGACGCGCCCATGTACAAGCCGCTCGCCGCGCTCTCCTCCGAGCTGTTCCTGCCGAACGTCAACTTCATCGCGCAGAACAGCATCACGCTCCTGGAGACGAACCCGGCGTTCATCGAGGCGTACATGGTGGGGCTGAACCACGAGTTCGCGCGGGAGCTGCTGTGGCGCGAGTTCCCGACGGATCAGCGTGGCAGTCCGTTCCGGCAGTTCTGGGACGTGTCGAGCTGCTTCGACCCGACGCAGCCCGACGACGAGGCCCTCAAGGAGAAGCTGCGCGACATCCCTCCGCTGGACCGCTGGGCGCTCGACTCGAAGCTGGGCGACCACGACGCGCGCATGCCTCCGGGGGACACGGACGCGCAGGCCGTGCTCGTCATCCGGGGTGAGCTGCTCAAGCGCTATCCCACGGCGGTCATCTACGCGCACCGCGCGGCGTGGCAACGCAAGCCGGATGGCTCCATCGACCCGAGCCAGGAGCGCCTCCTGGCGGTGCTGACGGACGCGGAGGAGGCGAACCCGCCGCGCACCAAGGTGCGCACGCCGCTCTATGACGCGAAGGTGGATCCGGACATCTACTTCTTCGGGTTCGACCTCACGGTGTCCGAGGCCCGGGGCGGCACGGGCGAGAACCCCCAGGACGACCCGGGTTGGTTCTTCGTCATCAAGGAGCGTCCGGGCGACCCGCGCTTCGGGCTGGATACGGACGCGCCCTCGCAGCTCAACGTCTGGAACGACCTGTCGTGGCAGGACGTCCAGCCGGGCGCGGTGGGCAGCTACATCGACGTGTCCCCCGCGACGCCCACGCTCACGCTGGTGCCGCCCACCGGACCCGAGGCCGACGAGAAGTCGGAGCAGTACGCGGATGACCTCCACGTGTCGTGGAGCAGCGACATGAGCGCGGCCGACGTGGCCTACATCCTCTTCCAGACGCCCGTGCTGGTGGCCGTGCACGCGAGCGAGATGCTCACCCCCGCTTCATGACGCGCGCCCTCCGGTGCGCGCTCGGACGACGACGAGGCAGGACGGACCATGGTCGGATTCGGAGAGTCGAGAGACCGGTTGCGAACCGCGCGCGCGGCGTTGGAGGGAGGCCAGCAGCAGGTCGCCTCCGCGCGCGACCGGGTGGCCCGCCTGGATGCCGTGCTGGCCGCGCTCGTCCGGACCCTGCGCGCGGACGACGTGGAGGGCCAGTCGCGCAAGCGCTCTCTCGAAGTGGAGCGGGCCGTGGCGGCGAAGGCGCTGGAGGAGGCGCGCGCCGGGCTGGCACAGGCAGGCGAGCAGGAGGCCGCCGCCTCCAAGGACTTCGGCGCCTTCACGGATCCACGCAGCGCGGTAGGACAGCTCGATGACGGGGTGCCCATCCTGCTCTTCCCCGTACGGCTGGAGACGCGCTTCAAGCCCGGCTCCTCCCCGAGTGCAGCCGCATCCCCGGAGCTGTGGGTCCGCGTCTATCCCGACGATGCGAACATCGACACCTTCGAGCCCACGCTCACGGATGGAGAGCTGACGAGCGTCCGGCGCTACTGGCCCGCGGTGTGGGCGGCGGGTGGCGTGGAGGCAGCGCTGCGCGCGGCCTGGCGCAACCTTGTGGCGAGCCACGGGTCGGGACGCGCGGAGTGGGTCGTCCAGCAATACCGACCGCTGGGGACGGCGCCCACGAAGGGCTCGGCGGACGATGTCCTCCTGGTCATCGCCACGGAGTCCCCGCTCGCGGGCGTCGAACTCGGCGCGCTCGCCACGTACTGGCGCGCGGTGTGGCTGGCGGAGGGCGACGCGGCGGCGCTCGCCGTGGCACAGGCCCACCTGGAGGCGTCGGTGGGCGGCGCGGCGCGAGCGCAGGCCCTCATCGCGGGCTGGCGTCCCTTCAACCTGGATGCCCTGCCTGGGAGTTCACGTCGCAAGCAGGACGTCGTCTGCACGGTGGTGCAACTGACGCTGCCTCCCGCCGCCTCCGTGCCGACGAAGCCCACGGCCTGGTCGCGCGCGCCGGTGGCCCGGCTGCTTCCGGACCGCTTCGTCTTCATCGGGGAGTCCGCGCAGGAGGCGCCCGTCGTCGTCCTGGGGGCGCCCGTGCCCGCTTCCCTGATGACGGGACCGGACCCGTACGCGGCCCCCGCGGATCAGCTCCGGCAGGAGGCGGGTGAGGTCCAGGTGCCGCCGAGCCTGCGCTGGATGGTGGACTTCCCGAGCGCGGTGGCGGTGGGGATGGGCCTGCGCGTTCCCCTCACGTCCGTCCAGGCGACGCTGGGGTTTGATCGCGTCCTCGTGCTGGGGCTGCGGTCGAGCGCGGATCCCGCCTCGGCGCAGGCCGAATTGGAGACGCTGCTGGAGCACCACCGGCTGGGCACGAGCGGCCTGACGCTGCTCCCGCAGGGCACGGCGACGAACAACACGGATGATGCTCCGTCCGCCCTGTCGCGCGGGGATGACGCGGACGCGAGCTTCGATGCGCTCTTCAAGGGCGGCACGGGCTTCCCGCTCGAATCTGACCCGCTGGAGAAGCGGGATGGCCAGTGGCTCGCGGAGTACCTGGGCGTGTCGCCCTCGACGTTCGCCCGGGCCCGGAACGGAGCAGGGCGGGACCAGGCGGACGCGCGCGCGATGAACGTGGCGCTGTGGCCGGCGACGCTGGGGTACTGGATGCAGACGATGATGCAGCCGGTGTTCCCCCCAGAGGTGGTGGACCCGCTGCGGACCTTCTTCACGCGCTACGTGAGTGGACGGGGCGCGGTGCCCGCGCTGCGCATCGGGCGGCAGCCCTACGGCATCCTGCCCGCGACGGCGTTCTCCCGCATGGCGTGGTGGGGGAAGGCAGGACGGACCGACTGGCAGCGCATCCTCCCGGGCCTCTATCCGGTCCTGCGCAGGATGGCGGGGGACTGGGCGCTGCTCGCGCAGGAGGTGTCGTTCACCGGGCGCCAGGGCGCGGAGCCCTACTCCACGCTGCTGGACATCGTCGGGCTGCACCCGACCTCCGCGGAGCTGTCCACGCGCTACGCGCAGAGCGTCACGCAGTTGCGCAACCACCTGGTGTTCCTCGACGCGAGCTTCCTGTTCCCCACGCTCCAGCAGGCCCCGCTGCGAGGCGGCGCTCCCGAACTGCTCACGCGGCTGGGCTACACGGGACAGGCGCTGCCGCCGCTGCTCCAGAAGGTGTTCAAGGGGCACCAGGAACTGCTCGCGGGGCCCCTCATCGACGACCGTCCGCTGTCCGAAACGGACCGGGTGCGCGCGTACACGCCTGATGGAAGCAACTACCTGGAGTGGCTGGGCGACGCCGCGCGCACGTCGCTGGACGCGCTCTACCAGCAGGACGGCTTCAAGGACGCGACGCCCCCCTCGGCGCTCCTGTACCTGATGCTGCGCCACGCGCTCCAACTGGGCTACCACGATGGCAGCGTGCGCGCGCACCTGGAGGTGGGCCTCCTGGACGCGCCGGGCGCGATGGCGGCGCGCGACGACGCGGCCTTCCTCCACGTGCACCAGGCCCCCGGCATCACCAGCGAGAGCCGGTATGCGCTGCTCTACAAGGTGGCCCCACAGGTGACGGGCAGCAACACGGTGCGGGTCGCGGACTGGCTCACGGCGAAGCTGGGCCAGGTCTCTTCCACCGCGTACCTCGCGGAGCAGCTCGCGGCGCTGGACCGGCTGTCCGACGCGTCCACCGCGCGGCTGGAGCGTGCGTTCATGGAGCACGTGGACCTGTGCGCCTACCGGCTGGACGCCTGGATGCTGGGACTGGTCCACGTGCAGTTGGAGGCGATGCGGAACCTGACCGCCACCAAGGCGGGGCCACGCCAGGGCGTCCACCTGGGCGCGTATGCGTGGCTGGAGGACGTGCGGCCCAAGGTGGGGGCGCTCACGGCGGTGGAGCTGGAGCCGGGACTCGCGGACATCTTCCAGCGCCAGGGCGATTCTCCGCTCATGCGCGACAGCACCAACCACGGCTTCATCCACGCGCCCTCCCTGAACCAGGCCGTCGCGGCGGCGGTGCTGCGCAACGGCGACCTGTCCAACGCGACGCCGACGAACCGGCAGGCCCTGGCGGTGAACCTCACCTCCGAGCGCGTGCGCACGGCGCTGGCGTTGCTGGACGGCGTGCGCCAGGGCCAGGGCCTGGGGGCGCTCCTGGGCTACCAACTGGAGCTGGGGCTGCACGACCGGTACGGGCTGGCGGAGGTGGACGCGTTCATCTTCACGCTGCGCAAGGCTTTCCCGCTGGGCTCGGACCGGATGGCCTCCACGCTCACGGCGCAGGACGTGCCCATCGAAGCGGTGGAGGCGCGCAACGTCGTGGACGGGCTCGCGTTGGTCCGGCACGTCCAGGCCACCGGGAACGCGGGCTATCCCTTCGGATTGCCGCTGCCTTCCGCGAGCCCTGACCAGACCGCCGCCATCGACGCCGAGGTCCAGCGGTTGCTGGACAGCCAGGACGCGGTCGCGGACCTGGGGTTGGCGGAGAGCGTGTACCAGACGGTGCTCGGCAACCCGGAGCGCGCGGCCGCGGCGTGTGACGCGTTCAGCGCCGGTGGATCCCTGCCCGAACCCGACGTGGCGCGTACGCCGCAGCGGGGCGTGGGCCTCACGCACCGCGTGGCCGTGCACCTCGAAAGCGGACTCGACGCCACGACCTCTCCCGTCCCCGGGCTCACGATGACGCCCCGTGCGCAGGCGGAGCCCGCGCTGAACCAGTGGCTGGCGTCACTCCTGCCGGACCTGACGCAGGTGGGCTGCACTGTGGCGTTCCTCGATGCGGGCTCGGGTGCGGAGGCCGTGCGCACGGTGACCCTGCACGACCTGGGGCTCCAGCCGCTCGACTGGGTGTTGACGGTGCGCACCGACGGTTCCCAGGCGATGACGGAGCTGGACGACCGCGTGCTCGCCTTCGCCAGGGACCACTTCGCTTCACGCCCCGCGACGCCCACGGTCATCCGGTACCTGGAGAAGGGGACAGCGGCGTACAGCGTGTTCGAGGTGCTGCCCCAACTGCGGGCCCTGCGCAGGCTGGTGACGCTGTCGCGCCCGCTGCTCGCCACCGACGGGACGCTCGTCAACGTGGCGGCGAAGGACCAGGACGCCACCGCGTCGGTGGAGAGGACCCGCATCTCCCTTCCCCGGACCGCGCTCCAGCAGACGCGCGACGTGCTCGACGCGCTGCGGGCGACCCTGGAGGCCGCGTTGGGGAACCTGCCGGCCAGCCGTCCGGACATCCTCGCGGCGGTGGACGGGTGGGCGGATCAGCTCGTGGCGGGACTCGACCTGGGGGCGCGGTTCGCGCTGCCGCAGTCGGGCTGGGGCTTCGTGCAGGACTTCCGCACGGAGGTGTTCCAGGCGGTGCTGCGCAAGGCCGCGGAGCGCGTGACAGTGTGGAACGGGAAGCTGGCGGAGTTCGACGCGCTGTTGCTCGCGGACGCGGCGCTGCCGCCGGGGACCCCCGACGCGACGCGGCTCCCCCCGCTGCGCGAGGCCTTCTGGCGCGTGTCCGCGGACCTGACGGCGGCCGTGCCCGCCTCGGCCACGGCGCTCCGCGCGGAGCTGGCCACGAGGCGCGCGGCCTTCGTCGCCCGGCGCGACGCGCTGGACGCGCTCCAACAGACATCCCGCACCCGGGTAGCGCCGCTGCTCGCGGACGCGCAGGCGCTGCTGCCGCTCTCCGCGTTCGACGTGACGGCGCTGGACTTCGACACCGAGGTCGACCGCGCGGTCCGCTTCGTCAAGGACGCGGTGCGCGTGTGTCAGGCGGTCGTCAAGCAGGCGGATCAACGGCTGGCGGCGTCGCAGGCGCTGCTGGACACGCATGATGCGTCCGCGGATCCCGTGGTGCGCGTCCAGGCGCTGGTGCGGGCGGGCAACGTGCTCCTGGGCGAGGAGTTCGTCGTGGTGCCGGAGTTCACCCTCACGCAGGCGCAAGGGACCGAACTCGAACAGGCCTCCGCGTACAGCGCCAGCGGGGAGCTCTTCCGCTACCTCACGGACACGGTGCCGGTGGACTTCCCCGTGGACACGTGGCTCCACGGCGTGGCGCGCGTCCGCGAGAAGCTCCACGCCTTCGAACAGGTGACGTTGCTCGCGGGGGCCTTCGACAGGCCGGAGCCGGAGCTGACGGCGTTGCAGGTGCCGGTGCTCGCGGGGGACCGCTGGGCGGCGTTGCAGGTGCCCCCTGACTTCGATCCGGCGCAGGACCGCCTGCTCTACACGGCCCACTTCTCCACGCCCTTCGCGAAGGGCCGCCCGCAGTGCGGCCTGCTCCTGGACGAGTGGACGGAGGTCATCCCCGCGCGCGAGGCGACGACGGGGCTGGCGTTCCACTTCGACCGGCCGAACAACGAGGCGCCGCAGTCCTTCCTCCTGGTCACTCCCCCTGAATTCCGAGGCGCGTGGCAATGGGCGGACCTGGTGGACGCGCTGGATGAGACCCTGGACCTGGCGCGCTCACGCGCGGTGGAGCCGGTGCACCTGGAGGGGACGGCGTACGCGCAGCTGCTGCCCGCGACGGTGATGGCCTCGACGGTCAACCAGCTCACCATCTCCGCCACGCTGGCCCTCAACAACGGTGTCCTCACGCTTTCGAACGGAGGTTGACGGTGGGTGCCCCCTTCATCACGAAAGACCTCGTGGGCGTGCTCGCCCGGCGAGAGCTGCCCACGCTCACCCTGTGGAACCGGCTGGAGGGACGGCCCCGCGCGGAGCGCTTCGACCGCGCCCTCAAGGCCGAGGTGCGCGACGCGCTCTGGCTGCTCACCCGGCAATGGCAGATGGGGGAGTTCCAGGGCGATGACGCGGGCTCTCCCATCCTCGCGAAGCTCCGCGTGGAGACGTCCCCGCTGACGGGCTACCAGTCCGCGGGGGGCGCGGTGGAGTCACTCGACGCGTCGGTCCCCCTGGAAGCCCAGGTGGAGCGGCGCCCCGTGCCGCTCACGCGCGGCGGACGGACGCTGGCCCTGGATGTGCGCCTCCTGCTGGGACGTCACTGGCTCAAGCTCGTGAGCACGCTGCCCGGACTGGACGTGGCCGCGGCGACGGCGCAGTTCCTGGCGCGCTACCCCGTGCGGGCGCCGGACCCCACGGACCCGAGCGATGCGACCACGTGCGCGCACCCGGAGGTGTGGGCGACGTTCGCGGCGGCCGCAGGCAGGCGGATGGATGGGGGCGCGCTGTGGGCGCACCTGACGGCGACCCCTCCGGGAAGGGCCTCGGATGGCATCGCGGCACTCACGGGGCGTGAGGCGGACGCGGACGCGCTGGCGGCGCGCTTCGTCGCCTGGTTCGATGCGCTCGTCACCCAGCCCGGCGCTCCAGAAGAGGACGCCTGGGTCGCGGATCGGCTGGAGTACCAGTTCTCCGTCTCCGCCCCGCTGGCCTCCGGAGAGAAGACGCTGCGGGCGGAGGCGTACTTCCAGGGGAACCTGGACTGGTACAACCTGGACCATGATGGCGAATCCTCGCCGGACGTCGCGTTGCCCACGGGGGAGACGCGCTCGGTGGTGCCCACCCCGCTGTCCTTCCAGGGCATGCCCAACACCCGGTGGTGGGCCTTCGAGGACGGGAAGACGAACTTCGGGGGCATCCAGCCCGACACCACGGACCTGCCCAAGCTGCTCCTGATGGAGTTCGGTCTGGTGTATGCGAATGACTGGTTCATCGTGCCGTGCACGCTGCCGGTGGGGTGCGTGGCGGCGATGCGGGGGCTCGCGGTGACGAACGTCTTTGGCGAGCGCCTCTGGGTGGAGGCGGCGGGACGCGGCGTGGACGACGACTGGCGGCGCTGGGCCATGTTCAATGCCAGCACCCTGGGCCAGGACCGCCGCGCCGCGGACACGAGCCTCCTGCTCCTGCCTTCAGCCTACAAGGTCCAGGAAGGTCCGCCGAGGGAGGAGGTCCTGCTGGTCCGCGACGAGCTGGCGAACGCCGCCTGGGCGGTGGAGAAGACGGTGTGGCTGCCAGATGGGGACGCGAAGCCCGGAGCGGAGGCCGCCACGCAGCTGCGCGCGTTCCTGGAGCGGGACCTGGCCCGGAGACTCGGGGGAACGCCACCCACGCCGCCCCCCATCGCCGAGGGCGTGAAGCTGCGCTACCAGGTGATGAACACGGTGCCGGAGCATTGGATCCCGTTCATGCCGGTGCACGTGCCCGGGGATGTGCGGGAGATCCAACTCCAGCGGGCGGCGATGCCACGGGTCCTCCAGGGAGACCCCCAGAAGCCCCGCAAGGTGGAGCCCCGCACGGCGTTGATGCGCGAAGGCCTGGATGCCCTCCCCGCGAGAGCGTACTTCCTGCACGAGGAGGAGGTTCCGCGCGCGGGCGCCCGGGTGACGCAGGGGTTCCAGCGCACGCGGTGGGTGGACGGACGCGCGTGGGTGTGGCTGGGCATCCGGAAGCAGGCGGGGCGGGGCGAGGCGTCGAGCGGGCTTGGCTTCGACAAGGCCGTAGACGTGCCCCAGGGGCCGTGAACCCACGCGCGTGAGCTCCGCGGTCCTTCACCGCGTGGGTCTTTGGACGACAGGCATTTTCACAGCCTCGCGGTGCAAGGCTTGCACACTCCTGGTATGGTGGCCCTTTCAGTCGCAGGCCTTGCAATGACGGGGGAAGTCCATGCCCAACGCCAAATCACCTGCCTTCACCCTGCGGGTGGGAGCCCTCGATGCCGAATCACTGGCCGTCGAGCGATTGCAGGGTGAGGAGGGCCTGAGCCGCCTCTTCGACTTCAGCGTGGACTTCGCGCCCCTGGCGCCCGAATCCCTGGACACCTCTCCCCTGGTGGGAGCCGAAGCGCTGTTGACGGTGACCCAGCCCGGTGGGACGCCACGTCATGTGCACGGCATGGTGCGCACGGTGGAGTCGCTGGGGCTGCGCGATGGCCGCTGGCGCTACCGCGCTCGCATCGTGCCCGCGCTGTGGCGCCTCACGCAGGTGAAGCGCAGCCGCATCTTCCAGGGCCAGTCCGTGCCGGACATCCTCAAGGCCGTCCTCAACGCCGCCCAGGTGGAGGTGCGCGTCAGCCTTCACGAAAGCCACGCTCCGCGCGAGTACTGCACCCAGTACCGTGAGACGGATTTCGACTTCCTCAGTCGCTTGATGGAGTGGGAGGGCATCTTCTACTTCTTCGAGCACTCCGAAGAGGGGCATGTGCTCGTGCTCGGGGATGCCCCCAGCGTCCATGAGGCGCCGCCCGGTGGCGCGGCGCTGCCCCTGCGTGACGAGGACGGCCGGGTGGAGACGGGCGAATACCTGACGGACCTGCGGCGCGTGCGCAGGCTCCGCCCCGGCGCGGTGCACCTGAAGGACTTCGACTTCGAGAAGCCCTCGCTGGACGTGTCCGGCAAGTCGAAGTCCCCCGAGGGGATGGAGGCGCTGGAGGTGTACGACTACCCCGGCGGCTACGTGGCCGCGGGCACGGGCAAGGCGGCGGCGAAGGTGCGCGTCCAGGAGGCCACCCAGGCGTCGCTGACGCTCGAAGGGGAGGGCATCTGCCCCCGCCTCACCTCCGGTCACCTCTTGCAGGTGGAGGACGACGGCACGCACGAGGGCCGCTACGTCGTGGTGACGGTGCGGCACCATGGCGGTCAGCCGGAGACCCACGGAGGCCGCGAGGCGCTGGGGGGCCTGTACCGCAACCAGTTCCAGGTGATGCCCGCCAACGTGCCCTTCCGTCCGCGCAGGCTCACGCCCCGGCACCGCATTTCTGGCCTCCAGACGGCGCAGGTGGTGGGCCCGGCCGGCGAAGAGATCCACACCGATGAGCACGGCCGCATCAAGGTCCAGTTCCACTGGGACCGCGATGGCCAGCGGGATGAGAAGGCGTCCTGCTGGGTGCGCACCAGCCAGGCGCTGGGCGGCCCCGCGTGGGGGGCGCTCGTCCTGCCTCGCATCGGGCAGGAGGTGGTGGTGCGCTTCCTGGAAGGCGACCCCGACCGGCCGCTGGTCGCGGGCTCCGTCTACAACGGCGCCAACGCGACGCCCTACGCGCTGCCGGACGAGAAGACGAAGAGCACCCACAAGAGCGCCTCCAGCAAGGGCAGCGACGGCTTCAACGAGCTGAGATTCGAGGACGCCAAGGGCCAGGAGGAGGTCTTCCACCACGCGCAGAAGGACCAGGACCTGGTCACGGAGAACGACAAGGACCAGGAGGTCCGGGCCTTCGAGGACCTGCTCGTGAAGAAGGACCGGGCGCGCACGGTGGAGGGCAACCAGTTCCTCTTCGTCACCAAGGACGACGTCGGGGGCGTCGAAGGAAACCAGACGCTCCAGGTGCACAAGAATCGCTCCAGCACCACGCAGGGCAGCCACGACGAGTCGGTGGAAGGCAACCAGGCGGTGACGGTCGGCGGCAAGTCGACGGTCTTCATCACGCAGGCCGCGACGATGGACGTGGGCGCCGCGCGGGCCCAGACCATCGGTGGTGCTTCACTGGTCAACGTGGCGCTCGCGTACAACGAGGCCACGGGAGGACTGCGCTCGCTCCAGATTGGCGGCGCCTCCACTGAATACGTCCTGGGCACGCGGCAGGAGTCCGTGGGCGGGAACAGCTCGCGCAAGGTGGGCGGGGACTTCGTCACCGAGGCGAAGAAGCAGTTGACGGTGACGGTGGGCAAGGACCTGGGCGAAGAGGCCGGGGCCGACTCCCAGGTGAAGGTGGAGGAGGCGACGTCCTGGCTCGCGAAGACGTTCGGACTGAAGGCGGACCGCTTCTCGCTGATGGTGGGCGACCACCTCATCCTCGACATGGAGAAGTCCGGCGCGGTGAAGCTCTTCGCGAACAAGCTCACCGTCGACGGCTCCGAGGTGAAGTTCAAGGGCGCGAAGGTGAAGATGGATGGCTCCGGCTCGCTCAAGGACAAGAAGGCGGAGTTCAAGGACATCGTGAAGCTGGCGGATGAGAAGCCCGCGCCCATGGACCTCCAGCTCAAGGGTCAGGACGGCAAGGCGCTCTCCAACGTGGCCTTCGAAGTGGAGCTGCCGGACGGCACCCTGCAGAAGGGCATGCTCGATGGCAGCGGCAAGGCGAAGTTGAAGGACATCCCGCCCGGTCCGGTTCGCATCACCTTCCCCGACCTGGACGCGGGAATCTCCAAGAGCTGAAGCGGACCCGAGGACCCCATGAAGAACTACACCGTCCAGGATGGCGACACGACCCAGGGCCTCGCCTCGCTGTTTGGCTTCAGTGACTGGAAGAACATCTACGAGCACAAGTCCAACGAATCCCTGAGGGGCAAGCGCGGCCCCAACGAAATCAAGCCCGGGGACAGCGTCATCATCCCGGATGCCTTCATCGAGCTGCCGGGCGGCTCCAGCGCCTCGCTGCAGGCATCGGAGAAGCTGCCGCTGCCGCCCGTCATCATCGACGCGCACATGCACATCATGAGCGGCAACTGCACGCCGTTCCCGGTGGCGTACTACACGCAGCTGGAGCCCCGCGTGGGCGGCATCCTGTCCCCGGCCAGCTCCCGCAAGTTCCTCAACGGCGTGGGCAGCACGCTCATCGTCAGCTTCTTCCAGCCCTTCCTCGGCTGGTCCCCGCGCACCACGCTGAAGATTGGCGAGGACACCGTCGACCAGAACGACAGTGTCTTCTCCGCCTTCCGCAAGTCCGACGCGACGAAGCACCTGCGCGACGTCCAGCCGTCATTCCTGGGCATCTCCATCGTGCTGACCATGGACATGGACCTGTGCCAGTTGGATGGCTACAAGGGCCAGGCTGTCTACACGAAGGTGAAGCTGCCCGGCGCGAAGAAGCCTGTGTATACCTTCAGCACGCGGCTCACGGGGGACGTGAACGAACGGCCCGACCTGAGCGCCGCGCACCCCGCCGAGTGGGGCATCTTCGAGCAGTGGAGCGCGCAGGTCCTGGCCACCAAGACGGCGTGCGCCGAACATCCGCTGCGGCTCATCCCCATGTATCACTATGAGCCCAGGCGCTTCTCCCAGTGGACGGGCAAGGAGGGCTCCTTCCAGGAGGCCTCGCTCGCGCCCAACTGGGACCGGCCCTTCGCGGAGCTGGCCACGAAGTCCCAGGCGGGCATGTTCGCGGGCTTCAAGATGTACACGTCGCAGGCCTACCAGCCCACCGACCCGAACGTGCCGGCCCTGGCGAAGTTCTTCGCGCGGTGCGCCGCCGAAGGCGTGCCCATCATGAACCACTGCACGCCGAGCGGGCACTTCACCCACGACCGCAAGCTGTACATCGAATTGGACAAGGCCGCGGCGGGCGCGCTCAGCCAGGCGGACCAGGACGCCTACGCGGACGCACGCAAGAAGCGCGACGCGTACCTGGATGCGAAGGAGCGCTTCACCACGAAGGAGAAGACCTTCGAGGACTACTGCAAGCAGCACGGCCTGCCGTTGGATCCGTACATGTACCAGCAGTACGGCACGCTCGTGCCGGAGATGGCGGCCATCTCCTCGCTGCCGACCGACCCCGAGTACTGGAAGGCCTACGGCGAATACAACGACGCCCGCGCCGACCTGGATGAGACGGGCGAGCACTTCGAGCAGGCGGCCCGCCTCGTCCGCATGCACGAGGACATGCCGGCGCGGCTGGCCCGGGCCGGGGGCGACTCGCAGAAGATGCTCCAGGACCCGCCCCTGCGCCTGAAGTACTTCAAGGAGAAGCACCTGCACCCGGAGGCGTGGCGTCCCCTGCTGGAGCGCCATTCGAACCTCAAGCTGTGCCTGGCCCACTTCGCCTCGGACCGGTGCCTGTGGTGGAACTACCTGGAGGACGAGAACGGCCCGTGCTTCGACGAGGACGACGTGCCCTACGAGAAGAACTGGGTGACGTCCATCGTGGACCTCTGCAAGCAGTACGACAACTTCCACACGGACCTGTCGTACCTGCCCCTGCTGGAGCCGCTGGTGCAGTCGCCGGAGCGCTCGAAGAAGGAGAAGAAGGCCAACCAGCAGCGGGAGAAGCAGATGCCCTTGCTGTGGGAGGGGCTGGCCAAGGTGTGCAAGCAGAAGCACATGCTGTCGAAGATCATGTTCGGCACCGACTGGTACATGATCCTCGCTTCGAAGAAGAAGTATTCGAAGTGGTACGAGGAGACCATCAAGGGCCTGGCGCTCGTCGAGGAGCGGCTCAAGCTGCCCCGGAAGATCAACCTCTTCTACCAGTTCGCCGTGGTCAACCCGATGCGCTTCTACGGGCTGCCCGCCATCGCGGACAACCTCAAGAAAGGCATTGAGGCCTTCGTGGAGAGCAGCCCGCTGACGGAGGAGGAGAAGGCGGAGCGCTTCGCCAAGACGCAGGAGCGGATGATGCGCAACCATCCCATCCTGAAGAACCTCGCCGCCGTGCTGGAGAAGGTGGAGAGCGCGCCCGGAGACGACAAGGGCCTGCTCTACGAGGATCAGGTCCGCTTCGTGAACGTGGTGCCCACGTCGTGACACGCCTCCTGGAGCCTGAATGCCTCCCGTGCCTCCCACGCTGAGCCAGAGCCTGCCCTTTCCGTCGGAGGCCCGCAGCCAGCCGCTGCCGGTGACATCGGAGCAACTGGCGTTGGTGATGCCCACGTCCCGCGCGGGTGCCGCCGCGGTCATCCTCTTCGATGAAACCCTGCGCCTGCTGGAGTTGGGCGCGGGCTCCGCCCAGACGTCGCGGGTGGACAAGGGCTACCTGCCGCAGGTGTCCGGAGGCAGCCTCCAGGCCATCGCTCCGGCAGTGGTGCCGGATGCATGCGCCTACCTCCAGTCGCGGCTGCTGGTCGTCTACGACTTGGCGAAGCAGCGCCACCAGGTGCACATGGCCGCGGACGACCTGGAGGAGACGCCGGTGGGCGCGCGGTGGCTGTCGGTGGAGCCGCGCCGCGTCGCCGTGCTGGTTCGGGATTTGACGCGCTACCTGGACACCGGCCACGCGGACTTCCGGCTGCGCGTGCTGGACCTGAGCGGGCCCGAGACGGAGACGGTGGGCCAACTGGAGATGGGCACCGACGGCGGCTTCGTCTGGGACGCGGGCGCCGGGTTGCTCGTCTTGCGCAAGGACACCGAGGTGCAGGTGCACGGGCCCGCGCTGGACGGGCCCATGGACCATCCGCTGGCGCGCGCGCTGGGCGCCCTGCTGGCGGGCTCCGGTGGCCTGCGTCTGGAGCGGCTGCGGCTGCATCCCACGCAGCCGGTGGCGGTCTTCACCGTGGCGGGCGTGGCGTCCTCGGACCCCGACAAGGACCGGGACGTGGCCGGCATCTGGCGGGCGACCTGGGACGCGCAGCAGGCGAAGCTGACGCCGCTGGTGAAGCTGTCGCCCCTGGAGCGCGTGAAGCTGGGGGAGTTCTCTCCCGAGGGCGGCTGGCTCACCTACCTCCAGTCGGAGCCGGGCCCCTCGCGCCTGTATGCCCAGCAGGTGCTGGGGACGCCGGGGCCGCCCTTCGCGCTGGGCTCGCTGGAGGATGCCAGGAACCTGCTCTGGACGCGGTCCCCGCTGGCGCTCGCGGCGGTGGTGCCGCGCAAGCAGCTCATCACGCGTTGGGACTTCGGCAAGACCCCCGCGCCGTGACGGCGGGCCCCGCCGGCTTCAGCGGGACAGCGCGAGCAGGATGAACGTCGGCACGGCGGCGACGAGCACGCCTGCTCCGAGCGCGAGCAGCTGCTGGACGAAGAACATGTCCTCCAGCGTCTCCACCAGTGCGCCCTCCAGCCGGTCGATGGCCAGCGTCTCCAGCTCCCGCACCGCGGATGGGACATCCGGCGACGTCACCACCGCGCGCAGGGCGATGAGGCCCAGGACGCGGCGGGACTGCTCCATGAGGAACCGCTCCACCTGCTCGGTGCGGGAGGGCGGACCGGCGTGCTCTCCCGGCACCTCCTTCAACCGCTCCGCCACGGACTGCTCGATGGCGCGGGTGAGCTCTTTTCGGTTGAGGGTTCCAGTACCCCGCAGGCGCTGGGCGGCCTGGAGCGTGGCGGGCTTGATGACGGCGTAGGCGTAGCGCATCAACCCGCGCTCCTGCACCTCCCGGGCGAGCCGGGCGCTGACGCCGTGGACCATCAGCACGTAGCCACCGGAGAGGGCCAGGGCGAGCGGCGTGAGCACGAAGCTCAGCACTTCCAGCCACAGGGGCGTGGGCGCCGCGCCGGACAGGCGGGGCACCAGCACGAAGACGCCGGCCATCACCAGGCCGAAGCTTCCGAAGAGGAAGAAGCCCTTCAGCGCGCCCCAGAAGCCGGAGCCCACCAGTGAAGGCACCACGCTCACGAGCATCCGCAGCCCGGCCCGGGCCATCCCCGCCATGCGTTCGCGCTGGCGGACCGGAGTGGCTTCGTCCTTCACTTCCACGAGGGCGGTGCTCATCGCGCGTGCTCCTGGGCCAGCTCGGCGGCGGCCCACCGGTCCACCTCTTCGGCGGAGGGCGGTGGCAGCGGCACCGCGGCGGACTTCGGATCGCGGCGGCGGCGCCACCAGAGCAGCAGCGCGGCGGCACCGAACAGCACGGCCCCGAAGGCCAGCCGAGGCAGCAGCCCGAAGCGGAGGCCGAAGCGCCCGCCCTCGTCCTTCCAGGCCTTGAAGCTCCCCGCCGCGGCGAGGACCCCGAGCAGGGCGGCGACGCGGAGGACGTCGCCGCTGGACGGCCCCGGCACGAGTCCCAGCAATCCGAGCAGCACGGCCACGGTCCACAGCAGCACGCGGCCCACTCGGAAATCCATCATCTTCACCAGCACGGCCGCCACCGGCTGTGTGCCTTCACCACTCATGTGCTGCCCCCTTGGGCCGAGTCTAGAGGCGGCGCGGGGCTCACTTCCAGGAGTGGCAGCTGAAGGCGAGGGGGGCGAGCGCGCCCTTCACCTTGTAGGAGAAGGAGTGGCCGTCCTTCTCCGCCGAGGCGTACTCCAGGTCGGTCTGGGCCTGGAGCCACTCCATCGTCGCGGGGAGGTCCTTGCAGGGGTCGTCGAACTTCTCGAAGAAGTGCTTCTCGAAAGCATCCAGCTTCGCGCGGGCCTCCCTCACCTCCCGGATCCGGGCGTCTACCTGTTCCTGGGTGAGGACCTCCCGCGTCTCCGGCGCACTCACCCAGTTGCTTCCGTCGGCGAAGCGCACCTCGACGGCGAGCCGCGCGGTGCGTGCCTCCTTCGTGTCCAGCGTGACCTTGAACTCCTGATCATGAGCGTCCGTCGGGAGCGACGCATGGCGCCGGAGCACCTTGCCCGCGGCATCCAGCTCCACGAGGGTGGCCTCGGCGGGCCGGGGGATGAGCTTGTCGATGGACACCCGCGCCGACAGGGGCGTCGTGTCGCCCACGAGGAACTCCCAGGGGGCCGCGAGGTGAACCACCTGCCGGCCGTAGGTGACGGCGCCCGGCAGCGCCTCCTCACAGTGCACCGTCAGCTTCACCGCGACATCCCGCTTCAGCACGGGCTTGCCCTGACAGGACATGCTGACGTTCAGGCCGCGCTCGAAGGGCGGCTGGGGGCTGGCGCAACCCTGGACGACGTCCCGGACGGACCAGAGCGGAAGGTCCACCACGAAGCGCTGGTACGTTTGGATCGCGGAGTCGGGCCGCAGCGTGCGGGCCTGGAAACCGGCCCCACCGCTCAGCTCCACCTTCTCCAGAGGGCTGTGGCAGTTGGCCTTCAGGATGAGCCGCGCATGGGCCTGGAGGGGCGTGAAACCGCCTCCCATCATCCCTTCGAGCCGGCCCTTCACCACATACGCGCTCGCCTCCTGCTCGGCTTCCAGCGTGGGCTTGTTCTTCTCCGCTTCAGCGGCCTGAGCGAGCCGCGCGAAGTAGTGGTTCATCTGATGGAGGGTCAGCCGATCCATCCGCTCCTTGGGGAGGGGAACGACGGGAAACAGGTTGTCGGGGAATGGCTCCTGATTCTGTAGGAGGACCGTCCACGGACCCTTCTTTCGCGGATCCTTCGACGCCACCCCCAACTGGAGGAGCTCTCCCGGCTGGGGCGTCAACGCGTCCAGCAACTCGTCCTCGGTGAGCTGGGGCAGAGGGGTGCGGGAGGTGAAGCGTCGGAACGGCATGTCGATGCGCAGCAGCGTCATCCCGGTCTGGAGCCCCGCCTTGTCGGCGATGCCGCCCTTGACCACCTGGGAGACCGTGACCGTCTCTCCATCGGAGCGGGCGGAGTAGCCCGCGGGCTTCATCGTGACGGTGAACGGCGCCGCGGCAAGCAGCCACGCACCAGTGAAAAAAGACAGCAGCGACGCCAGGAACATCAGGACACCCCAAGAAAGGAAAACGGCCAGCAGGAAGGCAGCCCCTGTCATCCTTGGTCGTTTCGCCGCGCTCTGGAAGAAAAGCACGTGTGGCTTTGGGAATACCGCCAGGCATGACGAATTCCATGCGGTGCCTTCCGCCTCCCAATAGGGACACCTTCTCGAAGGAGCGATGCCCATGAGCCGTGATGCGCAGCGACCCTCTCCGCCCTTGAGCTATCCGCTGGGCAAGCATCACCCTGAAAGGCTGCACACCCCCACCGGAAAGACATTGGAAGCACTGACCTTCCAGGCGGTGCTCGATGGCCGGGTGACCTCCGAGGATCTGCGCATCACCGCGGAGACCCTTCACCTGCAAGCAGGCATCGCGGAGTCGGTGGGGCGCACTCAGCTTGCGGGCAACTTCCGCCGGGCGGGCGAGCTGACCGCCGTCTCCGACGAGCGCATCCTCCAAATCTACAACGCCCTCCGTCCCGGAGCCTCCACCCGCGATGAGCTGCTGGCCATCGCGAAGGAGCTGGAGGAGCAGTACGGGGCGGCGAGCAGCGCGGCGCTCGTCCGCGAGGCCGCCAGTGTCTACGAGCGGCGCGGCATCCTGAGCGACTCGCATTGAACCCACCCATGTAGACACCCACGACACCTCTCCAGGAGGAGACCACCGATGGCGAACGGGCCCAGCCACACCGAGTCAGCACCGGGACGCACGAAGCGGACATCCCTTCGCACACAGCTCCTGGAAGCACGGCCCGTCAACCGCGACGGCTTCGTGGACGAGTGGCCCGAGGTCGGCCTGGTCGCGATGGAGAGCGACGGAGACCCCCGCTCCAGCATCCGGGTGGAGGGCGGCGTCGTCGTGGAGATGGACGGCCGGCTGCGCGCCGAGTTCGACTTCATCGATCAATTCATCGCCGACCACGCCATCGACGTCGCGACGGCGGAGCAGTGCATGGCGGTGCCCGCGGACGAAGTCGCCCGCCGCATCGTGGATGCACGCGTGCCCCGCGCGGAGGTCGTCGCGCTGGCCCGGGGCCTCACGCCCGCCCGGCTCCTGGAGGTGATGAAGACGATGAACGTCGTCGAGATGATGATGGGCATGCAGAAGATGCGTGCCCGCCGCACGACGTCCAACCAGGCGCATGCCACCAGCGGTCGCGACAATCCCTTGCAGATCGCCGCCGACGCGGCGGAGGGCGCGCTGCGCGGCTTCTCCGAACTGGAGACCACGCTGGGCATCGTCCGCTATGCGCCGCTGGCCGCGCTGGGGCTGCTGATTGGCGCCCAGACGGGCCGCCCGGGCGTGCTCACGCAATGCGCGCTGGAGGAGGCCACGGAGCTGGAGCTGGGCATGAAGGGCCTGACGACCTACGCGGAGACCATCTCCGTGTACGGCACGGAGAAGGTGTTCGTGGACGGGGACGACACGCCCTGGTCCAAGGCCTTCCTCGCCTCCGCCTATGCCTCGCGCGGCATCAAGATGCGCTTCACCTCCGGCACGGGTTCGGAGGTGCAGATGGGCAACGCGGAAGGGCGCTCCATGCTGTACCTGGAGATCCGCTGCATCCTCATCGCGAAGGGCGCGGGCGTGCAGGGGCTCCAGAACGGCTCCATCAGTTGCATTGGCGTGCCCGGCGCCGTGCCCTCCGGCATCCGCGCGGTGCTCGCGGAGAACCTGGTGGCCAGCACGCTGGACCTGGAGTGCGCGTCTGGCAACGACCAGAGCTTCTCGCACTCGGACATGCGGCGGACGGCGCGCGGGCTCATGCAACTGCTGCCGGGCACCGACTTCGTCTGCTCCGGCTACTCCAGCGTGCCCAATTCGGACAACATGTTCGCGGGCTCCAACTTCGACGCCACCGACTACGACGACTGGAACGTGCTCCAGCGCGACCTGAAGGTGGACGGCGGCCTGCGGCACGTGCCGGAGGAGGAGATCCTCGCCGTGCGCGAGAAGGCCGCGCGCGCCCTCCAGGCGGTGTTCGAATCCTTCGGCTTCCCGCCCATCACCGACGCGGAGGTGGAGGCTGTCACCTACGCGCACGGCAGCGAGGACCTGCCGCTGCGCAAGGTGGTGGAGGATTTGAAGGCGGCGCAGTCCATGACCGAGCGGGGCATCACCGGCCTGGATGTCGTCAAGGCGCTGGAGGCGCAGGGCTTCCGGGACGTGGCGGAGGCCGTGTTCAACATGCTGCGCCAGCGCGTCACCGGGGACCTGCTGCACACCGCCGCCATCATGGACGCCCATGGCGAGCCCCTGAGCGCGGTGAACGACCCCAATGACTACGCAGGACCGGGGACGGGCTTCCGCCCGACGGGCGCGCGCTGGGAGGAATTGAAGCGGCTGCGCTACACGACCAACGCCAACAACCCGGAGACGACGGGTGGGGGCCAGGGCCCGGCGGTGGGCACCGGCGGCCGCGTCCTCACGCTGGACGAGCGAGGCCCCGCGAAGCAGGGGACCCGGAGCGACGAGGTGGTGGTGGCGGTGTCGCCAGCCTTCGCGCGCTTCTTCACCCGGACCATCGTGGACGTGCCATTGGCGGAGGTGCTCCGGACGGTCCTCGCGGGCATCGAGGAGGAGGGCGTGTCGGCGCGCGTGGTGCGGGTGGTGTCCAGCGCGGACCTGGCCTTCATCGCGCACTCGGGCGCGCGCCTGAGCGGTTCGGGCATCTCCGTGGGATTGCTCGCCCGGGGCACGACGATGATCCACCAGCGCGACCTGCCGCGCCTGTCCAGCCTGGAGCTGTTCCCCCAGGCGCCGCTGCTCGACCTGGAGACCTTCCGCAAGATTGGGCGCAACGCCGCGCGCTACGCGAAGGGGGACGCGCCGGAGCCCGTGCCGGTGCGCAATGACTTCATGGCCCGGCCGCGCTACCAGGCCAAGGCGGCCGTGCTCCAGCTCAAGGAGACGGAGTTCATCGAGGCCCGCCGCGCCCCCATCGAGCTCGCGGTCTCCTTCGGCTGACGCCGATGGGTTCCCGAACGGAAGCGCAAGGCCCGGTCGCGCGGCTGGTCGTGGGCGTCGACATCGGCAACTCGACCACCGAGGCGTGCATCGCGGAGGTGGACGGGCAGGGTGTGCGCTACCTGGGCGGAGGCATCGCGCGCACCAGCGGCATCAAGGGCACGACCCGCAACGTCCAGGGCGTGCTGGAGGCCGTCACCGGCGCGCTGGCCCGCGCCGGGCGTCCCCTGTCGGCGCTGGACACGGTGCTGCTCAACGAGGCCACGCCTGTCATCAGCGGCATGGCCATGGAGACGCTCACCGAGACGGTCATCACCGAGTCCACGATGATTGGCCATGACCCCGCCACGCCCGGTGGACTGGGATTGGGCGTGGGCGTCACCGTGCCGTTCAGCGCGCTGGGTGAGCGGACGGACCCCGCCCCGGTCATCGTCGTGATTCCCGGGGACGTGGACTACGAGGACGCCGCGAAGGTGCTCGAAGCCGCCCGCGCGCGTGGGGTCGTCGTGCGCGGCGCGATGGTGCAGCGGGACGATGCGCGCCTCATCGGCAACCGGCTGGGGCAGCCCATCCCCATCGTGGATGAGATTGCCCTCATCGACCGGGTGCCCCTGGGCATGCAGGCGGCGGTGGAGGTCGCGCCGCCGGGACACACCATCCGTGAGCTGTCCAATCCCTATGGCCTCGCCACCCTCTTCGGCTTGAGCGCGGAGGAGACGCGGCTCGCGGCGCCCATCTCCCGCGCGCTGGTGGGCAGCCGCTCCGCGGTGGTCATCCGCACGCCCGCGGGTGACATCACGGACCGGCGCATCCCGGCGGGCTCGTTGGAGCTCATCGGCGAGCGCACGCGGCAGACGATTGATGTCACGGAGGGCGCGGAAGCCATCATGCGCCTGCTGCGGCGGGTGCAGCCGCTCCAGGACGCGGTGGGAGCGCCGGGGACGAACGTGGGCGGCATGCTGGCGCGCGTGCGCGACACCATGGCGGAGCTGACCGGGGACTCGCCGGAGACGGTCCACATCCGGGACGTGCTCGCGGTGGACACCTTCGTGCCCCGGGAGGTCCGGGGCGGGATCGCGGGGGAGTTCGCGCTGGAGAGCGCGGTGGCCCTGGCCGCGATGGTGCGCACCCGCCACGGCGCGATGGCGCGGCTGGCGGAGGTGCTCACGCGGGAGCTGGGCTGTGACGTGCGGGTGGGCGGCGTGGAGGCGGACATGGCCTTGAAGGGCGCGCTGACCACGCCCGGCACGGAGCGTCCTGTGGCGGTGCTGGACCTGGGCGGCGGCTCCACCGACGCGGCGTTGATCAACGCCCAGGGCGAGGTGCGCACCACGCACGTCTCCGGCGCCGGGGACCTGGTGACGCGGCTCATCGCCTCCGAGCTGGGATTGGAGGACGAGGAGACGGCGGAGAACGTCAAACGCTACCCGCTGGCCAAGGTGGAGAGCCTCTTCCAGTTGCGGCTGGAGAACGGACAGGTGTCGTTCTTCGACGCGCCCCTTCCCGCGGAGACCTTCGCGCGCGTCGTGGCCCTGAAGGAGCACGGCGTGCTGGCGCCCGTGCCGTGCCGCCATCCGTTGGAGAAGATTCGACAGCTCCGCCGGGACGCGAAGCGGCGCGTGTTCGTGGTGAACGCGCTCCGGGCCCTGGAGCAGGTCGCGCCGGGGGGCAACCTGCGGCGGTTGGACTTCGTGGTGCTGCTGGGCGGCTCCTCGCTGGACTTCGAGATCCCGGAGCTCATCGCGGATGCGACCGCCGAGTACGGCATCGTCTGCGGGACGGGCAACATCCGGGGCACCGAGGGGCCGCGCAACGCCGTGGCGACGGGGCTCGTCGCCGCCCACGCGGAGCAGTCCCGTGAGGGATGAGCGGCGGGACAGGACACCCGAGAGGCCCACGGTCCGCGTGGTGCACCGTCGGGACGCGCTGGCGGCCCTGCGCGAGGTCTGCGCGGGCCTGGAGGAGGAGGGCGTGCCCTTCGAGTGCGAACCGACGGACGCACCGCTCCTCGCCGCCGCGCATGAGGCGGCGGTGCGCTCCCGTCTGTTGGTGGGCGTCGCGGTGGCGGGCACCGAGGCCTGCGTCCACTTCAGCCAGCTTCCCGTGGACGCGCCCGTCCTGCACGTCACCGACGCCAGCGCTCCCATGTTGCGGTTGGTGGGCCAGGACGCCGCGCGGCTCGTCAAGGTCATGCCGTTGGGCACGCCGTTGTCGCGGCGTGCCGCATCCCCGAAGTCCCTGAAGGAGAACGCACCATGAGCAGGAAGCTGACGCTGGCGGCCGCGGAGAAGATGCTCGACGCGGCCAAGCGGGAGGCCCAGAAGCTTGGCCAGCCCATGAACATCGCCGTGGTGGATGCGGGCGGGCATCTGGTGGCCTTCGCGCGGATGGACGGCTCCATCTTCGCGAGCGTCGACATCTCCCAGCGCAAGGCCTACACGGCCATCTCGCTGAAGCTCCAGACCCGCCTGCTGGGTCCGTTGACCCAACCGGGAGCACCGCTCTTCGGCATCGAGCGCAACAGCGGAGGGCTGGTGTCCTTCGCGGGCGGCATCCCGCTCACGGACGAGCAGGGCGAATTCGTGGGAGCCATTGGCGTGAGCGCGGGCTCCGTCGAACAGGACCAGCAGGTCGCCGAAGCGGGCGCCGCCGCGTTCTCCGGCTGAGGGTCCCGGGCCCGGGGTTGGTTGGTCGGTCGGTCATCCCAGGGCCTGTCCGGCTTCGGCCCCACGCGAGGCTGTTCCGGAGGGCTGGCGCGCGAACCAGAAGAAGCCCGCTGCCAGCACGACGTGCACCGCCGAGTTGGGGATGATGCCCGACAGCCGGGAGATGACGCCCTCGTGCCACGCGACGATTTCGATGGGGAACAGGCCCACGTGCACGAGGCCGTTGCCCACGAGCAGTGCCCGCATCGTCGGTGAGTCGGGATGGCTCCGGACGAGGAAGGCCATCACCGCGAGGCACAGCAACAGCACGCCTACCTCGCGCACCCAGATGCGCGTCGCGGGTCCAGCCGCGACGCCCTTGCCTTCGAGCAGCAGGTCCGGCAGCAGCGTCGCGAAGAGTCCCACTCCCAGGGCGATGCAGCCCGTCACCGTGAACCACGTTGTTCGTGTCATGACGCCCACGGTGCGCGACGTGGGTGGCCCCGCTCAATGACCTCCCCAGGTCATCGCGCCCGCGAGGCCGTCCGCTATGCTCGTGCGATGACCGGCCAGCTCTTCCCCGCGCTGTTGCGGTATTGGCGCCAGCGACGTGGCCTCTCGCAGCTGGAGCTTTCGCTGGAGACGGATGTCTCTGCGCGGCACATCAGCTACCTGGAGTCGAACCGTGCGCGCCCTGGCGAGGAGATGGTGCTGCGCCTGCTGTCGGTGCTCGGCGCGCCGCTGCGGGCCCAGAACCAGGCGCTGGTGGCCGCCGGATACGAACCCCGCTTCGCCGAGCCCGCGCTCGCGGCCCTCGCCCCGGAAATCGACGCAGCCATCGCGCAGATGATGCGCCAGCATGAGCCCTTTCCGCTCGTCGCCCTCTCGCTCGACGGCACCCTTGTTCGGAGCAACGAAGCCGCGACCCGCGTGTTCAGCGCCTTCCTCGCCGAACCCAAGGCCATGCCGGCGACCCCCGACATGTTCTCGCTGCTGTTCGACCCGCGCCTGCTGCGCCCCTTCGTCGTGGACTGGGAGACGCTGGCGCGGGGCATGACCTTCCGGCTGCACCGGGAGCGACTGCTGACCGGTGACGCCCGTCTCAAAGACACGCTGGAGCGGGTGCTGGCCTACCCGGGCGTGCCGAAGGCCTGGCGGCAGCCGGACTTCTCCCAGGACCCCCAGCCCCTGGTGCGCGTGGAGCTTGCACGGGACGGGCTGCGGGTCGCGTTCCTGGTGACCGTCACCGTGTTCTCCGCGCCGCAGCAGGTCACGCTCGACGAGCTGCGCATCGAAAGCTGCTTCCCGCTCGATGACCGGACGCGTGACGTCTGTCTTCAACTCGCCAGACGGTGAGGGTGTGCGACTTTGAGGGACTTCCTGGCAATGGCGGGTGCAGACTGCGCTTGTCATAATCCATCCCCCCTCCAAGAGAGACACATCATGAGGCATTGCCTGGGAATCTTCGCTGCGCTGGTCATCACGGGGCTGGTGGCCTGTGGTGGTGCGGAGTCTGGCGAGGCGCAGGAGGAAATCGGGCAGCAGTCGAGCGCCCTCTCCTGTTCGGCGACCTGTCCCTCGGGGGCGATCACCTGTCAGGGCTCCAGTTGCTCCGCGGTCGACGGTTCCCACGTGCAGTGTGACGGCGTGACCCAGCTCTGCCCGCCCCTGATCTGCTCGCGTGCCACGGCGTGCGAGAGCCTCAATGGCAGGGCGTGCTCGCCTTCGGGCTCCTCGCGCGGCTGTTGCCTGAGCGGGCAGCCCACGGGCGGCTGCTACTGCACCGTCAACGGCACGTGGACGTGCATGATGTCGCCAGAGGATCCGTAGGCGGCTCCGGTCCCCGTCACTTCCGCGTGTCGGGGACCCCCTGGCTCGGTCTACGTGTGCGACCTGATCCCCGCCGGCCTGGGCAAGGTCCACTGGGCCCATGGGTTTCACGCGGCAACGCATGACTCGCACCGTCCAGAAGGCCTGCCCTCCGGACGGCGTGGGGCGGCTTCAGCTCCCTGTCAGTCGTTCACGTTGCTGCTGTAGAGGTTGCCGCCGCCCGTGCGGACATCGCCGCTGGCGGTGGTGCCCGTCGCCTGGCTGGTGGCGTACACGACGTAGCCTGGGGAGTCGTCCAGATCGACGACGTTGCCGGAGAAGGCGTTGTTCTCCCCCGTCGCGTAGCCGGTGCCATGGGTGCGGACCTGGAAGGCATCCAGGACCTTGGGATTGCCCTGGCGGTAGCCCCGGTTGTTGCGCACCACGGTGTTGACGCCCTTGACGTCCACGAAGCTGTCGGCGCTGTTCTCGCCGGAGATGCCCGCGCCCTGGAAGGTGCAGCCCTCCACCAGCGTGCCGTCCGCGCCCTCCTTGATGTCGATGTGTTCCGCCGTGATGCCTCCGGCGAACTCCGTGGTCCGGATGACGTTGCCCACGACGACGTGCTCGTACGGGTTGCTGACGTCGGAGCCGACGTAGGCCCCTTCGCCGTACTTCGCCTGGTACAGGCCGGTGTCGTGGATGCGGGAGGCCTGGATCGTGTTGTAGGAGCTGCCATCCCGGAAGTGGACGGCCTCGTCACCGACGGAGTGGACCTCCACGCCGTGCAGCAGGTTGTGATTGCCATTGTCGATGATGACGCCCTTCTGCGCCTGGGTGACGCGAAGGTCGCGGACCTGCCAGTGGTCGCCCGTCAGGTGAAATCCATAGGAGCCATCCTTGACCGAGGTTCCCGTGAGGGTGGCCGGGTTGGCGGGATCACAACTCTTCAGGATGATGGGGTTGGCGGATGTACCACTCTGGCCCGAATAGAACAGGCCCTGGCCGCCGGGGTCGCCACTGGTGGACCGGTTGCCGGTGTACGTGCCCGGCGCGAGGAGCAGGACGGCGCCGGGCGCGGCACTCTTCAGGGCCGCCTGGATGGCGGCGGTCGAGGCCAGGGCGTTCGCGCACGTCGTCCCGCCTCCGCCCAGGGTCGTCGCGGTGACGGTGACGCTGCTCGCGGACGTGTTGCCCGCCGCGTCCTGCGCCCTGACGGAGTAGCTGTAGGTCGTCGACGCAGAGAGGCCGGTGTCGCTCGTGGACGTGCCACTGACGTTCTTCAGGAACGCGTTGTTCCGGTAGAGCGCATAGCCGGTCACGCCCACGTTGTCGGAGGCGGCGCTCCAGCCCAGGTTGACCTGACTGCTGGAGGTCGCGGTGGCCGTCAGGTTCGCGGGCACCGTGGGCGGCTGCGTGTCTCCCGTGCCGCCACCGCTGGGGGTGACGTCCAACTGGGGCACGTTCGCGCTGCCCTCGCTGCTGACCAGCGTGGTGTATTTGCCCACGGTCTCCTGCAACACGAAGGACACCGTGCCGTCCCCGGCCGCCTGAGCGTTCACGTAGGCGGTGACATCGATTTCGTAATCCGCGTCGGCCGTGGTGAGCGCCACGGAGCCCACCAGGGTGCCCACGGCGGGTTTGTTGCTCCAGGTGAGGGAGGACTCCGTCCAGCCATCCGTGGTCTGGAAGGCCTGGAGCGTCGTGCCCGAGGACGCGCTCCCGTGGACGCGCAGCCGGGCGCTGATGACGCCCGCAATGCCAGTCAGGTTGAACTTCAGGAAGGCATACCGGCTCGCGCCCGCGTCATTCTTGATGAACAGCGAGGTGGCCGAGCCGTAGTTGGAGGTGACGTTGGATTCATGGACGTAGGCGTCCTCCGTCGCCGTCAACGTCGTGAGCGCCTGCCGCTGTGCGACATGGGGGGCGGTCTCGTCTTCCCGCTCCACGCCGCAGCCCGCCACCGCCAGGGCCAGCCCCGTGAGCAACCACCGCCGGGCGATGGGCCCGTGCGTCATTCCCTGGGTGTCCGTCTTCATGTGTTTCATCCCCTTTATTTTGAGTAAAATCAGCTTAAGCTGAAAACGCCCCATGTTCGTGCGGCCCTCCTCTGTGGAGGGCGACGCGCCTGCATGGAAAAAATGGGGGACGACACATGCGACTCGACATCTTTTCGGAGATGCAACACCCGAAGGAGCGCTGGACCGGTCCGGACCACGAGCACCGGTTGATCCAGGAGACGCTGGAGCAGGCGCGGTTGGCGGACGAGATGGGCTACGGCGTCTGGTGGCAGGTGGAGCACCACGCCGCCGTGGAGTTCAGCTACAGCTCGGCGCCGGAGATCATGCTCACGGCCATCGCCGCGGGCACGAAGAACATCCACGTGGGGCACTCATCGGCGCTGGCACCGACGCGCTTCAACCACCCCATCCGCATCGCGGAACGCTCGGCCTTCATCGACCACCTGAGCGGCGGGCGCTTCCAACTGGGGCTCGCGCGCAGCACCATCCCGGAGTGGCGCACCTTCAACATCGAACCCGACTCCACGCGCGGGCAGATGCAGCAGTCCTTCGAGCTGCTTCCGAAGCTGTGGACACAGGACAAGGTCTCCTGGAACAGCGCCGACATCCAACTCAACAACGTCACCGTCATCCCGAAGCCGTACCGCAAGCCGCACCCGCCCCTGTGGCAGGCGTGCTCCAGCCCCGCCTCGTTCGAACAGGCCGGACGCAACGGCGTGGGGGCGCTGGGGGTGACGCTCTGGGCCTCGCCGGAGGAGGTCGCGGAGATGATCCACATCTACCGCGAGGCGCAGCGCACCCGCTGTGAGCCGGTGGGCGAGTTCGTCAACAACCAGGTCGCCTTCTTCACCTTCGTCCACTGCGCGGACAGCGAGCGCGAGGCGATGGAGAACGGCGCCGCGAAGGCCGCGGCCTGGTACACGGCCGGCTCCTTCACCTTCTTCGAGGCGAAGGACGCCTTCGTCAAGACCGCCGCGGAGCTGGAGGCGCTGGCGAAGGACCCCGCGGGTGGCGGGCTGACGGGCCAGTACCTGCGCAACAAGAACCCGAACGCGCCGCAGTCCCAGGCGCAGCGCATCCTGGGCCGCATCATGTCCGGTGAGAACGTGCCGGACGAGCAGGTCTGGGAGGTCCTGAGCGGGCAGGACTCGCTCATCGTCGGGACCCAGGACCAGGTGCGCACGCGGCTGAAGCGTTACGAGGCGCTGGGCATCGACGCGCTGATGTCCTTCCACCAGGTGGGCGCCCTGGCACACGACGCGGTGATGAAGAGCATCCGCCTCACGGGGGCGCTCATCCCGGAGTTCAAGACGCCCGCGCCGCCGTAGGAGGGGACACGGGGGCCGGGCAGCCGGCCCCTCCCCGGGAGCAGGCAAGGGAGGGGTGTTTCACCAACACCCACGCCCCGCGCGGCTTCACTGTCGTGCCCAGGAGGTGCAAGCTGTTCCATGTGTCGCGGCGCTCCCAGATGTTCCTGCTGCTCGTGGTGTCGGTGCTGCTGCACGCGGCGCTGTTCGCCGCGCTGTCGCGCATCCCGCCGCCGGCCCGGCGCCCGGCGGTAGCGGGGCCCATCGAATGGGAGGTCGTGCCTCCAGAGGAGCGACCGGTGCCTCCTCCCCCCGCCCAGCCCCTTGCTCCCACGCGCGAGAAGCCGCCCCGCCGGGTGGAGCGACCGCGGCCCGTTGCGCCGTCGACGCCCAATGAGGCGCCGCCCCAGCGCGCGGAGCGGCCCTCCTCGCCAGCAGAGGCGCCTGCCCCTTCCGCGCAGCGACCGTCACCCCCCCAAGAGGCGCCTGCCCGGCACGCGGAGCGACCCTCGGGGCCTTCGGAGCCGGAAGCCTCCGCGGCACCCCCTCCGCTGGCCCGGGATGTTCCCCGCGCCTCCCCGTCGCCCGACCTCGAACCGCCGGGTCTGCTCGGGGGGGGGCTGCTGAAGGGACCTCCTTCGACGGGGCGGACCCTTCGCAACTCAGGGGAAGCCCCGGACCGGGAGGCGTTGGTGGCACGGGAGGCGGAGGAGGTTGGCAAGCGCGTGGACGGCTGGGCCCAGGATGCGGCAGCGACGGCGCGGGCCTCCGGAGGCGTGGTGCATCCGTACTTCGCGAAGCTCCAGAAGGGCTTCGCGAAGCAGTTGGTGGATCCGCCCGCTCCGGACCTGAAGGTGCTCGCCTCGCGGATGAAGCGCGAGCAACTCGACGCCATCCAGCGGTTCGGCAAGACGGGCACGCCCCTGGTCGCCGAGCCCCGCGACCTCCGCCTCGAAACGCGCAACCGCATGCAGGCCGCCGTGGAGGCCGGACGCGCGGCGAACATGTACATGGTGGACGTCACCGCGCCGGTGCTCGCGCTCGCCGCCGTCGTGGAGGTCCGGCAGGCGCGCGACGGCAAGCTCCTGGACCTCAAGGTGCTCGAAGGTTCGGGCGACCCGAAGTTCGACGTCTGGGCCGTGGCCCAGTTGAAGGAGGCGCTCGCCGTGGCCGACCCGCCCCAGGAGGGGACCCGGGGCGCGGGCATCCACGACGACGGGATGGCCAGCCGGTGGCGGTTGGAGGAGTACCTGGGCAACCCCCGCGTGCAGATCCACCTGATTGGCATCTACTGACCCCGGTGCCGGCACCCGCGTCCCGCGCCGGAAGCCCCAGGCGCCCTACGGCAGTCCGTGTCGCGTGGAGGAACCGGGCGTCACCTTGATGGCGTAGGTGGCGGTGGACGCCTCCTGTTCAGCCGCCTGCGTGCCACACGTGCAACTGTTGTTTTTGGGTCATGGATGAAGGTTCACACCTTACGTGAAGGCTCACACCCCGCGATGCGGGAGCAATGCCCAGGACCAACGCCGCGAGAAGCAGGCGCTGGCGAAGTGGCTTCAATTCCACAGCCCGGTCTGGGGGGTGACGATGATCTTCCATTGAAACGGGATTGCTTGCGATCCTGGATTTGAATGGATTCAAAGCCAGGACTTCCTGGAAGGGGGCTTCTGATGCATCGGATGATGAATCAGGTGTGGGGCTCGCTGGGCGTGGCGCTGCTGGGGCTGCTCGGCTGCAGCGGTCCGTTGGAAGGGGAGTCGCTGGAGGGGTGGAGCACGAAGGAGGCGGGTGTCGCCGCGCTGGTGCCGAAGAAGGTGATGCCACTGGGCGACTCCATCACCCAGGGGGCGGCAGGGCACGCCAGCTACCGGTGCCAGCTCTGGCGGAAGCTGAACTCGAGGGGCTCCAGGGCGGACTTTGTAGGCACCCTGACGACGGGCTACCTGGGGGCGAACACCTGCACCTCGGTCTTGTTTGATCGCGACCATGACGGCCACTGGAGCTGGCGGACGGATCAGGTGCTCGCGAACATCTCCGCCTGGGCCGCGAGCACGCGTCCCGACCTGGTGCTCATCCACCTGGGCACCAACGACACGTACCATCAGCAGACAGAGGACAGCACCGTGTCGGAGCTGGAGCAGATCATCGACCGGCTGCGCGTGGTGAACCCACGGGTGAAGGTGTTCCTGGCCCAGATCATCCCCACCTCGAGCGCCCTGGCGTCGCTGAAACTCCAGTCCCTCAACCAGCGCATGCCCTGGCTGGCCGAGGCCAAGAGCACGGAGGACTCGCCTGTCTACGTGGTGGACCAGTGGACCGGCTTCACCCCTTCAACGGACACGTATGACGGGGTCCATCCGAATCTCATCGGTGAGGAGAAGATGGCGGAGCGCTGGTACCAGGCCATCCGCGATCACCTTTGACATCACCAGGATGGAGCTTCCACCCGCAGGTGGAGTGCGTCTGCCCGGGCTTGAGCGCGAAGGGCGCGTTGCAGTCGGGGCAGCGGGG